>NZ_JBAIZV010000001.1:0-1126349 GCF_036765095.1 Bacillus sp. 0209A
TATGTTCGTGAATACACTGGCGCTTCGGACACGCCCGGAGGGCGGGAAGCCGTTTGGACAGTATTTGCAGGAAGTGCGTGACACAGCATTGGAAGCGTATGAACATCA
This sequence comes from Bacillus sp. 0209A, assembly GCF_036765095.1. Classification (NCBI taxonomy): domain Bacteria; kingdom Bacillati; phylum Bacillota; class Bacilli; order Caryophanales; family Bacillaceae; genus Bacillus; species Bacillus sp. 0209A. The sequence continues at coordinate 109 of NZ_JBAIZV010000001.1, forward strand.
GGATTATCCGTTCGAAGAGCTTGTCGATAAGCTTAGAGTGACGCGGGATATGAGCAGAAACCCGCTATTTGATGCCATGTTAGTTGTCCAAAATAATGATTACGAGCCATTGCATCTGCATGATTTGCAAATGAAGCCGGCAGACGTTTCTCATCTCGTTTCTAAATTCGATTTGACACTACAAGCATCTGAGGGTGACGGGAACATACATTTTCTTTTTGAATATTCAACCGCACTGTTTGAGAAAACCACCATGGAACGCTGGGCATCTCATTTGACAAATGTACTTCGCATCATCGGAAAAAATCCAGAGGTGACACTCAACCGTATCGACATCCTGACCCAAGAAGAGCGAAACCAGCTGCTCAATGAGTTTAACATCAGGAAAGCAAATCAATACGAAGAACAAACAATCAGTCAATTGTTTGAGCAGCAAGCTGCACGAACACCAAAAGCCTCTGCACTTGTCATCGGAGACAAAACACTCACATATCAGGAGCTTGACGAGTGGTCCAATGGAATCGCACACACATTGCGCAGCAGAGGTGTTAAACCGGACACATCAGTAGGCATCATGATGCCTCGTTCGTTCAGCATGGTAGCAGCCATACTTGGTGTGTGGAAAGCAGGCGGCTGTTACGTTCCCATTGATCCTGAATACCCATCGGAACGGAAACGCTATATTCTCAGCGATAGCGGAACGAAACTGCTGATGACAGTAAATGAAGCGGATTGGAGAGCTGATGATGATTTTGAAGGAGAGATCTTGACCGTCGAAAACGCGGAGACATACGACCAATCACCGCTGCCGCAAGTATCGTCTGCTCATCATTTAGCCTATATCATTTATACATCCGGAACGACGGGCCGCCCAAAAGGGGTAATGGTCGAGCACCGCAATGTGATCAGTCTCTTAAAGCATCAAAATCTGCCTTTTGAATTTGGCCATGAAGACGTCTGGACGTTCTTTCATTCATATTGCTTTGATTTCTCTGTATGGGAAATGTTTGGTGCGTTATTGAACGGAAGTACACTAGTTGTGGTCTCTAAGGAAACAGCCCGTGACCCTCAGGCATTCCGATTATTGTTAAAGAAAGAACGCGTCACTGTACTCAATCAGACCCCGACAGCTTTTTACGGCCTGATGCATGAAGATCAAAACCATTCGGATCGATTAAACATCCGATACGTCATTTTTGGCGGCGAAGCTTTACAGCCCGGCATGCTTCAAAGCTGGAATGATAAATATCCTCATACTGAACTAATCAATATGTACGGTATTACAGAAACAACAGTGCATGTAACAGTCAAAAAATTGTCCGCAGATGATATTGCCGCAAATAGAAGCAATATCGGACGGCCTCTTTCAACTCTGCAGGCTTATGTGATGGATGCTCATATGAATCTGCAGCCGATCGGAGTTCCAGGGGAGCTTTATATAGGCGGTGAAGGCGTAGCACGGGGATATCTCAACAGAGATGAGTTGACCGCTGACCGTTTTGTACCCAATCCGTATCTCCCGGGGGACAGATTATACCGAACAGGAGACCTTGCGAAACGCCTGTCAAATGGCGAGCTGGAATATGTAGGCCGTATTGATGATCAGGTTAAAGTCAGAGGGCATCGTATCGAGTTAGGCGAAATCCAAGCGGCTCTTCTTCAGCATCCGATTATTAAAGAGGCGGCTGTCATTACAAGAAAAGATGAGCAAGGACAAACAGCTGTTTATGCTTATTTGGTGACAAAAGATAGACAGGCGGCGAGTACATCAGACATCCGTGCTTCTCTAAAAACCATGCTGCCTGACTTTATGCTGCCCGCCCGTTTGATACAGATTGACAGCATCCCGCTGACTGTTAATGGAAAGCTCGATCAGAAAGCCCTGCCTGAACCCGAAAAACACGCTTATCCTGCTGATGATATCAGCCCAAGAAATGAGATTGAAAAGGTAATGGCTGATATTTGGGAGGAGCTTCTTGATGTGAATGAGCTGGGCATAAGCGCCAATTTCTTTGAACTTGGCGGAGATTCTATTAAAGCGCTGCAAGTTTGTTCCAGACTGAAGCAGCGCGGATTCGAAACGACAGTACGTGAGATGTTTGAACATCAGACTCTTGGTGAATTGTCCGCTCGGGTTCGAAAAGCTGTGCGCGTCATTGACCAAGGCCCGGTCGAGGGCGAGATCACTTGGTCGCCTGTTCAGAAATGGTTTCTTGCTCAAGATATAAAAGAAAAACACCATTTTAATCAGTCCGTAATGCTGCATCGAAGCACCTCTATACAAGAAGACGCACTGCGCAAAACGTTAAAAGCAATAACAAGTCATCATGATGCGCTGCGGATGGTATTTTCACAGAATGAACAAGGATATTGGAATCAATATAATCGGCCGATCAGTCATTCGGACGATGCACTGTATGGCCTTCAGATGATTGATTTATCAGCTCCAGAAGACACTAACGGAAATAGAGCGTATGAGCCTATTATCAAACATTATGTACGTGATATTCAGCAGAAAATGGATTTGAAGAATGGTCCGCTGCTGCAAGCCGGTCTTTTCCGCACAACTGACGGTGATTTCTTGTTTCTATCGGCTCATCACTTCGTCGTTGACGGCATCTCGTGGCGGGTTCTGCTTGAAGATTTGTCTTTAGGGTATCACCAAGCTACTGGCGGGGAGGATATCAAACTGCCGCCTAAAACAAGCTCGTTTAAAGCGTATGCGAAAAAGCTTTCTGGCTATGCAGAAAGCCAGCAGCTTATAAAACAGCTCAAGTATTGGCGCGAAACCGAAGAATATCAAACAGATGCACTGCCTTTTGATCAAATCGACGGGCCCATAGCAAACGAGAGAAAACGATCCACCATTTCGTTTACATTAAACGATAAAGAGACAGCTGCGCTTTTAAAAGATGCCAACAGCGCATACAACACAGATACTCAGGATTTGCTTCTCGCTTCTGTCATTCTCGCGCTGCGCCATTGGACCAATCAATCCGCCTTCAAACTATCATTAGAAAGCCACGGGCGAGAGGATGTATTAGACGGGATTGATGTGAGCCGGACGGTTGGATGGTTTACCGCCATTTATCCGTTATTGATTAAACTAAACGCAGACTTGCCAGATTCGGAAGAAGGCATGGTTCATGTGCTAAAAACAACAAAAGATACACTGAGACGTGTACCGGACAAAGGATTCGGCTACGGTGTCATCAAATATTTGACGCCGCCTGACAAAAAAGACATCAATTTCACAGGCGCGCCAGAAATCAACTTCAATTATTTGGGGCAATTTGAAAGCGGCAGCCCAGCTGAAGCACCTGAGGAGGACGCCTTCTCATTCTCTCCGCTTGGTGCCGGGGATGATATCAGCACAACATGGAACCGTGAACAGTCGCTGGATATCAGCGCAATCGCTGCAGAAGGAAAAATGACTGTCAATATGACTTATGACAATGCCCGCTTTGAGCGCAAAACCATCGAACAGCTTAGCGAAACATGCCGTCAATTTTTATTACAGCTGATCGAACACTGCCAGAACAAAAGCGAAACAGAAAAGACCATCAGTGATTTTGATGATCAAGAACTGACCGAGGACGCGCTGCAAGAGATTGCTGATATGCTCAGTTTTCACTAATGAATCCGTGAAGAAAGGTGCAAATGCTATGGATAAGATCAAAAAAATCAAGAATATTTATCCTCTGAGTCATATGCAGGAGGGAATGCTGTTTCATTCCTTCCTCCGCAAAGAGGAGGGAGCGTATGTTGAGCAGTCGCTTTTCAGCATCAAAGGAAGCCTCAGCTATGACTGGTTTCAGCGCAGCATTCAAACCATCATCGACCGCCATGATATTTTCAGAACTGTGTTTTTGCCGCACGTCCCGCATTTGTCGGGACCTCGGCAAGTCGTGATGACAGAACGCGAATTCCATTTGTACAGCGAAGACATTTCCCATCTGCCCACAAACGGGCAGAATGAGTATATTGAATGCTTTAAGGAGAAGGACAAGCAAAAAGGCTTTGATTTGCAAAAAGACATGTTGATGCGGATTTATCTATTCAAAACAGCTGAAGAGGAGCATGTTTGCATCTGGAGCCACCATCACATTTTAATGGACGGCTGGTGCCTTGGCATCGTTCTTCAGGAATTTATGCGGATATATCAATCGATTCATGCAGGAAAACCGCTTTCTTTAGACCCTGTCCGTCCGTACAGCACCTATATTTCCTGGCTGACAAATCGTGACAAAGAAATAGCGGCGGAGTACTGGGATTCCTATTTAAAAAACTACAGCACCCCATCACCGCTGCCTCGTGTGTCTGATGAAGAAACAAAAGAGGGTTATCAACGTGAAGATTTGATATTTTCATTAAATAAACCACTGACAGACAAGCTCAAAGAGACTGCCAAACAACACGGCGTCACGCTAGCCACCTTTATCCAGACCGTCTGGGGCGTCATGCTACAGCAATATAATCGCACAGACGATGTTGTATTTGGCGCAGTAGTATCAGGCAGACCGTCAGAAATTCCGGGTGTGGAACAAATGATAGGATTGTTTATCAATACCATTCCGGTTCGCATTCAAACATTTCAAGGCGAAACGTTTCAGGAGCTGGTCAGACGATGCCAGAAAGAAATGCTGGAAGCTGAGCCGTTTACCTGCCAGCCTTTATTTGATATTCAGGCAAACACCGCTTTAAAACAGGAACTGATTGATCACATTATTGTCTTTGAAAACTATCCGATACAGCAGAAAATCGCCGATTCCGCGGATTCACCACTGCAAATCGATCAAGTGAAGGTATCCGAGCAATCAGGATATCACTTTAATCTTGTCGTTGCTCCCGGCGAAGAACTGATCATCAAATTCAGCTATAATGCGTTCATTTACGATGCTGCCTGGATCAGCTGTATCAAAAGGCAATTTACACAAGCGCTAAGCACAGCGGCCCATCACCCTGATACGCCAATTGCTGATTTTTCTTTTCTTGATGCTACAGAAAAAGAGCAGATTGTCACACAGTTCAACAATACAAAAACAGAATATCCAAAGAATCATACAATTATAGATTTATTTCGTGAACAAGCAGAAAAGACGCCAGACCATATCGCACTTGTGTGTGGGAATTTGACTTTTTCGTATAAAGAACTTGATCAACGCTCTAATTCACTCGCCAGAGCGTTATATCAAAAAGGGTTTCGGCAGAACGAGACAGCCGGCATATTGGCTGCTCATTCTGGCGAATTCATGATCAGTGTGCTTGCCGTTTTAAAAGCAGGAGGAGCATACCTCCCGCTTGACGCCGAGCTCCCACCTGAACGTGTCAACTTTATGCTCGAGGAAACACAAGCGAAAATACTAATTATCCAAAAAGGGTTAGAGGCAAACGCTTCGTTCTCAGGAACGTGTATGACTTCAGATGCACATGCCTGGATGGAAGAGAATGATACCCCTATCAACGTCGGCTCTAGCCCGGACGATCTTGCATACATCATGTATACCTCAGGATCAACAGGCCGGCCGAAAGGCGTCATGATCACCAATCGCAATGTCGTGTCCCTTGTCAAAAACAGCAATTACACGTCTGCGTCCGTTGATGACCGATTTATTCTGACTGGATCTATCAGCTTTGACGCCGTCACCTTTGAAATGTTCGGTGCGCTATTAAATGGTGCAAGTCTTCATATCATTGATAAATCGACAATGCTGGCACCTGATCGGTTTGGTGCGTATTTGCTTGAAAATAACATCTCAGTACTATTTTTAACAACAGCTCTTTTTAATCAGCTGGCTCAAGTTCAAGCAGACATGTTCCGCGGGCTCCATACGTTATATGTCGGCGGAGAAGCACTCTCGCCTGCCCTTATGAATGCTGTCAGACACGCCTGTCCAGATCTGGCGCTTCATAATATTTACGGGCCTACGGAAAACACGACATTTTCAACCTTTTTTAAGATGAAAAGAGACTATGCAGGGCCGATTCCGATCGGAAAACCAATCAGCAATAGCACCGCATTCATCTTAGATGAAAAAGGCCGTCTTTTGCCAATAGGCGTTCCCGGAGAGCTTTGTGTCGGCGGTGATGGGGTCGCAAAAGGCTATTTGAACAGAGGTGACCTCACAAATGATGTTTTTTCTCCTCATCCTTTCTTGTCTGGAGAAAGAATATATCGTACAGGTGATTTAGCTCGCTGGCTGCCCGATGGAAACCTAGAATACATCAGCAGGATTGACAGGCAGATAAAAATCAGGGGAAAACGAATTGAGCCCGCCGAAATTGAAGCGCGCCTGTTAGAAATGGAAGGTGTGCAGGAAGCGGCAGTGACAATGAAAGAAAAAGACGGAGAGGCGCAGCTGCACACTCATTACGTCAGCGATGGCAAACGAACAGAAAAGGAGATCCGCGCCGATTTGGCGCGTGTGCTCCCGGACTATATGATCCCGCAGCACTGGGTGCGTGTGGACCGGATGCCGCTTACCGGAAACGGAAAAATAGACCGCAGCGCTCTTCCTATTCCAGAAAACAAGCCTGACAAACGGCAGGACATCACACTGCCCAGAAACTTGGTTGAGGAAGAGTTGGCAAACATTTGGAAACATGTTCTCGGTGTCCAGACCATCAGTATTGATGATGACTTCTTTGCTCTTGGCGGACATTCACTAAAAGCACTGCAAGTCATACACACATTGAAGCATCAGCAGCAAATAGACATACCGATTGATCTCTTGTTCGAATATCCGACAATCGCTCAGCTTGCCGAAAAACTTTATTCTAAACAGCTGACAGCGGCAGATGAACAGCATGTGATCAAACTGAACCAGCACGGCGCGCGAAACCTTTTCTGCTTCCCGCCGATATCGGGATTTGGCATTTATTTCAAAGACCTTGCTTTATTGCTGAATGACAAGGCGGCCGTATACGGATTTCACTTTATTGAAAATGATACCCGCCTTGAACAATATGTCAATTACATCACAGACATACAGCCTGAAGGCCCATACGTTTTATTAGGCTACTCCGCGGGAGGCAACCTTGCTTTTGAAGTGGTACAGGCTATGGAGCAGAGAGGATTGGAAGTCAGTGACTTTATTATCGTGGACGCTTATCTAAAAGAACAGCCTATCCCTATCGATGCTGGAAATGACGAATCGGCAGCTTACCTGCCTGAAGCAGTCAGAGAAAAGGTGATGAAGAAAAAAAGAAACTATCAGAAATATTGGTCGCAGTTACTGAATGAAGGGCATATCAAAGCAAACATTCATTTCATTGAAGCTGGAATTCAAACCGAAATTGGCGGGCATACAGGCTTAACGAAATGGAAAGGCGCCGCCTTCGGAAACTACAGCGAATACACCGGTTTTGGCGCTCATAAAGACATGCTGGAAGGCACATATGCTGAAAAAAACGCTGACATCATCCTCGACATTTTAGACAAGATCACTTCAAATAAAGCACTGCTGCACAAACGATAAGCGATTTACCGGACAGAGGCATTCTCTGTCCGTCTTTCTTTTTATATCAAGAATGGATAAAGAACACGAGGGAATGATAACATCATCCTTTTTGTTGGAGGCTGTTATGGACCATCTTTCTTGGCTTACTTTTATCATGCTGATTCTTGCCAGCTACAGGCTGACACATTTGATTGTATTCGACAAAATCACAGAATTTATCCGAAAACCTTTTATGAAAAAGAAAAGGATCATTGATCAAAACGGGCATGTAGATGTAAAAAACGTTCCGGCTTCTAACTTTGGGTATATGCTCAATTGCTACTGGTGTGCCGGCGTTTGGTGTGCGATCTTGATCGGATTGGGCTATCTCTTTTTGCCTCGTATTGCAGTTCCAGTCATCTTTATTTTAGCCATCGCAGGAGCACAAGCGATTCTTGAAACAGCTGTCGGTGTCGGCGTAAAACTCGTTGATGTGTTAAAGAGCCTGCAAACCATGCTAAATGATAAAAAGTCCTAAAGCAGCGCAAATATGCTTCAGGACTTTTTTCGTTTATCTGGTGATATAGACGTAAATCCTGATTTCTTCAAACCGATTAAGCACCCTTTTGCAGCCCGGGAATACCGTAATAGCGAAAAGTGAAAGTGATGTAATGGGGGAGAAGAAACAGAATGAAGGTTCGCCAAAAGCCGATTGTCCGTTTCCTTGTCAGCTTGATCATCGGAACGTTTGTCATCTCCGTTCCGTTTATGGCCAATGCGCATCCTGACAGGGAACTTAGAGCCGTATGGATTGCTTCCGTTTTAAACCTTGATTGGCCGTCAAAGAAAGGTTTAACAACGGAAGAACAAAAACAAGAGTATATCAAACTGCTTGACGATGTACAGACAATGGGAATGAATGCCGTTATTGTTCAGATTAAACCGACGGCAGATGCCTTTTATCCGTCCGCTTACGGACCTTGGTCTGAGTACTTAACCGGTGTCCAAGGCAAAGACCCGGGCTATGATCCGCTAGCATTTTTGATTGAAGAAACCCATAAACGAAATTTGGAATTTCACGCATGGTTTAATCCTTACCGTATTACGATGAATCATACGGATCTCGATAAATTGTCTGAGGATCATCCGGCACGAAAGCATCCAGAATGGGTTGCCGCTTATGGAAACCAGCTTTATTACCATCCGGGCATTCCTGAAGCGAGAGATTTTATCGTGAAAAGCATTGAGGAAGTCGTAAAACATTATGATATCGATGCTGTTCATATGGATGATTATTTTTACCCCTATAAAATAGCGGGACAGGAATTTCCTGATCAAAGACAATATGAACAATATGGAAAAGGCACGTTTTCCAATATTGATGACTGGCGGCGTGATAATGTGAACCAGCTAGTCAAACAAATCAACCAAACGATCAAGGCCGCGAAACCCTATGTCAAATTCGGCATCAGTCCATTTGGTGTATGGAGAAACGCGGCAGATGACCCGACCGGCTCAAATACCAAAGCAGGCGTCAGGAATTATGACGACCTATACGCCGACACAAGACATTGGATTCAAGAAGGAGACATCGATTATATTGCGCCGCAAATCTATTGGAGTATCGGCTTTAACGCAGCGGCTTACGACGTGCTGGCTGATTGGTGGAGCAATGAAGTCAACAATAGGCCTGTTCATTTATATATTGGGCAGGCAGCTTATAAAATCAACAACAACTTTGATCCGCCATGGTCCGACCCTGAGGAGTATGTAAGACAAATCACCTTAAACCGTCAGCTTGAGCTTGTAAAAGGAAGCATGCACTTCAGTCTCAAAGACCTCAACAAAAATCCGCTTGGCATTAAAGACAGGCTCATCACCGAGCTTTACAGCAAACCGGCATTGGTTCCGCAAATGCCTTGGCTTGACAGTGCCGCACCAAAAAAACCAAAGCTTACGAAGGTCACCAAAGACAAAAACGGAAACCTGCTGCTCATTCAAGACCACCCGTCAAATCAAAAAATGAAAGAAACTACCTATTATGCGATATACAGAGCCGAAGGGGAATCGACCAAAACATTGCTGGGAACCGTGAGAAAAACAAATGGGCAGCAAACCTTTTTAGATGAAACAGCAGACCCAAACAAGAAGTATACGTATTATGTCACTTCAGCAGACCGGCTCCATAACGAAAGCAAGGCTTCCAAACGAAAGACAAAATAAGAAGTGAGAAGGACGGCTTTCAAAGTCGTCTTTTTTTTAAAAGTGATGTTGGAGACAGGATTCTTTTGATAAGCCGCTGAATTTGTTAAAGAAAAAAAGCAAGGGAGAGACTCATATGAATATGGAAGCGGTTTTTGGACATTTCCCAGTATTGGAATCTGAGAATCTAGTTTTAAGTAAAATTGAAGAGGTGCACGTACAGGACGTATTTTCGATTTATGATAATGTCAGAGTATTTGAATACTGCGGCATCATCCCGAAACATAACATAAAAACAGTACATAAAATGATCGGCCATTTTGATAGGGACTACAACAAAAAAAGCAGAATTAAGTGGGGGATTTTTCCGAAGAATCAAGAGAATACACTGGTTGGGATTATTGAAGCGATGGATTTTAATCAAAAAGTAAACATGGTGACAATTGGATACTACTTAGGTGAAGAATACTGGGGGAAAGGGTTTGCTACAGAATCCGTCCGCATGCTTGCAGCATTTTTATTTAAAAACGTCAATGTAAACAGGATTCAAGCTGAAGTCATGCCTGAAAATGAAGCTTCAAAAAACGTCCTCTTAAAAAACAATTTTATAAAAGAAGGATTGCTCAGGCAGGAGTCCTATTGGTCAGGTAAAGGAGTTGTTGATGTAGAGATATACGGCCTTCTTAAAAACGAATACATATAAGTCTTTCCTTTTTCAAATACAATCCGAATATCAATGTCTGACAGAAGAGCTCACTTAATTGCGGGGCGAATCTCCAATCTAGTCTGGTCATACGCCATTTTAACTGATCCGGCTGAAGAAACCCTTTTTGCTGCACTTTCTTTATCAAAAACTTGATCGATCACAGTTCCCGACACTATCAAATAGGCACGCCATTGCGTTTGCGATATGGATGTATGCTATGTATGCTATGTATGCTCATCCCGTAGATGTTTTTACATAAAAAATGACCCCGTTTTAATTTTCAGACTTCTTTTGTCAGGGAATGATTACAGAACTCGCCTAATAGGATGTTACAAAGATGTGAAGGAGGAAACCACGTGAATTTTGAGCTGACAAAAGAACAGCAAATGGTGCGTGAAATGGTAAAGGATTTTGCGAAAAAAGAAATTGCTCCTCACGCTGAACATGTAGATCAAACAGGCGAGTTCCCGATTCAAACATTTAAAAAAATGGGTGAAATCGGGCTGATGGGCATTCCATTTCCAGAAGAATACGGCGGATCGGGAGGAGATACGATTTCATATGCCTTAGCGGTTGAAGAAATCGGCAAAGCCTGCGGCAGTACTGGATTAAGCTATGCAGCGGCGGTCTCGCTCGGCGCAAGCCCGCTTTATTACTTCGGAACAGAAGAACAAAAACAGGCGCATTTGACTCCGCTGGCGTCGGGCAAAGCACTCGGATCATTCGGCCTAACGGAACCAAATGCCGGATCAGATGCAGGAGGCACTCAAACGAAAGCGGTAACAAACGGTGACGAGTACGTGATTAACGGCGAAAAATGCTGGATCACAAATGCAAGCTACGCACGCACGGTGATTGTGACCGCAGTAACAGGCAAAAACAAAGACGGAAAAAACATCATTTCCGCATTGATTGTGCCAACCGACACACCCGGACTTACGATTACGAGCCCGTACGATAAAATGGGCGTCCGAGGTTCAAACACAGCGGAAATTTTGCTTGAAGATGTCAGAGTGCCTGCGGGCAACTTACTCGGTGATCCAACAAAAGGGTTTAAGCAGTTTCTATACACGCTGGACGGCGGACGAATCTCTATCGCCGCTCTTGCAGTCGGCATTGCCCAAGCCGCACTTGAAGCATCATTGGCATATGCGAAAGAACGGAAGCAGTTCGGACAGCCGATTTCTTCCTTTCAGGCGATACAATTTAAGCTTGCCGACATGGCGATGGAAATTGATCTGGCGCGGCAAATGGTGTTAAAAGCCGCATGGCTGAAAGACCATAAACGACCGTTCACAAAAGAAGCGGCGTATGCCAAGCTCTTTGCATCTGAAATGGCGACAAGAGCTTGCAATCAAGCTATTCAAATCCATGGAGGTTCAGGCTATATGAGGGAATATGGGGTAGAGCGGATGCTGCGGGACGCAAAATTAATGGAAATCGGTGAAGGCACATCTGAAATTCAGCGTATCGTGATCGCCAGACAGCTTTTAACGTAAAATGTAAACGCTTTCCCATATCTTAGAAAGGAGGAACAATGCATGGCTGAACTCATCCATTCCACAATCGGCAGACTGCTGGAACAAACCGCTGAAACCTATCCCGACCAAGAAGCGGTTGTTTATCCAGACAGACATATCCGCTATACGTACGCCCAATTTGACAGCCTGTGCCGTCAAACCGCTAAAGCACTCATGCGGATGGGGATTGGGAAAGGAGACCACGTAGCCATATGGGCTTCAAATATCCCCGAATGGCTGGCCGTTCAGTTCGCCACCGCAAAAATCGGAGCCGTGCTCGTGACCGTCAATACCAATTACCAAGCACACGAGCTCGATTACTTGTTAAAGCAATCGGATGCCGTGGCGCTTATTGTCATGGATTCATACCGGGGCACTTCTTACACAGACATCCTGAACAGCCTCATTCCAGAGCTGCAAACCGCCGAGCCCGGGCAGCTGACATCAGCACGCTATCCCTTTTTAAAAATGCTGATCTATATTGGCGATAAACCTTTGCCGGGCATGTATCATTGGGGGGATACAGAGAGATTTGCAAAAACAGTGACAGATGCTGAGCTGGAAGCAAGAATGAACAGCCTTGAAAAAGACGATGTGATCAACATGCAATACACATCAGGAACGACAGGGTTTCCTAAAGGTGTGATGCTGACCCATTTTAATGTCATCAATAACGCTGCCAATATCGCTGAATGTATGGCATTAACCTCTCAAGACCGCATGTGCATCCCTGTCCCGTTTTTTCACTGTTTCGGATGCGTGCTCGGGGTTTTGGCGTGTGTGTCCGTCGGGGCAGCCATGATACCTGTACAGGAATTTGATCCCGTTTCCGTTCTTAAAACGGTCGAAAAAGAGAAATGCACAGCGCTCCACGGCGTGCCGACCATGTTTATCGCCGAGCTGCATCATCCGGATTTTGAAGCATATGATTTATCGACGCTCCGAACAGGCATCATGGCCGGCTCTCCCTGTCCAAGTGAAGTGATGAAAGCTGTCATTGAAAAGATGGGCATGAAAGATATTACGATCGCCTATGGACAAACCGAAGCCTCACCGGTCATTACGCAAACGAGAGCCAATGATTCCTTCATAAGGAGAGTCGATACAACAGGCCGCGCCCTGCCTCATGCAGAAGTGAAAATTGTAGAGCCCGGAACATGTCAAGAAGTTCAAAGAGGCGTGCAGGGAGAGCTATGCACCCGCGGCTACCATGTCATGAAAGGCTATTATAAAGACGAAGAAGCGACTAGAAAAGCAATCAATTACGACGGATGGCTGTTTACCGGAGATCTTGCTGTCATGGATGAAGACGGGTACTGCCGCATCACAGGAAGATTAAAAGATATGCTCATCAGAGGCGGTGAGAACATTTACCCTCGGGAAATCGAAGAATTTTTATACCGGCATCCCGCTATTATAGATGTACAGGTCGTTGGTGTGCCTGATGCCAAATTCGGGGAAGAGGCAGCAGCGTGGATGAAACTAAAAGACGGAAAAAGCGTTTCATCTGAAGAGCTTAAATCCTATTGCAAAGGGAAAATCGCCCGCCACAAAATTCCGCGTTATGTGATTTTTACAGACGAGTACCCGATGACGGCTTCAGGTAAAATTCAAAAATATAAACTGCGTGAAAAAACGATTGAACTGTTCAACTTATCATGTCAATGAGGTGAAGCCATGTTTACAAAAGTACTAATCGCCAACCGCGGAGAAATCGCAATGAGAATTATCCGAACGTGCAGCCGCCTCGGCATCAAAACGGTCGCGGTTTATTCAGAAGCAGACAGAGACGCACCCCATACAAAGGCGGCCACAGAGGCTTATTTGATCGGGGAATCAAGAGTGAGTGAAAGTTATTTAAATATAGAGAGAATGATAGAGACGGCAAAAAAAGCAAACGCCGACGCGATCCACCCGGGATACGGGTTATTATCAGAAAACAGCCGATTCGCTGAACGCTGCAAGCAAGAAAACATCGTGTTTATCGGCCCTGCACCCGATATCATCGCAAAGATGGGCAGCAAAATTGAAGCGCGAAAAGCAATGGAGGCAGCAGGAGTCCCTGTCGTTCCCGGCATTTCTGAATCCCTCGGAGACATTCAGGCAGCCTGCCTCACCGCACGTCAAATCGGCTACCCTGTCATGCTGAAAGCTTCAGCGGGCGGAGGAGGCATCGGAATGCAGCTTGTTCAGAACGAAGAAGCATTAAGAAAGGCATACGAGGGGAACAAAAAGCGCGCCGCAGATTTTTTCGGCGACGGGTCGATGTATATAGAGAAAGTCATTGAACATGCCCGCCACATCGAAGTTCAGCTTTTGGCCGATCAGCATGGCCATACAGTACACCTGTTTGAACGCGATTGCTCAGTTCAAAGACGCCATCAAAAGGTCATTGAAGAAGCGCCGTCTCCATTTTTAGACGATGAACTGAGAATGAAGATCGGGCAAACGGCAGTAAAAGCAGCCAAAGCGATCGGCTATACGAACGCAGGAACCATTGAATTTTTAGTTGATCCGAATCAAAACTTTTATTTCCTCGAAATGAATACAAGATTGCAAGTTGAACACCCCGTGACTGAAGAAATAACAGGCCTAGACTTAGTAGAGCAGCAGTTACGTATTGCTGCGGGCCAAACTCTCACATTCTCTCAAAAAGACATCAAACGAAACGGGCATGCGATAGAGGTCAGAATATACGCGGAAGATCCGAAGACCTTCTATCCGTCACCGGGAACGATCTCTGCGTTTTCACTCCCTGGCCAAACAGGCGTCAGACACGAATGTGCGGTAGCGAAAGGCAGTACTGTCACCCCTTTTTATGACCCGATGATCGCCAAAATGATTGTCAAAGGCCAAAACAGAGAGGAGGCAATTGAAAAACTGGAGACAGCGCTCAGCGACTATCAGATAGAGGGAATCAAAACAAATCTTCCGCTTCTCATACAGGCTGCGGCATCAAAAGCATTTAAAGAAGGGGATGTTACGACTGACTTTTTGAAACAACACCTATAAAGGAGGCAGTTGTCATGACAGTTAAGATACAAATGGCGGGAAACCTGTGGAAAGTGCACGTCAAAGCCGGCGACCAAATTGAAAAAGGCCAGGAAGTTGCCATTCTGGAATCAATGAAAATGGAAATACCGATCGTTTCAGACAGAAGCGGAATCGTAAAAGAAGTCAAAAAACATGAGGGCGATTTCGCAAATGAAGGAGACGTGCTGCTCGTACTGAGCGATTCCACTCAATAATCTGGAGGAAGAACATGTCATATCCTAAAAAAGTGAAGATCAAAGAAGTCGGTCCGCGTGACGGCTTACAAAACGAGCCCGTATGGATCGCAACAGAAGATAAAATCACTTGGGTCAACCAGCTTTCCCGGACAGGGCTTTCCTACATCGAAATCACATCCTTCGTGCATCCGAAATGGATTCCGGCGCTTCGAGATGCGATAGACGTCGCAAAAGGCATCGACCGTGTAAAGGAGGTAACGTACGCGGCACTTGTTCCGAATCAAAAGGGACTGGAGAATGCGCTTGAAGGAGGCATTGACGAAGCTTGCGTCTTTATGTCCGCCAGCGAGACGCACAATAGAAAAAACATCAACAAATCGACTTCTGAAACTCTTCACATTCTCAAACAAGTAAACGATGACGCAATAAAAGCAAACCTCACAACAAGAGCCTACCTCTCAACCGTTTTCGGCTGTCCATACGAAAAAGATGTCCCCATTGAACAAGTGATTCGCCTTTCTGAAGCCCTATTTGAATTTGGAATTTCTGAACTGTCGCTTGGAGATACAATCGGAGCGGCAAATCCCGCCCAAGTTGAAACCGTGCTTGAAGCTCTTTTGCCACGATTCCCCGCCAATCAATTGGCCCTGCATTTTCATGATACGAGAGGAACGGCGCTGGCCAACATGGTCACAGCGCTCCAAATGGGCATCACTGTGTTCGACGGCTCGGCAGGCGGGCTTGGAGGCTGCCCATATGCTCCAGGTTCGTCAGGAAACGCCGCAACTGAGGACATCGTGTATATGCTTGAACACATGGGCATCAAAACAAATGTAAAGCTCGATAAACTGCTTTCTGCGGCCAAATGGATAGAAGAGAAAATGGGCAAACAACTGCCGAGCCGAAATTTACAGGTGTTTAAATCATCTTCATAAAAGAGAGGACAAATACAATGGAAGAATCTATTCTTTTTACCGTTCAAAACGATCACATTGCCGTGATCACTTTAAATAGGCCTCAGGCGGCAAATGCTCTTTCAGCGGAAATGCTCAGAAACCTGCATGTGATTCTTCAGGAAATTGAATTCAATGCAAACATCCGCTGCGTCATCCTCACAGGTACCGGCGAAAAAGCGTTTTGCGCGGGGGCAGACTTAAAAGAACGGCTAAAGCTGAAAGAAGATCAGGTTCTTGAAAGTGTATCTCTCATTCAAAGAACCGCGGCTTTGCTTGAAGCCCTGCCGCAGCCGGTTATAGCTGCGGTAAACGGAAGCGCATTGGGCGGCGGTCTTGAATTGTCATTGGCATGCGACCTTCGAATCGCAACTGAATCTGCCGTGCTGGGCCTTCCGGAAACAGGGTTAGCCATTATCCCAGGCGCTGGAGGAACCCAAAGGCTCCCGCGGCTGATCGGCAGAGGAAAAGCAAAAGAATTAATTTATACAGGCAGACGCGTAACTGCACACGAAGCAAAGGAGATAGGCCTTGTAGAGCATGTCACGGCACCCTGTAACCTCATGCCAAAAGCAGAGGAACTGGCCGCAGCCATTTCTGCCAACGGGCCGATCGCTGTCCGTCAGGCTAAATTCGCAATCAATAAAGGATTGGAGACAGATCTCGCTACAGGTCTGGCGATTGAACAAAAAGCATATGAACATACCATTCCGACAAAAGACAGAAGAGAAGGACTTCAGGCGTTTCAAGAAAAAAGACGGGCCGTATACAAGGGAATATAAAAGGGAGGCAATGCTCATGGATTATGAAAAGGAACGAACAGAACGGGCCGATCGGATACGACAAGGCGGGGCGGAAAAGTATCATCAGAGCAACCAAGAAAAAGGCAAGCTCTTTGTCAGAGAACGGCTTGCTCTTTTGTTTGACGATGACATCGAGCTTGAAGACGCTTTTTTTGCGGAATGCATGTCAGACGGGCTTCCCGCTGACGGAGTCATAACAGCCATCGGCAAAATCGGCGGCCAAACCGTTTGCGCCATGGCCAATGACTCAACGGTAAAAGCAGGCTCATGGGGAGCGAAAACCGTTGAAAAAATCATCAGAATCCAAGAAACAGCGGAAAAATTAAACTGTCCGCTCCTTTATTTAGTCGATTCGGCAGGCGCCAGAATCACCGACCAAATCAATGTATTTCCAGGGAGACGCGGCGCGGGAAGAATTTTTTACAATCAAGTCAAATTATCAGGGCGCATTCCGCAAATCTGCCTGCTATTCGGGCCGTCTGCCGCAGGAGGCGCTTATATCCCGGCCTTTTGTGACATAGTCGTCATGGTAGACGGTAACGCCTCCATGTATTTAGGCTCACCAAGGATGGCGGAAATGGTCATTGGCGAAAAAGTGTCTCTCGAAGAAATGGGCGGCGCCCGTATGCATTGCTCAATCTCAGGGTGCGGAGATATTCTTGCAGACACTGAAGAAGAAGCCATACGTCTGGCACGGGCTTATTTATCGTACTTTCCGGCTAATTATCAAGCTAAAGCGCCCATTCAGGATAAACGCCCGCCACAACACTTCGACAGCCCGCTTGCCGACGTCATTCCGCAGAACCAAAATGCGCCATTTGATATGCATGAGCTGATAGAGCGGGTCATTGATGAAGACTCATTTTTTGAAATCAAAGCTTTATTCGCACCTGAATTAATAACGGGCCTCGCACGAATTCACGGGCAGCCTGTCGGCATTGTTGCAAATCAGCCGAAGGTAAAAGGAGGCGTCTTATTCCATGATTCAGCAGACAAAGCGGCTAAATTTATTACCTTATGTGACGCGTTTCATATCCCATTGCTGTTCTTAGCAGATATTCCCGGCTTTATGATCGGCACAAAGGTAGAACAAGCCGGCATCATCAGGCACGGAGCAAAAATGATTTCAGCGATGTCAGAGGCAACTGTTCCCAAGCTCTCTGTCATTGTCCGAAAAGCGTACGGAGCGGGGTTGTACGCAATGGCAGGGCCGGCATTTGAACCGGATTGCTGCTTGGCGCTCCCAACCGCCCAAATCGCCGTCATGGGCCCAGAAGCAGCTGTAAACGCCGTCTACGCGAAAAAAATCGCCGAGCTGCCGAAAGAAGAGAGGGTGCCATTTATCAGCAGCAAACGGGAGGAATACAAAGAGGACATCAATATATACCGCCTGGCTTCAGAGATGATCATCGATGCCGTCATTCCAGCCAATTCGCTGCGTGATGAACTGGCCAAACGGCTCAAGGCATATATGACAAAGGAAATGACATTTACCAATCGAAAGCATCCGGTTTATCCGGTGTAAAAAAGCAAGGAATGAGGGAGGAGCGCAAAAGGCGCTCTTTCTTTATTAACAATAATCACATTATGTTAACTAATCAACTTTGCATAAAACGCTATGTTTTTTAGAATAGTAAATAAAGGCTGCCTCACTAGCGGCAATTATCAGTTCATCATAAAAAGGGGCCTACATGATGTATCATTTATATTCACATAACGACTTGGACGGAGTAGGGTGCGGAATCGTAGCAAAATTGGCTTTCGGGAAAGATATTGAGATCCGGTATAACTCTGTCAACGGCTTAAACGCTCAGGTGCAGCACTTTTTAGAAAAAGCGAAAGAGAACAACAGACAAGACGCGTTATTCATCACCGATCTCGCCGTTAACGAAGAAAACGAAAAGAGATTGAATGAGTATGTTCAAGCGGGCGGAAAAGTGAAGCTGATTGACCATCATAAAACAGCTCTTCATTTAAATGAGCATGAATGGGGATTTGTCCAAGTGGAATACGATGATGGACGGCTTTCATCGGCCACATCGCTGTTATATGACTATCTCGTTAAAAATGGCTTCATGAAACCGACAAATGCCTTAGATCAATTCACAGAACTCGTCCGCCAATATGATACATGGGAATGGGAGCGGTACGATCAAAAACAGGCGAAGCGGCTTAATGACCTTTTCTTTTTGCTGTCAATCGATGAATTTGAAAAAAAAATGATTCAGCGTCTTTCTGCGCATGATGAATTTTTCTTTGATGAATTTGAAGAAAAGCTGCTTGATTTAGAAGACGAAAAAATCGAGCGCTACCTTCGCAGGAAGAAAAGGGAATTGGTGCAAACCTTTGTTCACGAACACTGTGCGGGCATCGTTCACGCAGAATCGTACCATTCAGAGCTTGGAAACAGGCTTGGAAAAGAAAATCCGCATCTTGATTACATTGCGATTTTAAGCATGGGGTCAAAACGAGTCAGCCTGCGCACCATTCACGATGACATCGATGTGTCAGAGATCGCCGGCCGATACGGAGGCGGAGGACATGCAAAGGCATCCGGCTGTTCTATAACCGACGAAGTATACGAATTGTTTGTTGCTGAAGCATTCCGAATTGATCCTGTCAGGCCGGATGCTTTCCGTAACTTCTATAACCTAAAGGGGTCTGCCAACGGATCATTGTATGAAAATCGCGCACAAATGAGATTTTTTCTGTTTCCTTTAGACAACGAGTGGAATATTCAAATTAACGGGGAAACACAGGATGAAACATTCACATCTTTTGAAGAAGCAGAATGGTTTATGAAAAGAAATTATGCCGCATCGCTCGTGCGTGATGAAGTATTTGTCGCATTTTTAGCGGAACACTTGAAGCTGGCAAACCAACAGCGCAGATAAAAAAATATGCATAGGGGTGCATCAATCATCCCTATGCATATCCGCCAGCTATCGTTTAAAAATGGCTGTGCGTTTTTTAATCGCAAAATAAAGGGCAATCACGACAATAGCCAGTATCATAATCGGTGTTGTATAAGTGCCCGCAATGTTCTCAACATCATCCCACTGGCTTCCGAGCTGAATGCCTAAATAAACAAACAGGATAGACCACGGAATGATCGCGAGTACAGTCAGGACCACAAATTTGGAAAACGGCATTTTGGCAATGCCTGCGGGGATGGATATCGCATGTCTGACAACCGGTATAAAACGTGCCGAGAAGACAACCCCCGTGCCGTACTTTTGAAACCAGTTTTCTGACATATCAATATGATGCTTTTTAATCAATAAGTACTTCCCGTATTTGTCCAAAAACGGTCTGCCGCCATAGCGACCGATCCAATAAATAAAGATCTGGGCAATGGTGCCCCCGATAACCCCCGCAATAATGGCGCCAATAAATCCAATCGTGCCTTCCGATACCATATAGCCGCCATAGGCCAATACAATTTCACTCGGTATGATTTCGATCATCAAACCAATTGCAATGCCCGCATATCCCATATTCGTCAGCCAAGTTAAAATTTCGCTTATCAAACTGCCCACATTCTTCACAACCTGTCCTTATCTTTTTCACTATTATATGACTGATTGACGAGCAAGATGGTTACAAATTTTTTTATCGCAGCACTTCTTTTGTTTCCCGTTTTAGCACTTCTTCTAAATAAGCTAAAAGCTGAGATCTCATTTCAGGACGCATTAAGCCGATATCGGTGCTTGCTTTAAAACAGCCCAATTTATCGCCAATGTCATATCGTTTTCCTTCCAGAAGCCGCGCATGAATAGGCTGGGTGCGGCAAACCTCACGAAGTGCATCTGTTAATTGAATCTCATTGCCTGCGCCTCTCCGGATCGACTTCAAAACAGGGAAGATAGAAGGGTTCAGTACATATCGTCCCATCACTGCAATTTCGGAAGGGGCTTCTTCCAGAGACGGCTTTTCAACTAAATCGTTCACTTCATACACATGGCCTTGAGAGCCTGATGTCTGAATAATACCATATTTGCTGACATCCTCAGGAAGAACAGACTGTACGCCGACAACCTCTGTGCCATAAGCGGCGTATACATCCATTAATTGCCGAAGAGCCGGCTTTTCAGACACCATAATATCATCGCCTAAGAGGACGGCAAACGGTTCATCTCCAATGAAATGCTCCGCACACAGCACCGCATGACCTAATCCGAGCGGTTCTTTCTGACGAATATAATGAATATTGGCCAAATCGGCAATCTGCTGCATTTCCTTAAGCGTCTCCGTCTTGCCTTTTTCCCGCAGATTGAATTCCAATTCCGCCGATCGGTCAAAATGATCTTCAATCGAGCGTTTGTTTCTCCCTGTAATAATCAGTATATCTTCAATTCCTGACTCTACGGCTTCTTCTACAATGTATTGAATTGCTGGTTTGTCGACAATCGGGAGCATTTCTTTCGGCTGCGCCTTTGTCGCCGGCAGAAATCTCGTTCCTAAACCCGCTGCGGGAATGACCGCTTTTCTCACTTTTTTTCTCATTCATCTTCACTCCTGATCCTGTATGTTTTTCAGCGAATCTCCAAATACCCAGATTCGGTTTCCGATATAATTCATCATCATTCCGCCGATAGTGGCGGCGAGCTTACTCACCAAAAGCGAACAGCCGCCTTTTTGAAACAAATAAAGCAGCAAAAAGGTAATCCCCGACGCGGCAATATTAATCATGAGAAAGCGCACGATCTCTTTTCCCCCAGCCTTACGTTTTACACGAAACGTCCAACTCCGGTTCCACACATAGCTGTTGATGATACCTGCAGAATAGGAGCAGATCTGCGCCGGCAGATACGGAACATGACAAGTGGTGAGAAGAAAGAAGACACCAAAATCTATCAGTGTATTGCCGACGCCCACGGTGCAAAAACGGCCTAATGTTTTTATTTTTTCTTTCAGCATAACGGCACGCGGTTTTGACCTCCCTTCATAAAAGATACAGATGGCTGTCATATTTGTTGATATGGATTACTTTAGCGGACAGTGTTGAATAAACAATTACTAAAATATGAACAAAACATGAAAAAGTAATGAGGCCTTGCAGATTCATTACGTTAACATTTTGCTAGGAATTTTAATGTTCTGTATAAATGTTAACTTTTAATCATTTTTTTCAAGATGGGAGAGGACGTCATCTTCCTGGTCGTTCCCCAAAAACAGTTGCTGTCAGGGAAGGAGAAAGAAATCGCTGCTTGACCAGCGACAAAGCAAAAGGCGCCACAGGTCATGGACGGCGGGAATACTGCTCAATAGTTCTTATGCTCTTGAAAAAAACAATCGCTCTGAACGGCTGTTTTATTGTGCCTGAAAACTTTGTTCACAGAAAGATGAAAAAATATGACGGATTTCGAAAGAGGAATGCGATTTGATAAAGAAGTGTCTTACAAAGAAGAGAACAATGGAAACAGGAATCAGCAGAAGAAGTTGCCAAAATTCAATAGATTGAGAAGTTCCGAGCGCAACATCTATAATCAACCACAATCAATTTACAATCCTTCACAAATATACAAATTGACTTTTACAATAAAAAGAAAATATGTAATTTCCGACACAATTATGTCAATAGTCCTAAAACAATGAACATCAAGGGCGCTATCTAAGTGAAGAAGAGTCGGTAACAGACTTCCATCCCGGCTTTTATCATCTCTCTTTAAGACTGATTTTTCAGTATCAGCCCACGCTTATATTTCATGAATAAATGTATCCAGGTCCTTTGTAAAATCGAGCAATAACTCCTCCAAAAGTATTCTATACACATTTATTATAATCATGCTAGGATGTTAGATATAGGGATATTTTGTATAAAATTGTATCAATCTTCAATGTGAACGGAGGAAGCTCATGAACAATCTTGCCTTTTTATTTCCTGGACAAGGGTCTCAATTTGTAGGAATGGGCAAACCTTTTTGGAATGATTTTGTGCTCGCAAAGAGGTTATTTGAAGAAGCGAGCGATGCGATCTCCTTTGATATAAAAAAACTGTGTTTTAACGGTGATATGAATGAATTGACAAAGACAATGAATGCACAGCCCGCTATTTTAACGGTCAGTGTGATTGCTTTTCAAGTGTATATGCAGGAAATAGGGATTAAGCCTCACTTTCTTGCAGGTCATAGCTTAGGAGAATACTCAGCGCTTGTCTGTGCGGGCGCCCTTTCTTTTCATGATGCCGTTACACTTGTAAGACAGCGAGGAATTCTTATGCAAAATGCGGACCCTCAGCAGCAGGGGACGATGGCCGCCGTGACTCAGCTTTCTCTTCAAACATTGCAAGAAATATGTTCAAAAGTGTCGACGGAAGAATGTCCGGCAGATGTCGCCTGCATGAATTCAGACCAGCAGCATGTGGTTTCCGGACATAGAGAAGCTGTGGAACGTGTCATCAGGATGGCGGAGGAAAAGGGGGCTAAATATACTTATTTGAATGTCAGTGCGCCTTTTCACAGTTCGATGATACGATCAGCATCCGAACAATTCCAGACTGTATTACACCAGTATTCCTTCCGGGATGCCGCATGGCCGATCATTTCGAATGTCACCGCACACCCTTACAGCAGCGGAAATTCGATCAACGAACATCTCAAGCAGCACATGACGATGCCGGTTAGATGGGCGGAATCAATACATTACTTGCTTCTACAAGAAGTTACGGAAGTCATCGAAATGGGGCCGAACAATGTCTTATCCGGTCTGCTGAGAAAAATAACGAATCACATTGCACCTTATCCTTTAGGACAGACATCTGATATTCACCAGCTTTCCAATTCAGCGGAAAGAAATAAACTTGTTGTCCGTTTACGCAAAAAACAACTGAATAAATTGATGATTCAAACCGTCATTGCGCGAAATTACAACAAGGATTCATCGGCTTATTCCAACATGACGACCCCATTATTTACGCAAATCCATGAGCTGAAGGAGAGAATGGAGAGAATGGAAAGACATGGAGATGAGCTTTCAGAACAAGAATTCGAACATTCGATCCATTTATGCAAATTAATTTGCAAGGCTAAACAGCTTCCGGCTTGGGAACAATTACGGATTTTAAAATAAAGCGCCCAGGAGGGTACCTATGTATACCAGTCAATTCCAAACCTTAGTCGATGTCATTCGGGAAAGAAGCAATATTTCAGATCGCGGGATCCGTTTTATCGAATCCGATAAAAACGAGACAGTTGTCTCTTACCGCCAATTGTTTGATGAGGCGCAAGGGTTTCTTGGCTATTTACAGCATATCGGCATTCAGCCGAAGCAGGAAATTGTATTTCAAATCCAAGAAAACAAATCATTTGTCGTTGCTTTTTGGGCTTGTTTATTAGGAGGAATGATCCCGGTACCGATCAGTATCGGAGAAGATGATGACCATAAGCTGAAAGTCTGGCGCATTTGGAATATATTAAATCATCCGTATCTGATTGCCTCTGAAAAAGTATTGAACAAAATAAAGAAATACGCTGAAGAACACGATTTACATGATTTCCATCAGCAATTAAACGGGAAATCTGACATCATTCAAGATCAAACCTACGATTACCCCGCTTCGTTATATGAACCTGATGCGGATGAACTGGCTTTTATCCAATTTTCTTCAGGATCGACAGGAGATCCAAAAGGAGTCATGTTAACGCATCACAACTTAATACATAACACGTGCGCCATTCGGAATGTCCTGTCCATTGACTCGAAAGACTCTTTCTTATCCTGGATGCCTTTAACGCATGATATGGGGCTCATCGCCTACCACCTTGTTCCCTTCTTAGTCGGAATCAACCAACATCTGATGCCTACAGAATTATTTATTCGCAGACCTATTCTTTGGATGAAAAAAGCCCATGAACACAAAGCTAGCATTCTATCCTCTCCTAATTTCGGATACAACTACTTCCTTAAATTTCTGAAAAACGAACCAGACTGGGATTTATCCCACATCAGAGTCATCGCAAACGGTGCAGAACCGATATTGCCGGAGCTCTGTGACGAATTTTTGACCAGATGCGCAGCATTTAATATGAAAAGATCCGCCATTTTGAATGTTTACGGTTTAGCGGAAGCTTCGGTTGGCGCAGCGTCCTCTAAACCAGAGGAAGAATTCGTTCCCGTTTATCTGCATCGCGACTATTTAAACCTCGGTGAAAGAGCTGTAAACGTCAGCAAAGAGGATCAAAATTGCGCCTCATTCGTCGAAGTGGGACAACCCATAGACTATTGCCAGATTCGAATCTCCGACGGAGCAAATGAAAGAGTAGCAGACGGAATCATCGGTCATATCGAGATCAAAGGAAACAATGTGACGCAAGGGTATTATAACAACCCCGAAAGTACGGACAAAGCACTAACTTCTGACGGCTGGATAAAAACAGGAGACCTCGGATTCATTAGTGAGAATGGTAACTTAGTCGTAACTGGAAGAGAAAAGGACATTATATTTGTGAACGGAAAAAATGTCTACCCGCACGATATTGAACGGGTCGCGATTGAAATGGAAGAGGTTGACTTAGGAAGGGTTGCCGCCTGCGGTGTATATGATCAAAAGACGCGAAGCAGAGACATCGTGCTCTTTGTTGTTTTCAAAAAATCACCAGAAAAATTTGCGCCGCTAGTCAAAGAGATTAAAAAACATTTGTACAAGCGGGGCGGCTGGAGCATAAAAGAAGTCCTTCCGATACGAAAACTCCCTAAAACAACCAGTGGAAAGGTTAAGCGCTATGAACTTGCCAGACAGTATGAGGCAGGGGATTTTTCAATAGAGTCTGCCGCCATTAATGAATTTCTGGAGAGCAGCCCGGAGAAATCCGGACAGACTCCCATTCATGAGATAGAAACGGAATTGCTATCTATCTTTTCCCACGTGCTCGATGGAAAAAAGGTTCACCTCACTGATAGTTATTTTGATATGGGCGCAAATTCATTGCAGTTATCGCAGATTGCCGAGCGTGTAGAACAGAAATTTGGACGCGAGCTTGCCGTTTCAGATCTCTTCACGTATCCTTCTATCACTGATTTAGCGGCATATCTGTCTGAAAGCCGGGCTGAAATCAAGCATGACGTGACAGCGAAACCAAGCCATGTGACGCCGAAAGATATCGCCATTATCGGGATGTCGCTCAATGTCCCGGGAGCATCGACTAAAAGTGATTTTTGGGATCTGCTTGAAAAGGGAGAGAACGGCATTCGAGAATACCCTGCATCCCGGCTGAAAGATGCGGCGGATTATTTAAAGTCCATCCAAAGCGAATTCAATGGAAATCAGTTTGTGAAGGGCGGCTATTTAGATGACATCGACCGCTTTGATTATTCGTTCTTTGGTTTAGCTCCTAAAACGGCTCAGTTTATGGATCCCAATCAAAGACTGTTTTTGCAGTCTGCATGGCATGCGATTGAAGATGCGGGCTATGCCGGCGACAGTATGAACGGGAGTCGGGTCGGGGTATATGCAGGGTACTCGAAGGTGGGCTACGATTATGAGCGCCTCCTTTCTGCGAATTATCCGAAGGAACTTCATCAATACATTGTAGGCAACCTTCCTTCCGTGTTAGCCAGCCGAATCGCTTATTTCTTAAATTTAAAAGGGCCGGCGGTCACAGTGGATACAGCTTGTTCTTCATCGCTTGCTGCCGTTCATATGGCATGCAAATCTTTAATTTCTGGCGAGTGTGAAATGGCTCTTGCCGGAGGTATCCGGACATCGCTCTTGCCGTTGCGTATCGGGCTTGATATGGAATCTTCGGATGGGTACACCAAAACGTTCAGCAAAGATTCAGACGGCACGGGCTCAGGCGAAGGCGCGGCGGCAGTCCTGTTAAAACCTTTGCAGGATGCGGTTCGCGACGGAGATCATATTTACGGCGTGATCAAAGGAAGCGCGATGAATCAAGACGGAACAACCGCCGGGATTACCGCACCGAACCCGGCAGCTCAGACTGAGGTTATTGAGACGGCCTGGAAAGACGCGGGCATCGATCCTGAAACGCTGTCTTTCATCGAAGCGCATGGCACCGGAACCAAGCTTGGCGATCCTGTTGAATTTAACGGGCTTTGTAAAGCGTTTGAAAAGTATACGGCAAAAAAACAATTTTGCGCGATTGGTTCTGTTAAGTCGAACATTGGCCATTTGTTCGAAGCGGCAGGCATCGTTGGGCTGATCAAATCTGTCCTCATGCTGAATCACAAAAAAAACCCGCCGTTAGCGCACTTTAAGGAGCCTAATCCGCTCATTCATTTTCACTCTTCACCGTTTTATATAAATCAGGAAGTTGCGGAGTTCACACCTGGTGACGAGCCGCTGCGAGGCGGAATCAGCTCGTTCGGTTTCAGCGGAACAAATGCTCATGTGGTATTGGAAGAATACACCACTCAAAGTGAGTATGCACCCGAGAATGAAAACGAGCCGCACCTATTTGTTTTATCCGCCCATACTAAACATTCACTCTATGAACTCGCACAGCAGTATCGGCAATATGCATCGGATGACAGCCAAGCTTCATTGAAGTCCATTTGCTATACAGCCAGTACGGGAAGAGCTCATTTGGATCATGCTATTGCATTGATTGTATCCAATAAGCAAGAATTACGTGACAAGCTGGCCTCCGTGGTTCAGGGAGACGGTCATCTTCCCGGAGTACACATGGGGTATAAGAACTTGAAGGAAATGCAGCCTGCCCATAAAGAAGAGCTGAATAAACAAGCCGCTGATCTGATTGAGCAGCGAATCCGTACGCATGATGAACGAATCACATGGCTGAATCGCGCCGCTGAATTATTTGTGCAAGGAGCCGTTATAGACTGGCGCGCGCTTTATGCCGGTGAAACTGTACAAAAAACGCCATTGCCCCTGTATCCGTTTGAACGGAACCGCTGCTGGGCTGAAGCGGACCATTTGCGCTTAAACAAGAGCGAAGAGAGAGGAGAAGCGGCATTGAATATGAATCAAACGAAGGCGCATATTGAATCCTTCCTGAAAACTGTAATCGGCAATGCTTCGGGAATCAGAGCGGATGAGCTTGATCTGAATGCTCATTTTATCGGGCTCGGAATGGATTCCATCATGCTGTCACAGGTCAAAAAAGCCATTGCTGACGAATTTGGTGTAGACATCCCGATGGATCATTTTTTTGATACGATGAACAACCTTCAAAGTGTCATAGACTACTTGACTGAGACCGCACCATCATCCTCTGCATCCGCCCCGCCTCAAGAGAATGTTCCGGCGCAGGAAAAACTGGCTATTTCAGAAACACAGCCTGAATCTAGTCACAGAGAAGATCATCAAGGGCATATGCTTGAAAAAATAATCGCTTCTCAGAATCAATTAATTCAGGATACTTTGCAAGCTCAATTAAATAGCTTTAATTTGCTGAGAAACAGCGGACATTCCAATGTGAAAGAATACGCTAAAGCGCAGGAAAAATCAATTCCTTCTGTCAAGCAGGGGAATCCGACCGTCACTGCAGAAAAGAAATTGGCTCAAGATGCGAAGCCCTATGTTCCTTTTCAGCCTCAGAACTTGCATGAACAGGGACACTATACCGCACAGCAAAGACAATACTTAGCAGATTTCATCGGGAAATACGCAGACAAAACGAAAGGTTCCAAACAATATACGGACAAAACCCGATTTGCTCATGCAAATAACCGCAACTTGTCCAGTTTCCGTTCATATTGGAAGGAAATCGTGTACCCGATTATTGCCGAACGTTCTGACGGTTCCAAGATGTGGGATATTGACGGAAACGAATATATCGATATCACCATGGGATTCGGCGTTAACCTTTTCGGCCATCATCCGTCCTTTATTACACAAGTTATCGATGATTCAATCCGTTCATCATTGCCTCCGCTCGGCCCAATGTCGGATGTCGCCGGTGAAGTTGCCGATCGAATCCGCACATGTACCGGAGTAGAAAGGGTCGCTTTCTATAATTCAGGAACAGAAACCGTCATGGTTGCCCTTCGTTTGGCAAGAGCGGCAACAGGAAGAAAGAAAGTTGTGGCGTTCTCAGGCTCTTATCACGGCACGTTTGACGGCGTATTAGGATTGGCCAGTACAAAAGGCGGGGCTGCGTCTGCGAATCCGCTTGCTCCGGGCATACTGCAGAGCTTTATGGATGATTTGATTATTTTGCATTACAACAATCCCGATTCGCTCGATGTAATTCGCAGTCTTGGAGATGAATTGGCAGCCGTATTGGTGGAACCTGTACAAAGCCGCAGACCGGATTTGCAGCCGGAAGCATTTTTGAAAGAACTGCGGGCGATCACGCAGCAATCCGGTACAGCCCTGATTATGGATGAAATCATTACCGGATTTCGGATCGGTCTCGGAGGCGCCCAGGAATGGTTCGGCATTCAAGCGGATTTAGTGACCTACGGGAAAATCATCGGCGGCGGGCAGCCGTTAGGAATAGTTGCCGGAAAAGCTGAGTTCATGAATACGATCGACGGGGGAACCTGGCAGTATGGGGACGACTCCTTTCCACAAGACGAGGCGAAACGCACATTTGTGGCCGGCACCTTCAATACTCACCCGCTTACCATGAGAATGTCGTTAGCCGTGCTTCGCCATTTACAAACCGAGGGAGAACACCTGTATGAGCAGCTGAATCAAAAAACAGCCTCCCTGGTCGATCAGTTAAATCGCTACTTTGAACAATCACAAGTGCCTATCCGCATGGTTCAATTCGGTTCCTTGTTCCGGTTTGTCTCATCGCTTGATAACGACTTGTTCTTTTACCATCTCAATTATAAAGGAGTCTATGTATGGGAAGGCCGAAACTGCTTCTTGTCTACGGCACATAGCGCGGATGATATTGAACATATCATTCAAGCTGTTAAAGACACGCTGAAGGATCTTCGCCGAGGCGGATTTATCCCGGAAGGCCCGGATTCCCCTGACGACGGCGGCCATAAAGAATCCGGGACATACGAGCTTTCGCCTGAACAAAAACAATTGGTTATGGCATCCCATTATGGGAACGAGGCTTCTGCAGCTTTAAACCAGTCCATTATGCTAAAAGTGAAGGGTGAACTGCAGCATACGCCCTTAACACAAGCCGTGCAGCATATCGTCGACCGCCACGAGGCTTTACGTACGGTGATTCATGTCGATGACGAGGTACAGCAAGTACAGGAACGGATGAATATAAAAATTCCTGTCATTGACTTTACCGGTCACCCAGATGAGCAACGGGAATCGGAAATTCAGAAATGGCTTACAGAAGATGCCAAGCGGCCATTTCATTTTCATGAACAAAAGCCCTTGTTTAGAATCCATGTACTTACATCGGCTCAAGATGAACATCTGATTGTGCTCACGTTCCATCATATCATTGCCGATGGATGGTCAATCGCCGTTTTTGTTCAAGAGCTGGAGAGCAACTATACGGCAATTGTACAAGGGCAATCGTTCCCGCCAAAAGAGGCGGCTGCTTCGTTTCGACAGTATTTAGACTGGCAGCAGGCGCAGATTGATAGCGGACATTATGAAGAAGGAGTCCGTTATTGGCGGGATCATTTCTCTGAACCGATACAGCAGGCAGTCCTGCCGAGCGCCGCTTCTGCCCGTTATCCGAACGGGTATGAGGGAGACCGATGTACCGTCAGGCTTGGACGGCCTTTAAGCGAGGCTTTAAAGTCATTAAGCATTAAGATGAAAAATAGCGTATTTGTGACGATGCTGGGCGCGTTTCATCTTTTTCTGCACCAGCTTACCAAACAGACAGGCCTTGTGATCGGGATCCCTGCAGCAGGTCAATCGCATATGAAACAGCATGATCTGATTGGAAATTGCGTCAATATGATTCCCGTGAAAAACACGTCTTCTTCAGAAAGAACTTTATCCGGTTATCTTGGCAGTATGAAAGAAAGCGTGGATCACGCAATGCGCCATCAAGCCGTTCCGATGACACTGGTAGCCAGACAGCTTCCGCACGATCAAGTGCCGGATATGCGTATTATCTTTAATTTGGACAGGCCTTTTCGAAAGCTGCATTTTGGAAAGGCGGAGGCGGAGCCCATTGCATACCCGGTGAAATGCATGCTGTACGATTTATTTCTTAACATAACAGACGCAAATCAAGAATATGTTCTTGATTTTGACTTTAATACGAATGTTATCAGTCCGGAAATCATGAAAAAGTGGGGAGCGGGCTTTACGAAATTGCTGCAAAAAATAGTTGAGGAAGGTTCAGTTCCTCTTGACGCCTTGATGATGTTTTCCAATGAAGAAGAGCATGTTTTACAAGAAGTGTATGCCGATCACCAGCAGCGGGTCTCTTCAATCGTAAGCAAGACGGCTAACTTTTCTGACGCCTACGAGGCGCCGGCAAATGAAACAGAGCGGCAGCTGGCTCAGATTTGGGAGGAACTTTTCGGCCTTGAGCGGGTTGGCAGATCAGACCGCTTTCTGGATCTGGGCGGAAACTCACTCCAAGCGACGCTTATGCTTTCCAAAGTTCAGAAGACATTTCACCAAAAAATTTCTATCGGACAATTTTTCAATCACCAGACTGTTAAGGAATTAGCGCGTTTCATTGAGAATGAAAAGAAAGTCATGCACCTCCCGATGAAGGCTGCTGAGAAAAAAGCGTATTACCCGACATCATCGGCGCAGCAAAGGGTATATTTCCTGCACCAAATGGAGCCGGATCAACTGGCTCAAAATATGTTTGGGCAAATATCAATTATAGGGCAGTACGATGAGCAAGCCCTGATTTCTTCTCTTCAGCAAGTCATGCAGCGGCATGAAGCGTTTCGCACGTATTTTGACATTATAGATGGCGAAATCGTCCAGAAACTTGAAAACGAAGTTGATTTTAACGTTCATGTCCGAACGATGAGCCGGGACGAATTTGACACCTATGCAGACCGGTTTGTAAAACCGTTTCGCTTGGAACAAGCTCCTTTGGTTCGCGCGGAGCTGATCAAGATTGATAACGAACAGGCTGAGCTGCTCATCGATATGCATCATATCATTTCGGACGGTTACTCCATCAACATACTTACAAATGAATTGCTGGCTTTATATCATCGGAAACCATTACCGGACATTGAATTTGAATATAAAGATTTCACAGAATGGCAAAACCAATGGCTGAATGAGGATGCCATGAAGCAGCAGGAGACATATTGGCTGGAACAATTTGAAGACGAAATTCCGGTCCTTCAACTGCCGACAGACGGTTCAAAAGCGGCGGAACGGTCTTCCGAGGGACAGCGCGTGACGTGCTCCCTACAGCCGGATGTAATCTTTTCGCTGCAAGATCTGGCGAAAAAGACGGAAACCACTCTTTATACGGTGCTGCTGGCCGCCTACAAAGTGCTGCTTCACAAATATACAGGACAAGAAGACATGGTCGTAGGCACGCCTGCTTCAGGAAGAAATCATCCGGATATTGAAAATATCATCGGTATTTTCATTCAAACGACCGGAATCCGAACGAAGCCGCACGCCAATAGAACGTTTACGGATTATTTGGAAGAAGTAAAGCGGCAAACGCTTGATGCTTTCGAAAACCAAGATTATCCATTCGACAAGCTTGTGGAGAAATTAAAAGTGCAGCGGGAAACAACAGGAAAATCACTGTTTAACACGATGTTTGTGTTTCAAAATATTGAATTTCATGAAATCCGGCACAATGAATGTACGTTTAAGGTAAGAGAGCGAAACCCCGGAGTCTCTTTATATGATTTGATGCTGACGGTCGAAGATGCCGGACAACAGATAGAGTTGCATTTTGATTTTAAGCCGGGACAGTTTGAAAAAGACACCATTGAACAGATCACGAGACACTATACCAGCATTTTGAACAGCCTTGCAAAACAGCCGGAGATGACGTTGTCCTCCATTCCCATGCTGTCTGAAACCGAACTTCAGCAATTGCTCACGGAGTTTAATGACACAAAGACGCCGTATCCGCATAACGAAACGGTTTCCCGATGGTTTGAAATGCAGGCGGAACAGCGGCCTGATCATGATGCCGTTATTTTTGGCAATGAGCGGTATACGTACAGACAGCTCAATGAACGGGCGAACCAATTGGCGCGAACGTTACGGACAAAAGGCGTACAAGCGGACCAATTCGTTGCCATTATCTCTCCGCACTGCATCGAGCTGATTGTTGGTATTTTGGCTGTTCTGAAATCCGGCGGCGCATACGTGCCCATTGACCCTCAATATCCGGAGGATCGGATCCTATATATGCTGAGTGATTCAAGAGCGGAGATTGTGTTGACACAGCGCTGCCTGCTGGATCAATTACCATATGATGGTGACGTTGTGCTTTTGGATGCGGAAAACTCTTATCATGAGGACCGCTCAAATCTTGACTTGTTCAGCAATACGCATGATTTGGCCTACATGATCTATACGTCGGGTTCCACGGGCAATCCGAAAGGTGTGCTCATTGAGCATCAGGGACTGGCCAATTATATTTGGTGGGCGAAAGAGGTTTATGTGAAGGGCGAGAAAACCAACTTCCCATTATACTCTTCCATCTCTTTCGATCTAACGGTGACTTCGATATTTACACCGCTGGTTACGGGAAATACCATCATTATCTACGATGGAGAAGACAAAAGTGCAGTGCTTTCTGCGATTATGCGGGACTCAAGAATAGATATGATCAAATTAACACCGGCACATTTGCATGTACTGAAGGAAATGAATGTAGCCGATGGCACCGCCATACGAAAAATGATTGTGGGCGGAGAAAATTTAAGCACCCGGTTGGCCAAAAGTATCAGCGAACAGTTTAAAGGACGGCTGGACATTTTCAATGAATACGGACCGACGGAAACTGTCGTCGGCTGTATGATTTACCGTTACGACGCAAAACGGGACAAGCGGGAATTTGTGCCGATCGGCACTCCGGCTGCCAACACGGACATTTATGTGGCGGATGCAAGCAAAAATCTGGTTCCGATCGGGGTAATCGGCGAAATGTATATCAGCGGACCCGGTGTTGCCAGAGGGTATTGGAACCGCCCGGATTTAACGGCAGAGAAGTTCGTTGAAAATCCGTTTATCCCGGGAGCGAAGATGTACAAGTCAGGAGACTTGGCTAAGCGATTGAAAGATGGAAATCTCGTATATGTGGGCCGCATCGATGAACAAGTCAAAATCAGGGGACACCGAATCGAACTGGGTGAAATCGAAGCAGCGATGCATAACGTGGAAACGGTGCAAAAAGCCGCCGTTACAGTCAGAGAAGAAGAAGAAGACGGCTTAAAACAATTGTGCGCGTATTACGTAAGCGAAAAACCTATACCTGCTGCCCAGCTTAGGGAACAATTGTCATTGGAGCTTCCGGAATACATGGTTCCGTCCTATTTTGTCCGTCTGGAGCATATGCCCTTAACATCCAACGGGAAAATAAACCGTAAAGTATTGCCCGCGCCCGAAGCGAGTCTGCAGCAGACAGCTGAATATGTTCCGCCGGGCAATCAGGTGGAGTCCAAACTGACAGATTTATGGAAGGAAGTACTCGGAATAAGCCATGCGGGGATCAAACATAATTTCTTTGATCTTGGAGGAAACTCCATTCGCGCGGCAGCCTTAGCCGCCAGAATTCACAAAGAGCTGAATGTGAATCTGTCTCTCAAAGACATATTCAAGTATCCTACCATTGAACAATTGGCTGACAAGGCGTTACACATGGAAAAAAATCGATATGCACCGATCCCGACCGCAAAAGAAATGCCCTATTATCCGGTTTCTTCTGCTCAGAGGCGGATGTATTTGTTAAGTCACGCAGAAGGCGGCGAGCTGACTTACAATATGACGGGTGCCATGAGCGTGGAAGGGACGGTCGATCCCGCCCGGTTAAACGCCGCTTTCCAAAAATTAATCGAGCGCCATGAAGCTTTGCGGACCAGCTTTGAATTATATGAAGGCGAACCGGCACTGCGTATTCATCAGAGCGTTGAATTTACAATAGAACAAATTCAAGCAAGCGAAGAAGAAGCGGAAGCTCGTGTGCTTGATTTCATCCAAGCGTTTGATTTAGCCAAGCCGCCGCTGATGCGGGCCGGACTGATTGAACTAGAGCCTTCGCGGCATGTGCTTGTGGTTGATATGCACCATATCATTTCTGACGGCGTGTCCGTCAATATTCTGATGAAAGATTTAAGCCGGCTCTACGAGGGATACGAACCCGATCCGCTTCCTGTTCAATATAAAGACTATGCAGTTTGGCAGCAATCGGACATTCAGAAACGGAATATCAAGAGCCAGGAGGCGTACTGGCTCAATCAGTTTCGTGATGACATTCCTGTACTGGATATGCCTGCGGATTACGAACGGCCTGCCATACGCGATTACGAAGGCGAATCCTTTGAATTTGTTATACCGGAACACTTGAAACAGCGCTTAAGACAAATGGAAGAAAACACAGGAGCAACACTGTATATGATTTTATTGGCCGCCTATACGGTTCTTTTGTCCAAATACAGCGGACAAGAGGATATTGTCGTCGGAACGCCATCTGCCGGGCGGACTCATTTGGATGTGGAGTCGGTCGTGGGAATGTTCGTCAATACGTTAGTCATCCGCAATCACCCGGTGAGCCGTAAAACATTTGATGCCTACTTAAACGAAGTAAAGGAAAACATGCTGAATGCCTATAAAAATCAAGACTATCCGTTGGAAGAATTGATTCAGCATTTACAGCTTTCGAAAGATCCAAGCCGCAATCCTTTGTTCGATACGATGTTTGTGCTGCAAAATCTCGATCACGCTGAATTGACATTCGATTCTCTTGAACTCAAGCCGTATCAGTTTCATCATCCGGTTGCCAAATTCGATTTAACCTTGTCGATTCAGGCAGACCAAGAAAACTATCACGGCCTGTTTGAATATTCGAAAAAACTGTTTAAAAAAAGCAGAATTGAGGCTTTATCAAACGACTACTTACACATTCTATCCGTGATTCTGGAACAACCAAGCATTCTAATCGAACAAATCGAATTGAGCGGGAGCAATGAGGAAGAAGAGAACATGCTGGATTCTATTCAATTGAATTTTTAGAGAAAAGTATTTATTTCTTTAAATTATACAAAATGAGGTGCTCCAATGTCGGTTTTTAAAACTCAAGAAATGTACTGGGATAACCTATTTGATGAAGATGACGGCCTAAGCGCATTCCCTTACTTTAAAGCGGCGGACAACACGTCATTGTCCCGTACCGGCTATCAGGAAAAATGCATCTGCCGTTCCTTATCTCCGGAAGTATCTCAAAGAATAATGACAATGGCTAATCATTCTGACATGGCTGCCTATTTGATTTTATTGGCAGGTATTGAATGCTTGTTGTATAAATATACGGATCGAACGAGCCTGATTCTTGGCATTCCAACGATATCGAAGCAAAAAAGCAGCCAGTCAGCTGTTAACACCATTGTCCTCTTGAAAAACAGGCTTACAAGCCAGAGCACGTTTAAAACCGTATTCGAGCAAATAAAAGAAGCCGTTCATGATTCGCTGAAAAATCAAAACCTGCCGTTCCGAAAAATGGTTCAGCATCTAAACGTGCAATACAATGATAAGCGTCTGCCGTTGATTCATACCGTCGTTTCGCTTAACCAAATTCATTCCTTGCAATTTAAAGAAGATGTTGCGACCGATATGCTGTTTCACTTTGATTTGGAGAACGACGGAATTCAATTAAAGCTTTTTTATAACGGCAATCTGTACGACGAGGGCTATATAGATCAAATTGCAGCCCATTTAGATCAGCTGCTTTCTATAATCTTGTTTCAGCCTCAAGCTGCGATCCATACGGCAGAGGTCGTACCCGAAACAGAAAAACAGAAACTATTGTTTGATTTTAATGACACCGGCGCAGATTACTCCGGGAGCAGAACCGTCTATCAATTATTTGAAGAACAAGCACAAAGAACGCCTGAGCATGAAGCCGTCAAGTTCAAAAACAGCCATCTGACCTACAGAGAATTGAATGAAAAGGCCAGCCGTTTGGCAAGAACATTGCGTAACTGCGGCGTTCAAGCCGATACGTTGGTCGCCATTCTGGCTGATCGTTCATTAGAAATGATCGTGTCTATTCTAGCCATTTGGAAGGCGGGGGGCGCTTATGTGCCCCTGGACCCTGAATACCCAAAAGAGCGGCTTCAATATCTGCTTCATGATGCGAATGCAGACGTTCTCCTTGTTCAGCGTCATTTCAAAAACAGCCTGACCTTTGACGGACAAACGATCGATCTGAATGATGAATCATCTTACCATACGGACTGCTCATTATTATCACCCGTAGCGGAACACAACCATTTAGCCTATGTCATTTATACCTCAGGCACAACAGGATTGCCGAAAGGGGTCATGGTTGAACACGGCGGCATTGTGAACTCGCTTCAGTGGAAGAAGGCGTTTTTCAAGCATTCTGCCAAGGATCGCGTGCTTGTCTTGTATCCCTATGTTTTTGATGCATTCATTTTAAATTTCTTCAGCCCCCTTATATCAGGGGCAACCTTGCACCTTTTGCCAAATGAAGAGAATAAAGACCTTTTCGCCATTCAAAACACCATGAAACAAGAGAGAATTACACATTTTTCAACTTCTCCCCGTCTTCTGAAAACGATGATCGAACAAATGAACGCAGAGGACTTTATTCATGTCCAGCATGTTGTTGTAGGCGGCGAGCAGCTGGAAATAGATACAGTTGAGAAGCTATATTCTCTGCAGCCTCACATTCAAATCAATAATGAATACGGACCGACCGAAAATAGTGTGGTATCTACATTTCACCCTGTTCAGTCCGCAGATGAACAGATCACAATCGGCAAACCGGTGGCCAACCACCAAGCCTATATTTTAGGAGCGCACCTTCAAATCCAGCCGATCGGCGTACCGGGAGAGCTGTATGTCGGAGGAGCGGGAGTGGCCCGCGGCTACCTCAATCAGCCTGTATTGACGGAAGAAAAGTTTGTTCAGCATGTGCATCTTCCTGGTCAAAAGATGTATAAAACGGGTGACCTCGCCAGGTGGTTGCCAGATGGAAGAATCGAATATTTAGGGCGAATCGATCATCAAGTGAAAATTCGCGGCTACCGTATCGAGATCGGCGAGGTAGAGGCCGCCATATTCAATCTTGAAAAAGTTCGTGAAGCTGCTGTCGTTGCGTGGGAAGACGAAGACGGAGCCAAGCAATTGTATGCCTATTATGTCGGTGAGCCTTCTTTGACCGCTGCGCAGTTCAGAGACGATTTGTCCCGTAAA
Source organism: Bacillus sp. 0209A (assembly GCF_036765095.1). Taxonomy (NCBI): domain Bacteria; kingdom Bacillati; phylum Bacillota; class Bacilli; order Caryophanales; family Bacillaceae; genus Bacillus; species Bacillus sp. 0209A. The sequence continues at coordinate 38,206 of NZ_JBAIZV010000001.1, forward strand.
CTGCCGGATTATATGATTCCCTCCTATTTTATCCATTTGGAACACATACCGCTCACTTCCAATGGAAAAATTGATTTGAAAGCTTTGCCTGCTGCCGAAGAAAAAACGCGGATGGATAACGAATACATAGCCCCGCGAAACCCAACAGAAGAACTGCTGGCGTCTATCTGGCAAGAAGTATTAGGGGCTGAGCGTATAGGGATTCTCGATAATTTCTTTGATTTTGGAGGAGATTCGATTAAATCAATTCAGGTGTCTTCGAGATTATATCAAGCCGGATACAAGGTTGATATGAAGCATTTGTTTAAATACCCTGCGATTGCTGATCTAAGTCAATTTGTAGCGCCGGTTGGCAGGAAGGCTGATCAAAAAGAAGTAAACGGCCGGACAAATCTGACCCCGATTCAGCATTGGTTTTTTGAACAAAAAATGCTGAATGCACACCATTACAATCAGGCCGTCATGTTATATTCGGCGGAAGGCTTTAAAGAGGAGCCGCTTCGCCGGACGATGGAACGTGTCGCATCTCATCACGATGCCTTGAGAATGATTTTTGAAAAAACGCCGAATGGATACGCTCCGCGAATTACAGGGACAGATGAAAGTGAATTATACCATCTGGACGTGATGAATTATAAAGGGGAAACCGATCCGGCTCAAGCGATTGCCGATAAAGCGAATGAGATTCAAAGCAGCATGGTATTAGACCAGGGTCCTTTGATGAAGCTTGGTTTGTTCCAATGTCCCGACGGAGATCATTTGCTGATTGCGATTCATCACTTGGTGATTGACGGAGTATCCTGGCGCATTTTACTTGAGGATTTTGCAAGCGGTTATGAGCAGGCAGAGCACGGGCAAACGATCCAGCTCCCGCAAAAAACAGATTCATTTCCATTCTGGGCGGATCAATTGTCCAAGTATGCAGCGGAAACCGACATAGAACAGGAGATCGCTTATTGGGCTGACCTTACAAGCATAAAGCCGCAGTCATTGCCGAAGGACAACATAAGCGAAGGTTCGTTATTAAGAGACAGCGAAGAAGTAAAGATTCAATGGACAAATGAGGAAACAGAGCAATTATTAAAACATGCGAATCGCGCCTACAACACGGAAATCAATGATCTGCTGCTGACTTCATTAGGACTCGCCGTTCACAGGTGGACTGGCATAGAAGACATTGTCGTGAATGTGGAAGGCCACGGGAGAGAGCCAATTATTCCGGATGCGGATATCTCCCGCACGATTGGATGGTTTACAAGCCAATACCCTGTCGTACTGAAGATGGAAGCCGGCAAAGACCTGTCGCAGCGGATTAAGAGCGTGAAAGAAGGGCTGCGCCGTATCCCTGATAAAGGGATGAATTACAGCATCGTCAAATATGTATCCGGGCGCCCGGAAGCCGGAAGCCTGCAGCTGAATCCGGAAATATCGTTTAATTACTTGGGACAATTTGACCAAGATTTGAAGCATCAAGCTTTCCGCATATCACCTTTTTCCACAGGGTTATCGATGAATGAAAACCAAGAGAGAACAGTCGTGCTTGATTTGAATGGGATGATTGCAGAAGGGAAATTATCGCTGACGCTGAGCTACAGCAACAAACAATACGAAAGATCGACTATGGCGAAATTTGCACGGAATTTGAAAGAAAGTCTGCAGGAAGTCATTGCGCATTGCGTAAGCCGGCAGCAGACTACCCTAACGCCAAGTGACATCCTGTTAAAGGATATCACAATAGACGAACTGGAACAGCTTTTGGAGCAGACGAGTGAATTGGGCGAAACGGAAAACATTTATCCATTAACACCGATGCAGAAAGGTATGCTGTTTCACAGCTTGTTTGACCCGAGTTCTGGTGCTTATTTTCAGCAAACGATGTTTGATCTGCATGGAGACCTGAATATTGCTTCATTTTCGAAAAGCTTGGATGGCTTATCGAAAAAATATGACATTTTCCGCACGAATTTTTACAGAGGCTGGAAGGATCAGCCTCTGCAAATCATATTCAAAACGAAAAAAATCGGTTTTGAATTCATTGACTTACGCGAAATGAAGGAATCACATAAAGAAGAGATGATTCAGGAATATGTCAGAAAAGACAAGATGAGGGGTTTCGACTTAGAGAAAGACGCGTTAATGCGGCTACTCATTCTTCGCACGGATGAAAAGGCATACCGTTTTATATGGAGTTTTCACCACATTTTGATGGACGGCTGGTGCCTGCCGCTGATTACAAAAGAAATATTCGAGCATTACTTTGCCTTACTTCAGCAAAAGCAGCCTGAGCAACCGGCAATTACTCCCTACAGTCAATACATTGAATGGCTCGGCCGTCAAGATGCGAAAGAGGCGATGGGTTATTGGGATCAGTACTTGGCGGGGTATGAGGAGCAAACCATCCTGCCTAAGGATCACCATGCGGCGGAAGAACGATATATTCCGGATAAAGTAACATGTGACATAAGCTCTGATCTCACTTTAAAAATGAAACAGACGGCCGGCAGACGCCATGTCACGCTGAACACGCTGCTGCAGACGGCATGGGCGGTTCTGCTGCAGAAATATAACCGAAGCCGGGACGTTGTTTTTGGAAGTGTTGTTTCCGGAAGACCCGCTGGAATTCCAAACGTGGAAACCATGATCGGCTTGTTCATTAACACCATTCCCGTCCGGTTCCGATGTGAAGCCGGGACAACGTTTGCCGAGCTTATGAAAGAGGCGCAGGAAAGAGCTGTAGCGTCTCAACAATTTGAGACGCACCCGTTGTACGATATTCAAGCACGCACAACGCAAAAGCAAAATTTAATTACACATTTAATGATATTCGAAAATTATCCGGTTGATCAGTATATGGAAAGCATAGGCCGGCAAAACGGATCATCCATCACGATTTCCAACGTACAGATGGAAGAACAGACCAACTACGATTTCAATTTGACCGTTATACCGGGCGACAAGATGAACATCTCTTTTGAATACAATGCAACTGTGTATGATCGGGCAAGCATAGAGCGGGTTCGGGAACATTTCATGCAAATCCTGCAGCAAGTCGTGACAGATGCGGATATCCAGGTGGACCAAGTGGAATTGTTAACGGAAGGCGAAAAAAGAACCCTTCTTCATACTCTTAACGACACGGCTGCGCCATTTCCGCAGACGCCGGTTTATCAATTATTTGAAAAACAATCGCAGCGTACGCCCGATCAAGCGGCCGTCATCGATAGAGACAGGCAGCTCACGTACGGAGAGCTCAATAAGCGGGCAAACCAACTGGCGCGAACGTTACGAGCGAAGGGCGTGCAGGCGGACCATCCTGTGGCTGTCATCAGCAGAAACAGTATCGAATCGGTTGTCGGGATTCTTGCCGTTTTAAAATCAGGCGGAGCCTACGTCCCTATAGATCCGGAATATCCGCAAGACCGTATTCGGTATATGCTGGATGCCTCTCAAGCCGGCATCGTTTTGATGCAGCGAGATGTGAGGGAGCAGCTTGCCTATGAAGGCGACACGATTTTACTGGATGATGAAAGCTCGTATCACCAAGATGATTCTGACCTTGCACCGATAAGTGATGCCAGCCATTTGGCATATGTCATTTATACGTCAGGTTCCACAGGCCGGCCAAAAGGCGTATTAATCGAGCACCGAGGCTTGACCAATTATATTTGGTGGGCAAAAGAAGTTTATGTAAAAGGCGAGAAAACCAACTTCCCGTTGTACTCGTCAATCTCTTTTGATCTGACGGTGACTTCTATTTTCACACCGCTTGTCACAGGCAATACGATCATCGTCTATGACGGAGAGGACAAAACAGCACTGCTCGCATCGATTGTACAGGACCCGAGGGTGGATATTATTAAATTGACCCCGGCCCATTTGCAGGTTTTGAAAGAAATGAACATCGCCGATAAGACGGCTGTCCGAAGACTGATTGTGGGCGGGGAGAATCTAAGCACCCGGTTAGCCAAAAGTATTCATGAACAGTTCGAAGGCAAAATTGAAATATGCAATGAGTACGGACCGACGGAAACCGTTGTCGGCTGCATGATTTACCGTTACGATGCCGTGAAGGACAGGCGGGAATCGGTACCGATCGGAACGGCTGCAGCAAACATGAGCATTTATGTGCTGGATGAGAATATGAAACCTGCGCCGATCGGTGTCCCAGGAGAAATCTATATCAGCGGCGCCGGTGTGGCAAGAGGATATTTGAACCGTCCGGAATTGACGGCAGAGAAATTTGTCGATGACCCGTTTGCATCCGAAGCCAAGATGTATAAGACCGGAGATTTGGCAAAGTGGCTGGCTGACGGAAACATTGAATATGCGGGCAGAATAGATGAACAAGTGAAAATCAGAGGCTATCGTATCGAATTAGGCGAGATCGAGGCGGCGCTGCTTCAAGAAGAAGCGATTAAAAAAGCGGTCGTTACAGCCAGAGAAGATGTCCACGGGTTTAAACAATTGTGTGCGTATTACGTGAGCGGCGGGCAAATAACGGGATCCCGGCTCCGGAAACAATTGTCTCATTGCTTGGCGAGTTATATGATTCCGGCTTATTTTATTGAGCTGGATGAAATGCCTTTAACTTCCAATGGGAAAATAAACAAAAAAGCGCTGCCTGCTCCGGATTTCGAGCTGCAGGACAGAGCAGAGTATAAGGCTCCCCGAACAAACGTGGAAGAAATATTAGTTTCCGCCTGGGAAGCTGTATTAGGCGCAGAGAACGTAAGTATTTTGGATAATTTCTTTGATCTTGGCGGAGATTCGATTAAATCAATCCAAGTGTCATCAAGATTAAATCAAAACGGATACAAAATGGAAATCAAAGACTTGTTCCAATATGCAACGATTGCCGAATTGACTCCGCACATCAAGCAGAATTTGCGTATAGCCGATCAGGGTGAAGTCAAAGGAAAAGTCAGCCTGACTCCTATTCAGCATTGGTTTTTCGAACAAATAACGACAGATCAGCATTATTATAATCAAGCCGTCATGCTGTATGCACCGGAAGGTTTTCAGGAAATGCCGCTGCGCCAAACCTTGCAAAAGCTTGCAGAACACCATGATGCGCTCCGCATGACGTTCCAGCAGACAGAGAATGGTTACGAGGCACAGAATGCAGAGATCGCGCCAAGCGGGCTTTACCACCTAGAAGTTCTGAATCTAAAAGCAGAATCCGATCCGGGGCTGACAATTGAAGCCAAGGCAAATGAGATACAAGGCAGTATTCGTTTAAGTGACGGACCGTTAATGAAAATCGGATTGTTTCAATGTGCAGATGGAGATCACTTGCTGATTGCCATCCATCATTTGATTGTAGACGGGGTTTCATGGCGGATTTTATTGGAGGATATCGTTAGTGGTTACAGGCAAGCTGAAAACGGGCAAGTGATTCAACTGACGCAAAAAACGGACTCTTTCCAATTATGGGCCAAGAGGCTTTCTGAATATACGCAAAGTGAAACCATAAAACAAGAACAGGAATATTGGACAAAGATCGAACAAACCGATGTGAAACCGCTGCCTAAGGATTTTCATGAAACACATACGACTTCAAAAGACAGTGAAACGGAAACCGTGGAATGGACTAAAGAAGAAACCGAGCTGTTATTAAAACAAGCGAATCGCGCTTATAACACTGAAATAAACGATTTGCTTTTAACCTCCCTTGGTCTTTCCATATCACACTTGTCAGGACTTGAACAGATTCCGATTCATTTAGAGGGACACGGAAGAGAACAGATGAGTCTAGATATGGATGTCTCCCGTACGGTTGGATGGTTCACAAGTCTGTATCCAGTTGTTCTACACGCGCAATCAGGCAAAGAAATCTCTTATTATATCAAGTTGACCAAAGAAGGACTGCGCCACATTCCGCATAAAGGGATCGGATATGGAATAGCAAGGTACTTAAGCGACGCAATGCCATCAAAATTAAATCCGGAGATTTGTTTTAACTACCTGGGGCAGTTTGACCAAGATTTGCAGCAGCATGCGATTCAATTATCTTCTTACTCCTGCGGTTCAGACTCGAGCGGGAATCAAGAAAGACCATATGTCTTGAATATAAACGGAATGATAACCGAGGGACAGCTGAGGTTTACGATCAGCTACAGCAGCAAACAGTACACAAAAGAAACGATCAAGCGGTTATCGGAAACGATTCAAAGCCGCCTGCGGACAATCATTACGCATTGCGTTCATAAAGAACAATCGGAACTGACGCCAAGCGATATTTTGTTAAAAGGCATGTCCATTGACGAATTGGATCAGCTCCTCATTCAACTGCCGCATGCAGGTGAGATTGAAAACGTGTATCCGCTCACTCCGATGCAGAAAGGAATGCTCTTCCACAGCTTGCTGGATGAGGACTCACATTCTTATTTCGAACAAGCATCGTTCGATTTGCAGGGAGAGTTAAAGATTGATTGCTTTAAAGCGAGCTTGGAACGATTATTTGAAACATACGCCGTGTTCAGAACCCGTTTTTACAGCGGCTGGAACGATACTCCTTTACAAATTGTCTATAAAACGCAAAAACCGCAAATTCATTTTGCAGATTTGCGTGACATAGAGGAGCATCTGCGTGAGGATGCAATCGCAGCCTATCAAAGAGAAGACAAGGCAAAAGGATTTGACTTAGCTCGGGATCCGCTGATGCGCATAGCGATTTTCCGTATGGAAGACAGCAAATATCATTTGATTTGGAGCTTTCATCATATTGTTATGGACGGCTGGTGCCTGTCTCTTATCACGAAGGAAGTGTTTGAGTATTATAACGCCTTGCAAGAAGGCAGAGAAACAGAACTGCCTTCTGCAGCTCATTACAGCGACTATATCGAGTGGCTTCATCTCCAAGATCAGGGAGCGGCCAAACGGTACTGGAGCGAGTATCTTGACGGTTATAAAGGTGAAACCAGGCTTCTTCATAAACGACCGAAGCATGAACAAAAAGCATATGCCTATGCTAATGTGACCTGCGAACTAGACCAAGAACAGACAAAGCAATTGCAGCAGATCGCAAACCAGCATCAAGTGACATTAAATTCGTTGATCCAAACGTTGTGGGGAATTTTATTACAGAAATACAGCGGGTCGCAAGACGTTGTATTTGGCAACGTCGTGTCCGGAAGGCCGGCGGAAATCCCTGGGGTGGAACAGATGATCGGCCTGTTCATCAATACCATTCCGGTTCGCATCCGCTGTGATGAGGACAGTTCTTTTGCTGATACGATGCAAATGGTTCAACAAAACGCACTGGCTTCCCAAGCATACGATACCTTTCCTTTATACGAAATTCAGGCCCAGACGGAACAGAAACAAAACCTGATTGACCATATCATGATCTTTGAAAACTATCCGATAGGGCAGCAGGTTGAAGAGGCAAGCCGTTATGATACGGAACTGAACGTCATGAATTTTCATATGCAGGAACACTCCCATTATGATTTGAATGTGGTTGTCATTCCTGGCAAACAGCTGGCCGTTCATTTCGGTTTTAATGAAAATGAATATGAAAAATCAGAAGTGGAGCAGATCTGCGGACATTTTGAACAGCTCATGCAGCAAGTATTGAAGCAGCCATCTGTCAAAATAGAAGAATTGGAGCTTTTGACTCAACGAGAAAAAGAAGACCTGCTCAGCCATTTTCAGTCTGTCGGCAAGAAATATCAGCACGAACAAACGATTCATGAGTGGTTCGAGGAACAAGCGCATCGTACGCCGGACCATACGGCGGTTGTATTCGAGGGTAACCAATTAAGCTCCGGGGAACTGAATCGGCGGGCCAATCAGCTTGCGCGAACCTTACAGGCAAAGGGAGTACAGTCCGATCAGCTTGTCGGCATTATGACTGAACGATCGCTGGAGATGATTGTAGGCATCTTGGGAGTTTTAAAAGCGGGCGGCGCATATTTGCCGATAGATCCTGATTCTCCGCCTGAACGCATTCGTTATATTTTTAGTGATTCAGGCATCAGTGTATTGCTTTATCGCGGGAAGCTGCAGGATAATATCTGCTTCTCAGGAACATGTATCGATCTCATGGAGGAAAGTGCCTATCACGAAAAAGACAGCGGCCTTGCGCTCTCTTATCAGTCGAGTCAACTGGCCTATGCCATTTATACTTCCGGCACGACAGGCAAGCCTAAAGGCACGCTAATTGAACATCGCCAGGTCATTCACTTGATTGAAGGACTGAGCCGCCAAGTTTACTCTGCCTATGATGCGGAGCTGAATGTTGCCATGCTTGCCCCATATTATTTTGATGCTTCTGTTCAGCAGATGTATGCTTCCTTGCTGTTAGGTCATACCTTGTTTATTGTTCCCAAGGATGTCGTGTCAGACGGTGCAGCATTATGCCGTTACTATCGGCAGCATTGCATTGATATAACTGACGGAACACCTGCCCACTTAAAACTTTTGATAGCTGCAGGTGATTTGCAGGGAGTCCCGCTTCAGCATCTGTTAATCGGAGGAGAGGCGCTTTCCAAAACGACGGTAAATAAGCTCATGCAAGCATTCGGCGAGCATGGTGCTGCGCCTGCGATCACCAATGTATATGGCCCTACAGAAACTTGCGTAGACGCGTCCTTCTTCAACATTGAATGTGCTTCCGATGCTTGGACACGCAGCCAAAACTATGTCCCTATAGGCAAGCCGTTAGGCAGCAACCGCATGTACATTTTGGATTCAAAAAAACGGCTACAGCCGGCTGGCGTTCAAGGCGAGCTGTATATTGCAGGGGACGGTGTCGGACGGGGTTACTTGAACCTGCCGGAACTAACGGATGAAAAATTTTCTACCGATCCGTTTGTCCCGACGGACCGAATGTATAGAACCGGTGATCTGGCCCGCCTTATGCCAGATGGAAATATTGAATTTATCGGCCGGATTGATCATCAGGTGAAAATTCACGGTTTTCGGATCGAACTCGGTGAAATCGAATCGGTAATGCTGAACATCCCCGATATTCAAGAAGCCGCCGCAATTGCCCTTAAAGATGCGGATGGAGATTATTTCCTATGCGGATACTATACTGCGGATAATCTAATACAGATCAGTGAACTTCGCGAAAGTATGGCACGGCATTTATCGGGATATATGATACCGGCTCATTTTGTGCAGCTGGATAAGATGCCGCTGACGCCAAACGGGAAGTTGAACCGTCAGTTATTACCGGCTCCGGTCAAAAATCGGGATAAAGGCATAGAATACGTGCTGCCGCAGACTCCGGCAGAAATCCAGCTGACGGCAATTTGGCAGGATGTTCTCGGGTTAGAGCAGGTCGGGATTCGAGATCACTTTTTTGATATCGGCGGCCACTCCCTGCGGGCAACCGCGCTTATTGCAAAAATACAAAAACAAATGCATGTCCAAATTCCTTTGCGGGACGTATTCCGTTTCCCAACCATTGAACAGCTTGCGCGGGAAATCACGACGATGGAGCAAACCGGGTATGCCGGGATTCCTGCAATTGAGAAAAGACCATATTATCCGGTATCTTCGGCGCAAAAACGATTGTACATTCTCAATCATCTGGAAGGCGGAGAACTCAGTTACAACATGCTGGGTCTGATGGCTGTCGAGGGCAAGCTTGATCGTGATAAGCTGCAGCAAGCCTTCCTCACACTGATTCAACGTCATGAATCTTTGCGCACCGGTTTTAAAATGGCCGGCGGAGAACCTGTTCAGTATGTCTTGGATCACGCAGAGTTTGAAGCAGAGTGGTATCAGGCAGAAGAAAATGATGCAGACCTTTATATCCGCCAATTTATTCGTCCGTTTGATCTGGAGAAGCCGCCGCTGCTTCGTGTGGGGCTGATTGAACTTCAACCTGACCGCGGAATTCTGCTGTTTGATATGCATCACATTATTTCTGACGGAACATCTATGAGCGTATTGATTAAAGAATTTATTCGGATTTATGAAGGAGAGACATTGCCGCCCCTGCGCATCCAGTACAAGGACTACGCAGTATGGCAGACCGGACAAGCGCGTTTAAAACAGATCCAAAACCAAGAAGCCTATTGGTTAGAGCTGTACAGCGGCGACGTTCCTGTCCTTCATATGCCTACCGATTATAAACGGCCGTCGGCACGGGATTTTGCGGGAGCCACGATGCATTTCACGCTTGATAAGCAAAAAAGCGAAGGGTTAAAGCAGCTCGCATCTCAAACAGAATCCACTTTATATATGGTGCTCCTTGCGTCTTATACCTTATTGCTTTCAAAATACAGCGGCCAGGAAGACATTATTGTCGGCAGCCCAATAGCGGGGAGACCGCATGCGGATTTGGAACCCATTATCGGAATGTTTGTAAATACACTGGCGATGAGAAATCACCCTGAAAAATGGAAGAATTTCACTCAGTATCTGGCCGAGGTGAAGGAGAATGCTTTGAAAGCTTACGAGCATCAAGATTACCCTTTTGAAGCGCTGGTTGATCAACTGGATATTGCTAGAGATTTGAGCCGTAATCCGCTGTTTGACACCATGTTTGTGCTTCAAAACACGGAGCAGGAACAGTTAGAGATAAATGACGTAACTTTCAAACCATTCCCAAGTGAACATACGATGGCTAAATTTGATTTAACCTTAACGGCTGTGGAAGAGGAGTCGGGTATTCATTTCACGATGGAATACTTGACGGCTCTGTTTAAACCGGAAACGATCGAACGTATGATGGGACATTTTGTGCAGCTGATTGATTCGGTTATCAAACAGCCTGAGGCCGAGCTGGCTAGTTTGGATATGATGACCCAAGAAGAGAACAGTGAAATCCAGAAACTCTTTAACGATACTGCAACTGCAGAAAAACGTAATCCGGCAGCGGTTCATCAACTTTTTGAGCAGCAGGCTGCGCTTAACCCAGATCATGAAGCCGTCATATTTGGAAATCAAACTCTGACTTATCGTCAGCTGAATGAACGTTCCAATCAGTTGGCGCTCATCCTCCAAGATAAGGGTGTTGGCACAGATCAGGTGGTTGCCGTTCTCACGGATCGCTCAGCAAATATGATCATCGGCATTTTAGCCATATTAAAGGCGGGCGGAGCATTTCTTCCTATCGATCCGGAACTTCCTGATGAACGGCGGGCTTTTTTGATAAAAGACAGCGGCGCCAGTGTGCTTTTGACTAGTGCAGGTCATGTCATTCCGCCGCTCTTTAAAGGGGAAGTGCTTCTGCTTGATGATCCGTTACTATATCAAGGCGGTACAGACAATCTTAATCTTTCCTATTCGGAAAATGATTTAATGTACATCATTTACACGTCAGGCACAACAGGGAAACCAAAAGGAGTTCAGCTAGAGCATAAAACGATGACGAATCTGCTCGCTTATGAGCAGGGGCATACGCAGCTGCGCTTTGACAGAGTGCTGCAATTTGCCGCAATGAGCTTTGATGTCTGCTATCAAGAAATGTTTTCGGCGCTTTCAAGCGGAGGAACACTCTGTATCATCAGCAATGAGGCGAAACGGGAAATACGTCAGCTCAATGAATTTGTCAAAATGCATAGGGTACAAACAGCATTTCTTCCGACCGCTTTCCTTAAGCTCCTTGCCTCGGAGAAACACCATTTCGAACCGTTTGCCGAGTGCGTGGATCACATCATCGCTGCGGGAGAACAGCTCATCGTAACAAGTATGCTGCGTGACATGCTGGCACGCCACCATGTCACATTGCATAATCATTACGGCCCGTCGGAGACACATGTCGTGACCATGTATACCGTTGATCCGGATACAGAACAGGAACTTCAGCCAATCGGCAAACCGATTTCAAATACGGAGATTTTCATTTTGAATGAAGCAGGAACGCTTCAGCCTATCGGAATTGTCGGCGAACTTTGTATTTCAGGGGTCAGCTTAGCACGTGGTTATCATAACAGAGAGCTTTTGACGCTCGAAACATTTGTTCCGCATCCATATGATCCGAATCAACGGATGTATAAAACAGGTGATCTGGCCCGTTACCTTCCTGACGGGAACATTGAATATGCTGGTAGGATGGACCATCAAGTCAAAATTCGCGGTTACCGGATTGAACTCGGTGAGCCGGAAGCCGCTCTTCTAGAGCATGTCCAAGAAGCAGTTGTTCTGGCCAGAGAAAATGAAGACGGGCAAAGCGATTTGTATGCCTACTTTACAGCGAAGCAATCACTCTCGATCAGTCAGCTAAAAGAAAACCTTGCTGAACAAATACCGGGATACATGATCCCTTCATACTTCATCCAACTGGAGAAACTGCCGTTAACCTCCAATGGAAAAGTAAATCGAAGAGCGTTACCGATGCCTGAAGCAGGTTTGCAAACCGGGATCGACTACGTTGCTCCGCGGACGAGTATGGAAAAGCAGCTGATAGGCATCTGGCGTGACATTTTGAAGATAAAAGAAATAGGAGTGAAAGATAACTTTTTCGATTTGGGCGGCCACTCGTTACGGGGGATGACTCTCATCGCCAAAATTCATCAGCAATTCAGCAAAAACATTTCATTAAGAGAAGTATTCCAATGTCCGACAGTTGAAGAAATGGCACAGTTTATCGCAGAAGCGAAAGACATCAGGCCGGATTACATTCCGGCTGCCAAAGAAAAAGATGTCTATGCTGTATCCTCCGTGCAGAAAATGGTTTACCTGTCGACACAAATTGAAGGAGGCGAACTCAGCTATAATATGCCGGGAATCCTCACATTAGAGGGAAAAATCGACATAGATCGCTTACAAACCGCATTTCAAAAACTGATTTATCGTCATGAATCACTGCGTACCGGTTTTGAAATGATCCGCGGAGAACCAGTGCAGGTGATCAAACCGCAAGTGGAGTTTTCTATGGAAAGGTACAAGGCGGCACCTGACGAAATTGAAGAACTTTTCCGCGCCTTCGTGCGGCCATTCGATCTCAGTCAGGCTCCATTACTTCGGGCCGGACTCATTAAGTTAGAACAAGACAGGAATGTTTTCATGTTTGACATGCACCACATCATTACGGACGGCGCGTCCATGAATATTTTTGTCGAAGAACTGATTCAATTGTATGGCGGCAAAGATTTAGCTCCGCTCCGTATTCAGTACAAAGACTTTACTGAATGGAAACATCAAAAAGAACAGAGAGAACGAATCAAGAGGCAGGAAGAGTATTGGCTGGGTGTATTTCATGAAGAGCTGTCGTCATTCGAGCTGCCGAAAGATTTTGCGAGACCGCCGGTTAGAAGTTTCGATGGGAAGCGGCATAATTTTGTGCTCGATAAGACTGTCATCCAAGGTGTAAAACAGCTGGAAGACTTGACCGGCTCGACCGCTTATATGATTTTGTTCTCGGCCTATTCCATACTGCTGGCTAAATACAGCGGACAGGATGATATCGTCATCGGCACACCTATTGCGGGAAGAATGCATGAAGATTTGCAACATCTCATCGGCATGTTTGTCAATACATTAGCTATCCGTACCGCTCCGATGGCGGAAAAGACATTTATGGATTATATAACGGAAACAAAAGAAACAATGCTGAAGGCTTATGAAAATCAAGAGTATCCTTTTGAAGAACTAGTAGAAAAACTGGGTGTGAAACGGGACTTAAGCCGAAATCCATTGTTCGATACGATGTTTGTCCTGCAAAATACGGAACACACGGATATTGAAGTGGACTCTCTCGCGGTCAAGTCTTATGAACAAACGAATACAACAGCTAAATTTGATTTACAGCTGAACTTTGTAATGGACCAAGATGAGATACAAGGCAGCTTTGACTACTGCACGAAGCTATTTAAAAAGAAAACCATTGCTGTAATGGCCAAGGATTACGTCATGATCCTCTCGGCGATTTTACGAAACCCATCCATTCCTTTAAAAGAAATTCAATTAAGCGAAAAAGTAAACAAAAGGAAACACCTCGCAAGCACAATCGAATTGGATTTCTAATCATGGCCGGCAGCGGCTGTCCAGGCACAAATGCCGCGGGTGCCGCCAGCCGCCTTCAAAACAGGAATGAAACCAACTGGAGGGATATGAATGTCAGAATTCAAACAACAGGAGTTGTTCTGGGGCCGCATGTTTCACACGGAAGACCGTCCCAGTGCATTCCCTTCGTTTCAAATGTCCGACTCAACATTAAAGCGTGATGTATCGAGTACATCTGACTGTATTCACAGTTCATTGAGTTCAGATGTATCCCGGCGCATCCTGACCATGACGAATCAAACGCCGATGGCCGTTTATCTGGTTCTCCTGATCGGAGTTGAATCCCTGTTGTACAAATACACGGGGGAAGAGAGCGTGATTACAGGCGTTCCAACCTTTGAAGACGAAACTGATGAAGATCTTGGTTTAGATCAGCTCATGTTAATCAAGCAGAATATCAATGCCGACAGTACGTTTAAATCGATATTCCATGAACTGAAACATACGCTGGACGAAGCGATCTTATATCAAGACGTTCCTTTTGATAAAATGGCCGGACAGCTACGGCTGAACTATAATACAAATCATTTGCCGATCATCCATACAGTTGTTTCTTTAGAGCAAATCCATTCTGATCGTTTCATAGAAACGGCTGCTTCAGATGCTTTATTTCAGTTTGTTATGGGGGAAGACACGATTGAGGTAAAGTTATTTTTTAATGAACAAGCTTATGACCGCGAGTATATGATACAGGTGATCGGACATTTAAATCGTCTGTTTACTAACATGTTATTTCAGCCCGACCTCACCCTCGGACAAGTGAATATGTTGTCTGAAAAGGAGACAAATACATTTCTCGTTGACTATCATTATACGAAAACTGAATATCCGCGAGACAAGACGATTTATCAATTATTCGAAGAACAAATGAAACGAACACCGGATCAAGCTGCCATTATTTGCGGAGAAAAGCAATTCACGTATCGCCAGCTCAATGAACGCGCCAATCAATTAGCCCGAACGTTAAGGGCCAAGGGTGTAAGGGCGGACCGGCTCACTGCCATCATCAGTGAACACAGCATCGAACTGGTTGTGGGAATACTGGCCATATTCAAAGCGGGCGGGGCCTATGTGCCAATTGATCCGGATTATCCGAAGCATCGCATACAGTATATAGTAGATGACTCCCAAGCTGATATCATCTTGACAGAGAGCCATCTCCGAAAACAATTGGATCTGGCCGGCACAAAGGTTTTCATCGATGAAGAAAGCTCTTACCAGGAAGACGGCTCTGATCTTGAACCGATCAGCAGTACGAAGGATATGGCCTATGTCATCTATACGTCAGGTTCCACAGGCAAGCCAAAAGGTGTGGCAATTGAGCATCAGGGCTTAACCAATTATATTTGGTGGGCCCGCAGGGTATATGTCAAAGGAGAAAAAACCAACTTTCCGCTATATTCATCCATCGCTTTTGATCTGACAGTAACGTCTATTTTTACTCCGCTTATTACCGGCAATGCCATTATTGTCTACAGAGGAGAAAATAAGGTGGCCTTGCTTGATTCCATTGTGCACGATTCGAGGGTGGATATTATCAAGCTGACCCCGGCTCATTTGCAGTTATTAAAAGAAATGAACATTCCTCCTGAATGCACCATTCGGAAATTCATTGTTGGCGGCGACAATTTAAGCACGCGGCTCGCCCGAAACATCAGCGGGCAATTCGGCGGCATAATCGAAATCTTTAATGAATACGGGCCGACAGAGACAGTTGTCGGTTGTATGATTCACTCCTTTGATCAGCAAAACGACAGACGGGAATCAGTTCCGATCGGAGCCGCCGCGGACAACATGAACATTTATGTGCTGGATAAGAGCATGAATCAGGTTCCAATCGGCGTCCCGGGAGAAATCTATATCAGCGGGGACGGCATCGCCAGAGAATATTTGAACCGGCCAGATTTAACCGCGGAAAGATTTTTGCGGAATCCATTTGTACAAGAGGCGAAAATGTACCGGACGGGAGACTTGGCCAGACGGCTGCCGGACGGTAACATTGAATACCTCGGAAGGATCGACCACCAGGTGAAAATCCGCGGTTACCGCATTGAAATCGGCGAAGTCGAAGCCGCATTATTTCAAATATCACCGATTCAAGAAGCTCTCGTTATCGCACAAGAAACCAACGGGGAAACGACTTTGTGCGCCTATTTTACCGCACTGCATTCTTTAACCGCAGGCGAGATCCGGGAACATCTGTCCCGTCAGCTTCCTGCCTATATGATACCTGCTTATTTCGTACAGCTGACAGCGATGCCGCTTACGTCCAACGGAAAAATAGATCGCCAGGCGCTGCCTGCTCCAACTGGAAATCTCACAGGCAATACCTATACAGCTCCGCGGACAGAACTGGAAAAAATACTGGTCGGAGTGTGGGAGTCGGTATTAGGCGCAGAACGTGTCGGAATCAACGATCATTTCTTTGAGCTTGGGGGAGATTCGATTAAATCGATTCAAGTGACTTCAAGCTTATATCAATCCGGTTATAAACTTGACATCAAACACTTGTTCAAGCACCCGACGATTGCCGGGCTAGTTCCTTTTATAGAGCCGGTCACCCAAATCGCAGAACAAGGTGAAATTAAAGGTCCGACACTTCTGACACCGATTCAGCATTGGTTTTTTGCCCAGCAATACCCTGATCCGCACCACTATAATCAATCCGTTATGCTTTATTTTAAAGAGGGTTTGGATGAATCAAAGCTTCGGGGAGTCATGAAGAAGATCGCTGAGCATCATGATGCTTTGCGCATGGTTTATGTTCCGACAGACCATGGATACGAAGCCCGAAACCGGGGGATTGATGAAGGAGATTTATTCAGCCTTGAAGTATTCTCATTACTCGAAGAAATCAATCCCGCCCAAACGATTGAAACGATATCCAATGACATTCAGCAGCAATCCATCCATTTAGCCGAAGGCCCGCTCATGAAACTGGGATTGTTTCAATGTCAGGATGGAGACCATTTGCTGATTGCGATTCATCATCTGGTCGTAGATGGCGTATCGTGGAGGATTTTACTTGAGGATATAACGTCAGCTTATGAACAGCTGCAAAACGGCGAAGCGATCACACTTCCTAAGAAGACGGATTCCTACCTGTTATGGGCTGAACGATTGAAACGTTATGCAGAAAGCGCAGATTTTGAAGCGGAAAATCAATACTGGTTCGGGCAGCTGCATATCCCGCAGCATAAATTGCCAAAGGACAATGAACAGGAGAGCGGTATAGCCGAAGACCGAGAAATCATCATCGTCCAATGGACAGAGAAAGAAACCGAATGTTTATTAAAAAAATCGAACCGTGCCTATACGACTGACATTAACGATTTATTGCTGACCGGACTCTGTACGGCGGTTCATCGCTGGACTGGACATGAAGAGATTCTTGTTCATCTGGAAGGACACGGCAGGGAATCAATCTTTCAAGACCTTGATATTTCACGTACGGTGGGCTGGTTCACAAGCCAATACCCTGTTTCTCTTCAAATTCAGGCAGACCAGGACATCTCACAGCGGATTAGGACAGTGAAAGAACAGCTGCGTCAGATTCCCCAAAAAGGAATAGGATATGGTCTGATTAAATATTTGTCCGATCATCCGAAGGCCTCTGGCTTGACCGGTCATCCGGAAATCAGCTTCAATTACCTCGGTCAATTTGATCAAGATTTCGAAAATGGAGGAATCGAAGTATCTCCATTCTCCGGTGGGAAAATTGCGAGCGACAGGCATCCTATTGCCTATACGCTTGACATCAACGGCATGATCTCTGGCGGCCGATTGTCATTGGCCATCAGTTACAGCAATAAACAATATCGAAGAGAAACAATGGAAACATGCGCCGCTTTCCTAAAGAACAGCCTAAAAGAAGTCATCGAACATTGTACAGCTCAAAAGCAAATTCAGCTGACGCCAAGCGATATTTCGCTGAAAGACATAACAATCGCGGAATTAGATCAATTTGCTCATCAAACACAGCATATTGGCGACATTGAAAATATATATCCCTTAACCCCCATGCAGAAGGGCATGCTGTTTCACAGCTTAATCGATTCGGCTTCCAGAGCTTACTTTGAACAAGCCTCTTTTAATCTTAAAGGCGATTTGGATATCGAAGCATTTACGATGAGTTTGTTGCAGCTGGCAGACAGACATGAGATTCTTCGGACTCATTTTTACACCGAATGGAAAGATCAGCCTCTGCAGTTTGTCTTTCGAGAAAAACCGATCGAAATAACCGTTGAAGATATTCGAAACATGGAAGATGAACAACGCGGCAAATTTATTGCCGACTTTGTACAAAAAGATAAGGAAAGAGGATTCGATCTTACCCGAGATGCGTTAATGCGCGTATCAATCCTTCGTACAGAGAATGATCAAGCCCGATTGATATGGAGCTTTCATCATATTTTAATGGATGGCTGGTGTCTGCCTCTTGTTACGAAAGAAGTGTTCGAAACCTATTATGAGCTCCTTGATAGAAGAAAACCCGAGCGGGAAGCCGTCACCCCGTACAGCCGATATATCGAATGGCTGGAAGACCAGGATCATAACAACGCTTCAGCCTATTGGCAAAAATATTTGGACGGTTATGAAGGACAAACCGTTTTACTGAAAGAACCTGTCTCAAACCAAGCCGAGGGATATCAAAAACAAAGTCTTGCATGCCGGCTCGGAAAGCAGCTATCAGAAGAAATCAGGCAGACTGCAAGCAAGCATCACGTCACCGTGAATACGTTTATTCAAAGCGCGTGGGGCCTATTGCTGCAAAGATACAACAACAGTCAAGATGTCGTTTTCGGGTCGGTCGTATCCGGCCGCCCGGCAGAAATTCCGGGTATTGAATCCATGGTCGGCTTATTTATCAACACCATGCCCGTACGTATTACCGCTCAGCCTGGAATGACTGTGGAACAAGTGTTGAAAATGAGCCAGGAGCAGGCATTGGCTTCTCAGGCGTATGATACATTTCCGTTGTATGAAATTCAGGCTCAGACCGAACAAAAGCAGCAGCTGATCAGTCATATCATGGTATTTGAAAATTATCCGGTAGAGAAACAAATGGAGCATATGAAACCGAAACGTGACACACTGGACATTATTAACTTCCATATGGAAGAGCACACCCATTACGATTTCAATTTTATTGTCATGCCGGCGGGGAATATCGAAATTCATTTTGTGTACAATGGCAACGTCTATGAACATACAAGCGTCAAGCGGATGGAAGAGCATTTTATGCAAATCATTAAGCAAATGGTGAACAGTCAGGCGATTCGCGTCCAGGACCTGGATATACTTACGGCGGATGAACGTTCGCTTCTTATAGAGGCATTTAATGATACGGCCGCGAATTATCCAAAGGAAAAGACGCTTTATCAATTGTTTGAGGAACAAGCTGAGCGAACGCCGGCGCAGGTGGCGATTGTTTTTGGAGATGAGAAACTAACGTATCGGCAGCTCAATGAACGGGCTAATCAATTGGCTCGAACGTTAAGGGCCAAGGGTGTAAGGGCAGACCGGCTCACAGCCATCATCAGCGAACATAGCATCGATCTGGTTGTGGGAATACTGGCTGTATTAAAAGCCGGCGGCGCCTACGTACCTATTGATCCGGATTATCCGAAGCACCGCATACAGTATATATTAGAAGATTCCAAAGCCGAGATCGTCTTGACACAGTACCATCTTCGGCAGCGATTTACACATGCGGGCACGATCGTTCTATTGGATGAGGAAAGCTCTTATCACGAAGAGCACTCCAATCTTGAACGGATCAGCGATGCGAAGGATTTAGCATATGTGATCTATACATCGGGCTCCACAGGCATGCCCAAAGGCGTATTAATCGAGCATCGCGGCTTAACCAATTATATTTGGTGGGCTGACAGCGTATATGTCAAGGGGGAAAAAACCAACTTCCCACTGTACTCCTCCATCGCTTTCGACTTAACGATAACGTCTATTTTTACACCGCTCGTAAGCGGCAATGCCATCATAGTCTTCGGAGGAGAAGACAGAGCTGCCTTGCTTTCATCTATTGTACAGGATTCCAGAGTAGATATTATTAAGCTGACTCCGGCTCATTTGCAGTTATTAAATGAAATGGACATTCCACATGAATGCAGGATCCGGAAACTGATTGTAGGCGGCGACAATTTAAGCGTGAGTTTGGCACGGAGCATCAGCGAGCGATTTCAAGATCAAATTGAAATCTTTAACGAATACGGGCCAACGGAAACGGTCGTCGGATGTATGATTTATTCCTTTGATCCGCAGAAAGACAGACGAGAATCGGTGCCAATCGGTACGGCCGCGGCCAATATGAATATTTATGTGCTGGATGCGGGGATGAAGCCAGTGCCGATCGGCGTTCCCGGAGAAATATACATTAGCGGGGCCGGCATAGCCAGAGGATATTTGAACCGCCCGGAATTAACGGCCGAGAAATTTGTTGAACACCCGTTTGCCGCAGGCGAAAAAATGTACAAAACGGGAGATGTCGCCCGATGGCTTCCCGACGGCAATATCGAGTATGTGGGAAGAATGGATCATCAGGTGAAAATCCGGGGCTACCGGATTGAAATTGGCGAGGTCGAAGCGGTTTTATTGCAACTGGAATCTGTCAAAGAAGCGGTCGTCATCGCGATTGAAGAAGAGGGATCCAAGCAGCTGTGCGCCTACTTAACCGGGGATGAATCATTACATACAGCGCAGCTGAAGCGGCATTTGCTGAACAAACTGCCCGCGTATATGATCCCAGCCTATTTTGTACAAGTAGAGAAGATGCCGATAACCGCTAATGGAAAAATTGATCGAAAAGCGTTGCCGGCTCCTGAGAGAAATAGGCTCACCGGAAACGAATACGCAGCACCCGAAACGTTAATTGAAAAGCAGCTGGCCGAGATTTGGAAGAACATTTTAGGTCTCACTGACCCGGGTATTAAAGATAATTTCTTTGACGCGGGCGGCCATTCACTTAAAGTATTGCAGCTGATTCATCAAATTAACGCCGATATGGGGCTCAACATGCATTATCAAGCCGTATACGATTTTCCTACCATCGAAACAATGGCACGCGCCATTCAAGCCACGGTCTTCGAGTCCAAGACGGATAACGTATTCGTCAAGCTGAACCAGGAAGATTCAATCCCTGTGTTCTGTTTCCCACCTTTAATTGGGTATGGACTAGTTTATAATGAAATGGCAAAAAGACTTGATGGCAGCTGCACAGTCTATGCGGCTGATTTCTTAGAAGAGCCGTCTTATGAGAAAGAGATCGTTGACCTGTATGCAGAAAGCATGATAGGCATTCAGGAACAAGGGCCTTTTGTTCTGCTTGGTTATTCTTCGGGATCGAATTTGGCTTTTGAGGTTGCCAAAGCCTTAGAGAAGCGAGAGCGCGTCGTATCAGATGTGATCATGCTTGATTCTAAAATCACTGTTTCGGTTACGCATTCATCAGAAACGGAAATTGAAGAGATCGTCCATCTGAATATGGATATTATTCCGGACTACTACCGTGACATATTAACCATTCCTTCGATTAAGGATAAAATCAGAAGCTACCTTGCGTATCACAATGAACTGATCAATTCCGGCGCCGTTAACAGCAACATACATCATTTGTTGTGTGGCGATTTGACTGATAGAGGATGGACGCAATCAACTGTACAGCATTACCTTGAGTACAAATTAAAAGGAGACCACGTGACGATCTTTGAACCTCATAATATCGAAGAAAATGTGGATGCAATTCGATCTATTATCAAAAGGATTGAAGAACGGCATCATCAAGGACTGGTTCTTGATGAACAACTGTCAATGGGATCGTTTGCGGGAGATGCAAAGTTTGACAAAATGTAAATGATCAAGTGTAAAACGCCGCTGGCCTGGCAGTCAGCGGCGTTTTTTATTAAAAAGGCGAGAGCAATACTCCTGTGTTTGTAAGGCTTACTCTAGAAATCGTCCAATTTATGCGTTCTTCATGACCAGTTGTCATCAAATGGTAAAAAATAACCTCCATTTTAAGGAAAAAGAAGGATGTCAAGTTATTAGAAAAAAGTGTAGCCTATGTTTATGGGTTCTAGCTTTATTATTGAGTTGCTTATCTGCGGAGTCTGCTTTTGCTGCCGGTCTACAATTTGTCCTCAAATGTTAAAAGACCCCCATTTTAAAGAAAAAGGAGGAGTGTTAAGTTATGAGTAAAAAGTGTAGCGTATGTTTATGGGTCCTTGCTTTATTATTAAGTTGCTTATCTGCGGAGTCTGCGTATGCTGCCAGTACTACAATTGCAAAACATACAGGGAATTCAAACCCGCTTATAGACCATCATTTGGGAGCAGATCCGTTTGCGCTGACCTATAACGGAAGAGTCTACATCTATATGTCAAGCGATGACTATGAATATAATAGCGACGGAACGATTAAGGATAATTCATTTGCCAATTTGAATAAAATATTCGTCATATCTTCAGCGGATATGGTGAACTGGACAGATCACGGAGCGATTCCCGTAGCGGGTGCCAATGGGGCGAATGGCGGCCGGGGGATTGCCAAATGGGCAGGAGCATCATGGGCCCCGTCAGCCGCGGTGAAAAAGATCAATGGTAAGGATAAATTTTTCCTTTATTTCGCAAACGGTGGCGGAGGTATCGGGGTTCTCACCGCAGACAGCCCGACCGGCCCATGGACAGATCCGATCGGAAAAGCGCTGGTAACGCCAAATACGCCAGGAATGTCCGGTGTTGTATGGCTTTTTGATCCGGCAGTATTCGTAGATGATGATGGTGCCGGTTACCTATATGCCGGCGGAGGCGTTCCGGGCGGTTCAAATCCCACGCAGGGGCAATGGGCCAATCCTAAAACAGCAAGAGTCATGAAATTAGGGCCTGATATGACCAGTGTTGTTGGAAGTGCATCTACGATTGATGCGCCTTTTATGTTTGAAGATTCGGGAATGCATAAGCATAACGGAAAATATTATTATTCCTATTGCATCAATTTCGGGGGCACGCATCCGGCCGATAAACCCCCAGGTGAGATCGGCTATATGACCAGCTCAAGTCCCATGGGTCCCTTTACGTATAGAGGGCACTTCCTGAAAAACCCGGGTGCATTTTTCGGAGGCGGCGGAAACAACCATCATGCTGTTTTCAATTTAAAAAACGAGTGGTATGTGGTGTACCATGCTCAAACTGTCAGTTCCGCTCTGTTCGGGGCCGGCAAAGGATACCGTTCTCCCCATATTAATAAGCTGGTGCATAATGCAGATGGATCCCTTCAAGAGGTTGCGGCAAATTATGCAGGCGTAACACAGCTTTCCAACTTGAATCCATATAACCGGGTAGAAGCGGAAACGTTTGCCTGGAACGGACGGATTTTGACAGAGGCATCCTCAGCACCCGGCGGGCCAGTCAATAATCAACATGTCACAAACATTCATAACGGAGACTGGATTGCTGTAGGAAATGCAGACTTCGGGTCAGGCGGTGCCAGGACGTTTAAAGCAAATGTAGCATCTGCTGGAGGCGGAAAAATAGAAGTGCGTCTCGATAGCGCAAACGGCAAGCTTGCAGGAACCCTGAATGTACCTCCCACAGGCGGAACGCAATCCTGGAGAGAAATAGAAACTGCGGTAACCGGCGCATCCGGTATTCACAACGTATTCTTTGTATTTACCGGAACTGGTACAGGAAACTTGTTTAATGTTGATTACTGGCAGTTTACGCAAAGATAACACCAGTTATGGCACCGCTTGCTTGCGATATAAAAGCAGACAGAACACATTTTTCTAATACGGTAAAAGACATTGAAGGAGAGGAAAAAATGATGTCGAGCGTCAAAAAAACAATTTGTCTACTATTGGTATGTTTCACTATGCTGTCAGTAATGTTAATGGGCCCAGGCGCTGCTGAGGTCTTTGCGGCAAATGATGTAACAGTTAATATTTCTGCAGAAAAACAAGTGATTCGCGGTTTTGGAGGAATGAACCACCCGGCTTGGGTTGGAGATTTAACTGCTGCTCAAAGAGAAACTGCTTTTGGCAATGGACAGAATCAGTTAGGCTTTTCAATCTTAAGAATTCATGTAGATGAAAATAGAAATAATTGGTACAAAGAAGTAGAGACTGCAAAGAGCGCGATCAAACACGGGGCAATCGTTTTCGCTTCTCCTTGGAATCCTCCAAGCAATATGGTTGAGACCTTCAATCATAATGGTGACACATCAGCTAAACGCCTAAGATACGATAAGTACGCCGCATACGCGCAGCACCTTAACGATTTCGTTACCTTCATGAAGAGTAATGGAGTGAATCTGTATGCGATTTCCATCCAAAACGAGCCTGATTACGCTCACGAGTGGACGTGGTGGACGCCGCAAGAAATACTTCGCTTTATGAGAGAAAACGCAGGCTCGATAAATGCCCGTGTCATTGCACCTGAGTCATTTCAATACTTGAAGAATTTGTCTGACCCAATCTTGAACGATCCTCAGGCTCTTGCCAATATGGATATTCTCGGAACCCACCTGTATGGGACTCAGGTCAGTCAATTCCCTTATCCTCTTTTTAAACAAAAAGGAGCGGGGAAGGACCTTTGGATGACGGAAGTATACTATCCGAACAGTGATAACAACTCGGCGGATCGATGGCCCGAGGCCTTGGATGTTTCACAACATATTCACAATTCGATGGTTGAAGGGGATTTTCAAGCTTATGTTTGGTGGTACATCCGAAGATCATATGGTCCTATGAAAGAAGATGGCACGATCAGCAAACGTGGCTACAATATGGCTCATTTCTCAAAGTTTGTGCGCCCTGGATATGTAAGGATTGATGCAACGAAAAATCCTAATCCGAACGTTTACGTGTCAGCCTATAAAGGTGACAACAAGGTCGTTATTGTTGCCATTAACAAAAGCAACACAGGAGTTAACCAAAACTTTGTTTTGCAGAATGGATCTGCTTCTCAGGTATCTAGATGGATCACCAGCAGCAACAGCAATCTTCAACCTGGGACGAATCTTAAAGTAACGGACAATCATTTTTGGGCCCATCTTCCAGCTCAAAGCGTGACAACATTTGTCGTAAATCGTTAAAGGCACCTAAGGCAAGCGTACCACGTTGAAATTGAGCGATTTTCCGATCGGAAAATCGCTTTTTTCGTGTCTTGCGTCTGAAGCATACAGCATTAAAGCCTTACATGCGGGAGACATCAGTTTTTCATTGTTATATTTTAGCTGTATTATACGCCAACTTTGATAAAGCATTAATAGATCCTAATTTGGAGGTGTGGTTAAATAGCTAGAAGCAGATTTTATGAAAAACCAGACATTGATCCAAAGAGTTTAGATACTTATCGATGGCAAAAAGTGTTAACTGAAACATTTTTATACATTCCTGAGAACATTTCGCTTAAAATATATCTGAATGTGCTAAAGGGCGAGTCATCCCCTTAATCAAGGAATTTTACGCCGATTGAGGGTTGATGGATATCTCCGACCTGATATTGACGACGACTTGATATCTTTTATGTTTGAGTCAATGCAGTTTCATTTAGTCATGTTTTTTAGGGAATTCGATATTAAGGACTCTAAGCTGCAACATAAGATTAAGTAAGTACTTTGCTGACTTTATGGGTCATGGGCTGCTTGAAGATCATAAATATTCTGAAATTGTTAGCGATCACAAGAAAGTCAGGGAGTAGATATGATTCACTGAAGATAGGATGTAATAGTTTCACAGTTTTGAAAAGCGCTTATAGAGCAATGTTTGTATTTCACATTCGCCACTTTTATTAATTAAGGGGGAAAACGAGAATGAAAACTTATGACGCATTTCCAGAACCAATTGGCGGCTATACTGTCGGCCGAACCCAGATGGATTTTGAGTACACGGCATCAGATCACTCAAAAAGAGAATTGACCGCGTTTATGTACTATCCATCTGATAGCAGCGAAGGGAAGACTCCATCAACGTACATGTTTCCTGAAGTCTACGAAATGGTTCATGACCAGCCACTTGTCACTGAGTATCTGAAGGAAAAGGATTTTTTCTCTATCGATATCAAAACTCATTGTTACGACGACCTTGCTCTCTCCTGGAAGGAAAAACGCTATCCGGTGTTATTCTATGTTTGCGGCGGGGGCGGTTCTCCAGAATGGGGTACAGTGATATGTACAGACTTGGCAAGCATGGGATATGTTGTGGTAAGCATCGGGCATCAGAATAGCACGATGTATAAGCGTAAAGATGGGCGCCTGTTTAATGTATCAAAGGATTTTTCGGATGTCATTATGGCGTTTTCTGAAGATCAGGAGATGCGGGCGTTGGCTGGTAAGATGGAAATGCGGCCTGACGATGAAACTGCCATTGAGATGTGCCGTAACGTGCTTCAACTGCCGATACTTGACAAGTTAACAGAGTATAGTGAATTACAGGCAGAAGATGTAAGGTATGTAGCCGATTATCTTTACAAACTGGACTCTGGAGAGCTGAATTCCATCTTTAAACGCAGATTGTTGCTTGATATCGGCATGGGCATAGTCGGACATTCTTACGGAGGGCCTACAACGGCGATTGTTTGCCGGGACGACGACCGGTTCGCCTGCGGGATTGGCTTGGATAGCGGTGCGTTCGGCCTTCTCGACAGCGACCTTAAGAAACCCTTTTTGCTGCTTTTTTGTGAACCTAACTATAACATGAATGCGATAATTGGCGCTAACAATAGCATGGAAACCTATTATTTCTCTGTTGATCGTGTTGCGCATTTAGATTACTGCGACATTGTGTTTACCAGTGCTTATGAGGAGCTCAGCAGAGGCGAACGGGATGCTATGGAGATGCGAAATCTTGTTACAGACTATACGAAGAACTTTTTTGATCATTACATACTGCAGAAGGCTGCAAGTGTTGAAAATCTGGCATATGATGGCGTGGACTTGATCAAGAAGAC
This sequence comes from Bacillus sp. 0209A, assembly GCF_036765095.1. Classification (NCBI taxonomy): domain Bacteria; kingdom Bacillati; phylum Bacillota; class Bacilli; order Caryophanales; family Bacillaceae; genus Bacillus; species Bacillus sp. 0209A. The sequence goes on from NZ_JBAIZV010000001.1 coordinate 65,130, forward strand.
CAGCAACAAGGTGACATAACCGAGAGATTGCTGATAAACGCATGTCAAAGAACTAGCCGTAAAATACAGATTAGTAAATTTCCTTAGAATGATGAAGATTTCAACTATATGGAAGTGTAATTATTGAAGGCTTTATTGATTGGATAGAAAATGAATGAGACGAACAACTCCTAACTGAAAAACCTTTATGACCGATTTAATTTATTGAGAACGTAAAGGTTTTTTGATATTACAAACAAATGGGTGAAACTGTAGATAAATTAGAATGGACCCTTGTTTATGTCCCTGTACCTGTACATAAAAGGGAGCTAAAAATCAAAATGATGTCATTCGAATTTTCGTTAGTTTACATAATATATATTCTAGGAAGTAAACAAAATAAATTATTTTCTGTCTCAGAATAAAAGTATACTTGAGTTAGTGAGATAGAAAATGAAATTTTACGCTTCTTAAAACTCAATCATAAAATGGTGTTGTTAATTCATAATAAACGGCTTCTAAATCTTCCAGCGTCATATCGCCATATGCACATTTAATAGCTGAATCAGCAAATTCATCGTAGTCATAATCCGTAGAAAAACGTTGCTGCATCTGTGTCTCGTAAGGTTCGATCTGTTCTTTTTGATTTTGAATATCTTTTTCCTTACCCGGATAGTCCGGGCCATTTATCACATCATTCATATGTTTGAACAGCACCATATACTGTTTCAATATGTCATCCACAACGTAATCCTCCTTATTTTGCTGTATAAGGTGCTAAAAACGGACATCATTGCTGATGCCCGCCAAAAGCTGAACTATTTGGGCTCTGTTCCCCAAATCAGTTTTCCGTGATTATATAATGTGATTTTTTTCGTTGTTTTAAACGTATTTGATTGAAAAAAGGAATAATCCCCGCTTTGTGCATAATTGCTCCAGTCATCATTGTGAAGACGAAGCTGAATATCCCCTGTGCTTGCTCCCGATGAAAGCGCTCCGGTTTTAAATCCTAGTTCCAGATAGGTATCTGCGCCTTTCTTAGGTTTATGCAACGTCACAAACTTGTGGGTCACATTGCCGCATCCGATCTGCGCGTAGTCACAGTCAAAGTTTTGGCCTTTGTTTTTCGCGTTATACCAGTAACGGACAGTGACATCTTTTAAATCAACCGTGGAGTTGCCGTTATTTTTGATGTGAAGCTGCGGGCGGATCTGGTTTCCGTTCACACTTCCATCCCCTGCTCTGGATTGCACAGAGATGCTCTTTTCCTGTGTAGGTTGATCTTGAACCGGCGTTTCAGGGCTGTCCTTCGTCGAATCTTTGGTACCGAGAATGCTTTCTCTTACAAATATTCCTGAAGACGATAAACCTGACAACGGCCAGCCGCCTGTTTTAGATGCTCCCGGCTTTAAAGCTGAAGACGATTCCTGCTTATCAGAAAGATTCCAGTTGACCCAGCTGATGTTCTTGCTGTCGAGATAATTCAGCCATTCCCGTGACTGGTCCAGGAATACTCCGCCATTTCCGGAAGCATCGCTTGTCCCCCACTCCGTCACAAAAATAGGCGCTCCTTTGCTGAGGGCATAGTTTGCCTTATCCCGTAAAAACTGGCCATGTGTGCCGGCATAAAAATGAAGCGCGTACATGATATTGTTATCCGCAAGCTGATCATCTGCAGCATCATTCACATCCTGGCTCCATGTACCGGTACCGACAATGATGATGTTGTCGGGATCGTTTTTACGGATAACGGAACTTACTTCTTCCGCATACGGTTTAATATCACGCTTCCAGTTCACATCGCCGTTTGGTTCATTCGCAATTTCATAGATAACGTTTGGCGTGTTTCCGTAAAGGCTTGACATTTCCTTGAAGAATTCTTTTGCCTTCTCTTTATTTTGATTTGGGTTGCCGTCATTTAAGATATGCCAGTCGATGATGACATATATCCCAAGCTCTTTTGCCGCTTCAACCGCTTCTTTTACTTTGTTTTTCACAGACGGATTATCAATATAACCGCCGTCTGCCGTATACATCGCCGCTCGGAAAACCGTAATGCCCCAATCGTCTCTCAGCCATTTTAAGGTGTCTTTATTGACAAAATCGCCAAACCATTGCAATCCGTGTGAACTGATCCCCTTCAACTGCACCGTTTTGCCATCTTGATTGACTAGCTGTGTGCCTTTTATGCTAAGCTGGCCATTTATGGATACCGGCGTCTTTGTCCCTGCTGCAGATGCTTCTGGAGCCGCCAAGCCGCCGGTCGCTAGTAATGCAATGAATAAACATACGGTTAAGATAGAGACTGAACGTTTCATATATGATATTCCTCCTTCAAATCAATATGTAAAAAATATGCCTAGTAACTCACCGCTCTCCTCCCTTTCGCTTTTTTACCACGAACTCATTGTAAAAAGCTTTCTTATATTTGTCTATCAACCTAATTTCTTGTTTTTAGCCGGCTTAAAAGCCTGTCTAATTTCTCTTTTTGTGTTGTTTCAGATACAAGCTGATACATGTGGATCAAAGATAAAAGTGTATAATCAGGACTTTACACATCATTATTTTATCAAATCAAAATATTCCGCTTCTTTTCGGCAAATAAAAAGCTGCATTCATTGAAGTGAATGCAGCCGTGTTTTTATGCTTCTTGTTTCTCATCTTCCCAAGTTTCAGTGTTTTTAAGACCCGGGATGTTTTTCGATTTAAATACAGGGTCAAGTCCTTGTTTTCGCTGATTCGCGTAATCTTTATACACTTTGTAAGCTACGTTTGACAAGAGCGTTATCACAATTAAGTTAATCAACGCCATAATCCCCATAAAGAGGTCCGCCATATCCCAAACAATCTGGAACCCTGCTACACACCCAAAGACAACCATAGCAATAACCGCGATACGGTAAATGTTCAGCCATGTTTTGCTTGTTTTAATAAATTCAATGTTTGTCTCGCCATAATAGTAGTTTCCGACAACTGAACTAAAGGCGAACAAGAACATTGCGATAGCTATGAAACTAGGAGCCCAGCCTCCAATATGGTGGCTCAGAGCAGCCTGTGTAACCTGGATGCCGTCACCTTTTGGTGTTACACTGTACAGTAAAATGATAAACGCTGTAGACGTACATACGATAAATGTATCGAAAAACACGCCTAATGTCTGAATAAAGCCCTGCTTTGCCGGATGTGAAACATGAGCAGTAGCAGCAGCGTTTGGCGCGCTACCCATTCCTGCTTCGTTAGAGAAAAGTCCGCGCTGTGCACCAATGACGATGATCGCTCCCAGTCCTCCGCCGACAACTTGTTCAATTCCTAAAGCGTTTTTAACAATGATCGCAATAACGCTTGGGAATGCAGAAATATTTGTGAATACAACATAAAGAGCAATGAGAATATAAAGCCCAGCCATGACTGGAACAATCAATTGTGTCACAGCGACAACACGTTTTAAACCGCCGAAGATAATAAAGGCCGTTAAAACAGCAAGAACAATGGCCACAACTATTTTATTCACATGAAAAGCGCCTTCTAACGCTCCTGCAATTGTATTGGATTGAACAGCGTTAAAAATTAAACCGAATGATACGGTAATTAAGACAGCGAATACGATGCCGAGCCATCTGACACCAAGGCCTTTTTGAATATAGTAGGCCGGTCCGCCGCGGAAATCGTCTCCGTCCTTCACTTTATAAAGCTGGGCTAACGTGCTCTCAACAAAGCTTGAAGCCATACCTACAGCAGCTACAACCCACATCCAAAAGACAGCGCCCGGTCCGCCTGTCGCAATTGCTAAGGCAACACCCGTCAAATTCCCTGTACCGACTCGGGATGCGGCTGAAATAAAGAATGCCTGCATAGATGAAACGCCTTTATTTCCGTCAGGCTTCTCTCCCACTATTCTGAACATTTCAATAAAATAACGGAATTGGATAAAACCAAAACGAAGTGTAAAAAATAACCCAAGTCCTACTAAAATATAAAATAAATATTTCCAGATAAAAGCACTTGGAATATTGATTAAGCTGTTGAAAAAAGACTCCATATTGACCTCCCGTATTCATCAATTCATAGTAATTTCAAATTTGATGTTAGATTTTTTAACATGATAAGTCTTATTATATCACAATATGTCGAATTAGGAAGTTTTTTCGTGAAGATTATTGTCCTAGATTGATACTCCCTCCTTCGGTCCCCCTCTCTATTATTTTCCTATGAATAAAAAATTACTTCTTATAAGCTTCATTAAAAATCGTATTTCTTTTGAAAAGTAAGAATTTCTCTGATAAATAGAGGCATAAATCCTAAACAACAAACATATCATTTAAAATATGTTTTTATTCACGTCTCAGACCGGGTATACATACACTAATAAATGAAGTTGCTCTTTCAAAAATAAGCAAAAAGATATATACTTAACAAAGTAAACTTTATTTTTAAATTTAATAAATCAGGTTTACTTTCAGGATGGGTTAGGGTATTATTATAAAAATATTCAGTAATATTAAAGGGGGGGAGATCATTTGAAAAAAGTAACGATACTGAAAGCGTCCATCTTATTCTTGGCGATTGCCAGTTTTCATTTGTTCTCACTTCCCCACGCCTTTGATATCGGCCATCATTATAAAGCCGTAGCCGACCAGCAGGAATTGCATGAGATGAAAGCCGGCCAAAATGCTGATGATGAGAAGAAATCCATCACAGGAGCATTTGCGCTGACTGCTTTATGGGCAATGGCTGTTCGGCTTCTGACCGCTGAAAGCAAAGATACGGGATACTCCCGCAGGCGCCAGCGAAAAAAAAGCTTTATACTGGCCAAATTTTATCAATCGTCTTATTTTGGCAAACTTCATGTTCAACATCACCCGATTATATAACGAAAATATGAGGAGGCTGTTAAACATGTTGTTTATCTTAAGAATGGTGATTATAGGCTTATTTTCTTTCACAGCGCTGAATTTATTTGTATGGCAAGGAATCGAATTTGTTCATGCCTTTACAGATCTTTTCACCAGCCAAGAAAGCTAATTGAAAAACAAACGAAACCCGCTCACATAATGTGAGCGGGTTTTATATTATTGCTCTGTTTGAAGGCGCCAAACAGCTGTGACTTTGCCTGATTCCTCTTCATCAATAAAGAAAGAGCCATTGCTGTATCTGTCGTTTGTCCGCAAGTCTTTTGCCTGCAGTTCTTTTCTGTCGCCTTTTTCTGTTTCCGCCATAAGTCGTTGATCAAGACGACAAGCGAACACCGATACGACACGGTGAGGATTTTTCTTCAGTTCCCTTAGCATCACGACACCTCGTTTTGCACGGGACGTTTTTTCAAACTCGGCGAGACTCATGCGTTTTACCGCTCCCCGCTGTGTGAACAATACAATTGAATCAGATTCTTGAAGGATCTCTCCGGAGACCACAAAGTCATCTTCTTTTAAGTTAATCCCTTTGACACCTGCCGCACGCGCACCAACTACATTTACTTCGTCCTCTCCAAACCATAGGCCGTATCCAAGGTGAGTGGCCATAAAGATCTGGCTTTCCCCATTTGTCACATGTACATCGATCAGTTCATCTTCACCCTTCAAATTTAATGCCACGAGCGCTTTAGAATAACGCTGTGCTTTATAATGGGTGAGCTCTGTCTTTTTCACCATTCCGTTTTTCGTAAAGAACAATAGATACGCTGCTGGATCAAATTCTTTTATCGGTATGGCCTTTACAATCGTTTCATCACCATCAATGCTAATCACATTTGAAAAATGCTGGCCCATGTCCTTCCATCTGATATCAGGCAGCTGGTGAACCGGGCAATAGATATAGCTTCCTTTGTTCGTAAAGAGCAGCAGCACATCTGTCGTATTCATTTCAAACTGATGCAGTATCCTATCCGTATCTTTCATTCCGAAATCCTGACCGTTGGAAGCGGCATATGAGCGCTGGCTCGTCCGTTTTAAGTAACCATCCTTCGTAACGGTCACATATACATCTTCAGAGGCAACCATGACTTCAAGGTTAATCTTAATTTCCTCAATTTTTTCTTCAATCACAGAGCGTCTTGTGTCTGCATATTTCTTTTTCAGTGCTTTTAAGCTGTTTGTGATCACTTTTAACAGCTTTTTATCATTGCTCAGAATGGATTCGAGCTCTTCAATTTTTTCATCTAGCTCTTCAGCCTCTTCCTTCAGCGCTGTGATATCTGTATTGGTTAAACGGTATAGCTGCAATGACACGATCGCTTCAGCCTGAGGCTCTGTAAATTCATATTTCGCTATCAAATTGTTTTTAGCGTCACGTTTGTCGCTTGAAGAACGGATTGTTGCAATGACTTCATCCAAAATGGACAAAGCTTTCATGAGACCTTCTACGATGTGATGCCTGTCTTTTGCTTTTTGAAGCTCGTAAACGGAACGGTTTGTGACGACTTCTTTTTGGTGGCCGATATATGCATCTAAAATAGCCGGCAGACTCATCAGCATCGGACGGCGGTTATGAATGGCCACCATATTAAAGTTATATGTGATCTGCAAATCGGTATTTTTATATAAGAAATTCAAAATGCCTTTGGCATCCGCTTCTTTTTTCAGTTCAATAACCACTCTCAGCCCTGTACGGTCCGTTTCATCGCGAACCTCTGAGATGCCCTCAACCTTTTTATCAATGCGGAACTCGTCCATTTTTTTCACAAGGTTGGCTTTGTTTACTTCATAAGGAATTTCAGTAATGACGATTTGTTCACGTCCGCCTCTGATTCCTTCTATTTCAGCTTTTCCGCGGATAATGATTTTTCCTTTTCCGGTTTCGTAAGCTTTTCTTATGCCGTCAACACCTTGAATAACACCGCCTGTCGGAAAATCAGGCCCTTTTATGACTTCCATGAGTTCATCAACAGAACAAGATGGCATTTGGATGCGTTTAATAACAGCATCAATGACTTCTCCGAGATGATGAGGGGGAATGTCAGTCGCATATCCCGCTGATATCCCGGTAGATCCGTTGACCAATAGGTTAGGGAACATCGCCGGGAGTACGACAGGCTCCTTGCTTGTATCATCGAAGTTCGGCACAAATTCAACCGTATTTTTGTCAATATCCCGCAGAAGCTCAGATGCGATCGGAGATAATCGCGCCTCTGTATAACGCATGGCTGCCGGAGGATCTCCGTCGATGCTTCCGTTGTTCCCATGCATTTCTATTAACACATTTCGCACTTTCCAATCCTGGCTCATCCGCACCATTGCTTCATAAACCGAGCTGTCACCGTGCGGATGATAGTTACCGATAACGTTACCGACCGTTTTGGCCGCTTTTCTGAAGTTTTTATCAAACGTATTTCCATCTGTATGCATCGCATACAGAATTCTGCGCTGTACCGGCTTTAAGCCGTCTCTTGCATCAGGAAGCGCCCTGTCTTGAATAATATATTTACTATAGCGCCCAAAACGGTCCCCGATCACCTCTTCTAATGGTAAATCATGAAATAATTCTGGCTGTGACAATCATTAAACCTCCTCAGCGACCGATAAGTTTTCATTTTCTAAAATATTGCTTTCTTCATCTAAGCCGAAAGCGACGTTTTTCTCAATCCACTTTCTGCGCGGCTCCACTTTGTCTCCCATTAACGTCGTGACACGTCTCTCTACGCGTGCCGCATCGTCGATTTTGACCCTTACAAGCGTACGGGACTCCGGATTCATCGTCGTCTCCCACAGCTGGTCTGCGTTCATCTCTCCAAGTCCCTTATATCGCTGAATGGTATAGCCTTTGCCGACTTTTTTCAGGACATCATCCATCTCTTCATCAGACCATGCATATTCAATGATTTCCTTTTTCCCGCTTCCTTTGCTGACCTTATATAAAGGAGGCAGTGCAATGAACACCTTGCCATGCTCAATGAGCGGTTTCATATAGCGATAGAAAAAAGTGAGAAGCAGCACTTGAATATGAGCGCCGTCAGTATCGGCATCGGTCATAATGATGATTTTGTCGTAGTTGATATCATCGACTGAGAAATCCGCTCCGACTCCGCCGCCGATCGCATGAATGATCGTATTGATCTCTTCATTTTTAAAGATATCAGCAAGTTTCGCTTTTTCCGTATTAATGACTTTACCGCGTAAAGGCAGAACCGCTTGGAATCTGCGGTCTCTTCCCTGCTTGGCTGATCCGCCTGCAGAATCGCCCTCAACGAGATACAATTCATTTTTTGCCGGGTTTCTTGAACCGGCGGGCGTCAGCTTTCCGCTTAATGTCGCTTCAGATTTTTTGCGTTTTTTGCCGCTTCTTGCTTCTTCACGGGCTTTGCGTGCCGCTTCGCGTGCCTGACTCGCTTTGATTGCTTTTTTGACAAGGAGCGTTGCGGTATCCCGGTTTTCCTCTAAAAAATAAGCAAGCTGCTCTGAAACAATCGCATCAACTGCTGATCTCGCTTCGCTTGTACCGAGCTTTCCTTTTGTTTGTCCTTCAAACTGAAGAAGCTCTTCGGGAATGCGAACAGAGATAATGGCTGAAAGCCCTTCCCTTATATCAGTGCCTTCAAGGTTCTTATCCTTTTCTTTCAGCAAAGCCACTTTTCTCGCATATTCATTAAAAGCGCGTGTCATCGCTGTTTTTGCACCTGACTCATGAGTACCGCCGTCTTTTGTTCTGACGTTATTAACAAATGACAGAATGTTTTCAGAATAGCCGTCATTAAACTGGAACGCAAAGTCCACTTCTATTGAATGATGCTCGCCCTCAAACGAGACCACTTCAGACAAGACGTCTTTTTCCTCATTTAAGTAAGCGACAAACGCTTCTATGCCGTTCTCGTAATAAAAGACCTCCTGCTGGTCATTCCGCTCATCAATCAGCTCAATTTTTAATCCTTTTAACAAAAACGCAGATTCTCTTAATCGTTCAGAAAGCGTTTCAAAATTATAAGTTGTTGCACTGAACATCGTTGGATCTGGCTTAAAGTGCGTAAGCGTTCCTGTCTTTTTTGTTTTGCCGATCTTCTCGAGGGATGTAACCGGTTTTCCTCCATTTTCAAACCGCTGCTGATAAATGAAACCGTCCCGCTCAATGGTAACCGTCAGCCATTCAGATAAAGCATTTACGACTGATGCACCAACCCCGTGCAGCCCTCCGCTTGTCTTATAACCGCCTTGGCCGAACTTTCCTCCGGCATGAAGCACCGTTAAAATCACTTCAGGGGTTGGTTTGCCGAGCTTATGCATTCCGGTCGGCATGCCGCGGCCTCTATCCTGTACAGAAATACTGTTGTCTTTATGTATTTTGACGATAATGTGATCTCCATGGCCGGCAAGCACCTCGTCGACAGAGTTATCTACAATTTCATAAACCAAGTGGTGTAAGCCCCGCGCGTCAGTAGAACCAATATACATACCCGGCCTTTTCCTGACGGCCTCAAGGCCTTCGAGCACCTGAATGGCATCTTCGTTGTAATCAAATTGCTGTTTTCTAGCCAAACGTACAAACCCCTTTCAAAAACTAACATTGTCTTTCTCTTTTTTCAGTAATGCGCATCAATTGTAAAAAGTATTTTTTATAAACCTCGCCTTAAGCCGGTACTGCCTTGGACTCCCCATTATAACCAATATGTTTGTGATCGCAACATAAAGCTAACGAATCAGTTCACAAAACATCGGGCAAAGTGCTGTTTTTACGAAACGAGAACGTATGTTTGTTTATTATATATAAAGCAGCAGACCTTCGCAAATCGAACGGCCGAAACCCAGCTGGACAAGGTGTTCAAAAAAAGCTGTTCAAGCTTTATTGTATCTGTTTCACCGTAATACGCAAACAATATCTTAAAATTAAAAAGCAAAAATCCTTGAATTCACAAGGATTTTTGCGGTTCTGCATCTATTTTGTTACTGCGTGCGCCACTTTTATACACAGATCCATGATAACCGTTCTGTCTTTTTCCTTTAGCATCTTGTAAGCTTCTTCGTTGACCAGCCCTTGCTGTGCCCAAAATACCGGAGCATCTGTCTCCAAAAACTCTTCCGCAACGCCTGGCAGCTGTTCAGAGCGCCGGAATACATTGACAATGTCAACTGGGCCGTCAATCTCTTTTAAAGATGAAACGGCTTTGACACCCAGAGCTTCATCAATTGTAGGATTGACGGGAATGATATCATAGCCCGCATCCTGCATCGCTTTTGAAACCATATGTGACGTTCTATCCGGCCGGTCCGAAAGCCCCACTACCGCTATTCGCTTGCTTCTATCAAGAATCTCTTTCAATTCCGCTTTGGAAGGGTTTTGCATTCTGTACCACTCCTTTTTCATCTATTTTACACGATCAAAATGAAAGAAATCAAAATATGGTGCACATTTGTGTGGATGTGTAAGCAAACTTTACAAAAAACTTGTCATCAGATCATGACATCTCATGTTAAAATAGAAAGAAGGGACTTTGAAAAAGGAGAAATGTAGATGTTTATTGCTTTATTGATTATTTTGGCCTACCTGATAGGCAGCATTCCATCTGGCTTAATTGTGGGCAAGCTTGCCAAGGGAATTGATATTCGGGAACACGGAAGCGGCAACCTAGGCGCAACCAACGCGTTCCGTACGCTGGGCGTAAAAGCTGGTTCCGTCGTCATAGCCGGAGATATTTTGAAAGGGACGCTGGCAACTGCATTGCCTTATCTCATGCATGTTGATATTCATCCGCTTCTTATTGGAGTCTTTGCAGTTTTAGGCCATGTGTTTCCTATATTCGCCAAATTTAAAGGCGGTAAAGCCGTGGCAACGTCTGGAGGCGTTTTGCTATTTTACGCACCTCTGTTATTTATCACGATGATCGCGGTATTTTTCATCTTTTTATACTTGACTAAATTTGTTTCCCTGTCATCAATGTTAACAGGGATCTATACTGTTATATATAGTCTCTTTGTCCATGATAGGTATTTATTGATTGTTGTTACCCTGCTCACTATTTTTGTGATATACAGACACCGGGCGAACATTAAACGAATTATCAATAAAACAGAACCTAAAGTGAAATGGTTATAAACGTAAAAACCTTCTCTTTTGACACAGAATAGCCTAATACGTTTATAATAGAGAAAATTCAAATGAAGTACAAAGGGGTGTTCTGTTATGAATATGACAATTAACGAAGACGCACTGAACTGGTATAAAGAAGAGCTGGATTTAGAAAGCGGAGATCAGGTTCGCTTTTTCGTCCGCTACGGCGGCTGTAGCAACGTTCAAAAGGGATTTTCCCTCGGTGTTGCGAAAGATGCCCCGCAAGAGGCTGGAGCCACTGCAGAAGCCGGCGGCATTACCTTCTTTATTGAAGAAAGTGATCTATGGTACTTCGATAACCACGACCTTCTAGTCAGCTATTCAGAGGATGCTGATGAACCTGTTTTTGAATATCAATAAAAAAGGAACGCACGTTATGTGCGTTCCTTTTTTTACAAATGAAATCTTTTAAGATGATCGGTCAGGTTCTCTTGTTCCAAAATATATTTTTGTGTCTTACCCAGGAGATCAAAGTGAGGAAATTCACTTTTCTTATGTATCCATTCTTTTTTTAAACCGTACGCCGCTCCCCATTGAATCAGTTTATCAATATCTGCACAGCCGGCTTTTGTCACGGTCTTTGCTTCTGGAAACCGGTCATCCAGCCAGTAATGGGTTAAAAATGCAATGTCTCCTCTTTTCACTGCTTGTTTCCACCGGTTGAGTTCTTCCCGTTTCACTCCAAACGCCATATCTCGTTCACTTCCCTATTTTTTGGCCTTTTCATACGCTGCGTGCCAATCAGGGAAAGCTTTGCGGAACTGAATAGGCTTAAAGCTTTCTTTATCAACACAAATATGAGATGAGGTGGCTTCGATGGAAAGCTCGCCGGCCGGATTATAAATATGATAACCATAGACGGTTTTAAAGCCGTTGTAGTCCTCTATCCATGTATGCACAACCGCGGTTTCTCCATAATGAAGCGGCTTTTTATAGGATATATTGATATCAACGACTGGTGAGAGGACGCCTCTCTTTTCCATATCACTGTATAAAAAGCCTAAATCCTTTATGAGGGCCGTTCTGCCGACCTCCATCCACACAAGATAATTTGCGTGATAGACAATCCCCATTTGATCTGTCTCTGCATAACGCACTTCTATTTCTTTTTTTGATACCTGCAAAATTATTCTGCTCCCTTAACGTCAATTTAGCCCCATTTTACCATAATCAAATCAGAAAGAAAAAAACCAGGTTTCCCTGGTTTTTAAGAGCGGTATCCGTTTTGTCTCGCTTCGGATTCGTCTTGAATTTCATTGCGAAACGCTTCGATACTCTGTTCGCGTCTAGCATTTTTTTCTTTGATGTGCTGCTTATCTTCTCCTGAAGCAAACTCCATTGATGCTTCTGCTTCTTCCATGTTTTCAATTGTATTTTGAACCATATCCTGCAGCTTTTCTACGTTATCAGAACGATCATCAGGATTAGGGTGCTGGTATTGTTTATGGTTATTTGTCATTTGGATGGACCTCCTAGAAATATACTCAATTTTGCGCTACTCACCTTTTGTCTGCATGATGATCGGCTGCTGTCCGGACTTATCCTGCATTTTTTCCCCTTTATTGGCTCTATATTTTACAGGCTTCGTACCCAAGTGGCTTGGAGCAAATTGAGGCTGACCGTTTTTCTTGTTGTTTCCCATGTCTATCCCTCCTCAATAGATAGGATTCTCAAAAGGAGGGGTAAACATGAATACAAATTAAAGGTTATTTTTGCTTAAATCGCTGTTCAAGCTTTTCCTCAAGCTGATTTAAATACTCTGTATTGGTCATCAGCTCTTTTTTATTTTCCATGACGAGCTCATGAAAAGAACGTTTTCTCATCTTCTTCACTCTTCTCACCTCCGCATATTCATTTATTTTTTCCAATTCTGAAAATTTGTAAGCATTCAGAACATAAAAAAACTGAATCTAATCAAGATCCAGTTTTTGTTCCATTTCTTTTTTTGTCATGGTGCCGATATGTATATCTTGAATAACGCCTTTTTCATCTAAGATATACGTCGTTGGATATGACATCACGTTATAGTCAGCATTGATCCCTTTTTTATCAATCAGGATAGGAAACGTTAATTCATACGTATCAGCAAACGCCTGAACCTGTTTCACACTTTTCTCAGCTGAAGTGAAATTAACAGCAACAACCGCAAGTTCGTCTGCGTATTCTTTTTGCAGCTGTTCCATCGCTGGCATTTCCTGCCGGCACGGTTTACACCAAGTTGCCCAAAAATTGAGGAGGACTTTTTTGCCTTTTGTGTCTTGTAAGGAACTTTTCTCTCCCGATAGCGTTTTCAAAGTGAATTCTGGAGCTTGCTGTCCCTCTTCTATTCCCACTTCTTTTTTGGTGTATGTTTGATACAAATTCCATCCCATATAGCTGGCAAGCATAATAAGCAGGATCCTTGCGAGCCATTTTTTCATCATATGCCACCTCCGCAGCACACTTTGTCATAAAAAGAAGAGAAAGCGAAATGCCTTCTCTTCCTATTGATTCATCAGGACTGCTTCATTTTATCGCGAAGCACCATTTGCAGGATGCCGCCATGGCGATAGTAATCAATTTCAACTTCACTATCGAAGCGGACAAGTGCTTCAAATGTTTTTACATTTCCGTCTTCATCAATTGCTCTTACTGTAACGATATCACGAGGGCGTACGCTTTCATCAACATCTACCTCGATCACTTCTTTACCGGTTAAGCCGAGTGTTTCCGCATTTTCACCTTGTTTAAATTGAAGCGGCAGAACACCCATAAATACAAGGTTGCTTCTGTGAATTCTCTCAAAGCTCTCAGCAATGACCGTTCTGATGCCGAGAAGGTTTGTTCCTTTTGCAGCCCAGTCACGTGAAGATCCCATACCGTAGTCTTTTCCAGCTAATACAACAAGGCCGGTTTTATCTTCTTTATATTTCATGCACGCATCATAGATTGATGTTACTTCACCAGTCGGCCAGTACGTTGTAAATCCGCCTTCTGTACCCGGCGCGATTTGGTTTTTGATGCGGATGTTGGCAAATGTTCCTCTCATCATGACTTCATGGTTTCCGCGGCGGGAGCCGTAGGAGTTAAAGTCACGAGGAGAAACCCCTTTCTCTTGCAAGTACTTACCGGCAGGCGTGTCTTTTCCGATTGCTCCTGCAGGAGAAATATGGTCCGTTGTGACTGAATCGCCGAATTTACCGACAACACGCAAACCTTTGAGTGGTTCAACCTTGCCTGGTTCAACAGACATTTCTTCGAAGAATGGCGGATTCTGAATGTAGGTTGACTCATTATCCCATTTATATAACGCTTCATCTGTCGTTTCAATCTCGTTCCAGCGCTTGTTGTCGTCAAATACCGTTTCATACTCTTTGCGGAAGAGCTCAGGCGTAACAGTTTGCTTAACAAGTGAATTAATTTCATCCATTGACGGCCAAATATCGTTAAAGTAAACGTTTTGACCATCTTTGCCTACACCGATCGGATCGGTTTTCAGGTTAATGTTCACCGTTCCAGCCAGCGCGTATGCCACAACAAGCGGCGGTGAAGCAAGATAGTTGCCTTTAACAAGCGGGTGAATACGTCCTTCAAAGTTACGGTTTCCGGAAAGGACAGATGTAATCAGCAGATCATTTTTCGCAACCGCTTCTTCGATTTCTGGTGAAAGCGGCCCTGAGTTTCCGATACATGTTGTACATCCGTACCCAACGAGGTTAAAACCAAGCTCTTTCATGTATGGAAGAAGGCCTGAATTCACAAGATATCCTGTAACGACTTTAGAACCCGGTGCAAGTGACGTTTTCACGTAATTAGGCACCTCAAGTCCTAATTCAACCGCTTTTTTCGCTACGAGTCCGGCACCGATCAGAACGTACGGGTTCGATGTATTCGTACAGCTTGTAATCGCAGCAATGGCTATCGCACCCGTTTTCATCACTGTTTCTTCGCCATTAAGGAGTTTAAAATTAATTTCTTTATCTTCTTCTTCAGCATTTAAACCGAATCCTTGGTTACCCGCAGGGCTGACTAAATGTTTTTTGAACGTTTCCTGCATAGCAGAAAGCGGGATTAAATCCTGAGGGCGTTTTGGACCTGATAAGTTTGCTTCAATTTGGGTCAAGTCAATTTCAACCACATCAGTAAATTGAGGGTCTTCAACATCAGGAGTGTAGAACAAGCCATTGCTTCTGCAGTATGCTTCGACAACATCAATATGTTCAGGATCACGGCCTGTCAGACGCATGTAGTTGAGCGCTTCTTCATCTACTGGGAAGAATCCGCATGTAGCGCCGTACTCCGGAGCCATGTTCGCAATTGTTGCACGGTCCGCAAGCGGCAATTCAGCAATTCCCGGTCCGAAGAATTCAACAAACTTGCCCACAACGCCTTTTTCACGCAGCACCTGAGTCACTTTTAACGCCAAGTCAGTAGCGGTTGTTCCGTTCGGAAGCTTGCCGACAAGTTTCGCGCCGATTACCTCAGGAACAGGGAAATAAGAAGGCTGTCCAAGCATTCCTGCTTCAGCTTCAATTCCGCCGACACCCCATCCGAGAACACCGATTCCGTTAATCATTGTTGTATGTGAATCTGTTCCGACAAGCGTATCAGGATACGTGACAAGCTCGCCGTCTTCTTCAATGGCATGGACGACACTTGCCAGGAACTCAAGGTTTACTTGGTGCACGATACCTGTTGCAGGCGGCACTGCCTGATAGTTATTAAACGCTTTCTTTGCCCAGCTCAAAAATTTATAGCGCTCGGCATTTCTTTCGAATTCCAAGTCCATATTAATAGCTAACGCATCTTCTGTGCCTGCTTTATCAACCTGAACAGAGTGGTCGATAACGAGATCAACAGGAATTTCAGGATTAATTTTATCAGGATCTCCGCCGACAGCTGCCATAGCTTTACGCAGTGAAGCAAGGTCTACTACTGCCGGAACCCCTGTGAAGTCTTGTAAAATAACACGAGATGGTTTGAACGGAACATCGATTTCCTTTAATTCGGCAGTTCCCCATTTTGCCAAATTTTCCACATGCTCTTGTTTGATCACGAATCCGTCAACTTGACGCAATACTGATTCTAAAAGAACTTTGATGGAATAAGGAAGCTTCGAAACCTTCCCGACCCCTGCATCTTCCAATGCTTTTAAAGAGTAGTAATGATAAGTTTTCCCATTTGTAGTAAACGTTTTTCTCGCTTGGAAAACGTCTTTTGCTGCAGTTTTTTGCTCGTTTGCCATTCTCCAAAATCCCCCTTCAGATCAGATCATTCTCAGATGAACATAAATCCCATCACAATTTTCTCACAATTTCATATTAAAGCAAAATCATACATAAGTAAATATCAATGTTTTTATTAAATACAATAAGTTCGGCTTATCAGACAAACGTACCGGTAATTATTGCTGTTTATGATCTCTCATAGAACGAAACAAAAGAAGCCATATTATGATGGAGGTGATAATGATGGTCAAACGAAAAGCGAATCACGTCATTAACGGCATGAATGACGCAAAAAGCCAAGGCAAAGGCGCAGGCTATATCGAAAACGACCAGCTTGTACTGACTGAAGCGGAACGCCAAAATAATAAAAAAAGAAAAACCAATCAATAACATCGAACTCTTTTAAGGAGGTTCTCATTTTATGACCAATAAAAATACTAGTAAAGATATGCATAAAAACGCCCCTAAAGGACACAATCCGGGCCAGCCGGAGCCTCTCAGCGGAAGCAAAAAAGTGAAAAACCGGAACCACACAAGACAAAAGCACAATTCAAGCCACGATATGTAAGAAAAGCAGACCTCAGTGTCTGTTTTTTTATGCGTTCACCCATTTCTGATTCGCCGCATATGATGTCAAGCAAGGTTGATATGTGGAGGAATGCTTCCATGACCCATTCTAAACGGAATGACGCTAATGATTTCGATGGTATGGATGAATGGCTTCGGCAATTATTTGAAGATCCCTTCGCCTGGTACGACGAAACATTGCCTATTGATTTATATGAAACAAGTCAGCAGTATATTATTGAAGCGGATCTGACTTTTTTACAGCCGACACAAGTAACGGTTACCCTGTCTGGATGCGAGTTCATCTTAACGGTCAAATCGTCAGGACAGACTTTTGAAAAACAAATGATGCTTCCTTTTTATTTAAATGACAAAATCATTCAAACCGAATGCGAAAACCAACTACTCACAGTTGCCGTCAATAAAGAAACAGAAAATGATTCTTCTTTTTCTATTCAATTTCCTCTTAGCTAAAATGAAAAGTCACTTTCATCCCCTATTATGAAAGTGACTTTTTTCCGTCCATTTATCGTCAAATGCCCTCTAGTGATTCTCCCATGGCCAAATAGCAGATTCACTATACAATAGATTATGATCTACTATCTCTTTTGACTAGACGTCTATCACTTTTTTTCTATTCTTTTTTTACTGTGTTCTTCTAATCTCTCTTCGTATACAATATGGTTAGAATAAGGGGGAATGATTGATGCTGGAAGGCTGGTTTTTGTGGTTTATTCTGTTTTGGGTGATCACGATGATTGTCTTATTATCAATCGGCGGTTTTTTTATGTTTCGAAAGTTTTTAAAGCGTTTACCAAAAGAAGACGGCAGGTCAGAGCTGGATTGGCAGGATTACTATATCGAAAAGAGCAGGCATTTGTGGAGCAATGAAAACAAACAATTCCTTAATGAATTGGTATCTCCGGTTCCGGAGCTGTTCAGAGATGCAGCAAAAGCCAAAATCGCAGGTAAAATCGGTGAGCTAGCATTAAAAGAAAAGGTATCAAAGATTGATCAGAAGCTTATGATCAGAGGCTATATTCTCGCAACTCCTAAAAGAGACCATACCTTCTTAAAAAGACATCTCAGAGACAAAAAAATCGATCTCGAACCATATCAAACCCTTCTTAAATAAAAAACCTTTCCTGACAGGAGGAAAGGTTTTTTAATTCATTTGAATATTAGCAGACTGCAGCTCATTATGAAGTTTTCGGTATGACAAGTACATGGCGATTCTCCACGGCATAATCATACCGAACGCCAGAATCCAAAACATTCCGCTCAGTGCGCCGTAATCAATTGATGTACTCAAGATCGATTTCATCACGATTCTGATCACCAAAAGGCCGACTAATATAAATACAAATGCTTTAGAGCGTTTCATGTAAATTTCATTATTTTTAATTTCGAATTTAGACGTTTTGATTAGAAAAATAGAGAAAATCACGCCTAAAGTGAATGCTTCTAAAAACTCTGCACCAGTTACCCAAAATACCGGAAATAAAAACATTAACGCTCCCGTACTCATAAAAATCGGCGGAAGAATGATTTTTTTCGGTGAAACGGGCTTATCAGAAGATTTTATTCTGACCACCATCACAGCTACAGCCATTAACACAGCAATAATCGATGAAACTATAATCATCATATTTATCATTCCTTTGTTTCTAGGAGTGTTGATACTATATACTATACTCCAAAACAATAAAAAAAACCAATGACTTTAATGTCCCATCACGCGGCTGACAGCTTCTAGCACTTTTGTTTCCTCGAACGGTTTGACAATAAAGTCCTTTGCCCCCAGTTCAATCGCTTCTGTTACAATTCTTTGGTGCCGCATTGCGGTACACATGATGACCTTCGCTTTAGGATCGAAGGTTAGGATATCACGAAGCGCCTTAATGCCGTTTTTCACTGGCATTGTAATATCCATTGTTACGATGTCCGGCCGCAGTGTTTTATACAGGTCCGCTGCTTGCTCGCCGTCCGCCGCTTCGCCTGCGATTATGTAATTTGCCTCTTCCAAGATCTCTCTGAGTTTCACTCTCATGAACTTGGCGTCGTCTACAACTAAAACTCTTGTCATATTCCCCTCCAAAATCGATTTCCACAGATAATAGTCTTATTGTACCAAAAACAAAAGGATTAGTAGTAGTACGAAAGTAATTTGCCGTTAAAAACCAGTAAATCCTCCAAAAAGATCCGACAGTAAAATAATAATCAGGCTCATCCAATTAAAGAATAACAGCACACCAATCACAATCATCAAGACGCCGCCTGCTTTCATGATCAAAAGCTGGTTCTTTCTTATCCACTTTAGCTTTGTGATAAAAAAAGACAATAAAAGAAACGGAACAGCAAAACCGAGTACATATAACATCATGTACGGCACCGCTGAGCCTGGATTTGTGCTTGCGAGTGTGATAACAGCCGCTAATATCGGACCGGTACATGGCGTCCACCCCGCCGCAAATGCCATTCCGATTAAGATGGAACCTAAAAACCCGCTTGGTTTATGCTTAAAATGGATTCTCCGCTCTTTCATCATCGCCTCAGGCCGGAACACGCCAAGTGTAATAAAACCGAACAAAATAATAAGCAACGCGCCAATTTGCCGAATCGCATCGTGATAATCCCTAAAGAGGCTGCCAATAAAAGATGTTCCATAACCTAAAGCGATAAAAATGACTGAAAAGCCAAGCAAAAAACACAAAGTATGAAACAAACTTCTTTTCTGCAGCAGCAGCTTATCTGTTTTCACATCATCCATGCTGACCCCTGTAATATATGACAAGAAAGCTGGATAAAGCGGCAGGCAGCAAGGCGAAATAAAGGATAGAAATCCCGCTCCGAAGGTCAAAAAATAATTCACGTCTCCCATGTCATCATCCCTTCACGATTTGACATTCCTTCAAATGACAAAATCATTTCATTTTTTTAACACTTTCACTTGAAGGATTTCTATTTTCAGAAAAAACTTATATAATTTAATTTGACATTGAGTTATTGTACTCCTTCTCATTTGAAAATTAGTATAAATATGGATATAATATAAACAAACATTTACTTTGAAGATCTAATGTATGAAAGGATACATCCCTGTGATTAGAGAGCATCTATTAAATGAAATCGAAAAAAAAAGAGCAGAGCTGCTGCAAATTGTCATGGCGAACGGAATGACATCTCATAGTACGATAGAGCTCAGTCAGGAGCTTGACCATCTTCTCATACAATATCAAAAGCAGCGCCTTCGAGCAGTAGCGGGTGACGAATGATTGCAAAATAAAAAACCCGTATAAGGGTTTTTTATTTTATAACCATGTTTCTCTATATCATAATCTTTACGTATTATTTCGTTTGATTATTCATGGCTTTCATCATTTGATTGATTTTCTTTTGAGAAGGTTTCATTCCCATTTGCATCATCATCATGCGTAACATTTGTTCATTAATAGGCGGATTCTTTTTAAGATAGCTCATCATATATTTACGAGCAATAAAAAACCCGAGTGCAACACCTATGAGCAATGCAACAACGCCCACTAGGATGCCAACCCATAAAGTCATTTTATTTCCTCCTTCATGTTGTCTAGTTTAAAGTGTACTAAACCAAAAGCTATTATACAACATTTACATCTCTTTTTCTTCGGTTTTAGACAAAATTTCTTTCTTTCACCGGATTTAGCCAGCCGTAACGCTTCGAATTGAAATCCATAGCCAGAAAGCAAGGGCTTACTTTTCTCAACACTTCAAAGAATATCGTTTCTGCCTCGTAATTCCCCGAAGCCACAATTTCTATCATGTTCTCTTTCATCATAAACGTCGCGTGGCCTTTTGCTTTCGGTAAAGCTAATCTATAAATATAATCCACCTGCCTGTAATCCGTGTTGTGTAAATTCATTTTTAATCGCTGATGCATATGTAAAATCGGGATTGGCTGTGTAATATATTGAATCTGTTTCTCTGTCATTTCATACCGCTGCTTTGTCAGGCTTGTCCAATGATAGTCTTGAAACAGCTCAAACATAACCGATTCCCGCCCGAAATAGTGATTGGCAAATTCCTCTTTTATCAGGTACGTATAGTAGTGACGTTCCATCTTTTCATCCCCTTTTTCAGCAGCATTTCATTTGCACTCTATTATACAAAAGAAGAAAAGAAAGAATTGTCTATTACTGTTAAACAGCCAATACTATTTTTGTCGGATAAACAAGAAAAAGAGGATGATTTGACTCATCCTCTTTGAAAGACTTACTTATTGAGTAATGCTTTTACTCGGTTCACTACGTTTGGAACTGAGAAGCCGTATTCATTGATGACGGTTTCACCGGGAGCGGATGCACCGAATCGGTCTATGCCGAGCACGTCTCCTTCAAGCCCTGTGTATTTGCCCCATCCAAATGATGAGCCCATTTCAATCGCAAGACGTTTTTTCACATCTGCAGGAAGGACGGCGTTCTTGTATTCATTTGATTGTTTGTCAAAACGGTCCATTGAAGGCATGCTGACAACAGACACATCGATATTATCTTTTGCCAATTCAGCCTGCGCTTCAATCGCAAGACCCACCTCGGAGCCTGAAGCGATGAGAAGAGCGTCAGGTGTTTCGTTTTTAGATTTAGAAACGACATATGCACCTTTATCTACTCCTGCCAATGCTTCTTCAGCTGTTTGGTCGATCGTAGGAAGGTTTTGGCGTGTCAATACAAGCGCTGTTGGCTGTTCATTGCTTTGTACTGCAAGTTTCCATGCTGCCGCTGTCTCATTGCCGTCTGCAGGACGGATCAAGGAAAGATTAGGCATCGCACGGAGTGAAGCAAGCTGTTCAACTGGCTCGTGCGTCGGACCGTCTTCACCTACCGCAATACTGTCATGTGTGAAGACATATGTGACAGGAAGACCCATTAATGCTGCAAGGCGTATTGCCGGACGCAGGTAGTCAGAGAAGACAAAGAAAGTCCCGCCGAATACACGAAGTCCGCCATGAAGCGCCATACCATTTAAGGCTGCGCCCATCGCAAATTCACGAACACCGAACCAGAAGTTTTTGCCTGAGTAATCAGCCGCTGTAAAATCACCGGCATTTTTAATTGTCGTTTTGTTTGATCCCGCCAGGTCAGCAGATCCTCCCACAAAGAAAGGAATTTTTTCCGCAAGGCCGTTGAGAACTTCACCGGAAGATGCACGGGATGCCAGGCTGCTTCCTTTTTCATAAACAGGAACCTCTTGATCCCAGTCCTTTGGAAGCTCTCCTTTGATTCCCAGCTCAAGCTGTTCAGCGAGTTCAGGATAAACTTCTTTATATTTAGCGAATTGGGCATTCCATTCCTTTTCCTTTTTCTCGCCTGATTCTTTAACCGCTTTAGCGAAATGCTCATAAACTTCTGAAGGAACGTAAAAATCTTCTTCATATGTCCACGCGTAAGCTTCTTTTGTTAATTTGCTTTCCTCTTTACCAAGCGGCGCACCGTGAACACCCGATGTACCGGCACGGTTAGGAGAACCAAATCCAATTGTTGTTTTCACTTCAATTAATGTAGGTTTCTTTTCATTTTGGCGTGCTTTTTCGATAGCCGCTGTTAATTCTTCGATGTTGTTTCCATCTTCAACATAAAGAACTTCCCAATTCATTGCTTCAAAACGCTGTTTTGCGTTTTCAGAGAACGAACGGTCGAGATCTCCATCGAGAGAGATGTCATTAGAATCGTATAATACGATCAGACGGCCAAGCTGAAGATGGCCTGCTAGTGAAGCGGCTTCAGAAGAGATGCCTTCCATTAAATCACCATCACCGCAAATACTGTATGTATAATGATCGACCACGTTAAATGAGTCGCGGTTGTAAGTTTCCGCTAAATGGCGTTCAGCGATAGCCATTCCGACAGCCATGGCAATTCCTTGGCCAAGCGGTCCTGTTGTCGCATCAACACCGGCAGTATGTCCGAATTCCGGATGTCCAGGTGTTTTGCTGCCCCACTGGCGGAATCCCTTAAGATCTTCGATGCTAAGATCAAACCCGCTTAAATGAAGCATGCTGTATAAAAGTGCTGATCCGTGTCCAGCAGATAAAACAAAACGGTCACGGTTAAACCAGCCAGGGTTTGCCGGACTTACGTTCATAAATTTTGTCCACAGCGTGTATGCCATTGGAGCTGCCCCCATTGGCATCCCTGGGTGACCAGAATTTGCTTTTTCAATAGCGTCTATGGACAGTGTGCGAATGGTAGCAACTGATTTCTTTTCAATTGTATCCATAAAAATCCCCTTCCTTATGTGTTGTACCCTTACATCATAAATGTCTGACGACTTTTTCTCAACTGTTTCAGCTTAAATTTGAGAGAAACTTGTTGAAATTTGTCCCATGAAAGTGTTGCTATAGTATATGCAAAAGAGGAATACGTTATTGCCGTATTCCTCTTCTATTAGTGAAGTTTATTATTTCTTTTTTCTTTTTTTAGTTTTTCTGGTGTAACATCATTGCCTTCCGGATCAATGATTTTCACACTTTTTAATGTGTTTTTCATAGAAGAGCGAAAACCTTTCAAATACTCTTGACGGAGCTTTTGCTGTTCAGCTTTTTCTTCTTCTGTCATAACGCCAGCTTTGGCTTTGGCAGCAAGTTCATTAATTCTGGCAATTTTTTCGTTTGAAATCATGTTAAACTCCTTTATGGCATTTTGTCTATATAGTACTAGATCAAAAAGAGTTTTACAACTGATTCAATCGGCTGTCTCGTCATTCTCTATGTATTCCTGAAACCGCCGGTGGACGGTCGCTTTAGATACATCATACCCAAATCCTCTCAGCGTAGCCGCAATTTCTGCGAACGTCAGTTTATTCGCTCTTAGGCGGACGATCTCTGAGATGGGCACCTCTATTCTTTCTTTTCCGCTGTTTTCATGTTGGTTTTTCAGGTTTTTTTGCGGTTTGAAACCGTTTTTTACTGCACGTTTCATTCCCCGCTTGATTTTCATGTTGTGAATTTTCCGCTGGTACTCTTCAACAATGCTGACGATCTCCAGCACCATCGAGTCAGCCTCCGATAACTCCAGTTCACCTCTGTGAGCCGTTGTATAGACTTTCACACCTTCTCTATAGATGCAATGAAGCAGTGCGATTTTTGCATTTCCACGTCCGAGCCTAGTTTCATCCTGAACCAAAATGACATCAATTCCAGAATTCTTGATCTCATCAAGCAGCCCAAATACACCATCCCGATCCATTTCATATCCGCTAGCTTTCTCAGAAATCACTTTGACGACTTCCATGCCGTTCTCGGCCGCAATTGCCGTAAGCTCCTCCTCCTGCCGCTTTAATGACGTCTCCTGCTGTTCTTTATTTGTGCTTACGCGGGCATAAATGAGTGCTTTCATTTTTTCTATCTTTCCTCTCTATCTTACAGTTGCCAATTCATATGCATCCTGATGTTTCTTTTTCAATGGAATCACCAATTCATCTCCCGGCTGGATATCAGACGTCTGAAGATGATTTTTATCAGCCACCCATTCAATAAATTCACTTTTGTTTATTTTCTTTTTATCTGCTACCTGGCCGGCTATAGACCAAAGTGTATCGCCTTGCTGGACTTCTATTTTAACATACTGATTAAGCTCCTGGCCGCTGCTTGTATATGACAGCAAAAGGATTACCGCGCTCAAAATCACTGTGAACAGACCGACAAAAATAATAGATTCTTTACCCATGATCATAACCTCCAACAGGAATGTTTGTTCGCTTTTTATAATTTCAGTATATACGAACAAACGTTTCTGTCAATTGTTTTTTCGAACCTATGTTTGTACTGTAAGGAAAATCATGCTATAATCTTCTTAAAATCGACGTTTTGAGGTGCGAAAAATGACGAAGCTATCAAAAAGGCAACTTGATATCCTCCGTTTTATTAAAGCAGAGGTTAAATCAAAAGGATATCCGCCTTCCGTAAGAGAGATCGGAGAGGCTGTCGGGCTTGCGTCCAGTTCAACTGTCCACGGCCACTTGGCCCGCTTGGAAACAAAAGGGCTGATCAGACGAGATCCGACAAAACCAAGAGCGATAGAAATTCTTGATGAAGAAGTAGACATTCCGCAAAGCCAGGTCGTTAATGTACCGGTCATCGGGAAAGTCACGGCGGGATCTCCTATTACAGCAATAGAAAATATTGAAGAATATTTTCCGCTTCCTGACCGTATGGTTCCCCCGGACGAGCATGTGTTTATGCTTGAAATTATGGGAGACAGTATGATTGACGCTGGTATTTTCGATAAAGATTATGTCATCGTTAAACAGCAAAACATAGCAAACAACGGGGAAATTGTCGTTGCGATGACAGAAGATGATGAAGCTACGGTAAAACGTTTCTATAAAGAGGATACTCACATTCGCTTACAGCCTGAAAACCCAACGATGGAACCTATCATCTTACAGAATGTCAGCATTCTAGGGAAAGTAATTGGCGTGTTCAGAACCGTCCATTAATCTATTGAACTATCAGATGATGAAATAACCCCCTCTTCCTTTATGAAGAGGGGGTTTATTGTATCAAAAAAAGCAGGCTCGCCCTGAATTTTAGGTGCGAGCCTGAATAGGAGGAAAAGAACATCATGTTTACACCATAATTATCCACCAAACAATTGTTGAAGTCAAGAAATTTTCTTTCCTTTAGGAAACTTTTTATCGAAATGTTGTCCGTTTAAAACATTAGACGTGATCTGCTTAAAAACGTTTCATTACTAGGTCGTGGAATGATACGGAATTAGATTTATGCAGAGAGCGCGGCAATTAATTTATGTGAAAATTTAGTACATAGTTTAGTTAGTTCTATTTTATGTAAAAAAACAGCTCACCTTTATCATCGTGAGCTTCAATCAAAATGAAAATATTGAATACCATAACTCCCTTTTACTCGAACACTTGTGCAGTTTTCCGAATGTTCTTCTGCAAAGATACGGTATCGATGAAATGGATCAATTGAAACTTTATCCTGAGCACTAAAATCAAACCAACTGCCTCTGAATTGTTTCGTGCTCAGCGTGGTATATTGCCCCGTAAGCCCCATCCGTTGAAGTTTAAGCTCAACTGAACAACTATTGGCTCCCAAGATCGTAAACTGATAGCCTAAAAAATATTCGATTGCCGGAACATCACTGATATTTTCCAGAACAAACGACTTTGTGCTGTCATTTAAAATAAAGTCTGTTTTGTGATCAAAATCTAATGCTGACGCATGGGTACTGCCAATGCCAAAAAAACACGTCAAAACTGCCGTTAAGGCCAGTATCTTCATTTTCAACCAACCCCCATTTACCATATTTTAACCTTTATTCACATTTATGTATATGTTCTTTGCGATATCTCGAGGCCGTTTCAATCATAAAATTTCATATACGTTTTTTCTTGTTTATAATAACGAAGCCTGTCTTGAAGGGTTCCGGTATGAAATTCAAATTTATGGCCGTCTGGGTCGGTAAAATAAATAGACTTTTGATCGCGTTCATTTCGTTCTCTTCCAGGCAGTATATGAACATGAAGCCTTTTCAATTTTGCTGACATTTCCTCAAACTCACGATCTTCAATAGTAAAAGCAATATGAGTATATGATGCTTTAATGTCATTTCTCGGAATGTCAGGCTCTTCATTAAGTGCAAGCCAGATGCCATTCAAATCAAAATATGCTGTTGTTCTTCCTTTTACCAGCAGCTTGGCATCAAACACTTTGTGATAAAAATCGATTGATGTGTCCAAATGAGAAACAGAAAATAACAAATGATTGATTCCTTTTATCTCCACAATAAATTCCCCCTCTAAAGCTGATCAACCATATGTACGTTTTTGCGCCAAGAAGGTTTCATTCAACAAGAAAAAAATACCAGTGTAAACAAAACCGAATTGTTTAAAATAATGACTGTAACAAAGATGACGATTAAGAAAAGGATTTTCCTTAAAAATAACAACTTAGGTGATCAAATGAAACATCTCATTGCACTTTCTTCAAAGATTGCTTTCACTCTCGCCCTTTTATATGTAATATTGGACAGGGTCTACTACGCATCCTTTCTAAGTGTGATGTTTATTGCACTTTTCTTAGGTTTTGTCTCATACCTTTCCGGTGACATGCTCGTCCTTCCGAGAACAAACAATATTATAGCTTCATTGGCTGACTTTGGACTTTCATTCGTTATGATTTGGGTCTTTGCTTTAACCCAAACAAGAAATGATTTCTCACCGTTTGCAGCCGCTCTTCTTTCCGCTGTCTGTATTACTGTTTTTGAATACTTTTTTCATCGGTATTTGCTGAAGAATGTGCTGGATGAAACCTTCCGAAATGAACTGACAGCCAGGGATAACACCCTTCAATATCAAACAGAAGCCGCAGACGAATTGCTTCCTGACGTTACCAATGAGAAGCATGAGGAATAGGAGGCCGGCTTATGGCCTCCTATTTTTCAGTAGTTACTTTTCAGAAAACGGGACATCACTTCGGTAAAATCATAAAACCTCTCATTTTGAGTAACAGATCTGCTTTTTAAAGAAAATACGCCAAACAAAGATTTTCTAAAACCTGTGCTCATTTCGATCTGGATACTCAAACCTGTTTTTGATTTATTTGCAATGTTATTCGGACTAACGCCTGCATGCGGATGGTCTGTACTGAGCAAGACAGCAGGAAAACCGGCATTTTGCAGTTCTTCAACTAAATCTGCCGCTCTTACGCGATCTGTACCGCCGACTTCGATCTGCTGATCTTCTTCTGCATACCCGTGCAATGAAATGACATATTCATAACTTCCCGTCATCCTCAAGGCCCGGGGCTCATCAAAATGCGTACTCGTAATATGCATCACAGAGTTTCCTGACGATTTTAAGCCTTCAAATAAATACATCGAAGACTCTTTGTTGAGCTCTCTCGCTACTTCACTTGTCCCGCCTTCAATACCTCCTCCGTGAATGGCTAAAATAAGGACAGGACTGCCGGTTTCTTTCGTAACAATACGGTAATCTGAAGGCTTTTCATTGTTTTTTAATTCCTCAAAATTCTGATAGACATCTTCCGCGTAAATTGAAGAAATCGGAATGAACATCACAAAAACAATCAATAATTTTACAATTTTAAGAGTTGATGGGAAACGTTTGGCTATGTTACAATCAACATGCTTCAAGGAATGGAGCAAACGGCGGAGCAGGGATACTTTGGCCGGTTTCATCTACTCCGCCTCTAAGTCCAAATCAACAGGATGTCGGTTTCTTTGAGGCTTTAGCACGAATTCTCTCGTCCTCCTTGTTAAATTTTTGTTAAATTCACAATATTATATACCATTAGCCCGGGCGCTGTTCTTCTCATTTTTGAATTTATGAAAAGGTATTGGCACCGCCTGTATCCCAATTCCCATAGCAAACCAAAATAAAAACGCACCTGCTCTTTGGCCTGTGCATTTTTATTTTCTATTGATTCTTCGTTTCTTTGCTTCTTTCAGTTTCATGATGTTTTTTTCAATTTTTCTTATTTTTCGCCTTTGCGGGATTGTTTTCACTTCATGATAAACAGCGATAAACCCGCTTAATGTTACTGCTGCGATGTAAAGAACACGATGTTTGATAAACCGGTCAGCACGCTTGTGATCCCCCTTCTCTTTTTCCAGCCTTTCGATCATATCTTTACCAAACAGCTGATCGACATACACTTGTTTCATTCCCACTGCAAATCCAGCAGCCAGCCAAAGAACCAGAAATAAACTGATATAAAACATCGCTAGTCACTTCCTTTCCCGTTTAGATGCGGCGCAGAATTGGAGTGCAGCTGATCGAATCGTCAAACAGCTGTCAGACGAAGCCATTTTTTTGTGTTAGGTTCTTTCATTTGGACGACAATATGTAATAATGTAATGTACAGTTAGAAATTTTAATCCAAACAGCCACATATGATGAACAGCGGTTAATCTGTTGTCATGCGAAGCTTCTATCAGAAAGGTCTCAGATAAAGGAAGCGGACAAGTTCCCGCTCTGGTTTGCAGATAAATTCCCTCATCTCCAGCTCCGTTTTTTCTCCGCCTGCTTGTCAAAACCAGTTTCTCATGATGATGATAAGGCTTTAAAATGCCTATCATGCTGCTGAATGGAAGCGGGAGAGAGATGTTCATATACCCCTCTTCATTTGAACGATACACTGAATATAGAGCGGTAAAAATGGTTTCGTTTTTTTCATTTGTTCTGATCCAGGCACGCACTCTTTTTCTTCCGTCTTTTTTCGAATGAACACCCTTTATGGTGCTGTTCATTTTATACCAATCAGGGTTCGTCGACAGATGTATTTGGCCGATTTTTCTGCTGAACCATTCGTAAACAAATGCAAGCGGCCGAAACCACGTGCTCCACGTCACTTTTGCTTTAACGTCATAATCAACGGTTTGTTCATAAAACGATAGAATGAACGGCGCCAGTTTTTCGGGTGAAAAATCTTTTGAACGAAGGCTTTCCATATCATCCACAAGCCCTCTGTATTGAGCGTTATTTTCAGCTTGAATCTCAGCTAAAAAGGCTTTTCCAATCCTTCTTTTTCCGTAGATGCGGCTGAATATCTTTACACTGTCTGCATCAAAAGGCTTTGGATCTTCTATTCTCCATCCGATGAGAGCGGGCAGTATCACAGCAAACGCGTTGATAAAACCGTGAATCCAAATCATCTGATTGATGCTCAGTGTAACTTCCTGCCGAAACACACCAAATGAATAAATCATCGAAAAAGTGATCGTTAACATTAAAACGGCAGAAGAAAGCCGAATAAGAATTTTTCCCGTCTTGCTGCGAAAAGCTGTGGTAAACACCAAATATGCATGAAGATAAAGCGCCGCCATATAGATGCCAACCGCAATGACATCAAGTGTTTTTGAATATGTGATGCCAAGTGCGATAAGAATGGGCGAAAACAAAATCACCCATGTTATCCAACTATACAACATCCGATTATTTCTGGCGGTTCTTCCGAGCAAGCCGTTAAAGATCGGGATCAGAAAAGCTGAATAGTGAAAGTGGACTGCAGTCAGCAAAATGATAAGCGGGCCAAATTGCATGATCTGCAAATGTGCAGCATAAGCAAAAAACCAAAACCCTCCCCCCGCCAAATAGATAAGCCCGAACAAAACTGAGGTCTCTTCGATTCTATGTATCTTTGTATCCCGCAAGCGAAGGAGCGCGTACAACGCCATAAAGACAGTGTAGATCCACCAGATCAGAGCGAACCACCCGATGTCTGTCACAAGAGCCAGCACCGCAAAGAAAGCGGCTGCCGGATAGCACTGTATGAAACCAGATTCCAGATATTGAGCAGCCCGAAGCGGCGATTGATGAAAGACAAAAGGAAAAATACCCGGAACGAAAAAGAGGATGGATAACAAAACAAGCGCCTCTGCCACTGATAGATGGGGTGTTTCCGCTGCAAGAAACCCTATAAAATAAAGCGTACTGATCATGCCATTTCGTTTTAACATGATTCTCTCTCTTCTTCCTGAAACGTTCCTTTATAATAGAAAAGAGTGCCGAGAATTGTATTTTGCACATGCACTTGAATGGTGAAGCAATTCTTGCTTTCATCAAACGTTTCGCAAACAACGGACGTACCCGTCAGCCATTTTGGCAGCGGTATTCGTTTTCCGCATAGCAATAGCCATTGCTTTCCCGATGTAATCGTAAGAGAGCCATCAGGAGATGCCTCGAACGCTAAAACAGACAGCAGAAGATGAGGTCTGCCGAAGAAATCAAGTATTCTATCTTCTTTTTCGTCGTATACCATGATCGCGTCAAAGAAACGTTTATTGCCTTTAAAATAAAATGTACGATTCCATTCTATCCCGATATGATCCCGATTCATAAGACAAGTTCTATTTTGTATCGTAAAAGGGATGTCTTTGCCTCTTTCTGAAAAGAAGCACCTGAAAAAAACACCCAGCTTTAACAGCATTCTGACCAGAAAAGAGCCTCCGCTTATTTCTGACATCGTTCCTGTCCCGCAGAATGTATGAGCTTCGTCTAATTGATATCGTTTTTGCAGCTTGGGATGCAGCAAATAATAGTTCTTGATTGTTTTTTCATAAATCGTATTCACAATGTCACTTCTTTCTCTTTCGTTTAGTGTGCCGGGCACTAGGGAGCTGAAGATTAAGAACGCCGCTTGCCGCAGAAAACACACTCAACAGAATTGATAATAATATCTCGGAACCTAAAAAAACGAATCCAGCATAGATAAAAGCCTGGACTGCATGAATGATCCATTTTTTCTTTAATGGAATGAGCCACAGAATACCCCATCCTATCTTCGCTGTTCCTGCAAAGATACTTGTTTCAAAACCTGTAAAGCCTTGATAAAACCAAAACAGACTAAAAAATAAGCATATGAACACATAGACGATAGCCGATCGAATGGAGTGTTTCGGATGTTTGTTTTGCTCAATCCAAAGCCTTAGTACATCAAAGCTCCATGCAGTCGCCCAGCCAAGCAGCGGCCGAAAAAATAAACGATCGATCCATCTTCCCGGCAGTCCGTAGGCTGTTTTGTATTGGTACTGTGTTAAAAACGTTATGTTCCCGTTGTCTCGCTGTATATACTTCCAGTAGCCATTACCGCGCCTAATCAGGGATAACGGATGATCAGAGCCAAAAGCCAGTGAAGAAACTCTTTCAGATGAATATTTGTCGAAAACACCGACTGTTTCTCCTGTACCCGATACCTTTAGCCCAAAACCTATTCTTGTTTCGTAAAGAAACTTCTGCTTTTGGTATTGCTGCTTAGGCAAATATGTGATATTTGAAAACCGGAGATCCCATTCTTTATGCAGCGCTGGGGTTTGCGTATATTCCCAGAGCGTATCCAGGTCAGATCTCATTTCGATTTCTACATAAATCGGTTTCTGTCTCACAGCCCCTCCTCCCTTCTATTTTAAGCAATTTCATATTATCATATTGATTGTTTTAAAAAATGCATTTACCCCCAAAAAAGTATCTTCATCCTGAAAAATGCATAAGAAAAAGAAGAGATGTTTCTTTCTCTTCTTTTTAAAAATCTATTTGATTCATTACTGAGTTTTAACCGTTCCATAATGAGTAATTGTGGTGTTTACACTGTACGTGATGTCGGCCTTACTGAAGGTGTCATCCCAGTTCTTTTTCACCTTTTTCCATAAGTCCGGATGTTCAAGTCTTAATGATTCATCAAAACCCGCAACATCAGCTTTATAATCTTGCTGGATTTTTTTTAATACATGACCGACTATTTTTTTCACTTCGTTTTCAATATTCTTTTCAAGACGTTCTATAAACTGTGTGTCCAACGTCTCATTTGTGTTCCAGTTTTCAACCAAATCCCCTTCCGATTCAATATCGACATGGAATGATATATCCGTTCCTTTTATTATAGGCTTGATTTTACTTTTTATATAATTGATATCGTACGCGATAATCTGCTGGCTCTTTTTATCATAGCACTTTACAACTCCGCCTTTTCCTCCTCCGGCAATCCAAGCAATTCCCTCCGTTTCATATTCATCTAAAAAGCCGATCATTTTTTTAGACTTCCCGTTAATAACCGCTGATCCGGAATACTTGACCGCTCCATTTGCCGAGACTGCATTTTGCAGTAAAAAACTGCTGCCGGAATGCAGTTTACCGATTAGTTTCGCGAGTGTTACAGGGCGAAGTATTCTGGAAACTTTATGTTCATTCTCAACTAATCCAGTCAGCCGAAATGCCGGAATTTCATCACTCTCTTTCAGTTTGAGGGCATCTCTCGCCTTCCCTTTTGCAGATAAAACAAGACAGCTCAGCCTGATTTCATTATCACGAAAAAATTGATCCAGCATTTTGTCGATAGGATATGTACGCAATACATCTTCACTCATGACAACCACTTTTAAATGCGGGCTAAACACTTCACGATCCCTTCTTAACGCAACCTCGCTCCCAATCTGTTGTAACGAATCACCTGTTTCACTTATATTTTGATACGCTTTTTGCGTTCCTTGTCCGCCTCCTCCGTTTTGCCCCGCACCTACCACTTTTTCATTAACAAATTGATAGGTCAGTGTAAGGTTGTCTTGTTTTGGATAGCTCCCTCCCTCTTCTTTTAACTCTTTTTCAGTATTTGTTTCTTTTCCTTTATCAATTGCGACAGCAAATGTGAGACCAAGCTCTTCTATTTCCCTGCTGCTCCAGCACCCTGTTACACAAATCATAAACAAACATACGATGACAATAGCGGACACTGGATGTTTGATTTTACGTTTCACCTCTTTTCCTCCATTTCGATATGACTAAAAGCAAAATAGGCAGAGCGCCAAATATATACAAAGCCATATGACTGACCATATCGCCCAAAATAAACACATCATTTTCATTTTTGGGCATGCAAGAGAGAATAAAAACAACAGGAAGCAGCCAAAACATACATGAAACGGGTTTCTTTTTGAAAACTTGCGAGACTCCTAAAGAAGCTGCATAAAAAGTGATAATGAACGTGGCAAAAAGCTGCATAATCCAAATGACTAGCAGGAATGATTCAAATCGTTCAAATATTAAACCAGATATCTCAAAGCTTCTCATCAGGTCAAGTGCCGGCCATGTTCTCGTTACAACACCGTCAACGGATATTGCACCGATAACCATAATCAGCGTAAAAATATAAAAACATGTCACAACACTTGTCCCGATTACAACCGCTTTCAACGCCTTTTTCGGCTTCTTCATAAACGCTACTAGAATAAGCATAATTTCAGAACATGTAAACGAAAGGGCCGTTGTTTTCACTCCTTTGAGAACCGGCATGATTCCATCTCCTAATACAGGGCGTAAATTGTTGACCTCAAATATACCTATACTCATGACCGCTACGGTTAAAAAGATGATGACCGTAACCGGAAAGATCATTTCAAAAAGCCGGGCAATGGGATCGAGCCCTTGTGTAATTGAATAAAGCCCGATCCAAAGAACAGTCATGACTATCGCCCACGATGGCGTCCCTTCAAGGAGAAAAAACACAACAATTTCTGACATGACTCTCACTTCGAAGGCACCGAGAGCTAAAAAATAAGTAATGAAAATGAGACTGATTAAAGCGCCGAGCCATTTGCCTACAATATGACCAGCATATTCATAAAACGTCTCCTCAGGATACTGCTGGCTTAATTTCACGATGACTATTCCGGCAATGATCGCGATAACCCCGCCTAATAAAATGGAAATCCATCCATCAGGTGATTTTGTTTGTTCTGTTACTGTCCGAGGGAGCGTGAGAACTCCTGCAGCGAGCATATAATTAATAATGATCACCGTTGCTTGTGCGGTTGTAATTTTACTCTTTGGGCTGGACATGAGATTATCACCATCCTGTCGAAGTCGTCATTTCACCCGTTTTGCATTATCTGTATTCATGATTTTTGGTCTGCGTTTCATGACTAAGAGAGGCATTCTGATGATAAAATCTTTCCAATCTTTCACATAATAAGGGACCGCTGGGCTTGCGTATGGAAGACCAAAGCTTTTCAACTTTACGACATGGCTGCTTAACAGCAGATAATACATAATAACTCCAAATAACCCAAACACCGCCGCACAAAACATCGCGCCAAACCGAAGCATCCGAAGTGCGATGCCTGTACTGTAATGCGGGATGGCAAATGAAGAGATTGCTGTGAGCGCAACAACAATGACCATAATAGGACTGACAATGCCCGCTTGCACAGCTGCTTCCCCGATAATTAACCCGCCAACGATGCCTATCGCAGGTCCGATGGGTTTTGGCAGACGAAGCCCCGCTTCTCGTAAAATTTCGATCGCAATTTCCATAAATAAAGCTTCAATGATTGATGGGAATGGAACACCCTGACGCGTCCCGGAAATTGAAATTGCCAGTTTGGTTGGAATTAATCCTGGATGAAAAGAAATAAATGATATATATAAAGCCGGTGCAAATAACGTGATGATTGCTGCAATGAACCTCAGTAATCTGATAAATGAACTTGGGAACCACCGTTCATAATAATCTTCAGGCGATTGAAGCACCATGCTGAAAGTGACCGGAACAAGCAAAGCAAACGGGGTGCCGTCAAGCAGAATGGCTACTCTGCCTTCCATTAATCCGCTGATGACGCGATCAGGCCGTTCTGTACTTTGTACTTGCGGAAAGGGACTGAGATAATTATCCTCGATCAGCTGTTCAACATATCCAGATTCCGGCAGATGATCGATCTCAATTCCTTTCACTCTTTTTTTTACTTCCTCGACCACTTCTGGATCTGCTATGTCATACATATAAGCGATGATTAAATCCTTTTTTAGCCTTGTCCCTACTTCAAATCTCTGAAATGTTAATTGATCATTTTTTCCTTGCTGCCTTAAAAGAGCTGTATTCGTACTCAACTCTTCTGTAAAGCCCGTACGCGGCCCTCTGACAAGCGCTTCAGATAGCGGCTCCTCAATGCTTCGATTTTGTTTCTTTATGGTTCCAAGAAGAAAGACCTGCGGCATTCCATCGATAAGAAGCGCTGTTGAACCCATGAAAACATCCAGCACGACATCACTTATTTTTTCTGCTTCTACGACATTACAGATTGATCCGATTTGATTCTTTATATCCTGCGAATTTAAAATGCCTTTTCCAGATTGAGAAATGTCCTCTCTTACCTGATTAGGCTGATTCATGACCAGCAACGCTGATACTCCTTTATTAATCGAATCTTGATCAGACAGTCCATCAACAAAGATCAATGCTGCTTTCACATGTAAATGAGTGATCTCAAATTCCCGGATATGAACGTCTCCGTTATGCCCGATTTTTCTTTTGAATAGCTCAATGTCGCACCCAAAGTTACCGGTTAACACTTCTTGATCCGGCTTTTCAGCTTTAGATTGATCTGAGCCTTGATGCTGCTTCTGTGTTTTGTGCTGATTGTTCCGCCACCTCATGATTGCACCTTCTTATTTTTCAATCCAAGTAAATACTTTATTGATTGCATATGGAATGAGGAATACAACGAATGCTTGAAACCATACTGTCCAGTCAGTAAGTGTTGATATCATATTATCCATCTGTAAATTCCTTTCTCTCTAATAGGATTATTTTTCCCATACATCTATTTTTTATGTTCCTCTTTTTTGACAATAAAAAAAGCATGATGAATATCTTCATCACGCTTTAGAGAAATCAAGATTAAAGAAGGTTCAGAAGAAAGCCGCCAATCACACCAGTGAACACAACAACCCACGGAGGCAGTTTCCAATAAGCAAGCATACTGAACAATACGGCCGCAAACGCAAAATCAATTGGATTCAAAATCGCACTTGTCCAAATCGGAAAATAAAAAGCTGAAATTAATATTCCGACTACCGCTGCATTTACGCCTGCAAGAGCTCCCTTTAGGTTAGGGTACCTCCGCAAAACATCCCAATAGGGCAACGTACCTAAAATCAGCAAAAACGCCGGCAGGAAAATGGCAATGGCAGCTAACATTCCGCCTTGCCAGCCGCCCATGACTGCACCTAGATAAGCGGCAAATGTAAATAACGGTCCCGGCACAGCTTGTGCTGCACCATATCCTGCTAAAAATGCTTCTTTGCTGATCATTCCAGCTGGTACAAATTCCTGTTCCAATAAGGGCAATACAACATGTCCCCCGCCAAAAACCAAGGAACCCGCCCTGTAAAAGCTGTCAAACATAGAAAGCCAACGCAAATCCGCAGTTTCTCGAAGGACGGGCAGAAGAACCAGCAATCCGAAAAATAATGAAAGACACACGGTTCCGAATGTCTTAGAGATAGGAAAATGAAAAGCTGATTCTTTTTTGTCGATAGACTCTTTAAACACCAGAAAACCAATCGCTGCGGAGATGACGATAATGC
This sequence comes from Bacillus sp. 0209A, assembly GCF_036765095.1. Taxonomy (NCBI): domain Bacteria; kingdom Bacillati; phylum Bacillota; class Bacilli; order Caryophanales; family Bacillaceae; genus Bacillus; species Bacillus sp. 0209A. The sequence goes on from NZ_JBAIZV010000001.1 coordinate 101,792, forward strand.
CAGCTTGGGTATACGCGGTTTGCCATAAAAGTGAAACAATCAATGCAAACAATGCGATCGTTTTTCGTTTGACATCGGGCGTCAGTTTTTGAGCCATTCCCGCTATAGCGTGGGCAACAACTGCCACCGCTACGATCTTTAAACCATGAATCCATCCGGCTTGCTCTATATTGGTGTGTTTTAATAAAAGAGCAAATATGATCAGTGCCAAAACAGAGGGCAGCGTAAAGCCGAGAAATGAAACGATCCCGCCAAGTAACCCGCCACGCATAACACCAATCCCAATCCCAACTTGACTGCTCGCCGGACCAGGCAAGAATTGGCACAAAGCAACCAAATCGGCATAGCTTTTTTCATCAAGCCATTTTCTTTTGCGAATATATTCTTCATAGAAATAGCCCAGATGAGCAATGGGACCTCCGAATGATGTAAACCCAAGTCTTGTTGAAACAATTAAAATTTCTATCAGCGTTTTAAAGCTGTTGCTCTTATGTTCGCGCATCGCTTCCTCCCATGTTCTCAGCATTTTAAAAAAGCAGAAATACTCCACTTAAGTATAAAAAACTGAACCATGTTTGCAAGCGCTTGGTTGAAATGATAACGAATCTTAACTATATGATAAAAAAAGGCTCATTTTGAGCCTTTTTTCAGTTCGGAATCAATTAATATTCCAGTTTGAAGCTTTCTGCCTGATCTGACACTTCCACAGGTGTTCCCATTATCGTTTTCGGTTTAGAAACGTAAACAAAACGCATCTCTTTCTCCAGTTGCTGAAACGTTTTTTCACTGACTACAATCCTAGCCGGCTTTCCCGGACTGTTATCAATGGCTGCTTTGATTTTTCCAAGCATAAAAAACCTCCTGTTTTAGATTCTAACTCAAAGAAATGACCATCATGAAATTGAGTACAGCAAAAACTCCTGAAAAAAAGGCGATCCCCTTGCTCCGCCTCCAGAAATACAGTACGTTGGCTAATAAAACAAAACTGATGAACCCATCAAATCCTCGCAAAACAATTTGGTTGAACCGGATTTTTTCTCCACCAATAACAATTGCAGCTGCACAAACAATCATAAACAAAAAGACGAAAATATACACTTTCCACTCTCTCGCTGTATTTTCTTTCTCATACATGCAGAACTCCCCCTTTGACAGAAATGTTCATGAACTGACTGCAAATAAATAATGAAAGCGATGGCGATGGCCATGACCTTATTAGTTATTATATGATTTAATTGAAAAAACATCATCTGTCAAGAGGTAAACGAAATGGATCAAAATCATGAAAATCCATTACGAGATATTACGGAAAACATTACTCTGGGGGCGCCTATTCAGAAAGTCTGGGAGGCAGGCTCCTCTTCATAAGGCCTCGTTTTCATTTCGCCCTTCGTGCAGAATAAACCTTATCAGAATCGACCAGCAGACTGACTCAGAATGTAAGAAAAAGAGTGATTCAGAAACATAGAAGATAAACTAATATAAGATAAATGATGCGGTCGATGAAAAATCGGATTTTTCTGAGTGATTTTGGACAGCCCTTTTTTCCTTCTATGATTGTAACTGTCCAAGCCGCACAATCAATTCGCCATATGATAAAGCGTATGAACAATAAAGGAGGAGTATATATGGGTTATTACAAAAAATATAAAGAAGAGTATTATACGGTCAAAAAAACGTATTATAAGAAATATTATGAATATGATAAAAAATACTACGATCACCGTGATAAAAAAGATTACGACTGTGATTATGACAAAAAATATTATGACCACGACAAAAAAGACTATGATTATGTTGTAGAGTATAAAAAGCATAAGAAACATTACTAAATTCCATTAACATCTCCTCATTTTCACTTTTTCCCCGGTTGAATGCCGGGTTTTTTTGTTTGACCAACTTTCGCTGCTTTTTTATTTACGCCTAATGACTGATCTTAAATTTATATTGAATATTTAGTACATAGTTTAATTAGTTTATAAATGCTTATGCAATAATATATAAGTCAGATTGAAGTAACCGTTTTTCGACAAAACCACCAATATGAAATGTATGAATAAGATGAAATATTTTGTCGATTTATATCCACAAATCCAGTTCCAAAATAAGGTATAATAAATGACGAAACCATTATCAAAAGGGGGAATTGTGTTGAAAAAAGTATTAATTGCAGGTGCAGTAGGAACAGCAGTTCTTTTCGGAACACTATCATCGGGTATTCCTGGCTTACCCGCGGCAGACACTCAGGTCGCAAAAGCAGCTACCCAGCTGCCTAAAGGAATCGGCGGCCGCGCCTACCTGAACAGTACTGGCGCCGTTTTCACAGCTAAAATCAAGCTTCCTGACACCGTGAAAAATGATGATTCGGTCTCTACTCCGTATATTTATTCAGGATTTAGCGCAAAAAGCGGAACTGAGGCAGATCTCGGGCTTCAGTACAGCAAACAATACAACGTCTGGAAGCCTCTCATGAAGGTCGGATCCAAAAATGATGAAACGTACATCGAAGGAAAAGACAAATTCACATATACCAAAGGTTTTCGTCCTGGAAGCACAGTCCAAATGACAATCTATAAAAATTTGAACGGCAATACACGCATGACCCTTTGGGGAACGAACAATGACGGGTATACAGGCCGGATTATCACAGAAATCCAAGGAACCAATATCGGCACAATCTCAAAATGGAAAACTCTTGCTACCGCGGCTGTTTCGTATGAAAGTCAGCGTTCTGCCATCAAAGCAACCTTTTCGACAGCCTTTAACAACATTACAATCGACAATAAAGCCGTCACTCCTGTGGTAGATACGCAGGATTTCGCAACTGTTTCTGTTTCAGGAAATAACGTTTCAATTTCTGTTAATAAATAAACGAAACAGCAAAAGGCCGCCGGCATTGCCAGGCGGTTTTATTAGGACAATTACACAAAAAACGGCATGCAGTGCATAGCTCGGATTATATTAGAAATCATCACAGACTCTACAGCTCTTGTATTTGCTTATCATTTAAATATAGGGTGGAAAATTAGTATGAAATATGGAAAAACAGGTCCTTTTGGAATGCTTTTGGTTATAATAGCTCTTCTAATATCAATATTTTATGTTTAATACAAAAGCGTTGATACCTGCTGGATATGACCTGGATATTCATGGAATTGTGATATCAAGAACTTTAATGATCGCTTTTACTTTGTATTTAGTTTCAAAATTAGGATATTTTCTTTCTTCTAAATAAAAAAGATTAACTTTACTTTTTCATATGAGTCTATAGCATATATATCTTTTAGCTCAATTTAATTCATCTTCAAGATGTCTTAATAAAATTAAGATTGCCTATTAATCAATAAAGAGGCAGCATTAAACCGCTACCTCAAATGAAAGCTTGTCCCCATGTTTATAGTTGATTAACTTGAAATCATCTATGGTAAAGTCATAAAAATCTTTAACTTCAGGATTGATCCATAATTCAGGTGCTTCAAACTGTTCTCTTTTCATTTGAATTTTCAAATTGTCTATATGACGTGTGTACACATGGCAATCGCCAATATTAAAGATATATTCACCAAGCTCATAACCAGTCACTTGAGCAATCATGCGCTGCAAAACATTATACTGAAATACATTGAAGGGATTCCCCAAGGCCATGTCATTGCTCCTCGCTCTTACCTCTAGGTGGAGCTTCCCTTGTTTAACGTACCACTGTGTCTCGTATACACATGGTGTTAAGGCCATTGAGTCTAGTTCATCCGGATTCCATAGCATTGTAATGTGTCTCCGTGAAGATGGGTTGTTCTTCAATTGCTGAAGAAGATAATCGACCTGATCCACTTTTTCTCCATTTAGATTTCTGTTTTTCTTCCCCAGTTGAAATCCATAAGCATTTCCGATGGTGCCGTCTTCTTGTTTCCACTGATCCCAAATAGGTACGCCCATTTTGTTTAATTCAGTAACATCGTTAGATTTAAGCTGCCAAATCCAGAGCAGCTCTTTAATGGCCGTTTTCCAGGCCAGCTTTTTGGTCGTTAAAATAGGTATTTCTGAGTTGTCGAATCTCATCTGCTTACTGATTACACTAAGTGTGTGAGCCGGTGTTCCATCAGAGTCCCATTTGGTTCTTACATTAAATTCTTCGTCTGAGATTCCATTATTCATAATATCGTTAATAATTGAATTGTATTGTTTATCGAATTGAGTCATGACTATTCATATCCTTCTTTCATTTTCAGTTACTTGGCATAATTTATTACGAAAACAATATTAACGCAAATACTAAGCACGTGCAGATAAAATGAGTTCTTATTCCAATCACTGTGTATTTAAAGAGGAGTCAGCCCCTCTTTTACACTGTATTTCTCCATAACATAGTCTGTCACGCAGCTTATAGTTACCGCCAGTTTGATACATACACCGTTTAATTTGGTTTAAATCAGTGTCATTACTATTTTTTCCTTTATACTTTAATATCTTTCATAAAAGTATTCTTTTATAGAGATGCTTATCTTCATCGACATCTCTAGCCTAAATATGGTAAAATCGATAGCGATGTTAAAACTGTAAGAAAGGGAGCATTGATATGTATATGAGTACTATAATTTTAGCATCCATGCTTTTATGGGGTGCAGTTATTCAAGAACTAAGTAAACCTTCAAAAAAGCAAAGCATTCGAAAAATTGTTTCTTTGACATCTTTAGGTTCTTTATCAACTTTAGTTATTACGATTTCACTTTTTCAAAACTTCTCGTTTTAAAATTTGTTTATAATTAAATCCTTCATATTAAATTATTGATTTTTGAATACGATAAGATATACCTTGGCTAACCTCCATGATTATCCTCCTTCAAAAAATCAGCCAAGGTTATTGTTTTACTTCGTTCCAGTTGAACCATGCCCGCCTCTATCTTCATTCCCCAAATGCTCTACCTCAACCAATTCAACTGCCGGCATTTTCTTCATTATTCTAAACTGGCAGATCCGATCTCCTTTTTTAATCTCTGTATCACGCAATGCATAAGCAGGAAAGAACCAAAAATCGCTGTCACCCTTGTACGATTCATCGATAACACCCATTGAATTTGTTTGAATAACACTAAAGTTCTTATATGTACTTGAACGGGGAACGACATGTGCTTCGTAACCCTCAGGCAATTCCATAGCTACACCTAACGGGATAAGTTTAAATTCATCTTTTTTAATTGCTACATCTTCAGCAGCTCGAAGATCAATCCAATCTCCCTGCTCAATTTTACTGATTCTTGTTTGTGTTTCATCTAGATATTTGATTTTAATTTGCATTGTCATATGTATTAGCTCCTTTAAAAATATTAACTATCATACTGTAAGTCCTGTTCTTGTGTCGTTTTCATCAGTTATAAATTGAACGTCTTCAAAATTATTCTTTAATGCATTGAAGTAAAGTTTTTCAATGGCATTTTTGTTTTTACAGTAAATCGAGACATAGCTATTATCTGCTATCAAAAGGACAAGTTCGCAATCACTGCCAACAAACTCTTCGTATGTCTGGACTTGATTAACCGTTTTTCCAAGTGGGAATGCTTGCAGTTCAACGAAAATGGTATAGTACTGATTGGTTTTTAATCGATTCGCTAAGTTAGTCCCTTCAACAATCGCGTAATCATTAAAGAGCTCCTCATCATCGAGCTCTCCATCTACAACAAAATAGGATTCCCCACTCGTTTGCCACATATAATTATCTATTTCTAACGGCTGCAGTATTCTCCATAAATAATCCCCATATTCATTCGGTATTTGAAAATGAACTCCCCTTTTCATGTTTATCCCTCACTTAAACGATTTTCTGAATATGAATTTTATTATATACTCTGATGTTAGGTTAATGGAACAAGGAATTGACTGCCGTTTGACACCAATCTTCTTTTGCAAATTATCAGATCTTCTCATTTAAAGTCGCATCCAATGTTCAGTAACAATACGCGTCCTCCAAGATAAGTTAGCCCGGATAAGTACCTTCATATAAGTGTCCTGCTTGTTTTTCCAGAGTACGTCTATCTGGGGATATTTCCGTTTTATGGAATTTTTTTCGGAAACCAGAATTGTTTCACGTTTGGGTTATAGAACATTGAAAGAAAATATTCATGTACAGCTTCGGCATCGATGATCACCTTCTCGTATATCATGGATTTACTGTTGAATGATTTTAAATGAAGTTGAATAAAATAAGATTGAACGCATCCAACAATTAACATTTATTTTTGCGGCTAAATGCGGTTTTTACTATTCCATAAGAAGGAAGGAAGCGATGATGACAAAGCTTTGCCGAGAAGTTTGGATCGAAGTCGATCTTGATGCCATAAAAAAAAATTTGCGAGCGATTCGCCGTCATATTCCAAATAAGAGCAAAATTATGGCTGTCGTGAAAGCGAACGGTTATGGTCATGGGTCTGTAGAAGTGGCGCGCCATGCCCTCGAAAACGGGGCGAGTGAGCTCGCTGTTGCCAGCGTAGAGGAAGGAATCGTTTTACGAAAAGCGGGCATTACAGCACCTATCCTTGTGCTTGGTTTTACATCCCTTAGTTGTGTGAAAAAATCAGCGGCTTGGAATATTGAGTTAACAGCATTTCAGGTTGATTGGATTCAAAAAGCGAACAAGATATTGGAAAACGAAGAGAGTACTGACCGATTGGGTATTCATATTAATGTGGATACCGGTATGGGTCGATTAGGGTTACGCACAAAAGAAGAACTTTTAGCAGTAGTGAAAGCATTAACAGCAAGTAAATTCCTAAGATGGGCAGGTATCTATACCCATTTTTCAACAGCTGATGAACCAGACACCACATTAACCAAGCTGCAGCACGATAAATTTATCAGTTTTCTCAGCTTTTTAAAAAATCAAGGCATTGAATTGCCCACCGTGCATATGAACAATACGGCTGCGGCGATCGCTTTTCCTGAATATAGCGCTGATATGATTCGTTTAGGCATCGGCATGTACGGCTTATATCCTTCAGACTATATTAAACAACTAGGCCTCGTTTTACTTGAACCTGCATTAAGTTTAAAGGCGCGCATCGCTTATGTGAAAACCATGCGGACAGAACCCCGAACCGTTAGCTATGGGGCTACATACATCGCAGAACCCGATGAAGTCATCGCTACACTCCCGGTCGGATATGCTGACGGTTATTCTCGTGAACTTTCCAATCGCGGAATTGTTCTTCATCGCGGAAGACGAGTGCGAGTGGCGGGGAGAGTGACAATGGATATGATCATGGTTAGTTTAGGTGAGGACGGTGAAGGTAAACAAGGAGAGGAAGTCGTGATTTACGGTCAGCAAAAAGGAGCTGAGATCACCGTTGATGAAGTTGCTGACATGCTTAATACGATTAACTACGAAGTGGTGTCAACATTAAGCCGCCGCATCCCTCGTTTTTATATAAGAGATGGCGAGATTATCAAGGTATCAACTCCAGTAATGTACGTGTAGGATTTTACGTACGTTTTTTGCAAATACTTTATGCTGACCAAGATTCCTCTACCGGGGGATTTTACTTTTCCGAAACCAACCTCCTATAAACTGAGAGATGTAAAGCGCCAAATTAATGATTGATTATACCTTAAGAACTGATTTTTCATGGTATTTTTATCGTGTCGAGAACGAAAATGCTCTTTGCGGTCTTTACATGTACGCCCCTTTGTTTCCGGTATGAATTTGTACACAAAACCGATCACAAAGTTTAATATCCAAAGGAAAAAACACTTAACCCAGAACTAAGTTCTCTTCATCATGAGGGAATGTTTCCGCCAAGTAAACCGCTCTCCTTGTCTGATCTCTTGCCTAGTTGTGTGTTTTTTCTGCTTCTGCACGCTTATCTTCTTGAATTTATTTAAGACATACAGCGTCTCATGATCAAAAGGGATTAGTAGATGTTTTATAAAATTCTATTTTTTTATCTGTTCTAGTAACTCCTTATAGATAGAGTCAATTGTGCTTTTTAAGCTTGTTGGATGATATAGAAACAGCGAAAACACCCCTTGCGTTAACGTGAGGGGTGTTGTGTGTAAACATAATACACTATTTACGTCCCGCACTTTTCATTCGGCTTTTCGAAAGCTCTTCAAAGCCGAATTAAGATCCTTTGTGTGAGTGTAAATGTTCTTATACAAATCAAATAGTGTTTTATACTTTTGAACATTTTGTTCCTTTGGATAAAATACAGCAGCCTCACGAATGAACTGCTCTGCACCTTCTTCAAGGGATTCAAACCACCTACTCCCAAAGGCAGCTAGCATAGCGGCCCCCATGGCTGGACCTTGTTCATTTTCTAATTGAATCACCCTCGCATTGAAAATATCTGCCTGCATTTGAAGCCACGTTTCATTTTTAGCTCCCCCACCGATAGAAACAACAGTATGAACTGATTTACCCGATTCGCGAAATAGCTCAATTGATTCATGTAAAGAGAAGGTGATGCCTTCCATTACTGCCCTCAAAAAATGCTCTCTTTTGTGAGCTCCATCCATTCCGATCAAGCTTCCCCGAATAGAAGAATCCGCATGCGGCGTTCTTTCGCCAACCAAATAAGGAGTGTATAACAGTCCATTTGCCCCTATCGGAATAGATTCCACCCCCTGCAGTAATTGCTCAAACGATACGTTTGGTGCAAACGTTCTTTTAAACCAGTCCAAACTGTATCCTGCAGCAAGCGTGACCCCCATCGTATAAAAAGAATCCTTTTTTCCATGATTAAAAAAATGCACTTTCCCTTTAAAATCTCTTTCATTGCCTTCTTCGCAGGAAAGTATGACCCCTGATGTCCCAATACTGCATAGTGTTTTTTCTGAAGAGAGAATACCGGCTCCGATAGCACCACAAGCGTTATCTGCTCCCCCAGCGTACACTTTTGTTTTTTCCAATAGCCCTGTCTCCGCCGCAACATTGGGAAGCAGCGATCCTACACATTCATGAGATTCAACAAGCGGAGGACAAATAGCTGCAGAAATACCAAATTGATTGCAAATATCATCACTCCACTCCTTGTGAGTAATATGTAAAAGTAAAGTTCCTGCTGCATCGGAGTATTCGGTGTGAATCGCACCAGTCATACGGAATCTCACATAGTCCTTCGGAAGCAAAAAAACAGCAGTTTTTTTAAAAAGTTCAGGTTCATGTTCCTTCACCCATAATATTTTTGGTAATGTAAATCCTTCTAGAACACGGTTTTTTGTGATGTCAAGCAGATGATCGCCAAATACCTCGGTCATCCTGTTACATTGAGGCGTCGTTCTGGTATCATTCCAAAGAATGGCACGACGTAACACCTGTTTGTCTTGGTCAAGCAGTACTAACCCATGCATTTGTCCTGAATAGCTAATTCCATCAATATCCTTGGCTTGAACGTTAGAAATAGAAACCAATTCAGCCAATGCATCAATTGTTTGCTGCACCCAGTCTTCAGGATTTTGCTCACTATACCCCGCCTTCTCTTGGATGAGCGGATATTCTTTGGATGTTTCTGCACAAATCTTGCCGTTTTGATTAACTAAAATGGTTTTAACAGCACTCGTTCCAAGATCTATTCCAATGACATACTTCATGTTTTCACTCCTTAACCCTTTAAAAACCATTCGCTCTACATAAATCCGAATTTTAGAAATTACCCGTCATATCCATAATCAAGAGGTAAGGAATCATGACGGGTAGTTCAGGTAACTTGGCTATCCTGCTATATCTTTTACGGCAGTATGGAGCTTCTCTTTCATCTGTTATACTTCTAAAATGTATTGGTTCAAAATTGCTTTTAATTGTTCCTGTCTTCCAGATTCATTTTTAATTGATTTATTATTTAGCGCATATTGCTCAAGTGTATTAAAGTTAGCTCTTCCTTCTGTAATTTCAAGACCAATCCCTTCAGTAAAGCTGCGATAACGATGTTGAATCACATCTTCAAACACACGTTCTTTGATCAATTTGTGAGCTACTTTCAATCCTCTTGCAAATGCATCCATCCCCGCAATATGGGCATATACTAAATCATCAGGCTCAAAAGAAGATCTACTGACCTTTGCGTCAAAGTTTAATCCGCCGCTTCCAAGGCCGCCATTTTGCAGGATCTCGTACATTGCTAATGTCGTGGAATATAAATCTGTCGGAAATTCATCCGTGTCCCAGCCTAAAAGAGGATGACCTTGGTTCGCGTCAACAGAGCCAAGCAGACCGTGTACTCTTGCCATGCGTAATTCATGTTCGAATGTATGTCCGGCTAATGTGGCATGATTGGCTTCGAGATTTAATTTAAAATGATTGTCTAAGCCATATTGCTTCAAAAAGGCAATGGTTGTTGCTGCATCTGTATCATATTGATGAGTGGTCGGCTCCTTTGGTTTTGGTTCAATCAAAAACTGCCCTGTATACCCGATTTCCTTCGCATAATCCACTGCCATATGCATAAATCTGGCCAAATTATCAAGTTCAAATTTTAAATCGGTATTTAACAATGTTTCGTATCCTTCACGGCCGCCCCAAAACACATAATTCTCGGCGCCAAGTTCTTTTGCTGTTTCTAGCCCTTTTTTTACTTGTGCTGCAGCATACGCAAACACATCTGCATTGCAGGAAGTCGCGGCACCATGGACGAAACGTGGATTCGTGAACATGTTTGCAGTATTCCATAATAGCTTAACGTTGCTGGTTTTCATGTACTCTTTCATCATGCTCACGATACGATCTAAATTTTGATTCGTCTCTTTTAATGTACTTCCTTCGGGTGCAATATCTCGGTCATGAAAAGCAAAAAATGGTGCATCCAGTTTTTCAAACAACTCAAATGCCGCTTCTACTCTCGCCTTGGCCAGATCCATTCCTTTATACTGATCCCACGGCCTTTGCATCGTAGCCGCTCCAAAAACGTCTGTGCCATCAGCGGTAAATGTATGCCAATAAGCAATAGAAAAACGCAAATGCTCTTTCATCGTTTTTCCGCCGATTACTTCTTGAGCATTATAATATTTAAATGCTAAAGGATTAGTGGAATCTGTCCCTTCGTAAACCACTTTGTTTACGCTTTCAAAATAGTTAACTGAACTAGAATGAGATTGAGCCATGTGATTTCCCCCTTAAAAATAAATTCAGGCGCATTTTATGCCATATTGTAAGTAGATTGTTTATTAGTTTGTTGTTCAAACAAACTAACTTATTTTCATCTTATATAACCTCATCCGCATTTTCAATATTTTTTTCGTTTTTTATGAACACATTAGATATAATAAGGGTAAGATTCGCTATGTACCATGTTTCATACTGAACACATAAAAATTTCAACTTAATTTATAGGTTATACAAATGGAGTGGATGAAGTGGATATCGCAGATCAAACCTTTGTCAAAAAAGTAAATCAAAAATTATTATTAAAAGAAATACTTAAGAACTCACCTATTTCAAGAGCTAAATTATCTGAAAGAACTGGTTTAAATAAATCAACTGTTTCATCACAGGTAAACACATTAATGAAAGAAAATCTTGTATTTGAAATCGGCCAGGGACAATCAAGCGGCGGCAGAAGACCTGTCATGCTTGTTTTTAATCAAAAGGCTGGATACTCCGTAGGAATAGACGTTGGTGTAGATTATATTAATGGCATTTTAACAGACCTTGAAGGGACGATCGTTCTGGACCAACACCACCATTTGGAATGCAATTCTCCAGAAATAACGAAAGACATTCTAGTTAATATGATTCATCACTTTATGACACATATGCCACAATCTCCGTACGGGCTTATTGGTATAGGCATATGCGTGCCTGGGCTCATTGATGAAAATCAAAAAATTGTTTTCACTCCGAACTCCAACTGGAGAAATATTGACTTAAAACCTTTCATCCAAGAGAAGTTCAATGTTCCTGTTTTTATTGAAAATGAGGCAAATGCCGGTGCATATGGTGAAAAAGTATTCGGTGCTGCAAAAAATCACGATAACATTATTTATGCAAGCATCAGTACAGGAATAGGGATCGGTGTCATTATCAATAATCATTTATATAGAGGTGTAAGCGGATTCTCCGGAGAAATGGGACATATGACAATAGACTTTAATGGACCTAAATGCAGTTGCGGAAACCGAGGATGCTGGGAATTGTATGCATCCGAGAAGGCTTTATTAACATCTCTTCAGACTAAAGAGAAAAAAGTGTTCACTCAAGATATCATAGACCTCGCCCATCTGAATGATATTGGAACTTTAAATGCGCTACAAAATTTTGGATTCTATTTAGGCATAGGCCTTACCAATATTTTAAATACTTTCAACCCACAAGCCGTCATTTTAAGAAACAGCATAATCGAATCGCATCCAATGGTTTTACATTCAATTAGAAGTGAAGTGTCATCCAGGGTTTATTCCCAATTGGCCAATAGCTATGAGTTATTGCCATCTTCCTTAGGAAAGAATGCACCGGCATTAGGAATGTCTTCGATTGTTATTGAACATTTTCTAGATATCGTTACATGATTAAATTGTACAAAACTCTATGTTCTACGCTCATCTTCAAAGATGAGTTTTTGTTTTGTTGGTGTAATGTTGAATAAGAGCATTTTATTAAGGATACCTTCTCCTATGAAAAAGGAGTTCTTCAATAGAAGTCTCCTTTTTCACGTGTACATTATTTTTCTTTATAACGAAAATATCTAAAGTCGGCCGGAATATGATTACCGCTGGTATCTTGACATTGCATTCCTACAAAGGCACCTGTGAAGAACCCTCCTCCACGGATGTAATCATCTGATAATTTTTTCGATTCTAATGCAATGTCAATTTTTCTCCAATCTTCTTTGTTAAAAGAATAGAAATAATAATACTGTTCCTTTTCAATTTTTACTCTTAGATATATATACTTTACCTCACGAGGAATCACAATTTTATTTTTTAATGGCTGTGAAAAAGAGAAGTTATCACATATTGTTAATTCAAGAATACGGCCAAGTTCTTCATCATGCGTGACTTGAAGAGCCGTCCAGTTCTCAGTATTGTAATAGTTCACCAATCCGGCGGCTTGTTGAAAATTCTCCGGATAAAACTCAACTGCAGTTTCAGCTTCAAAATGGAGACTTTGCCAACGTCTGGCTACAAATGCCTGAGTAAATGTCGAGGTTAATGATTCATGACCGTATAATCGCAAATGATTTGGCACTTGGGTCAATGAACCTAATTCATTTGTAAACGGGATCCTTAACGTTTGAAAATGAATATTTAATGTTGGATCCTTGAATTCATCAACTTCCGGATAGGTTGCTGGAAATATCTTTTCTGATACAGCAGGGGCTTTTACCTCCAAGCTTCCTTCTTTTCCACCTACTACATAAGGCCATTCCTCTTTCCAACAGAGTTTTTGAATAGCTGTTTCTCTGCCCAATGGACAATATCCTCTCTGCTGAAAAATGGAATCATCGTCAGGATGAATAGGACGTCCCGTTAAATGAGCTAAATACCACTCACCTGTATGTGTTTGAACAATGGAGGCATGTCCACATTTTTGCAGTGGATTTCCTGGATCATGCCACGATGTTAAGAGTGGATTATCAGGATGAACTTCATATGGGCCTTCAATGCTTGAAGAACGGGCAATTGTAGCAGCGTGTTCGAACCGAGTTCCTCCTTCTGCAGTTAATAAATAATAATAGTTCCCGATATGATAAAGGTGCGGAGCTTCTGTTAGTTTTCTATCCGTTCCTTTAAATATAACTTTCGGTTTACCAATTAATTTTTGCTGCTTATCAGAATACTCCTGTATGACAATTCCTCCGAATGAGTGCCGATCAATACGCTGATCCCATAACATATTTAATAAATACTTTTTTCCATCTGTATCATGAAATAAAGATGCATCAAACCCCGAGCTATTTAATGTAATCGGTTCTCCCCAGTCACCATTAATCGTTTCACAAGTCACTAAATAATTGTGACAATCTTTCCAAGCGCCATCTACGACCTTAACATCCGTATAGATCAGCCAAAACCTTCCGTCGCTATAACTTAAACATGGCGCCCAAACCCCACCCGAATTAGGGTTTCCTTTCATGTCTAATTGTGAAACTCTCTGTAATGGATGTGCAACTAAGTGCCAATTCACTAAATCTTTTGAGTGGTGTATCTGTACTCCTGGAAACCACTCAAATGTAGATACAGCGATATAATAATCCTCTCCTACCCTACAAATACTTGGATCGGGATTGAATCCTTTAAGTACTGGATTGATAATCTTCATTTGGGACTCCTCCTCAGCTATTTTCTTTTCACTCATCAATATTTAAGCTTTGAATTCATCAATGTTATCCAAATAAACTTTATCTCTATTCTCTAATTCTCGTACCATGTTTTTATATTTTTTCTCATCTAAATTATAGAAATGAATATCAATTATGGCTAAAACCAGTAAGAACACGGGAATAATGGTAGTTGTAATTAAAATTCCCGTTAATGCCTCCGGCGTTTGTGCCTGATTTGCCACATATCCAAACTTATCTAGAACCAATCCCGGTACAACCCCTCCCAAGGCCATGCCAAATTTAAAGAAAAATCCGATGATAGCGTATATGAGCCCGCCCATTCTTTTCCCAGTCCTATACTCTCCATATTCTATTGTTTCAGGAATGAGCGCCCACATATATCCCCCGGCAGTGAGACTTCCAGCAGCAGCGATTAATCGAAAGAAGAGTATGAGGTATATATTACTTGACGGAACAAACAGTAAAGCTAGGAGGCCGATTATATTCAGTAATAATGCATAGTTTAGTAATTTCTTCTTCCCCAATCGTTGATGAAGCTTTGGAATAAACGGTAAAATGACCAATGCAGGCAAGCTCCCTATCAAACCGTACCACTTCACTAAATCCTCTCTTCCTAAGTTATACGTCACGTAATAGATGCCAACTGAATTACTTATTGAATTCACTCCGAAAATGATAATAAAGAAAATACTTAATACAACAAGCGGACGATTTACATGAAATTGCTCAAAAATATCAGAGAATTTAATTTTCGCTTCAGATTTTCGAAGAGTGACACGCTCTTTTGTGCTTTTAAAACAAAAGATTAAAAGGAACCCGCCTATCATACCCAAAATACCCATGGTTAGTTGCCAGCCAAGAGATTCGTTACCGGAAATATCGCTTAAATAGGCAGCCAGTAAGGGAACAAAAAAAGCAACGACAAGTCCTCCAAGATTTGCAAATAGCATGCGAACTGATGTTATGCTAACAACTTCTTGATTATTTCTAGTCATTGCAGAAGTTAACGCGCCATATGGAACGTTTATCATTGTATATGTAAGCGACAAGCCAACATAGGTGATATAGGCATATATTAATTTTCCCATATCCGAAAAATCTGGAGTTGTAAAACAGAGTATGGCCAGTATGACAAATGGGAGAGCCCCGAATAATAGATACGGTCTAAAGCGTCCAAATCTGCTGTTCGTTCTGTCTACCATTGTTCCAATAAAAGGATCAGCGAGAGCGTCAATGATTCTAACCACTAAAAACATCGTGCCGGCTGTTGCCGCCGATAAACCAAATACATCTGTATAGAAGAACAAAAGGTAAGTAGACACCGTTGCATAAATTAAATTACATGCGAAATCCCCAGACGCATATCCAACTTTTTCAACCATCCTAATCTTCTTTACATTTTCACTGAGCATGATTACTCCCCTTTTCGATCCTTTAATATGGAACAGTAAGAAATGGAAAAATATCTCCAGACTTATGCCCAGCGTTTTATAAAAGCGCTTTCAAAAGAGTGCAAACAATTTAGTGGTTTACTTTACTGAGCATTATCCTCATCTAAATAGTGATCAGCAAGCAGTAAATTCATCTGTTTTTTGTCGAGCCTCTTCCCCCCTTTCATCCATATTGAAAAAGAACTTATCGTATGGACAACTATAAGTTCACCACATTAGTTTGTTGTCCAAACAAACTAACTTGATTTAATATTATAAAATCCTTTCAGCTTTTTCAACGTTTTTTTCAGGTGAAATTTAAATTGACTTGAGAAAAATATTAATTTCACCTTCTTTTTCAGGCGCAGCAAAGATTAAATAACAGATAAAGAGAATAACACTTATAAAGAAGTTCCTCATAAAAAAGGCTTGTTTTCCGCTATAGGGACTGCTCTTCTATGTTTTTCGGGTATAGGCGGTTGAAAGCTTAACAATTTTTCCATTCAAAAATTTAATTTAAACTTTTGGCAAATAAAACACGAATAATGTTTACGTCATGACAACCACTATAGATGGATCAGGTTACCGAAAAACATAAAGTGATCATTCCACCTTCTCATCATGCACATAATAAGGTACATGCAATATCCAAGCTCTCTTAGGGGCTTTTCTATTCGCTAAAAACATAACCAGTTAACGGAAAGCCCTTTGTGGCTCTCTTCTTATTTCTCAGATTGTTTGTCATTGAGTAAAAAAATTAGTACCTTTTCAATTTCCTTTTCTAAGTCATTATTTAAATCGAATAATGTTCCACAACCGCTTCCTATAAATCCACCGTAGTAATACCATAAATCAATTGTAAATGCGTCTATATCTTCATCTTCATTGGCTGTTAAAATTCCATAATTAATTGTGATTTGGGAACGGTATTCTTTTTCCAAGCACCTCTCAGCTGTTAAATCACTTATCCCATCTCCATCTATATCTCTATAAATTTTGATGCTAAGGTTACGTTTGCCCTGACTTTCAAAAACATCTGTATATTTACGTTGCAGTTTTTCTGCTACTACTTCCCCTAAGCCTTCCAACACATATATTTTTTGTTTTAATTCTAGATTTATATCCTTCTCTAGAATATGCAAATAGCCATCAGCGTCTGGACTTTGATTTTTCTGTATCTTAAATAAACGTCTTAAAGCTTTCCGCACAGCGTTGTCCTCCTTATAGGGAACTCTCGGCTATTGTGGCTGATATACCAACTATGGTATATACAGGATACTTTATATTTGAGACATATTCAAAACTGCTTAGATAGCGAGCTTTCAGGAGTGCAATACATAAAATCATTTTATGAAGATTAGGCTGGCATTGCTGACCAATCAATTGATCTTGATTAAAATTGCTTCTTTAACGAGTGTATTCTTGGTAGCTTGGAGGAGGCCGACTTATCTACATAGAAGAATCTTAGACCATGGCTAATGTTATTTCAATATCAAATTCCATTATGTCTTAACAGAATAAGAGATTTCTAAATGTATACTCGACGTCACGACCTTAGATATCAAAAGAAGATTTTAAAGATGAGTTACCTTCTGCTAAGAATAAGCGCAAACTGCAGGCGAGATGATGAAAATTCAGCGTCAGAATACGGTCTAAAATTAGCAAACGAACAAATGATTTAAACTGATTATCAAACACTCATGAAGGCAAGAGCAAAAGACAAAAGAACCCGCACCTATATTTTTTGCATGCTGAATATAATTCTCAACTAAGATAGATATAGTTAGTGCTTAATCGTACTAAAATTTCACTTTACAAATAAGTTTTTTAAAACTCTTATTTTATTTAATGAGAGATTGGTATTCCACTTTAAACTTTTATTGGTAATGAAAGTGCTAGAAATTGTACTTTTGATCAAATGCTTCTTCATTGCGGCATTGCTGCAAACATAAGTTTGTTATTAAAAACAGAAATTAATTCTGTATCAGTTTATTCAATATGTTAATTTTACTTTGGTCTTTATTATTCTTCTTTGTTCTTCTATAGCCATCTAACAAAGAATTATTATAAATCTTGAGGTAATCATCAATAGTTATCAAATGATATCTCGCTCCGTAATCTTCAAAAACCTCTAGGTTATTATAGTCTACATCTGCAAATGGTTTTAAATCCTCTATGTACGCAATGCCTATATTAGTATTAGTTTTCTTAAATTCATGCTCATGTAAATCAACCATTTTATAACCTTGCAGTTCCATAATTTTTTTTAGTTTTTCCCACTTTTCCTCTAAAAAAAGTAAAGGAATAAGGATATCAATATCTTCTGGGGAAAAATCCAACCCAGTTACCTTTTCAAGACCTAAAGAGCCATATAATAATGGAATGATATCTAATTCTTTATTAAGAGTTTTAGCTATATTTATAAATTCATTATACTATTTCATTTTTTATATCCCCAATATGTAGTGATTCATTATTTAAGCATTAATTGCCCCTTGAAGTTTCAAGTCCTCAAATTCTTCCATATGGTGAATATCCCCAAACTCATTTAACCCCTTTTTTTCTAATCAGAAAGATTGAAGCATTAGTACTTAGAATTGGTTTGGCTGCACTGGGCTATTTTTTAAAAAATAGCCTGCATTTTTACAATTAACGATTCTTTTATCTAAAAAGCTTTGAATACTGAATTAAAGAATATCAGCAATATAATGATGGCTAGTACAACAACAATCTCAAAAGTATGTGAACTGCCATCTTTTTTTTCTTGTTCTGTCTTCTCTCTCATTTGTTCCCTATATTTTCTTTGTATTTCATCCTTTTTTCTATTCACCTTACTCGACCCCTTTCAAAATAAAGAAAAGCCATTCTGAATTATTCTTCATGAGGTCAAATCCAATTTTTTATATGGCACCGTTATTCCTTAAATGTATCATGAGTTTGTGGATTGTGATAACTTAGATTGCTGTCTTTGCCTTGTTTTGCAGAAAAACTGAGTCCCAGACCCAAAAGATAAAAGCAAATGAAATGCCAAATAAGTGAATTTCGTATGATAATAGAATCCCTAAGGTGTTCATTGGATCAGTGATTAAAGCGAAGAATAACCATACTAAGAAGGAAAAGAATAAGTATATGAATAAATATTTCAGGCTAAATCTTTTTGGCTTACGATTTATTAAGTATTGAACAGGTGTTGCAAAGATTAAATAAAAGATATAGAGAATAGCACTTATTAGAATGTATGGATAGTAACCATCATAATCAATGCCAAAAACATAAACAGCAGCAGCTGATAACGCAGACAAGACATGAACAATAAAGATCCTTAAAACTTGCATGTTTATAACCCCTTTCATGATGAATGCTTCTACAACATTATCTAGATCCTTCCTTAAAATCCCTTACAATATATGTTTTAACTTAAACAATTTGAAATATCACAAACATTGTATCTTCTGCCGATTGTTTTATGTACAATAGCCGGTTCTTCTCCATTAAAGAAACGCACAATGGCCTCATCAAATTCAATTGGTTGATTTACCACGTATCCTTCTTTTAAAGCCCTAATAAACAAATACGGATCATCTTTATATAACTGATAAAGAATGTTAGCATATTGTTCGTTCTTGTCTCTAAGTATAGGTCTTTGTCTGATAAATTTAATTTGTTTCTAAAGTATTAAATTGCTTCATCTTGCTCTTTAGAAATAATGTTTGGCATTTTTCTATTCTCCTTTTTATATAATGTTTTAATACACACTAAATTGGGTAAAAATTTGTAGAGGTGATTTCTTTGAATAATGATCATAAAGTTACTCATTACTCATCATTTATTTTTTCAACAATCATGGTTTTACTGGTCGCCATCTTTCCACAATACACTTCTTGGTTTGTAACAGTTTTCTTCCTAGGTTTTGCACTTATTTATACATTCCAAAGACATAAAACAAGTTCTTCAAAAGCAATTTCTTATATTTCGTATTTATTATTCATCGTTTCATTGACTTACACTTTAGTCAATATGTAGTATTAATCCTCCCTTTCTGGAAGGTTTTTTTGTTTAAACTTATTTATCAGCAGCTTTTGGGCCACCTCTTTTCTTGCGATCTTTGTCTTCATAAATTGTAACATTGTGGCGTGTCATTAGTGTCGCCCCGGCCATTTTAAACTCTTTACGATCTTTAAAATAAACAACAGGATATTCTCCTAAAATAACCATATTTGCTAAACCCGCTAAGTAAGATGACCCATCCCCCAGAAGTAATAAGAAGACAAATGAATTCTTATCTGTAGAACGACAAGGAAATAAAGATACTATAATAACTTACTTCAAGCCAAAACATCCAAATAAAAAAGCTGGTTATAATTATTATAAAAATAAATAGGAACTTAAAGAGGGATTGCTATGGCAAAATTATATACATGTTTAATTTGCGGATATAAAGGATTAATTCACAACCCCTTAAACAATGATGGTGAGTATCAAAAAACATTTGATATCTGCCCTTGTTGCGATTTTGAATACGGCTACAGTGAAGATCATGACGTAAGCTTAGGTTTTATAGTAACTCCAGATCACTTAGTTGAAGCTGCAATTCAGTTATACCGAAAACAGTGGATTGAGAATGGAATGAAAATTGCAAATCCTGAAGATATTCCAGAAGAATTAAGAAACGGTGACTGCTTAAAATTTGAAGTGTTGTTAAAGCAATTGAATAGCCTAAATCTCGATACAGAAAAATTTGAAATTAAGGGATTTAATGGTTATTAACGCAGATTCAAGCCCCAATTTTGGGGGCTTTCTTATTATAGTACAGTCTACCAGAAAACTGTTGAATGTATAAATATCAGTGAACTTTTTCTTTCTTCATATTCCCCTAATCAACACTTCAACTTCTTTAACCTCAACCGTTTGCTGCATCACATTCCTCCTTTTTGATTTTCGTGTATCAAGCCTGTACAATATTCAAAAACCCTAAAGGATGATGAACATGTGTGGCAGGTTCACTTTATTCTCTGAGTTTGATGACATCATCGAACAGTTCAACATAGATCAATTTTTGTCTGAAGATGAATATTACCCAAGCTATAATGTCGCTCCATCACAAAACATCCTGACAATCATCAATGACGGATCTAACAACCGGCTGGACAAACTTAGATGGGGTCTTATCCCTCCTTGGGCTAAAGACGAAAAGATCGGCTATAAAATGATTAATGCTCGTGCTGAAACATTGTCCGAGAAACCCAGCTTTCGAAAGCCGCTCGTAAGCAAACGTTGTATCATACCGGCTGACAGTTTTTATGAATGGAAACGCCTTGATCCAAAGACTAAGATTCCTATGCGGATTAAGCTTAAATCATCCAATCTCTTTGCTTTTGCCGGATTATATGAGAAGTGGAAAACTCCAGAAGGTAATCCTTTATATACTTGCACAATCATTACTACAAAGCCTAATGAGCTTATGGAAGGCATACATGATCGAATGCCCGTTATCCTAACTCATGACAACGAAAAGGAATGGCTCAATCCTAAAAATACTGATCCTGACTATCTACCAAGTTTACTGCAGCCTTATGATGCTGATGACATGGAAGCATACCAAGTTTCATCTTTAGTGAATTCACCTAAAAACAATTCACCTGAGCTCATTGAATCCCATTAAGTACCACTGCCATATCGCTTTATATATCTAAGTAGGAGGTGATATTTTGTTTGTATCGCCAATGCTATTGCATTCAATAAAGGAACCATTTGACGACGGTAGCTATATCACTGAGCATAAAGTATCTCAATAAATGGTAATGTACAATATTAAAAAATATATCCACGTACTTATATAACATGCGTTTTTACCTAATTCATTACGTGTACATAATTATTTCACTGTACATAAATAACCGATGTTAACGAATATATTTGTACAGAAATTTCTCAATGATAATAAATGATTAGGGGGTAGTGGTTTCATGCCGCCCGGGACCAACGCCGCTAAACTTCGAAAGTTTAAATACTGCATTTAGGTAATCTATGTTAATTTAAAAATGTAGCTTTGAAATAAGGTTTGAGCAAAAATACCTTACAAATCCTTATTTTACGATAAATAAATAGAAGCCATTTTGAAAAAAGATTGATCAAAATGGCTTCTTCTTCATTAGATTTTAGTTTGGTTTTTATAATAAAGATTAATCATTTTCTACCTATGTTGTTCAACAATCGCGCCCGTTTGTTGAAGACCATTAACAGAGTTTTTCTATTGCGTTTCCTTTTACTCGGGTTCTAATAATTTTGCTTTCTTGTATAAAAGTTTCGGATTTAATAATACTAGGTCGCCCCATAGCGACTCCTTGAATAATCTTATAGCTGTTCCAACCATCTTTTAACGGGTAGAACACCTTATTTTCGGTTAAATATGCCCCTAATGCAGATGCGGCTACACCAGTTGCCGGATCTTCGTTGTATCCAGCTCTCTTAGGAAATTGACGTGCCTGGACATATTGCTTGCTTTCCTGCTCAATGGCAAAAGGATAAAACCCAGTAGTGTTAAACTCATCACATAATTTCCAAAGGTATTCAAAATTAGGTTTAAGATTGTTAAGAGTTCTCACCCTTTTTAAAGGAATAATTAGTTTATAACGAGACGTAGAGACAGATTGAATAGGAAAATTATTTATGTCATCTATTCCAATACATAATGCTTTACATATTTCTTCTACTGTAGGATTTACATTCAAAAATTTGGGGGAGAATTGTTCAACATTAACATCTAAATTCGATCCTTTTACTTCCCATTCAACTTTAACAGGCCCTAACATTGTCTCCACTATAGTCGGTGAATGTTTTATCATACCTCGGTTAACGAGAACTGTAATGCTTCCTATAGTCGCATGGATGCACATTTCCATCTCATGTAATGGAACAAAGAAACGAATCTTTACATCACAATCAGAACGAGTTGATTTTAAAACGAAGGCTGATTCATGAGCAAAATCCTTTGTCATCTTTTGCATTTTATCTGTTGTTAAACTATCTGCATTCAAAACAACAGGACACGGGTTACCTCCACCGTTTTCCAGAGAAAACACTGTTGTATTTACAACTTCATAACACAATTTTCTAACCCCCCTTTGCTTTAAGCTTCATTTTAACATCATTTTCCTTCCTAGTTAATCTTCAACAATATGGCCCTTTAACGGAACAACTCTATTGTCACTCAACAGTTTTTTAATCCACTTTCAACTTCAGATGTTCTTTTTCTTTCAATATAAAAACACCCCTTTAGATAACCAATCCAAAGGGGTGAAACGGTACAACTTTATTTTTTATGAAATCTGGCAAGGTACAAAAGACAGTTGGTTACAGGAAGAATTGCCAAATCCTTATCGAAAAAAATATGAAGAAGTTGTTGGTGATCTGCTTGAGGATAGAATAATAAGTTGGTTAACCCCAAACGGAGAATGGGGAAGTAATTTAACGAATGTCAGTCGCTGATTTAAACTTGGCCAGTTATCTTTAGGCAGATTTAATAGGAAGAATAACTGTTTATAGTCACTGTTTTTTAAGGTGTTTTCAACTTGAAGGACGTTTTCTAATACGTCTTTCATTGATTCTATCATCATCTTCAATTCATCTTCAATTACCAAGCTAATCAACTGATAACTCCATGGCAATACCTCTGTTGGAATACCCTCTTGTCTATAAGCACTATATGAAGATCGCAACTTTGTTAAGCAAAAGGGCGCGATTGCGGAGTGAAAAAAGCCCAATTTTTCAAATTCAATACTTAGAAATTGGGCTTTTAAATATTAGCATTTTCCTGACCTTACGCTACCCCTTATTAAGTTTGCATTTCTAATTTTCTTAATATTGCTCAATTTCAATAATATCTCCTAATTTTAAAATATGTTTTTTAGTCGAGTAATCAACAATTCGCAATTCTCTTTTTAGCTGGTCGATATAATGAATATTACCGACAAGTTTCTTCATTTCCCCTTTTTGATAGAAGGTGAATTGTAGAATAATGTTCCCTTCCATAGCCCCGCAGATAATTTCATTAAATTCTTCAGATTTTTTGTTCATCCAAAACCGTTTTTTTGACTTTATCTAAACTTTCATTATATTCCCTTAGTAATTTTACATATTTAGGTAACACCATGGAAACCCACTTAATACGACCTCTGTCACGAATCACCTTAAAACGCCTACTTTTCCATTACATTTTGTGTGACATTATATAAAAAGACTTCCCGAAACTGGGTTTTAAATTAAGTTCTTGACATTGAATATAAATTTGATTGTTCCTCGATCTCTAAGCATATCGCTCACTCCTTTATTGATCTAATATTAACAGAACAAATGTTCTCTATTCACCACAAACAAGAACAAAGGTTCGATGTAAATGTTGGTAATAAATAAAACTCCCTTATAAAAGGGGGTGGTTAATTAGGAGCAAATCAAGTTGCCATATTACTTAGGGTTTCATTGAAAGAAATGTACGACAAAAATGCTGTCAAAGTTATCGCAACGCTTCGCTTCTGCTATCATCCTCTAATTAAAATTGCAATGGATTTAGTTAGAATTCCAGATATAAAACATACAACTGTCATGATAGTCACCCAGATCAAAAAAGTCGGCTCTAACCCTATTTCAATTAGCATAAAAACTAAAGAGAGTACAAATATAATCAAGGTTGTTATCCATACTCTTTTGAAGATAAAGTATCCTATTATCCCTAAGATAAATGATACAGCCGGCAGTACAAGTAGTATTAAAAATGCAGGACCACCCAAATGAGATATCCTCCTAATCTTATTCATTATGCAATAATTCAAAACGTGCAATTTCCCATTCTTTTTTTGCTTTTAATGGTGTTGTATTAACCTTTTTCCCTGATTTTAAGTCATAGGAGGTTATTTCCCCTAAGACATTCTCTTTTTGCATGTCAAACCCTTTGATAAGGACGTACATTTTACTATCATCAAATTTAATATCATTCAATAACATTTCACTATTGCCCGCATAGAATTTGAAAGATGTTTTCTTATTTAGATTTTCATCAAAAAAGCTAACTTTTCCATTGTATGAGACAGCAATGATAATATGAATATACCAAAACATGATCGGCAGAAACT
The DNA here is from genome assembly GCF_036765095.1 of Bacillus sp. 0209A. Taxonomy (NCBI): domain Bacteria; kingdom Bacillati; phylum Bacillota; class Bacilli; order Caryophanales; family Bacillaceae; genus Bacillus; species Bacillus sp. 0209A. The sequence goes on from NZ_JBAIZV010000001.1 coordinate 126,611, forward strand.
AACTCAAAACGAATGTCTTAGTCTTCTGTATAGTTTTTTCATTCATTCCTTCTTTTCTTAGTATTTTAACATATTACCATTCTTGTCAAGATGATATTAAGAATAAACAAGAGAGGAAATTAAAGTTTGTTTTACATGAAGTCTTTAAGTTGATCCAATATCATCTCAGTATCTTCGTTTTTGGACTTTCCTACCTCCTGAGCAGCTTCTCAAACTATAGTTCTTAAATTGTTCGACTTTATTTAGTGTGTGTACGAAGAAACAATTGACATCAATACATCAGCCAATTCAAAACCCATATCACCTTTTGCTCCTATGGCATTTTCAGTAAGAATGTGCAGTATCCACTCTAGGTCTTCGACTTCTTCTTTCTGTATAGCATCAGGATCATTTAGATCAATAGTATGAATTTCATCAAAATCTAAGTTATCGTATTCATGAATTTCATCTTCGCATTCATATGTGTATAGCTTAGATAAAAATTCATTAAATAAGTCTGCAATCCTAAAGTCTGTATTTAATTCAAGGTCAAAATACTGTACAGGTGTATTCTCATTAGTTTGGCGATAATCTAATACAACCCATTTGTGTCCATCTCCCTGTATGAACAACAGTTTTTGTGGTAGCCCCTCAACTTCAATATGGTCGTCTGACCAAGATGTTTCCTGATTTCTTGGGAACGCATTAAAATTAAATCAATCCACCATTTTGTTATGATCAATTTTTTATATTCTTAAGGCAAAGTTAAATTCATCTTCACTGATGTCCATTAACCTTAAAAGGATCATATTCAATGTTCTCCCAAATGACTCTCATTTATTACCTCCTATAGGTTGTGTAATAAATACACCAATGCTTCTAAATTTGTAATGTTTTATGTCCTCAATCGTAGAGTTAGATTTCTAATTTCAAATATTTTTGGTCATAATTTGGTCATTGACCAAAAATGCTAATTTCTCATTCTATTAATCAAAATCAAAAAATCCCCTGACACCAATAGTGCCAAGGGATTGAAAGATTAATACTGAGACATATACTGTTCGCGTTCCCAAGGATGAACTTGTGTGCGGAACATATCCCATTCGATTTCTTTTGACTCGATGAAATGTTCGAATAGGTGCTCGCCTAGCGCTTTGACCATGACTTCGTTTGATTTGAATTCTTCTAGCGCTTCCGCAAGTGTTGCTGGAAGGTCGACGATTCCGTTTTCCATGCGCTCTTCTTTGTTCATCACGTAGATGTTGCGGTCGATTGGAGCTGGCGCTTCCAGTTTGTTTTTGATTCCGTCTAAGCCTGCAGCAAGCAATACGCTGAGTGCAAGGTACGGGTTAGCAGCTGGGTCTACGCTGCGTACTTCAACACGTGTGCTGATGCCGCGGGAAGCCGGGATACGGATAAGCGGGCTTCTGTTTTGCGCGCTCCATGCTACGTAGCAAGGTGCTTCATAGCCAGGGACAAGACGTTTGTAAGAGTTCACAGTCGGGTTTGTTACTGCTGTAAAGCTTGTTGCGTGCTTCACGATACCTGCAATGAAGTGTTTCGCTGTTTCACTTAACTGAAGATCAGCGTTTTCGTCATAGAATGAGTTAACGCCATCTTTGAAGAGTGATAGATTGCAGTGCATACCGGAACCGTTCACACCGAACAACGGTTTTGGCATAAATGTCGCATGCAGACCGTGTTTGCGGGCAATTGTTTTGACAACTAGTTTAAACGTTTGGATGTCGTCACAAGAGCGGACAGCACCAGCATATTTAAAGTCGATTTCGTGCTGGCCAGGCGCAACTTCATGGTGAGACGCTTCGATTTCAAAGCCCATCTCTTCAAGCTCAAGTACGATATCACGGCGGCAGTTTTCTCCCAAGTCAGTTGGAGCCAAGTCGAAATATCCGCCTTTGTCGTTTAGTTCAAGCGTCGGCTCGCCTTTTTCGTCTAATTTGAATAAGAAGAATTCAGGCTCAGGTCCGAGGTTGAAATCACTGAAGCCGAGGTCTTCCATTTCTTTCAGAATCCGTTTTAAATTGTTTCGCGGGTCACCTTCGAAAGGTGTACCATCCGGATTGTAGATATCACAGATGAAACGTGCTACTTTACCTTTTTCAGCTGTCCATGGGAAGATAACAAATGTATTCAGATCTGGATACAGGTACATGTCTGACTCTTCGATGCGAACGAATCCTTCAATAGAAGAACCGTCAAACATGACTTTATTATCAAGCGCTTTTTCAAGCTGGCTTACAGGAATTTCAACGTTCTTGATTGTTCCAAGAATGTCAGTAAACTGAAGACGGATATACTTCACGTTTTCTTCTTTGACTAATTTTACGATATCTTCTCTAGTGTACTTTGCCATTTCGTAAAACTCCTCCTCTTAAAAGGTAAATGTATATAGCAAAACAGTTGCTAACGGATTAATGAAAGAAGCGGGACATGTCGCCTTGGCGGAATGTATTCCCTCGTTGAAAACGGCCGGCTTGCATGAGCTCGTTTTTCAGGAGCTGTCTCAGTTCGTCATCGGACAGATCATGTTTCATTGGTTTTTTCGTCTTCTCGTTTTGTTTTTGCTCTGGTTCGGCTTCTGCTTTCGCCAGAATTTGTTTAATCCCTGCCATGTTTACACCTTGTTCTATCAGGTGCTTGATTTCTAACAGTTTATCTACATCATGGAACGAAAATAATCGTCTATTCCCTTCGCTTCTCGCTGGAAATATCAGTCCATTTTCCTCATAATATCGAATTTGTCTTGCTGATAACTCAGTTAACTGCATGACAATTCCTATTGGAAATAAAGGCATTGAGCGGCGAATATTATCACTCATCTCAATTTCCTCCTTTTCTTAACTTAGTTTCATTATAGGTGATGTTATATTTTGTGTCAATAAGATGTAAGGATTCTTAACATCAAATTCAGTGAAATTTTTAAAAAATTTAAATTAATTTCTTTTCCATGAGTGAATCCACTGCACTGCAGATGGCATTCTTCACATGAGAATAGGTTAATCCTCCCTGAACATACGCTACATACGGCGGGCGGATAGGGCCATCTGCTGATAATTCGATGCTTGCTCCTTGGATAAATGTGCCTGCTGCCATAATGACATCATCTTCATATCCCGGCATGTAGGCCGGATAAGGCGTAACGTGCGCATTGATCGGTGAGGCATATTGAATCGCCTGGCAAAAGGCAATCATTTTTTCTCTGTCAGAAAACTCAACAGATTGAATCAAATCCGTTCTTTTCGCATCCCATTTCGGGTTTGAAGTAAAGCTTAGTTTTTCTAGGAACCTTGCTGTAAACACAGCTCCCTTTAAACTTTGGGACACAACGTGAGGCGCCAAAAAGAAGCCTTGATACATTTCTTGGAGCGAATAAAGAGATGCCCCTGCTTCCCTGCCGATGCCCGGTGACGTCATACGGTATGAGCAAGCTTCAATCCATTTCGCTTTTCCGACGAGATAGCCTCCTGTTTTCGCAAGGCCTCCGCCGGGATTTTTAATGAGAGATCCCGCCATCAGATCGGCTCCGACATGGCAAGGCTCAAGCTCTTCTACAAATTCACCGTAACAATTGTCCACAAATACGACCAGGTTTTCATTGATTTCTTTTACGAAACGGATCATTTCTTTTATTTCACTGATTAAGAAAGAAGGACGATTCGCATATCCCTTTGAGCGCTGAATGCCGATTACTTTCGTCTTCGGATTGATCGCAGCGGCGACTGCATCATAGTCTATTTTACCGTCTTCCGTCAGATCAACCGCATTGTAGCCGATTTGAAAATCCTTTAATGATCCAGCGTTTTCTCCGCCTCTGACGCCCACAATTTCTTCTAGCGTATCATATGGCTTGCCCGTTATATAAAGGAGCTCGTCCCCCGGTCTGAGAACACCGAAAAGAGCAATCGAAATGGCGTGTGTGCCTGAGATAATTTGCGGTCTTACCAATCCCGCTTCTCCGCCAAACACATCCGCATAAATGCTTTCAAGCGTATCTCTTCCGATATCATCATAGCCGTATCCAGTAGACGGCGTGAAATGAGTGTCGCTTACTTTGTGTTTTCTATAGCTTTGAAGCACTCTCCATTCATTGCGCTCACTGATTTCTTCTATTTGTTTATGAACGCCGGCAATGTCCGCTTCCACTTCCATTGCCGTTTTTTTCAATAATTCTCCGTGTGTTAATGTGTCAAACATGTTTTTGTATTTCCTTCCTACATATACTTCTTTAATTCACCGATGATGCTTTGCTCTTCTTGTACATAGCCTGATATGTCGTACCGTTCATTTTCTTCATCAAAGCAGAACCGGTCAACCATCGTTTCCGATTTGATTCTAGAAAGAAGCTTCCCTTCACTTGCCGGCACACGTGCTTCAAAAGATGTTAACAGTTCTTGGCGCAAATAGCGCTGAATCGCTTCTTTAAACGTATAGGCGTCTTCCTCAAATTTCGCACTGACCATAATGTGATCTCTCCCGGCCGTCGGAATAAAATCAGGCAGCTTTTGATCACGCTTATTGTAAGCCGTCAGCATAGGGATGTCATCGGCTTCAAGTTCCTCAAGCAACCGAAGCACCGTTTTTTCGTGTCCCGGGTAATCCTCATTTGAGGAATCAATCAAATGCAGGATCAAATCCGCTTCTTTGACTTCCTCAAGCGTTGACCGAAATGCAGCAATCAGTGTCGTCGGAAGATCCTGAATAAATCCTACTGTATCTGACAGAAGTACGCTGTAGCCGCTTGGCAGGACCATTTTTCTGGTCATCGGGTCCAGTGTGGCAAACAGAAGGTCTTCTTCATAACTGTCTGCACTTGTCAAGCGATTGAACCATGTAGATTTCCCTGCGTTTGTGTATCCGACAAGCGCAATTTGAAGCACGCCATTTTTCTTTCTTCTTTCACGGTATCGGCTTCTATGGCGAGTGACAGTCGAGAGCTGTGTGTTGATTTCATGAATACGATTTCTGATATGGCGGCGGTCAGTTTCCAGTTTTGTTTCCCCGGGACCTCTCGCCCCGATTCCTCCGCCTTGCCGGGAGAGATTAATTCCTTGCCCCGTCAGACGCGGAAGTGCATATTGCAGCTGAGCCAGTTCAATCTGGAGTTTGCCTTCTCTCGTTCTCGCCCGCTTTGCGAAAATATCTAATATCAATTGCGTGCGGTCAATCATTTTCACTTCAATTGCAGTTGCCAATGACTTCAATTGACTTGGCGATAGCTCATCATTAAAAATAAGGAGATCAGCTTCAAGCTCTTCCACCAATGCCTTCAGCTCTTCTACCTTTCCTTTTCCTATATATGTAGCGGCGTCAGCCCTGTTCCTTTTTTGAGTGACGCTGGTCAATACGGTTCCGTCTGCTGTTTTTGTCAGAGATGCAAGCTCTTCCATAGAATTTTCAAAATGCTCATCCGTGATATGCGGCAGCTGACATCCGACTAAAATGGCTTTTTCCTGTCTTGTTTCCTGTTCGTTCAAATGGATGTTCCTTTCTTTTGCATATTGGGCAGTAGTATTATCATACCAAACCCTGCATGTGTATACCACAAATCGACTGCTTTGAAAAGTTAGAAATACAGCAAAAAACAGACCTCTCGAAAACTGAGAGGTCTATACAGAGCCAGACGCTTCTTCTTTAATGGAGAGATCTTGGCTTTTAATGGTCATCAAGTCGCTCTTTAAGTATTGATCGCCCATTAAAAGCCTCATGGCTTGCGCTCTGATCGATTTTTCGATCACATTTCTGACAAAACGGCCATTGCTGAATTTAATGGGACTTGTTGTGCTTTTCACTGTCATTAAGTAATCTTTCAATTTCCATTCCGCTTCTTGACTGAGCTGGTATTCTCTTTCTGCGATCATTCGTTTCGCTATCTCCATGAGCTGGGTGACAGAATAATCCGGAAAATCAATGGAGATGGGAAATCTTGATTGGAGACCGGGATTTAATGAGAGAAAATGATCCATCTCCCGAGAATATCCGGCGAGGATCAAAATAAACTCATGCTGTTTATCTTCCATATGCTTGACGAGCGTATCGATCGCTTCTTTCCCAAAGTCCTTTTCGCCGCCTCTTGCCAGCGAGTAAGCTTCGTCTATAAACAAAATGCCTCCTAATGATTTTTTGATTAAATCTCTCGTCTTTTGGGCGGTGTGGCCGATATATTCCCCGACCAGATCAGCCCGCTCTGCTTCTATCAAGTGGCCTTTTGACAAGACATTCATTTCAAAGAACAGCCTGCCGATCAGCCGAGCAACCGTCGTTTTTCCTGTTCCCGGATTTCCTTTAAACATCATGTGCAGCGCTTGCTTCCCCACCTTCAAGCCTTGCTCCGCGCGTTTTTGGTTTACAAAAATCCAAGCGTATATTTCCTTGATGTTACGCTTCATTTCCTCCATCCCAACCAACGTGCTCATCTCTTTTTCCATTTCCTTTAAAATACCGTGCTTCGCTTCGTTTTTTTGCAATGCAGCTTGATATTCCGCCTCTGCCTCAGCATTCGTCAGCACCTGCTTTTGTCCGTTAAGAATAATGTTGATCTGTCCGTTGTTTTTATATGTCACAGCGCGCTCCAACATTTTCACCTCTCTGTTCTCTCTATATGATATTCAAGCGGATGCCCTTTGTGACAAACGCCTATCATGTGTCGAAACAATTGCTTTTATCGGGAATGATAAGGAATCTTGCGCTTTCCCGAGAAATACTTTATTTCTTATTGTATTCAAGGACATGGGGTGGACAAACCAAGAGATTTTGTTTTTAACAATTTTGTAAGGAACACCGGAGATATGCCTTTGACAGATAAACCTCATTATCACTATTTACTCAATATCAGGTTTCTATCATCCCTTGAGGGACATTTCCTATATCGCTTTTAACAGCTCAAACAAATTTGTCAGCTGAAGAGCCCACCAGAGCTCCTTCGCGCACCCTGTTTAGAATAGCGCTTTCGGTTTTGAACAGGAACCAAGCCAAAACTCGGTTAATTTGACGCCCTCATTCGGCCTAAGATACCCGAGATATTTCTTTTTCTTCTATTAATAAAGAGATGTCTTCAGCGACACGTTTTCCTTCCCTTTTTCTTCTCAGCATATAGGAGCTCTGCGCATTCATTTACGTTTCAAATACCTGATGCAAAGCCGAAGACCAGATGGAATCAGCGGAAATCAAGCCGCCCCCATCATACTAATACTCACAAACAAATGATTTTTTCACATTTTTCATTCAGAGAGAATCTGCTGTCGCTTCATGTTGAATTGTGCGCTTTCCCGAGAAATAATTTCCGCATGTGAAAGGGTTATTTCCTTATTTTTCAGACGAATGATAATCGTACAAGCAGAAGTCGTGTTTTTTCATATCCTGTAATGAGGTGATAGAGAATGGTTAAAATTTTTATTGACGCTGGCCATGGCGGCTCTGATCCAGGCGCAACAGGAAATGGCCTTCAAGAAAAAACGTTAACCCTGCAAATCGCTTTAGCTTTGCGTACGATATTGACAAATGAGTATGAAGGCGTTTCTTTGCTGCTGAGCCGGACAAGCGACCAATATGTCAGCTTAAGCGATCGGACCAATGCTGCAAATAACTGGGGTGCAGATTTCTTTTTGTCCATTCACATTAATGCCGGGGGAGGCACAGGTTTTGAAAGCTATATTTACCCGGGTGTGGGGGCCCCGACGACGATTTACCAATCTGCGATTCACTCTGAAGTGATACAAGCTGTCAACTTTGCAGACCGCGGCAAAAAAACAGCAAACTTCCACGTCCTAAGGGAGTCGGCAATGCCTGCCCTATTGACTGAGAACGGGTTCATTGATACCGTAGCGGATGCGAATAAGCTGAAAACAAGCAGCTTTATTCAAAGCTTAGCGAGAGGCCATGCAAACGGATTGGAGCAAGCCTTTAAGCTTAAAAAGACCTCCAGTTCAGGCTTATATAAGGTTCAGGCCGGCGCATTTAAAGTAAAAGCGAATGCGGACTCACTCGCAAGCAGTGTCGAAGCTAAAGGCTTTGACACGATTGTCCTTTTAAAGGACGGATTATACAAAGTACAGATTGGCGCATTTTTATCCAAAGCCAATGCAGACGCCCTTGCCACTAGAGCGAAAAATGCCGGCTTTGACGCGATTGTCATTCTAGAATCATAATCGAGAGGCGGACGAGCGTCTCATAAAAAACCCCGGCTCCTCATCACGAGAAACCGGGTTCTATTATTCAAGAATATCAACAACAAATTGGGACCATGTTTCCAGACGGTTATAGATGTCGTCCCGTTTTAATTCAGAGACTTTCATCCATTTTCCCGCAATTTGCTCTTTCTCTTTGACTTCCACTTGTGAACCAGACTTTAATTGAAGCGCAGACAGAATACCGATATGCACTTTGCCGACACTGTTCTCATCATCATTGATGAGCCCCAGAGTGACAATCGCCTGTTTATCCTCTTCATTGATTTGCAGTTCTTCGTCAAGCTCACGGTCTGTGTTCAGCTTTAAGACTTCTGCAAATGAGGCTGCTCCTTCAATGGAGTTCATATGACCTCCAAAGCCGAGAGAAAGTTTATTGTGCAGGCGTGATTCTCCACCGCCGGCCAGCCGCTCGTAAAGGAAAACTTCATCTTCCCGCTTAATGACGACATAAGGAATCGGCTGCTTATAATGAGGATCTTCTTCTGCATCTCCCCTTCTCATTTCACGATAGCCCGCTTCGATCTGAGCCATGATTTCTGCTACTCTGCTATCTTCACTGTTCACACCCTGGAAGGTTAAGCTTTCTTTCTTAAACACGTCATCGCGCGGGGCGACCAATATTATTTCGTCCATTTTTCCCATGATTACTGCGTCCTCCTCATTTGTACCTTCAAGCCGAAAAGAGCAGATATTAGATCTGCTCTTTTTCATCTCCAAAATAAAAGTCATCGTCTTTGAGCGGCTCAACTGTCGCTTTTTTATAACCGTTACCCTTCATAGAGAAGAAGTCATGTGATTTTGTTTTTGTATTTAATCCATTTAAAACGATCGGGTTAATGTCTTCCTCTTCAAAGTATGGATCGAATCCAAGGTTCATCAGCGCTTTATTGGCATTATAGCGGATGAATTTCTTTACATCGTGTGAGAGTCCAACTTGATCGTACAAGTCCTCTGTATACTCAAGCTCATTTTCATATAACTCATCCAGAAGGTTGATCGCAAACTCGCGAAGCTCTGCTTTTTTCTCTTCTGTCTGCTTATTATAAATTTCCTGAGCAAGCAGACCCACATAAACGCCGTGAATCGCTTCATCACGAAGGATCAGGTTAATGATTTCACCGCTCTGCATCAGCTTTCCTTGTCCGTAGAAATATAACGGATAATAGAAACCGCTGTAGAAGAGGAAGCTTTCCAAATAGACGGAAGCAACCATCGCTTTGAATAGTGAAATCTCATCATCTTTTTGAATGGCTTTGTAAAGTCCGACGATGACGTGCGCTTTTTTCTGCAAATATTTATTTTGCTTAACCCATTCGAATACTTCATTAATCGTTTCAGTCGGTGCCAGGGTCATGAAAATATTAGAGTACGACTTCGCATGGACAGCGTTCTCCATCATCGCCATAAAGTTCAGCACCGCTTTCCGCTGGTGGCCGTCTACGTGTTCAGCCACGATCGGCATTCCCGTATTCCCCTGCTCTGTATCAAGAAGAGTCAGTCCGGCCAGTACCTTCATATAAGTGTCCTGCTCGTTTTTCCCGAGGTACTTCCATGTGAGGAGATCGCCGTTTAAAGCAATCTCTTCCGGAAGCCAGAACTGTTTCACGTTTTGGTTATAGAACATTTGGGTAAAATCGTCTTCATGCTTTGACCAGTTTGCTGCGTCATAAATTTTCGTCACTATAAACTCTCCTTTAATCAAACAACACAAGAAAGGCAGCTGTCTTGCCCAGTATCTTTCGTTCTTGCATAGTAAATGGTTTTAATTCCTCTGTGATGTGCATACAGATCGATTCGGTTTAAATCACGAGTCGTCATTGTATCTTTTAAGAACAACGTGAAGCTGATTCCCTGATCAATGTGCTGCTGGATAGTCCCGATCATATCCACAACCTTAAACATGTCCATATCATAGGCTTCTTTATAGAAGAACCAGTTATTAGATGCAAGCCCAGGCATTGGGTAGTACGTTTTTGAGTTCCCGTATGTTCTTTCTTCAATCCGTTCCATAATCGGCATGACAGACGCCGTGCTTGATTGAACGTATGAGATAGAGCCTGTTGGCGCAATGCATAATCTGTAGCTGTGGTACATGCCGTGTTCAGCCACAAATGCTTTTAGCTTTTCCCAGTCCTCTGCTGTCGGGATATGCATACCTTCAAATAGAGTAGCGATTTTTTCGTATTTCGGTGAGAAATCTGTTGAAACGTATTTTTCGAAATATTCACCTGTCGCATAGGTTGATCCTTCATATTGATCAAACGTTTCGCCCTTCTCTTTTGCGATTTCCGCTGAGCGCTGGATGGAGTAGAAGTTCACCATCATAAAAAACGTGTTTGCGAAGTCACGCGCTTCCGGACTTTCATACGCAATGCCGTTTTGCGCAAGATAGCCGTGAAGGTTCATAGCGCCGAGACCGATTGATTTCATCGCTTTATTTGCCCGTCTTACAGCAGGCGCGTTGCGGATATCAGTCGTTTCAGACACGTGTGTTAAAGAGTCTGTCGCAAGCTTAACTGTCTTTTCGATTGATTTGTGCTCCATGACATTGAGAATGTTAAGTGAACCCAGGTTGCAAGAAATATCCAAACCAATTTCATCTTCTACGTCATAGTCTGTGTATGAAGAAACCTGTGATGCCTGAAGCACTTCAGAGCAAAGGTTAGAAAATTTCACCTTGGAAATATGGTTATTCGCATGCACTTTATTCACGTTATCTTGGAACATGATGTATGGATAGCCTGATTCAGAACGAAGCATCGCCAGTTTTTCAAGCAATTTCCGCGGGTTGATTTTTTCCTTTTTCACCCGGGGATTGTCGACAAATTTGTCGTACATTTCGTTCATGTCCAGCTCATCCATATGCTGGCCGTACTCTTTATAAATCGTGTGCGGATAAAATACGTAAGCCGCTTTGTCCTCACGCGCAAGCTCAACGAATTTATCCGGAATGACAACACCGATAGAAAGCGTTTTGACACGTACATCTTCATCCGCTGAAATCTTTTTCGTATCAAGAAAATCATTGATATCGCGGTGGAATATGTTTAAGTACGCCGCTCCAGATCCTTGTCTTTGTCCCATTTGGTCAGCGTAGCGGAACGCATTATCAAGGAGCTTCATCACGCCTACAACACCTTTTGTGGCATTTTCAACATCTTTAATGGCTTCACCTTTGGCACGGAGCTTGGACAGGTTAAGAGAAACCCCGCCGCCCAGCTTAGAAAGCTGCATGGAGATATCGATCGCTCTTGAAATGTCGTTTAAAGAATCATTAACTTCGAGCAAGAAGCAGCTCACCAGTTCACCGCGGCGTTTTCTGCCGGCGTTCAAAAATGTCGGTGTGCTCGGCTGATATTCCTGATTGATCATCAGGTTCACATATTCTTTTGCTTTCTCAGTGTCGCCGTTTGCGAAGAACAGCGCAACAATTGAGATTCGGTCCTCATAACGCTCGAGGATTTTTTTCTTGTCATTTGTCTTCAAAGCATAGTCATTATAGAATTTAAACGCACTCATGAAGGAAGGAAAACGAAACTTCTTAGCGTAAGCTGTCTTAAACACGTCTTTAATGTCTTCAAAAGAATAAAGGCTTAAGAATTCCTCTTCGTAGTATTGGTTTTCAATCAAATAATCCAGCTTCTCTTTTAAGTCGTGAAAGAAAACTGTGTTTTGGTTGATATAATCTACAAAATAGCTATGTACAGCCTCTTTATCCTTATCAAACTGGAATTTTCCATCTTTTTGGATCATGATTTCGTTATTTAACTGGATCCATTTTGGCACTTGATTTTGTGACAACTCTTTCTACCTCCTGAGTAAACAATTCAACGTCTTTAGATGTGCCGCTGAGTTCAAATTTGTGCAAGATCGGCACCTGATATTGTCTTGAAATGGTATCGGCGCTTTTTGCAAAGTTATCGCCCCATACTTTATTGCCGCTCGCAGCGACTCCTAATAAAAGATGGGCGTATTTTTCGAGAAATGATTGTGTTGATGCCGGTACCTGACCGAAGTTCGTCGTGTAGGTGACCAAAACAAACGGAGTGTCCATGTGGTCAATGTCGTCCACCTTGCGTATCTGCTGAAAGTCTATTTTATTCACAAACCGCTGAACATTCCCTGTTTTCGAATCAAATATGATTTGTACCACGTTTTATCACGACCTATCAAAAAATATGAATCTCTCATCACTAACACTATATATAGTATACTATCCTCTAACAAAAACACAATATATAGATTTGTTTTCGTGAAAAATTCATATTTTGATCAAATCAGGCAAATGGGCAGGCTCATCAGGGCCCAAAAAAGAGAGCAGAACGAGAATGATCTCTCGTCCTACTCGGGGTGTCGTTTTTAAGCCGATGTATATCATAACATGAAAAAAAACTGCTTAGTAGTCTAGATTTTTTTTTCTTAAGCTATCACAGCATTTTTCGCTCTCTACTGTTTCTTCTATTTCAACATCCGCACCGATCTCTTCTAAAACCGCCTTCAAGGCGCTGATAATTGACGCTTCTCTGATTAATTCTTTTCCGTTCACAATGATGCTTGTTCCGTACTCATAGCAAGAATCATCTTCGCAAATTTCTTCCCAATGATTCACGATCACTTTATGCTTCATGTTTTCACCCTCTGTTTGATCTGTGTCTGTATTTAGTTTAGCGGGTAGCATCCGCTTTGTAAATTCGGATGCTTGTGAATTTTATTCAAGCTCATCATCATCCGAATATTCTTTTTTCAGCTTTACCTCATTGCGGGACTCATTATACTCATAAATTTTGATATAGCCGTCCTCCACAACGCCAAAATGATTATGTTCAAGAGGAAACGAGGTTGGCTGAGGCGTTTCATAGCCTGAATTGCCGCTGTCTGTTTCAATGATGGTGTCTTGATTCCCGCACGCCCCGAACAGCAAAAATACGGCTATCCACACAAGCGCAATCCTGATTCGTCTAAGTTCTGCTTCACTTTCAAACAAGGTCGCGTCACTCCCGGATCATTTTTATACATCATATACCATTTTATCTCACATATGTTGATCTCATAAAAAAAGACCGTGCCTTGGCATGGTCAGCTTACAAAAAAGCTTGGAACGAAAGTGGATCAATTTTAAAAAATGGCTGCCGGAATTCCCCCGACAGCCTCCCCATGCCTTAACATGGTATTCTTGATCTATTCGAGTTCAAGCTGGACGTTTTTTTGAGGCGCAAACGTTGAGATCGCATGTTTATATATAAGCTGCTGCTTCCCTTCCGATTCCAGCAATACGGTAAAGTTATCAAAGCCTTTCACCTGGCCCCGCAACTGAAAGCCATTCAGCAAAAAAACAGTGACATACGTATTTTCTTTCCGGATTTGATTCAAAAACTGATCCTGAATATTAATCGGTTTCATGTTTCGTCCTCCTTGATTCTCTATATCATACAGTTTCGATTAAAGTTCGAGTTTTCCTGCTATATGTGTGAAAATTTCCTTTTTTTTCAGCTCCATATCAACGGGTGGTGTCATATCGAACCAGGTCACCTGCATTTTGTTGCGAAACCATGTCAGCTGGCGTTTCGCATACCGCCTTGAGTTCTGCTTCAATTGATCGACGGCATCAGAAAGCGTCACAAAATCGTCAAAATGTGCAAATAGCTCCTTATAACCTATCGCTTGAATCGATTGACAGTCCCTCACATTCCTGTCGTAGAGGCGTTTCACTTCCGAAAGAAGACCTGCCTCCATCATCATATCGACACGCTGATTAATTCTAGCGTAAAGCGTGTCTCTATCCATTGTCAGCCCGATTAACACTGCATTGTACAGGAGTTCTCGTTTTTGCTCCTTCAAATGCTGAGACATCGTTTTTCCAGACGTATGTAAAATTTCCAGCGCGCGAATGACTCTTCTTGTGTTATTCGGATGAATCGCAGCAGCTGCCTCTGGATCTGCCGCAGCGAGTTTTGCATGAAGAAAGTCAGTGCCTTCCCGCTCAGCAGCCATTTGCAGGCTCTGCCGAAACGCAGGATCGTTCGCCTCTTCCGTAAATGTATAATCGTAAAGCACAGATTGTATGTAAAGCCCTGTACCGCCGACAATCATCGGAAGCTTTCCTCTTTTGGCAATCTCGCTGATTTTGTTTCTCACTAAGTTTTGATAATCTGCGGTGGAGAAGGAATCTCGGGGATCTAAAATGTCAATCAGATGATGGGGCACTCCCTCCATCTCCTGTTCGGTGATTTTAGCTGTTCCAATATCCATCCCTTTATAAACCTGCATCGAATCTCCGCTGATAATTTCCGCGTTCAAGGATTTAGCCAGCTGAATACTTAAATTTGTTTTCCCCACTGCCGTCGGTCCTACTAAAATGACAACGGGCTGCTTCGTATTATTCAATATGTATCACTCTCTTTTATAAATCTCCCCCCATTATAGCATTCATCATGTACAACCACCTATCCATTTTGCCCTTTTTTTGCATCGGTAAACATCCTTCTACCAGCCGAGCGGCTCATTGCCGACGATTTCTCTCGTCTTCCCTTTCAGGGCATGCCGATGCGTTTTTCTTCCGTCATCATTCGGGTCATACACAACGCCTCCGTACCTGATCTCAATCGGCTCATTATAGGCCAGATACGTCGTTTCTTCGATTTCGTGGTAATGGGTGCCGTCTGTCCGGGGAATCGCAGGGCCCGAGATTCCGTAATACCGGTGAAAATGTCCGTTTTCAAAAGACGTAATCCCTGAAAAGTAGTGTGTATGCTGATCCGTATTCGATCCGTTTGCCGGCTGAGTAAACCCTTCAATGAGATGATAATGTCCCTGTTCTATGGTCGTCTTGGCAAGATAAGCATGTACGTGAGGCGGCGCTTTTGACCAGTCAGATGGATACAGGCCCAATGAGTTCACACCCCTTCTTTTTCATCAAACGCCCAATCAAATCCGGGTAGGCTGAATACACTGCATCATCTACACTTTATGACAGGAGGAAAGAAAACATGAATGAGGTAGATCATTATTTCACTGCTGCAGATACAAGGATCATTGGAAGGCCTTACGGATTCGGAAGACCATTTGGGTTTGGAAGACCTGGATTTGGCTATGGATTTGGTTTTGGCCGGCCATTTGGTTTTTTTGGAGGGCCGTTTATCGGAGGCCTTGCAGGCGGGCTTATAGGAAGTGCTTTATTTAATCCTTATTTGTATGGCGGATATCCCTACTATCCTCCATATCCTTATTACTATTAAGCACAACAGACCTCTTAAAAAGGGGTCTTTTTTATGGGACCGGAAACGAATCTCTTGACTCATTGTTAGGCATACACTACTATTTTTCTAGCTGACGATTTTATGATCTCAAGACACATTTGAAGTGAGGAGCATTTACGATGTTAATAGGATACATATTCCTCACGATTGCCATATGCTCGGAATCAATTGGAGCGGCCATGCTGAAAGTGTCTGACGGCTTCAAAAAGTGGAAGCCCAGCGCCTTGGTCGTGATTGGCTATTTCATCGCCCTTTACATGCTGTCACTCACCTTAAACCATATCCCCCTCAGCCTCTCGTATGCAACTTGGAGCGGTGTGGGCACGGTGCTGACGGCAGTGATCGGAGTGAAATGGTTCCAGGAAGAACTGAACGTGAAAGGACTTATCGGAATCCTTTTATTAATTTCAGGAGTTGTGTTGCTTAACTGGCAGTAAGGGAGTGTTGATGATGATGAAAGGATTTCTTTATTTGGCTCTTGCCATTGTATCTGAGGTTTTCGGGAGCACGATGCTGAAGCTTTCAGAAGGATTTACACAAGCGTGGCCCATTATCGGAGTCATTGGCGGATTTCTTTCTGCTTTTGCCTTTCTAAGCTTTTCTTTAAAAACATTAGACTTATCAAGCGCGTATGCGACATGGTCGGGTGTTGGAACGGCGCTTACAGCCATTGTCGGATTTTTGCTTTTTGGCGAAACCATCAGTTTAAAGGGAGTATTCGGGCTCACGCTTGTCATTGCAGGCGTCGTCGTTTTAAATCAATCGAAAGCCCCTGCTGAAGAAAAAAAACAGACGGTCTGTGAGTGACCGTCTGTTTTTTTATTCACCACCCGGTTTTACAGAGACTTCAAGCTGCACCTCGACATTTCCTTGAATGGCGCGTGAAATCATGCAAGACGACTCCGCCTTTTCACAAAGCTTGTGCGCCAATGCGACATCCTCTTGTGAAGCATCCTGTTTGAGCACGACGGAGGGGCGGTGAATGATCTTTTTGTATGTAAAGACTCCTTTGGTGACGTCGACAATACCTTCTGACTCCATCTGCAGGTCTTCTTTTTCCAGCCCGCTTCTTTCCATCATCGCAGCAAGTGTAATAATGTAACAGGTTGCTGCCGCCCCGAGAAGCATTTCATCCGGGTTGGTCCCCTCTCCCGGTCCATCCATTTCTTTAGGAATGGAAATAGATGTGCTGAGGTTTCCGCTTTCGATCGTACCAACGTCGTTGCGTTTACCCGGCCAGTTCGCTTTTAAATAAAAATGATGATCTGCCATCGTCTGTTTTGCCTCCTTTAATGATCCTATTTCAGTCTACTGATCTTCTCTTATTTTGTCTTCTTGTCTGCTTGTTATGAATACTCTTGTTCAAGGACACTGTTGATTGCACGGACATAATCATAAAATTCACTGTTCTTTGTGTATTTCCTATTTTTATAATAAAAATCATCGAAAAATGCTTCTCTCTGCTCGCGGCTGATTTCCAGCTGGATACTCAGCCCCGTTTCCCCTTTGTTGTTAATGTTTTCGGCATTCAATCCAGCAAGGCCGCTTTTAGATGACGCTAACTCAGCTGAAAACCCCCTTCTCTCAAGGGCCCTTACGATCATTTTCGCACGCTTTCGGTCTGTGCCTCCAACAAGTGTATTCTTACTTTCCCCTTTATATCCGTGAAAAGCCACAACATATTGATGCTCCTTGATTTTCTTTCCAGCCAATGGCTCATCAAAGTTGGTGCTTGTAATATGCAATGTTTGATTATCGTGTGACTTTAAGCCTTCAAACAGGTATGTAGAGTATTCATTATTGAAATACCGCACAAGCTCGCTTACTCCGCCTTCAATTCTTCCGCCATGCGGAGACATAATTAAGACTTTGCTTCCTTTTTTTTCATTATAAGAAATATCATAATCGGCCGGGCTCTCATTTTCTGCCAAGCTGCTGAAATTTGAATATGTATCTGGCTGATTAGATGGTTCAGGTTCTAATGAGTAATGAACATATCTCAGAAATAAGACAATGGCTAAGACTAATATGACATTTAGTAAAAATCTTCTCATGTTTAACTCCTTTCATAAGAATGGCGCGGTTCATTATATGAGGTTTAGCCAATAGGTTTTATCTTACCATTGTATACACTATATCAGCAGTGAAAAAGTTCCCGGTTTCAAAAAATCAATTGATTGTCACGGTTAATAGTGGTTCGTTTCAAATATGAGTGAAAAAAGATTGAGAGGAAAGACAAAAAAGGTAGGAACAACCTCACTTGGCAAATACATGTATAGAGGTGTAAGGAGATTTTTTAGCAGCTGTCCGGCATGCTGAGACGGACAGCCTGTTATCGGCCTGAAAAATGGAAGTTTTGCTTATTTGTTCTCACAAAGTCACAAGAGAGAATAGAGTCTAACAAAAACGTTCTGATCTGTTGTTTCGAAAAACAAAAAGCTTTGATTTGCGTTTTGCTTTTCTGCCTTACAATAATTGTTCTTTTACTAATCGTTCCGTCTTTCTTCATATATATAATGCTGATTGGCATTTGGCTTTCCAAAGACCGATGTAAGAAGAAATTCATACGTTGTTCTCTCCTTGCCAGTTTGATGACAACATTATAATACGAACAAATGTTCTTTTTCAATCCCCAATGATTGCCTCCTCTCCTGAATCTTTCGTATTTGATTCAAAAGATTCATTAAAACCAACTCTTGTCCGCTTACTATGAAGGACAAACAAACTTACCAAACCTATCATCCGTTCATAGAGTATACAGAATACCTTATAATAGGAGGAAAATACATGTTTGGGTACTCTATGGTACAAATGGTGAGAGCAAATGCTCATAAGCTAGATTGGCCGTTACGGGAAAGCGTCTTGCAGCTTTACAAGCCCTTCAAATGGACTCCTTGCTTCTTGCATCAGTTTTTCGAAACCAAATTGAAAAACCGAAAAAAATTGTCGGTCATTATTGAATTTGAGGAAGGCTGTCACGAGACCGGCTTTCAAATGGCTGGAGAGGTGCTGCAAAAAGAAAAACGCAGCAAGCTAAAAAGACGCTTCAACACAATCAATTGCTGCAGCGCGGAGGTGACCCCACAAGCGCTAGATTTACTTCTTTCTGAATGCAGTGATATCCGCAAAGTGTATTTAAACCGTGAAGTCAAAGCGCTTCTAGACACGGCAACCGAAGCAAGCCACGCGAAGGAAGTTGTCAGAAACGGGCAAACCCTGACAGGAAAAGGTGTTACTGTCGCTGTTGTCGACACAGGAATCTACCCGCACCCTGATTTAGAAGGCAGGATTATCGGATTCGCCGACATGGTCAATCAAAAAACTGAGCCGTATGATGATAATGGCCATGGCACACACTGTGCAGGTGATGTCGCCAGCAGCGGCGCATCCTCTTCCGGCCAATACCGTGGACCTGCGCCTGAAGCCAATCTAATCGGCGTAAAGGTATTGAACAAGCAAGGTTCAGGAACATTAGCGGACATTATTGAAGGTGTAGAGTGGTGTATTCAATATAATGAGGATAATCCGGATGAACCGATCGATATTATCAGTATGTCGCTCGGGGGCGATGCGCTTAGATATGATAATGAACAGGAAGACCCGTTAGTCAGAGCGGTTGACGAAGCGTGGAACGCTGGGATTGTCGTCTGTGTCGCTGCCGGAAACTCTGGGCCTGATCCACAAACCATTGCAAGCCCGGGCGTGAGCGAAAAGGTGATGACAGTAGGTGCCCTTGACGATAACGATACCGCAAGCAGCGATGATGATACGGTCGCTTCCTTCTCAAGCCGCGGGCCGACAGTATACGGGAAAGTAAAGCCCGATATTTTAGCGCCGGGTGTTGATATCATTTCCCTTCGCTCTCCAAATTCTTATATCGATAAGCTTCAAAAGTCAAGCCGTGTAGGATCTCAGTACTTTACAATGTCAGGAACATCGATGGCAACACCAATATGTGCAGGAATCGCAGCTTTAATCCTGCAGCAAAACCCGGATCTTACACCTGATGAAGTGAAAGAGCTTTTGAAAAATGGCACGGACAAATGGAAAGATGAAGATCCGAATGTTTACGGCGCGGGCGCTGTCAACGCAAAAAATTCCGTTCCCGGCCAATAGACAGCTTCATAGAGCCGGCAAATCTCTCAGTAGACTTGCCGGCTTTATATTTTCAAATTTCATAATAATGGGATAAAATATAGAAAATAAATGAAGGGAGTGAAAGAAATGCCATATTATATCTGCGAGACATGCGGTGTACAACATGCGCAAACAGTAAATCCGCCGGACTCATGTCTGATTTGCGATGACGAACGGCAGTATATTCATCCGGAGGGACAAGCTTGGACAACCCTTGCAGACATGCATGAAAAAGGAAACCTTCAAAACATCCTCAAAAAAGAAGAAGAACATCTTTATAGCATCAAAACCGAACCAGAGTTTGCGATCGGACAAACAGCACATTTGATCCAGCATAAGGGCTTTAACGTGCTGTGGGACTGCATTTCATATCTTGACGAAAAGACAATTAAGCAAATCAACGAATTAGGCGGAATTCAAGCCATCGCTTTGTCTCATCCGCATTATTACTCTGCTCAAGTGGAGTGGGCTGAAGCGTTTCAGGCCCCGATCTATATTCATGAGGATGACAAAGAATGGGTGGCAAGGCCAAGCAATCACATTCAGTTCTGGTCAGGGGAAACGCTCAACATGAAGCCGGGACTGGACCTTTACCGCTTGGGCGGACACTTTAAAGGCGGTGCTGTTCTCCATTGGCGCAACGGCAATGAAGGGAAAGGCTGTCTATTGACCGGGGATATCATTGCAGTTGCGGCGGATCGAAACTGGGTCAGCTTTATGTACAGCTATCCAAATCTCATTCCTCTCCCAGCCTCCAAAGTTGAAGAAATAGCAGCCAAAGTGAAACCGCTTCAATTTAACCGGATTTATAATGCTTTTTCAAAAGTTGTCAAAGAAAATGCCGACGAAGCGGTCCAGCGTTCTGCCGTACGTTATATCAAGGCACTGAACAACAAGTTGTTTCATACATAAAGGGTGAGGCGGCTCTTTTCCGTGTAAAAGATGCAGCAATTGGGAATAGTATCGTGTAGATCAAAAGGAGGAATATTGATGGCACACCCGAATACACAGCTTTCTCAATGGCTGGAATCAAAAGTCGGCCAAACACTTGATATTAGAAAAGGTGAATTGACCCATGATGAAGAGATTTCTGACTTGGATCAGATTGTTCTCCACCTTGAAAAAGTGGGGATACGAAGCACCAATCATCCTGATGACTATGTTGCAAATGAAGAACTCGTTTTAGAAGGCGAAGGAACAACCTTCACAGAAGAAGGCGACATACCGCTTCCGCAAAACGCCTATGAGATTCCTTTATTAGGTGATATTCATATTCACCAAGAAAACGAAGGATTGAAGGTCGTAACAGATCGTGCAGTCTATACATTTGATGTCCAGCACAGCTGACGGTCACTTTCATCAAAATCATACAGCTTAGCGCCTTTGAGCTATCATTCAAAGGCGCTGCTTTACATGGAGCCACTTTTTCATTTTTTCGTTCTTCACCCTATTGAATGACGCCTAAAATAGATATATAGTTTTAGAGACAGGATTAAGTTTCAAATAATTCTGTATTTCACAAGCTGGTTCTGCAAAAACATCTATTTACCCTATTAGGCGAGGAGAATGCAAATGGAAAAATTGATGTTTCATCCGCACGGAAAAGAATTTCATCACAATCCTTTTTCAGTTTTGGGCCGATTTAGAGAGGAAGATCCCCTTCACCGATTTGAATTAAAACGGTTCGGAGGCACATATCCGGCTTGGTTAATTACCCGATACGATGATTGTATGGCCTTTTTAAAAGACAATCGGATTACAAGAGACGTTAAAAACGTGATGAGCCAAGAACAAATCAAAATGCTCAACGTCAGCGAGGATATCGATTTCGTATCCGATCATATGCTGGCAAAAGACACACCTGATCACACCCGCTTGAGATCACTTGTTCATCAAGCATTTACTCCCCGAACGATTGAAAATCTGCGCGGCAGCATCGAACACATTTCTGAACAGCTTTTAGATGAAATGGAAAAAGAAAAGAAAGCGGATATCATGAAATCCTTCGCATCCCCTTTGCCTTTTATTGTTATATCTGAATTGATGGGAATTCCTAAAAAGGATCGGGCACAGTTTCAAATCTGGACCAATGCGATGGTTGATACCTCTGAAAGTAACAGAGAGCTGACAAATCAAGCCCTTCATGAATTTAAAGACTATATCGCCAAGCTGATCCACGACAGAAGAATACAGCCAAAAGACGATTTAATCAGCAAACTTGTGCATGCTGAAGAAAACGGCAGCAAGTTAAGCGAAAAAGAGCTTTATTCGATGCTGTTTTTACTGGTTGTAGCGGGTCTTGAAACAACTGTTAACTTGCTTGGATCAGGCACTCTCGCATTGCTTCAGCACAAGGAGGAATGCGAGAAGCTCAAGCAGCATCCTGAAATGATCGTTACAGCTGTTGAAGAATTGCTGCGATACACCTCGCCTGTTGTGATGATGGCAAATCGGTGGGCCATCGAGGACTTTACATACAAGGGGGTTTCGATCAAAAGAGGAGACATGATCTTTATAGGCATCGGATCTGCCAATCGCGATCCAAGCTTTTTTGAGAACCCGGAAATACTAAATATAAATCGGTCGCCTAACAGACATATTTCTTTCGGCTTTGGCATTCATTTCTGTTTAGGAGCGCCGCTAGCCAGACTGGAAGGCCACATTGCATTTAACGCGCTTCTGAAGAGATTCCCGGATATTGAACTCGCGGCAGCGCCTGATGACATCCAATGGAGAAAAAATGTCTTTTTAAGAGGGTTAGAAAGTCTCCCTGTGTTACTTTCAAAATAACATATTCAAAACGCCCCCTTCAAAAGGGGGCGTTTGTGTTTCTCAGCGCTTCACCAATTCATCTTCTTTCGCTTCATGTTTTTTCCGGAAAGCCTTAAGGAAATTCGCGTTAACGACTCCCCTGTTTGAATAGAGTTTTTCGCAAAATTCTAACATGGCTTTGGAGGCTTTAGGTTCTGTTAATATCATGAAGTGGTTGTTTGATTCGACATCCACCAGATGGAAATGTGGCATTTGCCGCTCCCATTCCTCCCAGTAGGCAGATTGATCAAACGGTGCTTTTTCATTTGAGAAAGTGAAATAAATGTCTAAATCTCCAAAGAAAGACCCGCTTTTATTGCGGAAGTAATAACATTTTACCGCCTCAGGATCAGGCAGAGGCTGAACAGTGTACGATTCAACATCATAGGCACGCTGGGTTTTCATCATTTGCTGAGTCTGCGCACGTATTTGCTTCTCCGGTTTGTTCAATCCCCGTTTTCTTGCCAAATCAATCAGCTCAGACAGGAATTCTTCATCGTCTGAGTTTGTGTCTACCTCTTCACGGCTGATGAGAACGTCAGTAAGCTTATCCGGCTTCGCAATCGATGCCAGCATCGTATTGATCGTTTGCAGCATTGATGTTTTCATAGAAGCTTCATTCTCTTTCTTCTCAGAACTGTATGGAGAGTCAATCATTACCATGCTTTTGACAGCAAGGCCTTGGCTTTGCAGCTGGCGTGTGACTTCATATGCAATCATTCCGCCTAAGGAATATCCGCCTACATCATAAGGGCCTTCCGGCTGAATGTCTCGGATGATCTCTATATAATAGGAAGCCATTTGTTCAATTCCATGCAAAGGAGCATGTTGAGTCATAAATCCCCTTGCTTGAATACCGTAAAAAGGGCGCTGGCTTTTTTCTGCAAATGACTGATAGATTTCAACGCCCCCTACCCCGCCATGAAACCAAAATACAGGGCGCCCCCGCTTGCCGTCATTTAACGGTATCAATTCCGGGAACGTACGAGTGTGCTCGTTTCGTAAGGAGGCATCCGCCTGTTTCTTTGCGATCAAGTCCGTCATATCCTGCACAGTTTGGCATGCTTGCAGCTCCGCCAAGGTGATGAAAGGATCGACCTTTGCTTGCAGTTGCTGCAATAAATGTATGCAAGAAATCGAATCAAACCCGTAATGCTGCAATGGCTTATGAGGATGCAGTTCTTCTGGATCCATCCCTAATACATCAGCTAACATGTGATGATCGCTGCTGTTGATATGCATCTCATGTGAAACAGAAGGCGTATTCTCTAATGCTTGAAAGCCATTCCAGCAGCTTCTCTTTTCAAACGGATAGGTTGGCAACGGTATTCTGCTGGCGCCTTTTCCTTGATAAAACTGCTCCCACGGGATTCGCACCCCTTTTGTCCAGCAAAATGCGATCTTTTCAAGGTTGTTCTCAGACAACAGGGTCTCTATCACCATTTCTCTTAATGGCCCATCAAGCAAGGTTTCGATATCTGACGAGCCCTCTTCTGCATTCCCGCAAAAAACAGGCACAGAACTTTTTGGCTTTCCGCCTTTTTCCGCAGCTGTTATGCAGTCTTGCAAGCCGATAACCAGTTCTTCTTTACTTCGGACGACCAGCGCCAGCCGGTCCTCCATCTCCTCTCGTCCGGTTTGAAGTGTATAAGCATAATGTGGCAACGACAGTCCTTGTTGTTCGTTCACATAATCAAGCTGCTGTTGAATAACTGCTTTTAGCCTGTCTTGATTTTTTGCTGAAAGAACCACAATATGAGCTTCATTCTCGTTCATATTAACCGGTGCTTTTGATGAAGGAATATATTCTTCTAAAATGACGTGCGCATTTACGCCTCCAAAGCTATAGCTGTTGATACCCGCTCTGCGCGGGATGATTCTGCCTGAATCGTCCTTTACATCCTCCCATTGCTGGTTCTCCGGAATCATTCGGAAACGGGTGCCCTTTATTGACACCTGATCATTCAATGAAGAAAATCCGGAAATGCCTGGTATGGTTTGATGCTTCATCGCCATGCTGACCTTCATGAGAGCAGCCATACCGGAGACCAGTTCACCGTGTCCAATGCTCGGCTTTAAGCTGCTGATATAACACGGCGCTTCCTCCTGTACTTCCTGTGGAAGTTCCGACTCTAGCTGGCTTAAGCCTGAAGTTAACGCACCTATTTCTATCGCGTCTGCCAATGGAGAGGCGATCCCATGCGCTTCGATATAGGCCACCGTTTTGGGATCAATATGCGCTCCTTCATAAGCCTTCAGCATTGCATCCTTCATACCGGCCGGATTTGGCGCGTGCAGTGACATTCCCCGGCCGCCATGCGATACACCTGTACCTTTAATGACCGAATAAATATGATCGGAATCTTCAATGGCTTTTTGCAAAGGTTTAATGATGAGAACCCCTGCGCCTTCACTTCTGACAAAGCCATTCGCATCTGCTTGAAAGGATTTGGCCTGTCCATCCGCACTCAAATATCCCATTGAGTCGAAGCCAATGAATCCTTTTGGTGAAAGCAGCAAATTCACAGCCCCGACAATGGCTTGTTCACATTCGCCGTTTCGGATGGATTGTATAGCTCTGTGCAAAGCCACAAGAGCGGAGGAACAGGCAGCTTCGTAATATTCGCTTGGCCCTTTTACATTCAGCGCATACGATATACGGTTTGGAATTAAGGAAGGAATCACAGCTGCATCCGTATTGCCAGCTGCGACGAATACGCCTGTCGGACGGCTGGATAAGGCCTGTCCTGTTAAGCCTGCGTCTTCCATCGCCTTCCATGCATGTGTTAAGAGCAGAAACTCCTGCGGATCCATATGTGCCGCTTCTTTAGGTGATATGCCAAAAAACAGCGGGTCAAACTCACCTATTCCTTCTATAAATCCGCCCCATTGAAGGCTTGATGATCCTTCTTTATCAACTGAGGCACATTCACGCCAGTCCCAGCGTTCTTTCGGCACTTCAGAGACACAGTTTTTTCCGTGAATGATGTTGTCCCAAAATTCCGTTACGCTGTTTGCTTTCGGAAACTGTCCCGACATGCCGATAATGGCTATGCCGTCGGCTGCATGTTTGATTGCTTTATCCGTCTTCATCTCATCAGCCGGAATCTGTTTCATTTGGTTTTCGATTTGAGCTGAACGTTCCTGCTGCTGATCAACTCCACCAAACAGCTGAACAAAAGATGCTTCATGTTTGTCCGCAAAAAATTCAATAAGCTCTTGTACAGTCGGATATTCAAAAAACAACGTCGGGTTTAAGTCGATTTTTGTTTCTGATTCGATCTCCCTTGTCAGCCCAACCAATTGAGAGGAATCAATACCCAATTCCATAATATGAGCTTTTGAGAGAGCCAGTTTTGACGGATCGGCCATGTTTACTGCCAGTTTATTTGTTACATAGCTTTTGATACGGTCTTTTAGACCGCGGACTTTGATGTTCTGATTTTCATTCCTTATTTGATTTGTAACTCGCAGTTGTTTTAACGAGTAACCCGAATAACGCAGCACCGTTTCTGACGATTCATTGACCACATCTACATCGAACAGCAGCATGTCACCTGTATTCTTAACCAATGTAATCAGAAGCCAGCAATCCTCTTGTATCGTATGTTTAGTAAATTGGATATCATTGATTCCAAATGGCAGGAAACTTCCTTCAATGTCAAATTGCTCTAAGAAACTAAGGATAGCCAAGTAGGCGCTGTTTGTCATCAATGGGCTTACAGTGTAATGATGCCCGTTTGCCAGATCGCTTTGAGGCAGGCGAATTTTTGCCAGTACGGACTTATGATCTCTGTAAAGATGTGTAATCGTCTTAAATAACGATCCCCACTCAGGGCCATTTCCGGCTTTATACATCTGATCGATGTGATGAAGCTCGGTTAACGATTGCTTTAAGCTTTCGATATTGACTTCTTTTGTTTCAAACAAACTTTTTTGGCATTGCCCGATTGCGGCAGGCTTCCATGTATCAGAGGCCAGCTCACGGTACATGATTTGTAATTCTATGACTTGGTTTTTTTGAAGAGGCTTTGCCTGCAGTTCAATGGTCTCGCCTTGTTTGATGACAATTGGATTGATATAGCTTAATTTGCTGATACGGCCGCTGTTTTCCTCAGGAAACATGTTGAAAAATGCGTCAATGGCCAGACTGCTGTATGTCGCGCCGACAAGCACCCGTTCATTGTTGAAGACGTGGCCTTGCACGTAAGGCTCGTCATATGTGAATTGATCTTGTATGACCGGATGATTGTTATTGCTTTCGACAGCTGATGGTTTCCCCTGACCCGCCGGAACATCGAAATGAAATGATGTATGATGATCAAATGCATAGTGCGGCAGGCGAACCCAGCCGGATCGGTTCCCTTGAGCTGCTTCTTTAAAATCAACGGATGCCCCTGCTGCCCATTGCTCTGCTGCGCTTGTTTCTCGTTCCTTTTGGGCTGATCCCGCGCACGGCTGTAAATCGAATGATGTATAAATACCTTGCTGGCGTGAGCTTTCTTTGGATGTACGGAACATCTTTAGTTTTTCGATCAGTTCCTGAGTCGATGTTACTGTAAATGCAGCCCTATGCTCTAAATCGTGGTTTATTCTGTGTAAAGCCTGTACAATTGGTTCAATATCCAGAGCAGCTTCCTTCTCTAAAAACAATTGCATGTTTTCAAGGTAGCTGAGCAGGCTCCATTTTGTTTTTGCTGAAAAAACGGCTGTACATTCCGGCTGGTGGGAAGTGATCCGTCTCTCAGGAGCCATATCTATAAATTCTTCTATAATGAGATTGGCATAGGCTCCCCCCGCTCCGAAGGAATTGATCATGCTTCTGCGAGGCAATTGCTTTCCTGTTTCAGGATCATTCAAGCGATGCCACGGCTCCGTTTTTTCTTGAAGATAAAAAGCTGTGTTTTCCAGTTTAATATTTGGATTGATAGGTGTTGCGTTGATTGTCGGCACCAGCGTGCCCTTCTTCATCTGCAGCAGAACTTTTGTCAGCTGAGAAATGCCGGAAGCTGCCTCCAAATGTCCCAGATTGGATTTGACAGAACCTATCGCGCAAAACTGTTTCTTATTCGTGTATTGTTCAAATGCGTTTGTTAATGCAATCATTTCAATAGGATCGCCCAGCGCTGAACCATTTGCAGCTGATTCAATATAGCTGATAGTCTCCGGATCAATGCCCGACTGCTCAATCGACCTGACGATTAATTTTGCTTGCTGTTTCGGATCTGGTGCTGTATACATCTGTCTTCCGCCGCTATGATTGGCAAAACTGCTTTTGATCACAGCGTAAATATGATCCTGATCTTCCATTGCCTTCGAAAGCGGTTTTAACAGGACTGCTCCGACACCTTCCCCGGGAATAAGTCCGGTTCCTGTGCCAAAACTTTTGCTTTGGTTTCCGCCTTCCAGCAGATTGGCCCGCTCCAGAGAATCATACTTTGAGAGATCGAGTGTTAAATTGACTCCTCCCGCAATCGCCATAGAGCTGCTGTTCAATTTCAGGCTTTCACAGGCAAGATGAATGGCGTTTAATGAACTGGAGCATGCTGAGCTGACAGCGATACTCGGTCCAGTCAGGTTGAAAAAGTGGGAAATGCGGTTTGCGATATGCCAGTCTCCCCCATTTGAGCTGAGGACTGCCTGCTCTAATGATGGGATATTCCAAAAATACTGGTTATACATATTCCCAATAAAGACACCCACTCCGGCATCATCATCCCGCAGTTTATCCAGCCGGGTTCGGGTATAGCCGCCATCCTCAAATGTTTCCCAGACGGTTTCTAAACATAAGCGCAGTTCCGGTGTCATTTCCATCACCCGGCTTTGCTCCACCTCAAAAAGCTGATGGTCAAATGCTTCAATGTCTTGTAAAAATCCGCCATACCGCTTCTTATCTGCCAACTGTATTGAATCTTTTGATAATGTTTTCAATAAAGATGTGCGCCATCTGGATTCCGGCGCCTCTGTAATACAATTGTCTCCAGCGATTAAATGCGCCCAAAGCTCTTCTAAGCCAGCAGACATCGGATAGCGTCCGCTGATCCCGATTATTGCGATATCTTCTGTACCATGATCATTCGTCTGTGCCACTTGGAAATGGCTTGTCTTTTCTTTTTTCAACTCACTATTTGATGCTTGCTGAGTTTCTTTGATCTGCTGCTCTCCGGCAAAGCGGCGTGCGGTAAAAGCAAGCGGCTTACTAGCAGCTGCACGCTCCCTTTGAACAGGTGCTTCGTGTTTTGCAGGCTGCTGTGTTTCTTTTAACAGTGCTGTCCGGAGCTTATTTTCGTACTCCTTTACTAAATAGTCGACGAGTTCTTTTGTGTTGTTATGTTCGAATAAAATGGTTTTTGGAAGATCCCCCGTCACTTTTTCTAATTCACGAATAAAATTGACCTGCAAAATCGAATCGATTCCATACTTCTCGAAAGTCGTATCTTCGTGAATACGCTCTGGTGATAGTTTGATCGATTTTGCCAGCGTATGTTTCACAAATTGAATCGTTTGTTCAATGAGAGAATCGTTATCCTGTGAATGAACTTTTTCCGCATCGATTTGTAAATGTGCTGTATCTTCTATCTCAGTTTTCTTTTTTTGACGGACGACTCCGTTACTTTCAGCAGCAATGATCTGCTGGCCGAGCTGATGTGATTGTTCAGCCATAAAGGAAACATGGCGATATCCCTCACTCTCAAGCACCATTTCCCAAGTGTCCGGATACAGACCCGGGCAGCCCGGTATACGGAGAGCAGGATCCTCATACAGCCACCAGCCCTCTAAAAGGCCGAACGTCAAATGCGAATATATATTATGATCACTTATTTCATTTAAGAGGAGCAGTCCGTTCTTTTTCAAAACTGCTTTTGCGTTTCGCAATGTCTGCCGGATATTTTTCGTGGCATGCAGCACATTCGCTGCAATCACCACGTCATAGCTCCCCGCATCAATATGCTGTTCAGATGCCGGCTCCTCCACATTAAATCGTTTATATGTCAAATACGGATTGTCCGGGCCGTACTTATTTTCTGCGTGCATTAAAAATGCTTTAGACAGATCTGTATAGCAGTATTCTTTTATATGTGTCTGCCAGGCTTTCAACTTTTGAAAAACAGCCGCGCTTGTACCGCCGGTTCCGGCTCCGATTTCTAATATGCGAATCTTTGCCTCAGGCTCTTGCTTCAGACGTTCTTGCAGATAGGCCGTTAGTGTGTTCGCCAGCACATCATTAAAATAGTCTGCGACTTGGTTGTTTTTATAGACGCCTTCTACTAGATCCATTGATGAATTCGGAAACAGGATATCGGTGGCAGACACCTTGCCGGTCAGAATATCCGGCAAGGCTTTAAGTGCTGTCTCCACCAATGTCACCATGGCTTTCATATTATTGTCTTGAAGCAGGTCCGATTTTTGTTCATTCCATTCCATCCACAGTTCACTCACGGTTCCTATTGAGCGCGTTGGAACATGTCCATTCGCCGTCCGCTTGAGAAATTGATGGCGTTCTAAAAACAAGTGGCTTTCTTCTAACCATCTGCCATAGAAATTCTCCAATACTGGCTGGGATTTACTTTCTGTGAAAAAACCTATGGACTGCAATTGTGCGAAAAGCATTTTACAGAGAATGTCTTCTGTGTTCAGCATTGGCGCTCCCCCTCCTATAACAGTTGTTGAATCTTTGTGCTGTCACCCGGGTGATAGCTTCGCAGCTTTTGAATGGCTGAGCTGTGAGTTTCCGGGTAAACTTCAATTGTTTCTTCCATCTGTTCCGCTTCATCATTCATATCGTTTGCCATTTTCATCATCACCAGCTGCTGCAGCGGTCCTCCGAGCAGCAATTCCAATGCCTCCATCGCTTCAGGGGCTTCAATAGAGCCAATGCCTGCCTGAGCCATTCTCTTCTGATAATCCGGTGAGGAAACCACACCGACGCTTCCCCAATAACTCCAATTCATCACGGCTGCTGCACAAGGCCATACTTGAGAAAGCCGCTGTGCAAAAGCATCCTTAAAACTGCAGCCGGCAGCGTAATTGCTTTGTCCCGAAGCTCTCGCAAACGATTGCACGGAAGAGAAAAACAAAACAAAGTCCAGTGGTTCATGTCGGAAAACTTGAGCCATTCGCACACTGACATCTACTTTTGCAGAAAGAACGTTTCTGAAGCATTCCTCGTTCATGTTCATCAGGCTTTGGTCTTGCAAGACAATAGCAGAATGAATGATGCCGTTGATTTCTCGATACATTTGTTTCATTGTTTCATAAGCGCGCTCCAATTCCTCTCGGTTAGCCGCATCAGCTTGAATGTAAAGCGGGGCAGGCCCCAGGTGCGAAAGTCTGTCGAGTTTACTTTGAATAGCTGGATCCATTTTTCTTCTGCCAATCCAAACGATCTGCGCTTGGTATGTTCTGATCATATATTCGCTCCAGACTTCGCCAATTCCGCCTGCGCCGCCTATGATGACATAAACGCCTCCGCGCTTATACTTCTTTTGCACCGGTTGATTGTTGTGCACTGGAATCAAGCGTAATTTATGCCAGCTCTTATTCCGATAAGCCCAAGTATTCCCTTCTTCATCAGCAGGCAAGGAAAAGATTTCAGGCACAGGCAAGTTCTCATGTTTCGTGACATCAATCAGCTTTGTCTGCCAATTTGGATATTCTTTTGCCATCGAACCGATCAGGCCGTGCACACCAGCATCGACCGGATCAACAATATCATGCTGATCAACATATTGCGTGTTCGCCGTCACGACCGTCCAGCGTATCTCCCGCTCTCCATAGCCTAAAGACTGGATCGCCTTAATGATTCTGTATATTTGAATCACGCCTTGACCTTGAGCTTCAATCATTTCGTCACCGACTTCACATTCTGTCACACGAGAAGGAGACAGCCACACAATATGGTCAAACGATCCGAGTGCTTCAAGCTGGTCAGCAATCTCATGAATCGATGTATTCGGCTCAATGTGCACCCCTTTGGCAAACGGATACTGCCTTTGAACAGCTTTTCTGCTGTTGTCTTCCCCTCCGAGGATGACAACACGCTCATCAGCAGGCGGCATGACGCTCTTCACCAATTGAACTTGATCCCATACTGGCGCCATAAGAAGCGCTCCATCAAGAGATGTCTTGACATCCGGTGACTTCGGCTCATCTTGCGGTTGTATGTCTTCTTCCAGCACCCTTGAGGAAATACCCTTGATTCGCACACACACTCGGCCTTGTTCATCACAGAGATCAATATCCAGTCTCTGTATTCTGTCCTCATTTGGACGAGATGTCACAGAAACCCACATTTTATCTGTACACGGGCTGAATATTTCGAGCTCTTGCAGCGCAAAAGGCAGGGAAAGCTGCTCGTCACCGGAATTCAGTTTCAGCCCGATTGATGCTTGTAAAGCAGAGTCTGCCATACTTGGATGAAGAACAAATTTGTCCAGCGTGTGAGACACACCAAGAGGCAGGGAAAGCTCTGCCAAGGCTTGATTACGGCCAATATAAAGCCGATCTATTCCTTGAAAACCAGGTCCGTAGTCAATGCCGATTGCCTTAAATAATTCATAACATTGCTCGTGGGAAAGGGTGCTTAGACTGCATTGATCTTGAAGCATGCTGATATCCTGAACTGGAATACCTCCTGCTCGGCTGATTGCAGCACTGCCTTGACAGTGTATTTTCCGCCCATTGTGCCCATCCGCAGTATAGATGTTAAAGGCCATCTCACCGTCCTGCTGGGGATCTAGACTGATATCGGCTTGAATAGGCTTCCCGCCCGCCACAATCGGCTGCACCCACACAACATTTTTGATATGGATAACAGCTTGCTCATCTTTGAGTTCTCTCACTGCTCTCGAAACGGCGGCATGAACCATCTCAAGATATGCTACACCCGGCATGACTGGGCTTCCCTTCACCTTATGATCGGTGAAAAAGAACTCAGCACCTGTAAAGGTCGAGCTGAAACGCTGCTCTGACAAATCGGATGTGTTGGACTGTACTAGCGGGTGCAATGCTGCTGTTTCGAAACTATTTGGTTCATGATGCGTGACTGCTTCTTCTTTCATATCCGTTATCCAGTAGCGTTCTTTTGCAAATGGATAGGTTGGGAGGCTGATGCGTTTCGGCTGTTTGCCGCCATACAGTTTACTCCAATCTATTTCCATGCCTTTTATCCATAATTCAAGCAGCCTTTCATATGTTCCGGGCTCCCAGCTGCTTTTGAGCGTTTTCTGTATTTCATCATCTGATCTCAATGTCTGTACAATCCCTTTGTCCGCTCTGCCTGACATGTACTGCGTACTCGCATGTCCGGCTATAAAGAGGTTCAGTTTTTCCAGCAAGTCCTCCGCCGAGACAGCGATGATCCCTAATCTTTCCTCCATTGGATCACGCCCTTCTTGGAGTGTATAAGCAATATCAGTGAGATCACGAGATGTGACAGGTTGGCCGCTGATAAAGTCTGCTAATTGCTGGGCTTGGTCTTTCAGACGATTTTCATCCTTTGCTGACAAGATAAAGATGCCCGGGTGTTGTGCTGTCACAGCTGGCGCTTGTGCAGATCGAGTGGTTTCTTTTGGAATATATTCCTCAATGACCACGTGGGCATTGACGCCGCCTATGCCAAATGAACTAATGCCGGCGCGCCGTGGCAGCTCTCGGCCAGCTTCATCCTGCAGCACTTCCCACTCTTTGGATTCCTGCACAATATAAAACGGGCTGCCTTCCAGTCTGATATACGGATTGATGGTTTCACTGTACAGGCTTTTTACAAGCGTCTTATGTTTTAGCTGCAATAACACTTTAATGACACCCGCCACACCGGCCGCCAGTGATAAATGACCGATGTTTGTTTTCGCTGACCCAAGTCCGCAATGGCTGCCTTGAACAGCCGGGTCACCCGTTTTTTCATACAGCTCTTGAAATGCCGCTTTCAGGCCGTTGATTTCTACTGGATCACCAAGCTCTGTTCCGGTTCCATGCGCTTCAATGTAAGTAACAGTTCTTGGATCGATTCCCGCTTTTTCATATGCTGTTTTTACGACATCCGCCTGAGCCTTCGGATTAGGAGTCGTCAGAGAGTTTGCGCGGCCTCCGTGGTTTACCGCACTTCCTTTGATGACACCGTAAATATGATCACCGTCTCGTTCAGCCGCTGTCAGTTTTTTCAGGAAGAGAATGCCGGCGCCTTCACTGACTGCGAACCCATCGGCTCTATCAGAAAATGTTTTGCACCTTCCTTCTTTACTCAGCGCCCCGGCCTTATCATAAGCGATATGGCCTTGCGGCGTTACGACTGTGTTGACACCTCCTGCAATCGCCATTTCACAGTTTCCGTTTTCAATTGCGCATACCGCATGATGAATGGCGACCAAAGAGCTTGAGCATGCAGTATCTATCGGTTCGCTCGGTCCATGAATGTTCAGGAAATAACTGACCCTATTCGGTCCGGCAGAAGGACTCATATTCGCAGCTGCTGAGCCTTCTATGTCTAGATTTGACAGCAGTGAACTATACCCCGTGTTTCCAGTCCCAATGAAGATGCCCGTTTTGGTTCCTGACAGGCTTCTCGCTGAGTACCCCGCTTCTTCTATCGCCTGCCACGCATAGGTCATTAACAGGCGTTGCTGAGGCTCCATCTGCTCAGCCTCAAGCGGCGATATGCCGAAGAACAATGGATCAAAGTCAGCGACTTCATCAATAAAACCGCCCCATTTGACGTTTGTTTTATTCGATTCTTTTAGAGGGTCTCCGTAATACTCCTGCCAATCCCAGCGGTCTTTTGGAACCTCTGTAATACAATCCGCGCCCGCTTTC
Source organism: Bacillus sp. 0209A (assembly GCF_036765095.1). Classification (NCBI taxonomy): domain Bacteria; kingdom Bacillati; phylum Bacillota; class Bacilli; order Caryophanales; family Bacillaceae; genus Bacillus; species Bacillus sp. 0209A. The sequence goes on from NZ_JBAIZV010000001.1 coordinate 160,812, forward strand.
AGGTTCTTCCAGTATTCCTCGATGTCCTTTGCCTTCGGGAAAACACCGCTCATCCCGACAATCGCGATAGGCTCAGGCCTATGATCAGCTGTCTTTTCTACTGGCGTTACCGAAGGGTTTACAAAGCGGTTTTCAGTCGAAAACGTCATATTTTTTATATTTTGTTTGACAGGCTGTATCGGCATTTCAGATTCGTTAGACAATTGGGCTGCTGTAAAAGCATTCGGATATTCTTCTGACAGATACGCTCCAAATGCATGAACAGTTGCGTGCTCAAAGAAGATCGTAGGCGTGAGATCCAGCTTGTACTGCTCATTCAGTGTATTTGCGAATTCAGTTAACGTAATCGAATCAAAACCATATTGATTAAACTCCATATCCGTGTCAATCTCTTCAGGTTTGATTTTGAGCAATTGAGAGATTGTTTGCTTCAAAGCTTCTTGAATGTGGTCAAACAAATGGTCTTGACCCATCCTGGCTTCAGGTGTCACCGGTACTTGCGCTGTTTGCATTGGCACATCATCAGAAGACGGCTTTTGAGTCAGCTTTTCCCTCATCATGTCTCTGATCCCTTCCATGACGATGACGTGATCTTTGCCGAATGCCAAACCTTTATACAGCGCCTGAATGCCGGTCTCAGTTCGCATTGGAGTCACACCTGTGTTTTTCAAAGTCATGTTTTCAATTTCTTTATTCGCGCGCATACCGCCTTCTTTCCAGAGCGGCCAATTGATCGACAGCGTTTGCCCATGCCTGTACATGGCGGTCACCAGCTCATTTCGATAAGCGGCATAACTGTCCATAAACGCATTAGCCATCGCATAATCCGCCTGCCCCGCGCTGCCGGCGACACCGGATATTGAAGAAAAGAGGATAAAGAAATCTAACGCGAGATGCTCGGTTGCCTCATCCACATTCACAAGCCCTTTTACCTTAGGAGCAAAAACTTGTGTCAGTTCTTCGTTGGTTTTGTTCATGAGATAGTTATCTTTAATCAGGCCTGCGCTGTGAATGACACCATTCAAGTCTCCGTAATCAGACGTAATGCTTGTGATGAGCCCGGAGGCTTCTTCCGCTTGCGTCACATCAACCCGCCTATATTCTGCTCGGGCCCCTAATCGCTGAAGTTCGTTAAGCTGCGTCTCTTGATCTGCATTCAATGCAGATCTGCCTGTCAGAATGAGCACAGGCTGTTCAGCTTGACGAGCAACCTCTTTTGCAAAAATAAACCCAAGTCCTCCTGCGCCGCCTGTGATGAGGTATACTCCCTTATCTCTCCACGGCAGGCTTATTTCCCGATCAGCCATTTGCATTTCACGCAAATCATTGATGTACCGTTTGCCCTTTTCGTATTTGATGCGCTGATCTCCTGCGTGTCTTTTATTCTCTCTCAGTTTTTCTGCTATACTTTCAATGTTTTCGTTTGAATCGATTTCAATCGTCTGGCCTATCCATTTTTTATTCTCCAGGCTGGCGGTTTTAAGGAGCGCCGATAGCCCTGAAAATGAGTACTGCTTTCTTTCTGCAGAAGTAAGCAGCTGAATCAGGACATTGCCTTGCGGCTTGCTTTTGAGAAGATCCTGTACCGTCTTAAGCGCTTGTTCGGCATAATCTTGGAACCTTTCTGCCAGTCCTTCGCGGAAAGAATCCAAAACGATGCATTCCGCTCCTTTAACTCTTGATTCAATGCTGTCTTTTGTGAGGCCATTCATGTCACAAAGCATGACAATGTGCCGTTCGTAATGAGGCTCAGAATGTTCTTTTTCACAATCCTTAGGCACCCACTTTTCTTCAAACATCAAGGTTTCCAGCATTTGATCAGGTTCCGTCGATCCATTTCCGCCTTCCGCTGCTCTGAAAGATAATCCTTTCAGCCGTACGCAAACTTTGCCGTTCTCATCTAACATATCAATATCCCGTTTTTGCACCTTATCAGTTGCCTTGCTGCCTTGACTGTATCTTGCGTATACCCACATTTCTGACGAGCATGCTCCGAAGACTTCAAGCTCCTGAACCGCAAAAGGCAGGGTCAGTTGGTTATCTCCGGCGCCTGTCAAAATGCTTGACGCCTGCAAAGCAGAGTCCATCAGCCCCGGATGCATGTTGTATTGGCTGAGCGTATTTAAAGCAGACGGATGCAATGACAATCTTGCTAAAACAAAATGTTCGGCTGTATAGATTTTTTCCATGCAGCGATAAGCAGGACCATATTCAAAACCGATCATTTGATAGGTGTCATATACTTCGTCAACGCTGAAATGGCTTTGCTGACACTGCTCCCGCAAGGACTGCAAATCAACCGCCGGCTGATTTGCAGCAGGACTCAATACAGCGCTGCCTTGACTGTAGACGATTGACTGTTCGCCCGCAATGTCTGGATTACCGTAGATTTCATAGGAAATCTCACCATTTTCCTCCGGTAAAAGCTTAATGTGTACGTGCTGAGGCTGGCCCTCTACAACAATGGGGCGCACCCACACCGCGTTCTTTAGCTTCATGGTGCACGGAACACCTTGTACCTCTGCCGCCTGCTCAACGGCAGCCCGCGCCAATTCAAGATGCGCCACTCCCGGCAAGATCCGTTGGCCTTTGACTACATGATCGGCAAGGAAAAACTCTTCTCCCGTATAGATTGAGCTAAACCTTTGTTCCGAGAGGTTCGATGTGTTTTGATGCATTAATGGATGCAGCACGGCTGCGCCAAGGCGGGAAGTGTCTTTGTTTGCTACAGGGCTGCCGCTTTTTTCTATATGATCAGAGATCCAATAACGGTCTTTTGCGAAAGGATATGTCGGCAAGCTGACACGCTTAGGCACATTCTCGCCATACAGTTTCGTCCAGTCTGCATCAAACCCTTTTACCCATAATTCAAGCAGTTTTGCGTACTTTCCCCGTTCCATCCATTTTTCGACGGCTTCTTGAATCTCTTCGTCCTCTGTCAGCATTTGCAGTGTGCCTTTATCAATCCTGCCTCTAAATAAATCTTCCACATCGCTTTTGCCTGCTGCAAAGTCTTTTAACTTTTGCTGCAAATCCTCAACGGAACCGGAAATAATCCCAAGACGTTCTTCCATCGCGTCCCGTCCTGCTTGCAGGGTATAAGCGATGCGTGTAAGATTTGCGTCTCTATATGTTTCCTTATCAAGCGCATCAGCCAGCTGCTGTGCCTGTTCTTTTAGCCGCGCTTCATTTTTAGCCGATAAAACGAAGATACCCGGATGTTCAGGTGTGATGGACGGTATCATCTCATCGGCTGCTTCTGGAATATATTCCTCAATGATCACGTGGGCGTTTACGCCGCCGATCCCAAATGAACTGACACCTGCTCGGCGAGGCAGCTCTTCTCCCTGTTCATTTTTCAGCGCTTTCCATTCTTCCGTTTCCCGTACGATATAGAACGGACTGTTTTTCAGCTGAATGTACGGATTCACGGTTTCGCAGTGAAGACTTTTCGCTAAGGTTTTATGCTTAAGCTGCAATAATATTTTAATGACCCCTGCTGCACCTGCTGCCAGCGATAAGTGGCCGATGTTTGTCTTCACAGACCCCAGTCCGCAATAAGGATTGGCTGATGCATCGCCTTCATTCATGCCCAATGCTTGAAAAGCTGATTTCAATCCGTTAATTTCAACCGGGTCTCCAAGCTCCGTCCCGGTTCCGTGCGCTTCAATGTAGGTCACGGTTTTCGGATCGATACCCGCTTTTTGATATGCCGACTGAATGACATCCGCCTGCGCCTTCGGATTAGGCGTCGTTAAAGATGCTGCACGGCCGCCGTGATTAATTGCGCTGCCTTTTATGACTCCGTAAATGTGGTCTCCCGCTTCTTCAGCCGCTTTTAACTTTTTCAGAAACAGGATGCCGGCCCCTTCCCCATGAGCGAAACCATCGGCTTGATTTGAAAATGTCTTGCATTTCCCTTCTTTACTGAGCGCACCGGCTTTATCAAAGCTGATATACACCTCAGGAAGGATAATCGTATTCACGCCGCCTGCTAATGCCATCTCACAAGTGCCTTCCTCAATTGAAGAGATGGCGTGGTGGATCGCCACCAATGAGCTGGAGCATGCTGTATCAATCGGTTCGCTCGGCCCATGAAGATTCAGGAAATAACTGACCCGGTTCGGCCCGACTGAAGGGCTCGTATTGGCTGCCGCTGAGCCTTCTATTGCCGAGTTGGCTTTTGACAAAAGGGAGCTGTACCCTGTATTTCCGGTTCCAATGAAGACGCCTGTTTTTGTGCCTGACAGACGTTTCGCCGAATATCCTGCATCTTCGATCGCTTTCCAGGCGTAAGTCAACAGTAAGCGCTGCTGAGGTTCCATTTGTTCAGCTTCACGCGGGGAGATGCCGAAGAATAATGGATCAAAATCGGCAATTCCGTCGATAAAACCGCCCCATTTTACATTCGTTTTATTGCCTTCCTTCGCCGGATCCCCTTCATATTCCCGCCAATCCCAGCGGTCTTTCGGAATTTCCGTCATGCAGTCTTGGCCCTCTTTTAAAGCCTCCCAGAACGCATCAACATCTTTCGCCATAGGGAAAATCCCGCTTATGCCTACAATCGCAATTGGCTCATGGCCAGCTTCACTTTGTGCGGCGTTTGGCAGTATGACTTGCTGCTTTCGGCGTCTTTTAGCTTTGACATGTAAGGGTTGCTCCTGTTTGGCAGCAGGCTGAACCTGAGCCGATACAGCGCGCACAGCAAATGTGTTCGCAAATACCGCTTGATATTCTTCGGCCAAATGCTTGCCAAACGCATGAATCGTCGGGTAGTCAAAAAAGACGGTTGGCGTCAGCTCTAACTTATAGGCGCGGTTCATATGGTTTGTGAATTCCGTCATTGAGATAGAATCAAATCCATACACCGTCATCTCGGCATGATCATCAATCGTTTCAAGCTTGACCTTTAACAGCTTGGCGACCTCCCGTTTTAACATCGCCTTTACTTTATCCAGCAAACTGTCTGTATCAATGCTTTTTACTTGGTCAGTCAAGTTCTCTGTTTCCTTCTTTTCCATAGGTGCTGAGACGGTTTTTGCGAACATGTTTTGTTTTATCTTATGCCCATCGCCTTCAATCACCATGACTTGGTTTGCTTCGGAATGAAACGCTTGATATAATGCCTGAATTCCTTTTTCTGCTCTCATCGGAACAATCCCGGCCAGTTGCACAAGCCTTTTCTCTGTTTCTTGGTCGACCTTCATGCCGCCCTCTCTCCATAACGGCCAGTTTATGGAAAGTGTCTTTCCGTGCCGCTGGCTGATTTCGGCAAGCCCATTTCGATAGCCTGCATACATATCCATAAATACATTGGCTGCCGCATAGTCAGATTGACCAATGCTTCCTAAACTTCCTGAAAGAGAGGAAAAGAGAATAAAGAAGTCCAATGGCAAGTCCTTGCTCGCTTCGTCTAGGTAAACAAGCCCTTTTACTTTAGGCGCCAGCACGTCGTGCAGGTCTTCTGCCGGTTTATTGACCATGTAGCTGTCTTTGATGATTCCCGCGCTATGAAGAATGCCGTCTAGACGGCCGTACGTTTTCTGAATTTCGTCGATGAGCTGGCAGACTCCAATCTTATCGGACACATCTGTTTGCCGATAGGTGACCTCAGCCCCCTTGTCGCGAAGCTCTTTAAGCTTTTTCCTTTTGCTTTCGCTAAGAGGTGAGCGGCCTGTCAAAATGACTGTCGCATTCTTCGTTTGTTCCGTGATTTCGTTTGCAAAAATAAGGCCTAATCCTCCGGCACCTCCTGTAATGAGATAAACGCCATCGTCTTTCCACGGCTTGCTGATGTCACGGCTGGCCGTTTTGATGTCACGCCAATCAGCAATGTACCGAGTGCCGTTTTGATATTTGATATATGAATCGCTGCTCATTTGATTTTCTTTCAGTTTGCCAGCAATGCTTTCTCCGCTTTCTTCACTGCTGACTTCAATCATTTGGCCGGTTAGTTTGGCATTTTCCTGCCCTGCTGTTTTCAGCAGTCCTGTCAGCCCTGAAAACACCTGCTGTTCTCCTTCGGAAGAGGTTACGACCTGAATAAGCGTGTCGCCTTTCGATTTCGTGCGAATGAGCTCTTGTACCTTTTTAAACACTTGTTCCGTATATGAATGGAAACGCGCCTCCATTGAAGAAGGCCTTGCTTCCAGGCTGAAAACATGGACACCCTTGAGTACTGCTTCAATCTGTTTTCTCGTCTCTTGATCATATTCACATAGGAACACGAGGTGCTCTGCATATTTTTTTGGACCTGCTCCGTCAGCTGCCTTTTGTTCTTGCCAAACGGGCTGAAGCAATAAAGTTTCAGCGTTCATTTTTGATGGTTCGGTTTGTATATCAGCCTCCATTACTCTCGTCGAAAAACCTTTCATCCGCACGTAAATCGTGCCATGCTCATCGCATAGATCGATATCGACTTTCTGTATCAGATCCCCCGGTTTGTTTTTCGAATTGAATTGAACATAAACCCACATGTCAGAAACGCATTGCTGAAAGATCTCAAGTTCCTCCAAGGCAAATGGGAGTGCCGCCTTAAAGTCTTCACTGCGTGAAAGCTCCGCCCTAACGACGTTTTGCAAATATTCAGCCGCCTGTAACGCCCCATCCATTACACTTGGATGAAGAACATAATCGTCTGACGTATGCATGACAGATTCCGGCAGTGATAATTTGGCAAGCAGCTGGCCATCGCCTTTATATACGGCTTCTACACTCTTGTAGCCAGGACCGTAATCGGCACCGATCATTCCTTCATAAAACAGGGCAGCGTCCAACCTGTTTTGATCACATCGGTTTTTGATCTCAGCAAGATCCAGCGCTTTTTCTTGCTTTATCTGAATCAATTCCGCTATCCCCTGGTTATATACAACCGGTTCTGCATCAGCAGATTCCGGCTCACCATACATCCGATAAAGAATATGTCCGCCGTCTTCATCATAAAGTCCGATGTTTACTTGAACTGGCTCATTTCCTGCTACAACTGGACGCATCCAAACAACATTTTTCAGGCGGATTCCGGTTTCTTGACCTTCTAAACCGCCAATTCCTTGTTCTATCGCGGCTCTTGCCATTTCAAGCGTGACCGCTGCCGGCAAAATTGCCATGCCTTTAATGATATGCTCGGCAATAAAATACTCTTGTCCTGTAAAGATGGAGCTGAACCGCTGCTCTGACAGAACCGATGTATTATGGTGCACCAAAGGATGCAAACACGATGGTTCAATTGTTGTTACATTGCTGGTGCTGCTTTCAGGCCAGTACCGTTCTTCAGCAAAAGGGTACGTCGGCAAACTGATACGGCGCGGCTTCGTATTTGGATAAAGTCTGCGCCATTCAACATGAAAGCCTTTTGCCCACATCTCAGCAAGCTTTTTCAATTTTTCTTTTGATATTCGTGATGAAGCCAGTTCTTCTGCTTCAGCGTTTCCAAGCAGCTGTTCAGCGGATGTCATTCTCGTTTTTTCTCCTTGGATACTGCCTTCTGCTAGGGTCTTTCCATTCACAAAAGCTTCCAGCTGTTGTTTCCATTCTTCCAGATCGTTCACCATAAAAATGATCCTGCTGTCCATTGCTTCCCGTCCGACCTGGAAGGTGTATGCAATATTTCTTAGAGACATATGCGCTTGCTCGTTTTGACTGATATAGATCAGCAGTTCCTTCACGTATGCTAGGAGCCGCTCGCTATTTTTTGCCGATACAGGAATGAGATAGGGCGGATTGCCTTCGTTCTCCGCTCTCATATCAGAGATGTTTTCATATTGCTCAAAAATAGCATGGGCGTTAGTGCCGCCAAGACCGAATGAGCTCAGAGCCGCCCGATGGACACCTTCTCGTTTCTCTAATGGCTTTCGTTCACGGACTACATAAAAAGGCGAGCTTTCAAACTTTATATTCGGATTCGGCTCAGTGCAGTTGATGGTCGGTGCAAGTTCATTATGGTATAAGCTCATCGCAACTTTAATGCATCCGGCTAGCCCGGCAGCTGTATCCAAATGGCCGATATTCGTTTTCACTGAACCAATTCCGCAAAATTGTTTTTTGTCCGTGTATTGCTTGTACACTTTATTTAATGCGGACATTTCAATAGGATCGCCTAATTTCGTTCCCGTTCCGTGCGCTTCAATATAGCTGACCGTTTCGGGATGAATGTTGGTTTGCTCCAATACATGCTGTATCACTTCTGTTTGGCCTTTTACACTTGGCGCATAGAAGCCGGCCTTATCTGCCCCATCATTATTGATGCCTATTCCGCGCATAATGGCATAAATATGGTCTCCGTCTTTTACGGCATCCACAGCTTTCTTCAGCAGGATAACCGCTACGCCTTCGCCCCCCGCCATTCCGTCTGCTGAAGCATCGAAGGCCTTAACATGTCCGTCGCTTGAAAAATTCAACCCGTTTTGGTGCACGTAGCCGATCGCTGATTGTGCGTGCAATGTTGCGCCTCCGACAAGCGCATATTGAGATTCACCTGATGTCAGGCTTTTGTATGCCTGATACAAGCCGACTAGTGATGAAGAGCAGTTAGAATGAACAAAGTAGCTTGGCCCTTTTAATCCGAGCTTATTTGAGATCATCGTCGGGATGGTTCCGCTTTGGGCTAAAACCCATGAGACATAGCCATCAGGTGATTCATGCCCTTCTATTGCCTCCTTCGGCAATAACGTTCTGTATGAATTGCTGCTTGCAGACATATATACACTTGTAGCCGGAATCTCATTTGCCACATATCCTGCGTCCTCAATCGCTTTCCAGGAATGCAGCAATAAAAGGCGGAGCTGAGGGTCCATATACTCAGCATCTCTCGGAGAAATTTGAAAGAAACCAGGGTCGAATAAATCTTTCCCCTCAATCGCAGATTGCACAGGCACATAGTCAGGATGTTGAATCAGTTCTTCCGGAACTCCGTTTTCGCGAAGCTCTTCTTCAGAGAAGAACTGAATGCTTTCTTTGCCTTCTTTGATACGATTCCAAAAGTCATGATGATGCTTCGCCTCAGGAAACTGGCAGGATATCCCCACAATCGCAACACTATCGTCAAAATAGGAAGGAATCGTCTGCTGCGAGTATTTTCCATCTTCTTTGAGATCATGATTGTCTTCAATTTGAGTTATGGCTTGATCTGCGTTTTTCATTTCCAAAATGTATTGGCTTATGGCACGGATCGTGGAATGCTCGAATAGCTCAGTGACACTAAACTCACAATCCAATTCTTTTTTGATTCGTTCAGCCACGGCTACAGCCAGAAGCGAATCGCCGCCCGCATCGAAAAATCCGTCTTCCAGCCCAAAGCCGCTGACCTTGAGCGTTTCCTCCCAAATATGAAGCACCTGATCCTCTATTTCCGTTAACTGCAATTGATTTGATTTCTTTCTTTTGAAAACGATCTCGCGTTTTTCCAGTTCTTTACGGTCCACTTTCCCGCTAGGCGATAACGGCATCTTATCTAAGCGGATAAAGTGTGAAGGTATCATATATTCCGGCAGACTGGATTTTAGATGCCGGCGCAATTTTTTTGGATCTGCAGGGGAATGTCCGCTTTTCTCTGTATAATAAGCAGCGAGCTGTTGATGGCCTTCCAGCTGCTTCACCACAACCGCCTGATCTAAAATGCCCGGAAATTCACCCAGCTTTATTTCAATTGCGCCAAGCTCGACGCGAAAACCGCGTATTTTGACTTGGCTGTCAATCCGTCCTAAATACTCTATGTTGCCGTCAGGAAGCCATCTTGCTGAATCACCTGATTTATAAAGCTTGGTCCCCGGTTCAAACGGATTATCAATAAATTTTTCAGCCGTAAGGCCAGGCTTATGATAGTAGCCTCTTGCCAAACCGGCTCCCGCAATACAAAGCTCACCTGGTTTTCCGATCGGGACAGGCTTCAAATGCCGGTCCACAATATGAATTTTCACATTGGAGACAGGCTTTCCAATCGGTGTATAGTGACTTGCGATGTCTCCTTTTCCGCATCCGAAATACGCAGCGTAAATGGCGGCTTCCGTAGGTCCGTAAATATTTTCAACACGGCAGTTTTTAAAGATCGATACCGCCTTTTTCACTAATTCTTTAGGGAAAGCTTCGCCTGCAACCATCATATACTTGAGCGGTCCATCCTCTGTGAGCTGCTTGTTGTCTTTCGCCGTTTCTAAAAAGACATGCAGCATAGCCGGCACAAAATTAATGTGGCTCACTCGGTATTTTTCTATATAATCCATACACAGCTGCGGTGATTTTTCTCCATTAGGCGGAAGAATCACAAGGTGGCCGTTTCCGATAAACCATCCGAATAATTCCGAAATCGATACATCGAACACATAGTTCGTTTTCAGTAAATATGCATCCTCAGCAGTCACGGGATAGTGAGATTCTAGAAAATTCAGGGTATTCATAATGCTTCGATGCTCTACCATTACCCCTTTAGGCTGTCCTGTGCTTCCCGATGTGTAAATGATATAGGCGAGATGCTCCGGTTTTACTTCCCGCTTTAAATCGCTGCTTTGCTGATCTGTATAACCGTTTCGGCAAGCCAACTCGATATCGATTGCTTTTACATCGCTGCCAGTTAATCGGCTGATCGAATGACGAACGTTAGGTTGGGTCAGGACAATGGATGCCTGACTGTCTTCGAGCATGTACTTTAACCGTTCTTGCGGGAAGCTTGGATCTAACGGCACATACGTTCCGCCGGCTTTCAGTATTCCTAAAATCCCGATAATCATATCAAACGAACGCTCTGTACAAATTCCAACAGGGTGTTCAGGTCCAACCCCCTGATGTTGAAGATAGACTGCCACAGATGTGCTTTTTTCATCTAGTTCTTTATATGTAAGAGACCTGTCTTCGAAAATCACAGCAACCGCATCCGGGTTTTGTTTCGCTTTTTCCTCGAATACTTCATGTATACACTTGTCATTTGGCGTGTTTGTCCCTGTCGCATTCCATTGTTCCAGCAAACTATTTTGTTCTTGATTTAACTGAAAAGAGTAAGTTTCAAGCGGCAAAGACGGATCCTCCATCATGTGCTGCGCGAGCTTCATATAGTTCTCCATCATACCTTCAATGGAGGACAATTCATATAGATCAGGATTGTACAAAAGATGAAGCACTGTATCATTTTCTTGCTCATATATTTCGAGTGCCAGCTCAAATTCTCCCTCTTGCCGAATATCCTCCATATATTCAATGCCAAGCGTTTGATATGATTCGAGCACTTTTTGTAAGCCTGTTGTCTGAAAGAAGTTTTGGTACAGAAAGGCTGTTTGAAAAACCGGCGAATCCGCTGCCGAGCGGTCTACATTCAGCTCTCTTACCAATGCAGGGAACGGATACGCCGCATGGTCCAGACCGTCAGCCATTGTCAGCTGCAGCTCCCGAATGAATGCTGTAAATGGCTGAGATCCGAGATTCCTGCTCCGAACAGCCATCATGTTGATAAAGTATCCGATAGTAGATTCAAAACCATCTTCTGGCCGCCCCATTGTTGGGACGCCGACAATGATATCCTTTTGTTTTGTATAATGATGCAGCAATACTTTGTAAATGGACAGCAACACAACCGATTCATTCACTTGATACGTGCGGGCAAACGATTTGATTTGTTTTCTCAGGTAATGGGGGAGCAAGCTTTTATAAGCTTGCCCCTTGAATTTTCGCGCGGAAGACCGCGGACGGTCAGCCGGAAGATCAAGAACTGGCAGATTCCCAGACAACTGTTCTTTCCAGTAAGCGAGATGCTCTTCCCCTTCTCTGCCATTCAGCATCCGGGTTTCCCATTTGACAAAATCATAATAATCAGCCGTTAGCGTCTGCTGCACCGGTTCAACCCCATTCAGCAAATGTTGATACGCCTCGAAAAGCGACGATATCAAAGTCAGCATCGACACACCGTCAAATATGGTATGGTGAATCGTGATGAGCAAAATGCATTCTTCGTTTGACCGCTGAAAAAGATGTGTGCGCCATAACGGACCAGCTTCCAAACGAAAAGGTACTTTTGCTTTTTCTTTTAGAAAAGGCAGTATCTCTGCTGATTTCATATTCGATATATCCTCTTCCTCAAAAGAAAGAGCCTCTGAAGACTGAACCGTTTGAAATGGTATGCCATTCTCCTCTTGAATCACACTGGTTAAAACAGGATATTGTCTCTGTACAAACAGAAGGGCTTTCTTGAACGTCTCTGCATGTATTGGTTTAGTGATGCGAAAGCATAAAGGAATATGATAAGCACTCATTTCAGGAGACATTTTTTGAAGCATCCACAGCCCTTTTTGCCCTTCTGAAAGCGGGCTTTTGAACTGCCGCTTCATGCCTTGAAGATGTTGTTCCACCTCAGAAATGGTTAATTCTCCTGATCTGAAGGCATCGAGAATTTCTTTATGATTCATACGATTTACTCCCTTCTATGATGTTTTGCACACTCTTAAAATCCAGTTTTCCTTGCGCCACCTCTTGCATCAATCCGATGATTTGCTCGTCTGTATACGTTTTTGTTTGATGTGCTGCCGCGCTTTGATTGCGTTTTTCAGCTTTTAACGCCAAATGAGCGGATAAATCTTGGACTGTCTGATATTCAAGGATTTCCCGGCCAGTCACCTTCATCTGCGTGATTTTTTCGATATGACGCATCAATTTTCGGCCAAGAATTGAATCCATTCCATAATCCAAAAAGTTTCTTTTGAAGCTTATTCGCTCCTCAGATATGCCCAACTCTCGTGCTAAAAATTGAACAATGATCTTTTGAATGTGTGTTTCGCCATTAGGCTCGTCAATCTCTGTTTTCATGTCTTGTATATGCGGTTTAGCGGCCTTTGTTTGATGATTCCCTGACGAAACCCAATACCGCTCCCTTGCAAACGGATAGCCAGGTAAAGGAACCATCCGAACGTCATCGCCTTCATGAAGGAGTTCCCACGGGATCTGATATCCTTTCACCCAACATTCCGCAATGTTTTCCAAATTTCTTTCTTTTGCGAGTGCTTGCAGGAATGCTTCATCCTGTTTTACTAACACCCCTTCCGTATGTCCTATATAAAGGGATGCCTGTTGGCCTGATACCTCACCATTCTTCATTGCTTCCGCATATTCCTTCAATTTTCGCACCAATTGCTCCTGATTGTTTACAACAATCGCGAGCCTCGCTTCCATGGCTTTTCTTCCAGCCTGAAGTGTATATGCAACATCAGGTAAAGATAGGTTCTGATTCTGCTCAAGATACACTATCATGCGGCTGACAGCATCCTGAAGCCGATCGTCATTTTGGGCCGATAGCACGATAACCTGCGGGCATTCAGCTGACTCTTTATGCCGCTGTGTGAACGGCTGCTCATCCGGGATGTATTCTTCAATGACTGCATGGGCATTGGTGCCGCTGATACCTGTCGTGCTGATGGTTCCCATCCTCGGATTCTGATTTTTCCTGATCCATGGAAGGTTCTCTTTGCAAAGCACAAACGGGCTTTCTTTAAACTGAATATACGGATTGTCCGCTTTACAATGATGAGTAGCCGGAATCGTCTGGTTTTTTATTGCCATCAGCATACTGATTAAAGCAACCACCCCTGACGCTGCAAATGTGTGTCCGATTAAAGGTTTAATCGAGCTCATCATGCAGAATTGCTTCTGCTTCGTATATTTGCTGAACACGCTCGTTAACGCTTGGACCTCAAGCGGATCACCAAGATTCGAGCCGGTACTGTGCGCCATCACATATTGAATGTTGAGCGGGTTGATTTCATTTTTTTCATAAATGTTCTCGATCAATTCTGTCTGGCTAAAAGGATTTGGTGCCGTAATGCCATTGGTTTTGCCATCGTAATTCACACCGCTGGCCTTTATGCAGCCATAAATGTGATCATTATCTTCAATGGCCTTTGATAATGGTTTCAGGAGAACAGCAGCCACCGCTTCACCTGGCACCAGACCATTGGCATCTTGGTCAAATACTTTACATTGTCCGTTCGGAGACAGCATTTCGGCTCTTGTCAGCGCCTCAAATGACATTTGAGAAATATTCAGGCTGACGCCGCCGGCTAAAGCCATTTCACAATCTCCCTGACGGAGGGCTGAACATGCCTGATGAATCGCCACAAGTCCAGATGAACATGCTGCTGTCAATGCCATATTAGGTCCTTTTAGATCTAATGCGTATGCGATTCGCGCAGATAATGTGGCGTTTTGTGTTCCGTTAATGTAATCTGTATCTCCGGTTAAATGCGCATATTCTCCTTCTTCCACACCTACGTAAACACCGCAGGATTTTCCTTTTATTCGATGTCCCATATAGCCAGCATCTTCAAATGTGTGCCAAGCTTCCTCTAGAAAGATGCGCTGGCGCGGGTCCATGCTTTCAGCTTCTTTAGGCGATATTTGAAAAAACAGCGGATCAAATCGGTCTATGTCCTTCAAAAATGCGCCCCATCTCGGCACTGCTTTTTCTGGACCTCCGTTAGCTCCACCCCAGTCCAAGCGTTCTTTCGGGATGGCAGTGATACAATCTTTCCCGTTTTTCAGATTGTCCCACAGCTCCATGACCGAATCAGCTTGAGGAAATCTGCCGCTCATTCCAATAATGGCGATAGGCTCAGCGTGAACCTGCCGGACGCTTTTTTTGCTGGTATCCAGTTCTGCAGGAACCGGAGCATCATCTTCAGGATTCTTTTGTGCCTCAGGTGCATCATCCCGGTAAAATGCTTCGATCAGCTCTTTGTGATCCGTTAAGAAGAAACGGATTAATTCCTGTAAAGTCGAGTACCCAAAAAATAAAGCCGGTGTCACTTCGATGTTGAAATGCTTTGATAATACAGTCGAGAATTTAGCCAAATAGATCGAATCAAATCCGAAGTCGGCCCAATTTTTGTTCAAATCCAGCTTGTCCTTTGAGATTTTAAGCAATGTGTGAATACGCTCTTTCAGATCGTGTTCTAAACGTTTTTCAACGCTTAGCGTTTTTACCTCGTCTCTTTTTTCTAGTACAGCTGGGGCTTGAATGGCGGGTTCCGGAATAGCTGATTCGGTCATTCCTAAAAAGCGGCTGACCCGGCTGGCCTGACCGGCTATCACAAGATGCTGAGCATCCTGCTGAGACAGGATGTGTTCGAATAGGCGAATGCCTTCATCGGCTTCTAAGAAGCGCTGGCCGCTTGATTTCAGGTACAATTCGGTTGTTTCTTCATCACCGATCTTCATTCCGCCATCTTTCCATACAGGCCAGTTGATGACATACGTTTTGCCGCTATGAAGCCCATTTCTGTACTGTGCATAGGCCATTTGGAATCGATTCCCGATCGCATAATCACAACAGCCAAAATCTCCTAAAACCGCAGAAGACGAAGAAAAATAACAAACAAAATCAAGGATTTCATTTTTAAGCCATTCATCAAGCGCTATCGTACCGCTGATTTTCGGTTCAATGATGCGCTGGAAGCTATCGATCTCTTTATCAAAAATAGCAGAATCGCTCTCGATACCAGCTGCATGAATAACGCCGTTGATGGCGCCAAATCGGTCTTTCCCTCGTTTCACGCAGTCTCCCATCGCGATAGGATCAGAAACATCTGCCTCTGCATACATGGCTTCGCCGCCTAGATCCTTTAATTCTTTTATTTGCTTTTGCTTCTCGTCATTGAAAGGCGACCGCCCTGTCAAAATAAGGTTTGCGGCATAGTTTTTAGCCAAATGCTTGGCGAATAAATAACCGAGCCCTCCTAAACCGCCTGTCATCAGGTAAGTGCCGCCAGACTTCAATTTGCTGTCGTTCGGTTGTATGGTGGTCTGTTTAATGTGACATACACATCGTTTCCCATTTTGATACAAAACGGTTTGTCCAGTTAAGGCCTGTAATTCCGTCCATATTTTACGTGCCCAATCATCCATCGATTCTTGATCTGCCGGCTGAAAGATTCCAGTCACTTTCGTATGTGGAAAAACAAGCCCGAGTGAGCGTTCGAAGCCAATCCATGATTCCAGATAGCTCCGGTCAAGACCATTTTCAAAACGTCCCGCCAGCAGCAGCCGTGAAGGATGGAGCTTTGCTGCGGACATCCCTTGTAATAAATAGACAATGCATGAATGGTCCTTTATATAGCTCTCATCTTCCGCGGGCCACATATAGAGAATTGCATCTGGCTCTCCATGTTCCTCCTGAATGCTCTGGAAGGCTTTTTCAAAAGTGACAGGTTCTTGCCTCACAATCTGATAGCTGTATTGAGACTGTTTGCTGTACACCTCACCCTGCGAAATAAAAATGACCTTGGTGTCTAGATCAACGTTATTTACAGATGAAGCGAAGGCGTTTTGCTTTTCTCTATCCGTCAGAAAACAGATGAGCGTTTTGAAGCGTTTCGATGTGATAGTTGCCGGTTCTTCTTTCCACACCTCTTGAAAAGTCATAACCTCAAAATGCTCTTCTGTTTGCTGTTCTTTAGACGCTGGGGCCTTTGCCTGATCTGGTGCCCAATAACGTTCTCTTGCAAATGGATATGCGGGAAGACTGATCCGGACAGGCGTATTTGTTCCATACAGCTTATCCCAGTCAAAATACAAGCCTTTCACCCAAAGATCCAGCAGTTTCGTGTATTTCCCTTTGCTCATCCATGCCTCTATGATTTTTTCTGTATCTTCATCTGCCGATAAGACCGCTAATGCTTTTTTGTTCTCATCGATGCGATCCAGGTACAGGCTGTCTGCTTTATTTTCGATAAAATCGCTCAGCTTTCTCTCAAGATCCTCTAATGATTCCGCTATAAAGCCCAGCCGTTCCTCCATTGCTTCACGACCCGTTTGCAAAGTATAGGCGATCCTGATCAGATCTGTTTTACAGTACCTTTTTTCTTGAATGGCTGTGAGCAGCTGTTCCGCTCTCTCTTGCAGCCTTTCCCTGTTTTTCGCTGACAGCACAATCAGCGCAGGAGGAAAAGCTTCAGGCGTTTGCGCTTCTGTTTGCGAAATATACTCTTCAAGGATCATATGAGCATTGGACCCTCCAGCGCCAAAACTGCTCAATCCGGCGCGTCTCGGCACCTCCTGTCCGTCAATCACCGGGCGCTTCCATTCACCAAGATGCTGCTGAACGACAAATGGAGTATGGCTGAATTCAATATTTGGATTCAATCGCTGAGAATGCAATGACGGCGCAATTTGACCGTATTTAAACTGAAAAAGTATTTTTGTCAGTCCTGCAATTCCAGCTGCACTTTCACAATGACCGATATTTGATTTACTGGAGCCGATCGCGCAAAACTGTTTCTCCAGCGTATCTTCCTCAAATGCTTTTGTTAATCCCGCTATCTCAATCGGATCACCTAATGCGGTGCCTGTTCCATGCGCCTCCAGATAACTGATAGTTCGGGCAGGAATATTGGCGCGCTCAATCGCTTCTTTAATCAGCTGTGCCTGTGCATGAGGATTTGGAACCGTATATCCATTTGTTTTTCCTCCGCTGTTAATCGCACTTGCCTTTATCACACCGTAAATATGGTCTCCGTCTGCTATTGCATGTTGCAACGGCTTTAACACAATGGCGCCTACGCCTTCACCGTCGACAAATCCATCTGCGTCATCCCCGAAAGATTTACATGTATCACTTGCAGAGAGCATATTCATGACAGATAGGTTCTGATAATGAACCGGGTCAACAACTAGATTGACACCGCCGGCAATGGCGCAATCACTCGATCCGCTATAAATGCTTTCCAGCGCTAGATGAATCGCTGTCAGAGAGGATGAGCAGGCTGTATCGACTGCAAGGCTTGGCCCTTGGAAATTCAGCAAATACGATATTCTGTTTGCGATAGACCAATAGCCGTAGCCGGTCGGATAATTTTTGTTCATGACTCCGGCAAAGACGCCGATTTTTCTGCTTGTAGAGAGCGTGTCAGGCGTGTATCCCGCATCTTCTATACTTGCATAAGCGGTTTGCAGAAATAATCGCTCCTGAGGGTCCATTCTTTCTGCTTCAAGCGGAGAAATCTGAAAAAATAATGGATCAAATTTGTCCATATCTTTGATAAAGCCGCCCCATTTCGTATAAATCGACCCTTCTTTTCCTTTTTCTTTATCGTAATAGGCTTTCCAATCCCAGCGTTCTTTCGGAATTTCCTCAATACAATTTCTACCTTCTTTTAGGTTATTCCAAAAGTCTTCAGCTGTCTCCGCCTGAGGAAAACGGCCGGAAATGCCGATAATGGCAACGTCACGGCTGGCAGGAGCGTGTGTTGGCGTTTCTT
Source organism: Bacillus sp. 0209A (assembly GCF_036765095.1). Classification (NCBI taxonomy): domain Bacteria; kingdom Bacillati; phylum Bacillota; class Bacilli; order Caryophanales; family Bacillaceae; genus Bacillus; species Bacillus sp. 0209A. The sequence goes on from NZ_JBAIZV010000001.1 coordinate 179,036, forward strand.
TCTCCCTGCTGAAGCCAAGCTTGCGATAGCGCCGCATTCCTTTAGCGGCCTGCCCAGATTTTTTTGAAGACTTATTCATGCTTGCGGCCGGTGTCTGTGGGTGAACTTGACGGTCAAGACCTGTCAGTTTCATCAGCGCTTCTGTTTTTGTTTGGATGAAATGCTCAACTAACGCGTCAATCGTTTGGTACTCGAAAAATAAAGTGCTGCTTACATGGTCAAATTCTTTACGCAAGGTATTCGTCAGCTGGACAACGACGATAGAATCAATCCCGTACTTTTCAAGCGGTTCAGATGACTCAATCTTGCTAGCAGGAATTTTCAATGTTTCCCCGATTAGTTTTTTCATATATTCTGTGCTTTTTTCTCTGAGGTGAGCATGATTTGATTGTCCTGTTTTCTCCGAATCTATGTTTTGTGTATTAGCTGGCTCCTTATTAGACGCTAATGAAACATCCTTCTCTGGCGAGATCACAGTTTCCATCAAACGGCGTACCAGCCCGTTGCTAGAGCCAGCGACGATCTGGTGACTGAGATCATGGGCCGCTTCGGCCGGGAAGAAGACAGATTCAAAGCCTTCGCTTTCAAGTGCCGCTTTCCAGCTGCTAGGATATAAGCCTGGGCAGCCGGGAATCCGTACTGCAGGATCTTCATACAGCCACCAGCCTTCCAAGAGACCAAAGGTGATGTGAGGGAACAGGCTGTTTCCCGCCATTTCATTCAGCAGCAGCATTCCGTTGTTTTTCATCACTGCTTTTGTATGCCGCAGCGTTTGACGGATATTCTTTGTCGCGTGAAGGACATTGGCTGCAATGACGACATCATAGCCGCCAGCCTCGATTTCCTGCTGGTCAATCGGTTTTTCTACATCAAAAAGCTGATACGTCAGGTACGGATTTTCCGCCCCATATTCCTTTTCAGCATGCAACAAAAATGCTTTGGACAGGTCTGTATAACAGTATTCTTTGATATGGTTTTGATAGGCTTTCAGTTTTTGAAAGATTCCGGCGCTCGTGCCGCCTGTGCCTGCCCCTATTTCCATAATGCGGATGGATGCCTGCGGATCGTGCTTCAGCCGTTCATCCAGATAAGCTATTAACGTATCGGCAAGCAATTTATTAAAATAGTCTGCCACTTTGTTATGCTTATAGATGCCTTCTACTAATTCCATTGAGGACTGAGGAAACATCATATCTGTGGCAGGCACTTTCCCTGTCAAAATATCCGGTAATCCTTTCAGCATGGTTTCTGCTAAAACAACCATTGCTTTTGTATTGCTGTCTTTGAGCCATTTTTCTTTTTTCGCATTCCATTCTTGCCAAATCAGCGCGATATCCTCTGCTGGATCCTTCCTTACCAATGAATCTCCATCTTTCTTAAGATAACCATGCTGCAGAAGGAATTCACTGCTTTGCCGAAGCCACTTTTCATAAAATTCACGAGTCTTGTATTGTTGAAGGCGTTCAATCGATAATCTATGACCATCAAACAGCCCAGCCGTTTGCAGCTGGCCTAACAAAAGTCTGTAAAGAAGATCGTCCAGCTCTTCGTGTGTCACTCTTTGAAATCGTCCTGTTTTCGGCAGGCGCCCCTTCAGGCTTTCAACGTCTGCCGAAGGGTGCTCAGGATAAAGGGTGATGAATTCTTTCTGATTCACGCCTTCGACTGCTACAGGTTTTGTCGTATGAATAAATGCCGTTTGGCTGACTGGTCCAGAAAGCAGTGCTTCTAAAGCCTTCATACCTTCCGCAGGCTCAATTAAGCCTAAGCCAATTTGATTCATGAGCTGTACATACTGTTCATCCTCGGCCGCTTCACTGTTCCCCCAATATCCCCAGTTCATGACTTTTACAGGGCAAGCCCATGTATGAGAAAGTTGGTGAGCAAAAGCATCTGCAAATGCGCAGCCAGAGGCATAATGGCTTTGCTTTACGTTTTTGATATGTGCCACAAGCGAAGAGAAAAACAGAACAAAATCTAAATGCTCCTGTTGGAACACTTGGGCAGTACGAACACTGGCATCCACCTTCGCCGCCAGTCCGGCAGTAAATTCTTCCATCGTCATATTATCCAGACTTTGTTCAGATAAAACCATTGCAGAGTGAACGATCCCGTGAATTTCAGGATGACGCTTTTTCACTTGATCATAAGCCTGCTGCAATGAATGCATATCCGCAGCATCGGCTGTAATATAGTAAGGCTCAGGGCCAAGCGCTGAGAGACGGTCTATTTTCGCCTGGATGGCATCATTGATTTGACTGCGTCCAATCCAAACGATTTGCGCCTGATAGCGGCGGATCATGTACTCACTCCATGCCTCCCCGATGTACCCAGCGCCTCCGATGACCACATATACTCCGCCTGTTCGGTATAGCGTGTCATTTGACGGTGAGTACCGATATGGGATCAATTGCTGCTGATGCCATTGCTGATTCCGATAGGCCCAAGTGTGTCCGAGACGGTCAGCAGGAAGCGTAAACATTTGATGTACCGGCCACATGCAGCCTTCTTCAAGATCAAGAAGACGGATTTTCCAATGCGGATATTCCTTAGCGATTGTGCCCGCGAGTCCATGAATGCTTGCATGAGCGGGGTGAACTTTCTCAGATGGAGTAACTGACTGCGCTTGGACGGTCACAAAAGACCACTCCAGCTTCTTCTCACCATAGCCTAATTGAAGACATGCCTTCACAAGCTTAAATGCCTGAAGAACGGCCTCTTCTTGCCCTTCACTAACGATATTGTCCGGGTGTGACGGGGCCATCCACAATACATGGTCAATGCCTCCGCATGCTTGCAGCTTGTCCGCTATTGCAGAAATGTCATCTGCTGACGGGATATCGATAAAGGAAACCTGCGGATGATGCTGCTTTATTAACATCCGTTCATCTTCAGTACCACCGCATAAAACAGCACGCGTAGCAACAAACAAAGCATTGTCCTCACCATTTGGAGAAACCGGTTCCCAGACAGGGATCATCATCTTATGCCCTGTCAGCGGAGAATCGGCTGCTTGAGGCATGGTCTGCTCTCCATCAAGTGCCCGCATCGAGGCACCCTTCATTCGTACACAAACGTTCCCGTTCTTATCGCATAAATCAATATCATACTTTCTGACTTTGTCGCCCGCTTTACTGTCTGAACTATAACGAATATAAGACCATATCTCCTCAGGACACGGGCTGAAAACATCCATCCCCTGCAAAGCAAACGGGAGAGACAGCTGGCGGGCCTGTGCGTCAGCATTGACTGAGCTGACGATAAAACCGACTGTGGCATGGAAGGCGGAATCCATCAAACTCGGGTGGAGCGTAAAATGCTGCTTGCCGTCTTTTAGAAAAGCGGGTAACGAGATTTTTGCAAGCAATTGATCATGTCCGACAAGTACTTTTTCAATCCCTTGATAGCCCTCGCCGTAGTCAAGCCCAATCTTTCGAAACGCCGTATAGCATTGTTCTGACGTCACTGTATCCAGACTGCATTCTGTCTGTATGGATGCAAGATCTAAAACAGGAGTGTCCGCTTCAGCTGAAATGACTGCACGGCCTTGACTGTGTATCATCGGGGTTTCTTCTTTCATTTCAGAGCTGCTGTAAATGTCAAAGGAAATGTCCCCGTTATCCTCAGGATAAAGGCCAATATGTATTTCTTTTGGTTCACTTCCTATCGTGATCGGGCGGATCCAGACGATGTCTTTAAGCGACACAACTCTTTGTTCACCTTCCAGATCACCCGCAGCTTTTTCCGCTGCTTCCCTTGCCATTTCTAGGCAGGCAACGCCCGGCAGGATTTTCTGTCCCTGCACAACATGATCAGATAGGAAAAATTCTTGACCTGTAAAAACAGAGCTGAAGCGCTGCTCCGTAAAGTCTGACGTATTGCGGTGCACCAGCGGATGTAAGGTATGATCTACTATGCTGGTTTTTGTTTCAGGAGCTGGTATCCAGTAGCGCTCCTTTGCAAACGGATAGGTCGGAACACTGATTTTAAGCGGTTTGCGATCGCCATATAGCTCGTTCCAGATCACCCGTTTTCCTTGAACCCATGATTCAGCTATTTTCTTCAATTCGCTGTTTGTTGATGTTGGTCCGGCGGCCTCCTGATCCTCCTTGGTTTGCCCAGACCAGCAGCCGTCGATCTCTATTTCACCATTTGCAAACGCCTGAAGTTTAGCAGATAAATCCTTTATGTCCTTCACGATAAAGGCTGCCCGCTCCTCCATTTCCACCCGGCCTGTCTGTAATGTATAAGCTAACGCTACAAGATTGACGTCTTCGCTCAGAAAATCAAGGAGTTTAAGAGCGTAAGCGTGCAGACGGTCTTTGTTTCTCGCGGACAGAGGAATAATCATTTCTTCATTTTTCGTTAAAATCGGCTCTGAACGGCTCTCTGTCGGAATATATTCCTCCAAAATAAGATGAGCATTTGATCCTGAAGCGCCAAACGAACTTAAACCGGCGCGGCGGGGATATGTGACGTCCAATCCGTTTTCTGTAAAAGAAGGCTGCTGCCATTCCTTTGTATCATGCTGGACAAAAAACGGGGTTTCATCCAGCTGCAAATAAGGATTCAGCTCTTCTGAGTGTAGTGACGGCACCAGTGTTTTATGGTGAAGCTGCAGGACAGTCTTCGTTAAACCGCTGATGCCGGCTGCAGACTCAGCATGGCCAATATTTGATTTCACAGAACCAATTGAACAGAATTGCTTCTCCTGCGTATTTCGGCGGAAAGCCTTCACCAATCCTTGTATTTCAATCGGATCTCCTAATGAGGTGCCAGTGCCATGGGCTTCAATATAGCTAATGGTGCGCGGATCAATTCCTGTTTTCTCTAAGCACGCTTCGATAACATCAGCCTGAGCTACCGGGCTCGGTACTGTAATTCCGCTTACTTTTCCCACATGATTAATGGTACTGCCTTTGATGACAGCATAGATCCGGTCACCGTCCTGTTCAGCTTTTTGGAGCGGCTTTAACAATACTGTTCCGACACCTTCTCCCGATACGTAGCCGTCCCCGCCTTTTCCGAATGTATGGCAATAGCCGTCACTTGAGTGCATTCCGACACTGCCGTAGCTGATATATTTAGCCGGATGCAGTGACAAATTGACGCCTCCGGCAAGCGCGGCCTCACATTCTCCATTCCGGATGCTCTCAATTGCCAGATGAACAGCAGTTAATGAAGAAGAGCAGACCGTATCGACCGCCATGCTTGGACCGTGGAAATTACAATAGTAAGAGACCCTATTGGCAATTTGCGCATAATTCAACGATAAAGGAAATGGATGATGTTCTGATAGAGCCTCCGCTCCTATAAGGGAGTAGTCCTTATGCATAACACCTGCAAACACGCCGACATGCTGTCTTTTATTTTCTCCCTGAGGTGAAGCAATGGTTTCTGGTGTATACCCCGCATCTTCAATGGCTTCCCAGCACGTCTCTAAAAATAAGCGTTCCTGAGGGTCCATCGTTTCCGCTTCACGGGGTGAAATCCTGAAAAATTGAGGATCAAAACAATCAGCATCCTCGATAAACCCGCCCCATTTTGACAATGGCTTGCCCGAAGGTGAATCCAGACCATTGTTATCCTTCCATTCCCAGCGCGAGTTTGGGATCTCCGTGATGCAGTCGGTACCCGCCTTAAGATTTTCCCAAAATTCCTGTATGTTTTTTGCCTTAGGGTAACGGCCTGCCATTCCGATAATGGCAATATCCCCGCCGATCTCTGGTAAAGAGGGAGCGGCGTCTGAAGAATCCTGCATTGGTTTAGGAGACTGGCGAACTGTATCGTCCGCCTCTCCCATTGAATAATGATCAGCAAGATACACAGCTAGTTCTGCAATCGTCGTATATTCAAACAGCAGCGTTGGCGAAAGATCCGCTCCGATCTCATCCCCTATCTCCTGAACCACTTTTAGCAAGGATGGTGAATCCAGCCCAAGCTCATAGTATCCGGCGTGGATATCCATTTGTTCTGCCGGCCTTTCAAGCTGTTGAGCAAGCAATTGACGCAAATACGTTTCAATTGCCGTATAGTCTCGATCAGGATTCTGAGAGACAGCATGAATTTCTTTTCCAGAATGAAGGACTGCCGCATCACGTACAGACTTGCCTGCAAACTGTTTCAGCTCGGCCACTTTTTGTCCGGAGGAATTAAAATATTCAATCGTCATATAAGTGAGTTCGTTCTTCTGGCGCACAGACGAAGAGAGGATCCGTGCTGTACACCCTTTTTGCAATCGTTCTGAAGCTGAAAAAGATTCATAACACAGTGGCAGATACATCGTTTGATCTGAGAGAAGGCAGCTTGAACCTATACCGCTGCCATCAATGAGAGTCGGATGAAACAGAAAAGCTTCAGAATGGCCCAGCGCTTCCTGTCCGACAGACAGATCAATCAAAGCACCCTCTTTGGTTTTATAAATCTTCCCTTCCGCCTTCATCATGCCGGTATGCACTAATTCTTGAGAGCGGCATTGTTCATACAGTTCATCTAAATTCAAAATCCTTTCAGCTGTACGTTTCCACTGATTATGGTCTATTGAATCTTCAAAAGAAGTCCGCTCTTTACGATGCATGTCAGCCGTCACATATTGTCTTTTGTCCGAAAGCGACTCACCACGCTGTTTTTGTCCGTCGATGATGATGGACCATGTCCCTTTCTTGCTTTCAGACACGTGAATTGTGAGAGCAATGTCATACAATTCGTCTGCGATCAAAGGGTAAAAAATAGTCAGGTTTTTTAATTCAAGCTCTTGATATGCGTAACCATGTTCTTGGAATACTTGGTAGATCAAATCTATATAAGCAAGGCCGGGTAATAATGCTTGTCCGTATACCTTGTGGTTGGACATGATAGGATTATTTAATGAAATGTGCAGTTGTTCAGTTATCATTTTCCCACTCCTCTCTTATTTGAAAGTTTTCCAAAACATTTCTTTCGGAGCCCCTGTGTCTGAAAGCACTTTTTTCTGCGCGGTTTGAGCTGATGGTTCTGTTAAAACGGGCTGCCGGCTTAATTCCGGCAGAGGCAAAGGTTTTCTTCTGATTAAACGCTCACCCGATTCTTTCCAGGCTTCCACAATCAAATGGGCATTCGTGCCGCCATCGGCAAAACAATTGATTGCCGCAGCCGGTGTTGTCTCCTTCCACTCGGCTTGCGATTTACAAAAATACAAATCGGTCTCTTTTATATCAAAATGCGCCATGCTTTCGTCACCTGACAGGAAGGGAACCAATTGTCTATGGTTCAGCATTAAAGCCACTTTAATCAGGCTCGCTATTCCTTCTGCACATAAAGGGTGGCCGATGTTAGGTTTCACTGATCCCAGCCCTAATGGCGCCTTTGAACCGGAACGGTAAATGGCTTGAATGGCCTTCAGTTCAAGTAAATCTGTCACCGCTGATCCCGAGCCATTCGCTTCGAGATAACTGATCTCTTCAGGCTTTTTGCCGCTTTTTCCAAGCGCTGTCTGCATGACATCCTTTTGCGCCTCGAGATTCGGTGAAGATGGGCCTGCTGTTCTTCCGTCATTGTTAATAGCTGCGGCTTTAATGACTGCATATATGGAATCTCCGTCTTCGAGTGCTTGGCTGACGGTTTTAACGAGAACCATACCCACGCCTTCTCCTAAAATGACACCGTCTGCCCGCTTATCAAACATATGGAATGACGGTTTGTCAGATAAAAGTCCGCGTTCCTGAAACATATGATGCGCATCAGCATCAAGCAAACTGACGCCGCCTACAACCGCTGCCTCAATATCTCCGCTCCGCAGAGCTTGAAGGGCCATATTCAGTCCGACCAGTGCAGAGGAACAAGCAGTATCCAGCACAATACTCGGTCCCCTTAAGTCAAAAAATTGCGAGATGTTAGCTGCTAAATAGTTTTGTCCGCCAGCCACAATCGGATTTCTTGCTTTTGAAAGACTGGACGGATCAGGCTTGTGCTGGCTGCGGCCTCCTATATAAACACCAGCCTTCATGCCTTTCACTTCTTTTTCCGTATAGCCGGCGTGATACCACAGCTTCAGGCTTTCCTCCAATACGGCCAAAGCTTGAGGGTCCATCGCTCTGACATCGTTCTCGGACATCATGAAGAAATCATGATCGAATTGGTTCATATTATCAATGAGGCCCGCGTAATTCGAGCTGGAGTGCCCGAATCGTTCAGGCGGTACAGGTTTAATCGCAGCCCGTCCATCCCGAATTAAATCCCAGTATGCCTCAAGTGTTTCCGCTTCAGGGAATCTGCAAGTAAGTCCGATGATGGCGATATCTTCTGCAAGACCCGCCGTTTTCTCATGACTGGTCTGTTGCGGCTGCTGTTCTGGCATGGGTGCCTGTTTCATTGACGATCGCGCCTTGACAGGTGTCTGTTTCTCAGAAACGTTTCGGTGTAAAACAGCTGATACGTCATGTTTTGATATGAGCCAGTTTGCAAAGGATTCTATTGTCGGATATTCAAACAAAATCGATGGATCAATATCTCCATTTAATGTTTGATTCATCTGCTGTACTAGTTGAGCCAATATAATCGAGTCGATTCCGTATTCTTGGAAAGGCTCATCCGTTTCAAAGTCTTCAGCTGCTATCTTCAGTTCATCTGAAAAAAGAGTTACGAGCCATTCGACTGTTTCACCGAACAGGTTGTGAGTGCTGTCTTGCTCTTTTGTCTCAGGGAGTGAGAGAGCTTCAACAGGCATTGACGGCTGTATAAGTTTGTCCGGCTGCCATACGTTTGTATCCGGGATCGCCGGCAGTACGACAGCATGCCGTGTATCTGATAGAATCTGATCCAGCAGCTGTAATCCCTCACCGTTTGTCAAGCTCACCAATCCAGTCTGTTCTAAAGCTTTGCTTCGAACCTCACCTAAACCGGTCTCCTTCCAGTTAGGCCACTGAATGCTGAAAATTGGACATTTATCTTTATGGGCCTCTGCAAAATAATCCATAAAAGCATTCGCCATCGCGTAATCTGCTTGTCCAGCTGCAAGAATAGGGATGGCCGCTGAAACAGATGAAAACAAGGCAAAAAACGCCAATGATTCGTCTTTCAGCAGATCAAACAACGTTTGCAGGCCTTCGACTTTCGGTTCAAGCACCTGTTCGATTTCTTCTAGTGATTTTCTGATAAATGCCGGATTATGATTGTTCACCTTCCCGGCACAATGGATAACGCCGCCAACCGGTCCCATTGTTTCGTGTATGGTCTTCAGGCTCTGTTCAACGGCAAACGAATCGGTCAGGTCCAGAGACAGCACTTGAACTTCCGCACCCATGGCTTCTAGCTCTTGAATGGCGTTTATTTTCTCCGCGAGCGAGACATTTTTTACTGAATTCCACTGATCACGCGGAGGCAGCTCTTCTCGGCCGATGAGGACCAGGCGCTTAACGCCGTATATTTTCACAAAATGCCGGGCACACAACGAACCGAGACCTCTTGTCCCGCCTGTAATAAGCAGGACTTTGTCTGCTGAAAACGATACTTGTTTATGATAAAGACCTGCTGTATCTGCTGATTGCTCTGCCAAATATGCGCGGTACCGCTGGCCGTTTCGATAACAGACTTCAGATTCTGTGCTATTAGCATAAAACTCGTCTGCAACCAGTCTGGCCAACTCCCCATGGGAAGTTGCAGACTCCATATCTGCATGTCTTGATGTAAGATGGCTGTACTCGCTTTGAAGCATGCGGTATAAACCGGCTCGTGAAGCACCGGATAAACGAACAGCTTTATTTTCGAAAGACTCCAGCCCCTTCGTTACACCCAAGATCGTCAAATGATGCTTGCTTGTGCGTCCTTGTTCGATTAGCTTTTGAAGCCAGTTTATCCAGCTTAAAGATTGCTCATGTCTCGTTCCGCAACCGATCAGATCGACTGCTCCAGAGATATGTTCAAAGTCAGCAGAAGATACATGATCGAGCTCTTGACTGTCAAATATACGGTAATTCGAGAAATACTTCGAAAGCTCTTCCGCTAATGCCATTGTCTCCTCGTTTGCTAATATGGCAACGGTTTGATTCGTACGTTCTGCCGGTTCAATCTGACAGTGCTGCCACTGCTTGTGCAGAAAGCAATGCTTAGTATTTGGCTCGGAGTAAGGCACTGCCAAACCGCTGTTTTCAGGCTTGTCTTCTTCATTTGGCAGCCAGTAATACTCTTCTGCAAACGGATAAGCAGGCAGACTGATTCGGCGAGGCTTGTGATCTCCATAAAACCCATTCCAATCGACCTGTAATCCTTTCACCCATAATTCCGCTACTTTATCAAGCCTTTTCTTCTCTATCCATGTTTGCAGCAATGCTTTGGCATCATGATCTGTTTCAAACAGCTTGATTTCGCTTTTCTTCGTTTTCACGTGAGCGGAAAATATGCTGCTGTTTGGCACATCCGCTACATAATCACCTAAAGCTTTGATAACCGCTTCTTTGGAATCCGCCAAAAACGCCAGCCGATAATCCATCGCTTCCCGGCCCGTCTGAAGTGTATATGCCATATCCTCCAGATTGATTTCTTCATTTGAATTCGCGAAATCTTTCATTTCTTTTGCATAGGCCTTCAATTGCTGCTCTTTTTTCGCTGAGAGTACAAATAATGTTGAATGATGCTGCTTTGTCAGTCGATCATTCCTCTTTTCAGCCTGGTATTCTTCTAACACGATGTGGGCATTCGTCCCGCTATATCCGAAAGAGCTGACACAGGCTCTTCTCGGTTTTCCATCGGCCGATTCCCAAGGCTTCAGCTCTGTATTTACATATAAAGGCGAATGTTCAAATTGAAAATGCTCATTCGGTGTCGTGAAGTTCAATGTCGGCACCAGCGTTTTCTGGTTCATACACAACAACACCTTTTGAACACCGGCTACTCCTGCCGCCGCAGATGTATGTCCAATATTGCTTTTGACGGAACCGATTGCGCAAAACTGCTTTTTGTCTGTTTTTTCTTTAAATACGGTGGACAGAGCCTCTAATTCAATTGGATCACCTTGTTTTGTTCCGGTGCCGTGCATTTCTACATAACTGATACTCTCAGGATGTATGCCGTATGTTTCATATATGTCTCTTTCCAGATCCATTTGGCTTTTCGCACTCGGTGCCGTGATTCCGTTTGTTTTCCCGTCTTGATTAATACCTGAGCCAATGATGATGCCGTAAATATGGTCACGGTCCGCTTCTGCATCTTTCAGCCTTTTTAGTACCAGCGCACCCGCACCCTCGCCGGGCACGAAACCATTCGCACCATTATCAAATGCTTTACATTGCCCATCAGGTGAAAGCATGCCGGCCTCACACATACTGATGTAAGATTCCGGCGTCAGGTATAAGCTGACACCGCCAACCAGCGCCATATCAATTTCTTTGTTTATGAGTGCCTGTCGCGCTAAATGTGTGCCGACCAATGAAGATGAACATGCGGTGTCAATAGGAATAGCAGGCCCTTTTAAATTAAGAAAATACGGAATACGCGCCGCGGCGATCGCAAAGCTGTTACCGGTGGCATTTGCCCTTGCCTGCTGATTCAGCATGACCCCATATTCATTGCTCATAATGCCGAGATAAACGCCGCATTTTTTCTCATTTAATGTTCGGGCGTTATATCCAGCGTCCTCAAAGGCTTTATAGCCTTCCTGCAAAAATATTCGATGCTGTGGGTCCATCAGTTCAGCTTCTGATGGCGGAATATTAAAAAACAACGGATCAAAATGTTCAATATCATCAAGCATCCCCATTGATTTACAATAGACTCTCCCTTTTTTGTTCAGGGCAGGATCATAGAATTTGTCAATATCCCACCGTGATGTTGGAATATCCCGAATCGCATTTCTCGCATGAACCAGGTTATCCCAATACTCTCTTACATTCCTGGCGCCCGGGTACCTTCCCGACATCCCGACAATCGCTATTGCATCCTCCCGGTGATCTTGATGAATAGGAGCCGGTTTCTTCTCAGGTTCTTTCTTTATTGGGTATTGAACGGACTGAAGCGGACGCTCTGCCGGCTGTTTAACAGCTTCAGAGACCTTATGTTGATCTTTCATTTCTTGTTTTCTATTAAGATGCGTTCCAAGCTCAGACTTTAGCATCTCGGCAAAATCACGTATCGTTGGATAATCATACACTTTAGTGACTGAAAAAGACGTGCCATATTGCTTATTCACCGCTTTTATCCATTCGAGCCCGGTAATCGAGTCCATTCCGATATCAATGAATGCTTCATCAATATCCACCTCGTGCGGCTCCATAAATAACACGTCTGCGATGCTTTCTCTAAATTCTTCATGCAGCGTTTCAATTGCCCCATTATATTGGCTTGATGCGGATATTTCAGCTGCTGCATATCGAATGGTTGCTGCAGGTTCCTCCTGCAACGGCTGATGGTGCTCAAACCGCTGCAGGGTGATATTATCCGGTTTAGCAACAGGTGCTGCTGTTTTCTGTTTCATCGGCACATACGTCTCCGGTTGCTTCGGAGCATCGCTTTCTGCTGTTTTCTTTCCAGCTTGTGTGCTTAACTCATGCGTTAAGTAAACAGCGAAATCACGTGTTGTCGGATAATCATAAACCTTGGTGACATTTAGTGATGTGCCATACTGTTTATTTATGGCTTTTATCCATTCGAGCCCGGTAATCGAATCCATTCCGATATCTATGAATGCTTCGTCTGGATCAACCTCGCTTTGATCCATGTACAGCACTTCCGCTAAGCTCGCCGTCAGTTCATTGCACAATTCTTCCGCCGAGATCATCTCTGTTTCTGTATCTAATGGAAGCGGAGATGCTGCTCGCTGCAAACGATCCTGATTGGCTGTTAAAGGCTGTAACGTGATATTGGCAGGCTTGCCGCTGGCTTCCCTGTCTATAGACGGCTTTTGAATGACGGACTGTACCGGAACGGGTGGTTCCACCGTTCTTTTTTCCTCAGCCTTTGTTGCATTAACTTCTACCCAATAGCGATCTCTTGCAAAAGGATAGGCGGGTAAACTGATGCGCCGAGGTTTTTGATCCTGGTAGAGCGTGTTCCAGTCGATACGTAAGCCTCTTACCCAAAGGTCTAACACCTTCGTGTACTTTCCTTTTTGCATCCATGCCTCAATTGTTTTTGACATATCTTCATCAGCGGCAAAAGCGGCAATGGTTTCTTTGTTGCGTTTCACTTGTCCTCGAAAGATATATTCACGATCTTCTGTACCGGAAATACATTCAGTCAGCTTTTCTTCAAGCTCCTGCATCGTTTCAGCAACGAACGCCAGACGATCATTCATCGCTTCACGTCCGACTTGCAGGGTATAGGCGATTCGGTGCAAATCTGCTTCAGCATATCTTTGTTCACGAATGGCATGCAGCAATCGTTCCGCCCGTTTCTGAAGTTTTTCTTCATTTTTTGCGGAGAGCACAATGACAGCCGGCTGTTTCTCCGCTGGCGAACGTTCCTGCTCAGACTTCGGAACATACTCTTCTATTAAAATATGGGCATTTACTCCCCCGGCGCCAAATGAAGAGATGCCTGCGATTCTCGGATATTCAATGTCTTTTCCATTGACAGAAACGATCGGCCTCTTCCATTCTTCTAGCTCTTGCTGTACTTTAAACGGTGAGTTAAGGAAATCAATATTCGGATTCAGCACGTTTGAATGCAGGGAAGGCGCAAGCTGCCTGTATTTCATTTGGAGTAATACCTTGGTTAAGCCTGCGATACCTGCCGCACTCTCGCAGTGCCCAATATTTGATTTGGCTGAGCCTATTGCACAATATTGTTTGTCATTCGTTCGTTGCGTAAACACTTTGGACAGCCCTGTCATTTCAATCGGATCTCCGAGTGAGGTTCCCGTGCCGTGCGCTTCGATATAACTGACAGTCCGCGGGTCAACCTTCGCTTCCACAAACGCCTTGTTGATCACATCTGCTTGGGCATTCGGGTTTGGAACTGAGTAACCGTTTGTTTTGCCTCCGTGGTTAATGGCAGTTCCCTTAATGATTCCATATATGTGATCGCCATCTTCAACAGCTTTAGACAATGGCTTAAGAAGCACTGCTCCTACGCCTTCTCCCGGCACATAGCCGTCTCCGCCCTCTCCAAAGCTTTCACATCGGCCTTTGCTGGACATAAATTTGTTCTGCCCAAGCATCAAGTATTTATTTGGGTGGATTGAAACATTCACGCCGCCCGCAAATGCCGCCTCACACTCTCCGCGCTGCAAGCTTTGGCAAGCCAAATGAATAGCGGTTAAAGAAGAAGAACACATAGTGTCCAAAGCAATACTCGGCCCATGAAAATCAAAATAATACGATACTCGATTCGCGATGGATGATGGATTTCCTGTTAAAGCCAGAGACCTGCCCCGCGCCTGCTCTTGCGCCCCATACAGCTGGTATTCTTCGTACATGGCTCCGACATATACCCCGACACTTCCGCCAAGCTCCGAATCACGCTTACGGCCGAGATGCTCTCTTGTATATCCTGCGTCTTCCATCGTTTCATACACGCACTGCAAAAATAGCCGCTCCTGAGGGTCCATTAATTTTGCCTCACGCGGTGAAATATGGAAAAACTGCGGGTCAAACTTGTCTACATCCTTCATAAAGCCGCCCCACTTGCTGTAGGTTTTTCCAGGCTTATCCTTATCTTCGTCATAATAGAGACTATGATCCCAGCGGTCTTCAGGAATTTCCGTAATACAGTCTCGCCCGTCCCTCAGGTTTTCCCACAATTCATTGATGTTGTCTGCCTGAGGATAGCGCCCAGAGATACCAATGATTGCAATTTCCTCTGTTTCCTTTTCTTTTGACTGCTTCTGCCCTTTTTCTTGCAAAGGAAAGAATCCGGACTTTCTTGGGGCAACTGAAATTTCTCTCTTTTCTGGCTCTGAAACTGTTTTTCTATTTCCCGCAACGGAAGGTTTGTCTGTTTCAATTTCCAAGATGTCCAGAAGCTTTTCTCGGTGGGAATCAATAAAATACCGGGTTAATGACCGAATATCCTGATATTCAAAGAACAATGTCTTAGACAAAGACCCAAATACTTTTTCTAATTGACCTGTTACATGCATGATCATTATAGAATCGATTCCATAATCCTCGAGAGGAGCTTCAGCATCAATCTGGCCGGCCGGCAGCTTGATAACCGAAGAAAGCACTTGTTTCACATAATTCTCCGCTTTTTCTCTCAATGTCTCTTCATCGACTCCTAGGACAATGTCTGCTCTTCCCGTATCCTGACTGCCATTTCTTTTTTTCGTATTTTGGGATTCACCTTGACCATGTCCCGTTTCATACAAAAATGCACGAATCCGATTAGCAACACCGGAAGCCACTAATACTTGCGGCTTTTCTGACGCCCAGCCATGGTATAATGCCTGAATCCCATGCCCTGTTTCCATGGCCACCATGCCTGTTTCTTTTGTCAGCATCCTCGCAGTTTCAGCATCAATATGCATGCCCCCGTCTTTCCACAGCGGCCAGCACACCGAAAGAGTTTTTCCATAACGTTTGTGCAGCGCTGCTTGGCCATTTCGATATTCGCTGAATGCATTCATAAATGCATTCGCCATTGCGTAATCAGCCTGCCCCGCGCTTCCCACTGCTCCGGCACCTGAGGAAAAAAAGATAAAGAAGTCAAGCGGAATATCTTTCGTTGCTTCATCAAGATGAATCAGACCGGCTACCTTTGGAGCGAGCACGGTTTGAACTTCTTCTTTCTTTTTCTTAATAATAAAATTATCTTTTATCATACCGGCGCTATGAATGATCCCGTTCAAGCCTCCGTAAACGTTTTGGATCTCTTCTAATAAGTCATTAACAGCTCGTTTCTCTGTCAGATCCGCTTGTCTGTAAACCGCTTGAATACCCACTTTCTGTAAGGCTTGAAGCTGCGACTGCTTCCTTTCATTGAGCGGAGAGCGTCCTGTCAGGATCACAACAGCATCATTCGTTTGGTTTGCGATTTCATTTGCAAAGATGGAGCCAAGGCCGCCTGCACCGCCTGTAATCAGATAAACACCTTTATCTTTCCATGGCATGTCACTTAAGTGCTCGCCAGCAGCCTCTTTCCATTTGCTTACAAACCGTTTCCCTCGCCAATAGCGAATATGCGTGTCACGCGGACAGCGTCTGTTTTCCTCCAATTTTTCGAATAGGTCACTACTAGACATCTCGGTATCTAATTCAATCAGCTGTCCAGTCAGTTTGGGGTTTTCCAGTTCAGCCGTTTTGAGCAGTCCGGTTAAGCCGCTTAATAGCTGCGGCTCGTTCAACACAGGCACCGCCACTTGAATGAATGTATGTCCCCCGGTTTTCGAGTGCAGCAGCTGCTTGATTTCTTCAAATAACTGTACGGCATACACTTCAAACCGTTCATCAATTGCCTCTGTATAATGCTGCAATACTGTACAGTCAAGATCATTTCGGATGCTTTCCAGTTGTTCTCCAAAATCACAGATAACGACTTTATGTGTCTCGGATACTATTAATCCCTGCTCCTCGGCAGGAGCATTTTCTTCCCAAACGTGTTCAAACAGCAGCGTGTCAATTGTCTCAGAAGGATCTTCTGCATCTGCTTCTAACACTCTTGCAGAATAGCCCTTCATTCGCACGCAAACCTGTCCCTCTTCATTGCACAAATCGATATCAAGCTTCTGCATGCGATCCCCAGCTGCACTGCCCTCGCTGTATGTGATCCGCGCCCACATAGATATCTCGCAGCCTTTGAAGATTTGGACATCCTGTATGGCAAAAGGCAGCATTGCCTTTCTGCCTGCTAAACTCGTAATGTGTCCCAGCCTCAAACCGATAGATGCTTGAAATGCCGAATCTATCATGCTCGGATGTAGGACATAATGGTCTTGCGTACCGGAGATCACAAGCGGCATCGTCAATTTCGCAAGAACTCCGTTTTTGCCGGCATATACGCTATCAATCGCTCTGTGGCTGTCACCATAATGAATGCCCATTTCTGCATAAGCCTCGTAGCAATCAGAAGGTGACAGAATCTGCTCATTATCGTTTGCCTTCAGTTCTTCAATGTTTATTACAGGAGGTTCATCAACCTCACAAAGCACTGCATTCCCTTGTCCGTATACAACCGGCGCCTTCTCTGCGCTTTCAGGCTCCTGGCAGATTTCGAATGCAACCTCACCATTTTTCTCAGGATATAAACGTATGTGTATGTCCTTCTGCTGTTCTGTGAAGGCAAACGGCCGAACCCAGACAATATTCCGAAGTCGGAATCCTGTCGGGAACTGATCTCCAGCTGCCTTTTCGACAGCCGCCCGAACCATTTCCAATAAAGCTGCACCGGGTAAAACCCGCTCGCCCTTAATGACATGATCCTTAAAGAAAAATTCACGTCCTGTGAACGTTGAACGGAAGCGTACTCCCGACATGTCAGACACATTTTGATGCAGAAGAGGATGAAGGACATGCCCTTCCCCTTTTGATAGACGAGTCACTGTCTCTGCTTTAGGCACCCAATAACGCACCTTTTCAAAAGGGTATGTCGGCAAGCTGATCCGCTTTGGTTTCTTTCCTTCGTAAAGAAGGGTCCAGTCAATCGCAGCTCCGTTGGCCCACTGCTCCGCAATCAGATCGAGATTTCTTTGTTCCAGCGATTTATGTACCGTTTCGGCGGAAAGCGATAAATCACTTCCTCTTGACATTCGCCCCATCCAGCAATGCTGAATCGTTTCGCGCCCTTCTGCAAAAGCCTTCAATTGTCCGGTCAATTCTTGAATGTCGGCTGCTGCAAAAGCAACCCGCTCTTCCATCGGTTCACGTCCAACCTGCAATGTATAAGCCAAATCTCTAATCTGAATCCCATCATGAAGAAAATCCAAGAGACGTTTTGCATATACACGAAGACGTTCTTGATTACGGGCAGAAAGCGGGATAACAACGGGCATGCCAGAAACTGACGGCAATGAAACGCCATGCTCCGCTGTTTGAGGAATATATTCCTCAAGGATAATATGTGCGTTTGAACCGGTCGCCCCAAAGGAACTGATACCCGCCCGGCGCGGATAAGGGGGGTTTTTCTCATTTTCCCTAATAACAGGTAGCTTCCACTTTGCTGTTTCATGCTGCACATAAAATGGAGACTTTTCAAAATCCACGTACGGATTTAGTTCTTCTGAATGCAAAGAAGGTACGAGAGTCTGATGGTGAAGCTGAAGGGCAACCTTGCTTAAACCGCTGATCCCTGCGGCGGATTCAGCATGCCCGATGTTTGACTTAACAGAACCGATCGAACAGAACTGCCGATCCTCTGTATATTGGCGGAATGCTTTCACCAACCCCTGCACTTCGATCGGATCTCCTAAGGACGTACCGGTTCCATGCGCTTCAACATAACTAATCGTCCTCGGATCAATTCCCGTTTTCTCCAAGCATGCCTCAATAAGGTCAGCTTGAGAAACTGGACTCGGCACTGAAATGCCGCTTACAGTGCCCACATGATTCACTGCACTTCCTTTAATGACGGCATAAATGCGATCTCCGTCTTCCTCCGCCTGGTGCAAAGGCTTTAATAAAACTGCACCGATTCCTTCAGCCGGTACATAACCGTCTCCATCTTTGCCGAATGTACGGCAGTGCCCGTCAGTGGAAAACATATCCCAGACCCCGTATGTCATATATTTATTAGGATGCAGGGACAGGTTTACTCCGCCTGCTAACGCGACATCGCATTCACCGTGACGAATGCTTTCCAGCGCCAGATGTACAGCGGTCAGAGATGAGGAGCATACCGTATCAACCGCCATACTCGGACCGTGGAAATTACAAAAGTAAGACACTCTGTTGGCAATTTGCGCATAGTTAAGAGAGAGGGGAAACACATTTTCCGCTGATGCTTCTTCAGCGCCGACTAATGTATAATCCTTGTGCATGACGCCCGCAAAAACACCTACATGCTGCCTTTTGTTTCGTCCTCTAGGTTTGGCCAAAGTCTTGGGCGTGTAGCCTGCATCCTCAATCGTTTCCCAGCAGGTTTCTAAAAACAGCCGCTCCTGAGGGTCCATTGTCTCTGCCTCTCTCGGCGTGATTCTGAAAAATTGAGGATCGAAGCAGTCTGGGTCGTCAATAAATCCGCCCCATTTGGAAATGTCCTTACCTGAAGGAGATGTGATTCCTTCAAATCGCCGCCAATCCCAGCGCGACTCAGGAATTTCGCTAATGCAATCCTTACCCTCTTTCAGATTGTTCCAAAATTCATGAATATTGTTTGCCTTCGGATACCTGCCCGCCATGCCGATAATCGCAATGTCGCCCGATTGCTCAAAAGATGCAACACGAGAAGAGTCTGTTCGTCCGCTTGTCCTCCGTCCTTCGGCAATTGTATCGCCGATTATGCTATTGGAGACGTGTTCTCTTTCAATTTGATCAAGGGAACCAGCGGCACTAAAATGCTCACCATAATCCTCGGTAAGAAACGCTGACAACTCCGCAATGGTGGTATGCTCAAACAGGAGAGTCGGCGAAAGGCTCTCACCGATCTTGTCACTGATCGTTTCTACCACTTCAAGCAAGCCTGATGAATTCAATCCCATTTGGTAATAGCCGACATGCTTTTCAATTTGTTCGATCGGTTTATTTATTTTGTCTGCGATTAATTGGCTTACAAACTGTTCAGCCCCGCCATAGGAATCCATACTGCCGGATGAAGATACCGTATCTGCAGCTTGAGTATGCTCGGCTGCGTCCTTTCCTGTCTCTTGTTTCTCCTGTGCATCCTGATGCTTTCCGCTAATCAGCTCTGCTTCACGCACTAGTTTGCTTGTGAAGTTTTTCAGTTCAGCTACTTTTTCACCGGAAGCATTGAAAAATTCAAGTGTTACATAAATCAGCTCTTTTTCCTGACGGACAGAGGAACGCTTAATTCTGGTCATGCAATGTGTCTGCAAAAGTGCTGAAGCGGAAAAGGATTCATAGAACAGAGGCAAATACAGCCTCTGTTCCCCTTTAAGCAAAGATGTGAGCAGATTGTTGGCACCCACCCCGCTCCCGTCTATGAGAGTCGGATGAAACATAAAGCCTTCTGCATGCTGCATGGCTTCCGAGCCGAGAGAAAGATCGAGAAGGACGCCGTCTTCCTCTTCATGGATGCAGCCTTTCGCTTTCATATATTCACTGTGCACCAATTCCTGACGTCTGCATTGTTCATATACATCATTAAGCTGAACAACGTTCTGCGCAGCTGCTTGGATCTGGTTGAAATCCAGAGTTTCTTCAAAAACAGCAGGAGAGTGGGTATGCATATCAGCCTTCATATAGAGCTTTTCTTCTGAAGCTTCATTCCCTTCGCTTTTTTCAATGCCTTTGGCTGTGATTTGCCACTTTCCTTCTTTTGTCTCCGCACATTGGATATCGAGAGCGATTACCGCACCCTGTCCCACCGTCAGCGGCTGATAGATGGATAAATTCCGCAGCTGAAGCTCTGAGCAGGTGTAGCCGTGTTCTCTGAATATCTGGTAGATCATATCGATATAGGCCAATCCCGGAAGGACATGTTGTCCGTAAACCACATGGTGATATATAAACGGATTTTTTAACGATAATGTGAGTTGTTTCGTTATTTTTTTCACGTTAGACCTCCACCTCATAAGTATCCCATATGTTTGCCGTATCCATTTTTAAGGTCTCCGCTTCCGGCTTTGACTCGCCATGCGAAAACGCGCGTTTCTTTAATTGGGGAGGCGATATCGGACTGCGCTTGATGGCGCGTTTTTCATCTCTTTCCCACGCCTCTACGATGACATGAGCATTCGTCCCCCCATCGGCAAAGCAGTTAATGGCTGCAGCAGGCCGCAAATCTGTCCAGTTTTCCAACGTTCGGGTGAACGTGATATTCGCTTTCTGTTGATCGAAATGCGCCATCTCTTTTTCACCTGATAAAAATGGGACGAAGCGTCGCTCTTTCAGCATCAGTACAACCTTAATAAAGCTGGCGATCCCTTCTGCACATAGCGGATGCCCGATGTTCGGCTTTATTGAGCCAAGAGAAAGAGGCAATGAGTGACCGGAACGGTACACCGATTGGATCGCTTTCAGTTCAAGCAGATCGGTTACCATTGAACCTGACCCGTTTGCTTCAAGATAGCTGATGTCCTCTGGTTTTTTCCCGCTTTTGGCAAGCGCGTCTTTCATGACTTCCTTTTGCGCCTCCAGATTAGGTGTTGCCGGCCCTGCCGTTCTTCCATCATTATTGACCGAGGCCGCTTTCACGACAGCATATATGGTATCTCCGTCTTCCAGAGCCTGTTTTACTGTTTTTAACATGACCATTCCGACGCCTTCACCTAATACAACTCCGTCAGCACGCTCATCAAACACATGGAAGGATGATTGCTTGCTTAAAATGCCGCGCCGATCAAACAGCCTGTGAGAGGCATCTGAGCTTAACAA
Source organism: Bacillus sp. 0209A (assembly GCF_036765095.1). Classification (NCBI taxonomy): domain Bacteria; kingdom Bacillati; phylum Bacillota; class Bacilli; order Caryophanales; family Bacillaceae; genus Bacillus; species Bacillus sp. 0209A. Next base: position 200,431 of record NZ_JBAIZV010000001.1, read on the forward strand.
GCTGACACCACCGACTAAAGCAGATTGAATATCACCGCTGCGCAGAGCTTGAATGGACATATTCATGCCGACCAAAGCTGATGAACAGGCTGTATCTACTACAACGCTCGGGCCGCGGACATCGAAAAATTGTGAAATATTAGCCGCTAAATAATTTTGGCCGACTGTCACGATCGGATTCTTCGCATGGTGAAGAATCTCTTCATCAGGTTTGTGCTGGCTTCTTCCTCCAATATAAACGCCGACTGGCTTCCCCTTTATTTCCTCTGGAGTATATCCGGCGTGATACAAGAGCTTCAGACACTCTTCCAATACGAGTAATGCTTGCGGGTCCATCGCCCTTACGTCTTCTTCATGAAGCAGAAAGAAATCAGGGTCAAAATGGCTGACGCCATCAATCACGCCAGCATAATATGGCGTTTTACAGCCCCAGCGTTCTGCCGGAACCGGACCGATTGACGAACGTCCCTCAGATAATAATGACCAATAGGTTTCCAGCGTATCTGCAGACGGAAAGCGACAAGACAGCCCGACAACGGCAATATCTTCAGCGTGAGAGTCCGGTGAAAGAGTCGCCGGCGCCTGTATCTGGGCGGCAGGAGCACGCTCCTTCGCAGTGGCAGATACGCCTGCCTCCGTTTTGTTCTCCAAAGGTGCTGATGTATCCGATATCCCGCCTCCGAATAGAGCGGACAGCATTTCGGAATAAGAGCCAATCAGCCAATCTGCGAACCTTTGAATTGTCGGGTATTCATATAGAATAGATGGATCGAGCGCTGCTTCTAGTTTGCGGTTTATACGCTGAAGCACCTGTGCCAAAATGATTGAGTCCACCCCATAATCTTGAAATAAGACATCAATCTCGAAATCTTCACGTTCAATTCTCAGCTCTTCGGTAAACAAATCAACCAGCCAGGACTGTGTTTCAGATAATAGTCCATCATTTTTGAAAATTTCAGCGGTCCCATCGATGTCTTTGACCAGCGGGCTCTGTAAAGTCAATTCGCGTAAACCGTCCTCATGCTGTTTTCTCCGCTTCATCAGCAGCTCCGGCTCCCAATTGATTTGATTCGCCACCGCAGGGAGAACAACTGGTTCGAGCGTTTTAGATAAGATTTGATCCAAAAAACGCAATCCTTCTGAATTCGTAATGCTCAACAAACCGCTTTCTCGATATGCATGATTTGTTACTTCACCCATACCGGTTTCTCTCCAATTTGGCCACTGAACACTGATGATCGGCGTATTTTTCTGATGTGCTTCTGCAAAATAATCCATATAGCTATTTGCCATAGCATAGTCTGCTTGTCCCGCCGAAAGCTGCGGAATAATGGCTGAAACAGAAGAAAATAGTACAAAAAACTGTAATGGCTCGTTACACACGTGGCGATATAGTGTTGTCAGCCCAGCCACTTTAGGCTCCAGCACCCGCTGAATATCATCGGCCGTTTTACGGATGAAGGCCAAAGTATCCATATCTGTCAGACCTGCGCAATGAATAACACCGCCAATCGGCCCTAAGGTTTTCCTGATATGTTGCAGCGTTTGCTCAACAAGAGCCTCATCAGATAAAGGAAGCGACAGCATTTGCACTTGCACACCCTGTGCTTCCAGTTCCCGGACTGCATTGATTTTTTGTGCCGAGGATGTGTTTGCTGTCTCCAAACGAGCCCACTCCTCTCGCGGAGGAAGCTGCTCTCGTCCAGTCAGCACCAGCTTTTTCACTCCATAGTGCTTCACAAAATGCCGTGCGCATAATAGCCCGATGCCTCGCGTCCCGCCTGTAATGAAAAGTACATGCTCTTTCGGGAAGGCCATGCTTTGATCGGCTCCCTTACCTGTTTCAGGATGCGCTTTAAGAAAGGCCTGGTACCGCAAACCGTCTCTGTAACAAACCTCCGCATCATGGGAGTCCGTATAAAACTCATCTGCGATCTGCTTCGCAAGGCGATGATGGTCAATAACCTCCTCTGCATCCATATGTCTTGATGTAAGGTGGCTGTACTCGCTTTGAAGCATCCGATACAAACCAGCCCGCGAGGCGCCTGCCATCCGGACGGAAGTGTTTTGGAACGATTCCAGTCCCTTCGTCACACAAAGCAGCCTGAGCCCCTCTTTGTGCCCGAATTCAATCAGCCTTTGCACCCATTCAATCCAATCCAGCCGGCCTTCATCTTCTTCACCGCAGCCGATGACATCTACTAGACCGCCAAACTGTTTCCAATCGATGTCTGACTGATTACCGTCTAACCGGCTCACATCTAATAAGAGATGATTCGGAAAATACGCAGACACTTCAGCAGCCAAATCTGCTGTCTCTGGATTGCTCAGGATGGCAACCGTCCGAGTCCCCGGTACCTTTGAGCCAACCGGGCTCAACCTCCATTGTTTTGTCAAAAAACATGCAATGCGCTTTTCACTAGCATTAACTAGTTCTTTCTTGTCCGGTTCTGAATGTTCCTTTGCCGGTACCCAATAGTGATCCTTCGCAAATGGATATGAAGGGAGACTGATCAGGCGCGGTTTGGTCTCGCCGTATAATGTATTCCACTGGATCGCCACGCCTTTGACCCATAGATCCGCAAGTTTGGCGTATTTTCTTTTTCTGATCCAAGCATCCAGTGCCATTGCCATATCCTCATCTGCTGTAAAAATGGTCTGGGTTTCTTTATAGCGATTAGACTGCCCCAGGAAGAATTCACCAGTTTCTTCCTTACCGTCAACAAACGCTTGCAGTTTTTCTTCAAGTTCCTGCATCGTCCCCGCAATACATGCCAGACGCTCATCCATTTCTTCTCGCCCGACTTGCAGGGTATAAGCGATGCCGTGCAAATCTTGATCTGTATATTTTTTCTTGCGAATCGCCTCCAGCAATTGCGAAGCACGATCCCTTAGCCTATTTTTATTTTTAGCCGACAGCACAATCATGTTTGGCTGTTCTGATGCCATTTGTTTTGAATTGGCTTCTGGAATATATTCTTCAATCACAATATGTGCGTTTACTCCGCCAATCCCAAATGAACTGATTCCGGCACGGCGCGGAAGCTCGTTTCCATCACGATCTGTGACAGCCTTCCATTCCTGTTTTTCCTGAACAATGTAAAACGGACTGTCAGCCAGCTGAAGATAAGGATTAAGAGTCTCGCAATGCAGGCTTTTCACTAACGTTTTATGCTTCATTTGCAGCAGCACTTTGATCAGACCTGAAATACCTGCGGCAAGCTCTAAATGTCCGATATTGCTTTTAACTGAGCCGATGCCGCAACGGTGATCCGGAATGTCCGGCTGGCTGCCGCCTCTCTTATTGGATAATTCCTTAAACGCGGCTTTCAGCCCGTTTATTTCAATCGGATCCCCCAATTCAGTCCCCGTTCCATGGGCTTCGATATATGTGACCGTGCTTGGATCTATGCCTGCTTGGCGATACGCACGCACTAACAGATCAGTTTGTGCTTTCGGATTAGGTGATGTCAGGGTATTGGCTCTTCCACCGTGATTTTCCGCCGTCCCCCGAATAACGCCGTAAATGTGATTCCCGTCGCGCTCCGCGTCTGCAAGCTTTTTCAGCATGACCATTCCGACACCTTCGCCTCTGACATAACCATTGGCATCGGCGGAGAAGGTTTTACACCTGCCGTCTTTGCTGAGCATGCCAGCCTTGCTGTAGCTAATGTGCGCCTCCTCGGTTAGGATCGTGTTCACGCCTCCTGCGATCGCCATCTCACAATCGCCGATTTGCATCGCCGTCACAGCACGGTGAATGGCTACAAGAGAACTGGAACAAGCGGTTTCAATAGGTTCACTCGGACCATGGATATTCAGAAAATAACTCATTCTATTCGGGCCAACCGAAGGAATCATATGACCTGTAGCCGCATGGCCTTCAATTGGAAGATTCGCTCTATGGAATAGGTCTTTGTAACCTGTGTTTCCAGTACCGATAAAGATACCCGTCCCTGTACCCGAAAGGCTTTGCGGCGAGCACCCTACATCTTCCAGTGTCTTCCATACATACGTCATTAACAGACGTTGCTGAGGGTCTACATAATTGGCTTCCCGCGGCGAAATACCAAAAAACAACGGATCAAACTCTGCTACACCATCAATAAATCCGCCCCATTTGATGTCGGTTTTATTGGCTTCAGTGTCAGGGTTTCCATAATGCTCCCGCCAGTCCCATCGATCTTTTGGCACTTCTGTGATGCTGTTTTTGCCTTCCTCAAGGTTTCTCCAAAATTCATCTATATCCATAGCGCCAGGAAATCGGCCGCTGATGCCGACAATTGCAATCGGTTCAAAATCGGCAGTCTGCTTTTTGCTTGTTTCTTCTTTTGCAATAACAGGCTGTTTGAAGCGGTGCTTTCTGCGCGTTGTACTTTTTGGAACTTCAGAGGTTATTGTCTGTAACTCTTCTTGCCCCTCTGATTCTGCGCTCTCCTGAACAAAAGTCTCCTCAAATTCATCTATCAAATATTCAGCCAGGCTTTGGATGCTTCCATATTCAAAGAAAACGGTCGGCGTTACTTCCAAGTGATAGGTTTCGTTGATCTTGTTTGTAAAGACCGTAAATGTAACCGAATCAAATCCGTATTCACTCAGCTCTGTCCTGACATCAATATCTTCACTATCTACTTTTAAGATCGCACTGACCATGTTGCCTAATGATGCTCTCAGGCTGTTTAAACTGTGCAATGAGCTTGACGTTTCATCTGTGTCATTAACAGCAGCATCTTGATTCAATTCTCCCGGATACGCCGCAATTACATATTCAGTCAAGCTTTGGATGCTTCCATATTCAAAGAAAATGGTCGGCGTTAGTTCCAATTGGTATGCTTCGTTAATCTGATTTGTAAAGACCGTAAATGTAACCGAATCGAATCCGTACTCACTCAGCTCTGTATTGACATCGATATCGTCGTTGTTTACTTTTAAAATCGCTCCAACCATTTGAATCAAAGACGCTTCTAATTTTTGAATTTGACCGTGAGCCTGATCTGCGTTTTTCTGCTCTTTCCGTTTGGCTGTCGTTCCTGTAGAAAGCAGTTTTTGCTTCATTTTCTGAAGCTGTCCTTCCATCACAAAAACTTGCGGCTTATCAGATGCTATTCCTTGATAAAATGCTTCCAAGGCGCTATCTGTTGGCATCGGGACCATTCCCATGGTTTTCAGCATTCTCTGTTCAACTTCAGCGCCGACTTGCATACCGCCTTCTTCCCATAACGGCCAGTTAAAGGAAATGGTTGAGCCGAATCGCTCCTTTGATACCGCAAGGGAACGCCGGTATGCAGCAAATGCATCCATAAACGTATTGGCTGCCGCATAATCAGCTTGTCCAGCGTTTCCTAAACTTCCGGAAACAGATGAGAATAAAATGAAAAAGTCCAATGGAAAGTCCTTGCTGCATTCGTCTACATGGAACAAACCGCTTACTTTTGGCTGCAACACTTCTTGAAACTCTTCATTCGATTTATGAACGATGAAGTGATCTTTAATGCTGCCTGCACCGTGAATGATTCCGTTGAGTGTGCCATACTTTTCTTTGATTTCCTTCATGAGACGCCGAACCGCTCTCTGATCACTGACATCAGTCTCTCGATAGACAACCTCCGCCCCCATGCTTCGCAGAGTCTCCAGTTCATTTTTCTTACGCTCACTTAAAACAGAGCGTCCCGTCAGCACAATGGTGCATCGAACGGCTCGATCGGCAATTTCCTTTGCAAACAGAAGGCCTAAGCTTCCTGCTCCGCCTGTGATGAGATAAACGCCCTCGTCTCTCCACGGCATATGATGCTCATCAGCGGAAGGCAGAGCCATTTCCCGCCAGCCTTTCACAAAACGGTTTCCAGCCTCATATCGAATCTGTTTATCAGCAGGCCTCCGGCAGTCGTCTTTCAGCTTGAAATGAAGATCATTCATCTCTTCAGGCTTCTCGATCTCGATGACCTGAGCTGTAAGTTTGCTGAATTCTAATTCAGCTGTTTTAAGCAGACCGGAAACACCAGCAAACAATTGTTTCTCTTTATTCAGCGGAACGATGGCTTGAATGATGACACGGCCTGCAGAATGCTCACGGATCTTTCTTTGCACGAGCTCAAACACGTTCTGCGCGTATAACTGATAACGTTCTGCAATATGCCCTTCAGCTTCATTCAGAGTTATGACACGGGCATCCTTCATGTTTGATGTAAGGCTGTCTATGACACTTCGTTCAGTTTCAAAGAGAACAACGATATGCTCTGCGAATGAAAGGTCCTCGTCCACAAATCCGCCATTCTGTTCTCTCCATACCGGCTCGAGCATTAAGCGTTCATGCCGCGGTGAAGACTTTGATGAGTGAACCTCCCCTTCCAATACTCTCGTGGAGAACCCTTTGATCCTGACACATACGTCTCCGCTTTCGTCAATGACATCGATATCCGCTTTCTGAACAATATCCCCGGAGTGATGGCTGTCACTTAAACGAGCATAAGCCCACATAGAAGACGAACATCCATTGATCACCTCAAGCTCTTCAAGCGCAAATGGCAAAATCAGCTTCTGATCCGTCAATTCCTGCATGATGCATATTGTTGCCGTCTGCAAGACGGAGTCCATGATACTTGGATGCAACACAAACTGTTCCTTCGTTCCAGAAACGATTTCTGGAAGCTGCAGCTGCGCCAAAACCTCTTTGTTTCCTATATTCACATTCTTAATCCCTTGGAAGGCCGGACCATGGAACATCCCCCTGCTTCTGCCTTCTGCGTAAAATTGATCAGCTGACATCTTTCCTTTGCCGCAGCGGCGTGATATTTCAGTGAGATCTGCGACCGGCGTTTTGGCGGCAGATACCAGCTCCGCACTGCCTTGACTATGAATAACCGGGTCGGCCCCGTCTTCCTGTGTACTGTAAATGTCAAAAGTGATTTTTCCATCTTCTTCAGGAAAGAGACCGATATCCACTTGAGCCGAATGTTTGTCAACCACAACAGGCTGAACCCAGACTGTATGATTCAATCTGATTCTGACCCCTTGGCCATTATCGCTTCCTGCCGCCTGCTTGATAGCCGCGCGGGCCATTTCTAGGTACGCAACACCAGGGAGCACCGGCTTTCCTCTTACCACATGGTCTCTCAGAAAGAATTCCTCACCAGTGAAAACCGAACTGAATTTCTGTTCAGAAAAATCAGATGTATTCTGATGGAGCATCGGATGAATGGAACCGGTCTCTGTCTGATTTCCGGATATATGACTCGGCGGCTTGCAGTCAGCCTGAGACGGCCAGTATCGTTCCTTTGCAAATGGATATGTCGGCAGACTCATTCTGTATGGACGCTCATCTTTGTAAAGCTGCATCCAATCTATATATGCTCCCTTGCTCCAAATTTCCGCAAGCTTGTTCACTTTTCCTTTGGCTATCCACTTACGGATCAGTTCGGCGCTGTCCTCGTCCTCCGTCAGCCATGAAACTTCCCTAGAATTCTGCTGACTTCCTTGAAAACAGCCTTCAATCACTGTTTTTCCACTGATAAAATCTGTGAGCTTCTGTTTTAACTCATTCACATGATCGGCAGTAAAGGCAACGCGATACTCCATCGCTTCCCGCCCGACCTGAAGGGTATACGCAAAATCAGGCAGCTGTTCGTTCTCAAGCCCTTTTCTATCCAAATAGGCCATAATATCTCGTACATACTCCTGCAGTCTCTCGTTATTTTTTGCCGAGATCGGTATGATACAGGTCCCGTCTATCTTTCTCTTATCAGAATCCTTTTTGTATTGTTCAAAAATGGCGTGAGTGTTTGTCCCGCCTAGCCCGAACGAGCTAAGTGCAGCCCTGTGCGTTTTGATATCACGGCTTAACGTTTTCTTTTGATCGACGACGTAAAAAGGAGAGTTGGCTAAATCTATATTTGGATTCGGCTCCCTATAATTGATACTCGGTGCCAGCTCCTGATGATAAAGACTCATCACGACCTTAATGCAGCCCGCCAGACCGGCAGCTGTATCTAAATGTCCGATATTGGTTTTGACCGACCCAATGCCGCAAAATTGCGTTTTATTTGTATATTGCTTGTAAACGTTCGTTAAAGCCGCCAGCTCGATTGGATCTCCAAGCTTCGTTCCGGTTCCGTGCGCTTCCACATAGCGGATGGTTTCAGGCTGTATCTTCGTTTGATTCATGACCTTTTGCACCACATCAGCCTGGCCTTTGACGCTTGGAGCATAAAAACCGACTTTGTCAGCGCCGTCGTTATTTACACCTATGCCTCTCAGCAAAGCATAGATATGATCTCCGTCTTTTACAGCATCAGCCGCTTTTTTCAGCAATACTACGGCAACACCCTCACCGCCTATCATTCCGTCAGCTGATGCGTCAAAAGCTTTAATATGTCCGTCGCTCGAAAAGTTCAGTCCCGGCTGATGCATATATCCGATATTTGACTCGGTATGGAGCGTAGCACCGCCAACTAAAGCATAAGCAGATTCACCCGACAGCAGGCTTTTATAGGCAGAATGCAATCCAATCAGGGACGATGAGCAGTTAGCATGGACAAAATAGCTTGGCCCTTTCAGCCCGAGCTTATGAGAAATCATTGTCGGAATCGTCCCGCTCTGCGCAAGCACCCACGAGACATAACCATCCGGCGTTTCCAGACTCTCTGTTGTATCTGACGGCAGCAGCGCGCGATAAGAATTGTTGCTTGCCGACATAAAAACACTGGTTTGCGGAATCTGTTTCGCAGCATAACCGGCATCTTCTATTGCTTTCCATGAGTGAGTCAGCAGCATTCGAAACTGTGGATCCATAAATTCAGCGTCTTTAGGAGAGATTTGAAAGAAGCTTGGGTCAAACTTGTCTTTGCCATCAATAGAAGATTTAGCTGGGACATAGTCGGCATTTTCCGCCATCTCCACTGAAATGCCAAAGCGCTGAAGCTCTTCTTTACTGAAAAACGTAATGCTTTCCTTGCCGTCTCTGAGGTTCTCCCAAAACTCATCATGATTTTTCGCCCCTGGAAATTCACACGATATGCCAATAACCGCTACACTATCCTCATAATAATCTGGCAGATCGTTCCCCTCGAAGGACTGATCTATATAAGCTGCCGGTTCTGTCGGCACAGAGATACTTGTATCCGCCATTCGCTGTTCAGTGATGTATTGGCTGATATTTTTGATCGTTGAGTACTCAAACAGGTCTGTGACAGAAAGTTCACAGGATAATTCATGTTTGATGCGGTCAGCCACAGTAACCGCGAGAAGCGAATCACCGCCCACATCGAAAAATCCGTCTTCCCGTTCAATGTCAGTCATTTTCAATACATCCTGCCAAATGGCCAATACAGCATCCTGAATGTTCTTAGGAGAGATCTCTCTTTCTTTTGAATGCTTCGCAGTTAGTCCCCTATTCTTAAGTCTATTTCTGTCTATCTTTCCGTTCGGTGTTAACGGCATATGGTCAAGCTGAATAAAATAAGAAGGCACCATATAGGCAGGCAAAGCGTCTTTCACATAATGACGCAGCTCTCTTCCTGCAAGAGAAGTATTTGCATGTTTAGCTTTAGCTGTATAATAGGCAGCAAGCTTATCCATTCCATTCTCTTCAGCCGCGACCACGACGCATTCCTGAATGCCGGGATGCTCACTGAGCCTGCTTTCAATATCGCCAAGTTCAATACGGAATCCGCGTATTTTCACCTGATTATCAATACGGCCTATATATTCAATTTGTCCTCCCGGAAGCCAGCGCGCCATGTCTCCCGTTCTATAAAGCTTCGATCCAGACTCAAAAGGGCTGTCAATGAATCTCGTATTCGTTAATTCTGGCTTTTTGTAATAGCCTTTCGCCACGCCGTCCCCCGCAATGCAAAGCTCTCCGGGAACGCCAGCCGGTACTGGTGCAAGCTGAGAATCCGTAATATAGATTTGTGTATTGGCGATTGGCCTTCCTATCGTGGCATGAGAGCATTCTTCATTAATACGCTGAACCGCTGACCAGATGGTTGTTTCGGTTGGCCCGAACATATTCCAAGCTTCGCTGCCCGTATGTAAGAAATATCGTTTTAATGTCTCGGGCAAAGCTTCGCCTCCGCATAGAATTTTCACCCTCTCTTCATTTTCCCAGCCTGAATAAAAGAGCATCTTCCATGTAGCCGGCGTTGCCTGCATCACTGTCGGTTTGATTGTTTGGATGTCCTGTTTCAGTTTTTCAACGTCTTTCGTATGCTCCGTTTGGCAAATATGGCAGTGTGCGCCCTTTATCAAAGGTAAATATAACTCCAGAGCCGCGATATCAAAACAGTAGGTTGTGACAGCGAGCATGTTATCCTCTGGTGAAAGACCTGGTGTTTCTCCCATCGAAACGAGAAAATTGGTTAAAGCTTTATGCGGTATCATGACACCTTTTGGCTTTCCTGTGCTGCCGGATGTATAAATAACATATGCCAAGTTTTCGGGCGTGACAGTGCGTGTAAGCACTTTTCGATCAGAGGCTGTTTGAGCGATCTCATCCCAGTCTTGATCTAACAGAGCAGTCTTGACACCGCTCCAACTCAACGTGTTTACTAATTCTGATGTCGTCAGCGTGATGGAGACTTCACTGTCCTCCAGCATGTACTCCAGTCGCTCAGCCGGATAGGAAGGGTCAAGCGGCACATATGCTCCTCCAGCCTTGAGAATCGCCAATAATCCCACCAACATGTCCAGCGACCGATCCACATAGATTCCTGTCAAGCGGTCCGGACCCACTCCATGCGCCTGCAAATAAATGGCCAGCTGTGTGCTTCTTTCATCAAGCTCCCGATACGTCAATGTTTGATTTTCATAGCTGACAGCCGCTCGATCAGGCGTCTTTTTCGCCTGCTGCTCAAATAATTCATGAAAACATGTATATGGATACGTTTTGCCAGTGTCGTTCCATGTTTTAAGAATTATCTGCTCCTCTGCTTCAGGCAATAAAGAATACTCTTTTAAAGGCTGAGAAGGATTCAACACTGCCTGTTCTGTTACATAAACAAATTGATCGAACATCGCGGATACAGATGCCGCATCAAATAGCCCGGTATTGTATTTAATGTTCAGCTCCATTATTTCTTCAGTTTCCCAAAGTTCAAATACTAATTCGTATTCACCCTCTTGATGAATACGCTCAACGAAATCGACAGAAAAGAAGTCAGCATAGCGGCTCAACAAGTTTTGATAGCTGCCGGATTGAAGAAAATTCTGATAGAAAAAAGCAGTTTGAAACACCGGTGAGCCCGCTTCGCTGCGAGGAATTTTCAAATCCCTCACCATTTTCGGAAACGGATAAGCTGCATGATCAAGCCCATCCAACATGGTAAATTGCAATTTAGCCACAAATTCAGAAAAAATATCTGCCGGGTTCAGCTCACTGCGAATCGGGAGCATATTAAGAAAATGCCCAATGGAAGCATCAAATCTTTCTTCCGGTCTCACCATCGCCGGCATGCCGACAATCTGTTCCTTTTGTCCGGTATAGCGGCCCAACAGCATCATATAGCAGCTTAAGAATACCGTCGAAACATTCACAGAATGCTCTTTCGCAAACGTCCTGACCCGATTCATGAAACCGCTGGACAGCTGCCGGGTATATGTATCCTCTTCAAACTCAGAATCGGCTGAACTTGTGCTGACCTTAGGCAGCTGAAGGCTCGGCAAAGTTCCCGATAGCTGTTTCTGCCAGTATGAACGATGCTTCGCGCCGTCTTTTCCGGCAAGCATGTTCTGCTCCCAGGCCGCAAAATCGTGATAAATGGCAGGAGAAACAGTTATTTCCGGCTGCTGTCCTTCTAAAAGAAGCTTATAGCTGTCAAACAGACTGCGTATAAATGTTACAGACGAAACCCCGTCAAAAATCAAATGGTGAATGACAACTAGTAAAAACTGCTCTTGTTCAGATCTGGAAAAACTCATGACACGCACTAACGGGCTGTTTTCCTTTACATATGGTTCCTTTCCTTTTTTTCTAAGAAAAGAAGGAATGTCAGACTCTTTCATTCCTGAGATGTCTTCTGTCTTGATTTCAAGTGAAAGCGCTGGATCATGTGTAAGAAATGGCACTCCGTCTTTCTCTCGGATGACATGCTTTAAGATCGGATGCTGTTGGAATACAAAGCCGAAAGCCTCTTGTAATGTTTCAAGGTGAAGCCCTGACGAAAATCGAAAACAGAGAGGTACATGATAGGCACTTTTTTCAGGTGACATTTTTTGCAATGTCCACAATCCTTTTTGCACCTCAGACAGAGGCTGAAAAGCTGCCTGACTCTTTTCCGGTTCCGTTTTAGATGTGTCAGTACCCGCTGTGTCATCAGAGATGCTGCTGATACCTTCTTGTTTAGATAGATAGCCAGCCAAGCGTTCAATCGTAGGATACTGATGTATCTCTCTGGCTGTGAGTTTGATACGGTATTTTTTCTCGACCGACCGAATGAGCTTCATCAACTTGATAGAATTCACTCCAAGGCTCTGGATATTAGCATTTGGCTCCGCCCAATCGCGGGAAATGTGCAGCTCCTCAGTCAAACAGCTGAGCAGATGCTCCTGTATCTCTTCCCTTATTCTTCTCACATGATCTGCTTGCTGCATGTCCTCGTCTTGGACCGCCCCGTTCATCCGGTTGGGGTTATGAAGCAAGTAATCGAAATCTCCATTTTCAAATGACGTTTTCAGCTGGGTGCGCTGGATCTTTCCGATAGCCGTTTTCGGAATCTCTTCTTTTTGTACCGGCAGCAAATATTCCGGGGTGACGCCGATCGCCTGTGAAACATGGGATTGTATGTTTCTACGAAGCTGAGACATCTGCTCATCACTCATTTTTGCGGAAGTAACAAAGAAGATAGCCAGCTGGTCCGTTGAATTCTGATTCACGCGGACTGCGCAGGCAGCAGTATAAGAAGTTTCGATTTCCGCTAATTCTTCAACAGCAGACTCAATCGCATGACTGTAATAATTAATACCATTAATGATAATTGCATCTTTCGTGCGCCCTGTAATAGTTAAGCGCCCGTTTCGCAAATAGCCTAGGTCTCCGGTTTCAAACCATCCATCTTCCGTAAACACACTCTCATTTAAATCCGGGCGCCGGTAATAACCGCTTGTAACGGAAAGACCCGAAACTTGAAAACGGCCAATCTCGCCTTCCTCAACCAAATCATTATGGTCATTCACTATTCTCATAGAGAATCCAGGGATTGGAGAACCGATTTCGACAAAATGATCATCGTCACTTGTTGCAGCCCGGGTAAATTCATGAGAGAAAATAACGCCGGATGACGTTTCGGACATTCCCCATGCAGGCCGGATCGCATCAGCAGGCAGTCCATGAGGTTCTAAAAGCTCAAGCATTCTGCGCCCTACCTTGGCGACCATTGCTTCACCGCCATTGAGCATGTAACGCATTGAGGACAGATCCCATTTCCTGTTTTTCATTTCTTCTGCAAAATCAGTGACAAGACCGAACGCAAAATTCGGTGCCCACGTAACTGAAGCACGGTAATGATCAATCCAATCCAGCCATTTCAGCGGCTCCATTAAGATCGTTTCACTTGAGACGTTAATTTCTTGGCAGCCTAGATAGACATCCCGCAAATGCAGCATTCCGATGCCTCCGACATGATCAAACGGCATCCAGTTAAACGTGACATCTTCTCTGGTGAAGCCTTGCATTTGAATAATCCCTTTTACCATGCTCATAATATTTCGATGATTAAGCATAACCGCTTTTGGCGTTCCCGTACTGCCTGAAGTCAGCAATAAAAGCGCTAAGTCTTCAGGACTGGATTGATGCCAGTCCGTCTCTGCCTCGGCACTGAGCAGATCTTCCGCAGCAATTGCACGGAATCCTTCAAGGCCTTGTTCACTTGCCCAATCGATCATTTCCTGGTGCATGTCCCGGTCTGTAATCACCGCCGGCTTGTCAAGAAGCGTCCATGCGTCTTTCAGCTTTTGAGTCCCGCTGCTCGATTCAGCGTACGTTGGCGGAACGGCTAACGGAGCCGGAACAATTCCTGCTAAAACACACCCCCAGAACGCAGGGAGAAGCTGAGAATTGTCGCCAAGCTGCAAAATCACGTTTTGTTTTGCTTTCAGGCCTGATTGCCGGAGCCCCTTTACGATACGCAGTGCATCATTCCACAATCGTCCATATGATTGATACACTTCTTTTCCATCCGGCTGCAAATAAATGATTCCCTTTGTATCCCCGAGCTCAGCAGCAGTTCTGTATAAAACTTCAGGTATTGTTGCCGGCTGCTCTTCAGATAGATGTAAAGGCTCACCGTAGCTGACAGAAGGATTAGCTAAAATGCGTGTATTATCATTATTTCTCATCGCGCTGCCTCCATTTAATCTGCAAATTTTCATGTGGATTTCTGGTTAATTTCCATACAAACCTTTGATTCTCATTTTGACTTCCTCATGATGAAATGTTTTCTCGTGCATCATCAATTCCTGTTCTATGACGTGAGGCAGCTGCTGACGAAGCGGGGCAACCAAATGGTCTTTTAATGTAATCAATGAGTTTCTCGGCTTTTCCGCGAATTCATGCGCCAGTTCCACCGCATAATCTAATACTTCCGCACGAGGCAGGACTTTAAAGGGAACCCCTCTTTTTTCGAGATCAGCTCCGCGGTAGCTGCCCGCATTCATTAGTATTTCCTGAGCCAGGCTGAACCCCAGTTTTTTAGGAACGATAAAGGTAGCGCCCATTCCAGGCGTAAATCCGTATTTCATAAAATTAGCCGTATACACACACTCTCTGGCCAGAATGACAATGTCAGCAAAAAGCCCCATGACAAAGCCGCCTCCAATTCCGTGTCCCTGCATTGCTGCGATGACTGGAATCTCGCAATCCAGCGCCAGCGAATAAAGATTGTCATCCGTGAACTTGGTCAATCCCTGCTGAATTCGAAGCAGCCCTTCTTGCGTTCCTCCTGAAGCAAAATAGTTATCATACCCTGTCAAAATGACTGCTTTATAATTGGGTTTCTTCCGAATGAATTCAAACGCTTGAATTAAACCGTCTGTAAGTTCTTGTGAAAATGCGTTTTTATGAGTGCGGTCATGCATTTTTACCTGAATAATAGCAGGCTCAACTTCGATGAGCTCTACAACAGAATGCGTCATGATGTCCTCCTAACGGTTCTGATTGTCATCTTTTCAAATGATTACTGTTCCTCCCATGGGAATTGCCCTGTTTCAACATACCTGATGATTCCCATCTGGTTTTGAAGATCAGAAAACATGTCTTGATTTGCAGTTAAAGCGATGGATTTCGAACGGCTGACTTGATGATCAAGTGAGCTGATAAACTGTTTATAACGGGTGATCCCCTTTTTATTCAGCCTCCGCAAACGCAATAAGTGCTTTCTCAGCAGCACCTCACTTTGAACATCAAAGGCATCTATTAACCCCCATTCACTGGCTTTCTGTACGGAAATCGGCTTTGTCATTAGCGTCATATAATGTGCTTTCTGCCAGCCGATCCGGCGGATCAGAAACGGTAAAACACAAGCCGGGTACAGACCGAATAACAGCTCAGAGAGACTGAATGACGCCGTTTCATCAGCTATGGCAATATCTGTGGCAGATACGAAACCAAGGCCGCCGGCATTCACTTTTCCCCTGACATGCGAAATCGTGACATAAGGGCCTGTCTGCAATTTCAGCCACAAATCATAGAGAGGCTCTTGGGAGCTTGCCTGTTTCCTGCCGCTTTTCATTTCCTGATACATTTCTTGAAAATCCGCCCCGAAGCAAAATACTTCGGGAAGCCCTTCTAACACAACAACCGTAACCGATGATGTTTCACATTGGTGTAACACTTGCAAACATTCTTCTATGAGTGTGTCATTAATCGTATTATTCGCTTCAGGACGGTGAAAGGTGATATAGCAAACCGACTCTTGAATGCGGACCTTTATCGTTTGATAGGTCACGAGATCCACCTGTACTTCCGATGAAACTCAGAAATTTCTTCTAAAAATAAGCGCGGCTTCTCTTGAGTAAACTGCATGATGCCCGGTATCATCTCAACATCCAGCTTTACATTGCGCGTTCCGAACCGCACCATCCCGTTCCCCTTAAACAGCAGCTCATACTCTTCCATTGAGAGCTGATATCGGCGATCTAAATGCTTCTCAATGCCAAATGAGCGCTGGCGTTCCTGGCCTTGCGGAGTTGTAATACCGCTGTAAAATTCAGAACAGCAGCCTGATCCGTAGGAAAAACAGCCGATTCGTTTAGGCGAATCAAACCGCCCTTGGTCTATCGTGCTGGCCAACGCCAGAAACAAGGCAGCTCCCATAATATTTCCAACCCGTTGGCAATAGTTTAAACCTGGCTTAACCCGATTTAAAAAATCCGGTTCAATCTCAGCTGTTTTCGCCTTCGCGACCTTACGCATCATTGTTCGGTGCGCACCTTTCACCATCCCGCCAAAGGGTGTATGGTAAGCAAGGTATTGAAACGTGTCCTGATAACTTGCACCGGGCACACGTTTTTGGTATTCCAGAAATGTTTGTTCGCAGCAATCCAGATATGACATTAAAGACAGGTCAGAATCTCCCGCTTCACTATCGGGAATAGGACGGCACGTATCCATCACTTCATAGCCGTAATAGCCATTTGCTCCGGGATCTATTTGAAACACCTCGGGATTTTCGCCTACTAAAATGGCCACCGCTCCCGCTCCGGCGCTCGGTTCAGCATAAGACCAGTCTTCACTTAAAGCGTCTCCGCCCTCGGCGATTAAGAAACGTGAAATATCACTGGCGATAACTAGTGCTTTGGCACCCGGAGACGTCTGGGATAATATAAAATTGACCGCCATCTGAAATCCTGCAGTTCCTGAATAACATGCCTGTTTAATCTCAAACAAACGGCAATTGCGGTTCAGGCCTAAATATTCATGGATATATGTACTTAACGATTTCCCAAAGTCGATCCCGGATTCAGAACAAGTGATCAGCAATTCAATCCGGTCCTTCTCGGCTTCGGATAAAGCATCAATAATCGGCTTAGCTGCATTGACTCCAAAGGTCACAGGATCTTCATAAGGCAGCGCTACCGCTTTTTCTTTCATTAATAAGTTTTCAAATCTGGCAGTATCTAAGTGTCTATATTTGGCAAGTTCCATGACATCAAGGTATGCCGTCCCGCCAAAGACATTCATCGCTTCTATTCCGGCTGAAACCATTTATGATTCGCCTCCACATTTCTCAATGTTTTGTATACAAACCGCGGTGTTCATTCCGCCAAACCCCATGCTTAAGCTCAGCGCATTTTTGATGCGGTATGAAATCGATTTCTCATTTACCCAATGAAAAGAATCATCAATTGGATGATCCAAATTCCGGCTCGGATGCAGGGCAGATTTTCTCATTTGCAGCAAAACAGAAATCACCTCTACAATGCCTGCGGCGCTGAGGCCGTGCCCGATTATCGATTTTGTTGCGTTAATATAAGCGTGGGAAAGCCCGCACGCATGCAACGCCTTTAATTCAATTTCATCTCCAATAAAAGAACCTGTGCCATGGGGATTAATATAATCAATGTCTTCTGGTGAAAGGCCGGCACGCTCCAGCGCCTCCTGGATGACATGAATCTCCCCTTCTAAAGAAGGATCGGGATTCCGGTTCCCGTCTAGTTTGATTGACCATCCAGACAACGCTGCATAAGGCTTGACACCTCGGCGGACAGCGGTCTCCTTTCGTTCTATCACCAATGCGCCGCACGATTCTCCATAAATAAACCCGTCTCTGTTCTGATCGAAGGGCCGGCACGCTTTTTCAGGCACCTCCGCAAATTTGTCCGTTCCCATAGCGCCTAAAGCCCTAAGCGCCTCGCATTCCATATAAGAAAGGTCCATTAATGCACCAAGCGCTATGCAAATATCTACTTCGCCTGACAAGACTTGCTGAATCGCATGAATCACTGCTAACTGGCCGCTGGCCGAGGCTCCTCCCGTGGTATAAGCTAAGCCCGTAATGCCAAACTGATCTGTGCATAATCCGCAAAGGTCGCTATCCATGAAAGACAGGCCATACGCAGGCGAAATAAAACCAGAGCGATTTTGATAACTTTCATAAAGCTGTAAGGTTTCTCTCTGCTGAAAATTTGACCCACCGACTACCAGTCCGATACGTGCGGAATCGACTTCGTTTAATGCAGCTTCCTCCCAAGCCTCTGAGAGAGTCACCAATGCAGCACGGCTGGAAAATGACGCTTTTCTTAATAATTTTTTAGAAAGCCGGTCGGGATAAGACAATGTCGCAATTTCAGCTCCAATAAACCGGCTGTCTTTTTGTCTGCCCGAACGCTTCATAACATCAAAGGCATGCCTGCCGGACAGCAGCGAAGAAGCAAAGGCCTCTTTCCCTTGACCGATAGCAGCCGTTACGCCTACACCGGTCACCACCACCTCAGACAGTTTGCACTTTGTCATAAAGCACCTCAGCCAACTCGCCGATGTTTTTCACCCCAGACAGCTCAATGCGGGGAATTTTTAATGATAAATCCTCTAGCACCATTGTGATAATTTCAGCTCTGTCTACAGAATCAGCTCCTAACTCAACTAACTGATCTTCAGGCTCGAATCTGTGTCCGTCTAATTCAGGAAGCACCTCGCAAATATTGGTGACTAACACTTCAAAGATTCTCTGTTTATCCATAACGCGCTCTCTCCTTCAAGGGTTCATTTGAGTACTTTTTATAGGTGTATTTTCGTAATATTCAAACTATCAATCTTATTCTGTCTTTTAAAACGAAGGTTGATACATTGATTGCATCCTTTCATGAAGCAATGCTGCCGTTTCTGTCATTAATGTTTTTCCGATCTCATCCACATGGCGATTGCGCCAGTTTTCTAATTCAGAACCTTTGGCCCATTGATTAAAGGCTCCCAACGCCGGACCGCAGTGAATTTGATAATCGACCTTCGAATGTTCGCTTCCGCTGATTGCCAAGTTGGAGCTGTATCTGAAGTACCATCGGAAAATCAAAGCCATTTTATGCTTCGGATTTTGTTCAGCCTTCTCAATTTCTGCCTCGGGATAATGCAATGTCATATCTTTATAGATGTCTTCTATACTGCGTTTGAAGTATTTCTCCTCCAGCTGAGTCAACGTCTTTGCATCCAGCTCACGTATTGACCCGTATCGCTGGTACAGTTCATATAACTTGCTTGCCCGCGCCGGAAAGAACACGCCTTTTTTCAGCACTTGCACTTTGCTGCCCGATTCAAACATATCACCCGCAGGCGCGTAAGCTGTATCTTGTACATTCATCTGTTGAAGCAAATCCTTTACTTTATCACTTGTCGCCGCCTCAACCGTACATTGATTGATTGAGCCTGTTACAATAAAATCAGCACCAAGCATAAAAGCTGCCACCGCTGCATCAGGCGTTCCAATTCCTCCAGCTGCACCAACTCTAATTTTTTTCGGATATTGATATTTTTTCATCATTTCATCTCTTAATGACGTCATCGCCGGCATCAGGCTGTATGCCACACCTCCATCTGTATGGCCGCCTGAATCAGCTTCCACACAAATATCATCAGCCATCGGAATGTTACGCAACAACTCAGCTTCATTCACTGTGATTTTATTTTCTCCTAAAAGCTTTTGCAGCATATTCTCAGGCGCAGGACTCAGAAATGATTCTGCAACTTCCGGCCGTGATATTTTCGCAATGAGACGATTTGAGCAAATGACATCGCCATTAGAGTTTCGTTTTACTCCTTTTGCGCGATACCTTACTAATGCGGGAGTGACACTTAAAAATGCTGAAGCTTCCACATTTCTCACTTGATGCTTCAATAAAAGGTTAATCATTTTTTCTTCTGATTCAGTATGTTTCATATTATGGACGAGATTGATGCCGTAGGCTTGTCCTTCCCCTAATTCTTCTTGAATAGTGAGGATCGCCTCTTCAACCTCATTCAGACTCAGGCCGCCTGTACCAAAGAACCCCATCATTCCTGCTTTTGACAGCTTTACTACCATTTCTTTCGAAGCAATGCCGCGGTACATTCCTCCTGCAAGATAAGCATATGTAAGTTGATAATCCTGTTTAAACTCAGCACTTCCTAAAGATTCTGCCGTAATTCCAGCTTGAACTTGAGGTCGATGTCCAGCCGCTTCTGCTTGTTCCTTTGAATGCGCACTGAACGTATGACGGGAAGCAAGGTTCTTTTCGGGTGCATGTGTTAACGGTTCTGCTTCATTTTTAATCCGCTGGATGAGGCCGGTTAAAACAGTTCCAGGCCCGATCTCTTCAAACTCCATTTCTCCTCTTCCCATCAGAAAACGTATGCTGTCCGTCCATTTCACTGTGCTGACCATTTGTTCAGATAATGTCTCTTTTATCCTGTCCTGTTGATAGGGCTCTGCATAGACATTGGAGATAACAGGGACAGATAAAGGCGCAAAAAGGAATGAGTCAATAAATTGCTTAAATTCCTGTTTTGCTTCATTCATATATCTGGAATGAAAAGCTCCGCTTACGTTTAAAGGGTGAAATAGCTTTACATCCTTGGTGTTTTCAAAAACCGTTCCGGCTTTTTCAATCTCTTTTTTTTGGCCGGAGATCACAATCTGCCGAGGCGTATTTTCATTTGCCACATCAATGTCATAGAGACGGTGCTCTTCTAAAACGGCTGTAACTTGTACCTTATTCAGCCCGATCACAGCAGCCATTCCGCCTCCTGTAATTCGTCCCATCAGTTCGCCTCTTTTTTTGACAAGTTTTAATCCGGTTCCAAAATCGAATGCCCCCGCTGCAAACAACGCATTGTATTCTCCTAAGCTATGTCCTGTCGCAAAATCAGGTTTTCTGCCGGTTTCCTCCAGTCTCTTCAAATAACTGAGTGCATTGACGACGTACAAAGCCGGCTGCGTGTATTCAGTATGGTTTACATCCAAATAGGATTTTTCGGTACAGAGCTTTTCTATTGAATAGCCCAAAATTTCATCTGCTTGATCAGTCAAATGCCGATATTGTTCAAATAGTCCTTGTCCCATTCCCTTTTGCTGGGATCCTTGTCCTGGAAAAACATATGTAATCATCTTGTAAACTTCCTTTCTGGTGTACGGAAACACTCAACCGTATTCAGATTTTTCAGCTCCTGATGAAATGGTGTGATGATCGAGTAGCAGCGGTCAGCTGAATCACCCGGAATCAGCTGTTTCACAAAAGCAGCTAAGGTGCCGGATGGCCCTAAATCGATAAACCGGCATGTATGCTGGCTTTCTAAATATCCAATCGCTTCGCGAAATCTCATTGGCTTTCTAACCGCATCCCAAAAGAAATGCTTGTCTATTTCGCGAAGACAGCCCCCCGTTAGACTCGACACCATTGGTATTGACGGGTTTTTAAAAGAGATTGAACTTAAAAATTCTGCATAGACACTTTCTGCCGGATCAATAAGCGAAGAATGAAAGGCATAGGACACAGGCAGCTGCTGGCAAAGAATTTGCTTCTCTTTTAAAACCTCCATGATCTGCTTTATGTTTTCTTCTTCACCAGAAATGACGAAATGCGAATCATAATTAATAGAGATGAGTTCACTATCTCTAAACAGCTGCGGATGGTCTTTCAGTAATTGCGGATGATCAAGAATGGCCAGCATTTTTCCTTTATCGCAGGATTTCTGGATTAAAATGGCCTGTTCAAGTATGCAATTCAGTATATTCTCTGCGTCTGACACACCAGAAACAGCTGCTGCTGCGAATTCTCCCAGACTTGATCCCAATACGTAATCAGGATAGATTCCCCTATCTGCCAAAACCTTGTATAAGGAGTATTCAATTATAAAGATTGCGGGGTGGGACAAAAGAATGCTGTCAAACGGATCTGACACACGTTTAGCGGGATGATAGATTTCTTCAACAATGGATGTGCCGATTCGCCGTGCTGCAATGGCATCCATTTCAAGCATCGACTGGCGAAACACGGTATTTTCCTTAAATAATTCCTTCCCCATATGATAGTACTGGGAACCTTGTCCGGAAAACATAAAAACGAGCGGTTCATTCATATGCATAACCTACTTTTTTTATATTTATGACGGCTATTTTGATTTCTCATCTCCATGTATGCTGTAAAAGATACACAGCAGCGAGTGAAATCCGATTATTTAATGAAAAGACATAATGGAACTTTAGGAAGATTGTTTTGGTGCTCTGGATGCGGATCTATTATGTAGTGGTCGTAGATGTATGTTGATATCTCTAATTTGGCATAACATGCTAACAGGATCAGCAAAAAACATCGGCTCTATGAATGATTGGGTGCGGTGAAAAAGAGACCATCAGATGTGAGAGCGATGGTTTGGCATCCATGCCGGCTGACTGACATAGTTCAAATGTCTAATATGGTGCGGACATGTTTTATCAGCCTCATTATGTAACAGTATATAAAGTTATTCATTTAGAAACAGTGTCGAACGAACGATTGCACCTCTAAAACTTTATACCTTGACTAAAAGGAAATCTATCTCTAGCCTGCCTTTAGCGGTGCATGATCTTAGGGATCATCATTTTCAGCGGGACATTGCTTCCGCATCTTTCTTTATACGGTGAATTAACCCTGTTAAAATATTTCCAGGCCCTATTTCCTCAAACTCTAGTTGGCCTTTTTTCATTAAGTAGTTTATGCTCTCCGTCCATTTCACTGAATGGTTGATTTGATCGGCCAGCGTCTGCTTCATTAATTCATATGTATACGGTTTGGCATACACATTAGAAATAACCGGGATAGACGGAGGCGAAAAATGAAAGGTATGAAGAAATTGCTCGAATTCTTCTTTCGCTTTATTCATGTATTTGGAATGAAACGCGCCGCTTACGTTTAAGGGGAGTACCATTGTAACTTCAGTCATCGTTTCAAAAAGAGATGCGGCTTTTTCAATATCATCTTTTCTGCCTGAAATCACAATTTGATATGGGGCGTTCACATTAGCGATATCAACATTGTGTAAATCATATTGATTCAGAGCACTTGCAACCTGCTCTTCATTTAATCCCATAACAGCTGCCATGCCGCCGTTGCTCACCATGCTCATCAGCTCGCCTCTTTTTCTGACAAGCTTTAAACCTGTCTCAAAATCAAAGGCTTCCGCTGCAAATAACGCATTGTACTCACCCAAGCTGTGCCCGGCGACAAAGTCGGGCTTAGCTTCCGCTTCACGGATTTTTTTCAGGTAGCTTAATGCGTTTACCACATATAAAGCCGGCTGTGTAAATTGCGTTTTGTTTAAATTAGAATAAGGATTTTCTATGCAAAGACGTTTAATTGAATATCCTAGGATCTCATCTGCCTGAGCCATCAGTTCTTTAAATTCATCGAATAGTTCGCTGCCCATTCCCTGTTTCTGCGAACCCTGACCCGGAAAAACATATGTGATCATTCTCTCAAAGCCACCCTTCCGATTAGTAAATATGATGCACTTCTGTATGATTTTATAAAAAATAGTGATGACCGGATAAATAGTAGCATGTTCATGTTGATGGTAACCTCTGTAAATATTAACGTCAAGTTAATTTTTCCTACAGTTCACTCGATTGTTTTCCTATTTTTTTCAATTGGGGCATAAAGGATCAGAGGCTATAGCAGAACATAAGAAAAATGACCCGTATCACTTATAGGGCATGGATATGAGGAGAATGCGCTTCATCTTTTCTCCAGAGCCTTATTCAAAACAAATCAAATCCTTCTATATAATCATTTTAAACATTACTGATCATTTAGATATTCGAAGGAAAATAGGACAATAGATTCAAAAGCCTTATTTAAAATCAAAAATACCTTTTTGGTTTTTACGGGTGCGAAATTTCACAAAATGTTCTTTATTATCAATTTGAAAGTAAATATTATACTGGTAAAGATCCTCTATCGTATGGCCGGGCGTTTTGCCAAATGAGTGGCCAGGAAACACTCGTACATAGGTCGAAACCTCCGACTTAATCCTTTGAATGCTTCTGAACATCTCTTCCGCAGAACTGCCATCACCCTCGCATATGCCGCACCCTTCTGTAAATACCGTATCTCCGGTAAAAATACTCTCGGAAAACAAATAACACATTCCTCCGGCTGTGTGCCCCGGAGTGAGAAGGCATTGCACTCTCATGTTTCCTATGCTGATCGTCTGTTGATCATGCAAGCCAATTAAATTGCTGCACCGGAATTGATAATAATCAATTTCTTTTTTTGACATATAAACTTGAGCGTTAAACATCTTCGTCAGCGGCTCGACCAGGTTTACATGATCATAATGAGAATGTGTCAATATGATTGCTGTTAATTCAGTCTCAAGCTCGGAAAGTTTAGTTGTTATTTTACTCAGTTCCCATGAGGGGTCAACAACAATTGCAGATCTGCTTACAATATCTTCAATGATATAGCAATAATTCGTCCAGCCTTGATATCTTGTTTTAATCGGATGTACTTTATAAGTAAGATTCATTTACATCATTCCCTATCAAGTAAAGTTCTTAAATGAAAGATCGGTAAACTGTTCAGCCCGAGTCCGTCTTTCATTCCACTTTACCAAACGGCATGCTTATTTTCCATTTTTTTCAGAGATTCTTGTTCTTTCCGCATATAAAAAAGCTATTCTTTTGAAAATAGCTTTTTCGCACGCGTCTTAGGGATTTCTTTCTTCTGTCTCATAAGTTTCTTCCACGCAAATTGATTCGATATGCTGCATAATGACACGTTCGATCCTATCTTTATTTATTCGCACCGGGTCAAGCATCGCATGTAAAGCCAAGCCGTCAATCAGCGCGTAAAGTCTCTCAGCTTCAATGTCTTTATCAGCAGCCTGCTTCAGTAAATCGAATTCAGCTAAATAGGCAATCAGATTCCGCATGCCACTATAAATCCCGTCATGATTCGCATCAAACCTATCCTTTTTATGTCTGGCGTAAACCGTAAAAGCAAACCACACCTCCATCTCTCTAATCGTTTCTTCATTCGTTGGGACAATTTCAAGCAGAATATGTAACACTTTTTCCTTAGGGGGCACATCCTTCAATGCAATGTGCTCAATACGGGCCATCACCTTTTCTTGAACAA
The DNA here is from genome assembly GCF_036765095.1 of Bacillus sp. 0209A. Taxonomy (NCBI): domain Bacteria; kingdom Bacillati; phylum Bacillota; class Bacilli; order Caryophanales; family Bacillaceae; genus Bacillus; species Bacillus sp. 0209A. The sequence continues at coordinate 225,505 of NZ_JBAIZV010000001.1, forward strand.
GTTTCATTGCGAAAACAAGCAGGTCATCCTGTGTAGAGAAATAATGGCGCAGCGCACCTAATGACAATCCTGCTTCCTTTGCAATGTTTCTGGCTGAGGCTCCCTCCATCCCCCGTTCTAAAATGACCCGCCACGTCGCTTCTGCAATTTGTTTTCTTCTTTTCTCATGGTCAATTTGTTTTGGCATAGCTTTATTGTAACAAGAAAAAAAGAAGAGAGCAATTTTATAATACAGTTGTATTATAAAAATAAAGATGATAACATATTATTTAAATAATACAACTGTATTGAAAAGAGGGGAATGAATTGAACGGTATCGCATGGATGATTGTCTTCTGTGAAATTGCGTTTTGGGTTGTGATTGTTTTAGGGCTTGCTGTACGTTACCTATTCAAACAACATAGATTAGGACTGCTGTTCCTTGCCTTAACTCCAGTTATCGATTTGATCTTATTAGCGGCAACTGGTGTGGACCTTTACCGCGGAGCCACAGCGACTGCTGCCCACGGGATCGCAGCAGTTTACATCGGTATATCGATCGCTTTTGGAAAACAAATGATTCAATGGGCGGATGAAAGATTTCAATATTATGTGGCAAAACAAGGATCCAAACCGCTGAAACGCTATGGAATGGATCACGCCAAGCACTATGCGAAAGGCTGGATCAAACATGTGCTAGCCTACCTTATTGGTGCAGGACTATTAGCAGGGATGATCTATTTTATCAATGATTCTGCTCGAACCGAGGCATTGAGCGGCATTCTTAAACTGTGGACTGTCATCATAGGCATTGATTTTCTCATTACAGCCAGCTATTTTATTTGGCCAAAAAAAGAGAAAGCTTCGGCGAATCTCAGGAGTTAACATGATAAAAAAGGTCCTTCCCCAGCGGAAAGGATCTTTTTTGGTTTTGTAAAAATATGTTATACTATTTTCATTAGAAAACAGACTTATAGATATTTTGGGCTCATTCAAGGGTATGAGTAAGCAGGTGAAGGGAGTGTCTTACATGAGCCAAAAAGAACAGAACGAGCACTCTAAAGATTTTAACCTGAGATCAAAATTAATCGGAATTGTATCTATCGCTTTCATCGTTGCCATTGCACTTGTAGTGATCTTCGGCGGCTATTTCTTTGGGATAAAAGGATTATTCTCCATACTGGGCGTCACATATGACTCAAATCAAACATTAGTTTTATTTATTTTAGTCTGTTTTGCTGTCGGCTTGATCATAGACCCACTCACAAAGGTTGTTTCTATGATTTTGGCAAGATCACTCTCATTGAAAAAGACTGCACTTTTTGCTTTTATACTGTACTATGTGAGCAATTTCATAACGATCTGTTTTGACAGATTACTTTATGCAGTCTATATATATTCCAGATGTCTTTCTTGTTGTGATATCAGCATTGATGGCTTTCATTGAACTTGCCTTTGATGACCGGTCAAATGGGAAAACTGCTTAAAACCGCCTGTGATGATTCAAGCGGTTTTTGCTTTTATATCATTCTCATCGTCTAATTTTGCTAAATAATCCACAAGAAAATGTAATATAATTAGTAGAATAATAGAATCAATGATGATATATAAAGCAGAAAACAAAGCCCCAACCAGTGAAGTTCTGATCACTCCCTGCCACAGCCCCTGATATGTATGAGCTACTCCAAAAAGGAGTGATGCAAGCAGGATGATGACCCAGATTGAAACTTGCGGGAACAAAAACAAGAGAACAAATATTAAAAACCCTCTATAAATGATTTCCTCCGTTACACCGGCTGTTAAGGATACATAATTCCAAACCTTTTTCTCATTCAATGAAACAGGCAGGATGGGCGCGGCAGCTGAAGTCTTTAACTCTTCCGCTTTTTTATTTATTATATCTTTCCTGATCTTCGGACTAAACTTGAAACCGATGATACAATACATCACAAGGATTACATATAAAGCACCTACCCCCAGCAAAAGATAGGATGCAAGCGGACCGAGAGGATCTGTATGTATTGTCGGCATAGTGAATCCGATTTGTTTGAATGAGAGATCGGTAAAAGCCACTAAAGCTAAAATAAACAAAGCTGGAACCCATAATCCGATCATTATACGAACATAATACTTCACTCTCTCATTTCCATTTTCACCAGTCTTATTGTTTCTTTTAAACTTTTGAAAATCAATGTATCCATATATCGGTTCGTAGATCAATAAAAATAGAATGAACGCCCAAAAATACATTTCCATCACTAAACACCCTCCTTTTACTTTGAGATTATTCATTTATAAAATCGGACAACAGCCCCAAACTCTCTCAACGAAAAACAAAACTCCCTGTTCATAAAAAACAGGAAGCAAAACAATGAGGTGTGATTTAAATTCTGCATTCAAAAATAATTCCTTCAATCTCATGCTCAAGCTCATCCAAAAGGATGATTCTATTCGGATCGAATGTCATGTTCCCACCTCCTTAACCTAAAATATACATTTGTTTGAATTTTTTGTAAACATTTTATTGTAGTAATTCATAAACCCATTACAAAGTATAACGCTTAACACTGTTTTACACGTTTCCAACTGATTCTTAATGTATTACACCAAATGAGTACAAAAAAGCACTGGTCCATTTAATGTCTCAATGCCTATAAATTTTCCCCTTCGCCAACCCCCGCTACATTACGCGTTTGAACATCTTTTCGATCTCATAAATAAATACCCAGCTCTAATGAAAGTCTTGATGAGTTTTCTTAGACTAACATTTACGATAATTGTATTGAATTAACATGATTATGTATAAAACATGGGTAAAGTCTTATATCTGATCTTCCGCATTTCGTCATTAAAAAGCCTGCTTATTATTTTGATCAAGTTATTATATGAATTTAATTCTTATCTCTTTAAAAAGTTACTTTTGTTATCTTTTTAGTTTATTAAAGAAAATTTAAAGTGCTTATCAGCAACATTATGGTATCGTTGTTTCTGTTCATGTGATTTACACAGAGTGTTCACTACTAAGTACCTCTATTCATTAGTACATTAATATTAAATAGGAGTTTTATAAAATGGTAAAAAAAATCTTACTTTCTCTTATCGCTTTAGCTATTAGTATTGCTGGAGTTTCTTTACTTGTACATTTTAACAGCAGAAAAGTGGCCGGAGATCAAATTGATCATTATATTTCTGATTACGGTATTTCTCAAAAAGAGATTGAATCTGAAGAATACCCTATGTTTAATTCTTTAAGTGCACCTAAAGGTTTTATTAAAACAATTTATGTAAAAAATGAGAATAATAAAGACAACTATTACATTTTTCATTATGATCCTTCCAATAAAAAAATAACTTTCTCGGGTGTTGTAGACGGAAATGAAGTATCAATCAATGATAAGTTAATAAAAAAATTAAAGTACCAACCATCCGATAAAGTTTTGAACCAAGAGTAAGGCCCTATCTTTTGAGGGCTTTTTTTAATTCAGTACTAATCGAGATTAGCTTTTGCTTTTGGTCCATAAATTCAATCATGAAAAAGCCCTTTCATTAGCTAGAACCGTCTGACGACATCGCCAGTCTCCCAAACAAGAGATTGAGATAGGTAAAATGACACAGATCAAATTGATCATTTCACACTTTTGTATCACATTTAGTCTGTTTCTTCATTTTCCCATGGTAAAATCTTGTTGGAGTATATTCAAACGAAAGGATATGAACATGAAGGTATTTGAAGCGAAAACACTGCTCTCTGAAGCAGATAAACGTGCAAAAGAATACAAAGAATTAAGAAGTCAGATGGCCAATCTAAAAAAGGCTTTTAAAGCTGTAGCTGATTTAGATGACAGTGAGTTTTCCGGAAAAGGCGCCGACAACATCAAAGCATTTTATCAAGATCATGCAGGTGTGGCTGACAATTGGATCGATCTAATTGATATGAAAATTGCTTATTTGACAAGCATTTCAGGCACTCTAGAGGACGCCAGCTTATCTGATACTTATATAGAAGAATCCTTCTTAGAACACGAGCTGGCTAACGCCTACACAAAGTCAAAATCTATTATGTCTGAACAAAAGAAAGCGATGAAAGATATCTTACATGATATCGACGACATCCTTCCACTCGATTTGTTCTCGACTGAAGACTTTAAAGACGAACTCGCTGATGCGGAAGACAAACGCAAAAAAACAGTCGATAAATTAGGCAGCGTGGACGAAGCACTTGTTACTGAATATGCCCAGTCAGAGCCAAACGAGCAATTCATCAAGAAGGACTTCCAAAAGCTTGAGGAATCAACAGGCAAAGGCAAGAATGCTACACCGATCCACTACAATGCTAAAGCTTATCGAGAAAGTGATATACATAAGAAAAAAGGCGATATCTCGAAACAGACTGAAGCTTATTTGAAGATCAAGAAAGATGAAGCGAAAGAACGAGAAATCAAAGATTTAAAGAAGAAGCTAGCTGACGGAGTGACGGACCCGGATGAATACTTAGACATTGCCAAGAAAGTCGGCTATGATAATCTCACACCAGAACAGCTCCATTACGCAGTGCAGCTGGAACAAGCAAAACAGCTGAAGGACGTCGGTGAAAGTGTAATCAATGCCGGTAAGACAGTAATTGATTTCGTTGACGGGGTTAATGATGGAATTAACGATGCGATTGACGATACGATATATGGCATCAAAGACTTGGTTGTGGGCGCATGGGACTATTCGCAGCTCCCTACCGAACTAAAACTCACAAAAACAATTACAACAGTTTTAAGCGTACCTTCTTATTCTAAAATCATCTGGACAAACCTTGTCGACTCATGGAATGATAAAATGATAAATGGCGATGCATATGAAAAAGGGCATTATATCAGTTATGTGGCAGGAAATATCGTTGGTACAAAAGGTGCGGGTGCCGCAGCGCAAACCACGACCAAACTTTCTAAAGTAGGTAAAGTGGTTGAAGGTGGAACAGCCGCTGCTCATATCAATAAAGGGATAAACAAAGGAAAAGCCTATATCAATTCTTTCGTTAAAAATAAGAATGATCTTGCACTTGTCGGGATCGCTCAAGACATCGACAACACGTATAACGCAAAAAATACTCCTCTACTAAAAAGTATGATTGAAGATAAAAAAGAGAGTGTTCTCAGAAAATCTGAAAATTCTAACAATAGAGGTATAGGTAATGTCAAACAAGGTGATAGTACCCCTCTCGCACCTGGTGGAGGGTTAGCTGCTCATGAAGCAAAAGGCGGACACCTTATTGAAAGACACGTTGGGAAGACTGACGAAGAACTGATTCAAAGACTTGATAAAAGCAAAATGAGTAACAAGAAGATATCCGGTTCATCATCATTTAAAGATAGAGCAACTGCAGAAAGAGTTGCTAATAGTGCTCTCACTAATAATAAAGTTAAAATAGAAAAATGGTTAAATAGTGATGTGAAAAAGCCTTTAGTACTCTCCTATAATGGAAATGAAGTTATAGGAAGAGGAATACCGAAGGGAGAAGATACAATTACTGATTTAACTAATGCTAAAATTATATTGAAAAAGAACAAAGATGGTAGCTTTATATTAACTGGCTACCCAACGAGGTGATATCATGATAGATACAAACATTTCTGAACCTGTATTTCAATTTCTAGGGGGTATTTTTCATCAAGATATAGAAACTCCAGAATCAGCACTGGACGAATACTTAGAGGAGATTCCAAAAGAAGAGCAAGAAACTGATATAGCAACATTAAAAGATTTTATTAACAGCGATTATTCGGATGAAGAAAAGAATGATTTTATCGATGAAGCTGCTGACGGAGTGGACATTCTTAGTTACGGAATATCTCCATTAGAATGGCTCGAGCAAGTTATTCATAAAATTGAAAAAAATATTGAAACTTTATAATCCATAAAAGGTCCCTTGAAAATTCAAGGGACCTTTTATGGATTATAAAGTCTTTAATTTTCGCTATAGTCTTAGGTCCATAAATGCCGTCAGGAGTAGACCACTCACTGACTGGAACCGTTGGACCGTATTTGCTGTTTGGAACCATAAACGCCGTCAATGCCGTTATTCTTCGTCCCTTTATCCAGGTAGAAATAAAGAGCCGCTAAAGTTTTTTGAATCTGCCTTACGTCATTCCCTTTTCGCATGAGGCTTGTCACTTTATAGATGCCAGAGGGCAACACATATGACGTTTTTTTGGTGCTTTCTTAGTGCTTCTGGATGAACTGAAACCTTTAAGCTTAAACTTTTGTCCAACTATATATTTTTCGGGGCTCTTAATGTTGTTTCACTTTTGGAGGTTTGCCTGTGCAATCTCAGAAAGAGTGTCTCCTTTTTTAACTGTGTAGGTGTCTCAGCCAATCTTTATAACGGTTTTTGGCCGGTTAAAGATGAAACACCACTGATTCCCGATTTAAATGAACCCACCGATCTAGAAAAATTAGAATTTCGGGTTGCATTACATGTGGACCCCGAACCGTTCTTCCTCTTTTGACTTCGGATTCCCATCATCTTTTTTCGTGATGACACGTTTACAGTGAGAGGAAACGACCATCCCAATAACTGGAAGCTTACCGACATTGTTTAATAGCTTGTCCTGATTTATTAATGGCTCGGAATAGTCATCATTCGGAAGGATCTTTTCTTCTTCTATTACATTTCCACCCCGTGCAAGCAATTGCTCCTTTACTTGTAAATATAACTTTCTAGCAAACAAAAAAAGGGAAAGTGGATCAACATTTTAATTGCTAATAATTCCGGTGTTATTAAGCTCGTCCGCCATATTTTTAAACTCTCTTTTTAAGTCTTTTGGCAAATATGTTGGAGCTTTCATTTTGTTGGCTTAGCGCCTTTGTTTCCTGTGCTCGACGGTCCTCAATCTCTTGCTGTGTCAGGTGTTTCTTCCCTTTTACCAGCAGTAAGTCAATAGGTTGCCGTGATCTAGCCACTCCCTCACCTCCTTCTGAATTTTCATTTGGAATTTTTTAAATGGGGAGGGGAGCGCGATCTCCAATGTTTATCCCTCAGAGATTTTAGAGGGGGAATGCTCATTTCCTCTTTCAACTGCAACATTGCGGATTATAATTTCTTTTGTGCTTCCTTGGCTTTCCTTGTATATAAGATCTAGATGTATACTCACTTACACCGTGGACACTTAATATAATATTCACGGATTCCGTCATCATACTCCCTAACTTATGAATATCCTTTGACCAACATCATTGTTCCACATGCATGTTTAATGTTCTGTTTTCCAATCCTCCATCATGCACGATACACAGAATGCCTAGACAGATAATAGAGACATCCCTTTTACCATTTGCTGTTATTTCCTCGACGGGCAGATGACTCCCACTATTAATCATAGGCTGACTTATCCCTTTTGTGCCGCAGTAACCTTCCCGTGTGAGATTGGACAACCTAGTTCATTCAGGGTCAATGTTCTTTGCATGTCATCCCTCCCTAAAATAAAAAACGCCCTCCCAATTGAGAAAGCGACTGGAATTTAATATTATATTACCTTTTTTTGCTCCCACTCTAGATAGAACCTCTCAAGAACTTCAATATCGTGCCATTCCAAACAATTTGATGGCACCGGTTCTTTATGGTCAATTAGAGCTTTTAATAGCAATTCTACCTGGCTAAAAGTTTTTGGATTTTCATTTAATTGCACCAAAGCATTATAGGGTTTATCCTCTTTAACCTCTTTCTCTAAAAAAGCACTTTCAAAGTTTTTCATCGATGCAATTAATCGAATTTTTGAAGGATCATTATGTTCGTTTTTTTCATTTAAAATGTTTTGATTAATGGTCCATGCTGAATTACGGTTCCCCGACTCTAATGTTGGATAATCACTATCATGTAGGATAGAGTATTTTGAACCAAAATGGTTTAAAATTTTCATCAATGAAACAATTGTTGATTTTCCTCTTGCTCTGATTATATGTATATCTTTATAGCTATCATTATTAGCTATTACTTGCTTTAACGCCGTGTATTCTGTATCGCCTTCTACTATGATTGAATATCCCCCAAAAAAGAATTCTGTGACATGAGGATCGCAAATATTAAGAAGTTTTAGTCTCTTCTTATCCTCATCATGTAATTTTACTTTACTTGGTCGAAAAACTGTAGTCCCCTCAACATTCCCTTCCGTATTTCTTTCGACTCTGATTATTGTCGTGTTGTCACGAGATAAATCAATAAAAGCAGGTGAATGAGTAGTAACCATGACTTGCCAATTCCCTTTTTTCGGAAGGTCGTACAGCACCTTACATGCTTCTCGTACTGCATTTGGGTGTAAACATAATTCAGGTTCATCTAATAATAATACATGGGGACGGTCATTTTTGGTTGATGATTCAGAAATATATCTAAGTGAAGCCCAAAGAAGCGTTCTTCTTGCCCCACTTCCTTGCCTATCAACTGTACTTCTATATCCTGTTTCTGGACCAATCAGAAGTTTTGACCCTGCTTTAAATAAACTAATACTTTTATCCAGATCTTCTTCAGGTCTAGCATCGAATATAACCTTATAACCTGGAAAAACTTCTTTTAATATTTCTGATATTCCGTCCTGCGCTCTTGTTATTTCCTCTTGGGAATCTTGAATTATTTTACTCTGAATTTCTTTTATAGATTTTAATAATTTAACATAATCACTTTCTTCTTTAGAAGCTTTTAAAGATTTAACTCGTTCCTGTAATACCGAGGTTATCATTTTTACCAATTCATTTGTTTGATCAATAGGGTCTTGAAAAGCATCTACTCTATGGGGTTGTGGACGTCTTGAGTTCGCTACATTAGCAGCCCCCCAAGGAACTGAATCTTCATCCCAATCACCTTTTATGACATTAAAACCTCTTCTTCTAGGTTTTCCTGGTGCTGACCATGTCCAGCATTCCCTGATTAATTTCTCCCCGCTAGAATCATCAACCCATTTTTCCCCTGGTGTGTTATCATATACTATTGTCTGTAATTCTATTTCTGGAAGAAATTCAGAATTAACTTCCCCATTTGGAAAATCATCTAAAGTTAATTCCGATTTTTTAGAACCGTCACTCATAACTACTTCATATGCTCGTAATATCGAACTTTTTCCCACATTATTTGGACCTACCAATACCACAATTTCATCTAATTCGATTTCTACTGGTACCCTACCAATACTTCGAAAGTTCTTTATAATTAACTTTTTTAACCTAGGACGTTGTAATCTTTGTTGATCCATTCTTCACACTCCTTTTATTCAGCCTCTACACCCATAATATCACAAATTTGGGTAAATAATTATTATTTTAAATGAAAATTGTATTTTTCTTCACTCCAACTATTTATTTTTGGACACGGAGAGTGATAATGAATCGTTTATGAAAGTTATGGAATACTTCCCCTAAGGCAAGTGTCAGAACAATTGCTATTGGTAACACTTTAGTTAACGAATTAAAAAGATATAGATGGAAAGAAATATAATAAGGAAACGTACTGGAAATTATAATACTCTCCTTTCTTTGCCCAACTCCAAAGGGAAAGATTTTGGGCCTTACGCAATTAATAAAGTGATAGATGAGATTCTTGGAAAAACTGATTTGCACCATATTACTCCACATGATCTAAGACATACTCATGCAATCATGTTGTTAGAAAGCGGTGCAGATCTTAAATATGTAAGTGAACGACTAGGTCATACTACAGTCAATATGACTGCTGATGTTTATATTCATATCACCAAAAAACACAATAAAAAAAGCATTGATCCATTCAAAGAATGGCTCAATGCTTGAAAAATGCATGGGCAAAATATGGACAAAGGGTATATTTTCCTACGCCGAACCCAGCTACATCACCCGTTTGAACATCTTTTCCATCTCATAAGTCGAATGGTGAATGATGATCGGGCGGCCGTGCGGGCATGTAAATGGGTCTGATGTGCTTCGGAGGTCGTCCAGAAGCACTTTGATTTCGTCATTTCTGAGGTGGCGGTTTGCTTTGATGGAGCCCTTGCAGCTCATCATAATCGCCGCTTCCTCGCGCAGTTTTTTAATATCAATCTGTTTGGAATCAAGCACCTGCTGAATGATTTCTTCTATCAGCTCGGCTTCTTCACCTTTTGGAAACCAGGCCGGGTGACAGCGGACGATGTAACTGTTTGAGCCGAATGACTCTAAAAAGACACCGACGCTTTCGAGCTCTTGTTTGTGCTGTTCAATAATCAGCGCCTCGTTCGTGGCATAGTGGAACGTCAACGGCACGATCATATCCTGCACCTCAGGCTCAACCTCCCCCACCTTTTCACGGAAATATTCGTACTTAATACGCTCTTGGGCGGCGTGCTGGTCGATAATATACAGGCCGTTCTCGTTTTGTGCCAATATATAAGTCCCATGCATCTGACCGATCGGGTACATAATCGGAACCCGCTCAGACGCTGGCTGCGGCTTCTCTTCATGATGATGTTCCTGCTCAAATGCTTCAGGCTGCCCTTCTGAAACATTAGGCGCCTCAATGCTTTGTTCCTGTTCAACGATAGGAGGAGCATCAAATTGAACAGAAGGCAATTCTTCCTCCGCATCAACCGGGTCTTTCACGACTGAGCTGAGCTTCATTGGTGAATAAGACGGCGCAGGCGCTTTTTCCGGAACTTTTCTTTCGGCAGGCTTTTCATCAAAGGTGATGAACTGCTGCTCATTTTTGATAACAGGTGCCGATTTTTTCGGGAGCTGAGCACTCGGAATCAGCTGCTGCTGTTTAAATACGTCTTTAATTCCGTCACGAATTAAGTCATGAAGCTCTGTTTCCTTGCTGAGACGGACCTCAAGCTTCGATGGATGCACATTGACATCGACTAAAATCGGGTCCATCGTAATTTCTATAAAGGTAATTGGATGACGCCCGATTGGCAGAAGCGTATGATATCCTTCATGCACCGCTTTGACGAGCGGGAAATTTTTAATATAACGGCCATTGATGACAGACGACATATAGTTTCTCGACGCCCGTGTAATCTCTGGGAGGGCGATATATCCCTTGACTTCAAAATCCAATGAGCTCACGTGCAGCGGAAGCATTTTTTTGGCGACAGCCGTACCGTAAATTGATGCCAGGACATGGCGCACATCTCCGTTTCCGTTCGTTTGAAGCAGGTTTTTCCCATGATGGCGCAGGCGGATAGATACCTCTGGGTGTGCAAGCGCTATACGGTTGACCACATCTGTAATGTTCCCAAGCTCTGTATGAACAGTTTTCATATATTTCAAGCGGGCCGGTGTGTTAAAAAACAGATTGGATACGACAATTTCAGTTCCCTTCCTGCTTGAGGAACGCGATTCGGAAATCATGTTTCCTCCTTGAAGTACGAGCTTCGTCCCTGCTCCTTCACCGGTGCTTGTCGTCATCTCCAGATGAGAGACTGACGCGATACTCGGCAGTGCTTCTCCCCTAAAACCAAGCGTTCTAACCCTGAATAAATCATTTTCATCTTTTATTTTGCTCGTTGCGTGGCGGCTGAAAGCACGCTTGCAATCTTCATTTTCCATTCCTTCGCCGTTATCCAATACCCGAATGGATGCAAGACCTGCTTCCTCAATATCGATTTCAATGACTGTGCTGTCAGCGTCGATCGCATTTTCCACCAATTCTTTGACGACTGAGGCGGGCCTCTCCACAACCTCGCCCGCCGCTATTTTATTTGAAAGCTCATCTGACAGCTGGATGACTTTAGCCACATTCATCACCCCGTTTTAATGTAATTTCTTTTGCAACTTGTACATTTCATTCATCGCTTCAAGAGGTGTCATATCCAGTATATTAAGTGATTTGAAGGCATCGAGCACTTGCTTTTCTTTTTTTGAAAGCTTCGGTGCTTCAGCCGGCTTTTCCGCTTCGTCAAAAAAGGACAACTGTGCCGGCTCTTCTTTCATCACAGATTTCTGCACCGGCACTTCCGGTTTGTTCCCTGAATGCTCAAGATCCTTTAAAATATCTTGAGCGCGCGCAATGAGATCTTCCGGCAGCTCGGCAAGCTGGGCTACATGGATACCGTAGCTTTTGTCGGCTGCTCCCTCTTTTATTTGATGAAGAAAGACAACCGTTCCGTTATATTCTTCAGCGCGAACATGAACGTTTTTCAGCTGCGGCAGCTTGTCCTCAAGAACGGTCAGCTCGTGATAGTGCGTACTGAATAGCGTCTTGGCGCCGATATGATCGTGAACGTATTCGATAATCGCTTGCGCCAGCGCCATCCCGTCATAAGTGGACGTTCCCCGTCCGATTTCATCAAACAGAATAAGGCTGTTTTCCGTCGCATTGACAATCGCATTTTTAGCTTCTAGCATTTCCACCATAAATGTACTTTGTCCGGAAATCAAATCATCTGCAGCGCCGATTCGCGTGAAAATCTGATCAAAAATCGGAAGCACCGCTTTCTTCGCGGGGACAAAGCAGCCGATTTGCGCCATGATGGAAATGAGCGCGATTTGTCTCATATACGTGCTCTTCCCTGACATGTTTGGACCGGTAATGAGAAGCATTTGTCTGTTATCGCCCATCATACAATTGTTCGGGACATATTCCTGGCTGTCCATGACTTTTTCCACAACCGGGTGTCTGCCTTCTACCACTTCGACTTCATCTTCAGAGAATTCCGGTTTCGTATAGTGACGATTTTCACTGATTGTCGCAAAGCATTGCAGTGCGTCAAGCTCGCTCATCTGCTTGGCAAGCTGCTGCAGCCGCGGAATATACAGTTTCACTTTTTCACGCAGCTCGGTGAACAGCTCGTACTCCAGCTCGCAGATGTTATTTTCCGCTTCTAAAATGAGCGCTTCTTTTTCTTTTAATTCAGGTGTAATGTAGCGTTCTGCATTCGTTAACGTCTGCTTCCGCTCATAGCGCCCTTCCTCAAGCAAGTGCAAATTCGCTTTTGTCACTTCAATATAATAACCAAAAACTTTATTGAAGCCGACCTTTAAAGAGCGAATGCCCGTGTATTCCCGCTCCTGCTGTTCCAGGCGGGCAATCCAGTCTTTCCCGTTTCTGCTTGCATCACGGTATTCATCAAGCTTTTGATTGTATCCGTCTTTAATCAGGTTCCCTTCTTTTAACGATAAAGGAGGATTCGCGTACAGCGCTTCTTCCAGCAATTCAAGTACATCCCCGCAAGGATCAATCCGCTCCGCGCGTTTCTTGGCTTTGTCATGAGCCAGTGAAGCAACCAGCTGTTTGATGCCAGGCACTTGCTTTAACGATTCCTTCAGCTGAATTAAATCCCGGGCATTGACATTTCCGAAGGCGACGCGGCCTGCAAGGCGCTCTAAGTCATATACTTCTTTTAAACGTTCACGCAGGTCTTCCCGTTCGAAGAAATGGGACATCAATGTTTCCACCATTTCCTGGCGCTCTTCAATTTGATTGACTCTGATAAGCGGCCGGTCAATCCACTGTTTCAGCAGCCTGCCTCCCATTGCAGTTTTTGTTTCATCCAGCAGCCACAAAAGAGAGCCTTTTTTATTTTTTGAACGGATCGTTTCAGTCAGCTCCAGATTGCGCTTTGAATACAAATCAATTTTCATTGCTTCCTCTAACTCATACACCTGTACGGACTGAAGATGATCGAGGCTGCGCTTTTGGGTTCTTTTCAGATACGTGTATAAACGCAAAAATGTTTTTGTGACATCTTCATTATTTAAGTGCTCAATGATCGTTACGTGTTCGTCTGTTTCTCCATCTTCAATTGAGATCGTTGCACCGCACCGCTCTTTCAGCTGTGCGACTGTATCGGCATCCATGCTTCCTGAAACGACGATTTCCCGTGCGCCGACTGAATAAATTTCTGATATGACATCTTCTATCCGCTCAATCAAGACAGCCAAATTTTCTCCCGTTGTTAAATCAGACAGTGCCAACCCGTATCCGTTCGAGCAGTCAGAAACAGATGCGATAAAGTTGTTTTCTGATTCATGGATGCCTTTGCCGTCCATTACAGTTCCGGGCGTAATCAGCTGTACCACTTCTCTTCTTACAACACCCTTTGCGGCTTTCGGGTCTTCCGTCTGTTCACAGATAGCCACTTTGTACCCTTTTTTAATCAGCTGCTCGATATACGCAGAAGCGGAATGATACGGCACACCGCACATCGGTATTTTTTCAGCCGCACCGCCGTCTCTGCTCGTTAATGTAATTTCCAGCTCTTGTGACGCTTTTTTGGCGTCCTCAAAAAACATTTCATAAAAATCACCAAGGCGAAAAAATAAAAAGGCATCCTGATGCTCTGCCTTTATTTTTAAATATTGCTGTATCATAGGCGTATAACCGGCCATCGTTTAATCCCTCACTATGTATCAACGTTTCTATTTTCCAGACTTCATTATAACATAAACAAAAAGTGATAAAAGAATGATATATCAATATAAAAAAGAGACTTGGGGTACCGTCTCCCCTAGTCTCTTTTTTATTCTTCAGGATCTCCCACTAAAAATTCAGGATTGATGTCTTCGAGCTCTTCATCAAGCTCATCTTCCCAATCTTCTTCGTCATCTTCTTCCCAGTCAGGATTAACCTCAATAACAACCTTTGTTTCCCCTACCACTTCCGCTAAGAATTCCCTTTCTGCCTGCACAACAATTTTATTTCCATTCGGTGAAATGGTCACTTCAAGGCAATTTGGCTGCTGAAGGACTTTGGCAATCACTTCATGCTCATCATCTAAGTAATTGTTGTCTCTGTATCTGAGTTTAATGACATCTACGTATTTTACCCGTTCTGTGACAACCTCTGTTTTTGTGTTGTCCGCGTAAGAGTACCATACGTTTATATCATAATACCCTTCAATTTCTACTGTTTTCCCGATTTTTTCAGCGTCATACTTGTGGTTAATGATCCAACCGCCCAAAATGCTGCTCGGTTTTTTCTCAGGGGAGATGGTATTGGTGCATTGGGTGAATTTTCTGCCTTTCGCTACTACCGCCTTCGTAATAATTTCCCTGTATTCAGACATTCCGGCATGCCTCCTTGTTCTTCTTCGTGTTATCTTATGCTGGGCATTTGTCTAGTGTGCATTTTTATAAATAAAATATAAAAATACAAAGTTTCTGTTCCATTGTATGCAGGCGTGCCTAGAAACTTTACTTTTAAGTGCGATAAAGTTCATCGCGGCTGAGCACAGAAAAACAAAATGAACATTTGGCACATAGATTATTTAGTTCATTTTTTCGCTTGAATATAAAAAAACACGGGCCTGTAAAGGCACCGTGTTTAGAAAGAACAGCTGTTATTTGAATGTTTCACCTTCGAACCGGTTTCCCCTTTCAGCAGGTTGCCTCCGGTTGACGTGATGATTTCATTTGTGACTTGATTGGAAATGGTGTGTGCAACGAGCTGCAGAAGGTCATTTACCTCCGTCTGCGAGTCCCTGAATTCCTGGATGACAGGGATCTGTTCAAGCTCTTCTTGCAGCGCGTCAATTTTTGCTTCTGCTTGTTTGAGCGCTTCATGCTTTTCATAATGCTTCAGATTGACAGCCTGCTTTTGGAGGGTTTTAATCTGATTAACGATTGCAGATACTTTGTCATTCTCATTAATTTGCGCTTCAGCCCGTTTGAAAAAATCAACCTCTTCAGTTTCAGAGATCATTTTTGCAAGGTTTCGTGCCTGTTGCACGATGTCTTTTTTTGAGTAGAGCGTCATCTTATTTCACCTCGATTGCTTCTCCTACCATTTCTCCGTCAAGCGACCATGTTTTCGCTTGCTGGATTTTCACGCGGACAATTTTGCCGATGGCTTCCTTCGGCCCTTTGAAATTGACAAGCTTGCTTTTTTCAGTGTAGCCGGCAAGAATATCAGGGTTATTTTTGCTTTCACCCTCAACTAATACTTCGACAACCTTGCCTTCATATTCCTTCATTTTTTTAGCAGAAATTTCATTCACCAGTGCGTTCAGGCGCTGCAGACGTTCTTTTTTCACGCGCATCGGTACATTGTCTTTCATTTTAGCAGCCGGAGTGCCCTCACGCGGAGAGTAAATAAACGTATAGGCGCTGTCAAATTCCACTTCGCGGTATAGAGAAAGCGTTTCTTCAAACTGTTCGTCCGTTTCGTTCGGGAATCCGACGATAATGTCCGTTGTTAAAGAAGCGTTTGGCATTGCCTCTTTGATTTTTCTAACAAGCTCCATGTATCGCTCTCTGTCATATTTTCGGGCCATCAGCTTCAGAACCTCTGAGCTTCCTGATTGAACCGGAAGATGAATGTGGTCGAGCAGGTTGCCGCCTTTTGCCAACACGTCAATGAGACGGTCGTCAAAGTCACGCGGATGACTCGTTGTAAAACGGATTCTCGGGATATCGATTTTTCTCAATTCGTCCATCAAATCACCGAGGCCGTACGTGATATCTTCAAAGTCTTTTCCATACGCGTTTACGTTTTGGCCTAATAATGTAATTTCTTTGTAGCCTTCGCTTGCGAGCCTTCTCACTTCCTGAACAATCTCTTCAGGGCGGCGGCTTCTTTCTTTTCCGCGTGTGTAAGGCACAATGCAATACGTACAGAATTTGTCACAGCCGTACATGATATTGACCCAGCCCTTAATTTTTCCGCTCCGGACTTTCGGAAGGTTTTCAATAACGTCCCCTTCCTTGGACCAAACTTCTACGACCATTTCTTTTGAAAGGTATGCTTCTGACAAAAGCTCCGGCAGGCGATGGATATTATGCGTTCCGAAAATCATATCGACAAACGGATGTTTTTTTAATATCCGGTTCACGACTGATTCCTCTTGAGACATACAGCCGCAGACACCTAAAATAAGGTCAGGATTGTTCTTTTTCAGCGCTTTTAAGTGCCCCAGTTCACCAAACACCTTATTCTCGGCATTTTCACGGATGGCGCATGTGTTTAACAAAATGACATTGGCATCGTCAACAGAGTTTGTCGCTTCGTAACCGAGCGCCATAAAGATCCCTGCCATAACCTCTGTATCATGTTCATTCATTTGGCAGCCGTACGTACGGATATAGAACTTTCTTCCGTCTCCTAATCCTTTAAATTGTTCAGAAATTTTAAAGTCATTATGATAGGTAACGGCTTCCTTGCCTCGTTTTTTCGCATCTTTTAAGGAAGGCGGAATATAAACAGCTTCAAAGTACTTGCTGTAATCCTTCTCGGATTTTTTGTCCGATGGATGAACTTGTCCGCTCTCTAATTTTTGTTTTTCATTCATGTCATGATTTCTCCTTTCAAACCAAACTTCCACCCTTCAGTATAAAGGTTATTGAAGCTCTGCACAACTGGCAACCTATCATTGTACACTTATTGAGAATAATAATCAATAAGGAATCAAAAGAGGAAGAGTATACTCTTCCCCTTACAATAGCTGGAGCTCCTTAGCCGTCTTTTCGATGACGTCAAGCGCCTGATCCAGTTCTTCTTTGGTGTGCTCAGCGGTAATCATTGTGCGGATTCTGGCTTTCCCCTTTGCAACAGTCGGGAAAACGATGCTTTGGGCAAAAACGCCGCGAGAAAGGAGCTGATCAGAAAATTGCTTTGCCACACCTTCATCACCTATTAAAATAGGCAGAATCGGCGTTTCACTCTGTGTGAGAGTTAGACCCATCTTTACAAGCATAGATTTAAAATAGGCCGTATTCTCCCATAAGCGCTCCATATGCTCCGGCTCTTCCAGCAAGACATCAATCGCTTCCATACAAGCTGCAGTGACAGCCGGCGGATGGGACGTGCTGAATAAAAACGGACGGCCTTTATGGCGCAAATAATCGATCAGCACCTTTGAACCGGCAGCGTAGCCGCCGAGCACTCCGATTGCCTTGCTTAGCGTTCCGACTTGAATATGGACTCTGCCATCCAGACCGAAGTGATTCACCGTTCCCCTGCCGTTTTCGCCAAGCACTCCTGATGCATGGGCGTCATCCACCATCACAAATGCGTCATATTTCTCAGCTAGCTCTACAATATCAGGCAAAGGGGCTATATTGCCGTCCATAGAAAATACACCGTCAGTCACAATCAGACGCATCCGATAATTCATTGACTTTCTCAGCACCCTCTCTAAGTCACTCATATCAACGTGCTGATACACCTTTTTATCCGCCTTTGTCAGTCTGATACCGTCAATAATAGAGGCATGGTTTAATTCATCTGAGATGACAATATCATCTTTTGAAAGAATACTTGAAAGTACGCCTTGGTTTGTTGTGAAGCCTGATTGGAATACAAGTGCCGCCTCCGTTTTTTTAAAGGCTGCCAGCTTTTTCTCGAGCTCTTGATGCATTGTAAATGTACCGGCAATCGTTCTCACTGATCCGGTGCCGGCTCCAAATTGCTGGACGGCCTCCTGTGCGGCTTTGATGAGTCTTGGGTGTGAAGTGAATCCGAGGTAATTATTGGAAGAAAGCTGAATAACATTTTTATGATTTACTGTGACAGAAGGGCCCTGCATTGATTCAAGCTGTTTTATCTCTTGCCACGTATGATTTTCTTTCATTCTATCAAGCTCTGCTTTTAAAAACTCAAATTCCTTCGTCATGTTTATCCCCCTTTTATGGAATTAAAATCACTTTTCCGCACTGGCCGCTTCTCATCAGTTCGAATCCTTTCTCAAACTCCTCTAACGGAAACTGATGGGTAATAACAGGTGAAAGATCGAGTACATTTGATTTGAGCAATTGAGACACCTGCCGCCAAGTCGAAAACATTTTTCTTCCGGTGATTCCTTGGATTGTTAGTCCTTTAAATACCACTTTATTCGTCAAATCAATTGTCACTGGGTGTTCCGGCAAGCTGAGAATATGAAATCTTCCCCCATTTGCGGCCATCGCCAGACCCTGCGCTATAGCTGCGGGATGGCCGGACATCTCACAAACGAGATCCGCTCCTTCCCCACTTGTTAAAGCGCTTACAATTTTGAGCGGGTTTTCTTTTTCAATAGAAACAGTACATGCAGCTCCCATTTGTTTGGCAAGCGTCAACCGATACTCATTTTTATCAATCGCTATTACTTGAGAAGCACCTGCTGCTTTTGCAACCGCAACAGCCATAAGGCCAATCGGTCCACATCCAATGACTGCAGTTGTTCCTCCTGCTGGCTGGCTCTCAAGCACTGTATGAACCGCATTTCCTAAAGGCTCTTGAATGGAAGCAATCGCCGGATCCATATCGGCGGGGTTTTTCCAAACGTTATCAGCAGGAACTTTTACATATTCCGCAAAACAGCCTGCCGTGTCCACCCCGATAATAGCAGTATTGGTACAAACATGAGATTTTCCGGTTACGCAAGGGACACATTCTCCGCAGACAATGTGCGTTTCCGCAGACACATACTCCCCCACTTTTATACTGCCGGCATTCTCTCCTACAGATTCAACAATACCGCTGAACTCATGGCCGAAAACATAGGGTGTTTTGATTCTCTGACGTGCCCATTGATCCCAATTATAAATGTGCACATCCGTGCCGCATATTGAAGCAGCTTTCACTTTTATGAGGACTTCATGTTTATCGATCTCAGGAATGGGAACTTCAGTCAGCACAGCACCGAACATCCCGTCCTTTTTCATTAGAGCTTTCATCTTTCCACTCTGCATGTACAATCCTCCTTGAAAAATTCTTGTTACATTTGGATTGTACCATGATATGGAATAAGCGTAAACAGCACTGTCTTCTTGAGAAAGACAAAAGTATCCGTCTTGAAAAATGGGCGGATTTTTTTTTTGAAACGTTCTAGGTCATTGCTGACTTTTGTATATCACTCATTTATATGACGAAAATACTATTGGAAGAAAACATCACAATAAATGAAAAACAACCTGTTTGCATCATGCAAACAGGTTGAGAATGCTTTATTTGTTTTTAGCGAGGCTCCACGATTAATTTAATTGCCGTTCTTTCTTCCCCGTCGATCTGAATATCGGTAAAAGCCGGAATACAAATCAAATCAACGCCGCTAGGCGCCACAAATCCCCTGGCAATCGCCACAGCTTTTACAGCCTGGTTTAATGCACCCGCTCCAATCGCTTGAATCTCGGCGGCTCCTCGCTCTCTTAACACACCCGCAAGCGCACCTGCCACTGAATTTGGACTCGATTTTGCTGAAACTTTTAAGATTTCCATTTCTGCTCCCCCTTAGTTTTACAATGGATAAGTGAGTGTTCATTAGAACAATCATTATTAGATGTTGCTATCCAAAAAGCCATCCCCACAATGCTTTTCAAAAATAGCGGGCTACCTTCCATTTTTACTATATTCACTAAGGAGTTGCTATATTCCTGCTTTTCTTTTTAATATTTTTATAAAATAACCATATGTTCAATTATTCAAAGAACATGTGATCATCATTGATCAAGATCCGGTCAATTTTGACAGCCTTTTTCGTTTGGTCGTCGATGTCAATGACAACTCCGCTCAGCGTTGTTTTTCCTTCAGCGACAGTAAAGCGGACTGGAAGGTTCGTTTTGAATCGCTTAATAATCGTCTCTCTGTCCATCCCCAGTATACCGTCATATGGGCCAGTCATCCCTACATCAGTAATATATGCCGTACCCTTTGGAAAAATGCGGTTATCCGCTGTTTGCACATGTGTATGAGTTCCGACGACAGCTGATGCCCGGCCGTCTGTATACCAGCCAAGTGCGAGCTTTTCACTTGTCGCTTCGGCATGGAAGTCGATAAAAATGTACGGTGTTCTTTTCGCAGCTTCGGCAATCAACTCATCCGCTTTTAAAAACGGATCATCAAGCGGCGGTAAAAACGTGCGTCCTTGTAAATTAATGACGGCAAGCTCTTTGCCGTTTGCTTTCACATATGTGATCCCTTTTCCCGGTGTTCCTTCTGGAAAGTTTGCAGGGCGAACCAAGTTCGGAACGTCATCTATAAAATCGAAAATTTCTTTTTTGTCCCATGTGTGGTTCCCCATTGTGATTGCATCGGCGCCAGCCTGGATTAAGCTGTGATAATTTTTTTCCGTCAGGCCTTTTCCATGTGCGGCATTTTCACCATTAATAATAGTAAAGTGAGGCTTATATTTTGATTTTAGCTTTGGTACATATTCTTTGACCATGTCACGGCCCGGTGAACCGACAACATCTCCGATAAATAAAATTCTCATTTTGTAAAAATCCTTCCTAATCTTCAAATTCTTTGGCCGTCAAAAAAATAAAGTGATGCTTAGCGCATCACTTTATTTTGCATACTCAACGGCTCGGGTTTCTCTGATTACTGTCACTTTAATATGACCTGGATAATCGAGCTCGTCCTCAATTCGCTTACGGATATCTCGCGCCAGTCGATGAGCTTCAAGATCATTAATTGAATCCGGCTTCACCATAATACGCACTTCGCGTCCAGCCTGAATGGCAAATGATTTTTCAACACCTTCGTAGGACTCAGAAATTTCTTCGAGCTTTTCAAGTCTTCGAATATAATTCTCGAGCGTCTCACTTCTTGCGCCAGGTCTTGCAGCGGAAAGCGCATCTGCTGCCGCTACCAGCACAGCGATAATGGAAGTCGGCTCTTCATCCCCGTGGTGTGATGCAATACTGTTAATCACGACTGGGTGCTCTTTATATTTAGTCGCAAGCTCAACTCCGATTTCAACGTGGCTTCCTTCTACTTCATGATCAATTGCTTTTCCGATGTCGTGAAGTAGGCCTGCACGTTTAGCAAGCTTTGCGTCTTCTCCAAGCTCCGATGCCATTAGGCCGGCCAAGAATGCGACTTCCATGGAATGCTTAAGCACATTTTGACCATAGCTTGTACGGAACTTTAAGCGGCCGAGAATCTTGATGAGATCTGGGTGGAGGCCATGAACACCAACCTCAAATGTCGTTTGCTCACCCATCTCACGAATATAGTCATCGACCTCGCGGCGAGATTTTTCTACCATTTCTTCAATCCGTGCCGGATGAATACGGCCATCCTGAACGAGTTTATCAAGAGCAATCCTTGCTGTCTCACGTCTGATCGGATCAAATCCGGAAAGAATGACAGCTTCAGGTGTATCATCAATAATCAGGTCAATTCCTGTCAGCGTTTCAAGCGTACGAATGTTACGCCCTTCCCGTCCGATGATACGTCCTTTCATCTCATCATTTGGAAGATTAACAACTGATACCGTTGTTTCAGCAACGTGGTCCGCTGCGCAGCGCTGTAAGGCGAGTGAAAGAATGTTTTTCGCTTTCTTATCCGCCTCTTCTTTCGCGCGGTTTTCAGTTTCTTTTGTCATGATGGCGATGTCATGTGAAAGCTCGTTTTCAACCCGTTCAAGGATGATTTGTTTTGCCTCATCACGAGTCAGACTCGAAATTCGTTCCAACTCTGACTGCTGCATACGAATCATCTCATCCACTTTGCTTTCCATCTCTTCAATATGTTGTTGTCGTTCATTCAGAGAATGATCTTTCTTCTCCAACATCGCTTCCCGTTTATCAATTCCCTCATGTTTGCGATCAAGGTTTTCCTCCTTTTGGAGTAAACGGTTTTCTTGTTTTTGAAGCTCATTTCGTCTTTCACGAACTTCCTGTTCAGCATCTATTCGAAGTTTGTGGATTTCATCCTTTGCTTCAAGCAGAGCTTCTTTTTTCAGTGCTTCAGCATCACGCTTTGCATCTTCAAGAATTTGCTCGGCTGCACCGCGTGCGCCCGCAATTTTCGCTTCGGCAATGGTTTTACGAACAAAGTAGCCAACAACTAAACCGAGTAGAATCAGCAAAATGGAGATGAGAACCATCATAATTGGGGTCATACTTTCACCTCCTCTTGCTATGAACTTGGTTGTTGCTTAAATAAGTGTCGGCATGTACATTGTCTAGTTTTCTCAACATACAGAACCTTCACAGGGAATGAGTATTTTCATCGCCCTTGTCAAGTTTAAATGGTTTAACAATCATGTTAAAAAAACAAATGTTACAACTTCATTGTAAATGTGTCGGAAATACTTGTCAAGCTTGCCATCTTAACGTTTGCAGACCAGTTGCCTTTTTGGTGCTGCGTGCAATCCTTCCCAAAAAAAGATCATGAATCACTCTTGATTCAGAAGCTGGTATATTTTATTGTTCACTTGGCCTAGTTTAGCGTTATTTTGAATGTTCGACAACAAAATAACAATGGTTTGCCCAGATTTGCTAAAACTGTTCAAGATGTTGAAGCCCGGCATGACACCATGGTTTGAATAGCTCCCGGGAGCAATATAAAATCCCATACCGTATGTGGAGCTGCTCCCCGGTGTAAACATCTTTTCATAGCTT
This sequence comes from Bacillus sp. 0209A, assembly GCF_036765095.1. Taxonomy (NCBI): domain Bacteria; kingdom Bacillati; phylum Bacillota; class Bacilli; order Caryophanales; family Bacillaceae; genus Bacillus; species Bacillus sp. 0209A. The sequence continues at coordinate 248,737 of NZ_JBAIZV010000001.1, forward strand.
TTTTGCGAATACAGTTTGCCGTCTATTAGCGCTTGGTCAAATTTGTACATATCTACAGCGCTCATATAGATATCACCGGCTCCATACAGCTGGGATAAATCGGGCATATACGGTGTAATTGATCTTCTGGCCTTCAGCTTATAACCGACAGCCGGATAAGGTTCTTTATGATATGTTTTGTAAAAGCCCGCATGCGTCATCCCCGCCGATTTAAAAATATGATTCGTTATGTATTTTTCATAGGACTCACCGCTTGCTTCAGCAACAATATAAGCGAGAACAGAATAGTTGGAATCCTGATAGTCCCATACGCCCGGCTGACGTTTGATTCCCTGACGTTCTATGTCTTTTATTAAATCGTCCGGAGTGATTGCCCCGTTACCCTCAATATGTCCGTTTATTCCAGATGTATGTGTGAGCAGATTCTTCAAAGTAATCGTTTGTCCGTTAGGGAATTGAGGTAAATACGTGCTTACCGGATCACTTGTCTGAAGTTTTCCCTTTTCCTCAAGCTGCAAAATAGCGGTTGCAATCAGCGCTTTTTGTGACGAACCGACATAAAAAGATGTCAAAGGATTATTGTGAATGTGATGTTTACGGTCTGCATAACCAAAACCTTTATGAGTTACGATTTCTCCATTTCTGACAATCATGGCTGTTCCGCTGAAACCGATCTCATTTAAATAATTGCTGATTTTTTGATTACGGTCCACTGTTTTGATTTGTTCCTCTGTTTTTTTGGCGGTTTTCTCTTTAGCCTCTTTTTTCTGACCGGTATCTGAAACTGCTGCAGTTTCTTGAGATGGCTCGTTCTCTTCACTATCTCGATGAAGCGCATTCCAAATCGAAAAGCAAATCATCGCCGCTAAAAAACCAAGCAAAAGTTTGCCTCTTTTATTTAGTTTTTTCCGTCTGCGTTTCGCAGTTCTTCTGCTGGTTGGGCTTGTCATTTATTTTTTCCTCCCAAAATAAATAAATCCATTTTGCACACGTTTTGTTAGACGAATGAGGCACTGAAAAAGTTGTCAAAAAAAGCAATATTTTTATCATTTTTTGCAAAAATAAAAAGGCTGAGTTTTTCACCCAGCCTTTAGTATCATTTCAAACTGATTTTATTTTTATTCTTTAAATTCTAATTCTTCTTGTGCCTCTTCAGCTTGCTGCACTGCTCCGTGATTATCCAAGCCGTAATGTTCGCGAATTTGCTCCTGGATCATTAGCATGATATCTTTATTTTCTTTCAAGAATTGTTTTGCATTTTCACGGCCTTGTCCAAGACGCTCTTCTTCATAAGAGTACCATGAACCGCTTTTTTGCACGATATCAAGTTCAGTTCCAAGATCAATGATTTCGCCTTCTTTTGAAATGCCTTCTCCGTACATAATATCAACTTCGGCTGTACGGAACGGCGGTGCCACCTTGTTTTTCACGACTTTGATTTTCGTTTTGTTCCCCATTACGTCGTTGCCTTGTTTCAGCTGTTCAGCACGGCGCACTTCTAGACGTACGGAAGAGTAGAATTTCAGCGCACGGCCGCCAGGAGTTGTTTCCGGGTTCCCGAACATAACACCGACTTTTTCACGAATTTGGTTAATGAAAATCGCGATTGTCTTCGATTTGTTAATGGCTCCTGAAAGCTTACGAAGCGCTTGAGACATTAAGCGTGCTTGTAAACCAACATGCGAATCTCCCATGTCGCCTTCAATTTCCGCTTTCGGAACGAGAGCCGCCACAGAGTCGACAACAACAATGTCAACTGCACCGCTTCGAACCAACGCTTCCGCAATTTCAAGCGCCTGCTCGCCTGTGTCAGGCTGAGACAGTAAAAGCTCTTCGATGTTGACACCGAGCTTTTGCGCGTATACCGGGTCTAACGCATGCTCTGCATCGATAAACGCGGCTTGTCCGCCCTGCTGCTGAACCTCAGCAATCGCATGAAGCGCCACAGTTGTTTTACCCGAGCTTTCAGGACCGTATACTTCAATAATCCGTCCGCGCGGATATCCGCCAATTCCTAGTGCCGTATCAAGAGTGAGGGAGCCGCTTGGGACAGTAGAAATTCTTGTATCTGTCTTTTCTCCCAGTTTCATAATGGAACCTTTGCCGAACTGTTTTTCTATTTGTTTAAGAGCCATATCTAAGGCTGCCTGACGATCACTCATTCTATTTTTTCCTCCTTTATGTTACCACTACATATACTATACCCTGTTTGAAGGGATTTGCCAAGAAAAAAGCGAACGCATATTCGGATTTTTTCTTGGCGTGATTTCTATCAAAATACCATAATGGATCAGAGAAATCATGTTTTCTTAGGAGGATAATGTGCTGAAAATATTATTTTTGTTCTAAAAGCTTCAAGATTAAATGGCAGCCGTATTTGGCGCCGCGTTTTCTGATTCCCGTTCTGGAACCCGCAAAGTGAAACTCGTGAACCTCTTCTTTTCCATTTGCTGAAATGCCGATAAACACATGTCCAGGCTCATGCCCTGCTTGCGTATCAGGACCTGCTACACCGGTAAAGCTGATGCCGATATCGCTGCCAGTGAGCTTTTGAACACCCTTTGCCAGCTCTGATGCGCACTCCTTGCTGACCGCCCCAAAACGGTCTAAAGTATCCTTCTTGACGCCAAGCACATGCTGCTTCACGTCGTTTGAATAGCAAACAACGCCGCCGGTAAATAGTGTTGAAGCACCGCTAAGATCCGTCAGCCATTCAGAAAACAGCCCGCCGGTAAAGCTTTCTGCGGCGGCAATCGTAATGCCTTTTTCCTTACATGCTTTAGAAAGCTCTTTTACAAGGGAAGTATCATCGTAGCCATAGAAAAATTCCCCGACACGTTCTAAGATAACAGCCTCTGTTTCTTTTAACAGACGCCCCGTTTTCTTTTCGTCAGCATGTTTGGCTGTCAGACGCAGCGTTACCTCTCCGTCAGCCGCCAAAGGAGCGATTGTCGGGTTCGTTTGCGCATCAATAATATCTTCCAAGTCGGCTTCAAGCTGAGATTCGCCGATACCGAAAAAGCGAAGAACGGTTGACACAATTTTTTCATTTGAGCCCATCTTTTTCAGCAGAAGAGGCTTTGCCTCGTTTTCAAACATGGGACGCAATTCGCTTGGCGGCCCAGGAAGAAGCATATAAAAGCGCGAATCGTGCTCTGTGAGCATTCCCGGCGCCATTCCGAAGTGATTCGCCAGTACGTCAGATCCTTCGATCACAAGCGCCTGTTTTCGGTTATTAGGTGACATCGTTCGTTTTGTCCGTTTGAAATAATCCTCAATGGATTGGAACGCTTCATCATTTAATACGAGCGGACGGCCCAGCACATTTGCAATCGTTTCTTTCGTCAGATCATCTTTTGTCGGTCCGAGACCTCCTGAAAAAACAATGAAGTCAGATCGTTCTTCAGCAGTACGGATGACCTGCTTCAGCCGCTCCGGATTATCTCCGACTGCTGTATGATAAAATACGTTCACTCCGATTTCAGCGAGCTGTTTGCTGATAAATTGAGCATTTGTATTGGCGATTTGGCCAAGCAGCAGCTCAGAACCGACTGCAATAATTTCTGCTTTTTTTGGAAATTCCATGACGTAAGTCCTTCTTTCTTAATTAGATGTTTTCAGCGATTCCCAATTTTTGGAGAAGTATTCCCAACCTGAAACGACAGTAAAGAAGACGGCTACCCACAGCGCCAAGTCAGCAAACGGGAATGACACAAGTTCAAACGGAAGATTATGAAGAAGCAATGCGGAAACCGCAATGATTTGTGCCCAGGTTTTAATTTTACCAAGCGTATTAGCTGCTACGACTTCTCCAGTTCCGGCTAAGACAAGCCTTAAACCTGTCACGGCAAACTCCCGGCTGATAATCACAATGACCATCCAAGCTGGAGCAAGATCAAATTGAACAAGGATAATTAACGCTGCGGATACAAGCAGTTTGTCCGCAAGCGGATCAAGAAATTTCCCGAAGTTTGTCACGAGATTCAGCTTTCGGGCATAATACCCGTCCACCCAGTCTGTTGTGGCTGCAACAATAAATAGAATAGCGCCCGCCAAGTGTGCGACTGGGATCGATTCGTCTCCAAATTCGAGCCTGCCCCAGTCAAACGGCGCCAGCATGATCACCATGAAGATTGGGATTAATGCGATTCTAGCTAGTGTGATTTTATTTGGTAAGTTAAACATAAAGCCCCTCCAATTTCATACTCGGACGTGAAGAAAAGTCACCTGGTAATTAAGATGACTTTTCTTCCTTTTTATTTACAATCTTTATGGTTTGTGCCATCACATCTTTCGGATCAAGTTCATAGGAAAGAACCTTACCGTTAATTTTTATTTTCAGATTAGGTGCATATCCGGTGCGGATTTCAACTTGTTTCTGATCGGTTATGTCTTTTTTATAGGTTTCGTCTTTTTTCAGCGTTCCCTCTTTTAAAGAGCTGCTGTTTTCATCGCGCACTCGAATCCAAGAGCTGTCTGATGCCTTCAATTCAAGCTCGATTTTATCAGCGCCGGACACTTCATAAGTTGTTAACGATCCTTCAGTGCCAGTTGCTTTAATCTCCAGTTTATCACTGTCACTTTCTTCTTTTTTATCTTCATTTTCTTTTGTTTCTTTTTTAGTGTCAGCCTCTTTTTCAGAGCTGTTATTTTGATTCTCTTTTAGCGTTGAATCTTTAGGGATTTCGTACTTGCTTTCACTTTGCGTAATTGTCTTTTCCGAAGCTGAATGATTATCATCGCTGCTTTTATGATTCGTAAATTGTATAATCGCGTACACAATCGCAATCACAACAATTACACCTAGAATCACAAGTATCGTTGGCAGCAGTTCCAGCGCCTTAGATGCCGACTTTGGCATCTCCTTTTGAAGCTTCATGCCCGAGATCTTTTCAGACACATCGTCATGATACGTATTCGGGATATCTTTTTTATGCTCCTCAAACAGCTGATCGGCATCAAGCCCGACGGCCTCGGCATATTGCTTGATGAATGCCCGAACATAAAACTTCCCCGGAATAATGTCATAGTTTCCTTCCTCCAAGGCGGTTAAATACCTTTTTTGAATCTTTGTTGCCGCTTGGAGATCATCCAATGACATTGCTTTTTCCTCTCTGGCCTCTTTCAGCCGGATTCCTAGTTCAGTCACAACAAACACCTTCCAATTTTAAAAATCAAAGCTTGAAAACCCGGATTGATCAAACAGTTGGGGTTCCTCAGCATGTTCATATGTAATAACCTCATCGGGGCCATTTCTCAGTTCAATAATATAATCAAAGTCATCTAGTGTATACTCTGTGTTTTGAACGAATATGTCAGGATGCTCCACCACTTTTGTTGCAGGCAGCCTCATGATTTCTCTGACCAGCTGGAGATGGCGTTCTGACCCTCTTCGTGTTGATACAATTCCATCAACGATAAAAACATTTTCAGTGCTGTATTCATCGGCAATCAGCTGGCTTCTTATTGTCTGCTTCAGCAAGGTTGATGACACAAACAGCCACCTTTTGCTTGCGCACACGCTGGAGGCCACGATTGATTCCGTTTTTCCGACACGCGGCATCCCTCGGATTCCGATTAATTTATGGCCTTCTTTTTTGAACAGTTCGGCCATAAAATCGACTAATAAGCCTAGCTCGTCTCGTTCAAAGCGGAACGTTTTCTTGTCATCGGCATCCCTTTGAATGTAACGGCCGTGACGTACGGCAAGACGGTCGCGAAGCCTTGGTTCTCTCAGCTTCGTTACTTTAATTGTTTCCATCGTTTTTAAGATTGATTCTAACCGTTTAATTTGATCTATATGGCGGCACCTGAGGAGCATTCCCCTTCTGGAAAGATCGACGCCGTTTATCGTTACGATGTTAATAGAAAGCATCCCAAGAAGAGATGAAATATCCCCGAGCAGTCCGGGGCGGTTCACTTGAATTTCATATTCAAAATACCATTCGAGCTTTGCCAAATGATATACCCCCTTCATTGTGGCAAAATTTTACCTTCCTTTATCATAAAGCATTTTTCTCTAATTAGAAAGAAGAATGTTGCTGTGATGAGGAAAACATAAAAAAGAGAGGAAAAATCTCCTCTCTTCCTAGTGAGTGCTGTTATTTTCAACAAGCTTAACCATCATATTGGCAATAGCGTGCTGTTCATCTTTTGATGCTACGCTCCAAAGATCTGCCAGCACTTTTTCCTGCTCGTTTTTAGATTCCACTTCATTAGCCAAGTAACCGCCGATTTCTGTCGCAAGTTCTGTAATGGTATCCTGGCTCATGCCTTTATCTTGCGCATAGTTCAAACGGTCGCCAAGGAAGTTTTTCCAGTTATCCCAGTTTTCTAATACTGACATGCTCGTTTCCTCCATTTCATGTGAAGTTACAAGATTATTGTGTCCTTCGCAAAAGAAACTATACACCGAATATTTTCGGATCAGCAGTGCCAGCCGCCATTCACCGACAGAATTTGGCCGGTGATATATGACGCTTTTTCAGACAGGAGAAAAACTGTTGCATCCGCAATTTCTTGCGGCCGGGCCAGCCGGCCGATCGGGATCTCATCAGCGATCTCTTCTTTTTCAGACGGGGTAAATTGATTCATCATATTTGTATCAACCGCGCCCGGCGCTACAGCGTTTACTCTGATTCCGCTTGGCGCCAGCTCCTTAGCCAGTCCTTTTACAAACGAGTGTTGAGCTCCCTTTGCCATACTGTACAGCACTTCACAAGATGCTCCAGTCTCTCCCCAAATAGAACTGACAGCCACAATCGCTCCTGTTCTATTCCGGATCATGCCTGAAAGAAGGTTTCTCGTCAACATATACGGACTTGCCACATGGAGCTGAACCATTTCCTGGACCGTTGCATTATCTACATCCGTAATCAACCCAAAATGGCTTCTGCCGCTATTTAAAATAATGGCATCAACCGGCTGAACAATTGATCTTGTCAGCTTATCTGCTCCTTCCGGTACGGACAGATCGGCTTGCAAAATCTCAGCATGAATGCCAAACGCCTCTCTTAGTTTTTCAGCAAGCTCCGATGCTGCGTTTTGATTTGTATTGTAATGCAGCAGCAGATTGTATCCCTCTGCCGCAAGCGTTTCGCTTATGCTTTTACCGATGCCGCCGCTTGCTCCGGTGATCAATGCTGTTTTTTTCATCCTCTTTCCTTCTTTCCGCAGAAAAACACCCCTCACACAGGAGGGATGTTTTGTTATGATTTGGGAACAACCTTACAGACAGTCAACCTGTCTGCAGCAATTTCCTCTTGTATGACTTGCCGGACATCTTCGAGGGTAATTTGCTCGAGAACCGATACGACGTCAAACAGGCTCATACCCAAGAAAGCATAACGGGTAAATTGATTGGCGATGTATTCAGGTGAATTCAGCGCCTTTAGAAATGTACCGATCTTTTTCTTTCTGGCAAGTTCAATCTTTTCAGCAGTAATCAATTCACCGGCGCGCAGAAGCATGCTTGAAATGTCTTCAGCCAATTGATCAGGTTCCGGCGTATCACCGCCGATCGCCGCAAAACCGAACCCATATTCAGCAGTAAAATCAAAGCTGAACGTTTCGTCAATATACCCTTTTTCATAAAGTGATTCGTACTGGGCAGAGCTTTTGCCGAAAAGAGATTCAAGCAATAAGTTCATTGAAAGTTCATGCTTTAACAGCTCTTTCCCTAATTTAAACGGGTTCTTTGATTTTAGCCCGACAAGGCATTTCGGTCCCTGCACGTTCATTTTGATTTCTTTTTCTTTCCGGAACACCGCTTCTTGCTCTTTTACTTCTTCACGTTTGATCTCCGGCTGGTCTGTATACGGCTTTCTCTCCTGATTTTCTCTCACCTGAGAAATGATCGCTTCAGGATCTACAGGACCGACAATAAAGAGGAGCATGTTGCTAGGGTGATAAAACGTTTCATAGCATTCATAAAGATTGTCTTTTGTAATATGTGAGATGCTTTCCACTGTTCCGGCTATGTCAATTCTGACAGGATGTTCTTTGTACATGTTTTCAATGACCCCGAAGTAAAGCCTCCAATCAGGGTTGTCGTCATACATGTTAATCTCCTGCCCGATAATCCCTTTTTCCTTTTCAACCGTTTTTTCAGTAAAATACGGATCCTGCACAAAATCAATCAGCGTCTCTAAATTGCGTTCAACATTCGATGTGCTTGAGAAAAGATAAGCCGTTCTTGTAAATGACGTAAACGCATTAGCAGAAGCGCCCTGTTTGCTGAAATCTTGAAAAACGTCTCCATCCGCTTTTTCAAACAGCTTGTGCTCAAGAAAATGAGCGATGCCGTCCGGCACGTGAACCATTTCATTTTTACCTAAAGGGACGAATCGGTTATCTATAGAACCATACTTTGTAGTGAAAACCGCATACGTCTTGTTGAAGCCTTTTTTCGGCAAAACGTAAACGTCAAGGCCGTTTGGCATTTTTTCATGGTACAGCGTCTCCTGCAGCTGTTCATATTTGATTGGTTTGATCAAGATGCACCCTCCGTCCCTTTTAAGAAATAAGTCGTATCAAGCTGAATCTTTTCGCCGGCTTTCATGATATCCTCTTTTGTGACCTGATCAATATTGGCGAGAAAGTCTTCGATTGGAATATCGACTTGGGCAGCAGCCTGCTGATATAAAAATTCAGATAGACCGTACGCAGTATCAATGGTTTCCAGCACTTGATTTCGAATGACAGCCTTTGTCTGAGCGATATCCTGCTCACTGTATTCGCCGTTTTTCATTGCCTGGAATTGCTCAGTAATAATAGAAACTGCCTGTTCATAATTTTTCACTTCAATGCCCGACATCACCATTAACAAGCCTTTAAAACTTTCTATACGCGAAGCGGCGTAATATGCAAGACTGGCTTTTTCCCGAACATTGATGAAAAGCTTGGAGTGAGAGAATCCGCCAAACAGCCCGTTAAACACTTGCAAGGCAGGATAATACTGATCCGTATAAGTGATACTGGTGCGGTAGCCAATATTCAACTTCCCTTGTTTGACATCTTCATCATCAATTACTTCTTTAGGCTGTGCGTTTTGCTCAGAGTGATTGTTTTTAATCATGCCAAGGGTGCGCTCTTCTGTTTGAAAATACTTGTCAATTGACGCTTGCACTTGGTTACTGTCCACATCGCCAACGACATAAAGATCAAGCTGGTCTTTTTGGATAGCGCTTTGGTATGTTTTATATAATTGATCTGCTGTAATGGCATCGACATCTTCCATTTCCCCATTGACATGAAGCGCGTAAGGCTCATTTTTGCACATTTCCTGTATCAGCCTTAAATTCGAGTAGCGCATTTTATCATCATAGACCGCTTGAATTCTCTGCTTGAGCGTCCGTTTTTCCTGAGCCACATATTGTGATTGAAAAGCGCCCTCCTCCAGAGCAGGTGAAAAGACGATTTCTGCGAGAAGCTGCAGTCCTTTTTCAAGAAGCGGCGTTTGATTTTTTAAATATTTTTCATTCGGGATTTCAAGCCTGAACGTAATGACGTGCCGCTCTCCTTTTTTCGAAAGATCAGCTGAAACGGACGTGCCGTACAGTTCATCTAAATAAGAACGTAATTCTGCGGTTTTCGGATGGCTTTTTGTTCCGCGAAGGAGCACATGCGGGAGCAGCGCCCTTTTGGTGACTTGCTCCTTTGTCAGCGGCGCAAGCATTTTAAAAATAAGCGAGACGGTTTTGAATTTTTCTGTTTCTACAATGTGCGCGGTTAAACCGCCATGCTTTGTTTTGATTTCATTTACATATGACATATGGAACCTCCTTCGTTCATTTCTTATTAGTATGTATTATGACCCATTTTCAGCATACGCAGAATCACTCTTTCATGTAATTATAGCAACTGTAGGATTTATAAGGAAATAATAACCTCCGCCAGACAAGACGGGGGCTGTATCGATTCATCCTTTTTGATTTGAAAGGCCGCCGCCGAATAGCCGCACCATGACAGGCACAAACAGCGGCAGAACGATAAATGCGCTCAAAGAGAAGCCCTGTCAGAACGACAGCGGGGCTCTTCCGATTATAAATTACAGCATAATGATCCGAGAGAAGAGTGTCAATATTCGCTATTTTCACAGCGAAAAAAAGACGGTTGGCTAGACCGTCCCCAAGTTTTTTTCTTCCTCCTCACTTTTTTTAGTATCCACAGTGAAGATGACTAAGAATAAAGCAACGATGCTGCAAAACGCCGATAAAATGAAAATCAGCCAGTCTGCATTAGACATTAATGCCGCAAACACAGGGGGGCCGAGAGCTACTCCTATAAAGCGCATGCTATTGTAAAAGGAGGAAATGGTTCCGCATTCCTCGCTTTCAATTCCTTCGGTTATCAGTGCATCTAAAGCAGGAAGAGCCATTCCAATTCCAATCCCGCCAAAACTTAAAAAGACAAATAAAAAATAAAAACTGTGATTCCACCACAAAGCTATATACGACAGGCTTAACATAATCATTCCTGTAACAACACAAAACTTCATTCGGCCTTTATCTTTGCCAATCTTTTTGCCAGCTATATAGGAACTGGTTGACAAAAATAAAAGTGGGATTGCCAGTAATCCGCCTTTAGCCACTCCGTCAATGGCATACTTCTTCTCCAGCGTATCTGATAAATAAAATAGTACGCCGAATAACAGAAACATAATGACACACCCGATAATAAAGACCGTATAAAGCCAACGTCCGTCCTGCTTAAAGATTTTCCGCACATTCTTAATAAACTCAGAAACCGCAGGCGCATCCTCATCTTCTTCAGGTTGGGCCACCAGAAACAACACGAGCAAAAAGCTGATCAAACAGAAAAACGGAATAAACCAAAATGGTACAAACCAGTACCATGTAGCCAGTAAGGCGCCAAGTATGGGACTCAGTACCTTCCCTGATGTATTGGCGGTTTCAATATCGCCAAGACCGGCGCTGACCTTTTCATCGTCTCCTTCAAACAAATCGCCGATAAACGGCATGACGATAGGAGCTGCACCTGCTGAACCGATGCCTTGAAGAACCCTCCCCGCCAAAATCATAGCGTAGGGATTTTTCATATAGGTTGAAGCAAAAGCAGCCACCGCCCCTCCCAATCCTGCAATGAGGAGACATGGAAGCAATATTTTTTTCCTCCCGAATCGATCTGACAGATACCCCGCAATCGGTATGCAAATAATTGCCACCACCGAATATACAGTAATGATTAAAGACACTTGAAATGAAGTCACCGACAGCTTTTTTTCCATCATCGGCAGAACGGGAATCAGCATGGAATTTCCAAGTGTCATCACAAGCGGTACGGAAGACAATGCAATAATATGTTTCATTCCATCTTTCTTTCTCAACATTTTCACCCATTCACTTTCTTGTCATCCCTTATATCTTGCGTTAACGGGCGTGAAAGTATGTACAAAGAAACATGAATCAGTGCAAATAAAAAAACAGACACATCACAGGCGTCCGTTTTAGAATCGTTTACGCAAAACATGAAATCTGAATTTATCCGCTCTAAAGTAATTTAAAGAGTAAAGCACCGGTTTATCGTGCTGATCGTAATGGGTTTGTTTTAACAGCAAAAGAGCTGTTTCCGGATCGCATTCAAGCACCGGAGAAATGGTATCATGATAGCCGATCGGCTCAATATCAGTCACGGCATAGCTGATCACGGAGCCTGAATTTTTCTCAAGTAAATCAAACATAGATTCTTGCTGGTGAGAAAAAGAATTCGGCAAAATATCCATCGGAATTTTGTCTATACAATACACAATCGGCTGTCCGTTAGCTGTCCTGACTCGTTCGAGGTAAAAAAGTTCCTGCCCCTCTTCCAAGTGAAATCTCATCATATCATCCTCAGACGGCATAAGCACTTGTGATGATAGAAAAATCGTGCCAGGCGTCATATTTGCCTGTTCAATCATCTTGGTTACACTGTTCAGCTGTTCAATGCCCGAAAGAAATAACGGCTTAGAATGGACAAAAGTGCCTACACCATGCCTTCTGATAATCACATGCTCTTCTTCAAGGATCCGCAAGGCTTCTCTTAGCGTCGCTCTGCTGACACCAAGCTTTTTGGAAAGCTCAAATTCAGAAGGCAGCTTTTCCTTCTCAGTGTAGATTCCATTTTTAATATCCTCTTTAATTCGTTCAATTACTTTTAAATACAAGTGCCGATTATCAGCTTTTGTAGACATGTTTTCCCTCCGTAAACCACTTTCGATAAAAATTATTGAACAATTGGGACAACTATATCATGTTTTGTCGAAAAAATAAATAGAAAGGTTGCAGTTTACATAATGTTATTATCGATAACTAAAGAAAGCTGAACTCCCTTCATTAAGAAGAGAGCTCATCATATTTCTCTTTGGATAATAAAACTTCTCTCGGTTTGCTGCCTTCATATGGCCCGACAACGCCTCGTTCCTCCATTGCGTCAATGAGGCGCGCCGCCCTCGTATAACCGATTCTGAATCTTCTTTGCAGCATTGAAACAGATGCCGTCTGCATGCCGACGATTAATTCAACAGCTTCATCATAAAGTTCATCGGTAACCTCGGAATGCGTTTCCGTAGTCTCCTCAGGAATCATTTCTTCCTGATATTGCGCTTTCTGCTGCGTAATCACATGGTCGACGACCTTCTCCACTTCGTCATCCGACAAAAATGCTCCCTGCACGCGGACAGGTTTGTTAGCCCCGACAGGCAAAAACAACATATCGCCGCGGCCGAGCAGCTTCTCAGCGCCACCCATGTCAAGAATCGTCCTTGAATCCGTCTGTGAAGAAACGCTGAAAGCGATTCTTGACGGAATATTCGCTTTGATCACCCCTGTGATAACGTCAACCGACGGCCTCTGTGTCGCAATGATGAGATGGATGCCGGCAGCCCGCGCCATTTGGGACAATCTCGTAATCGAATCTTCCACATCAGATGAAGCGACCATCATGAGATCGGCAAGCTCGTCCACAATGACAACGATATAGGGCAGCTCCGGCTGTTTCGCTTCTTCTTCATTGTTAGAGCGTTTAATATAATCATTGTATCCTTCAATATTTCTTGTACCCGTATGAGAAAATAATTCGTACCGCCTCTCCATTTCATTGACAACCTTTTTCAAAGCCTGTGACGCTTTTTTCGGATCGGTTACAACTGGAGCAAGCAAATGCGGAATGCCGTTGTAGACATTCAGCTCTACCATTTTAGGATCGATCATCATCATTTTCACTTCATGCGGTTTCGCGCGCATCAAGATACTCGTAATAATGCCGTTGACACAAACGCTCTTCCCGCTTCCGGTTGCGCCTGCGACTAAAAGGTGAGGCATCTTGTTTAACTCAGCCAGCACAGCTTCACCTGAAATATTGCGGCCAAGTCCAATTAGCAGCTTCGCATCCGGTCTGTCGTTTAATTTAGACTCCAGCACTTCCTTCAGCGATACCATCGCCACTTCTGCATTCGGAACCTCAATTCCGATTGCTGATTTTCCTGGTATTGGCGCCTCTATCCTGATATCCTTCGCAGCAAGTGCTAGCGCTAAATCATCGCTTAAATTGACAATTTTGCTAACCTTCACTCCGACATCAGGATACACTTCATATTTTGTTACGGCCGGGCCGAGATGAACCTGTGTGACTTTCGCCTTTACGCCAAAGCTTTGGAAGGTGTGTTCGAGCTTTCTCGCATTTTCATAAATATTCTTTTTATCTGCCTGCTGGCCGGTATGCTTCGGATCGGCCAGTAAATCCAGTGACGGCATCTCGTAATCCTTGTTTTCAAGCTCCGTAAAGGTCATAGGGGGAGCAGAAACAGTTTCCTGATCACCTGTCTCAGTCTGGATCTCCTGAAGCGGCTCTGATACAGGTTCAGCTCGCTTTTCTATGGCTGGAGACTCTTCATTTTCATTCCGATCTGAAAAGCTTGAGATAATCGGCTCTGAATGAATGAGGGGCGATGCCGTTTCCGTTTCCAGGTCCCCCTCTTCATCAGAAGGCTCTTGTTCCAATTGTTGTTTTTTGCGGGCCGGTTTTTGTTTTTTGCTCGGCGCTTTCGTTTTTTTCGAAGACTTCATATTTGTTTTGACGGATTTCATATCATCAATAAATGCAAACCATTGTTCTTTTATAAAGCGGCCAATCGGGCTCATCCACTTTTTCAGCGTTTCTTGAAGAGAGCGCCCTGTGACTAATATCATTCCGATCAAAATCATGACAATCGCCATAATCTGAGAACCGGTTGACGCAAATAAAAAGTGTGAAGCCGCAAACAGCAAAGCTCCAATCATCCCTCCGCCTAAATCAGGTGAAGCGGAGCTTCCATTCATGTCCATCAAAAACAATTCCCATGTGTTGCGCACCACGCTTGCAGACTCAATCGACCCATTATGCGTCAAATTTTTAAACAGCTGCACGTGAGAAAGCAGCAATATGCTTGCGATAATACAGTACAGTCCGGCCTTTCGCCTCGTTAATAGGCTCGGCGTTTTCTTCTTCCAAAACAGCGAGACTCCTAACACCAATAGACCTAACAAGCATAAAATAAACCACTCTCCAGCAAAAAAGCGGAACAAATAGATAAAGGTTTGCCCGACTACCCCAAGCTGCAGAATCGCGATAATTGAAATGGCTATACACAGCAATCCGTTAAGTTCGTATTTTATATTGAGCTGTTTCGCCTGTTTTTTTCTTGATTTTCGTTTTTTCTTTGCCACACTCATCACCTTACTGCGTTAAAAAATGTAAGTTCATACATAATGAAGAAAGCAGCCGTTTACAGGCTGCGTTTTTTCTGTAGGATTCCCCTATTATAGCATATTTTGCACTTAAAAAAGGGTTGGAATCTTATACGTTTAATTTCAGCTTTTGTCCCGGAGAAATGTCCGGGTGCAGAAAATGCATTGGATTTGTGCTCATGATTTGAATGACTTCCGCTTCATTGCCTTTCATCTCGACAAGAAGCGGTACACCTTTATACTCAATCTGCTCATGAACGCTTGTCTCTTGGTTCTGTTCTGCAAACACAATTTCCTGCGGCATCACGGTATACAGAATCATTGAATCATCCGTCCTTCTTCTTCCCTTGCTTCCTCAATGAGCTCATTCAGTTTATTGATCGCCTGTCCAACACCGCCTGCGTGATCGATCAGTCCGTATTCAACTGCATCCTTACCCACTACATTTGTTCCGATGTCGCGTGTTAAATTTCCTTTTGAAAACATCAGTTCTTTAAACTTCTCTTCGGTTACATTGGAATGGCTAGTTACAAATTTAACAACTCTTTCTTGCATTTTATCCAGGTATTCAAACGTTTGCGGCACGCCGATTACCAATCCGGTCAGCCGAACCGGATGAATGGTCATTGTTGCTGTTTCAGCGATATAACTGTAATCACAGGATACCGCAATCGGAACGCCGATAGAATGTCCTCCGCCAAGCACAATGGAAACGGTCGGTTTTGATAAAGATGCGAGCATTTCCGCTATTGCGAGACCCGCTTCAACATCTCCTCCGACCGTATTTAATATAATCAGTAGACCTTCAATTTTGGGATTCTGTTCAATTGCGACAATCTGCGGGATAACATGCTCATATTTTGTTGTTTTGTTTTGCGGAGGAAGCTGAACATGGCCTTCTATTTGGCCGATAATGGTCAGACAATGAATATTTGTATCCTGGGGCAGCTGCGGGAGCGCCGTTTCACCAAGCTGCTGTATTTTATTCATAATGCTGTCTTTCGCATCATTTTTTTCAGGACGCTCTTCTTCTGTGTTTTCCATACGATGATCCATCTCGCTTTCACCCTTTCCGAGTTTCTCTTTGTATTATGAACAAAGTTACTCAATTCAATCCCCGGCTTAAAAGGCAAAAAATAAAGACCGGAGCAGCTCCGGCCTTAGTCAGTCATCACACTTCCATAATAATTGGAATGATCATCGGTTTACGTTTCGTTTTTTCATATAGGAATTGGTTCAAAGCATCCCGCATAGCCTGCTTCAGCGTTGACCATTCAACATTTGATGTTTCAGTCGCTTCTGTCACGATGGAACGGACAAGCTCAGTAGCCTCTACGATAAGGCCTTCAGACTCTCTTACATAAACAAAACCGCGAGTGATAATTTCTGGTCCTGATACAAGATGTTTCTTTTGTTTATCAAGTGTAATGACAACGATTAAAATTCCGTCCTGTGAAAGTAAGCGGCGGTCTCGCAGCACGATATTGCCGATATCGCCGACGCCTAAACCATCAATTAAAATATTGCCATACGGAACTTTATCCCCAATTTTTACGTTCTGGCCGCGAAATTCAACGACGTCTCCTTTTTCAATTAAGAAGATGTCACTGCGCTTCATGCCGATTTCTTCAGCGATTTTCGAATGAGCTTTTTGCATTCTGTATTCGCCGTTTACAGGAATTAAATATTTTGGTTTAAGCAGATTGATCATCAGCTTTAACTCTTCCTGTGAACCGTGGCCAGATACATGGACACGCTTTTGGGCAAAGGTGACTTGCGCGCCGGCTCTCGCGAGAATATCTACTGTTTTAGAATAAATGAGTTCCTGTCCAGGGATTGGGGTGGACGCAATGACAACTGTATCCCCTTCTTCAATGTTCAGCTGTTTGTGAGCTTTGTTTGCCATTCTTGTCAGGGCAGCTAACGGTTCACCTTGGCTGCCGGCTGTAATAATGGCCACTTCGCGTTTTGGATACTTCTTGACATCCTGCACAGAAATAAACAGTTCATCATCAGCTTCGATATATCCGAGCTTTCTTGCCAGCTGCAGGACAGATTGTAGATTTTTTCCGGCAACGGCAATCTTTCTTCCATTTTGAGAAGCTGCATGAATGACTTGCTGAATCCGGTTAATATTGGATGCGAAAACAGCAATAATTACCCGGTTCTCTGAATTATACAGCGCGTCCGAAATTTCTCCGCTGACAGCTGCTTCCGAAGGCGTATAACCCGGACGTTCCGCATTTGTACTGTCTGAAAGCAGGGCAAGCACGCCGCTATTGCCGATCTTGGCGATCTCGCCAATGTCGCACATTTGATTAAGTGCAGGTGTTTGGTCAAATTTGAAGTCTCCCGTGCATACTATAGATCCAAGTGATGTTTTAAAACTCACACCTACAGAATCAGGGATGCTGTGAATCGTTCTAAAGAACGATACTTTTGTTGATTCAAATGTAATGACAGATTTGGAGTGAATTTCTCTTAGATCAGTTTTTCGGTTATGTCCGTATTGTTTTAATTTTTCTCTTAATAGTGCAAGCGTCAGCTTTGTTCCGTACACTGGAACGGACAGCTTGTTTAACAAGTAAAAAACGCCGCCGATATTTTCATCATGCCCGTGTGTTAAAAAGATTGCCTTGACGCGGTCAGCCCGTTCAATCAAATATGATATGTCAGGAATCACTACATCAATACCGAGCATTTCGTTTTCTGGATGCATAAGGCCGGCATCAACGACAAATATGTCTGAGTCAATTTCGATGACATAAAGATTCTTCCCAATTTCTCCGACACCGCCAAGGGCGATAATTCTAACGTTTTCTGTATTTTTCTTTTTCAAAATCTATATCCTCCTAGTCTCATACCCGTCCATCATCACTTGTTCCTATTATAACTGAAAGTAAATTTAGAAAACAAGATAAAGCAGAAGGTTTAAGGAAAACCAATATGTATAAGAAACGGTCAAACTCAGCTGAATGTGAGAATGACCGCGTTTGTTTCACTGTATGAAATTTTTTCTTACAGTTCGCCGATCGTGCTGCTTAAGCTCAGCCGCTCATCTTCGCTAAGCGGGATAAGAGGAAGTCGCACCGATCCGACATCAAGGCCTTTCAGCTGAAGCGCTGTTTTGACAGGAGCCGGGTTAGGCGCTTTAAACAGTTCCTTCATAATCGGCAGCAGTTTCTGATGAATCAGTGCCGCATTAGCTGTTTGCCCATTCGTATAATTTTTGATCATTTGCTGCATATCAGAGCCTGCAATATGGCTCGCCACTGACACAACTCCTCTTCCTCCGACTGAGAGAATAGGAAGGGTCAGGGCATCATCCCCTGAATAGACAGAGAAGTCTTCGGGCGTTTCCGCAACAATTTTCGTAATCGCTTCGAGGTCTCCGCTCGCTTCTTTAATCGCAACTACATTCGGGATGTCTGCCGCCAAACGAATCGTCGTTTCAGGAGCGAGAGAAGCTACTGTGCGGCCCGGCACATTATACAGCATGACCGGAAGAGACGTTTCTGCCGCAATTGCTTTAAAATGCTGGTACATTCCTTCTTGAGAAGGTTTATTGTAATACGGCGTAACGAGCATGACCGCGTCTACGCCCGCTTCCTCAGCTTTTTTTGTCAGCTTTATGGAATCTTTCGTGTTGTTGCTGCCAGTACCCGCGATAACCGGCACCCGACCGTTCACTTCTTTTACCGTATATTCAAACAGCGCAATTTTTTCTTCAGTTGAAAGGGTTGGCGACTCTCCAGTTGTTCCCGCCACTACTAAAGAATCCGTTCCGTTTTTCAACAAGTAATCAATCAGTGTAGACAGTTTTTGAAAGTCTACGTTCCCTTTATTGTCAAAGGGTGTAATCATCGCTGTAGACACATTTCCGAAATTCATTTTATTCACCTCATCATGATTCAATCACATTTACTTGGAAAGTTCAAACACTTCATGCAAAGCGTTTACAGCAGGAACCAAATCCGCTTCATGGACAAGCACCCATATCGTCGTATGGCTGTCAGCCGACTGAAGGATCGGAATTTCTTTATCGGAAAGAGCCGAAACAATTTTGGACGTGACGCCGGGAACACCCATAATGCCCGCTCCGACCGCCGATACCTTCGCGCAATTTCTCGTTACCATCGGATCATAGCCCATATCCATTAAAATACGCTGAGCTGTTTCTGTTTTATTACCGGCCACCGTATATACGATTTCACTAGGTGTAATGTTGAAGAAATCAACACTGATTCCCGCATTCGCCATCGCCTTAAACACTTCAGTCTGTACGTTATACTGACCGATTTTCGCAGGCACTTTAAACTGCGTGACATCTTTGACATGGGCAATTCCCGTAATCAGCC
Source organism: Bacillus sp. 0209A (assembly GCF_036765095.1). Taxonomy (NCBI): domain Bacteria; kingdom Bacillati; phylum Bacillota; class Bacilli; order Caryophanales; family Bacillaceae; genus Bacillus; species Bacillus sp. 0209A. The sequence goes on from NZ_JBAIZV010000001.1 coordinate 267,821, forward strand.
TTTCGAAAACATCGCTTCCGACTTTGGAAGAGTGATGCGATGTCACCAATGTGCCTTTATCTTTCGAATAAGTCGAACGGACGCGGATGGGAACCTTTGCCTGCATCGCAATCTCTACAGCCCGCGGATGAATGACCTTCGCCCCTTGATACGCCAGGTTGCAAATTTCAGTATACGTCACGACAGGAAGCGGTTTCGCATTTTCCACCACTCTCGGGTCAGCAGTCATCACACCTTCTACATCGGTGAAAATATCGATGTATTCCGCGTCAATCGCTGCGCCAAGTGCGGCTGCGGACGTATCGCTGCCCCCTCTGCCGATCGTTGTTGTATCACCCTTTTCAGTGGCACCCTGGAACCCTGCGACGACTACAGCGTCATGATTTGCTAGAACACTGAATAAACGCTCCGGTCTCATTTCAAGGATTTTCGCATTGGTATGCTGATCATTCGTTAAAAAGCCAGCCTGAGCCCCTGTCAGGGCAGCTGCTTTCACACCGTTATCAAGCAGCATGCTTGTAAAGACGACAGAAGAAATGGTCTCTCCGCAAGATAAAAGCAAATCCTGCTCTCTCGTGGAAATCGCTGACTGATCACCGTAAAGCAGCCCCAGCAAAGAATCCGTTGCGTACGGGTCTCCTTTCCGGCCCATCGCTGAAACGACAACGACAACCTTATATCCCTCACTGATTGCTTCTTTAATATGCTCTAAAGCCAGTTTACGGCCTTTATCATCTTTTACAGATGTTCCGCCGAACTTTTGAACAATTATCTTCACTGTTTTCACTCCAAATTATTCGGACGTAACAGAAGAGAGCAGGCTGATAGCACCTTACTCTCTTCTATTCGTCTTTAGGAAATTCTCTCTTTTATACGAGGTTTAGTTTTTTCAGGCTTTCTGCAATCTGAACAGAGTTCCATGCCGCGCCTTTTAACAGGTTATCAGAAACAACCCATAAATGAAAACCGTTTGCTCTGTCCAAATCTTTGCGGATACGGCCAACAAACACATCGTTTTTACCGACGGCATCAGCAGGCATCGGATAAAGCTGCTGGTTTGGGTCATCCTGAAGTGTCACGCCCGGAGCTTCTTTTAATAGTTTTTTAATATCCTCAACTGTAGCGTCATCACGGTCAACCTCAATGTAGACGGACTCTGAGTGCCCAGTTTGAATTGGCAGTCTCACACATGTAGCCGCTACTTGAAGGTCCGGCATGTGCATGATTTTTTTCGTTTCATTTATCATTTTCATTTCCTCAAACGTATAGCCGTTATCTTGGAATTTATCAATTTGCGGAATCGCGTTGAAGGCGATTTGATAGTGTTTTTTGTCGCCTTTTACAGGCATGATCGCGGGCTCAATTTCTTCTTGATTTAAAATCGCCTGTGTTTGGCTGTAAAGCTCTTTTACAGCTTCATTTCCCGCTCCTGAAACCGCCTGGTAAGTTGATACGATGACTTTGTTTAAGCCGTATGCTTTGCGGATCGGTTCAAGAGCCGCAACCATTTGGATTGTAGAGCAGTTCGGATTGGCAATAATGCCGTTGTGTTCATGCAAGTCTGCCTCATTCACTTCAGGCACAACAAGCGGTGTATTTTCGTCCATGCGGAACGCACTCGTATTATCTATAGCAATAGCGCCGCGTTTTACAGCTTCTGGTGCCAATGCCTGTGATACGCTTCCGCCGGCGCTGAACAAAGCAATATTTACCCCTTCAAAGCTCTCGGGAGAAGCTTCCTGAACAGTCAGCTCTTGGCCTTTAAACGTGACTTTTGTCCCCGCAGAGCGTTTGGAAGATAGCAATGTAAGTGTGTCCATTTCAAAGTTTCTGTCTTCAAGTGTTTTCAGCATTTGTTGTCCTACAGCCCCTGTCGCTCCGACAACTGCTACGTGTAAACCTCTTCCCATCTGTAAAACTCCTTCCGCCAATCAGCATCATTGAATTGATTTGACTATGATTTTACGTTTTATTTTACCATAGAATATGCGGGTGATGACCGAATTTTTTAGTTTGGGAAAGATTTTCTGTAAATTTAGTCATTTCCCTGATAATTCTCAACCAGAACCGGCTGAAGCTGCTGATGCATAACCGCCTTTTCAATGGTTTGCGGAAGCAGATCCATTTTGGCTACCATTGAATTCGGTTTTTTAAATGGATCGTCTTGCCCGAATGGAATAAAAAAGATATTTTTTGTTGACATGAGCCTCATTAAATTTGTTCCGTTTAAACCGAGAGCATCATTTGTCGAGATACCAAGAACGACTGGCCTATTGTTTCGGATTGTCGCTTTTGCCGCCATCAGCACCGGACTGTCTGTCATAGCATTTGCAAGCTTGCTCATTGAGTTGCCGGTTAAGGGCGCAATGACCATGCAGTCAAGGGGCAGCTTCGGCCCAAGGGGCTCTGCCTTCACAATCGAATCAATGGCCTCATATCCGGTCAGGTCTTCAATTTTTTTAACCCATTCCGCTCCTTCTCCAAATCGGGTATTTGTGGATTTTACGTTAAAAGTGACAACCGGACGGACTTCTGCCCCTCCGTTGACCAGGGCCTCAATTTGCGGGAAAACCGCTTCATATGTGCAGTGCGATCCAGTCAGCCCAAACCCGATTCTTTTTCCTTTTAATGACGACATGCTTACTTCCCCTCCTCAGCTTGTATTTCAGCCAATAGCTTGCTCAAGACGTTTGCGAGGATTTGCCCAGCTGTTTTAGGAGCGACAATTCCTGGTAGACCAGGGGCAAGAAGTGCTTTAATCCCCTGTTTTTCGGCATATTTGAAATCCGTTCCCCCGGGACGTGAGGCCAGATCCAATATTAAGGTTTTTGGTGTCATGCTAGAAAGTACCTTTTGATTTAAAATCATACTCGGTATTGTATTAATACAAATATCTATATCTTTTACATACTCTTTCAGCTCATCGGTATGAAAAGGAACGAGTCCCATTTCAGTAATACGTGCCAGATGCGCTGAACTTCTTGCCCCCACTTTTACATTCGCTCCAAGCGCGGCAAATGTGCGGGCAATCGTCATCCCGGTGCGCCCCAGACCGAGAACGGCCACCTGAGATCCGTGTATCGTATAATCCGTGTGCTGAATAGCCAGCATAATGGTTCCTTCTACTGTCGGAATAGAATTGTATATCGCAATGTCATCCCGTTCAAACAGCTTAACAAGTTTTCTGTTTGCTTGAGCTGCAATGTTTTCTAAATAGGCGTTAGAAATTCCTGAGAAAATGACACAGTGTGCAGGTGTTTTGTCGAGATGCTCCTGTTTTAACACAACCTCTTCATTCGAAAATACAGTCGATACGACACCTTCTCCTGTTGTTGCAGACACTGGGAGAATAACACTGTCTATTTGCTGAAAAGGAATTTCATCAATGTTGCATTTTACTGCTCCGGTAAAACCGTGATCCAATTGGTCAAAACCGACAAGATAGATGTCAGCCTGCTGTTCAGTGAGCTTTCTTATTATTTCGAGCTGTCTTGCGTCACCGCCGATAACTGCAATTTTCAATCCGGTTAACATTTTAAACGTTCACCTTCTTTGTATATACTGGATCTCTAGTTGTTAAGCTCCCCTTCATCTTATGATCAAAAGGAATTACCGGTGAATTAAAAAGCGCTTTTTTCATAGAAAAAAACACCGGCTGCCGAAGCCGATGTTTCATAAGTTTACTTTGGAGCCCGCACTATATTCTTTTGGGCTTTTTTCTTACTCTTGCCGAGGAGACATTTCCTCAGGCACGTCTAATATGATCATATCTGATCCGATTTTTTGAATATGATGCCAGGGGACACGAATGTCTTGACCGTGTTTTCTCAAACCAAACCACTTAACTGTCGGAATGAGGAGTGCCGTAATCTGTCCATCCTGTTCATTGATTTCTAAATCGGTCTGGCCGAGTACTCCCAGCCGTTCAGCTCTTTTGATGTCTACAATTTCCTTTCCTGATAATTCACTGAGCCGCATGTCTGTCACCCCCTTGTACTATGTATGATTAAAGGAATTAAAAAATGCCTGCTCCGTTATGGGGCAGGCTTTTTCTTTTTAATATGGCATATTGCCGGAGGGGCTGATGAGTGCCAGTGCATAATCTTCAGTAAACAGTTGTCTGGCAAGGCCGTTGACTCGCTCTAAGTTTACAGCGTTTAATTCCTTGATGATCTCATCTAAAGTTTTATGTTTGCCGAGCAGCAGTTCATTTTTTCCATTTCGGCTCATTTTGCTGTTTGTGCTTTCTAAGCTCAGCATCAAGCTTCCCTTCATTTGCTCTTTGCTGTTTTCCAACTCTTTAGAGGTAATACCTTCGCGTTTTAATGTAGCAAGGGTTTCTTGAATTGTTTCTGACAGCTGCTGAAGCTGATTTGCACCGGTCCCGCCGTAAATGGTAAGCATACCGCTGTCCTCATAAGAGCTGTGATAGCTGTAAACAGAATAAGCGAGCCCTTTATCTTCACGGACATCCTGGAACAGGCGGCTACTCATGCTGCCTCCGAGCACATTATTCAGGACGATTAAATCATAAATGCGTTCATGACCAACCTCAAGGCCTTTAAAGCCAAGGCATAAATGAGCCTGCTCTGTTTCTTTTTTTCTCGTCAGTTTTTCCGTGTAGAACTCGGGCTTCGCGAGGCCTGTCGCTTTGCCTTTGGCCTCGTATGACCCGAACCATTTCTCTACATCTTTGATAAAACTGTCAGATATATTACCCGCTACCGAAATGACCACTCGGTCCGGTGTATAATAATCATGCATGTATTGTCTGAGAGAGTCGCCGTTGAAGGAAGCAAGCGTTTCTTCCGTACCAAGAATAGGATAGCCTAAAGAATGATTGCCGTAAGTGGCTTTGCTCAGTAAATCATGCACAATGTCGTCCGGCGCATCTTCGTACATTTTAATCTCTTCATATACTACATTTTTTTCTTTTTTCAGCTCGTTTTCATCAAACGTTGAATGAAAAAACATATCTGCTAATACGTCCAGTGCGTAATTTGCATGCTCGTCAAGGACCTTTGCATAGTAGCAGGTATATTCCTTTGAGGTAAACGCATTGACCTGACCGCCAATACGATCAAAAGATTCTGCTATCTCTCGTGCAGATCTTGTGCTCGTCCCTTTAAAGAACATGTGCTCTAAAAAGTGAGAAATCCCGTTTATCTCCGGCTTTTCGTGCCGCGAACCGGTGCCGATCCACACGCCGATCGCAACAGAACGGACTGTCGGGTTATTTTCCAGCACAACTCTTACACCATTTTGACACGTATATCGTTTAATCAAATTTTGTTCCTCCTATTCAAAGACAAGCTGCCTGCATCTGTTACTTCAACAGTCTTGTTTCATCCATTAGTTCGGTGACTGTTCCAAGCGCGTATCCTTTATCTTTTATCTTTGTAATCAGCGCTTCAAGACTTTCAGCCGTAGGGTCAGTCGGATGCATTAAAATCATGGCACCATTATGTATCTTGCTTAACACTCTCGTTTGAAGCACAGACGGAGACGGTTTTTGCCAATCGATCGTATCAACTGTCCACATGACTGTTCCCATCTGTTTCTCAGCTGCAATGTCGACGACCGCTTTTCTAAAACTTCCGCTCGGCGGAGCAAACCACTTCGGCTTAACACCGAGCGTTTTTTCTATTTGCTCATTTGTCTTGTCGAGCTGCTCGGAAATTCTTCCTGTAGTCAGTTTGCTCATATCCGGATGATTGTATGAATGATTTCCGATTTCATGTCCTTCTTCCGCAATCTTTTTAGCAAGCTGTTCATTTTTCCTCACCCAATTGCCTTCTAAAAAGAACGTAGCCTTGACCTGATGCTTTTGCAGAACAGGGAGCATTTTTTCTAAATATTCATTTCCCCATGCCACATTGACTAAAAAAGCCACCATCGGTTTGTCAGGATTTCCTTTATAAATAGGCTCAGGCTGAAGAGACTCAAGATGAATGTTTGGTTTTACTTGCCTGTACACCAAATCGTTTTCCCGAAACTCGCCGTGCTTTTTCATTTTTTTATATGATTTTTCAATATTGACCATCAACCCATTGTAACCGGGAATGCTTTTCCAGACCTTATCTACTCTGGCATCCTGGGGCCTAACTTCATATTCCGGCGCTTTTTGAAGCAATTCTTCATATAGCGGGTCTTTGGACGCCGTGACAGTCACCGTATCTTTTTTCATTGCCCCTATATAATCAAGTGTGTGCGGATTTTTCATCATCTCAAATGAGACAAAAAAAAGAAATAGAAAAACGGCAAACGGCACAAATTTTTTGTACATGTTCTGTCCCCCCTCACCTCACATTATGAAGGATAAGGACAAGGTAGAACCTGCCTGCATTTTAAAAGCTTCAAAATAAAGAAGCCGGGTCTCCCAGGCTCCTTTTATGTTTTCATTTAAGATTGTTGTTCTTCTTTTTCTTTCTCTTCACGGAGCACCGCTTTACGGGACAAATTGACTCGTCCTTGTTTATCAATTTCAGTGACCTTGACAAGAATCTCGTCCCCGATTTTCACAACATCTTCAACTTTTCCTACGCGTTCAAGCGCAAGCTCTGAAATGTGCACCAAACCGTCTTTTCCGCTGAAAATTTCAACGAAAGCTCCGAATTTTTCAATTCGTTTCACTTTACCTAGGTAAAGCTGGCCGACTTCAACCTCTCTGACAAGGTCTTCAATGATTTTTTTCGCTTCTTGGTTGCTGCTTTCAACTGTTGAAGAAATAAAGATGGTGCCGTCCTGTTCAATATCAATTTTAACACCGGTTTCTTCGATGATTTTATTGATTTGTTTTCCGCTTGGCCCGATGACATCGCGGATCTTATCAGGATTAATGGCCATTGTTAAAATCTTAGGTGCATATTGAGAAAGCTCTTTTCTTGATTCGCTTAATGTCGCAAGCATGCTATTGAGAATTTCCATTCTTCCTTTTTTCGCCTGCTGAAGCGCTTCTTCAAGAATCTCTCTGGAAAGTCCTTCGATTTTAATGTCCATTTGCAGCGCCGTGACGCCTTTTTCAGTTCCGGCTACTTTAAAGTCCATATCTCCAAGCGCGTCTTCCATGCCTTGGATGTCAGTCAGAACAGTGTAATGTTCGCCTGATTTGACAAGACCCATCGCAATACCCGCAACTGGGGCTTTAATTGGTACACCGGCATCCATCATTGCAAGTGTGCTTGCGCAAATACTTGCTTGAGACGTAGAACCATTTGATTCAAGCACTTCTGATACAAGACGGACAGTGTAAGGGAAGTCTTTTTCAGACGGAATAACTGGCTCAAGCGCACGCTCACCCAGTGCTCCATGTCCGATTTCACGGCGTCCCGGTCCGCGCATTGGCCCTGTTTCCCCAACGCTGAATTGCGGGAAGTTGTAGTGATGCATAAACCGTTTCGACTCTTCGACACCTAAGCCGTCAAGGATTTGCACATCTCCAAGAGCGCCTAGCGTACATACGCTGAGAGCCTGTGTTTGTCCCCTTGTAAACAGCCCTGATCCATGAGTTCTTGACAAGAGGCCGACCTCAGAAGAAAGCGGGCGGATTTGATCGACACCGCGGCCGTCCGGTCTTACTTTCTCTTCAGTAATCAACCGGCGCACTTCATTTTTCACCAGCTTGGATAAAGTCTGCTTCACTTTCTTGATTGTGTCTTCATCATGCTCTTCATCCTCGAATTTCGCCACAACTGCTTTTTTCACTTCATTAATGGCATCTTCGCGGGCATGCTTTTCATGAACCTGGATGGCTTTCAGCAAATCTTCTTCTGCTAAAGCTTTTACTTTTTCACTAAGCTCTTCATCAATTTCATAGAGCGCAATTTCTGATTTTTCTTTGCCGACTGCTGCTACAATTTCTTCTTGGAATGCAATCAGGCGTTTAATTTCTTCATGGCCGAACATAATGGCTTCAAGCATGGTTTCCTCAGGAACTTCATCCGCTCCCGCTTCTACCATGTTAATGGCATCTTTCGTGCCGGCAACGACAAGATTGATATCGCTTTTCTCAAGCTGATCGACTGTCGGGTTAATGATAAATTCATCATTAATGCGTCCGACAGTAACCCCTGCAATCGGTCCTTCAAACGGAATATCCGATACAGAAAGAGCCAGAGATGAACCGAACATAGCGGCCATTTCAGAAGAGCAGTTTTGGTCAACACTCATGACAATGCTGATGACTTGAACTTCATTACGGAATCCATCAGCAAACAAAGGACGGATCGGACGGTCGATTAAACGGCTGGCAAGAACCGCTTTTTCACTTGGACGCCCTTCTCTTTTAATAAATCCGCCCGGAATTTTCCCTACCGCATATAATCTTTCCTCATAATTTACAGTAAGCGGGAAGAAATCAAGTGGTTTTGGTTCTTTTGAAGCGGTTGCTGTACTAAGCACTGCTGTATCACCGTAACGGATCATAACAGCACCGTTTGCCTGTTTGGCAAGCTGGCCGGTTTCAACGGTAAGCGTTCTTCCGGCCCAATCTATGGTAAAGACATGTTTTTCTTGTCCCATACGATTACGAACTCCTCTCTTCGTTGTGTGAAATAATCAATTACTCCTATTATGAACGAAATGAATTGAACATATCAATGTCAAAGTAGTATGTAAAAGGATTTCAATGATTTGTTATAAGAAATTTTCGCTTTAATACGATAAAAAAGCGGGAATCCTCCCGCTTTTTACGATTATCGACGTAAGCCTAGTTTGTTAATTAACTCACGATAACGAGTTACGTCTTTATTACGTAGATACGTAAGAAGATTACGACGCTTACCTACCATTTTAAGAAGACCGCGACGTGAATGGTGGTCTTTCTTATGAGTACGTAAATGCTCGTTCAAATTGTTAATTGAGTCAGTTAGGATAGCGATCTGAACTTCTGGAGATCCAGTATCAGATTCGTGTGTTTTGAACTCACTGATGAGTTGGTTTTTACGCTCTTGAGTAATTGCCATCCTGTTTCACCTCCAAATCATATTTAGCCCCAGTTACCTAGCAACCGTCGGTGACTTCGGATTGCCAAGCAATGGTTTTAAGACTACGCAAACTATCATACTAAAAATCGCGCCTATATGCAAATATTTTAAAATGAAATTTGTGTACATTGCATGTTATTTCCGCAAATTGCTGAAATAACGGATGGCTTCCTGCTTGTCTTTCTCAATTTGCTCTGTTAATTCTTTGATGCCATTGAATTTCCGCTCGCTCCGAATCCGTTTATACCACTCAATTTTTATAGCGGCTCCGTATACCTCTTGATCAAAATCAAACAGATGGACTTCGATTGAAGGCTGCTCCGGGCGTTTTTCATAAAATGTCGGCTTATAGCCGATATTGCAAACGCCGTTGTAGACTTCGCCGTTCACTTCCGCTTTTACGGCATATACACCCGTCGGCGGAACGATATAGCTGTTATTTAAACCGACATTTGCTGTCGGAAACCCGATGGTCCGCCCTCTTTTATCACCGTGAATGACAATTCCTTTTATAAAATAAGGCTGTCCAAGCAAGACATTCGCCAATTCAACGTCTCCGTTTTGAAGCGCGGTACGGATATACGAGGAACTGATTTTTTTATCTTGTTCCGTTAATTTTTCTACCATTGTGCACTCAGCTTCTCCATCTAAATCATGCGGCATGGTCTCCATTGTTCCCTTACCGTATTTGCCGTACGTAAAGTCAAAGCCCGCAACAGCGTGCTGTACATTAAGACCGACAATATACTGGCCTGCAAACTGCTTAGGAGAAAGAGAAGCAAATGCTTCATTAAATTTAACGACATACAGAATCTCTGTGCCTAATTGTTCAATTTGGTTTATTTTATCTTCCAGAGGCGTAATCAGATCCTTTGGCTCCTGATTCCTCCTCAATACATGGGAAGGATGAGGATGAAAGGTCATCACAGCTAACGCCAGGCCCTTTTCTTCAGCTATCTGCTTCGCTGTGCCGATTACCTTTTGATGCCCTAGATGAACGCCGTCAAAATACCCTAACGCCATCACAGACTTTGCCTGCTCCTCTTTGATTAAATGATGAGGATGTGTAATATGTATCGTCTTCACAGAACGGTCACCTTTTTTCTATTGTTCGCTTTTTTGCAGCAATACTTTTGCCGGCTTTAACAGCCCTTTTTTTGTAGGATGGGGAAAATAGATCGCCAAACAACTTCCAGATTCCGTAAAGACAGCAATGCGGTCTTCGCTTGTCATCTCAGAAAACTGCTCGGGCGTCTCAAGCAAAGCCCCATTTTCTACTTTCTTAGCTAATGTATCACTTATGATCCATTTCGGCAAATGATTGAGCGCGCCTTCAATAGGAACTGTATGCTCTCCCACGGTCCCGGACTGAGCCTGTGTTTCCAGTTCATCAAAGGTAAAGCATTCGTCGAGAGAGAAGTCTCCGGATGCCGTACGGATTAAATGAGACATATGAGCCGGATATCCGAGTTTTTCTCCGATCATGACCGCCAGCGTCCTTACATAGGTCCCTTTGGAGCATGTCACTGTAAACCGAAAGCTTGCCGTTTCTCCATTATGTTTAATCTCTGTCGTCAGGGCAATGTCTTCAATAGTAATCATACGTTTTGGACGTTCTACCTGAATACCTGCTCTTGCGTACTCGTATAATTTTTTGCCGTTTACTTTGACAGCGGAATACATGGGAGGAATTTGCTCTTGTTTACCCTTTAAGCTATTTAAAACTTTTACTGCATCTGCTTTATCAATGGCTTGATTGACAGGCTTAGTTTCAACCCTTTCGCCAGTCTGATCCTCTGTTGTCGTTGAAAAGCCAAGTGTTATTTCCGCATCATATGTTTTAGACTTTTCAGTCAAGTATTCGACTATTTTTGTCGCCCTTCCCACACAAATCGGAAGTACACCTGACACTTCTGGATCGAGTGTTCCCGTATGTCCTACTTTTTTTGTTTTTAACAGTTTTCGGATCTTCATGACACAGTCGTGCGATGTCATGCCAACCGGTTTATGTAAAAGGAGAACTCCGTTAACCATTGTCTTTCACTCCTTCTTTTGGTTTTTTCTCTTTAAAACGAAGAAAAGAGGACAGACGATATACGCCTATCCTCTCCATTTTTTATTCAGATGGTTTCTCTGAATGTAATTCGTGAATCAGCGTTTCGATTCGATTTCCGTAATCGATTGATTCATCGAACTCAAATTCAATTTCAGGCGTTTTTCGAAGTCTGATGCGGCTGCCGATTTCAGATCGGATAAATCCTTTCGCCTTTGCCAGCCCTTTCAGCGCTTCCTCCCGTTTTTTCTCGTCGCCGAGAACCGAGATATACACCTTTGCAATTTGCAAATCACCTGATACACGTACATCCGTTACTGTCAGAAAACCTATTCTCGGATCTTTCAGCTTGCGGCTGATAATATCACCGAGTTCTTTTTTCATTTGCTCGCCGACACGGTTTGCTCTCATACTCAATTCAATCACCTCTAAGTTAAAACCACTCTGTCCTAGTGATCGTCCGTTCAATTTCAGGAAAAGAATCGATAAACGCTAGGACGCGCTGCAGCTCTTTTTCTGTTTGAACGCGAGAGGAAGAAACAGCGGCGATTCCGAAGCTGGTCCTTTGCCATGTGTCCTGATAGTCAATCTCCGAAATCGAAACATTGAACTTGTTTTGAACCCTGGTTAAAACCCGCTTCAGAACGGCACGCTTTTCTTTTAGCGATCCTGCATCATAAATGATGCATTCACATTCCGCAAATCCGATCACTTTCTTTCAATTTCTTGCATGACATAAGCTTCCAGGATGTCACCTTCGCGAATGTCATTGTATTTCTTAATTGTAATACCACATTCATAGCCTTGTGAAACTTCTTTCACATCGTCTTTAAAACGTTTCAAAACGTCTACTTCGCCTTCGAAGATGACGACGCCGTCACGAATTAAACGGAGGCCGCTGTCGCGCGTAATGGTTCCTTCAGTAACATATCCGCCGGCAATTGTACCTATTTTAGATACTTTGAATGTTTGGCGTACTTCTACTTGGCCAATTACTTTTTCTTCATATTCAGGATCAAGCATACCTTTCATGGCAGCTTCAATCTCGTCGATTACTTTGTAAATGATACGGTGAAGACGAATATCTACATTTTCAGCTTCAGCCGTACTCTTAGCATTTCCGTCCGGTCTCACATTAAACCCGATAACTATTGCATTGGAAGCAGATGCCAAGATAATGTCAGATTCAGTAATTGCACCAACGCCTGTGTGGATGATTTTCACTTTAACGCCTTCTACTTCAATTTTTTGAAGTGCGGCCGTTAAGGCTTCAGCAGATCCTTGAACATCAGCTTTTACGATGAGGTTAATGTCTTTTACATCACCTTGTTTAATTTGCTCGAATAAATCATCAAGACTGAGTTTCGCTTTATCGCTGCGCTGCTCTTCAAGCTGTTTCGAAGCACGGGCTTCCCCGACAGAACGAGCTGTTTTTTCATCCTTAAAGACAAGGAATTGGTCTCCAGCTTGAGGGACATCGTTCAAACCGGTAATTTCAACCGGAGTTGACGGGCCGGCAGTTTTTACACGGCGTCCAATATCGTTGACCATGGCACGGACACGGCCAAATGTATTGCCAACTACGATAGGATCACCGACATTCAGTGTCCCAGTCTGTACGAGCAATGTCGCAACTGACCCTCTGCCTTTATCAAGTTCCGCTTCAATAACCGTTCCTTTTGCCTGGCGTTTCGGATTCGCTTTCAATTCCTCTACTTCACTGACAAGCAAAATCATTTCAACGAGTTCATCAATGCCTTTTCCGGTTAAAGCGGAAAGCGGAACAAAAATGGTTTCTCCGCCCCAAGCTTCAGGGACAAGTCCGTATTCCGTCAGTTCCTGCATCACACGGTCAGGATTTGCGGATTCTTTATCGACTTTATTCACAGCAACGATAATTGGAACCTCAGCTGCTTTTGCATGGTTAATCGCTTCTACAGTTTGCGGCATTACACCGTCATCTGCAGCCACAACGAGAATCGTAATATCAGTTACTTCTGCACCGCGTGCACGCATTGTCGTAAATGCGGCGTGGCCCGGAGTATCCAAGAACGTAATTTTCTTGCCGTTCTCTTCAATTTGGTAAGCACCGATATGCTGGGTGATTCCGCCGGCTTCTCCTTCAACAACCTTCGTTTTACGGATGCTGTCAAGAAGCGTCGTTTTCCCATGGTCAACGTGACCCATGATCGTCACGACAGGAGGACGAATTTCAAGATCCTCTTCTTTATCAGGCTCTTCATATTTTTCCAGTTCTGTTTCTTCAAGCACAATGACTTCTTCTGTTTCTACACCATATTCTGATGCAATGAGTTCGATTGTATCTTTATCAAGCTCTTGGTTAATGGTTGCCATTACGCCAAGAAGCATCAGCTTTTTAATGAGTTCTGAAGGCTCTTTGCCAAGCTCCTCAGCCAATGCGCCGACTGTTAAAGTGCCGGAGAATGTAATTTTCTCAGGAAGCTCTTTTTTCGGCTTTACAGGCTTTTGCTGATATTGATTCTTATTGTTGTTGTTGCGTTTATTTTTTTTGTTGTTGTTATTCTTCTTGTTTTTGTTAAATTGATTATTCTGCACGTCATTCTTCTTTCCGTCTCGAATTTTATTTGGTTGATTTCCAGCAGATTGCTGATTAACCCCTTGCGTCTGTTTGTTTTTGTTCGTTTCTGCAGGCTTTTGAGATTTAACGGCTGCGCCGCCTTTTTTATATTTGGCATCAAGCTGTTTAATAGCCTTTTCTTCAAGCATGGCCATGTGATTATTCACTTCTAAATTCATGTTTTTCAGTGCGGTCAAAATTTCCTTACTTGAAACATTTAATGCTTTTGCATATTCGTATACTCTCATTTTAGCCATTCGTTCACCCCCAAAAATATTAATCGAGCAAGCTGATCAGCTTATTCGCAAAACCTTGGTCAGTGACGGCGACAACGACACGGGCTTCTTTACCGATAGAGCGTCCAAGAACCGCGCGACTCTCGACTTTTTTATAAGGGACTTTATAATAGCTGCACTTGTCGGTTACTTTTTTCGCTGTGTTAGATGATGCATCCTCTGTAAGCAGGACAAGCTTTGCACGCGCATTCCTGATTTCTTTAATTACCAAGTCCTCGCCTGACACGACCTTACGAGCTCGATTGGCCAGACCCAGCAAGGGAAACCATTCCATTCCAGACATTTTATTTTTTCACCTTTTCCGCCAGCTCTAGCAATTCTTCGAAAATCTGGTCATCGATTTGTGATTGAAATTGATTTTGTAAAGTGTTTTTCTTTTTTGCTGCTAAAATGCACTCTTTATCCAGCGTTAAATAAGCACCCCGCCCGTTCTTCTTTCCGGTCGGGTCTACTGAGATTTCGCCTTCTTTCGAACGTACAACTCGGATCAATTCTTTTTTAGGCTTCATTTCACCAGTCACTACACATTTGCGTAACGGGATCTTCTTGTGTTTATTCACCTAAGGCCACCTCTTATTCATCCGTTTCAGCAGTTTCAGGCTCCGTAAAAAGCGGCTCATCGTCGTCTGCTTCAAGTTCTCTCGGATAGATTCCAAGTTCTCTTGCGTCCGTTTCGCTCTTAATATCAATCTTCCAGCCTGTCAGTTTAGCAGCTAAGCGTGCGTTTTGTCCTCTTTTGCCAATCGCCAGAGACAGCTGGTAATCAGGGACAATAACAGTTGTCGCTTTTTCTTCCTCATTAACGATGACTTCCAGCACTTTCGAAGGACTGAGTGCATTTGCGACAAATTCTACAGGATCACTGGACCAGTTGACAATGTCAATTTTTTCACCTTTTAATTCATTGACGATCGCCTGAACACGCTGGCCTTTAGGGCCTACGCATGAGCCGACAGGATCCACGTCAGGGTCGTCTGTGCGGACCGAAATTTTCGAACGGTCTCCGGCTTCTCTGGCTACAGATTTCAGCTCGACAGTTCCATCATAAATTTCAGGCACTTCGATTTCAAACAAACGCTTTAACAGGCCTGGGTGTGTTCTTGACACATAAATCTGCGGGCCCTTCGTCGTTTTTTCTACTTTTGTGATAAATACCTTAATGCGGTCATGAGGCTTGTAGCTTTCATTTGGCATTTGCTCATTAACCGGCAGCAAGGCTTCTATTTTGCCTAAAGACACGTAGATAAACTTATTGTCCAGACGCTGGACGATACCTGTCATGATGTCTTCTTCACGGTCGATAAATTCAGAATAAATCACACCGCGCTCAGCTTCGCGCACACGCTGTGTGACGACCTGCTTCGCTGTTTGAGCAGCTATGCGCCCAAAATCCTTAGGCGTTACTTCGATTTCGACAACATCGCCGACCATATATTCCGGATGGATGCCCTGCGCCTCTTCAATAGAGATCTCCAGTCTTTGGTCGTATACTTCGTCAACGACATCTTTTCTTGCAAATACACGGATGGAGCCTGTTTCACGGTTTAAATCCACTCGTACATTTTGCGCTTGATTAAAATTCCGCTTATAAGCAGAAATTAACGCAGCTTCGATTGCTTCAATGATAATTTCTTTACTGATGCCTTTTTCTTTTTCAAGAATCGTGAGAGCATCTAATAATTCACTGCTCATTTAACGGTCTCCCCCCTTAAAGCATTTGTATTCATTAGAACGTAACAGCTAATCGTGCATTAGCTATCTTTTCATACGGAATATTGATCCGTTTCTTTCTTGTTTTGATCGTGATCTCAACTGTCACTGTTTGTCCATCAAATTCAGCCAGTTCACCTTCAAACACTTTTACGCCATCAATAGGCTCATACGTCTTAATGTACACATTTTTCCCAAGTGATTTTTCAAAATCGGCTTTTTTCTTTAGCGGACGCTCAGCTCCTGGAGATGAGACTTCAAGAAAGTAATTTTGGCTGATTGGGTCTGCCTCATCAAGCTTTTCGCTTAAAGCTTCGCTTACTTTGGCACATTCCTCAATATCCACACCGTCATCGGAATCAATAAACACGCGAAGGAACCAGCTTTGACCCTCTTTGACAAATTCAATGTCAACGAGTTCCAGCTGAAGGCTGTCTACGATTGGCTGAGCCATCTCTTGAACGGTGTCAGTCACTTTTTTGCTCATGTTCTTCCTCCTTGTGCTGTCGATCTCATGTTCGTCTCGTCACTCTGCATAAAAACCCTGCTTCAAAAGAGCAGGGGCTTAAAAGTAAACGATGAACATGTCGAGACAAAATTCTCCTGTTCAATACAAAAGAGCGGGTTTCCCCACTCTTTGCCTCGGTAATCGTTAGCATTTCCAATAAAACTATACCATAACCATATTTTTATTGCAAATGGATATACACT
The DNA here is from genome assembly GCF_036765095.1 of Bacillus sp. 0209A. NCBI lineage: Bacteria > Bacillati > Bacillota > Bacilli > Caryophanales > Bacillaceae > Bacillus > Bacillus sp. 0209A. The sequence goes on from NZ_JBAIZV010000001.1 coordinate 284,174, forward strand.
TACCTTCACCTAAGCAAATGACAGAGACTCTAATGTTACAATGTCACTTTTTGCGCTTATGTATGCATAGAAGCAGAATTTCCTGAGAAATTCTGCTTCTATATTAAAACAATGACAATTGGTTTTGATCAGGCAGTGATTCCAGGCAGCCATGGCGATCTAAATACTCTAAAATCGTTTTTGACACTTTCCCTCTCTTTTGCAAATCTTCTTTAGAGAGGAATTCGCCTTCTTCACGAGCCTTTACAATATTCAGAGCAGCGTTCGTTCCTAATCCAGGAATGGAGTTAAACGGCGGGATAAGGCTGTTGCCGTCTATAATAAACTCTGCAGCGCTGGAGCGATATAAATCGACTTTTTGGAATGTATAGCCTCTCTCACACATTTCAAGCGCTAATTCTAACACAGTGAGAAGGTTTTTTTCCTTCGGTGAAGCATCAAGCCCTTTAGCGTTAATATCCTCCATTACGGCTTTGATTGCTGTAGAACCCTTGATCATTGTATCGATATCAAAGTCGTCTGCACGAACGGTAAAATAAGCCGCATAATACAAAAGCGCGTGATGCACTTTAAAGTAAGCGATGCGGACCGCCATTAATACATAAGCCGCGGCGTGGGCTTTCGGGAACATGTATTTAATCTTTTTACAAGAATCAATATACCAGTCCGGGACATTGTTATTTTTCATTTCTTCTTCCCATTCAGGCGTTAATCCTTTTCCTTTACGTACAAATTCCATGATTTTAAAGGCAAGGGATGGCTCAAGGCCTTGATAGATTAAATAAACCATAATGTCATCACGGCAGCCGATAACCTCACTCAGCTCACAAATATTATTGTGGATGAGCTCTTGTGCATTGCCGAGCCATACATCAGTTCCGTGAGATAAGCCTGAAATCTGAACGAGCTCGGAAAAAGTTGTCGGCTTTGTATCTTCAAGCATCTGCCGCACAAATCGGGTTCCGAATTCAGGAATTCCCAGAGTACCCGTTTTACAGCCGATCTGTTCTTCTGTAACACCGAGTGATTCGGTTCCCTGGAAGATTTTCATCACTTCAGGATCATCTGTTGGAATGGTTTTCGGATCAATTCCGCTTAAGTCTTGAAGCATCCGAATAACGGTCGGGTCATCGTGTCCGAGAATATCGAGTTTTAACAGGTTGTCATGGATGGAGTGGAAATCAAAATGAGTGGTTTTCCACTCTGAACCTGTGGCGTCCGCCGGAAACTGAATTGGTGAAAAATCATAAATGTCCATATAATCCGGGACAACGATAATACCCCCAGGGTGCTGTCCGGTCGTACGTTTAACACCTGTACATCCCTGTACGAGCCGATCTATTTCGGCCCCGCGCATGTGGAGATTGTGGTCCCCGGCATAGCCTTTTACATATCCGTAAGCTGTTTTTTCTGCAACTGTTCCTATCGTTCCCGCACGATATACATTGTCTTCTCCGAACAATACTTTTGTGTAATTGTGTGCGTGCGGCTGATATTCCCCTGAAAAGTTCAAATCGATATCAGGTACTTTGTCCCCTTTAAATCCTAAGAATGTTTCAAACGGAATATCATGGCCGTCTTTTTTCAAAGGCGTTCCGCAATGAGGGCATATCTTGTCAGGCAGGTCAAAACCGGAACCGACAGACCCGTCATTAAAGAACTCAGAATGTTGGCACTCAGAGCATACATAATGCGGCGGCAGCGGGTTGACCTCAGTGATCTCAGTAAGCGTCGCAACTAATGAGGAGCCTACGGAACCACGGGAACCTACGAGATATCCGTCATCTAGTGAACGTTTTACAAGTTTGTGAGAGATCAAATAAATAACAGCGAAGCCATGGCCAATGATACTTTTTAATTCTTTTTCAATCCGCGCTTCCACAATTTCAGGCAACTCTTCGCCGTAAATGCTTCTTGCACGCTGATAGCTCATTTCTCTGATCTCTTCATCAGCGCCTTCGATTTTCGGTGTATACAAATCATCTTTAATTGGCTTGATGTCATCGATTAAAGAAGCAACCTTTTGGGTATTGGTGACAACGATTTCCTTCGCTTTTTCTTCGCCTAAGAAAGAAAATGCTTCAAGCATTTCGTCTGTCGTTCTGAAATGCACTTTCGGCAGTTCATGTCTGTTCAGCGGATTTGCCCCGCCTTGAGAGGATACTAAAATCTTTCTGTAGATTTTATCCTCGTCATTCAAGTAATGTACATTTCCCGTAGCAACAACCGGTTTATTTAGCTTTTCACCCAGTTTCGTGATATTCGCAATAATTTCTTTAAGCGATTTTTCATCGCGGACCAGTTCAAGTTCTAGCAAGTGACGGTACACTTCAGGCGGCTGAACTTCGAGATAATCATAGAATGACGCGACATCTTCCACCTCTTCAGGCGATTTTTGCATCATTCCTTCAAAAACCTCTCCCCTGTCACAGGCTGAACCGATCAGAAGCCCTTCCCTATATTTCTCAAGCTGAGATCTCGGGATACGAGGCACTCTGTAAAAATAATGGATATGAGAGAGTGACACAAGCTTAAATAAATTTTTAAGACCCGTGCTGTTCACAGCAAGTAATGTTGCGTGATAAGGTCTCGATCTTTGATAAGCGTTGGACTGACCCATATTTTCATTTAACTCATCATGGTACTGAATGCCTTTTTCAGCCGCGTCCTTCAGCATTTTCAGGAGCAAATAAGCCGTCGCCTCAGTATCGTAGATCGCACGGTGATGCTGTGTCAGTTCGATATCAAACTTTTTACAAAGTGTGTTCAAACGGTGGTTCTTAAATTCCGGATAGAGAAAACGGCCAAGCTCAAGCGTATCAATGACTGGGTTTTTAGCTTTTTCGACTTCAAGAAGCCTTTTATAAGCTACGTTTAAGAATCCCATATCAAAACTTGCATTGTGAGCGACAAGGATATCATCGCCGATCCATTCTCTGAAATCTCTTATTACATCTACGACATCAGGAGCGTCGCGAAGCATATCATCGGTGATGCCGGTCAGCTCTATGATTGTGGCTGAAAGCGGACGATGCGGGTTCGCAAACGCCTCAAATTTATCAATAATTTCTCCGCCTTTTACTTTTACTGCAGCCAGCTCAATAATGGTATCGTATACAGCAGACAGTCCTGTTGTCTCGACGTCAAAAACAACATATGTTTCTTCCTCAAGCAGCCGATGTGCAGCGTTATAAGCAATTGGCACGCCATCATCAACAAGATTCGCTTCCATCCCGTAAATCATTTTAATTCCATGCTTTTTTGCGGCAGAATACGCATCAGGGAAGGATTGAACGACAGCATGGTCAGTCAAAGCGATGGCCTCATGCCCCCATTTTTTTGCCTGTTCGACAAGCTTTCCGACACCCGTAACAGCATCCATTTGGCTCATTGGGGAATGCAAATGCAATTCCACTCTTTTTTCTCCTTCAGATGCAGAATCTTCACGGGTTTTTGCTTTCATTTCGTTTACGTCATTTGCGATCATGACGAGATCTCTGACAAAAGTGTCATTTTGAATGCTGCCGCGTGCTTTTACCCACATTCCTTTTTTCAGAGACTTCATCAGTGCCGCATCTTCTTTTTCACGTGCAAACATTTTGATTAAAATACTATTTGTGTAGTCTGTAATTTTGAAGATACACAGCGTACGCCCGCTTTTCAGCTCTCGTGTCTCCACATCAAACACGTAACCCTGGACCGTTATTCTCCGTTCTTCGTCCATGATGCTGTCAAGTGTCCGGATTTCTTCGTTATCTTTAATTTGATAACCGATGACAAGAGGCCCAGATGGTATTTGATCTTCATCACTTTCTTGATCTTTCTTCTCCATTTCAATCAGTGCCTGCATGGCCCGCTCTTGGTCTTCCGCAAGCTTTTGCTCCCGAAACTTTTGAACTTCTTGCTCGGATACAAAGATTTCGGCATCAAGCTGAAGATCCGGGAAACCAAATTGACGGTATCCGGCTTGAATCATAGAACTATATTTGTTCTTAAGAGCAACCGCTTCCGTGTCCGTTTTTGTTTTGACAATCAGTTTATTGCCTTTCAATTTCGGTTTTTGCTGGTTTAAAAGACTGATAATCGGCGGTGAAATGCCTTGCAGTTCCTCAATACAGCGTGACCAGTAATCTTGTACTAGACTTTCGCTGACCTCGGCATCTTGCACTTCGATTGAAGATGTCACTTTTGCTATGTGGGCAAACGATTGCGTCAGCCTCGTTGTTAATGTGTCATATATTTGAAAAGGCAGCAAAGATTTAAATTGAAAATGAAAATGCCAAGACTTAGACGCTTTGTGTATCGCCAACTTTTTAATCTCACCATCTTCAAAGTATGTCATGAAGGTATCATCTGTCATATTAATCTGCTGCAGAAGAATTTGAAACTGCCTTCTGTTTACTGATAACTGTTCCATTAAGACAGTACCCCTCCCTAAAAACTTCATAAGTGAAGGTACCTCAGGCAAATGAGGTACCTTCTATTATTTCTATTTTAACATGTTTTTTAATAAATCGTTATGGTGATTACTGCTTGCTGATAAAAGCAGATAGTTCGTCTGCTGAAATTTCAGTTGATTCACCCGTTTTACGGATTTTCACTTCGACAATTCCTTCGTCCGCACGTTTTCCGACAGTAATGCGGATTGGAAGGCCGATGAGATCTGAATCAGCGAATTTTACACCGGCGCGCTCAGCACGATCATCATAGAGCACTCCATAGCCTTCCGCTTTTAAATCGGCATACAGCTTTTCAGCAAGCTCTCTTTGCCCATCGTTTTTCACGTTCAAAGCAAGAATATGAAGATCGTACGGCGCAACGCTTTTTGGCCATATCAATCCTTTATCGTCGTGGTGCTGTTCAGCAATAGCAGAAAGCGTTCTTGACACACCGATTCCGTAACAGCCCATCAGCATTGGCTGCGCGCGACCGTTTTCATCTAAGTATGTCGCATTCATCGCCTCTGAATAGCGTGTTCCAAGCTTAAAGACTTGTCCGACTTCGATTCCTTCTGCAAAACGGATTGTACCTTTGCCGTCTGGTGAAGGATCACCCTCTTTAATAAAACGAAGATCAGCAAATTCTTTAATTTGCGCGTCACGGTTTACGTTGACATTTTTATAGTGATGATCTCCTTCATTTGCACCGGCAACAGCATTGACCATTGCTTTCACAGCATGATCGGCATATACTTCAACATCTTGTTTGACACCGACAGGGCCGACAAAACCCGGTTCTGTTCCAAGCTGCTGAATAACCTCTTCTTGTGAGGCAAGCTCCACAACTTCTGCATGAAGCAAGTTTTTCACTTTAATCTCGTTAACTTCATGGTCCCCTCTTACAAGCACTAAGACGAAACGGTCATCTGCTTTAAACAGCACTGACTTCATGCAGGCTTCAGCAGAAACCTGTAAATACGCAGTCAGTTCTTCGATTGTTTTCACGTTAGGCGTGTGGACTTTCTCTAAAGCTTGAGGCTCTTCATCAGAAGGGACTTCTTGATAAAGAACTTCAGCCATTTCGATATTAGCCGCATACTGTGATTCATCAGAATATGCAATCGTATCCTCTCCGATTGCAGAAAGTGCCATAAACTCGTGCGTATCCTTTCCCCCCATTGCGCCTGAATCGGCGATGACAGGTCTTACATTAATGCCGCAACGGGCAAAAATATTAGAATAAGCCTCGTACATTTTTTGATACGTATTATCCAAGCTCTCTTCAGATGCATGGAAAGAATACGCATCCTTCATAATAAATTCGCGTCCTCTTAACAAACCGAAGCGGGGACGTTTTTCATCTCTGAACTTAGACTGAATTTGATACAGAGTCAGAGGGAGACGCTTATAAGATTTAACCTCATCGCGAACAAGTGAAGTGATAACTTCTTCATGCGTTGCCCCTAAAGCAAATTCACGGCCATGACGGTCTTTTAGTCTCATCAGTTCAGGACCATACGTATACCATCTGCCTGATTCCTGCCATGTCTCAGCCTGCTGCAATGCGGGCATAAGCATTTCCACGGCATCTATTTTCTCCATTTCTTCACGAATAATCTGCTGAATGTTTTGAATCACTTTATACGCAAGAGGCATATAGCTGTATACCCCGCTCGTATTCTGTCTGATAAACCCTGCTCTCAGAAGAAGCTGATGGCTTTTTGCTTCGGCATCAGCTGGAACTTCACGGAGCGTAGGAATAAGCGTCAAGCTTTGTCTCATTTCTTCGCACCTCTGATTGATTTACTTTTCGTTTACAAGAACAGCCGCTGGATATCGTTCCATGTGACAACCAGCATAAGAAGCATTAAGAAAGCTACTCCGATAAACACAACAAATGCTTCTTTTTCCCTGTTAATCGGTTTGCCCCGAATCGCTTCAATAAATAGAAATAACAACCTTCCTCCGTCAAGCGCCGGAATCGGAAGCAGGTTGACAATCCCAAGGTTAATGCTTAAAAACGCAGCAAACTGGAATAAGTTCACTAACCCTGTTTTCGCCACCTGGTCTGTCATGTCATATATGCCGACAGGACCTGACAACATATCAAGTTTAAATTGGCCTGTTACTAATTTGCTTAAGTTGGTTAAAATGGCTTTAGTGACATCAACTGTTGAAGTCGCGCCGTAAGCAACTGCTGAGAGAACGCCTTTTTCAGTCGGCGCATAGGAACCGAAACGCCCGATTGTTTTTTTGTTCTCATCTTTAACAGCTTCCGGAGTCACTGAAATATGAAGCGTTTTGTTATCTCTTTTTACTGCAACGTCCATTTCTTTTTCCGGATTTTCTTTTACAGCAGAGACAATGTCCGTCCAAGACCTCATTTTCTCTCCGTTAATGCTTTGAATATAGTCCCCTTCTTTTAGCCCCGCTTCGGCCGCCCGTCCATTGTCAGTCAGCTGCCCGAGCACAGGCTCATTTGACGGCACGCCTTGAATCAGCCCAAGCATCACTAAAATGACGTAAGCTAAAATAAAGTTCATAATCGGCCCTGCAGCAATCGCTTTAATTCGCTGCCACACAGGTTTGGAACCAAATTGGCGATTATACGGCGCAATCTGCACTTCTTCTCCGTCTACAATGAAAAAGGATGTTTCACTGACAGCAAAGCTGGAAAGTTCATCTTCTTTCCCCTGTTCATAGCCGGTGATCTTCATGTCATGCTCTAAATCCGCAGTTTCTACTTCAATGACTAAAGCATCCGGGTATTTTTCCTTTTGATTGATGATGACTTTCTCAACTTGATCGTCTTTATTAAACAGAAGCCCGACCGTGTAACCGGGTTTTACCTCAATCATTTCCGGATCTTCGCCGGCCATACGGACAAATCCGCCGACCGGAAGCAGCCTGATGGTATAAACTGTTTCATTTTTTTTGAAAGAAAAAATCTTCGGACCGAATCCGATCGCAAATTCACGGCAGAGAATTCCCGCTCTTTGGGCTAGCAATAAATGACCCAGTTCATGGAAGAAAACGAGCGTTCCGAAAATAATAATAAACGCTATAACTGTATTCACGAACATACCACCTTATGTGAGTATTGAATTGACGTATCCCCGGGTATCTTTGTCCACTTCTTGAATGTCCGCCAGGTTCGGTTTGTTCATTACCTGATGGCGGGATAGTGCCTTTTCGATACAGTCTTCAATAGCCAAAAACGGTATCTTACCGGCTAAAAAGGCAGCGACAGCTACTTCATTTGCTGCATTTAGCACTGTCGGCATTGTTCCTCCCATTTTACCTGATTCAAACGCAAATTGTAAGCATCGGAACCTGTCAAAATCAGCTTTCTCAAAATGAAGGCAGCCGATTTCCCATAATTCAAGCCTTTTGGCATCTGGTAATGGCAACCGGTCAGGATAGGTTAGGGCATATTGAATTGGAACCCTCATATCAGGAGTTCCAAGCTGTGCGATCACACTTTTGTCATGAAACTCAACCATTGAATGGATGATGCTCTCCTTATGTAAAACCACATCAATTTGTTCATATGGGATATCGAAAAGCCAATGTGCCTCGATCACCTCTAATCCCTTATTCATCATTGTAGCCGAATCGATCGTAATTTTTGCACCCATTGACCAATTCGGATGTTTTAATGCGTCCTCAACTGTTACTGATTCGAGCTCCTCCCGCGTCTTGTCCCGAAAGCTTCCGCCGGAGGCTGTAATGATGAGGCGTTCAATATTTTTTGCCTGTTCGCCTTGGAGTGCTTGAAATATTGCCGAATGCTCACTGTCAACAGGCAGCAGCGGAACATCGTATTTCTTAGCATGTTCTTTAACTATATGCCCGGCAGTGACAAGAGTTTCCTTATTTGCAAGCGCAATTGTTTTTTTCTGTTCAATTGCCTTTAACGTCGGGATAAGACCGACGCTTCCGAGCAAGGCATTGACAACAACATCGACTTCCTCCATAACTGCCGCTTCAATCAGGCCTTCTTCTCCAAGCCCGATTTGGCAATCAAATGAAAAAGAAACTTGTTTTAATTTATGATATGTATCCAGATCACCGACAGAGACAAACTTCGGCTGAAAAGCCTCTATCATCGGAACAGCCTTATCAATATTTCTGCCAAACGACATAGATACCAGCTGAAATTGATCTTGATGCGTACGCAATACGTCAAGCGTCTGTTCGCCGATCGATCCTGTTGCTCCTAAAAGACAAATATTTTTCAAAGTGCCACGACTCCTATTCTTTTTGCTGCATAATCATTCTCATATTCATATTAGACTTTTTTATGAAAAAAGAGCAAGCAGAAAGTACAAGAAAGGCATGACAAACAAGAAACTGTCAAAACGGTCCAAGATACCGCCATGACCCGGGAGAATATTCCCAGAATCCTTAACATCGTAATGTCTTTTCAAGGCGGATTCCACTAAATCTCCAAGTTGTCCGAAAATGGATAAAAACAGTGTGATCAACAGCAGATAGATATACGGGATCGGAAGATGTACAACAAGTTGAAAAATCGTCGCAAGTACAAGTGCGATGACAATTCCGCCTGCGAATCCTTCCACTGTTTTATTCGGACTGATTTCAGGCCACAGTTTTCGCTTACCGAGCGCTTTCCCGACAAAATATGCACCGGAATCAGTAGACCAAATCACAACACACGCGTAAAAAATGTATGTTAACCCAAATTGGTCAAGATTTCTGATTTCTATAAAATAATGAAAACACATTCCAATGTAAATTGCTGCAAGCGTAATAAACCCGACTTCATCAAAAGTAAAGGTGTTTTTCACCAACACTGTGTAAGTCAGCAAAAGCAGTACCGCGAACAAAGCGATTTCCACTTTTGAAATACCATCCGCCTCTAAAAACGAATACTGGCTTGGCAATAAGAACATCCACAATAATAAAAGACCGATCAAACCTGGCAGTGAAACCATTCTCAGCTTTTTCATCCGTAATAGTTCAAAAAGCGCTACACTGCCCATAGCATAAACTAATATGGTGAACGGCAATTTCCCGACAATAACCAAAAATAAAAATACAATTGCTGCCAGAACACCTGTCAAAATTCTTTGTTTCATGTCCACCATCCTCTAAATTCCGCCAAACCTCCGGCCCCTCCGCTGATACTCTCCTAACGCCTCTAAGAAGTGATCTTCTTTAAAGTCAGGCCACAGGACGTCAGTAAAGACAAATTCGCTGTAGGCAACCTGCCATAGCATAAAATTACTCAGTCTGATCTCACCGCTCGTTCGAATTAAAAGTTCAGGATCCTGCAAAGATTCAGTCATTAAATAATTAGAAAAAAGTGATTCATCAATGTCTTCAATATTCAAAGACCCTTCCTTCACTTTTTCCGCGAGTGATTTTGCAGCAGTGACAATTTCAGTACGGCCTCCATAATTGAGAGCAAAATTAAGGATCATTCCGTCGTTTTGCGCCGTATCCTGTACAGCCTTTTCAATTGCACGTAAGGTGTGCGCCGGCAGAGCCGTTTCATCTCCTATGATCCGAACCCGTACATTTTCCTCAATAAGCTCTGGAAGATACGTATTTAAAAATTCTTCCGGAAGCTTCATTAAAAAATCGACTTCCATTTTCGGCCTCTTCCAGTTCTCTGTTGAAAATGCATACAATGTCAGTACTTTGACACCTAGTTCGTTCGCAAGCTTCGTTGTCCTTTTTACCACCTTCATCCCCTCATGGTGGCCTGCAATTCGGGGAAGAGAGCGCTTTTTAGCCCAACGGCCATTTCCATCCATGATAATGGCGATGTGTTCGGGAATTTCTCCCTTAAGTATGTCTTCTTTTGTATAACGTTCTAAGTTGGAAGCCGCAGTTTGCTGATTCTTCCAATTTTTGAGTATGTTGAGCATGAGATTCCTCCGTCACCCAAAAAGGTTGCATTCCCTGCTGATAATCAACAGTATTAACAAAAAAACCCCCTGTAAACATGAGAGGGTCTTTTCACTATTATCTATTGTACATAGTTTTTCATTAAACTTCCATGATTTCTTTTTCTTTGTCTTTTGTGACACCGTCAATTTTTGACACATATTCATCTGTCAGTTTTTGAACGTCTTCAGTGGAAGCACGCAGTTCATCCTCAGTAATGTCTCCGTTTTTCTCAAGCTTTTTGAGATCATCGTTCGCATCGCGGCGTACATTTCGGACAGCTACTTTCGCTTCTTCAGCATATTTTTTTACAACTTTGACTAATTCTTTCCGTCTTTCCTCTGTCAGCGCAGGAATTGCAATTCGGATCATATTCCCGTCACTTGTCGGCGTTACGCCTAAGTCAGCCTTTAAAATCGCTTTTTCGATATCACCAATAGCTGTTTTGTCATAAGGCGTTACCACAAGCATACGAGCTTCAGGCACGTTAATAGAAGACAGCTGATTTAAAGGTGTCTGTGCTCCGTAATATTCAACCGTTACTTTATCTAATAAAGATGGATTGGCACGGCCTGCACGTACAGTAGCCAATTCGCGCTGATAAGCAGCAATTGCTTTTTCCATTTTTTCTTTTGTTTGAGTTAATACTTCTTTTGACACGTTATTTCCCCCTCACGATCGTTCCGATTGATTCACCGATAACGGCGCGTTTGATATTTCCTTCTTCCATAATAGAAAAGACGATAAGCGGAATGTCATTATCCATACATAAAGATGATGCTGTTGAATCCATGACTTCCAGGCCGTCTTTTAGAACGTCAAGATAAGAAAGTGATTCATACTTAACAGCTGTTTCATCTTTTCTAGGATCAGCATTATACACACCGTCAACATTATTTTTCGCCATTAAAATAACGTCTGCTTCAATTTCAGCAGCCCGCAGTGCAGCTGTCGTATCAGTTGAGAAATATGGGTTTCCTGTGCCCGCAGCGAAAATAACGACACGTTTTTTCTCTAAGTGGCGTATCGCTTTTCTTCTTATGTACGGTTCAGCAACTTGTCTCATTTCAATGGATGTTTGCACTCTGGACTGGATTCCGAGTGTTTCCAAGCTGTCTTGAAGAGCAAGCGAATTCATAACTGTCGCCAGCATTCCCATATAGTCAGCAGTCGCACGGTCCATGCCCAGGTCACTTCCTGTTTTTCCGCGCCATAAGTTGCCTCCGCCTACTACAACAGCCACTTCGACTTCAAGCTCAGCGATTTCTTTCACTTGCTTTGCAATGGATTGAATGACAGTTGGGTTAATTCCGTTTCCCTGTTCTCCTGCCAATGCTTCTCCGCTAAGCTTTAATACGATACGTTTGTATTTTGGTTTTTCCATGATAACCTCCAAGTGTAAACATTGCCGTTTTCTATTATGCAAGAGAAAAAAAGGTTTGTAAATATAGTTTTAAAAATAGGGAACACAAAGTGTGTCCCCTATACTGCCTGAAAAGACGCGACTTCGCCGCGAAATCTTTTCGCCATTATTTTTTCACTTGGTTCATTACTTCTTCAGCAAAGTTTTCTTGACGTTTTTCGATGCCTTCTCCAACTTCATAGCGGACAAAAGTTTGAACAGTTGCGTTTTTCGCTGCAACAACTTGTTTCACTTTTTCATCTGGGTTTTTAACGAACGCTTGGTCTAAAAGACAAATTTCTTCGAAGAATTTGTTCAGACGGCCTTCAACCATTTTCGCTACGATGTTTTCAGGTTTGCCTTCTTGAAGGGCTTGCTGAGTTAAGATTTGACGCTCATGATTTTTTTCTTCTTCAGATACTTGATCGCGAGAAATATAACGAGGGTTCACTGCAGCAACGTGCATTGCGATATCTTTCGCAGTTTCTTCGTCAGTAGTACCGTTGAGAACAGTTAATACGCCGATGCGGCCGCCCATGTGAAGGTAAGCACCGAATGCAGAGCTGTCGTCTTTTGTAAGAACTGTAAAGCGGCGAAGAGTGATTTTCTCACCGATTTTAGCAACTGCGCTTGTGATGTACTCTTCAACAGTAGCGCCATTTTCCATTTTTTGACCCATTGCTTCTTCAACATCTGCTGGAGCATTTGTAAGAAGGTGGTCAGCTAAAGTGTTAAGAAGCTCTTTGAAGCCTTCGTTTTTCGCAACGAAATCAGTTTCAGAGTTGACTTCAAGGATAACACCTTTGTTGCCGTCAGTTTTAATAATAGTAGAACCTTCAGCTGCGATACGGTCAGCTTTTTTCGCTGCTTTCGCAATTCCTTTTTCTCTTAAAAGGTCAATTGCTTTATCCATATCTCCGTCAGTTTCAGTTAACGCTTTTTTACAATCCATCATGCCCGCGCCAGTTTTTTCACGCAGTTCTTTTACTTGCTGTGCAGTAATTGCCATTTGTATTCCTCCTTATATGTTTAAACAAGAGTATGTATATCACACATTTTTCTTGAAAAAAGGTGATAAAAGGCAGTCCCTCTTATCACCTTTTAAATAGGTTACGCAGTTGTTGTTTCTGTTTCTGGTGCAGTTTCTTCAGCAACTTCCGCTTCTTCTTCGCCTTGCTTCGCTTCTAGGATTGCATCTGCCATTTTAGAAGTTAGAAGTTTAACAGCACGGATAGCGTCATCGTTCGCTGGGATTACAACATCGATTTCATCTGGATCACAGTTAGTATCTACGATACCGATGATAGGGATGTTTAATTTGCGAGCTTCCGCAACAGCGATGCGCTCTTTGCGAGGATCGATGATGAATAATGCATCAGGAAGACCCTTCATATCTTTAATTCCGCCTAGGAATTTTTCAAGACGCTCTAATTCTTTTTTCAATTGAACGACTTCTTTTTTAGGAAGTACTTCAAACGTACCGTTTTCTTGCATTTTTTCAATGTCTTTAAGACGTTTAATACGTTTTTGGATTGTTTCAAAGTTTGTTAATGTACCGCCCAACCAGCGTTGGTTGACATAGTACATGCCAGAGCGCTGAGCTTCTTCTTTAACAGAATCTTGAGCTTGTTTTTTTGTTCCGACGAAAAGGATTTTCCCGCCTTCAGCAGCAAGATTTTTAGTGAAGTTGTAAGCTTCCTCTACTTTTTTGACTGTTTTTTGAAGGTCAATGATGTAGATTCCGTTACGCTCCGTGAAAATGTAACGCTTCATTTTTGGGTTCCAACGGCGTGTTTGGTGACCGAAGTGAACACCAGCTTCAAGCAATTGCTTCATAGAAATGACTGACATGTTATTTCCTCCTAATATAATGGTTTTTTTCCTCCGCTTAGGTCATTTTTGTGCAGAACTGCCGCCTGCAGCACCCTCTGCATAAATCGTTAAGCGTGTGTATTTAACACCAAGACATAATATAACACAGCTTTATCCGACAATCAAGAATCCTTTACACCTTTGGAGCGAAATTTTAAAAATAGCTCGATTTCTGTCTTTCCGCTCTTCAGTTTCTGAGCTATTTGACTGGCTGAATACCCCTGTTCATATAAATCTATGACCTGGTCTTCAAAAGATTGGACATCGCTGTTTACGCTCTCTTCCTGACGCTCAACCTCAGTAATCAGGCCTTCAATATGTTCAGGAAGATTCTCTTCTTCTTGAACTTCATCCCGCTCTGCATAATTTTCAGAGCGCTGAAGGTCTGACTTTTGGGTTTCTTTTTCGGCTTGGCTTGAAGGTGAATCGGTATTTTCTATCAGTTTCTCATTTTCTTCTTTTAATTCAAGAAGAAATGCCGCTAAGGTGTTTTCCGTCTCTTCAAGTATCTTTTTTTGCTGTTTTTCTGTTTCTTTCACAGCCGCGAGCCTCGTATACAGGATAATGACAGCGTACAGAAGAACGCCGTGGAGCGCAAAGCTTAAAAGCCATAATAGTGTTGACATGTTTTTCACTCGCTAACCATGAAATTCATTATTGAATCACTTTTTCAAGCAGATTCTTTAATTTAAATAGTGCCTTTGAATGGATCTGTGATATGCGGGACGTAGAAAGATTTAATACTTGCCCGATTTCTGTCAATGTCAACTCCTCTTTGTAGAACAAACTGACTACCAGCTGTTCTTTTTCAGAGAGTTCGTGAATTTTTTCGGCAAGCTGTGCAATCAGTTCATCCTTCATAATCTTTTCCTCAGGCGGAACATTTTTGTCATCTCTGATCATGACCTGAATGTTTTCACCATCATCTTGATCATGAAGCTTTTCATCAATTGACAGCAGATTGGCAAAAAAACCTTCATTCATTGTTGACACTACATCTTGTACCGTCATTCCGAGTTCCTCTGCAATTTCTGCGGGCGTTACGTTCCGAAGATAGCGCTGTTCAAGCTTTTCAATTGTCGCTTCAACCTTCTTTGTTTTTTCACGTGAGGTTCTGGGCAGCCAATCTTCTTTACGAAGCCCGTCTATGATTGCACCGCGAATTCTAAACGAGGCGTAGGTATCAAATTTTAAGTCCCGGCTGGGGTCAAATTTTTCAAGGGCATCATATAAACCAAGCATACCAAGGCTCATAAGATCGTCTTTATGCACTGATTTTGGCAGTCCGACAGAAATTCTGCCTACATGATATGTGACAAGCGGCATGTAACGGCGCATTAAATCGTCACCGGCTTTAGGATCTTTCCACTCTTTCCAGCGCGTCCAAAGCACCTGATCTTCATAATTCAAGGATTGCATTGTTATCCCCCTAATACCTTAATTAAATCGTTTTTTCACCTTGTTTAACAGTTCGAATATGCAGCATGCAGGACTTCGGTTCAAATTCTATCGTCCGGCCGCTTGAGCCGCCCGTATCTTCACTAATGATGGGAATTTTATATAAAGACAGCTGTTCCTTTATCGCTAATACATTTCTCGGTCCGATCTTCATCAAATCATTTGTCGATTTAAATTTAAACATTTCTGATCCGCCGGCTAACTTTGCTTTTAATGCAAATTTCCGGCACCCCGCTTCTACCAGCATATCAATTGTGGTTTTCACGGCGGTGTCAGCGTACTTAGCCCGATTGAGTTCGGCAGTTTTCGATAATGTTGAATTCGGCAGCATAACATGGACAAGCCCCGCTGTTTGCTTTTCTTTATCGTAAAGCACCAGCCCCACACATGATCCTAAACCAGAGGTCCGGATGGTATCTGGAAAGCGGGCGATCTTTACGTCAGCAATTCCAACCTTTACAACAACAGCCTCAGTTGTACTCATATTGATGCACCCAAGGCGACAAAGAGCTTTTCAAACGAATCATAGTCCGGCAGCATAAACATATGCGCTTTCAGCTCCTGCTGATGGCCTTGGTCAAAAATTGACGTGTCGACAACAATAGCGTGTTCTCCAACCTGACTGAGCTCCATCAGCCCTTCGCTGATCACAGCGCCGAACATGTCCAATGAAACTTCAGGAACGCTTGGATAAAGCTGGAGTTTCGTCAAATCCGCCAAGGCTGTTAAATATGACCCTGCTAAAATATTGCCCAGTTCATGCAAAGCGGATGAGCTCATATGATCTTCACCTAAGTCCTCTATATCAAATTCGGGGTTTCCAATCAGCTCTCTGATAAACTGCTCCGCCTGATAAAAAGGCATTATAAAGAACATTGAACCCGTTAAGTCGCCTTCCATTCTTAAAAAGATGCTGGCAACCGGGATATCGGCGCCGCCGAAAAAATCGACAAGATCATCGAAAGACAGCAGCTTTGCAAACGGGACTTCCATATCTATCTTTCTATTTAACAGCAGGGCCATTGCAGAGGCGGAGTGGCCGGCGCCAATATTGCCGACTTCCCGCAAAATGTCCATCTGCTCTTCTTTGATTCCATTAAAAATACTCATGTCATAACCCCTTTAAGATTAAGCTTGATCGGGCACAGCGGACTGAGATGATTCTTTATCCAAAACCGCGTTCGCATCAATAATATTTAAAAGTCTGTTCTCTTGTTTCACAATCTGTTCGATCGATACATCTGTATCTTTCTGGACGCTTTCTGGAGCAGATTCTATTTCATTTTCGTGTACGGTAATCACATCATTCGCTTCATCCACAATCCAGCCGACTTCAATATCACGATAAGCAATAATGATAATTCGTGTTTCATCGGTAATTTCATACTCTGGCAAATTCAGGCGCTTTCTTAAATCAATAACCGGAGTCACCACCCCGCGCAAATTGATTACCCCGCAAATATATGGTTCGACGCCAGGCACTCTCGTCGGCTTTTGCCATTTTTCAATTGATTTCACCTGAGTGACGGAAATGGCATATTCTTTGCCATTTACCACAAAGACAATCATTTTTTCGCCTGTTTTAATTTCTGCAGTCATGTGAGACACCTCCTCGAATGGTTAAATAATCAGTGCATTACAATCAATAATGAGTGCTACGTCTCCGTCTCCTAAAATAGTAGCTCCGGAAATTGCAAAGACGTTTGTTAAATAATCTCCGAGTGATTTCAGCACAACTTCCTGCTGGCCAATAAAGGAGTCCACCACAAATGCAGTAGGTTTGTCGCCTTTTTTCACGACAATAATATGGAGCTGTTCCGCGTCTAATCTTGTATCTTCTATTTTAAACTCTTCTTTTAAATAAACGACAGGGACAATGTGCCCTCTGAAGTCAATCACTTCACGGTCATGCGTTTGTAAAATGTCTTTTCTGTTAATAACTGCTGTTTCAATGATTGAAGAAATCGGAATGGCAAATATCTCTTCTTCCAATTTGACCAGCAGAACTGAAATAATGGACAATGTAAGCGGAAGCTGGATGCTGAATAGAGAGCCTTGGCCTTCTGCAGATTTTACACTGACTGAACCGCCAAGAGACTCCAGTTTATTTTTCACAACATCAAGTCCGACGCCGCGGCCGGAAATATCAGAAATTTGATCAGCAGTTGAGAACCCTGGAGCAAAGATCAATTCGTAAATTTGATTGTCTTCTAAGGTTTCGGCTTCTTTTTCCGTAATGACGCTGCGCTCAAGCGCTTTTTCAAGAATTTTTTTACGATTAAGGCCTGCACCGTCATCCTCTACTTCGATAAAGACATGGTTGCCGCTGTGATAGGCTTTCAGCACAACATTTCCCGATTCCGTTTTTCCTTTTTGCAAGCGCGTTTCCGGAGACTCGATACCATGATCAATACTGTTTCTGATCAAGTGCACGAGAGGATCTCCAATTTCATCAATTACTGTTCGATCCAGTTCAGTTTCCGCACCGATGATCGACAGTTCTATTTTTTTATTCAGCTCTTTTTGAAGCTGGCGAATCATTCTCGGGAACCGGTTAAAAACAGTTTCAACCGGAACCATTCTCATATTTAGAATAATCGATTGCAAATCTCCGGAAATTCTGGTCATTCGTTCAACTGTTTCAGTCAGTTCATTGTGCTCAAGCTCTTTTGCAATCTGCTCTAGACGCCCGCGGTCAATGACAAGCTCTTCGAATAAGTTCATTAAAGAATCAAGTCTGTCAATGTTGACACGAATTGTTTTAGATCCGCCGGCTGTATGCTTCGCCTGGTCATCGTTTTTAGCAGGCTGTTTTTGTTTCTCCTGCTTAACAGGTACAGGGGCTGGTGAATCCGCCGACTTAGGTTCTTCCGGCTTTTCAGCTGATGTTAAAGGAGCCCCTTGAATGACTTCGACATGCTCAATTTCTGAAACTCCATTGATTAATTGTTTAATTTCTTCCGCTGATTGGTGTGTTAAGAAGCAAACTTGAAAGCCAGTGCCGAAATCTTCTGTTTCGAGCACTTCCGCACTTGGGATTGTTTTGGCTACTTCTCCGACTTCATTAAGCTTTTCAAACACCATATATACACGAACTGCTTTTAACATACAGTTTTCGTTCAGAGAAATTTTGATTTCATATCGTTTAAAACCTTGCTCCTCAGCTTCTTGTATGACAGTCCGTTCAAATTCGTCATATTCCCAATCAGATGCTGAACTCTGTGCTTCTGCAGGTTCCTCAGAAGCAGCCGTTTCAGCATGCGCACCATTAACATCAAGCTTGGCGCTTACTTCTGAGATATCTCTTTTACCATCTCCGCCGTCAATAATAGACTGAACCATAGCTTCCAGGTGGTCCAGGGCTTCAAACAAAATATCAAGCCAGTCTGCGGTAACTGCCATGTCTCCGTTTCGGAATGCATCCAACACGTTTTCAAGCAGGTGGGTTAGATGTGCTAAATCCGTATAGCCCATCGTTGCGCTCATTCCTTTTAATGTATGGGCAGCCCTGAATATATCATGAACGAGCTGAAGGTCAGTCGGGTCTTTCTCTAAAAGGAGAAGCTTTTCATTACATGTTTGTAAGTGTTCTTTACTCTCATCAATAAAGACATCTAAATACTGATTCATATCCATTTGAATCACACCCTCTCTTTTTTCACACAGCTTGTGATGGATGCTGCGATATCTTTCACATGTTTAATCTCATGAATGAGGCCCGCTTTAACAGCAGCTTTTGGCATCCCATATACGACACAAGATTCTTCAGACTCCGCAATGGCTTTCACATTGCCGGCCGTAAGCATGTCTTTGAGGCCGGCAGTGCCGTCACTACCCATCCCGGTCATAATAACCGCTACTTTTTCATAGTCTGCCAGTTTACCGACAGAACGGAATAAATAATCGGCTGACGGTTTATGACGGCTCGGTGTATCGAGATTATCAAGAACGATCTGGAGTCCCCCGCTGTTTTTGATAACAGATATGTTTTTTCCGCCCGGTGCTATGTAAACACAACCGTTAAGAGCTGCTTCACCATCTTTAGCTTCTTTTACTTGAATGTCAGATAAATGATTCAGACGCTCAGCCAAAGAAGCAGTAAAACCTTCAGGCATGTGCTGAACAACAACCACTGGTGCGCTCAAATCCTTAGGAAGCTTCGGTATCACCTTTTGTAACGCCCTCGGACCGCCTGTTGATGTGCCGATACACACAATTTGTCTGCCTGTGCTTGTTTTCAGTTTGCTTAAATCAGGCTTTACAGCACGCACTATAGGCTCAGGCCGCACTGCCTGTGATACTGGATGTTTCCTCTGTACGGAATGTCCAGCCGCGACAACACGCTCAACTAATTGTTCTTTAATTTTATACAAATCCAGAGATATAGAACCCGATGGCTTTGTAATAAAGTCAAAGGCACCGATCTCTAAACAATTAATTGTGCACGCTTTTCCTTTCTCAGTCTGGCTTGACACCATGATGACCGGCAAGTTATAAATCTCAATAATTTTGCGCAGTGTGTCTGTCCCATTCATGACCGGCATTTCAACATCAAGAGTAATAACATCCGGCTTTAGCAATTCGATCTTCTTAAGCGCTTCTTCTCCGTTTCTCGCAGTTCCGATTACTTCTATCTGCTTTTCCTCGGTTAGAAAATCACTTATCATTTTTCTCATGAAAGCTGAATCATCAACTACAAGCACACGAATCAAATTAAGCCCTCCTCATTAAAAAAGAAGATAATTTCTCAATAAATGTCTGTTTGTCTTCTTTGTGTCTTGTTTCTTCTCTTTCAAACAAGGCGTCCGCTAAAAGACGGACTGACCGGCTGGCTTTTGCCTGAGGACTTTTTATGAAAAAAGGAACCTGTTCGACAACTGCTTTGCTCACGATCGCATCGTCAGAAATGGAACCAGCAAACTGAACCTGAACATCTAAAAACATATGAATCGTGCGGGAAAGGCGGGTAAAAGCCTCCAGCCCTTCCTTTTGATCACGGCACCGATTGACAGCCACCTTCATTGAAAGCTTATTTTCTGTCAAAACTAAGTGCTTGACAGCGCTGTATGCGTCCATAATGGCCGTCGGTTCGGGAGTTGTTATGATCAAAATATCTTCCGCTGATAAAATAAAAGGCAGCTGATCTTTTGATAAGCCCGCTCCCATGTCAAACAGGACATAATCGAACTGGCTTAACGCATGAGAAAGCTCATTGGCAAAAAACGTCCATTTTCTCTGATCCAGCCGAAACATCACATCAAGACCGGTTCCCCCTGATATATACCGCAAACCCTTTGGCCCAGTGGATAATGACTGCATCAAAGGTTTACGATCGGTTAATATATCGATAATTGTGGCGGAAGATGAGTTTCCCATTAATATATCAATGTTCCCCATCCCGATATCAAGATCGATGAGCAGTACCTTCTTACCTTTATCCTGCAGCGCAAGGGCCATGTTTAAGGTAATATTGGATTTCCCGACACCGCCCTTGCCGCTGATGACAGCAAGTGTCTTTGCTTTTTGTGAATAAACCATTGGCAGAACACGCTGACGCTTTTCCATTTTCGCCCGTAAAGTTGCTGCTTGGTCAAATCTGTTCATCTGCACAGCATCCTTACAAAATCAAGAGGTGATACAGTCTGTATATCCTCCGGCACATTCTGGCCGTTTGTGATAAACCCGACACCCATTTTGGATTCTGAAAGTATATTAAATACAGAACCTAAGGAAGCAGTTTCATCTATTTTCGTAAAAATAAACTGATTGACAGGGACAGATGAAAACCGTTTGACAATATGCTTCATATCCTCATATTTTGCAGTCGCGGATAAAACGAGAAATGACTGAATACTGCTCTCAAAAGGGATTGTCTCTTTCAATTCATCAATGAACCGCTGTTCCTTGAAGTTTCTTCCAGCTGTATCGATAAACACATGGTCATACTCAGTGAATAACTCTTTCGCCTTCTCGAATTCTTCTTTTGTGTAACAAACTTCCAGAGGAGCCTGCAGCAGTTCGGCGTATGTTTTCAACTGTTCAACAGCTGCAATCCGATACGTATCTGTTGTAATAAAAGCGATTTTTTTCTGTTTTTCAAGCATAGATATGGCTGCGAGCTTAGCCAGTGTTGTTGTTTTACCTGCTCCGGTTGAACCAAACAGCACGATATACTTTGAATGAATAGGCTCCTGCCACTTGTCTGCTGAAGGCAGTGTATCACATAGTATATCTTCGAGTTTACCGATCACGTTTTCTTCCGTCAGACCGCCCGTTTCCACAGAGCATCGAAGCAATTTTTTCAGCGCGTTCGTCTTCGTTGACTCTTTAATCCCGCTGTCTTGCAAAAGCTTTTCTGTTTTTCGCAGCGGCTCAGGAAGTACAGATTGATAAACTGAAAAATCACCAGGCTCATGCGGCTGCGGAAATTGAGGGGGATATGTCCTCTCTTCTATTTTCGGACTGCTGACCGGAGTTTTTAAGGTTTGTTCCGGCTCAGCTTCCTTCTGAGGTGTTTTTTTCTTAGGAAAGTCCTGATCCAATACGGCAATTACTTCAACAGCAGGCTTGTTGATGAGTCCAAACCATTTCCGCTTTTTGATCTTTTTCGAATTTAAGATGACGGCATCATTACCTAACTCTTTTCTGATAAGAAGTGCCGCTTCTTGCATTGAAGCAGCAGTAAATTTTTTTATTTTCATTAAATATCCACCACTCCAATGCTTTGTACCTCAACATTCGCCTCAAGTTCGTTATATGAGAGTACCGGAAGATCAGGGAAGTATCGTTCCAGAAGCTGTTTCACATACATTCTGACAGGGGGCGAACATAGAAGAATCGCAGTTTCCTGACGTAATGAGAGCTGTTCGGCTTCTTTAGCGACAGAGCGCACAATACTTTCTGAAATATCTGGTTCAAGCGACAAATAATTTCCGTGTTCCGTTTGCTGTACACCGTCAGCTATCGCCTTTTCTACACGGCCCGAACAAGTAACAACCTTCAACACTTCGTTTTCTTTGGAAAACTGGGCAGTTATTTGTTTAGCCAGCGCCTGTCTTGTATACTCTGTCAAAAGATCAGAATCTGTTGTTAATTTTCCATAATCAGCAAGCGTTTCAAAAATCGTTACTAAGTTTCGGATTGAAACTTTTTCTTTTAAAAGCTTAGCCAGCACCTTCTGAATATCACCGACAGACAACGGATTAGGCGTAACCTCTTCAACAAGCACCGGATACGTTTCTTTCAAGTGATCGATCAGCTGTTTCGTCTCCTGTCTCCCGATCAATTCGTGGGCATACTGCTTAATCTTCTCTGTAATATGGGTTGAAACGACTGAAGCAGGATCAACAACTGTATAACCAAGCATGTCAGCTTCATCTTTTATCGATTCGCCAATCCATTTTGCCGGCAGTCCGAATGACGGTTCCACAGTTTCAATCCCTTCAATGAGATCATCTTCCGGCGTAGGCGACATTGCTAAATAATGATCAAGCAACAGCTCGCCTTTTGCTATTTCGTTCCCTTTAATTTTTAATCGGTATTCATTAGGCTGCAATGCTATATTGTCTCTGATGCGCACCACAGGAATGACAAGGCCGAGTTCCAGGGCCAATTGACGGCGAATCATCACAATTCGGTCTAATAAATCACCGCCTTGATTGGCATCAGCAAGCGGTATCAAACCATATCCAAACTCAAATTCTATCGGATCTATGTGCAGAAGCTGAACAACGCTTTCAGGGCTTTTAAGGTCGTCAACCTCAGCCTCTTCCTCGAGAATCTCGTCCACTTCTTCTTTTTCCTTACCTGATTTAGATAGCATATAAGCGCCGAAAGCAAGCAGTCCCGCAAGCGGTCCCGTCAGAAAAATGCCAATCGGAGTGAAAATACCAAGAAGCAGAATTGTAGATGCTGCGACGTATAAAAGCTTTGGATAAGCAAACAGCTGACCTGTAATGTCATGCCCTAAGTTTCCTTCAGAGGCAGCTCTTGTCACGACAATACCCGTAGCTGTAGAAATTAACAGCGCCGGAATTTGCGAAACAATCCCATCTCCTACAGTCAGCATCGTAAATTTTGAAGCGGCCTCTTGAATGGACATGTCCTGCTGAAGCATTCCGATAACGATACCGAAAATAATATTGATCATGACAATGATGATTCCGGCAATCGCGTCACCTTTTACAAATTTACTGGCACCGTCCATCGCTCCATAAAAGTCAGCCTCTCTTGCCACTTTTTCGCGGCGGTGCTTCGCTTCCTGTTCGGTAATCATCCCTGCGTTTAAATCAGCATCAATACTCATCTGCTTCCCCGGCATTGCGTCCAGCGTAAATCTTGCTGCAACCTCGGAAACACGTTCAGCACCTTTCGTAATGACGATAAACTGAATAATAATCAGGATGATAAATACAACAAGTCCAACTAATACATTTCCGCCGACAACGAAATTTCCGAACGTCTCGACGACTTTTCCGCCTTCACCATGTGAAAGAATTGAACGTGTCGTTGATACGTTCAAGCCTAAACGAAATAGGGTTAAAAGCAGCAACAGTGACGGGAATATCGAAAACTGCAGCGCTTCCTGCATATTCATTGTGGTAAGAAGCACGATCAATGCAAGAGAAATATTAATAATGATCAAAATACTTAACAGCCATGGAGGAAATGGAATCACCAGCATCGCCACAATGAGGACAACACTTATTAAAACGGATAAATCTCTTGTTGACATGCTGCTTTTTCTCTCCTTTTAAATCGAAAAATTCAATTATACTTTTTGTTTTGTTTTATATACGTAAGCCAGAATTTCAGCCAAGACTTTAAAAAATTCTTCCGGCACAGCCTGGTCAATTTCTACCTGATCATATAACGCACGGGCAAGCGGTCTGTTTTCGACCATCATGACATCATGCTCTTTCGCAATTTTCCTGATATTTAACGCGAGGTGGTCAACACCTTTTGCAACGATATAAGGAGCGTCCATTTTTTCTTCGTTATATTTCAGGGCAATCGCATAGTGAGTCGGGTTTGTGATAATGACATCTGCTTTAGGAACTTCCTGCATCATCCGCCTCATTGCCATTTCCCGCTGTCTTTGTTTAATTTTAGACTTGATAATCGGGTCTCCTTCAGACTTTTTGTACTCATCTTTTATATCCTGTTTTGACATTTTGATGTTTTTCTCATGGTCAAACTTTTGATATAAATAATCGAGACCAGCAAGAATCAACAAAGCCCCTGCACCGCTCAGCCCCATCCACAGGGTGAGTTTTGAAACAAAAGAAAGTGCCTCTTCGGGTGTCAGAAGCGGGAGCCGGAGAATTTCTCCATAATGCAGCCAAAGCACAGCGAAAGCAGAAAAACCGACTACAGTGATTTTCAAAATGGATTTAAGCAGTTCTACTATTGCCCGCATGCTGTAAATCCGTTTAAAGCCTTTAATCGGATCAAGTTTTTCAAGCTTAGGCTTTATGACCTCTGTAGAAAATAAGAAGCCCACCTGCATATAGTTGCTGACGACCCCTGCGACAAGAGCGACAAGCATAATCGGCGCAAGCACAAAAGCCGTATCCTTTAATAAGCTGATAAACAGCATATGCACATTTGATTCTGAAAGCTTCATTAAGAGCGACTTGGTATAAAATGTTTCTATAAATGACAGCAGTCTGTCCCTCATAAACGGCCCAATCGCAATGAGTGAAAGGAATATCACTAATAAAGAAACGGCAGTATTGACATCAGCACTTTTGGCAACCTGTCCTTTTTTTCGCGTATCCTGCCGTTTTTTTGGAGTGGCTTTTTCTGTTTTCTCTCCGGCAAAAAACTGCAGGTCAACTCTAAGCTTCATTAAGAAACACCGACCAATGCTAAAAGATTCCGCATCGTTTCAATCGTTAAACTGAAGACATTCCGCACAACGACGAAGATAACAGACATACACACAATGAGCATGATGAAACTGACAGCGATCTTTAAGGGCAGACCGACCACAAATACATTTAATTGCGGAACAGTTCGAGCCACAATGCCTAATGCTAAGTCAACCAGAAACAAACTGGCCACAACAGGTGCTGACATTTGAAAAGCAATAATAAACATCGCATTAAAGCTTTTGGCGATAAAATAAGCAAACTTCTCATCGCCGAAATTCGGAAATGCCTGATCAACTGAAATATACTGAAAGCTGTAATAAATACCGTCGAGCAGCAAATGATGGGCGTTGACACTGAGCATAAACAAAAGTGCCATCGTATAGATAAACTGGCCGATCAGCGGACTTTGTGCTCCGGTTTGCGGATCAATAACGTTCGCAATTGAAAAACCCATTTGAAAATCAATAAACGAGCCGGCAATTTGAACTGCGGCGATCATCATATAAGCGATTAATCCCAGACAGAGACCAACCAAAGCTTCTTTAAACGCCAGAAGCATATATTGCCCATCTATCTCCAAAGAGGGAGGTTTATCAATGGTGCTGAAACAAATGACCGCGAGAAAAAAAGCAAATCCAATTCGATGAACAGCTGGTACATTTCGGTGTCCGAATAGCGGAATCGTTACAAAAAAAGCAGAAATTCTAATAAAAACCAATAAAAAAGCAGGAAATAAATCAATAATCGAATTCATCTCTACATTACCCTGCAAAACGATTTAAATTAGAAAACAGCTCTGTTGTAAATGAAAGAATGGTAGACAGCATCCATGGGCCAAAAAAAATCAGGGCCAGAAGAACTGCCACGATTTTCGGAATAAACGCCAAAGTCTGTTCCTGTATTTGAGTTGTCGCCTGAAATATGCTGACGATTAAACCGACCAGTAAAGCAATAGCCAATAATGGCCCGCTGATCATCAGCGTTACGTATACGGCTTTTTCCGCCATAGAAATTACAAATTCTGAACTCACGTTTAGCACCTACCCTAAAAGCTCTGAAGCAAAGATTTCACAATTAAATACCAGCCGTCTACTAAAACAAAAAGTAATATTTTAAAGGGCAGAGAAATCATAACTGGAGGGAGCATCATCATTCCCATTGACATTAAGACGCTCGCTACGACCATATCTATAATTAAAAATGGGATAAAAATCATAAAACCTATTTGAAACGCTGTTTTGAGCTCCGATATGGCAAAAGCGGGAACCATTGTTGTTAGCGGGATATCCTTTAATGATTCGGGTTTATCCATTTTCGCGTAATTCATAAACAGCGCCAGATCCTTCTGCCTTGTGTGTTTACTCATAAATTCTTTAATTGGTTCCTCAGCTTTCGTATACGCTTCGTCCAAGCTGATTTTGTTGTCCATCAATGGCGTCAGCGCCTCTTTATTAATCTCTGAAAAAGTAGGAGCCATAATAAAAAACGTTAAAAACAGCGCCAGCCCGATCAGAACCTGGTTTGGCGGCATAGATTGTGTCGCCAGTGAAGTCCTGACAAATGATAGAACAATGACGATGCGAGTAAAACAAGTCATAAGAATCAATATTCCAGGCGCCACTGAAAATACAGTTAACAATAATAGTAATTTAACAGATGAACTTACGTTTTGCGGATCGCTTGAACTGAAAATATTTATAAACTCATTCATGATGACGTGGGCCTTTCTTTTTTCCTTCAGAACGGTTTTGTTTTAACTCTTCAAGCTGCTCTTTTAACGCTTTTGAAAATGAAGGCAGTTTTTGCTGCGATTGATGTTCAGAACCCTTAAGCGGCTTGACAATCTTTTGCCACTCTATTTTGCTTGACATTGCCTCTTCATGCTGGCTGAGAATAACCTCAATCTCTTTTTCATCCTCAATTTCTTTCAGCAGCTGGATCGTTTCTCCTACACCAACGACGAGCACATTTTTTCCGACTTTGATCAATTGGATGGATCTGTTTTGTCCGACCGATGTGCCGCCAATATTTTCAACATATTGAAAAGGCTTAAGGAGCCGATTTCTTTTGTTCATGAGCTTAACCAGCCCGTAAATCAGCATGACAACAAATAGTAAAGCGAAAATCATCTTCACGAAATCAAAAGCTGAGACAGAAGGAGCAGCAGCCCCCTCCGTCTCATCAGCAGTTTGTGTTGTTTTTTCTTCCTTTTGCTCTGACTTATCTGCAGTTTTTTCATCTTTCTTTTGAAACCATTCGTTTACAGTTGAATTATCAGAGTCTGCCGCGGCAGCTGCAATCGGATGTACACTGTATAGAACGAAAAAACAAATAAAAGCGATGAAATATTGACTCTTTTTCAACAGCCGTACACCCTTTAACTTAATGTTTTGTTGATTGCTTCAAGCACACGGTCTGCCTGGAAAGGTTTTACGATAAAATCCTTGGCGCCGGCCTGAATGGCATCAATAACCATTGATTGTTGTCCCATAGCAGAACACATAATGATTCTTGCCTGTGCATCAATTTGTTTAATTTCTTTTAATGCTGTTATACCATCCATTTCCGGCATCGTGATATCCATAGTAACAAGATCAGGAGAATGCTCTTTATATTTTTCTACTGCTTGTGCTCCATTTTCAGCTTCCGCTACTACTTCAAAACCGTTTTTCACCAAAATATCTTTAATCATCATTCGCATAAATGCTGCGTCATCTACAATTAAAATTCTGTGTGCCATAATCTATTTCTCTCCTTGTGTTTCGTTATTTTAAATTATTAATGCGCTCTGCTTGGCTTAAAATGTCAGTGACTCTTACTCCGAAGTTTTCTTCAATGACAACGACTTCGCCTTTGGCAACGATTCGCCGATTCACTAAAATATCTACCGGCTCACCGGCTAACTTATCAAGCTCAATAATACTTCCGGCAGAAAGCTCCAAAATCTCTTTTACGCTTCTCTTCGTTCTGCCAAGCTCAACAGTGATCGAAAGCGGAATATCCAAAAGCATATCCAAGTTGTTTATAGGGGCTTGAGAAGCCTCATTGGGATCAAACGCGGAAAATTCCACTGGCGAAACCTGAACTGGTGCTGCTTTTTTTGGTGTTCCCTGCCTTTTTGGCGGCTGTTGCTGTTGCTGCTGTTGCTGCTGTTGCTGCTGTTGCTGCTGTTGCTGCTGTTGCTGCTGTTGCTGCTGTTGCTGCTGCGGTTCCATATGCGGCTCTGGCGTCACAGGCGCTTTCGGCTGCTCATATGTAACATCAGGCTGCGGCGCTGTTTCTTCCTCTGCACTTTCTGTGTTCATCAGATTTGCAATTAAATCTTTTGCAAATGACAGCGGGTACAGCTGCATAATACTGGAATCTATTAAATCTCCCACCTTTAAGTTGAAAGACACTTTCACCAGCATTTCATCATCAGGTATGCGGTCTGTTCCCTTTTCTTCAGTAACATCGAGCAATTCAACCCGAGGCGGTGAAATATCAATTTTTTTGCTGAATACAGTAGACATTGACGTGGCTGCCGATCCCATCATTTGGTTCATCGCTTCTTGAACCGCACTTAAATGAATTTCACCCAGTGAAGGGTCCGCGCCTTTTCCGTCTCCCCCCATCATTAAGTCAGCGATAATCGCCGCGTCATTTTGTTCCACGACCAGCAGGTTGCTGCCGCTAAAGCCCTCCGTATAATTCACTTCAATCGCTACGTACGGTTCAGGAAACGCATCGCTGATTTTACTTTTAGGAATGACAGCTACACTCGGAGTCGTAATATCGACCTTTTGATTTAAAAGCGTTGACAGGGCTGTCGCAGAACTGCCGAATGAAATATTTCCGATTTCACCGATCGCATCACGCTCCATGTCCGATAAGTCATGTACTTCCGGAACCTCTGGCTCATCCGGCGTACCGCCAGTGCCGTTAAGAAGCGCGTCAATCTCATCTTGAGATAATCTATTATTCTCCATCTTGTTCACCTCTTATGTCGTGATCTAAAATTTGCACTGCCTGTTTTCGATTCACCCGGCCGGCTTGTCCTAAAAATTTCGGCTTATCTCCGACCAATACAGTAAGAGGATCCGTGACTGATTTGTCCAAAGTTATGCAGTCTCCGACTTCTAAACTTAAAAACTCTTCTATTGTCAGTTCAGATGTGCCAAGCTCGGCCACGACAGGTATTTGTGCTGTCATGATACGTTTTTCAAGCGACTTTGTTTCCTCAGGCTTCGGCTCATTTCTATCTGATTGCATCCAATAGTGGACCGAAAGCTTCGGTATGAGCGGCTCGAGGACAATATGCGGGATACAAAGATTAATAACACCGCTGATTTCACCGATTTGGGTATTGAGCGAGATGACCACGACCGTTTCATTAGGAGATACCATTTGAACGAATTGCGGATTCACTTCAAACTCAGTCATTTCCGGTTCAATATCAGCAATTGACTGCCAAGCTTCTTTATAATTTCCCAGTGCATTTTCAAATAAATTAGAAATGATTTTTGTTTCAATTTCTGTCAAGCTGTCAACCTTATTATGACTGATTCCAATACCGCCCATTACCCGATCCATCATCGTATAAGCAATTGTCGGATTAACCTCCATCATAATTCTGCCTTCCATCGGATGGACATCAAACAGATTAAGAATCGTCATGTTCGGTATTGACCTGATAAATTCCTCATACGGGACCTGGTCAACTGAGCTGACAGATATGTGAATATAGGTTCTGAGCTGAGCAGAAAAGTGAGTCGTTAGAAGTCTTGCAAAATTGTCATGAATTCTCGTTAAACTGCGGATCTGATCCTTAGAAAACCGCAGCGCACGTTTGAAATCATAAACCTTCACTTTCTTCTCTTTTTCTTCTTTTTTCAGCTCTTCAGCGTCCATTTCACCAGTTGATATTGCAGAAAGCAGTGCATCTATTTCATTTTGGGAGAGAACTTCTCCTGACATTTTCCTCACCTCCGTATTCTGTCAAATGATTGTTTATTGCAGATTAAAGGAGGTAATATACACTTTTTCTACTTTTCCTTCTTGGAGGTAGCTATTTATTTTATCTTTTAGTTCCTTCTTAAAGGCTTCTTTTCCCTTGTCTCCCTCAATCGCATTAGCATTCGTATCGGCCAGCAGTGATATTACAGCATCCTTCACTTGAAAATCACGTTTTTCAAGTTCTTCTTTTGATTTATCAGAGTCGGTCTCAAGTTTAATAGCAAGCCGGATAATGTTATCAGACTTTAAATTTGTTGTGATCTCTTCTACATCAACAGAAGATGCAACGATTTCATCAATGCTTTTTTCCGTTTCACTTTTTTCGGACTCACCGCCTAGTACAAAATAAGCCGCCGCCCCAAGAGCACCTATTACGATAAGAATAATTAGTAAAATGATCATTAAATTTTTCTTCATTCCGGTTCCTCTATTCCTTGATCCATTGAAAATATTTGTATTTTTCGGTAGAAAGTTGCGATCTTTTCCAGAACAGCTTCTTCATCTTCTTTTACTACAAACTTCTTACCATTTGAAAGAGTAATTGTAGTATCCGGAAAGCATTCAATCTGTTCAATAAACAGCGCATTCAGTGTAAAGGGCTGCCCATTCAAACGGGTTACTTTAATCATAAAACAGCGGAGAAGCGATTATCGCCTCCCCTCCCTCCTTAACGTTTAAGGTTAACCAGTTCTTGAAGGATTTCATCTGATGTTGTAATAATTTTTGAGTTTGATTGGAATCCGCGCTGGGCAACAATCATTTCAGTAAATTCGTCAGTTAAATCAACGTTAGACATTTCGAGAAACCCTGATTTAAGGGAACCTGTACCGCCGTCACCAGGCTGGTTGGCTGCACTTGCCGCTCCAGAGTTTAAAGATTCACGGTATAAGTTGTTGCCGATTTTATCTAAACCGTCGCTGTTTGCAAAAGTAACAACCCCGATTTGTCCGCCGTCTTGTGTTTGGCCGCCTGCATCAACGATTGATACGTTACCATCAGAGCCAATACTGAAGCTTTGTGCATCAAGAGGGATCTGAATCGTTCCCCCAGTCATATTTAACACATGGTAGCCATCACCGGTAACAAGTGTTCCAGTATTATCTAAATAGAAGTTTCCTGCACGTGTATAAACTGTTCCATCACCTGAATCAATTTGAAAGTACCCGTCACCGTCAATCGCTAAATCAAGTGTTCTTCCTGTGCTTTGTGTTGCGCTTGTTGAATGAATTGTATCAATTGTGCCAGATGATGAACCTAAACCGATCTGCTTAGAGTTCGTACCTCCAATTGCTCCTCCAGCCGCAGAACCGCCGGCAATCGTTTGGCTTACCATATCTTTAAAGGTAACACGGCTCTTTTTGAATCCTACTGTATTCACGTTGGCAATGTTGTTGCCGATAACGTCAAGCTTTGTTTGAAAATTTTTCATACCGCTGATTCCAGAATAAAGTGAACGTAACATAATGTATTCCCCCAGATTTTTTTATTTAGAAGACTGTGCGACATTCAACACATTAGACGGGCTGACTTCAGTACCATCATTAAGAACGAGATAATATTTTCCTTTTGACTGTTTTACTGAGTTTACTGTGCCTGTTTTTTCTGTTGCACCTCCGTCAGCAGTCCAAGAAACTTCTTTGCCCATCCAATCAAGGTACGTTGTAAACGGATCTTGTTTTTCGACGAATTGAGCCATTGTGGTATTTAAATTCACCATTTGCTCCAAGCTTGAAAAAGTCGCCATTTGGCTGATAAATTCTTTGTCATCAACCGGGTTGAGCGGATCTTGGTTCTGGACTTGGGCCATTAATATTTTTAAGAACTCATCTTTCCCCAAGCTGCTATTGTTAGTTGACACGGTGCTTGTTTTTTCAGGCAGTTTATATTCTGAACTGATAGATGTCATTCTTCTTCCTCCATTTCAACCATCGACAGTTCATCGAGCAGATCGCCGAAATCATTTGATGCCTTTTTCTGTCTTTGCTGTTTCTGCCCCTCTTGCTGCTGTCTCTGTTCATCAGCAAGCTGGCCGTATATCGGCTGATCCCCGCTTTGAACCGGGAGAGTAAAACGGTCAATTTGGACGGCCATATTCGGCAGTGATTGCTTCAGCTGAGGAAGATGCTGTTCTAGCAGTTCTTTTGCTGATTGACTCGATGCAATAATTTTACTCTGAAACATCCCATTTTCATTTGTCAGCTTGATTGTGACAAATCCTAAATGTTCAGGATTCAGCCGAATGGTGAAACTTCCCGTTGATCTGCCGAATGGTGTATATTTCATCTGCTTCCACGCATTGATAACTTGATCAGCCGCCGTTTTTGTCTCGACAGTCGGTAAATCAGATGAGAGCTGCTGCAGATCGAGTGGTTGAACTGCCCCAGTGTTCCTGTACCCTGAAAAAAGCATTTGGAGTCCTGATTTACTATCTACGGGCTGAATACTTCCAGAAGCATCCGACGCGCTTTTGCTGAATGAATTCTGTGAAAGCGGTGTGAGGACACGCTTTCCAAAGTCTTGCGATGATTCGGATGATTTCGATAACAAGAAAGCTTTCAGCTGGCTTTCAGCTAAATTCCATTCTTTAGTCCCTTTTTGAGGAAGCATAGACATTTGCTCCATTAAACTTTGAAAACTTTTCAGCTCTGACGCTGTCATCGAATAAAGTTTTGAACCCGACTCATCTTTAGTGAATATTTGCTGTTTAAGATCCTGAATGAGCTGTTGAGATACGCCCTTTTTTTCTAACGCAGAAAGAAATTGTTCTCCATTCTGGTAAATGACATGAGCTTCATTGCCATTCCCGCGTTCAGTCAGCTTATTCCCTTCTAGCAGTTGGCTAATGAACATTTGAATAAGGGCAAGTTCTTTATCATCCTCAGATACTTCATTATCCTGATTCGATTGCTCTGTATCAACATTCATTTCTCCATTACTGTCAGCAGCAGGATCATTGTCAGCCAGAGCCGTTTTACCTTCTGAGGTCATTTTGTCTAATTCTGCGAGCAATTGATCCGTCCCGCTGGACGTTTTTGATTCAACTGCTTGCAACAGATTCTGCAACAATTGCTGAGACGTTTCATCCAGCTGTTTCCCTGTTAGTTTGCTTAATGTTTGCAGAAGTTCCGCTTTATGTTTGTCTTGATCTTCAGGACTTGCTTTTAGCCAATCACTGATCTTTTTAAGGGCATCTGCTAGCTGGTCTCCGGAATTAGGAGCATCCTTCCCTTGTTCTGAGATTTCATTCAAGCCCGCCTCAGACATAAGCCAGTTTTGAAAAACTCCCTGGCTACTTTTCACGGTTTTAGCCGCAGTACCCGCTGTAGTTTGCAGCAAAGGTCCCGCCAATTCAAGCAGCTTCACCTTTAATTCCCCCTATTCTTGACTGGCAGCAATTTTTTCTGTATAGGTTGCCGCTTGCTCAGGAGTCATTTTCGCCAATATGTCGGCAAGCTGCTTTTTGCTTAGGCCATTCAATATTTTCAGCGCTTCCTGCTCATTTAATTGGGCAATAATTTTAGCAGCCTTTCCGCTGTCCATGCTCTTATATACACTGATCACTTTGTCATCCTCAGAAGAAGAATTCGAACCTGATGTTTCTTTAGTATGATCTTCTGATGACTTCTTTTGATCCTCCGCCGTCTTTTCAAGAGAACGAATCTTTTGGTTGAGCCTGTCGATTTCAGATTTACTCGTTTCTAAATCTTTATTCAATATACTGATTTCACTTTTTTGATCCTTAATGGTCTTTTCCAGAGCTGCCGTATTACTGCTATCCTTACTTGATGCTGTGTCTTTTTTATTTTCGGTTTCAGGAACCCATTCTTTAAGAATCGGCGTTTTTGCCGCAGCTTCCTGTATCGGCTTTAGGACATTGACACCAGCCGCCCAAAGAACAATCCCCCCTGCGATTAGAAGAAACATCAGCGGAAGGATAATGATAAGCAAAACCGAACGGAACTTACCTGATTCTTTCTTTTTGCCTGACATTACATTCGCCCCTAATGGCCTTGAATCATAAACTGCTTGATCGAAATGTCGTCCATTTCTTTCATCTCTGCAGCTTTGTCTTCAAGAGCAAACATTTTAAACTGTTTTTCACGCATTTTTTCAAACTTTTTCACTTCAATATTTTTCTCTGTCAAAATTTCTTGTTTTTGATTCATTTGATTTCGTTTCATAATGACAAGCTTTTGATAATGATAAATTGTGTTGTCAAGATTTGACACAAATTGCTGGTAATGCCTCATTTCTTGTACACTCATACCGCTTTTCAATTTCTCTTCCTTATTTTGTTCAAGCAATTCCTTTTTGCTCATATTCTCATATAATTTTTCAGCAACATTTTCAAATTCAGAAACTGATTGCTGATACTCAGATAAGGATTGATCTTTCTCATTTTCTTTTAGTTCCAGCAGCTTTTGGAATCTAAATTGATAGGCCACGTTTATTCCTCATTTCCTGTCAAACTAGTTAATGCAGCAATGCTCTCTTCCAATAATGCCGATTCGTCTGTTCCCTGTTTTAAAAATTGAATAAGCTGCGGATAAAATTGTATTGCTTCATCGATTTCTCTAGAGGATCCTCTTTTGTAAGCTCCGATATTAATGAGATCTTCCGAATTTTGATAAGTCGATAAAAGCTCACGGAATTTATTAGCTGCACTCAGGTGTTGCCTAGTCGATATGTTAGACATCACCCTGCTGATGCTTTTTAGTACATTAACTGCAGGAAACTGGCCTTTATTGGCAAGCGCCCTGTCCAACACGATATGTCCGTCTAAAATCCCGCGAACAGTGTCAGCAATCGGCTCATTCATGTCATCACCATCTACCAATACTGTGTAAAACGCCGTAATGGTTCCGTGCTCATTTGCACCGGTTCGTTCTAATAAACGTGGTAAAATAGCGAACACAGAAGGTGTATAACCCTTTGTTGTCGGCGGCTCGCCGGCAGCCAGTCCAATCTCACGCTGGGCCATTGCCACCCTTGTGACTGAATCCATCATAAACATGACATTTTGGCCTTTATCACGGAAATACTCGGCAATTGCCGTTGCTGTATATGCCGCTTTTAATCTCATTAATGCCGGCTGATCTGAGGTGGCAACGACTACAATCGATCGTTTCAGCCCCTCTTTCCCAAGATCTTTTTCAATAAATTCCCGAACCTCTCGCCCGCGTTCCCCGACAAGTGCAATGACATTTAAGTCAGCCTCTGTCTGCTTGGCGATCATCCCCATTAATGTGCTTTTTCCGACACCGCTCCCTGCAAAAATACCAATTCGCTGGCCTTTACCGACTGTCAGCAAGCTGTCAATCGACCTGACTCCGACACCCATCTTTTCTCGAATAGGCGGCCGTTTCATCGGATTGGGCGGTGATTGCTCTGTCGATACAGGCGAAAGCCCTTTCGGCAGAAGTTTTCCATCAAGCGGCTCGCCAAAAGCATCGATGACTTGTCCGATCAGTCCGGCTCCGACTTTAACCCGAAGAGATTCACCAGTGGCTTCTACAATACTGCCGGGCGCAATGCTTGCAGCCTCTAAATAAGGCATAAGCAAAATATTCTCTTCCTGGAAGCCGACAACCTCAGCTTTAATGACTGTACCTGATTGCCCTTTTGCGTAAATCAGGCACACGTCTCCAATTGAGCTTGCAGGCCCTTTTGATTCAATCATCAGGCCGATCACCCGTTTGACTTTTCCATACCGTTTATACGAGTCCGTCATTTCAATACAATCTATCAGACTCTGTGTCTTCATTCAGCTGCACCCGCTTCCAGCGCTGTCAGAAGTTTATCTTTCAATTGCATTAATTGAGTGTCAACACTCGCATCTACTCTGCCAAAAGGAGTTTCTATATAACATGATCCTTTTTGAGCTTTTTCATCAGCATATATGCCAAGCCGGCATTCTTTATAAAGAAGCTGCATGATTTCATCTTTTTGCTGAAAAACAGTCTCATAGTAATACGGATCCACATATATTGATATATCGTCATATTCCCTTACTTCGTTTACGACCTGTTTCACAAGCAGGAGAAATGCCTCTTTATCATCAGATTTTTGCCGCCACACTTTTCCAGCTAGTGCAACGGCAAGCTCGACGATTTCTTCTGAAGCGTCTTCAATCTTATCCTCAACAGCTTTTCTGGACATTTCAGTTATGCTGTTCGCTTGGCCGATCAGCTCGGCATACTGTTCAAGCGCTTCAGTTCTGCCCAATGCCATACCTTGTTCAAAGCCCTCGGCTTTTGCTTCCTCGATCAGCTTCTGTTTTTCAGCCGCCCAATCATTTTTTTCCTGTTCAATTTGACGGCGAATATTTTCTATATGGCTGTTGGCCTGCTTAGAAATCCGGTCAGCTTCCTCTTTCACCCGCGCCATAAGCGCTTCTGGGTTCTCTTCAGCCTGCAAAAGGTGAGAATGATCAATGTGCACCTCTTGTATAGAGAGTTTTCTTTTATCCTTTTGTGGAGAAAAAGATGATTCTTGTTTAATGATATTAGACAATAATATCGTCCCCTCCGCCTCTTGCTATCACAATTTCACCGGCTTCTTCAAGCTTTCTGACGATGCTTACAATTCTAGACTGAGCTTCTTCTACATCTTTCAAGCGTACAGGTCCCATAAATTCCATTTCTTCTTTGAAGGTTTCAACCATGCGCTGTGACATATTGTTGAATACAATTTCTTTGACTTCTTCGCTTGCAACCTTTAATGAAAGGAGCAGATCGTCGTTTTCAACATCGCGGATGACCCTCTGAATTGCGCGGTTATCAAGTGTAACAATATCTTCGAAGACAAACATCCGCTTTTTAATTTCTTCAGCAAGATCGGGATCCTGAATTTCCAATGAATCCAAGATCGTCTTCTCTGTTCCTCTGTCTACCCCGTTTAACACTTCCACAACGGCTTCAATTCCGCCTGTTTGTGTATAATCCTGAGTAAATGCAGAAGATAATTTTTGTTCCAGAATCCGTTCTACCTCATTAATAATTTCAGGTGACGTTCTGTCCATAACTGCGATTCTTCTGGCGACCTCAGCCTGTACTTCGGGATTCAGCTCGGATAAAATTTGCCCGGATTGAACAGGGTCTAAATAAGACAAAATTAAAGCCATCGTCTGAGGATGCTCTTGTTGTATAAAATTTAAAATTTGTTCAGGCTCCGCTTTTCTGGCAAAATCAAATGGTTTAACCTGCAAAGAAGAAGTCAGCCTGTTTAGAATGTTTTCCGCCTTATTCTCTCCAAGCGCCTTCTCAAGAACTTGTCTCGCATAGCTTAGGCCGCCTTGAGAAATATAATCTTGCGCAATGGCTATATTATGAAATTCTTCTATAATTTCATCCTTTTTTTGATGATCGACACTTCGAACCCCTGATATCTCCAGGGTAAGCCTTTCAATTTCTTCATCGGTTAAGTGCTTATATACAGAAGCTGACACATCTAACCCCAAGGAAATCATGAGAATGGCTGCTTTTTGTTTTCCTGTAAGCTTATCTTGATCACGTCTCGCCATTTCTAATTCCTCCTAATCCTCGGCCAGCCAGCTTCTCAGCAGTTTTGCAAAATCTTCTGGCTTGTCTTTCGCCATCTTTTCAAGCTGTTTTCGTCTGACTGTTTCCGCTGTTTCATTTTCCTCTTCGTTGATATCAGGCAGATTGATCGGTTCTTGAGGAACCTCATACTCATATTCCTCAAATTCATCCTCTTGCGTCCGTTTCTTTCTAACCAGCATAATAATGAGAACGATGATGGCAGCAATCAAAATACCTCCTGCAATATAAACCCAAATCGGCACCCCTGAGGCTTCTTCTGTATCAGCGTCCATATTTACTTTGCCATCAAAAGGCTGGACGGATAAGACAATTTTATTATTGATGTCCTCGTCGGTAAGCTCCTGGTCTTGTGCATCCTTATCAATAGAAGTTCTGACTACAGTTGAAAGTATTTTTTGAATATCTTCTTGTCTTTCAGCTGAAAGCGACTCGATATTTTTTGCGTCCGGCGGCTCCACCATCACTTGGATTCCCAAATCTCTAACTTTATAAGGGCTCTCTGCGATTTCTTTATGGATCCGGTTAACCTCATAGTTGATTTTTTCGCTGCTTTTTTCATAACCTCCGCCTTCGGTATTTTCCCCGTCAGCTTCGTAATTTGTTACATCATCGTCGCCTGTTCCGGCGATTCCGCCATTGGCTGCACCGTCACCCTGATATGTTTCAGATACCTTTTCCGCGCTGACTGCAATGCCTGCCATGTTTTCTTTATCTACAGGTTCGACAATGTCTTCTGTGCGATTTTCTTTTGTGAAATCAATGTCTGCTGTAACGGAAACAACGACTTTATCTTGTCCCATCATCGTACCGAGCAGTGACTGAACATGCTTTTGAATGTCTTTTTCGACTTGAGATTTAATTCCCTGCTGTGAAGAATAACTATCCGCGTAGGACCCTGCATCGCTGTTTGATTTGTCGTAGTATGTAGAATTTTGGTCCATGATGACAATGTTATCTTCTTTTAGGTTCGGCACACTTTTCGATACCAGATGATACAGTCCGTTGACCTGGCTTTGATCAAGTGTATAGCCCGGTTGTACCTGCAGGACGATTGATGCGGATGCTGCAGATTGCTCCTCACCGACAAACACAGCGTCTTTCGGGAGGTTAATCATTACTTTGGAATTTTTAATACCGTCCATTTCATTGATCAAATTCGACAGTTCTGTCTGTGTTGCTTTCACTTTGACCATATCAAACTCATTGTCTGTCAAACCAAAGCCGGCATTCTGCCCAAAAAATGAATAATCAATTGATCCTGTTTTAGGAAGTCCTTCTGCAGCCAGCTGCACTTTCAATGAATCAACCTGATCCTCCGGAACACTTATCACTGTTCCGCCGTTTGAAAGTTCGTTTGGCACTTTTTTCGCATCAAGTTCTTCTTTGATCTGCCCTGCTTCTTCAGCAGATAAATCTTTGTACAGCGGCGCCATTTTTGAACTGGAAGCAAAAACACTGATAATAATTCCAATAATAATAATTGCCGCTAAAGCACTAATCATTAAAATCTTTTGTAATTTAGATCTGTTTTTCCAAAACTCACTCGTTTTGTTTTTCATTTGCATTAGAGTACGATTCATGTTAACCCCCGGTCATTCCACTCTTTCTCTTAATCGTAAGACCCTCTACATTTGCATTCTCATAATCTCCTGATAGGCTTCCACAGCTTTATTGCGGAACTCTGTTGCAGCAGTTAGAGAGACGCTTGCTTTTTGAGCGGCGATCATGACCTCATCAAGATTTACATCTTTTCCTGCAGCCAAGGCATTAGTCATGTTGTCAGAAGCTACTTGGGACTCATTTAACGAACTAATAGAGTTTTTTAAAAGCTCCGAAAAGCTTGTTTGATTTGAAGAATCTGTTTTTTGGCTATTGTTTACTTGATTTGTTGCATTTTGAGTGTTTTGAGTATTTTGAACCTGAAAAGGAGAAATTGCATTAATCACATTCGTTCACCTTACCTTCCGATTTCTAACGCCTTCATCAGCATTCCCTTTGTGGCATTCATTGCTGTGACATTCGCCTCGTATGATCTTGTGCTGCTGACAAGGTCAACCATTTCTTTCAACGGGTCAACATTAGGCTTTTGTATATATCCTTCAGCGTTTGCATCTGGGTTTGCCGGATCATAGACAAGATTAAAATCTGAATCATCTTCCGCGATTTTAGAAACCTTTACACCGTTTCCGGCATTGCCGCTTCCGCCCATTTTAGAATTGAGAATTGAAGAGAACGATTCACCTTTTGACTGAAGAGAAACCATTTTTCTTCTGTAAGGCACCCACTCTCCGTCCACCTGCTTAGCTCTAGTCGTATCCATATTAGCCAAGTTAGACGATACAACGTCCATTCTGACACGCTGAGCTGTTAAAGCTGATGCTGAAACATTTAAGCTATGAAAAGCTGTCATTATTTCCCTCCTGTTAATACGGTTTTCAGCGAATTAAATTTACCGTTCATTCTTTCAACTAAAGCTTGATAGTTGATTTGATTTTGCGCCAATTCTGTCATCTCTTTGTCGACGTCAACATTGTTTCCGTTTTGCTGATACGATGTATTCGCACTTGTTACAATTGAATAATTCGAATCAGTATCAGAAAAATCAACATGACGATAGTCTGTTTTTGTCGCTTCGAGACGCGAGGATTCTTGATTTAATAAATTTTGGAAAGAGACTTTTTTCGCCTTATAGTTCGGTGTATCTATATTGGCGATATTATTAGTTATGACTTTTTGCTTAATATTCGCTCTGCCCAAGGCATTTTCAAGATTTTGTATCGTTCCAGAAAATAAGCTCAAATCCACTTACCTCCATTTCAGTTTTTTTCACCCTCAATATCCTTGTCGAGAATTGTAAAACTATATGCTTATTGTAAGAAATAACAGGCATAAAGTCTATGAAGTTCGTGTAAAAAAATGTCCTCACAATTATCTATTTTATAACTAGGTATATAGTCCTAGATTATTTGAACTATGTTTTCCACCTTGATATAAGCCTGAAAATAGCGGAATTTCTGTTTTTTTGACATTTTTTTCGTTATTTTTTAGTCTTTTTAATGAAAAATGTAAGATTTATTAAAAATATTACAAAGAAAGACTTTCAACCCAGGAAATAAAGCTTATCAATTTCCTTTATTTGAGCATAAAAAAGAACCCCTTAAAAAGGGGTTCTTTCGGTGATTAATGAGATTTGAGATTTTCTAATTCAATTAGGAATTTGTTGTTAAGCACTTTGATATAAGTACCTTTCATTCCTAATGATCTTGACTCGATGACACCAGCGCTTTCCAGCTTTCTGAGTGCGTTCACAATAACAGATCGGGTAATGCCGACGCGGTCTGCGATTTTACTTGCAACGAGAAGACCTTCGTTTCCGTCAAGCTCTTCAAAAATGTGCTCAATTGCTTCAAGCTCACTGTAAGAAAGCGAGCTGATAGCCATTTGTACGACAGCTTTACTTCTTGCTTCCTCTTCGATTTCTTCTGCTTTTTCTCGCAAGATTTCCATTCCGACAACTGTAGCACCGTATTCAGCGAGAATTAAATCATCGTCTTGAAATTGATCCTGTAAACGTGAAAGAATGAGTGTCCCTAATCTTTCTCCGCCTCCGATGATTGGTACAATTGTTGTTAAACCAGCTTGGAACAGGTCTCTGTTCTCAACAGGAAAAGCAGTATATTCACTGTTAATATCCAAGTTAGAAGATGTTTCAGGAACGTTAAACAGATTTTTCGTATATTCTTCAGGGAATTGACGATCCTCAAGCATTTTTTTCATGCGGTCATTTTCAATTTGCTGGTTAATAGAATATCCAAGGAGTTTGCCTCTGCGGCTTACAACGAAAATATTGGAATCAATTACGTCCCGCAGCGTCTCCGCCATTTCCTTGAAGTTCACCGGTTTCCCTGCCGCAGCTTGCAGCATGGAGTTAATAATTCTTGTTTTTTGTAATAAAGCCATGATAAATAATCCTCCTAAATATTCCTCATATTAAATTTTTCACAATATAAATTGACTTAAATCTTTATTTTTGGCTATTGTTCCTAGCTTTTCTTCGACATACTGTGGTGTAATCGTTATTTTCTCCATTGTGACATCAGGAGCTTCAAACGATAGATCTTCTAATAGACGTTCAAGTATTGTATGAAGGCGTCTCGCACCGATATTATCTGTGTCCTGGTTCACATGATAAGCAACTTCTGCAATCTTACGAATAGCTTCGTCAGAAAATTCAAGAGATATACCTTCCGTCTGCAATAATGCCTGATATTGTTTCAGCAGCGCATTATCCGGCTCAACCAAAATTCTCACGAAGTCGTCTACCGTGAGTTTGCTCAGTTCTACACGAATCGGGAAACGCCCCTGCAGTTCAGGAATCAAATCAGATGGTTTTGCCATATGAAACGCTCCTGCTGCAATAAATAACACATGGTCTGTTTTTACCGAACCATATTTAGTGACAACGGTTGAACCCTCAACGATTGGGAGGATATCCCGCTGAACGCCTTCTCTTGATACATCGGCAGAGGATGACGCGCCGCCATTTTTTGCAATTTTATCAATCTCGTCGATAAAGATAATTCCATTCTCTTCTGCTCTCTGAACAGCTTCCTGGCCGACTTCATCCATATCGATGAGTTTACTTGCTTCTTCATTCGTCAGAACTTTTCTGGCTTCTCTGACTGTCATTTTACGCCGTTTCTTTTTCTTTGGCATTAATCCACTCAGTGCGTCCTGCATATTCATACCCATCTGCTCCATACCAGAGCCCTGCAGCATGTCGAACATAGAAGGCTGCTGCTCTTCGACTTCTACTGTTACATAGTGGTCTTCGAGCTCTCCTAAAGCCAGCTGATGCTCCATTCGTTTCCTTTTTTCTTCAATGTTTGCTTCTTCCTGGCTCTCCGCCTCATCTTCGCCACTCGGCTGGCTGCCGCCAAACAACATTTCAAAAGGATTTTTAACGCCTGATTGTTTTTTCTTCCCAGGAACTAACAGATGAACAATGCGTTTATTTGCATTTTCTTCAGCCTGCTCTTTTACTTCATTGATTTTCTCTTCTTTTATAAGCCGAACAGAAGTCTCCACAAGGTCTCTGACCATTGATTCAACATCTCTGCCTACGTAGCCGACTTCAGTAAATTTTGTTGCTTCAATTTTGATAAATGGCGCACCTGAGAGCTTGGCGATTCGTCTGGCAATTTCAGTTTTCCCAACGCCGGTAGGCCCCATCATTAAAATGTTTTTCGGAACGACCTCATCCTTCAGTTTTTCATCTAGAAGACTTCTTCTATAGCGGTTTCTTAATGCCACGGCGACAGCTTTTTTCGCGTTTTGCTGACCGACAATATATTGGTCTAACCGATCTACAATCTGTCTTGGTGTTAATGGTTTTTTTTCCATGCGCCTCAAGTCCTTTCTATTCAAGTTCTTCCAGTATGATTTGATCGTTCGTGTAAACACAAATTTCGCCCGCTGTTTCTAACGCGGCTCTAGCAATCTCACTTGCAGACATGCTTTCACCGGCATGTTTTTTCAAAGCTCTTCCGGCCGCCAAAGCGTAATTGCCTCCTGATCCAATCGCGAGAATGCCGTCATCTGGTTCGATTACCTCGCCTGTTCCCGATACGAGAAGCAAAGTATCCTGATTCATAACGATTAACATGGCTTCAAGCTTTCTAAGCACTTTATCGCTGCGCCATTCTTTAGCAAGCTCAACAGCGGCTCGTTTTAAGTTGCCGTTGTACTCTTCAAGCTTAGCTTCAAACTTTTCGAATAAAGTGAAAGCGTCTGCAACAGATCCCGCAAACCCAGCAAGAACCTTACCATTGAACAGTTTTCTCACTTTTCGTGCAGTGTGTTTCATGACAACAGCCTGACCAAATGTCACTTGGCCGTCTCCGGACATAGCACTTCGTCCCTTATGCTGCACGGCAAATATTGTGGTCGCATGAAAAGATGACATAAAGGGCCTCCTTTAATTTTTCTTAAAAGCTCTTGGATGGTGAGACATATATGTGTTTCTCAACATTTCCTTCGAAACGTGCGTATATATCTGTGTCGAAGACAGATTGGAATGTCCGAGCAATTCTTGAACACTTCTCAAATCTGCTCCTTCGTTTAACAGATGAGTGGCGAACGTATGTCGAAGCATATGCGGATGGATATGTAAAGTGCCGGACGCTTTTTGAACAAGCCCGCTTAAAATATGTCTGATGCCTCGGGCTGTAAGCGGTCCGCCTCTTTGATTCACGAATAATAGAT
Organism: Bacillus sp. 0209A; assembly: GCF_036765095.1. NCBI lineage: Bacteria > Bacillati > Bacillota > Bacilli > Caryophanales > Bacillaceae > Bacillus > Bacillus sp. 0209A. The sequence goes on from NZ_JBAIZV010000001.1 coordinate 327,957, forward strand.
CATGAGGTTCTTTTGCTTTCATCAGCAAGCACTGTCTTCCGCTATTCATATATACCTTCAACGCTTCGCGGGCGTAAGACCCAAAGGGGATATAGCGCTGCTTCTTGCCTTTGCCGTGAACAAGCACAGTGTCCATAAATAAATCAACATCGTTAACAGTTATGGAACAGCATTCACTGACCCTCATTCCGGTGGCATAGAGAAGCTCTAACAGCGCTTGATCCCTCATTCCGGCCGGCTGGCTTATATCTGAAACTTCAAACAGCTCCTCAAGCTCTTTTTGATATAGAAACTTCGGTATCCGTTTTTCTTGTTTCGGCAGATGAACAAGCTGAAACGGATTTTCTTCAACAAGCTTTTCCCGCATCAGAAACTTATAAAAGCTTCTTAATGCAGATATCTTTTTGCTTATCGTTCTTCTCGATAAACCTTTTTCATAGGCTTCCGTCAAAAAAATCCTAGTATCCTGATATGCAGCTTCTTCAAATCCATTTATACCTTGAACGCGCAGAAAAGTCTCGAATTCTTCAATTGAATCCACATAATTCACAATAGTATATTGTGAATAATTTTTTTCAATTTGTAAATATTCTACGAATAACTTTACGAAATTCTTAACATTATCCATACCTAAACCTCCCCAGAAAGGGCTTTTAAATGGTATCACAAATCGCGTTCAGGTTGCAATCAATACCTATATTGTTTTCAAAATTGTTTGAATTGTCTCAATCGCACGGTTCGCGTATTGTTCATTCCGCTCTTTTTTATTTTTAATTTTAACAGGCAATTCTTTTAAAAGCCCAAAGTTTGCATTCATCGGCTGGAAGTTCTTCTGGTTTGTTGTTGTAATATAGTGAGCCATACTGCCTATCGCTGTTTCCTGAGGGAAAGTGACAAGCTCTTCTCCTAGTACAAGTTTAGCCGCATTAATGCCTGCTATGAGTCCTGATGCAGCTGATTCCACGTATCCTTCTACTCCCGTCATTTGGCCTGCAAAGAACAAATCACTGCGGTTTTTAAATTGATAAGTCGGCTTTAACAGGCTTGGAGAGTTAATGAATGTGTTTCTGTGCATCACGCCGTATCTGACGATTTCTACATTTTCTAACCCCGGAATCAATTTGAGAACTTCTTTTTGGTCTCCCCATTTTAAATGAGTCTGGAATCCTACAATATTATAGAGTGTTCCCGCAGCATCATCCTGTCTGAGCTGGACGACAGCATAAGGACGTTTTCCTGTCTCAGGATGCTCTAATCCAACCGGCTTCATCGGTCCGAAAAGCATTGTTTTCTTTCCCCGTTTTGCCATGACTTCAATCGGCATGCAGCCTTCAAAGAAAATCTCTTTTTCAAACTCTTTTAAAGGGACTGTTTCTGCTGATGTTAATGCTTCATGAAAACGGTCAAACTCTTCTTCTGTCATCGGGCAGTTCAAATACGCCGCTTCACCTTTATCATAACGGGATTTCAAGTACACTTTATCCATATCAAGGCTGTCTTTTTCTACAATTGGCGCCGCTGCGTCATAAAAATATAAATAGTCTTCTCCAGTCAGCTCCTTCAGCTGGGCTGACAGCGATTCAGACGTTAACGGTCCCGTTGCGATAACGGTAGGACCTTCTGGAATTTCCGTCACTTCTTCATTCATAACGGTTACGTTTGGATGGTTTTTTACCCGATTTGTCACGCTTGCGGCAAATTCATGACGGTCTACCGCGAGAGCACCGCCAGCAGGCACCGAACATTCGTCAGCGGCCGCGATGATAGCTGAATCTAGTGCCCGCATTTCTTCCTTTAATACACCGACCGCATTAGCAAGTGTGTTGGAGCGCAGAGAGTTGCTGCACACAAGCTCGGCAAATTTATCTGTATGGTGCGCAGGCGTTTGTTTAACAGGACGCATTTCATATAATTTGACTTGAATTCCCCGTTTGGCAAGCTGCCATGCCGCTTCACTTCCTGCGAGTCCGGCTCCGATTACATTCACTGTTTGTTGGTTCATCTTTCACATCTCCTAGTTTATTATTCAAGGCCTTCTTTTAACACACAAAGAAGGTGAGCAAGACCCTGCTCACCGCTACTTCTGTGGTTCTTCCTTATAATCGCATTCCACGCATTGGACTTGTATGCCTTTTTTGAGTTTTTTCTCGACGAGCATTTTTCCGCATTTCGGGCATTTTCGTTCAATTGGTTTGTCCCAGGAAACGAATTCACAGTCCGGATAACGGTCACAGCCGTAAAAAACCCGTTTCTTTTTCGATTTTCGTTCAACAATATTTCCTTCACCGCAGCTCGGGCACTTCACGCCGATTTGTTTCACAATCGGCTTTGTGTTCCGGCAATCCGGAAAGTTGGAGCAAGCTAAGAATTTACCGTATCGGCCCATTTTATATACCATTGGAGAACTGCACAATTCACAATCTTCCCCTGCATATTCAGGCTCGATTTCAACTTCTTTCATTTCCGCTTCAGCTTTTTTCACGCGTTTTTCAAAATCCGCGTAGAAGTTATCAATAATCTTAACCCATTCGGTATCGCCTTCTTCAACATGATCAAGGTCTTTTTCCATTTTCGCTGTAAACTCAACGTTAATGATTTCAGGGAAAAATTCCATAATCAAGTCAAGAACGATCTGCCCTAGTTCAGTCGGAACAAAACGTTTATTATCCAAAGACACATAGCCGCGCCGCTGAATGGTATCAAGCGTCGGAGCATACGTGGAAGGACGGCCAATACCGAGTTCTTCAAGAGTTTTAACGAGTCGTGCCTCGGTATATCGCGGAGGCGGCTGGGTAAAATGCTGCTCCGGCTCTATATCTTTTGATAATACCGTGTCGCCTTCTTGTAAGTCAGGCAGCATCCGGTTTTTTTCTTCCATTTGGTCGTCTTTTCCTTCAACATACACCTTCATAAACCCGGAAAACTTGACTTTACTTCCATTTGCACGAAATGTCAAACCATTGTTTGTCAGATCGACACTCATTGTATCGAGAATTGCAGGTGCCATTTGACTGGCAACAAAGCGCTCCCAAATTAATTTATACAATCTCATCTGATCTCTGCCGAGTACTGCTTTTAATTCACTAGGTTTTCTGAGAACTGATGTCGGACGGATGGCTTCGTGGGCATCCTGGGCACTTTCATTCTTTTTCGCAGGCTTTCGTTTGCCGCCTAAGAACTCTTTGCCATATGCCTGATCAATAAATGCAGCAGCTTCATCAACCGCCGTATTTGAAATACGGGTTGAATCCGTTCTCATATACGTGATCAGACCGACAGTTCCTTCTCTTCCAAGATCGATTCCTTCATATAATTGCTGTGCAATCATCATCGTTTTCTTCGCTCTGAAATTGAGTTTGCGAGCCGCTTCCTGCTGCAGGGTGGAAGTGGTAAAAGGCAAGGCCGGATTACGTTTACGTTCCTTTTTCGTTACTTTTTCAACTGTATATTTATTGCCTTTAAGCTGAGAAAGAATGTCTTTTACGTCGGCTTCACTATTTAAAGGAAGTTTTTTGCCGTTTTTTCCGAAAAAGCTCCCTTCGAACGTTTCCTGTCCTTTTAAGAACGTACCGTCAATGGTCCAATATTCCTCCGGCTTAAAGTCGTTAATTTCTTTTTCACGGTCAGTAATCAAACGGAGGGCAACGGATTGAACGCGGCCTGCGCTAAGCCCTTTCTTGACTTTTTTCCATAGGATAGGACTGATTTTGTATCCGACAAGCCTGTCTAAAATACGTCTCGCCTGCTGTGCATCCACTAAATCCATATTGATCATGCGGGGATGTTTAAACGATTCCTTAATGGCGTCTTTTGTAATTTCGTTAAACACCACACGGCAGTCTGAATTGAGATCTAAATCAAGGCTGTGTGCCAAGTGCCATGCAATCGCTTCCCCTTCTCTGTCGGGGTCGGCTGCGAGATATACTTTTTTAGCTTTTTTCGCAGCCGTTTTCAACTCTTTTAATACCGGGCCTTTACCTCGAATGGTAATATATTTTGGTTCGAAATTCTGTTCTATGTCAACTCCCATTTGACTTTTTGGAAGATCTCGGACATGTCCCATTGATGCTTTTACTTTATATTTTTTACCTAAGTAACGTTCAATCGTTTTCGCCTTAGCAGGCGATTCCACGATGACTAGATAATCAGACATTTTCATCCCCCTCAAGAGGTGTTCTCTCTCTTTTCAAGTATTTCAATTTTATTTTTGCTGCTGTCTTTATTTGGCTTTCAACATTTCATTCTTTATGATGAACGTCATTATTTAAATAGAAAACAATATGCAACTTTAAATCCTCACTATTATTAAATATTACAATGCCGTTTGTCAAACGATAATTCAAAAGGGTTCCGTATATTGAACGTTTCTTTCAGGAAGCTCCTCGAAAACATCCTCTGCTGACCATATGGCTTTAGCCCCCTGCTGAATCAGTTTTATAGGACCTCCGGCGTAAGGATCAAATAATGAACCGGGTACGGCAAAAACTTCTCTCCCTTGTTCCAGTGCTTGATATGCAGTAATCAGCGAACCGCTTTTTTCTTTGCCCTGCACAACAATAATGCCTTCACTTAATCCGCTGATGATACGGTTTCTCATAGGGAAATGCCATTTTTGGGGTTTAGTTTCAGGTGGATGCTCTGACAGAAGGATATGGTGTTTTGCCATGTGATTTGCTAACTGAAGGTTTTCCCGGGGATAAATGTGATGAAATCCCCCTGCAATGACGCCGATTGTCCGCCCCTTCGCCTTAATACTTGCCGCGTGGGACATTCCGTCTATCCCAGACGCAAGTCCGCTGACAATCACCCACTCTTTGCGGCAAAGCTCTTTAGTAAGGTGATTGACAACATGCATCCCATAAGCTGTTGGATTTCTTGTACCTACAATTCCAATTTTCCTCCCTTCGGAAAGAAGAGCCATATCACCCTTTGCAAACAGGACGGCGGGGGGATCATAAATGGTTTGCAGCCAGAAAGGATATTGCTTAGAAGAAATCGGGATGGGGATAATGCCTTGCTCATGGTAAGAAGCAAGTACACGCTGAAGCTTTGGATAATGTTTTTCTATTTTGTTTTTTAATGCAGCTGCCTCTCTTTTACCGCGAGTAACAGTTTCTAACATGGGTGATGTCAGCGACATAGATGGATCGGCTTTCCACCATTTTAATAGAAGGGATGGGGATAATAATTGATTGATTCTGCAATTCATTAAACAGGCAGCGGCCTGATCCAATATATTGACCTCCTTTTGACAGAAAAAGATAGAACAGCCTTGACGGCTGTCCCTTCTTTATTAATGCGTTTTGCAAGTTTCGAACAAGTTCTTCTCTTTCAGCACCTTAATTAACGTTTCGCCCATTACAGAAGGTGTGTCTGCAACTTTTATTCCGCATGCATTAAGGGTTTTGATTTTTTCATCAGCTGTACCTTTCCCGCCGGAAATAATGGCGCCGGCATGTCCCATGCGCTTCCCTGGGGGTGCTGTTTTACCGCCGATAAAACCGACTACCGGTTTTGTCATGTTGGCTTTTACCCACTCTGCCGCTTCCTCTTCGGCAGTACCGCCGATTTCGCCAATCATAATGACAGCATGTGTGTCAGGATCTTCGTTAAACGCTTTTAAAACGTCAATAAAGTTTGTTCCATTTACAGGGTCGCCGCCGATTCCAACAGCTGTAGATTGTCCTACACCGGCTTCTGACAGCTGGTGCACCGCTTCGTATGTTAATGTTCCTGAACGCGATACAACGCCTACATGACCCTTTTTATGGATATATCCAGGCATAATGCCGATTTTGCATTCTTCAGGCGTGATAACACCAGGACAGTTCGGCCCTATCAGTCTCGTTTTCTTGCCTTCCATAAAGCGTTTTACCTTTACCATATCCAAAACCGGAATATGTTCAGTGATGCAGATCACGAGATCAAGCTCCGCATCTACCGCTTCCATAATCGCATCAGCTGCAAACGGTGCCGGTACATATATAACAGACGCGTTAGCGCCGGTCGTTTGAACTGCGTCAGCCACTGTATTAAATACAGGAACCCCTTCCGCTTCAGTTCCGCCTTTTCCAGGTGTTACACCGCCTACGATATTTGTGCCGTATTCGAGCATCTGTTTCGTATGAAATAAAGCGGTAGAACCTGTAATCCCTTGCACAATAACTCTTGTATCTTTATTAATAAAAACACTCATTATCTGGTCCCCTGCCTTTCATTCTTTCTTAAACTAAGGATACGATTTTCTGCGCGCCGTCAGCCATTGATTCCGCAGATGTAATATTTAACCCTGATTCACTAAGGATTTTCTTCCCTAGATCCACGTTTGTGCCTTCTAGACGGACGACAAGCGGCAATGTCAAACCGACTTGTTTAGTCGCTTCAACAACCCCTTCTGCGATGACATCACATTTCATAATGCCGCCGAAAATGTTGACAAAAATCCCTTTAACGTTTTGATCAGAAAGAATGATTTTGAATGCTTCCGTGACTTTTTCTGCGGTTGCACCGCCGCCCACATCCAGGAAGTTGGCCGGTTCTCCTCCGTAATGCTTGATAATATCCATTGTGGACATTGCAAGTCCCGCGCCGTTTACCATACAGCCGATATTTCCATCAAGGGAAATGTAGCTTAAATCGTATTTGGACGCTTCGATTTCTTTCGGATCTTCTTCATCCAAGTCTCTGTATTCCATAATGTCTTTTTGTCTATACAACGCGTTGCTGTCGAAATTCAATTTCGCATCAAGCGCCATCACACTTCCGTCGCCGGTGACAACGAGCGGGTTGATTTCAGCGATAGAGCAGTCTTTCTCAACAAACGCTTTATATAGTCCAAGCATAAATTTAGCAGCTTTCCCCACGAGCTCTTTTGGAATATTAATAGCGAATGCAATTTCTCTGGCTTGATAGCCTTGGAGGCCGACAGCCGGATCAATTACAGCTTTTTTGATTTTTTCCGGTGTTTTTTCCGCAACTTCTTCAATTTCTGTTCCGCCTTCTTCGGAAGCCATCAGAACGATTCTGGAAGTGGCGCGGTCAAGCACAAGACCCACGTAGTATTCTTTTTTAATATCGCAGCCTTCTTCAATAAGTAAGCGTTTTATTACTTGGCCGTCCGGACCCGTCTGATGTGTAACTAGGGTCTTCCCTAAGAGCTCTTCGGCATACGCTTTAACTTCGTCTAATGATTTTGCTATTTTCACCCCACCAGCTTTGCCTCGACCGCCAGCATGAATTTGAGCCTTTACGACATAAACCGAGCTGGATAAGTTCTTTGCTTTCTCAACTGCTTCATCTGCTGTAAAAGCCACTTTACCTTCAGGAACAGATACCCCATATTTTCTGAGGACTTCTTTTCCCTGGTACTCATGGATATTCATTTCCCATCCTCCTAACTTATGTAACAAAACTAAAATAGACTGCGCTTTCATTCTATAATAATACTGGAAGAATTGTCTAGAGTTCGATGCAAAATCTTTAAATCCTTCTTAACATTCAAACTTTTATTTTATTAAAAACATAAATTTCAAACAGAGGATGGGGAATATTATCGTTATTTTTTGTTTTTTACGCTTTCGTCCAATCTGTAAATGAACGAAAAAATCTCGGCTACCGTTTCATAAAGAGCTTCCGGGATTTGATCATCCACAGTCAAATGGCGCATTAATTCGACAAGGGTCCGATCTTCTTGAATCGGGACCCCTGCATTTTTCGCTTCTTTGATAATGTTGTCGGCTACATGGCCCTTTCCTGTCGCAACCACTCTCGGCGCCCTGTCTTTTCGTTCATCATAATGGAGAGCCATCGCTTTTCTGACCGGCGTCTGCTCTTTCATATTTTCACATCCACTTCCTGATCACTGATGCTAGTTACATATTGATCAATTGCAGCCTTCTCTTCGGTGTGAATCCTTTTTTTAGCGTTTACACCTGAAAGACTGTACCCCATTTCCATAAGACCCTGTTTAAGTGCAGGCACCATCGGATCGATCGCAGCCTGAAGATCGAAATCAGTCTCAATTGTAATGGTCATGACTTTTTGCTGTATCAAGCAATCAACAACTGTTTCTTTTAACGTGTCCAACTGCAGCAAAAACAAAAGACGGCAATGGGAGGGATCAAGCTTTCCATCCGCTTCTTTCTTTCCTTTAAACAGAACAGTCATGTCCTGAACCCCTGACTTCGAGAACAGCGGAAATGACATCACAATTTGGCTGTATGACGGATGGTCCTGCTGCATGAAAAGCTGGCCGTTTAATTTGTGAAAGAGCTGATCGGCTTCCCGTTTGACAGGTTCGGCTACCTCATGCGACCCTCTTGCGGCCTGAAGAGCCAGCTTGATGGATTGTATTTCATCAGGGGTGACCGCGCTTCCTTGTTCAAACGCTTTAATGAATGCAAGCTCGTCCCTTGCGCCGATTGCCAGCTTCACTTTGGTTAAGAAAGAAAGAACATCTGCCTTATCAGCTAAACTAGGCGCTGTATGCTGAACAGCCTTTAAAAAGACTTCGGCTTCCTGATCTGTGACTTGTGCAGCCTGTAAAACAGCTGAAGCGGCAGGTGACTTACTGTCACCCGTTGAAGCAGCCGCTTTCATCCAATTTGCTGCTTCTTTCACAATTTGAAGACTGTTTTTTTCAGCAGATTCCGTCAGCTTTGTCAGTAACTGCCGGGCTTCTTTGATTGGAATGTCTGCTGCGGTTTTAGCTGGCTCTCCTTGTACGCCTCTCTGTTCTGCTGTGTGGTTTACAGGCGGCAAACTGGCCTTTTCGAGAGAGCCGGATGGTGCGCTAAGCTCCCTATTTCCGGCTGTATTGCCTGAAGAAGGCGCTTTGGTATTGTCCGTTATAGAGACAAGCTTATCGATCAGACGTTCTGCATGAACATCGATTTCGCTATTAAAAAGTGTTGTAATTGCTTCTTTGAGCTTTGTCATCATTTGGCTCTGCTGAGGGTTTTGGTTAATAGCCTGAAGCAGTTGAGATACGTGCTGATGCAGCGGAACAGGCGATTTTACAGCATGAACACCGCTCAAAACCTCGGGGTGAATGGGTAATTCACGCTTTAAAGCGAACAGAACCGTTTCAATCGCTTTTTTTGTGTCTGACGCAGGCAGCGCATCCATCCAGCGGACAGCTGTTTTGATATCATTTTCTGTTACGGGTGTTTTGCTCTTGAGCATTGCTCCTGTCATCATTAGAGCAGCGTTTGACGGCTTTACTGATATGGCATTCAGAAGCTTTCCGGCTGCTTCCTGAATGGTTTTGGGATTTTGGTTAAAGCTTTGAACGACCTGAAGGCGGCCTGTTTGTTCTGCCGTTTTTTTTTCGTAGGAAAACCAATAGTACGCCTGAGGACGAAGCTGGGTTTCAAGTTTTCCCTGGACAGTTTGATTGCCGACTTGGATCAGCGCATGCTGATCTCCTAATAAACGAAGCACTTTTCCTAAAAGAAGACGCTTCTCCCCGTTTTGCGCTTCGCTGACATTTGCTGATTCCTTCGGGATTACTGTATTTTTAAAAAGGTGCTGCAGCGCCTTTTGCACATCATTTCGTATATTCATTTACAAGAGGTGCCTCCTTGTCCATTGATTTAACTGATAGATTGAACAGGAGCGAAAGTTTTGCGGTGCAATTCAGTTGGGCCGTATGCAGCGAGAGCTTCAAGATGCTCTTTTGTCCCATAGCCTTTATTTTTTTCAAAGCCATACATGGGGTAGGTTTCGGCATAGGCGCTCATCATCCGGTCTCTTGTTACTTTCGCGATACACGCACCTGCCGCAATAGACACGCTTTTGGCATCACCTTTTATAATTGAGGACTGAGCCGTGTCGAGCGGCAGTGTCATTGCGTCAACAAGCAAATAATCAGGTGTATCTGGCAAATCCTGTATCGCTTTCACCATTGCCATCTTTGAAGCCTCATATATATTGATTTCATCAATCACAGAGGCTTCTACAATTCCTATTCCGACCGCCAGTGCTTCTTTCATAATAAGTTCGTAATATTCATCACGCTTTTTTTCTGAAAGTTTTTTGGAGTCTGTCAGCCCAAGTATTTCACATTCCTCCGGAAGAATGACTGCGCTGGCGACAACAGGTCCTGCCAATGGCCCCCGGCCGACCTCGTCAACACCTGCGATCAAGCGAAATCCTTTGTTTCTTGCCAGCCTTTCATAGGAAGTCATATTCAGCCATTGTTCTTTCAGCGCTTTTTCTTTCGCCTGCTTTTTAAGCCATTGCTCTACAAGCGTTTGAACGCTCTTTCTCGGATCGTTTACGCATTGGGCAAGAAATGGGTCTTGTCCATCCTTCACTTCCTGCAAACGGTCTTTAATGTCCTTTACGGTTAATGTAATCACTTTCTCTTCTCCCTTACTGTATGTATCGGATCGGTCAGGAAAAAATAAAGACCCGCATTTCTGCGCGCCTTTACTTAGCGGGCTGTTCAAATGACAGCCTGCCGAACTTTTCAGTGCGGATATCGCGAATGATGACTTCAGTCGTTTTATCGTAGTTAATAAGCCCTCCGCCCATGAGACAGCCGCGCTTTTCACCTATTGCATCAAACAGCTCTGCAATGTCCTCTGGGATCTCATCAAGGCTGTAACGCTCTTTAAGCCGTTCAGGATAATGTTCTTCGAGAAAACGAAGACCAAACACGGCCACGTCCTGCAGATTGAGAATTGTGTCTTTAATAGCCCCGGTGATTGCCAGCCTCAAGCCGACAAGCTCGTCTTCAAATTTAGGCCATAAAATCCCCGGTGTGTCTAAGAGCTCTAATTCTTTCCCGACTTTGACCCACTGCTGAGATGTCGTAATACCAGGTCTGTCTCCCGTTTTTGCTATGTTTTTCTTTGCCAGCCGGTTGATAAGTGTTGATTTTCCGACGTTTGGAATGCCGATAATCAAAGCGCGAATTGCTCTAGGCTTCACGCCTTTCGCCCTCATCCGGTCAAATTTTTCTTGGAGGATCTCTTTTGACGCAGGCACAATTTGATTTAAGCCTTGTCCGTTTACCGAATTAATGGACAGAGAGCGAATCCCCTGGTTCTCAAAGTGCTGTTTCCATTGCTGCGTAACTGCCGCATCTGCTTTGTCAGCCTTGTTTAACAGCATAATTCTCGGCTTATTTTTTAGAATGTCCTCAATCATTGGGTTTCTTGATGACATAGGAATTCTGGCATCTACCAATTCATATACAATATCGATTAATTTTAATTTTTCGGTTACTTCCCTTCTTGCCTTTGCCATATGGCCCGGGAACCATTGAATTGTCATGTGACACGAACACCGCCTTTATCTCTCAGTATGCATAATTCTTTGTTGTCCTTTATGTATTTTACGATGCCTGTCCGGCATTTTCAAATTGTGTATAAAAAAAGAGCTTGTTACAGGTAACAAGCTCTTTTCGTTCGTTATCATTATCGTCTGATCTCTTTAATACGAGCCGCTTTTCCGCGAAGTTCACGCAGGTAGTAAAGCTTAGCACGGCGTACTTTACCGTAACGTACAACTTCGATTTTCGCGATTTTTGGTGTGTGTACAGGGAAAGTACGTTCAACGCCAACACCGTAAGAAATCTTACGAACTGTGAACGTTTCGCTGATTCCACCACCACGACGCTTGATCACAACACCTTCAAAGATCTGAATACGCTCACGGTTACCCTCAACAACTTTAACGTGTACACGTAAAGTGTCACCAGGACGGAACGCAGGAAGATCAGTACGAAGTTGTTCTTTTGTGATATCTTCAATTAGTTTTTGCATCGTTTTCAACTCCTTCCAACAGATGCTCTTGGCCACAAAACCCGGCACAGCGGAACATCGTTTTCAAGCTTAAAGCGGATAAGCCCGCTTAAGCCACAAGTAGTATCTTATCACAATTTCATAGTCTATGCAATAAAATCTATTCTTTTTCCCATTCAGAAATCCATTTTCTTTGCTGCTCTGTAAGCGGATAGTCTTTCAGAAGATCCGGGCGTCTTACATAGGTTCTTCTGATCGATTCTTTATTCCGCCATTCGTTGATTTTCGCATGGTTTCCTGATAGAAGCGTTTCAGGCACTTTTAAACCTTTGTAATCCGCCGGTCTTGTATAATGCGGGTGCTCTAAGAGGCCGGTGCTGAATGAATCCTCAATATGGGAAGCCTCTTTGCCCAGCACACCCGGAAGCAGTCTAACCACACTGTCGGCAATCATCATTGCAGGGAGCTCACCGCCGGTCAGAACAAAATCGCCAATGGATATTTCATCCGTCACCAGATGCTCGCGAATGCGTTCATCGTAGCCTTCATAGTGGCCGCAAATGAACAGCAAATGGTCTTCCTTCGCTAATTGTTCAGCTTTTTTTTGGGTAAAGCGTTCACCTTGCGGGCAGACGAGAATAATACGCGGAGCAGCGGCTGCCTTTGATGTCAGGCCCTCGACCGCGTCAAAAACAGGCTGAGGCTTGAGAACCATGCCTGCCCCGCCGCCATAAGGATAATCATCAACAGTATTATGCTTGTTATCAGAATACTCCCGGAAATTCACGACTTGAAACTGCACCGCTTCTTTATCCTGCGCTTTTTGAAGAATCGATGAACCGAGCACGCCTTCAAACATTTCGGGAAACAGCGTCAAAAAGTCGATTTTCATTCGTCTATTAATCCTTCCATGAGTTCAACCTCAATCTTCTTTTCGCTGACATCGATATGTTTGACCACTGATTCAATGTAAGGAATCAGCGCGTCTTTTTTCCCTTTTCTCCCGATGACCCATACGTCATTAGCTCCAGGCGTCAAAATTTCTTTAACCTTTCCGATTAGTTGGCCGTCTTCGGTAAATACTTCACACCCAATGATTTCGTGGAAATAAAATTCTCCTGCATTCAACTCTCCTAAATCTTCTTCAGGAACTTTAATGATCGCGTTTTTCAGTTCTTCCACTTCATTCATGCTTTGTCTTTCTTTAAACTGCAGCAAATGAAATTGTTTATGCAGTCTGTGCGTGTTCACCGTTACTTCCACGGGCTCGTTACGTCCGTCTATAAACAGATACAGCGTGTTGCCCGGCTTGTACCGTTCTTCGGCAAAATCTGTTTTCGAAATCACCCGCACTTCGCCTTTAATTCCATGGGTATTTACGATCTTACCTACGTTAAACCATCGCTTTGTCATATCATCACCTCTGGCGAATTTCAATTACTTGTCCGTCTTTTATGACGATGGTGTTTGCCGCTGTTTTCTCATGCCAGTTATCCCCGGCTTCAATTGTCAGCAGCGCATCGACTTCCTTTTCTTTCATCTCACTGCCAAGCGGCAATGTATGTACTTGAGCAATTTGAAAATCGATTATTTTTATGTTATCTTTTCGCTTTTCTATTGCCTTTTTAAATTGTTCAATCATATCTGGATTTTGCTGTTCTTTCTCATGTTTTCTAAGCTGAAAATAGAGCTGGCTGCATTCTCGTTCAAGCATTTGTTTCTTTTCGGCAAAAGAAGCTAAAAGCTTTTCCTTGCTGCGCTCGGTTAAGACTTGCATAACGGCTACACGGTGAATAATTTGCATCGCACCAAGCTCCCCGCTTTTAAAACTTTTTGTCGCTCAGGTTTTCAATTTCACCTAAGCTTCTATCAGTTTACCCTTTTTTTGCGTGTAAAAAAAGGGGAGGTGCCGGCCCTCTCCCTTTTAGTCAAATATCTCAAATTGAACTTTCTTAGAAGACTGTGCGCCAGCTGCAAATACAGCTGTTCGAATCGCTTTTGCAGTCCGGCCTTGCTTTCCGATAACTTTACCGGTATCTGACTTATGGACAGATAAGCGCAGCGCAATCTTTTGATCGGTTTCTTCTCTTGTGATGCGAATGTCATCTGGATGATCAACAAGCGGCGTCACAATTTTGACAATCAAATCTTCCAAGTGTTGATCAGTCATTACTTGCCTTGTTTAGCGTTGTGGAATTTTTCCATGATTCCTTGGTTCGAGAACAAGTTACGAACTGTGTCAGAAGGTTTAGCTCCAGTTTGAAGCCATTTAAGAGCAAGCTCTTCATCAATTTTCACTTCTGCTGGTTTTACAACCGGATTGTAAGTTCCGACTGTTTCGATGAAACGGCCGTCACGTGGTGAACGAGAATCTGCTACAACAATACGATAGAAAGGAGATCTTTTTGATCCCATACGTTTTAAACGAATTTTTACTGCCATTTTACTAGCACCTCCGAAAATATTTCAACAAGATAGTATATTAACAATGATAAAAGTGTTTGTAAAGTGTTTTTTCTTAACAACGGTTTTATCATGTATAACCGATTACATAAAAGGTAGCTTAAACCCTTTTTTCTTGCCTTTTGACATGTTTGTCATCTGCTTCATCATTTTTTTCATTTCGTCAAACTGCTTAAGCAGACGGTTGACTTCCTGCACGGATGTCCCGCTTCCTTTCGCAATCCGCTTCCGCCGGCTGGCATTGATGATATCCGGCTGTTCTTTTTCACGAACAGTCATTGATTTAATGATTGCTTCCACATGATTCAGCTGTTTTTCATCAACTTGGATGTTTTTCAGGCCTTTCATTTTACCTGCACCCGGCATCATTTGCAGAAGCTCATCAAGCGGCCCCATGTTTCTGACCTGCCCGAGCTGCTCCAGAAAATCGTCCAATGTGAAGCTCATTGTTCTCATTTTTTGTTCCAGCTCTTTGGCTTTATCTTCATCGACGCTGGCCTGTGCTTTTTCAATCAATGTCAGCACGTCGCCCATGCCGAGAATCCTTGATGCCATGCGTTCAGGATGGAACGATTCTAGCGCATCAAGCTTTTCGCCTAAACCGGCGAACTTAATCGGCGTGTTTGTGACCGCGCGAATAGAAAGCGCAGCACCTCCGCGTGTGTCTCCATCAAGCTTAGTCAGCACAACACCGGTTAAACCGAGCTGTTCATTAAAGCTTTGGGCTACATTTACAGCGTCCTGACCGGTCATTGAATCGACAACCAGGAAGATTTCTTCCGGATTCGCGATTTCCTTCACACTGGTCAGTTCATCCATCAATTCATGGTCAATATGCAAGCGGCCTGCCGTATCCAAAATGACATAGTCATAATGTTCTTCCTTGGCTTTTTCAATAGCCTGTTTAGCTATTTCTACAGGACTGACCTGATCACCAAGTGAGAAAACAGGCATGTCAAGCTGTTTGCCAAGTGTTTCCAGCTGCTTAATGGCGGCTGGGCGGTAAATATCGGCAGCAACCAGCATCGGTTTGCGATTATGCTTTTTGCGCAGCAGATTCGCAAGCTTACCGCTTGTTGTCGTTTTACCGGCACCCTGGAGACCGACCATCATAATAACAGTCGGCGGCCTTTTCGCGGTGGCGATTTTGCTCTCTTCGCCGCCCATCAGCTCAGTCAGTTCCTCTTTAACAACTTTAATGACCTGCTGGCCGGGCGTCAGACTTTTCATGACGTCTTGGCCTACAGCGCGTTCACTTACTTTCTTGACAAAATCCTTGACTACTTTAAAGTTAACGTCAGCCTCAAGCAGCGCAAGACGAACCTCACGCATCATATCTTTTACATCTTGTTCACTGACTTTCCCTTTTCCGCGGATTTTGGAAATCGTCTGCTGCAGTCGGTCGGCTAATCCTTCAAATGCCATAGTTTGCCGCCTCCTAATCTAATTTCTCAAGCGCTTCAATCAGAGCTGTAAGTTCTTCCTCTTCTTTTGAACCGGAAGCAAGCTCCTTCAGCTTATTAAACATCTCTTTACGCTCCTGAAACTTTTTCAAAAGGAGCAGCTTTTCTTCATATTGTTCAAGCATCGCTTCTGTTCGTTTGATGTTATCATAAACAGCTTGTCTTGAAACCTCATATTCTTCGGCTATTTCGCCTAGGGAGAAATCGTCCAAATAATAAAGCGACATATAGCTCTTCTGTTTTGACGTCAACAACGACTGATAAAAATCAAACAGATAATTCATTCTCGTTGTCTTTTCGAGTGACATTTGAGCTCTCCCCTTTGTTAAGTCAAATCCCTTTACGATAACTTAGTTTACACGGTTTTACGGAGACTGTCAAGTTTTTATCTTGTCATAGCAATGATTATTTTTTCCAAAATACACTAAATATCACCCAATTTATTCCGATATTGTATATGAACCCTATTTAAAAGGAGGATTTTTCATGAAAAAAATCGGTTTATTGTTTATGCTGTGCTTGGCAGCTGTGTTTACAATCATTGTCCCGGCACAGCAAGCAGACGCTGCTGAGGCGCCTTATAAGGCTACAATCACAAATATCAGCACGGATGGAGGGGTTTACGGTAAAATCAATTACGGTCAGGGTCAATTTTGGCGAGTGAAGTACAACATCACCATAAGCGGTAAATTGCTCGACCAAAACGGACAGCCGGTGCCAAACGCTCCAGTAAGATTTGAAGCAGATACGAAAGTCGGAAATACAACAAAAACAGCTTCAGGAACAACCGATGAAAACGGAACGTTTGAGGTTCCAATGTATTTGGGACCAGCTGCTGGGTACTATACGTATTACACATCTGTTTCCGTTCATTACTATGACATCATCCCTTTTAGAGTTTATTCAGGAGATTCGAGACTGGTATCCACTGATAACAGCCTTTATCATTTCGCCTATCAAGTGAGAAGATAATAATAGAAAAAGGCCTTTTTAGGGGCCTTTTTCTTAATCCTCGGCTTTTTCAACTAAATCTGAAAACAGGCCGTATACATACGATTCAGCGTTAAACTCCTGGAGATCATCAACTTTTTCACCTAACCCGACTAGTTTAACCGGGATGTGAAGCTCGTTGCGGATCGCAAGGACAATACCGCCTTTTGCCGTACCGTCAAGCTTCGTTAAAGCAATGCCTGTAACGTTTGTTGCTTTAGAAAACTCTTTCGCCTGCGCCATCGCGTTTTGTCCGGTTGTGGCATCAAGAGCAAGGAGCACCTCATGCGGCGCTTCAGGCACTTCTCTTTCGATGACGCGCTTCACTTTTTCAAGCTCTTTCATCAGGTTTACTTTGTTTTGGAGACGCCCTGCTGTATCACAGATTAATATATCAGCGTTTCTTGCTTTCGCAGCATGGACAGCATCATAGATAACAGCCGCAGGATCGCTTCCGGCCGTCTGCTTAATGACAGGCACTCCCGTACGCTCTCCCCATACTTCCAGCTGTTCAATGGCGCCCGCTCTAAATGTGTCTCCGGCAGCAAGTACGACAGATTTCCCTTCTTGCTTCAATTTATGGGCAAGCTTTCCGATTGTTGTCGTTTTGCCGACTCCGTTTACACCTACCAGAAGGATGACATTTAAACGCCCATCCTGAATGTTCAACTCAGAAATTTGCTCATCTCCGCTGTTATAAATCTCGACCAGTTTCTCAGAAATAACAGACTGGACTTCCATCGGATCTTGAATATTTCTGCGTTTCACTTCTGTTTTCAGCTCATCTATTAATTCCATAACGGTTGTAAAGCCGACATCCGCGCTGATAAGAACCTCTTCAAGTTCTTCAAAGAAATCCTCATCCACTTTACGGTAACGGGATACAAGATCATTCACTTTGGTTTGAAAGGAGTTTCTTGTTTTTTCAAGGCCATCCTTAAACTTTTCAGATACGGAATCTGTCTGTTTTGTGATTTTCTCTTTTAATTTTTTAAAAAAGCTCATCTTTTACCCTCTTTCCTCGTTACTGTACGAATTCTTTTGTTTCTTCCAGCTTAACTGAAATTACCTTTGAAACACCGGATTCCTGCATGGTTACGCCGTATAGCACATCCGCTTCCTCCATCGTCCCTTTTCTGTGGGTAATCACGATAAACTGGGTATCGCTGCTGTATTTTTTTAAATACTGCGCAAATCGGAAGACATTCGCTTCGTCAAGCGCAGCCTCTACTTCGTCAAGGACGCAAAACGGCACAGGACGAACCTTTAAGATTGAGAATAAGAGCGCTATAGCAGTAAGCGCACGCTCTCCGCCTGACAGAAGGTTTAAGTTTTGCAATTTTTTCCCCGGCGGCTGTGCGATAATCTCGACTCCTGAGTGAAGCAGATCGTTCGGATCGGTGAGCCTTAGTTCAGCTCGTCCTCCTCCGAATAAGGAACGGAAGACTTGATCAAAATGTGAGCGGATTTGGACGAATGTGTCGTTAAAGCGTTTCGTCATTTCTTCATCCATTTCTTCAATCACTTGGAACAAGGTATTTTTCGCTTCTGTCAAATCTTCTTTTTGTTCTGACAGAAACTTATACCGTTCGTTGACCCTCTCAAACTCATCTATGCTTCCGAGGTTTACAGCACCCAGCTCTTCGATTGCGAGTTTAATCAGCTTCACGCGCTTTCTGGCTTCCTCTGGATCTGCTTCAAGCTGATATGTCTCTTTTGCCCCCTCAAAGGACAAGCTGTATTCCTCCCGCAAGTACTGAAGCAAATTATCAAGCTCAACTTCCATCCGGCCCAGTTTGACCTCTTCATCTTTTAAGAGCGTTGTTTTTTGTTTATACAGCCGTTTCATTTCTTTCAGCTCACGCTCATACGTATCAAGCCCATGCTGAAGCTTGATACGCTGGTCGCGTCTTAACGCAATCAGTTCGATCGTTTTCGTTTTGTCATTCAATTTATGTTTTGCAGCTTCTTCAAGCTTTTCTTCGCCGCTGGAGCTTGATGACATCTCTGACGTTAAGAAGCTCAAGTCTTCTTTCGCTTCTTTTAATGCAAACTCTGTTTCTGCGAGCTCTTTCTTTAGTCTGTCAAGGTTGTCCTCTTCACCCTGGCATGCCTGCTCTTTTTTGGCCGCTGTGATCTTCAGCTCGGTAAGCTCATTGGAGAGAGACTCTTTCGTTGTTGATTGCGTTTGTTTTTGTTTTGTCAGTCTGTCCATGTCCTCTTCAAGCTGCTTCATCTTTTCGGATACGGCAGAAAGCTCTTCTTCCAGCTTGCGTTTGCGCGTTTTCTTCTCTTCATCGCTTTCTAACAGAGCGGATTTTTCTTGATCATAGAGCTCTAAATGGGTGTTGATATTTTTTTCGGCAACTTGAAGTTCGTACAGCTGGCCTTTTACATCCTGCTGCTTTAATCTCAAGCTTTCCCCTGTTTCTCTTAAATCAGCCAGTTTATTCTCTATATCCTGAAGGGATTGCTTAAGTGTTTTGACTTCTTGTTCAAGCAGTGCTGTTTTCTCTTCCATTTCAATGAGCCGTTTGCTCACATCTTCAAGCTCACGGCTTCTTCCAAGCAGCGAGTTATTTTTCTTTTTAACCGCTCCGCCCGTCATTGAACCACCCGGATTCACGACATCTCCCTCAAGGGTTACGATGCGGTACCGGTGGCCGAGAAGCTTCGCAAGCTCATTTGCCCCCTTTAAATCCTCTGTGATCAGCACGGTTCCAAGAAGATTCTGGATGATGCGCCGATACGCAGGATCAAATGTGACAAGTTCACTGGCAACCCCGAGAAATGACGAATGCTGCGCTGCTGTTTCCGCGTCCCGGCTTTGAAGCTGGCGGTCTCTGATGACAGAAAGAGGCAGAAACGTCGCCCGGCCGAAGGAATTCTGTTTTAAATATTGAATCGCTTTGCGGGCAGACTGTTCATCGTCGGTCACGACATGCTGGGCAGAAGCGCCGAGCGCAATTTCAATGGCCGTTTCATACTTTCGGTCTGTTGACATCAGCTCAAGGACCGCTCCGCGAATCCCGCCAAGGCGCTCCTTCACTTTCAGCACTTCTTTAACACCTTGATAAAAGCCGGAGAAATCACCCTGCATCGTCTCAAGCATGTCCTTTTTCGATCTCGCTTGCTGAACGTATTGGTATGCCTGATACAAAGCGGATTCATTTTTTTCGTATTGGCGCTTTTTCTGCTCATATTTTGTCTGCATGTCACGATATGCGCCGACTTGGCTGTACATCTCCTGCTCAATTCGGGCAAACTCCGTTTCACATGCGGCTTTTCGCGCAGAAATATCGCGCCGTTCCTGAAGATGCTTTTCATTGTTGTCTGCAAGCCTCTGTAATGTGACAGCGGATTGGGACATCTGGTCATCCAGCAGCTGGAGCTCGTTGCGTATCGAAGCCTGGCTGTTTAACAGCTCAAAGTAATCGCTTTTCAGCTGCTCGATCTTCTCTTCGACATTTTCATTGTGAAGACTGAGAGCCTGTTGCTTTTCTTTTACCTGAGCTCTTAACTGTTTCACCTCTGCCTGAAGCGTTTCGAAGACAGCTTCCTGCTTCGCAAGCTCTTCTTTCAGCACCGTTTCTTTTTGCTGAAACTGAACGATGGCTTCTTCCAGCTGTTCTTGGTTTTGCACAGCGTTTTTCTTGCGTTCTTTCAGGACTTCTTTACGGCCTTCAAGCTTTTCCAGCTCTTCACTCGTCACCAATAAGACCTGCTGGAGCTCATCTACTGATTCATCCAACGCTTGAATTTTGTCTCTCGCATCTTCAATTTTCGCTTCTTTCGCAGAAATTGCAGACGATTCAGCGAGCTCTTCTTCCTTTGCGAACTGCACTTTCTCTTTAAGCGTTGACCATTTGCCATGCAGCTCTTCGATATCATAGGCAGTCAGCGCAATTTCAACATGCTCCAGCTCTTTCTTTTTCTCCAGATAGTCTTTCGCGATTGAAGCTTGAATTTTAAGGGGTTCAACCTGTCCTTCAAGCTCATGTAATATATCTTCTACCCGGTTTAAATTGTCCTGTGTCTCAAACAGTTTATTTTCTGCTTTTTTCTTTCTCGTTTTATATTTAAGCACCCCGGCGGCTTCTTCAAAGATACTGCGGCGATCCTCCGCTTTGCTGCTCAGGATCTCTTCCACTTTCCCTTGGCTGATAATAGAAAATGCTTCTTTACCTAGACCAGAGTCCATAAATAAATCAATAATATCTTTTAAGCGGCACTGCTGATTGTTAATCAGAAACTCACTCTCGCCTGATCTGTATACACGTCTTGTAACACTGACCTCATGGAAGTCAATCGGCAAGAAATGATCATCATTATCAAGAGTAAGTGTAACTTCAGCTAGGTTTAATCGCTTTCTCGAATCACTGCCGGCAAAAATGATATCTTCCATTTTTCCGCCGCGAAGAGACCGTGCCGATTGCTCTCCAAGAACCCAGCGAATGGCATCTGTAATATTGCTTTTTCCGCTCCCGTTTGGACCGACAACCGCTGTAACGCCTTTTACAAAATCTACGGAAATCCGTTCTGCAAACGATTTAAATCCTATAACGTCTAAGCGTTTGAGGAACATAGCGATCCTCCTTATGTAATAAGTATTTCAATTCTATCATAAAACATGGATGAAATAAGACGGCATACATACTGAAATCCCCCTGAATGATAAGGGGGATTTTATTGTCTCGTATGGTGTTTTTGCAATTTAGCTAAAGCTTCCTGAGCAGCGTGCTGTTCGGCTTCTTTCTTTGAACGGCCGTTTCCGACTCCGAGTGGTTCACCTTTTAGAGATACGATGGCTTCAAATTCACGGTTGTGCGCAGGCCCTTTTTCGTTGGAGATTTTATACTCCAGAGAGCCTTTGCCGTCCCGCTGCACGTATTCCTGCAGCTGGCTTTTGAAATCCATCACATGAGAAAAAGCACCATCGTTAATTTTAGGGAACACATAGACTTTTAAGAAACTTTCGACCGGCTCTAATCCCTGATCAAGATACAAGGCTCCGATAAATGCCTCAAAAACATCCGCCAATAGAGCGGGACGCTTTCTTCCGCCTGTCATTTCCTCACCTTTACCCAATAGGACAAGGTCGCCGAATGACAGTTCGTGAGCCAATGAAACGAGAGACGGTTCGCATACAATCGCGGCTCTCAATTTCGTCAAATCTCCTTCACTCATAGCCGGGTACTTGGCAAATAAGAATCTGGAGATGGTCAGTTCCAAAACAGCGTCACCTAAAAATTCAAGCCTTTCATTATCTTCATACGGCTTTTTCCGATGCTCATTCACATAAGATGAATGTGTAAATGCTTGATACAAAAGCTTTTCATTTTGAAAGTGAACCGAAATCCGTTCTTGAAACTCTTTAAATTGTTCTACTTTTTTATAGAACTTTTTTTTATCTTTATAATGTGAGTGTTTTGACATAGTAACCTCCATAGGCACATCAGGTTCACCGCGCTTCTCTGACTAAACCGGATACAGCGCGCGTAAAAGCGGCATGCTGTAATAACTGCACGAATAAAGGGCTAAAGCCCCGCGTTTCGGCGGGACTTTTAGCATCAGCTTATTGCTGGTTTTGTATGTAGTTCACAGCGTCGCCGACTGTTGCAATCTTTTCAGCATCTTCGTCAGAAATTTCCATATCAAACTCGTCTTCAAGTTCCATAACAAGCTCAACTACATCTAGGGAATCAGCACCTAAGTCTTCCTTGAAAGAAGCTTCAAGTTTGACGTCTGCTTCATCAACGCCAAGGCGATCTACGATGATTTTCGTTACACGCTCTAATGTATCTGCCATAGCAATTCACCTCCCCTCAAGTATTATAGTGGATTCGTTTTTAAAAAACTAGAGAAACTATGATGAAATTTTCGAGAAAAAAACTTACATCACCATTCCGCCGTCAATATGAAGCGTTTGGCCTGTCATATAACGAGCTCCCTCAGAAGCAAGGAACGTGACAACGCTGCTGACGTCGCCAGGTTCGCCAAATCGCGCGAGCGGAATTTGTTTCAGCATTTCGTCTTGAACATCTTTTGTTAGCTTATCTGTCATATCAGTTGAGATAAATCCAGGCGCAATCGCATTTACCGTAATATTGCGGCTTGCGAGCTCTTTGGCAGAAGATTTTGTTAAACCGATCACGCCGGCTTTTGCGGCCACGTAGTTTGCTTGTCCAGGATTTCCACTGACACCTACGATAGACGACACGTTAATAATACGGCCTGAACGCTGTTTCATCATTTGTCTTGTAACAGCTTTCGTGCAGTTGAAAACACCCTTTAAGTTAATGTTAATGACGTCATCCCATTCATCTTCTTTCATTCTCATGATGAGATTGTCTCTTGTAATTCCGGCGTTATTAACTAAAATGTCAATCGCAGAAAAAACAGACAGCGTTTCTTTTATCATGTTTTGTACATCTTCGGGATTTGATACATCCGCTTTGACAGCAATTGCTTTTCTGCCCAATGATTTGATTTCATCGACTACTTCATTAGCTTTCGCTTCATTGCCGGAGTAGTTCACGACAACGTTTGCGCCGCTTTTTGCCAAGTCAAGGGCGATTGAGCGGCCGATTCCGCGGGATGCGCCAGTGACAATAGCTGTTTTGTCATTAAGCATTTTCATTCTCCTCCTTAAGCGTTTGAATTGCCAGCTCGATCGTTTCCGGATCTGATACAGCAATTGTTTTTAAGCGTCTGTTTACTTTTTTCACAAGGCCTGAAAGCACTTTTCCGGGGCCGATTTCAATAAAAGTCGTAACACCCTCTGCAATCAGCTTGTTAATGCTTTCCTCAAAACGAACCGGAGAGTAGAGCTGCTCAATGAGCTTCTCTTTGATTTCTGCTTTATCAGTCATGACATTAGCAGAAACGTTTGAGATGACCGGAACGTCAGCGTCATTTATGTCACAGGAGTCCAATACTTCTTTCAGCTTTTCAGCTGCTGGCTTCATTAGTTCAGAATGGAACGGGCCGCTTACTTCAAGCGGAATCGCACGTTTTGCACCGTTCTCTTTTGCCCGTTCAGATGCAAGCTCTACCCCTTTAGCTGTTCCGGAAATGACGATTTGTCCGGGGCAGTTGAGATTCGCAAGCTGGACAAGGCGACCTTCCTCCGTCACTTTATCGGTTACTTGCTTTAATGTTTCAGCATCCATGCCGAGAATCGCAGCCATGGCTCCTTCGCCAGCCGGCACTGCTTCATTCATAAACTCTCCGCGTTTTCTGACGGTATAAACAGCATCTTTGAAAGACAGTGCGCCAGACGCAACCAGTGCGGAATATTCACCAAGGCTGTGTCCTGCTGTAAAATCAGGTGTAATGCCTGATTCTTTAAATTTTTCAAGAACAGCAATGCTTGTCGTCAGCAAAGCAGGCTGTGCATTATATGTAAGTGTTAATTCTTCAGTATCACCTTCAAAAATCAGCGAACTGAGTTTTGTTTCCAATGTTTCATCCGCTTCATCAAAGAGACGCTTTGCAGCAGGGACCTGCTCATAAAGCTCTTTCCCCATGCCGATAAATTGTGATCCCTGACCCGGGAATAAAAATGCAATCTTACTCATGATGTAAAAACCTCCAGACTACTCATCTGTTTTTTCTTCTTTTACTTCTTCCTGAATGAGCGCAGCCACATTTTGGCTGACCATCTCTCTTGCTTGACGAATCGCGTGAAATACAGCATTAGAATCTGAAGAGCCGTGCGCCTTGATCACAGGGGCTTTTAAGCCAAATAGACTTGCTCCGCCATAATTCGAATACTCCATTTTCATTTTCATGTCTTTCATCTTCGGCTTCAGCACAGCTGCCGCGAGCTTTGATGTTAAATTAGACGTCATGACTTCCTTCATCATTTTAAAAATAGACAACGCAGAACCTTCCAGCGTTTTGAGTGTAACATTCCCGGTAAAGCCGTCTGTTACTACAACATCCGCCACATCATCTAAAAGGTCTCGCGCTTCCACGTTTCCGATAAAATGTATATTAGCTGTTTCTTTTAATAATTGAAACGTCTGCTTCGTCAGTTCGTTTCCTTTTTTATCTTCTGTTCCGACATTTAAAAGCCCGACTCTCGGTGAAGTGACACCGCGTACTTGCTGAGAATAAACAGAACCCATGATGGCATATTGGGCGAGGTGCTCCGGCTTGGCATCGACATTGGCGCCGACATCAAGGAGAAGAAATCCATCTCCTGAAATGGTCGGAAGCGTCGGGGCAAGCGCCGGACGGTCAATCCCTTTAATTCTGCCGACAATAAACAGACCGGCTGTCATTAACGCGCCGGTATTTCCTGCTGATATGCAGGCGTCAGCTCTGTTTTCCGCAACTTCCTGCGCCATAAGGACCATAGATGAGTTCTTTTTTCTTCGCACAGCGCGGACCGGTTCATCCGTAGGCTCAATCACTTCATCTGCGTGCAGCACCGTGATGCGATCTGGTGTTGTTGTTAAATGTGATTCTATCGTTGTTTTGTCACCGACAAGTGTGATATGGAGATCATCAAATGCCTCTATACCCTTTAAAACTCCGTCAATAACAGCTTTGGGAGCGTGGTCTCCTCCCATTGCATCTACAGCTATTCTCATGCATGCTCCACCTTTATAATTGTTTTGAACGGTACATGTCAAAATGTCCAGAAAAAACAATTTCTTCGCCAACATAGCTGTTCACTTCGACAACTGTTCTTCCTTTTTCTTTTTCGACCGCCGTCACTTTCGCTTTCGCTACAACACGTTCTCCCTGCTTTACCTGTCTTGTAAAGCGGATGTCTGCGCTTGCAGTCAGTGCCAGCTCGTCATCAATAACGGCCACAGCCAAAGAATTCGCCTGTGCAAACAAATGGTGTCCTCTCGCAATTTGATTCCGGCTGAACACATGCTCCTGTTTGATTTCTAAAATGGATATCGCCTGATCATCCAGCTCAAGGTCAATAATTTCTCCGATAACTTCGTCCAGTGACAGGGATTTCACTTCATCTTCAAGCGTTTTCTCTGCAACGTTCTTAATTCTTTCTCTCAGCTCCGGTATCGATAGCTCTAAGCGGTCCAAACGAATTGTCTGGATGCTCACCCCGAATTTACCCGCTAATTCTTCATCTGTAATAAAGGGGGTTGCTTGTATCGTCTGCTGAAGTAATTCCTGGCGTTCTCTCTTATTTCTTCTCATGTCTAAACACCATCCGGACAATTAAGACTAGGTACTAATAGTAGTATATAATTTCATAGATTGGAATGCAACGATTGTTTCTTGCTGAACACCGAAAACTTCTGGTAACTAGCTTAATTTTTCCCCGTCCATTGCTCCGCTCGTCAGTAATCGCTCTCTCAGCACACCGTATTCCGGCTCGTTCCAGAACGCGTCAGAAGCCACAAGATTCGCAGCATCCTGCCTTGCCGTTTCAAGCGCTCTGTAATCATGAACCATGTCCGCCACCTTGAATTCAGGCATTCCGCTTTGTTTTTTACCGAAGAAATCTCCCGGGCCTCTCAGTTCCAGGTCCTTTTCAGACAACTCGAAGCCGTCATTGGTCTCGGACATAATTCTCATCCGCTCTTTCCCTGTTTCTGATTTAGGATCGGCCATCAGAATGCAAAACGATTGATGCTCTCCCCGTCCGACACGGCCGCGCAGCTGGTGAAGCTGTGACAGTCCGAAACGGTCGGCGTCATAAATCACCATAATGGTTGCATTTGGAACATTCACGCCAACCTCAACAACAGTGGTTGATACGAGGATTTGACAGTGATTCGCACTAAACTCTCTCATGACCTGATCTTTTTCATCGGAATGCAACTTTCCGTGCATCAGGCCGACATTCCATTTCCCTTGGAAAATGTCAGAAAGCATATTGTACACATCAATAGCGTTTTGCACATCAAGTTTGTCTGATTCTTCAATCAGCGGGCAGATGATATAAGCCTGTCTGCCCTGTTTTAATTCTTTTTCGACGAATGCCAAAATACGATCCAGCATGTCATGTTTTACCCAATAGGTTTCGATCTGTTTTCGTCCCGCCGGCATTTCATCAATGACAGATACATCCATTTCACCGAACACTGTGATGGCTAACGTTCTTGGGATTGGAGTGGCTGTCATAAAAAGAACATCGGGATCCTGCCCTTTGTTCCGAAGTTTTTTACGTTGCTCAACTCCAAATCGGTGCTGTTCATCTGTAATGACGAGACTCAGCGCCTTAAACTCCACCTCATCCTGAATTAAAGCGTGGGTTCCTACAAGAATATCAATCTCTCCCGCGGCAAGACGCTCAAGCAGTTCTTTTCGCCGCTTCCCTTTGACAGAGCTTGTCAAAAGGGCGACGCTGACATTCCACTTTTCAAATAGTGAAACGAGCGAATCAGCATGCTGCTCGGCCAGAATCTCTGTCGGCACCATGAGCGCCCCCTGGTATCCGGACAGGATCGCAGCATACAACCCAATGGCCGCGACTGCCGTTTTTCCTGATCCGACGTCTCCTTGAAGAAGACGGTTCATTCTGTATGGAGAAGACATGTCTGCTGTTATTTCGCGAAGCACGCGCGACTGGGCGTTAGTGAGAGGAAACGGAAGGCTATTGATAAATCTCATGAGTTCTTCGTTTGAAAAACGCTGCCGTATCCCTTGAGTCTGCTCTCTTTCCGCCTTTCGGAACGCCTGCATTTTCAACTGAAACAACAAAAATTCCTCATAAACAAACCGGCGTCTTGCAAGCGTTAACGCTTCTCTTGTTTCAGGCTGATGCATCATTTTTAACGCCTGCTGATAGTCCGGCAGCTTATAGCGTGTTTTTAGCTTTTCCGGAAGAGGATCCGGAAGCGAGTCTGCATACTGGGTCAGCGCCTGCTGAATAAAGCGTCTCATCATTTTGACGGTAACATTTTCTTTCACAGAATACACTGGTTCAATGCTTTTATCCTCTTGGTGCGGCCCGTTTTTCAACTCCTGAACAGAGATGGTTTGGCGGTGCTTGTCCCATTTACCGGAAATCGTCACGACAGAGCCCAGCGAAAGCTTTTTCTTCAAATAAGGCCGGTTAAAACATACGGCAGTGATTAAATAGCGGCCGACAAGAATCCTGAATGTCAGCCTGTTTCGTTTTTTTCCGTAATAGGTAAGAGAAGGCTCTGAATGAACCTTCCCTTCGACTGTGACTCTTTCATCATGCTTCACTTCTTCTAAATCCCTCAGCTCGTAGTCATCATAGCGATAAGGGAAATAATTCAGAAGATCAGAAGTGTCATAAATACCGAGTTCATGTAATGTTTTTTCTGTTTCCGGCCCAATGCCCTTAATGTTAGCTATACTAGTTTGCTGATGTTGTTTCACGTGAACCTAGCGCTCCTCCGAAAATTTTTTTCTCTAATTCTCTGCCAGTCGGTGTTGCTGCTAAACCGCCCTGACCTGTTTCTCTAAGTGCAGTGGGCATCGTTTGGCCAATTTTATACATGGCATCAATAACCTCATCACATGGAATGCGGCTTGTAATGCCCGCCAATGCCATATCAGCAGCAATCATCGCATTTGACGCGCCCATCGCATTCCGTTTCACACACGGCACTTCAACAAGCCCCGCTACAGGATCGCACACGAGCCCGAGCATATTTTTTAATGTAATGGCCATGGCCTCCGCGCTTTGTTCGGGTGTTCCTCCTGCCATTTCAACAATAGCCGCAGCCGCCATGCCTGAGGCTGATCCAACTTCTGCCTGACACCCTCCTGCGGCGCCGGAAATACTTGCGTTATTGGCCACGACAAATCCGAAAGCGCCGGACGTAAACAAAAAGCGGATCATTTGTTCTCTTGTTGGGTTCAGCTTTTCTTTTACAGCAAATAATGTGCCTGGCACCACACCAGCAGAACCAGCAGTCGGTGTCGCACAGATGGTACCCATGGCTGCATTTACTTCATTTGTTGCAACAGCTTTCGATACAGCATCTAAAATCAGCGGGCCAGACAGGCTTTTGCCTGACCGAATGTAGGCCTGCAATTTAACGGCATCCCCGCCTGTTAAGCCTGTTTGGCTCGTAACTCCCTCGAGTCCTTTCTGAACCGCTGCTTCCATAACAGACAGGTTGTGATCCATCTGCTGAAAAATCTCTTCTTTTGTTTTTTCTGTTACTTCCATCTCTTGAGCGATCATCACATCAGAGATGGATATTTGCTTTTCTTTTGTAATCTCTAATAATTCCTTTACATTACGAAACATAACTGGCTCCTCCTGACCTTTCGCTAGTCAGCAATCTTTGTCACTTGAATAATATTCGGCAGCTTCGACAGTTCGTCGAGAACATGCTCATCGATATTTTGATCAACCTCTATTGTCATCAGCGCAAGCTGGCCGATATCCTTTCGGGCTACTTCCATATGGCCTACGTTGATTGAAAATTTCGCCAGGACATTGGCAACACCGGCAATCGTGCCAAACTTGTCATTATGAACAACTAATATGGCCGGGTGATTTCCTGACAGCCGTAGTTCAAAACCGTTTAATTCTGTGATTTCAATCTTTCCTCCGCCAATCGAAATACCCGTCAGCTCAAGCTCTCCCTTTTCATCAGATATGGTGATTTTGGCTGTATTCGGATGGACGGGGACAGCGTCTTCAACCCGAAACTCTATATCAATTCCTTTATCTTCTGCAATTTGTATAGCGGTTTTAATTCGTTCGTCGAATGTGTCAAAATCCAGCAATCCGCCGATAATCGCGACATCTGTGCCGTGGCCTTTATACGTTTCCGCAAAAGAGCCGTAAAAGGATACGATGATGCGCTCAGGCTCTCTGCCAAATAAACTTCTGGCCACTCTCCCGATTCTCGCCGCTCCCGCCGTATGCGAGCTGGACGGACCAATCATAACGGGTCCGATAATATCAAAAACGCTTCTGTATTTCATGCTATTCCTCCTTATGAACCAGAGCTTATAAGCGCTTTGCTTCTAGACTAATTGATCATATATAAAATGGCAAGCGGGCGCGTCACAGCGCTGCCGCACTTAAAAGCAGAAATAAGAATAGAAGGGCGAATCGCCCTTCTATTCTGCAGAAACTATATACGAATACAGCGGCTGTTTTCCGTTGTGGATCTCAACTTCAATCTCCTCGTACTTTTCACTTAGGAACGCTTCAAGCTCCTCAGCTTCTTCCTGAGACGCATCCTCACCATATAGGATGGTGACAATTTCGTCGTCTTCTCCGATCATTTCTGACAGCAGCATTTTCGCGGCTGACAGCTGATCTTCAGCAGTGCCGATAATCGTGCCATTCAGAATTCCCATAAAGTCGCCTTTTTTAATGTCTTTGCCGTCAATATGGGTATCTCTGACTGAGTACGTCACCTGCCCGCTTTTTACTTGCTGAATGGCGCTGAGCATATTGGCTTCGTTCGCTTCAGCTTCTTGATCCGGATTAAATGCCAGCAGGGCTGACATCCCTTGCGGAACCGTTTTGGCAGGAATGACAAAAACCTGTTCACCCATTACACTAGCCGCTTGATTAGCCGCCATGATGATGTTGGAGTTATTCGGTAAGATAAACACTGTTTCCGCATTTACAGATTTCACGGCATCGACAATATCCTCAGTGCTCGGGTTCATGGTCTGCCCGCCTTCAATCACAACAGAAGCGCCGATGCTTTTGAATAAATCGGAAATACCTTCTCCCATCGCCACAGTCACAATGCCATACGGCTGTTTTGCCGGCGGTTTTTCGTTGTCAGCAGGTTTGCTTTCCTGGCTGATGAGGGAGGTATGCTGCTCTCTCATATTTTCTATTTTAATTTTGATCAATTCACCGTAATGCTGGGCATAATTTAATACGTTTCCCGGTTCTTCCGCATGAATATGAACCTTCGCCAGCGATTCATCCGCAATGACTAACAGAGAATCACCGAACTGGCTGAGATCTTGTCTGAACGTGCCTTCGTCGAATTCTCGTTTTGCCTGATCGAGTCTAACCATCACTTCCGTACAAAAACCAAATTCAATATCTTCGGTATTCATCACGCTTTGCGCGCTCTTATGATGCTCTGCGCTGACCATGTCGTCAAGTGACGGAAGAACAGCTTTTTGAGGCACAGCCTCACCTTTTAATGAAGCAAGGAAACCTTCATACACACAAAGCAGGCCTTTGCCGCCGCTGTCGACGACTCCTACTTCCTTCAGGACAGGAAGCAATTCAGGGGTCCGGTTTAAAGACGCTTCTGCTTCTTCAGTCACTGCAGTCATCAGCGCTGTGATATCGGTTTCTTTTTCTGCCAGAGCCATCACTTTTTTCGCAGCGTCTTTTGCAACTGTTAAAATGGTGCCCTCTACAGGTTTCATGACAGCTTTATAAGCCATGTCAACACCCGCTTGCAGCGCAGCGGCAAACTCTTGTGCATTTATTTCTTTTTTTGATTCAATGCTTTTACTGAATCCACGGAACAATTGGGACAGGATCACTCCTGAATTTCCGCGT
Organism: Bacillus sp. 0209A; assembly: GCF_036765095.1. Taxonomy (NCBI): domain Bacteria; kingdom Bacillati; phylum Bacillota; class Bacilli; order Caryophanales; family Bacillaceae; genus Bacillus; species Bacillus sp. 0209A. Next base: position 359,087 of record NZ_JBAIZV010000001.1, read on the forward strand.
GCTCCCATGAGCAGTCCTTTAGATAACGCAGAGCCTACCTTACCGATATCATCCGTATCCATTTGCTCCACTTCTCTTGCTCCGGAAGTCATTGACAGGTTCATGTTTGTTCCCGTATCGCCGTCCGGCACCGGAAACACGTTCAGCGCATCAACTGCACTCGCGTTTTGAGACAGATTCTGCGCTCCCGCGAGAATCATCCCGGCAAAAGTTCTGCCGTCTAATGTTCTAATAGACAATCCTACTCCTCCTAACTACGGGTTCGTCACTCGGACGCCTTGGACATAAATATTAACAGAGTCCACTGCCAGTCCGATGGTTTGATTTACTGTGTACTTTACTTTTGTTTGGATATTATGTGCCACTTCAGAAATTTTCGTGCCATAGCTGACAATGATATACATATCAATATGTATCTGTTCTCCTTCTTGGCGAACTTGGACACCTCTGCTGAAATTCTCTTTCCGAAGGATTTCAGTCAGTCCGTCTTTAATCTGATTTTTAGAGGCCATACCGACAATGCCGTAACAGTCAATCGCCGCGCCACCTGCAACCATCGCAATGACTTCATTAGATATATCAATCTGCCCGTACTTCGTTCTTAATTCAATGGACACACTAGTTCCTCCTTCGAATGCATAGAGTTACAGCTATTCTACTATATGGTTTCCATTATGAAAAGAAAAGACCCGGCTGTCGCTGCCTGTCCCTCTACATATACTATAGCACCGCTGTTTCCGCAAGATGTCAAGTGAATTTTCTTGAAAGATGTTGAAACAATAGTTGCAAACGTTTTTTAGCTGTGGTAAATTATTTAAAGTATCCATATCGAAAGCATCTAAGATTATATGAAATGTTAAAAAGTAGATGTTTTGTGCAAGTGAGGAGGGAAACAAATGGCACGTAAATGCGTTATCACAGGTAAAAAAACAACAGCTGGGAATAACCGTTCTCACGCAATGAACGCTTCTAAGCGCACTTGGGGCGCGAATCTTCAAAAGGTTCGTATCCTTGTGAACGGAAAACCTAAAAAAGTATATGTATCTGCTCGAGCTTTAAAATCAGGTAAAGTTGAGCGTGTATAACAAAATGAACGCCTGCCCCGATATGTGGCAGGCGTTTTTATGTGGTGAAAGAGGGCTTTGAACCCCTGGGCTTTAATCTTTTCTGAATGAGCCCAGCATCGCCCGGACAATTCCTCCTAAAAACTTCGGCAATTTAATGGTGTAAAATTTCATTTTTTGTCCCCTCCTATAACGTACCGTAACCGCCTGTTCATTGATTTTAGCAAATGAATGAAAGCACATGCTAATCCGTGCTTCTTATCATTATTAATATGCCTTTTGCAAACGAAAAAGTACCTCGTGAATGAATGAGTTCGTTACTAATACATAGTGTTGAACCGAGCGTAATATGACATTTATTTAGCGGATATTTAAAACCGTTCAGTGTCAGCTCATGTATTTCTTCGGAAAACGGTATGAAGGAGATATATCGCTTGTTTTCATCCTTCTCCATATCATATTCACCAGGAGGGAACATTTGAATATGATTTTGTTTGTCTATCAGCCTAATTTTTATATTCGTTTTTACACCTCTGTACAGAAGCTGAATATTTCCTAAAAAATGATCAGCTCTGCCGCCTGTAATGCCGAAAATCTGAATCATATCAGGCTGCTTTTCCAGCGCCCAATCAAGGGCGAGGTCCAAATCTGTCTGATCTTTTTCTGATTGATACACATGGAGTGCGGGAGCCGCTTTTTCAATTCGGCGGCGTTCTTGCTCTGTTATGCTGTCAAAATCTCCAAAAGCTTCATCAGGAATGATACCGGCATCCAAAAGATTGACGGTGCCTTTGTCAACACCGATCCAAAGTACGTCCTCAGCCGTAGCCGTATAGCCAGTTAGATCGGGAATGAGATCTTTAGGGCCTCCCGCAACGATATTGATTGTCTTCATCTTTGATTCCTTTCTCTGATACAGGAAAAAGAGCTTAGGCGTTGTATGCCCAGCTCTTTTTTTGCTTTTTATTTACTTCCTCTGATTTCAGAAATCGCTTTTTTACGGTCAGGCTGGCCGTAAACAGCTGAACCGGCAACGAGTAAATTTGCGCCCGCTTCAATAACTAGCGGAGCGGTTTCTTTGTTGACGCCGCCGTCTACTTCAATCAACAGATCTTTTTTTCCTCTTTCATCCGCCATTCGCTTAACTTCTTTTATTTTAGAAAGGACGGAATGAATAAATTTCTGCCCGCCAAATCCCGGGTTCACCGTCATTAAAAGAACAAGATCGAGGTCGTCGAAAACATGCTCGATGACCTGTACAGGTGTATGCGGGTTCAGAACAACACCGGCCTTTGTGCCTTGCTCTTTAATAAGCTGGATGGTACGGTGCAGATGCGGACATGCCTCAACATGTACAGACAGGATATCTGCGCCCGCTTTAGCGAAAGCAGGGATGTAACGATCCGGCTCCTCTATCATTAAATGAACATCAAGCGGCAAATCTGTTACCGGCCGTACAGCTTCTACAATCAGCGGACCGATCGTGATATTGGGGACAAAATGCCCGTCCATGACATCAATGTGAATACAATCGGCTCCGCCCTTTTCTACATCTTTAATCTCATTGCCTAAAGCGGCAAAATCAGCGGAAAGAATAGATGGTGCAACCTTTATCATTATGCTAATACCTCGGCTTTCTGTCTTTAATCTCCGTCATAAATTCAACATAATGGTCGTAGCGGTACTGCTTTAATTCCCCGTCTTCAACAGCTTGTTTCACTGCACATTTCGGTTCTTTTAGATGTAAGCAGCCTCTAAATTTGCATGAAGAGCTTTTTTCTCTGATATCAGGGAAGGTATAGCCCAGCTCTTCTTCCTCAATGTCTGTAAATTCAAGCGAGCTGAATCCCGGCGTATCCGCAACCAAGCCTCCGGACGTATGAATCAGCTCTACGTGGCGGGTAGTGTGTTTCCCGCGGCCCAAATGTTCGGAAATCTCGTTTGTTCTTAAACCGAGCTCCGGACTGATTGCGTTGAGGAGCGAGGATTTTCCAACACCGGACTGACCCGCAAACACCGTTGTTTTGTCCTTAAAATGCGGGATGATATCCACCAAAGTGTCTTGGTCCTTAGAGGAGGTGAGATACACGTCATAACCAATATTCCGATAGTCTTCTGCATAGGCTTGTATCGTATCTTTTGTATCTTGATCTTCAATCAGATCCATTTTTGTAACGCATATAATTGGCTGAATATCATTAGCCTCAACGAGAACCAGGAAGCGGTCGAGCAATGCCGTGCTGAAAGAAGGCTGAACCGCTGAGAAAACAAGGACCGCTTGATCAACGTTGCAAATTGGCGGCCTGATCAGCTCATTGGTTCTTTCTTTAATTTCTAACAAATATCCCTCTTTGTCATTTTCAGCCTGATACACAACGTAATCGCCGACGAGAGGGGTAATTTTGTTCTTTCTGAAAATGCCTCTTCCTCTGCATTGTACCACTTTATCTGAATCCTCTGATTCATCCAGTACATAGTAAAAGCCGCTAAGCGCCTTAATAATTTTGCCCTCAGGCATATTTTCCCTCCTTGTTATTCATCTTTCGGATACTCAATGGTTTTGTAGCTGACGACTTTATTGTTTACCATCACTTGATAGTACCCTTTCTGGCCGGATTCAATCTTCAGTTCGATCGTTCGTTCAGTCGGCTCTTTTATCTTAAATTCTTCGTAAGTGTCAGAGATACTGTGATCCGCATCGTCAATAGCGATTTGTACTTCAAGCTCGTCCCCTTCATTTTCTGGCTCGTAGGGGATCTCGACCTTTTCTTTCACTGTTTTCGCAGGTTTTTTCTCAGGTCCGAGAGAGAATGTCACTTCCACTTCGTTTCCCGGCTTTACTGCCGTTCCTGCTGCTGGTTTTTGTTTGACAACCTGCCCTTCTGGAACGTCATCTGAGTATGCTTCTTTTTCTTTCAGCTTCAGTCCGTTGTCTTCCAGATATCCAGACGCTGCTTCTTTACTGTAAGTTTTCAAGTCTCTAAGCGTAATGTCTTCAGGCCCGATACTGACTGTGAGTTTGACTTGATCATCACTCGGCACAAGCTCAGTCCCTGCTGACGGATTCTGTTCAATGACAGTGCCCGCGTCTTTCTCATCATTCACTTCATTCACTGTGACATGTTTAAAACCTTGGTCTTTCAACGCTTTTTTTGCCTGATCGACCGTTTGGCCTGTAACATCACCGATCTCCGTTTTAGCTTTTCCGGTGCTTTTATAAAGCGTGACCGTTGCGCCTTCTTTGACTGTAGAATCCGCTTTAGGATCCGTTTTTACCATCAGGCCTTCTTCAATTTTCTCATCTGAGATTTCCAAAACCTCAGAATCAACCTGCAAACCGTCTTTTTCCAAGATGTCTGCCGCCTTTTCGTATTCCATTCCGGAGACATCAGGTATTTTGACATCTTCAGGCATAAAAAGCGACGGAAAAACAGTGACAGCAAGAATTCCCGCCGTGATGAATACGATGCAAACCGTGAGCAAAACCCACGGCCACTTTTTTCTTTTGCCGTTTTTCTTTGTTTTATTTTCGTTGCTGGGTGTCAATTCGGCTTCTTTTTCGCCAGCAGCTTTAGCGAGCTCTTCATCTTTAATGATAGGAATCGCTTTTGTCATTTCTTCATCTTCTTGAATCATAAATTTCTTTTCATTGAGTCTGTCGGCATCAAAAGCTGTTTTGATATCAGCTTCCATGTCTTCAGCCGTTTCATAGCGATGAAAAGGATCTTTGGCAGTTGCCTTTAGGATCATGTTTTCTACGCTTTGGGGTACTGACGGATTCCACCTTCTCGCCGAAGGAGTTTCCGCCTGAAGATGCTTTAAGGCGATGCTGACTGCCGATTCTCCATCAAACGGGATACGGCCGGTTAAAAGCTCGAAAAGAACGATTCCAAGCGCATAAATATCCGATTTTTTTGTTGCCAAACCGCCCCGCGCCTGTTCAGGTGATAAGTAATGCACTGAGCCCAGCACAGAATTGGTATGGGTGATTGTGGTCGAACTTAGTGCCGTCGCAATTCCGAAATCCGTCACTTTGATATTTCCCATGTGGTCAATCAAAATGTTATGCGGCTTAATGTCTCTGTGAACAATCTGATTTTGATGGGCATGAGCGATGGCTGAGACAATTTGCTCCATGATGTTCAGCGCTTCTTTAGGGTGAAGCGGCCCGTTTGCTGTTATGTATTCTTTAAGCGTCATGCCCTCAACGTACTCCATGACAATATAATAAATATCATCTTCTTCACCCAAATCGTAAATGCTGACGATATTCGGGTGATCGAGGCTTGATGCGGATTGGGCTTCTCTCCGGAAACGCCTGATAAACTCATTGTCATTCACATAGTCAAACCGCAGGATTTTGATTGCGACTTCACGGTCTAGAATCATATCCTCAGCTAAATACACGTTGGCCATTCCCCCGCCGCCTATGACGCGGAGAATTTGGTAACGTCCGCTGATCCGCTTGCCGATTAGCACTGATCTTCACCCTCTTCAACATGTAAAGCAAGCTCAAGCAAAACTGCTGTAATGTTGTCTTCCCCGCCATTCTGATTGGCTTTGTCCACAAGCAGGTTTACTTTTTCCTGAGGAGCTGAATCGCTTTGCAGGATGTCTTTTAATTCAGTGCCTTCCACTTTATTCGTCAGTCCGTCAGAACATAGAAGCAGTTTGTCCCCGGGTTCGATATCAAAAGAACGTGTGTCAATACTTACTGACAGGTCTGTTCCGAGTGCCTTCGTCAGCACATTTTTTCGCGGATGATGTTCAGCGTCTTCTCTTGAAATCTCTCCAGTGCGTACCAGCTCATTTACAAGCGAATGATCTTCTGTCACTTGAAAAAAATGGTCCTCCTGAAGCAAATAGCATCTGCTGTCACCTATATGAGCAACAGAAACCGTTTTCCCCGTAAAAAGCGCACATACAATCGTCGTCCCCATGCCTTGGCATTCTTCGTGGGCTTGGGCATGATCGTATATTTTGCTGTTTACCGCCAGAATCTGTTCAATGAGCCATTTTTCACATTCTGCGGGCGCAACTGGAATCGCCTCCGCTTCATTCCATTTCTCCCCCATGGCTTTCACAGCCATCTTGCTCGCAACATCTCCAGCAAGATGGCCGCCCATGCCATCAGCGACAACCGCTAATACAAATTCGTCTTTCCCTTTGAATATCCCCGCATCATCTTCGTTATGCTGGCGGATTTTTCCTGTATCTGTTTTTAAGGCTGTTAACAACCCTCATCACCTCGTCTCGTCTTGACGCTCCTTCGCGCGAAGCTGACCGCAGGCTGCGTCAATGTCATGGCCTTGCTCTCTTCTGATTGTGACATTAACTCCGCGGGATTTCAGCGTTTTTTCAAAATCGAAAATCTGGTCACGCGGTGTACGCACATAGTCCCGTTCAGGCACGTAGTTTACCGGAATCAAGTTCACGTGGCATTTAATTCCTTCCAGCAAGTCGGCAAGTTCTTCAGCGTGCTCGACCTGGTCGTTTACGCCCCCGAACAGCCCGTATTCAAAGCTGATACGGCGTCCCGTTTTGTTAATATAATATTTAACAGCTTCCATTAATTCAGGCAGCTTATACGCTCTGTTAATCGGCATCAAACGGCTTCTGATTTCTGTATTCGGCGCATGCAGAGAAATCGCAAAGTTAATCTGCATTTTCTGATCAGCGAATTCGTAAATTTTCGGGATGATCCCGCTTGTAGAAACTGTAATGTGGCGCGCGCCGATATTGAGGCCCTTATCATGGTTAATGATTTTCAAGAAAGCGAGCATTTCATCAAAGTTATCAAAAGGTTCACCGATCCCCATGATCACGACAGAGCTCACTCGTTCATCCGTCTCATCAAGAGCTTTTTGGACTTTGACGACTTGAGCGACAATTTCACCCGCTTCAAGGTTTCGTTTCAAGCCTCCAAGCGTCGAAGCGCAGAATGTACAGCCAATGCGGCAGCCAACCTGTGTCGTTACACATACAGAATTACCATACTCATGTCTCATTAAAACGGTTTCGATTGTATAACCGTCATGAAGTTCGAATAAAAACTTCATTGTACCATCTTCAGAGGTTTGTTTAACGGCCGTTTTCAGCGTTGTTAACACAAAATGAGTGCTTAATTTCTCACGCAGATCCTTTGACAGGTTTGTCATTTCCTCAAAAGAAGATATCCGTTTTTCATATAGCCATTCAAAAATCTGTGCCGCGCGGAACGGTTTCTCTCCGTTGTCTGTCAGCCATTGTTTGATTTCATCTAATTCTAAAGAATAAATAGACGGACGCTCTGTCCGCAATTCTTTTCTATCTTTCGTTTTTTTCATTTCTGCCATTGTTATCCCTTCTTTCTCATGCTGCAAATAAAGAAACCATCTGTTCCGAAATAATGAGGAAGGATTTGCACCCTTCCTTCCCGAACAAAGGGTCTCGCCTTTTCGGGCAGCCGCTTTTCAAGAGACAAATCGGGTTCAAAATCAGGATGTTCTTGTATAAACGCATGTATGACTTCTTCATTTTCTGTCCGGTCCATTGTACACGTACTGTAGACAAGAGTGCCACCTTTTTTTACTAATGGTGCGATTTCCGCCAAGATCGACAGTTGGATTTCAGCAAGCCGTGCGCTGTCATCAGGCTTTTTCGTGTATTTCATGTCCGGCTTTCTTCGGATGACACCAAAACCTGAGCACGGGGCATCTACCAATATCCGGTCAAACTGTTCGTTTTCAAACGTTTCTCCTGCTTTTCTCGCATCCATTGTTTCCGCATGAATGATCGTAAGGCCAAGCCGGTCTGCCGCTTCTTTGATCAGCTTCACTTTATGTTTGTGAAGATCAAGCGACGTAACGTTTCCCTTGTTCTCCATCAATTCGCCGATATGAGCCGACTTTCCGCCAGGCGCCGCACATGCGTCAAGCACCGTTTCACCGGGCTTAGGATCAAGGGCGCGGGCGACGAGCATGGAGCTCTCATCCTGGATGGACACTTCACCGTTTTGGAAGAAATGAGTTCCAACAATTGTTCCCTTTAGGAGCTTCACAGCGTCTTCAGCGAGGTCGCCTTTTTCAACGTCGATTCCCTCAGCTGCCATTTGATCAAGCAAATCCGTTCTGTCCGCTTTCATTTGGTTGACACGCAATGTCTGCTTCGGCGGAATGAGGTGGATGCGGCAAATCTTTTCAGCTGCTTCAAATCCATACGCAACGGCCCATTCTTTCACGAGCCATTCCGGATGGCTTGTCTCTGTCGCCAGCCGGCGGACAGGGTCTTCAATGGTGTCAAAGGCTGGAACACCTTCGCGCTGAATGGAACGAAGTACGCCGTTGACGAATGAAGCAATGCCTTTGTGTCCTCGGATTTTAGCAATTTCGACCGCTTCATGAATAGCAGCCCTGTCTGGTATCTTCTCCAAATACTCCATTTGATATAAGGATAGACGAAGAAGCTGAATCACCCACGGCTTTACTTTTTGAGGCTTATTAACAAACGGTTTGAGCATATAATCGAGCGCGATCTTGTTTTGCAATGTACCGTAGACAAGTTCAGTCAAAAGACCTCTGTCCTGATCGCTCAGTTCATTTGATTTAATGACCGACTTCAGGAGCAGATTACTGTAAGCCTGGTTTTGTTCTAGTTTGATCAGCGCCTCAAGGGCGATATCACGAACACTATTTTTTTTCATTGTTTACTCCTAACATATCGCCTGCTTCAACATGAGCGCCGCGCACAAAGTCCTCGCCTTTCATGCGTTTTTTGCCGGCCGGCTGAAGTTCGGTTAATAACAAGGCCGTGCCGTTACCTGTGGCTACTATAATCCCTTCCTTTTCAATCGCAACGACTGTGCCGGGCTCGGCTTTTGTTGGTGCGGGTGTTTTTTTCGACGTCCACACTTTCAAGTTTTGTCCATTAAGGGTCGTATAGGCCACAGGCCAAGGATTTAAGCCGCGGACTTGGTTGTAAAGCTCTTCACCTGTTCTAGACCAATTGATCAGCTCTTGCTCTCTTTTGATGTTAGGCGCGTATGTCGCTTTCTCTTCATCCTGCTTTTCAGGTGATATGCTGCCGGCAATGACGTTTGGAACGGTTTCAGACAATAGCTTCGCGCCAGCCGCGCTTAATTTATCATGCAGCGTTCCGACATTGTCGGTTTCTTCAATGTCCACTTCCACTTTTGAAATCATATCGCCCGCATCTAATTTTTCTACCATATACATAATGGTAACACCTGTTTTTTTCTTTCCCTGCAGAATGGAGTAATGGATCGGAGCTCCGCCGCGCAGTTCCGGCAAAAGAGACGCGTGAACGTTAATGCAGCCGTATTTTGGGCTGTCGAGAAGCTCCTTCGGCAAAATTTGTCCGAATGCTGCGGTTACAATAAGGTCAGGCTTAAATGCCAGCACTTTCTCGATTTCTTCTGTCAATCTGACTTTTTCAGGCTGAAGAACCGGGATGCCGTGACGCAATGCCTCTTCCTTGACCGGAGGAGGTGTCAGCACTTTTTTTCTGCCCTTCGGACGGTCCGGCTGTGTGACGACCCCCACTACTTCATATCCGTCCTCTATCATGTTTCTTAAAACAGGAACTGAAAAATCAGGCGTTCCCATAAATACGATTCTTGTCATCAAATCATCCTTCCATATCCGCTAGTTCATCTTCTGTATAGTATTTGCTTATTTTAGATGTAAACAGCACACCGTCTAAATGGTCCATTTCGTGCTGCACAGCCCTCGCTAAAAAGCCTCGCGCTTCCAGGATGAACGGTTTTCCCTGACGGTTAAATGCACGCACTTTGACGTAATCGGCACGTGTGACATCACCATAGACGCCGGGAAAGCTCAGGCATCCTTCAATTCCGGTTTGCCCACCGCTTTTTTCTAAAATCTCGGGATTAACGAGATCCATTCTGCCGCTGTCATCCCCGATGTCTACGACAGCCGCTCTTTTTAAAATGCCGATCTGCGGCGCTGCCAGTCCGACCCCATCCATTTCAAGCATGGTGTCGTACATATCATCAAGCAGTTTTTTTAGCTTTTTATCAAAAACAGTCACGGTTTCCGTCGGGGTTTCCAAAACCTCCGCAGGATGTGTGACGACTTTTTTCACAGCCAATTTGTTACCCTCCAAGACGTGAGATCTTACATCATCATATAAGGATTCATATCAATTGAAATCATTACATGCTTTTGTTCAATTTCGCGTTTATAATGTTCCAGTATCTTCTTCAATAAAGCGGATAACTGGGTTTCCTGTTTGTATTTTATCACGCATTGATAGCGATATCTATCTTTGATCCGGGCTATCGGCGACGCGCTAGGCCCGAGAATTTTCGTGTCAGCTCCGCAGTTTGCTTTCAAAAAGTGAGCGATTTTTTCAGCCGTAACAGCTGCTTTCGCCACTTCCTCATGAGAAACCGTCACAAGAGCCAAATAGTAATAAGGCGGATAGGATTGTTCTCTCCTGTGCGCCATTTCATGCTGATAGAATGTTTCATAATCGTGCGACTTCGTCAGCTGGATGCTGTAATGGGACGGTGTGTACGTTTGAATGATGACACGGCCGGGTTTCTCATGCCTTCCTGCCCGGCCGCTCACTTGCGTTAACAGCTGAAATGTTTTTTCGGCCGATCTGAAATCAGGAATATGGAGTGTTGTATCAGCACTTAACACTCCGACAAGTGTGACATTGGGAAAATCAAGCCCTTTCGCGATCATTTGCGTTCCGAGAAGAATATCCGCTTTTCCTTCTCCGAAAGCTGACAATAATTTTTCATGGGCGCCCTTCCTTGAAGTCGTATCAACATCCATCCGAATCACTCTCGCATTTGGCAGAACTTTTGTCAGTTCTTCCTCCACTCGCTGTGTCCCCGTCCCGAAAAAGCGGATATGCTCGCTTGCACATTCGGGACAAGTATGCGGGACAGGCTCTTCATGTCCGCAATAATGGCATTTCAGCCTTTGGCCGTAACGATGATACGTCATGGAAATGTCGCAGTGCGGGCATTGCGGGACATATCCGCAATCCCTGCACATCACAAAGGAAGAATAGCCTCTTTTATTTAAAAACAGCACCGCCTGCTCACCCTTGGCAATCGTTTCTTCAAGCTGTTCCATTAATTCAACTGAAAACATTGAGCGATTGCCGTTTCTGAGCTCCTCTCTCATATCGACAAGCGAAACCTCAGGCATCACCTGTTGGTTAACGCGATGCTTCAGCGAAAGAAGTTCATACACGCCCTTTTGGGCCCGTGCATATGACTCTAATGTCGGCGTAGCACTGCCTAACACAACGGGACAGCTGTGATGCTCAGCCCGCTTGATCGCAACCTCTTTCGCATGATAGCGCGGCATTTCTTCTTGTTTATAAGAGGACTCATGCTCTTCATCGATGATAATCATGCCAAGATTTTCAAACGGAGCAAAAATAGCCGATCTGGCGCCGACGACAAGCCGCACTTCCTTCCGGTGGATTTTGCGCCACTCGTCATATTTTTCTCCTGTGGATAATCCGCTGTGCATGACTGCCACCTGAGAGCCGAAACGGCCCTTAAAGCGATTGACCATCTGCGGCGTCAGCGATATTTCCGGTACGAGGACGATGGCTTCTTTTCCTTTCGCCAGTACTTTTTCAATCGATTGCAAATAAATTTCCGTTTTTCCACTTCCTGTCACGCCGTGAAGGAGGAACACTTTATGTTCATCGTTTTCCAATGTCTGGCGCATTGGCTGAAAGGCAGCGCTCTGTTCGTCTGTCAGCGGGAGCGGCTCTGTTTTTTTGAACATTTTGTCCTGATAGGGATCTCTGTAAACCTCTTCATAGCTTTCCTTCAAAAGCCCCTTTTGGATAAGGGTTTTGATGGTCGCAGAGCTTGCACCCGTTTTTTTGCACAAATCCGCCGCAGGAATTTTTACACCTTCCGGCTCAGCGATGAAAAAGTGAAGAATCGCCTGCTGCTTGGCTGCTTGGCGGGATAATTCCTCTGCTTGCTTGGCAAGCTCTTCTAAATTCGCATTTGCCTGAATATGCCTGACCACTTTTTTATTCGTTTTTTGCGCGACTTTATATGTCACGTCAATGCTGCCTTTTTGAACATGCTTTTGAATCAGTTTCAGCGTATCGTGATCGGGTATATCTGAATACAGCAGAGTCTTTGTTTCAGAAAACAGCCGATCCACTTGCGGCGGAAGATCGGCGCCCTGTGTGATTTTTAGTTCTTTTTCATATTTTGCCTTTAATGCGGCAGGCAGCATCACTTGAAGCGCCGTTATTTTAAAAGACAGCGTTTTGTCGGACAGCCATGATGACAAATTCATCAGCTCCTCTGTCAAAACAGGTGTAAGATCTAATAAATCCTCTACTTCCTTGACAGATTTCCCCGAGAGATCAGATGCTTCTTTCACAGCTGTCACAAACCCTTGAATTTTACGGGGGCCAAATGGAACAATGACCCGCATGCCCGTTTTAATCATGCCTTTGAGATGGTCCGGGATTTTATAATCAAAAGGCCTGTCAATATTTTTAGTGCTGACATCAACGATGACCTCGGCAAAATTCATGATTGCTCTCCAGTTTGTTTTGAGAGGACTGCGATTTCCTGGAGGATTTCAAAAGAAACATCGAGCTTAGACATCATCGGAAGCTCGCGTTTGCGCCCGTCTTCGAAAAAGATTGTCACGATATTCGTATCAGCACCAAAACCGGCCCCATTTGCTTTCACATCATTTGCCACAATCATATCAAGATTTTTAGCGGCGAGCTTTTTGCGCGCATAGTGTTCAACGTCTTGTGTTTCAGCGGCGAAACCAACTAAAAGCTGGGACTGCTTTTTCTCGCCCAATTCTCTTAAAATATCAACCGTTCTTGTCAATTCAAAGGTCATATCGCCGTCTTGTTTTTTCATTTTATGGTCAAATACGGTTTTCGGCGTAAAATCGGCTACCGCAGCTGTTTTAATGACAATATCACTTGAGTCATACACAGAGAGCACCGCATCGCGCATATCCGCAGCAGATTGAACAGGAATGAACTGAGCCAGACCTTTAGGCTGATCAAGTGAAACAGGGCCAGAGATTAAGGTTACCTGTGCGCCGAGCTGAACAGCAGCCCCCGCTAATGCGTATCCCATTTTACCCGTTGATTTATTGGTGAAAAATCGGACAGGATCAATCGCTTCCCGTGTCGGGCCAGCTGTAATGACCACATGTTTGCCCTCCAAGGGAGCAATTTTTTCTTCAGCAAAATGCTTTTCGGCTAGCTCCACGATATTTTCTGGCTCTTCCAATCTGCCTTTCCCTACATAACCGCACGCTAAATAGCCCTCACTCGGCTCAATAAAACGATAACCATCCTTATTCAGAACAGAGATATTTCGTTTGACTGCCGGGTGGTCATACATGTGAACATTCATCGCCGGCGCGATCCATACGGGAGCCGTTGCCGCTAACAACGTGGTCGTCAGCATATCATCGGCGATGCCGTTTGCCAATTTTCCAATCACATTAGCCGTAGCCGGTGCCACGATAATCAAGTCGGCCCAGTCTGCAGCATCAATATGAGATATGACACTTGGATTCTGTTCTTTAAATGTATCTGTATATACTTCATGGCGGCTCAATGCCTGAAATGTCAGCGGTGAGACGAATCGGCATGCTGATTCAGTCATAATCACTTTGACATTTGCTCCTGCCTGAACCAGCTTGCTCGTTAACGCACAGGCTTTATAAACAGCGATGCCTCCGCTCACGCAAAGTAACACATTCCGATTGTTAAGCAATGACTTCTCCCCCTCTGCACTTTACAAAAACCGCACGGAAAAAAATAACAACCTACATGATATAGGTTGCTACTTGTGCTACTATTCGCGGTCTTCCTTTTCAAACGAAAGCAGGCCTGCATCAATTTCTTCTAAAGCTTTGCCTACATATTTGTGTGAAATCGTATGTTCAATCAATTGATCTTTTTTGATTTGCATTTCACGCGCACGTCTCGCAGAAACAGTCACGAGCGTGTATTTGGAATCTAATTTATTCATTAATGAGTCAATCGACGGATCTAACATCTGTTATTCAACCTCCAGCATTTTCTTATATCTCGGTGCAACGCGCTCCCGCTTCAAATGTTCAGCGAGAACGATTGCTTTGATTTTGTCGCAAGCCTTTTCGACATTATCGTTTTCAACGACATAATCATAAGCATCCATCATTTCGATCTCAGCTTTTGCGGCTTTCATTCGATTTTCAATCAGAGCGTCTGTTTCCGTTCCCCGTGTCACGATTCTGTTCTTCAGTTCAGAAAGGCTTGGAGGCGCAAGGAAAATAAACAGGCCTTCCGGGAAAGCATTTCTCACTTGAAGAGCGCCTTGAACTTCGATTTCTAAAAAGACATCTTTTCCATCTTGAAGCGTCTGTTCAACATAATCGACAGGAGTGCCGTAATAATTGCCGACATACTCCGCCCATTCAAGCAGCTTGTTGTCTGCAATCATTTGTTCGAATTCTTCTCTCGTTTTGAAAAAATAATCGACTCCGTTCACTTCGCCCTCTCGCGGACTTCTTGTGGTTACCGAGATCGAATATTCAAATTTTGTGTCTTCCTGCGAAAAGATCGCTTGCCGAACCGTTCCTTTACCAACTCCTGAGGGACCTGAGAGAACGATTAATAACCCTCTTTCTTTCATGCGGCAACTATCCCTGCCCTTCATCCATAATTTCTTCTTTAACAGAAAGTCTGTGTGCAACTGTCTCAGGCTGGACGGCAGATAAGATAATGTGATCACTATCCATGACGACAACTGCACGGGTTCTTCGCCCGTATGTAGCGTCAATTAGCATTCCGCGGTCTCTTGCATCCTGGATCATCCGTTTGATTGGCGCAGACTCCGGGCTGACAATCGAAATCATCCGATTGGCGGAGATAATATTGCCAAATCCGATATTAATCAGTTTAATCGTCATCTTCTACGTTCCCCCTGTAAAGTAGACGTCTCTAGTTTAGCCTAGTAAGACCGTCTGTAAACAATACGCACAGTCACTATTCTATATTTTGCACTTGTTCTTTTATTTTTTCAATAGAACTTTTCATTTCGACGACAAGCTTTGTGATCTGATGATCATTTGCTTTTGAGCCGATTGTATTTGCTTCCCGGTTCAGCTCCTGAACGAGAAAATCGAGTTTGCGCCCGACAGCTCCTCCACCAGCTAATATATCACGAAATTGGGCGAAGTGGCTCTTCAGCCTGGTAATCTCTTCAGAGATATCAGAGCGGTCTGCAAAAATAGCGCATTCTGTTACAAGCCGGCTCTCGTCTAACACGTCTTCAGTCCATTCTTTTATTCTGGCGTACAGCCGTTCCCGGTAGCGAGATACGACATCGGCTGCCAGCAATTCAGTTTCATTCACCAGCTCTTCAAGCTGATCAATATGCATCAGGCAGTCTTTTGCTAAAAGCAATCCCTCTTTTTCACGCATTTCACAGAGCCCTTTTACCGCTTCCTCTGCAGCAGCGGTGATTAACGCCTCCAGCTTGTCATTTTGCGTCTGTTCTTCATGAATCTGGACGACATGGTCAAGCTTAAAGAAATCCATTACTTCAGGCTCTGCAGCCAATTGATACCGCTTCTTCATATCTCCCGCGGCTGCGACATATTCATCGAGCAGCGGCCAATCAATTTCAAGCCTTTTCTCAACAAGCATATCGCTGTCAATGGACACAAAAAGTTCAATTCTTCCGCGCTGGATATGCTGCAGAATGGTCTGTTTCAGTTTATCTTCAAAATATAGCAAAGGCCTTGGCAAACGAGCGTTCACTTCTTTAAATCTATAGTTCACAGATTTAAGTTCAACGCTTACAGAGAGATCATCTTGTGTTTTGCTTGCACTGCCGAAGCC
Source organism: Bacillus sp. 0209A (assembly GCF_036765095.1). Classification (NCBI taxonomy): domain Bacteria; kingdom Bacillati; phylum Bacillota; class Bacilli; order Caryophanales; family Bacillaceae; genus Bacillus; species Bacillus sp. 0209A. The sequence continues at coordinate 375,034 of NZ_JBAIZV010000001.1, forward strand.
TGTCATACTTCGTATCATTTTAAAACACCCAATTCTTCCCTGTTCTATAATAAAAGGGCAATAGACATGCTATTACCCCTAAGATTATATCATATGAATTTATTTTTTTCTTGTCAAAAGTGACCCAGCTAGCAAAAAAGTAGGAATGGCGGACATGCCGATGACGAGCATCCAGTCTCCCGGTGTGATGGCTACCGTATGAAAAATCGGCTGAAGCGGCGGATAGTAGATGACGACAAGCATCAGCAACATAGATGACAATACTGCGCCTATTAAGTACAGGTTTTCAAACGGATTTCTGGAAAAAACAGAGGTCTCGCTGCGACAGTCAAAAACGTGAATCAGCTGAGCCAGCACCAATGTTGCAAACGCAATCGTCTGGGCGTAAGCCAAATTCTCCGGATTCCGGTGATATACAATGATAAACGCTAAAATAGTGGCAGCTCCGATTAAAAATCCTCTGGAGACGACCTTCCATCCAAGCTTGCGGGCAAATACCCCTTCTTTCGGATGACGAGGCTTCCGCTTCATCACGTCTCCTTCCGGCTGATCCATGCCGAGCGCCATTGCCGGCAATCCGTCCGTCACCAAGTTGACCCACAAAATCTGAATCGGCACGAGCGGCAAAGGAAGGGCAAGCAGCATCGCAAACAGCATGACAAGGATTTCTCCGACGTTAGAAGCCAACAGGTATCTGATGAACTTTCTGATATTCTCATAGATGTTTCTGCCCTCTTTTATCGCTGACTTGATCGTCGCAAAATTATCATCCGCGAGAACGAGGGATGACGCTTCTTTGGCCACATCTGTCCCGGTAATGCCCATAGCGACTCCGATGTCAGCTTGTTTAATGGCAGGGGCGTCATTGACGCCGTCTCCCGTCATCGCCACAATATGCCCGTTTTCCTGGTAAGCTTTCACGATTTTCAGTTTATGCTCAGGAGAAACGCGTGCAAATACATACACATCCTCCACCACATGAGAAAGCTCTTCTTGAGAAAGTTCATTCAGCATCTGGCCGTCCATGATTTTGCCGCTTTTCGGAAGGAGGCGCAAGTCTTTCGCTATCGCTTTAGCGGTCTCCAGATGATCGCCTGTAATCATGACAGTCTTGATTCCCGCTTCACGGCATTCTTTAATCGCCTGTCTGACTTCCGGCCGCGGCGGATCAATAATGCCTGAAAGGCCGAGCATCGTCAAATCTTTTTCCGCCTGCTCCATAGACGGTGTTTCACCTGCTTTAATCGGCTTGTAGGCAACTGCTATCGTTCTGAGCGCCTGGGATGCCAAATGTCTTAATACCGACTCTGTTTCTGCTTTTCTCTCATTAGAGAAAAGAGCCGCTGAGCCGTCATAATAAATACGGGAAGAACGCTGCATCAGCACATCCGGTGCACCTTTTGTAATGATATACCGTTTTCTGTCCTGATCCTCTACAATGACAGTCATCATTTTGCGTACAGAATCAAACGGAAACTCATCAATCACCCGATAATGAGATTCAACAAACTCCTTAGAAAAACCGCCTTTTCTCGCCGCGGTAAGCAGCGCCCCCTCTGTCGGATCTCCGTCAAGCACATATACGCCGTCTCTTTTCTCAATATTGGAGTTGTTACAAAGCGCTCCGAACAGCAGCATCTGCTGAAGCGGCATATGCTCATTGACACTGATCTCTTTTTCGTTCAGTGTGAAGCTTCCATTCGGTTCATAGCCGGCCCCTGTTACTCTCCATGTTTTTCCTCCGGACCAGACATGTGTCACCGTCATTTTGTTTTGCGTCATTGTCCCTGTTTTATCTGAACAAATGATAGATGCACATCCAAGCGTTTCAACCGCAGGGAGCTTTCTTACGATTGATTTTTGCTTAATCATCCGCTGTACGCCAAGTGACAGCGCCACTGTCACAATCGCCGGGAGCCCCTCCGGAATAGCAGCTACAGCCAGCGACACACCCGCTAAAAACATACTGTACAGATCATGGCCCTGAATGACACCGACAGCAACGACAAGTACCGTCAGCAGCAACGCAACAACAATTAAAATCTTCCCGAGCTGCTCCAGTCGTCTTTGCAGCGGTGTTGACAGTGTCCCCGCCGATTCAAGCATATCGGCAATTTTCCCCATTGCCGTATTCATTCCTGTTCCGACGACGACCCCGATACCGCTGCCGCGGGTCACAATCGTTCCCATAAATGCCATATTCGTAATATCACCGAGCGAAACATCCGGTTTTTTTAATTTGTCGGCATGCTTCACAACCGGGATTGATTCCCCGGTCAGCGCTGATTCTTCTATTTCAAGGCTTTTCGCTTCAACAATTCGAACGTCCGCGCCAATTCTGTCACCACTTGTAAATTTCACAATATCCCCCGGCACAAGTTCTTTAGAAGGAATCTTTATCCAGCTTCCTCCCCTGAGCGCCATGACATGTGGTGTTGAAAGCTCTTTTAAAGCCTGAAGAGATTGCTCAGCACGCCTTTCTTGAAAGAAACCGAGTATGCCATTCACAAACACAATCGCAATAATCGCAACCGCGTCTACGTATTCACCAAGAAATCCTGAGATTAACGTTGCCGCCAGAAGCACAAGCACCATAAAATCTTTGAACTGCGCGAAAAACAAGAGAAGCGCTGATGTTTTTTTCCCTTCTGCTAGCTCGTTTGGCCCATGCTTGTCGAGGCGTTTTTTCACCTCTTTTTCTGTTAATCCTTGTTTCATGGACGTATTGGTTGCCTCTAGTAAATCTGTTTGCCCCATTTCATGAAACTTCATTCCGCTCGTCCACTCCCCTGCTCTTATAGAGATATCACTCTATAAGCATGCTTATTCTGACTCGTCCCATTTCATGCTATAATTATCGAATGCAGGAAGAATGAGAGGGTGTATTGCATATGTCGTTTGATGGCATGTTTACATACGGAATGACACACGAACTTAACGAGAAAATCATGGGCGGGCGAATTACGAAAGTCCATCAGCCATATAAGCATGATGTGATTTTTCACATTCGCGCGAATGGAAAAAACCAAAAACTATTATTATCGGCACACCCGAGCTATTCACGGGTGCACATCACGACGCAAGCTTATGAAAACCCAAGCGAACCACCAATGTTTTGCATGCTGCTGAGAAAGCATATCGAAGGCGGATTTATCGAGAAAATTGAACAAGCGGGCTTAGACCGCATTATGATTTTTCATATTAAAAGCCGGAACGAAATAGGCGATGAAACAGTTCGGAAGCTTTATGTGGAAATTATGGGACGCCACAGCAATATCATTTTGACAGATGGAACTGAAAATCTGATCATCGACGGACTTAAGCATTTATCTCCGTCAATGAACAGCTACCGTACAGTACTGCCCGGCCACGATTATAAGCTTCCGCCGGCACAGGACAAAATCTCGCCGTTCGAGGCGACAGAAGATCACATTTTGCGTCATCTCAGTTTTCAAGAAGGTCGGCTTGATAAACAAATTGTCGACCACTTTTCAGGTGTGTCTCCGCTCTTTGCCAAAGAAACGGTCCACAGAGCGGCTCTGGCCAACAAAGTCACACTGCCAAAAGCGCTGCTGGAGCTGTTTGCGAAAGTAAAAGAACACCGATTCATTCCAAACATTACGACTGTAAATGGAAAGGAATATTTTTATCTGCTGGAGCTGACTCATTTAAAAGGTGAAGCGCGCCGGTTTGATTCATTAAGCGAGCTGCTCGACCGTTTTTATTTCGGAAAAGCTGAACGAGACCGCGTTAAACAGCAGGCACAGGACCTTGAACGGTTTGTAGTCAATGAACGGAAGAAAAATGCCAACAAAATCAAAAAATTAGAAAAAACACTGGAGTATTCGGAAAACGCGAAGGAATTTCAGCTATACGGGGAGCTTTTAACTGCTCATTTATATAGGCTGAAAAAAGGTGATAAACAGGCTGAGGTCATTAATTATTACGATGAAAAAAGCCCGACAATCACGATTCCTTTAAATCCTAACAAATCGCCTTCTGAAAACGCACAGGCCTACTTCACGAAGTATCAGAAAGCAAAAAATTCGGTCGCAGTTGTCGAGGAGCAAATCAGGCTGGCACAGGAAGAGATTGAATACTTTGATCAGCTGATTCAGCAGCTTTCATCCGCTTCTCCTCGAGATATTAGCGAAATCAGGGAGGAGCTTGTAGAAGGCAAATATTTACGCCCTAAGCAGCAAAAAGGACAGAAAAAACAAAAACCGCACAACCCGGTTTTGGAAACATATGAATCCTCTTCGGGCCTGACAATTTTAGTTGGTAAAAACAACCGCCAAAATGAGTATTTAACGACAAGAGCCGCAGCCAGAGACGATATTTGGCTTCACACGAAGGATATTCCAGGCTCCCACGTTGTGATCAGAAGCAGCGAGCCGGATGAGCAAACAATCATGGAAGCCGCGACGATTGCTGCTTATTTTTCAAAAGCTAAAGATTCAAGTTCAGTGCCTGTAGACTATACAAAAATCAGGCATGTTAAAAAACCGAACGGCGCGAAGCCCGGCTTCGTCACCTATGATAGCCAGCATACCGTCTTTGTTACACCTGATGCTGATACTGTCATCAAGCTGAAAAAAAGCTGAACCGCATGGATAAAGAAAAGCCAGAGCTTTGTATGCTCTGGCCAGCGTGTCGACAATGCATTCGTTGTCAGGCCCGCGCGTCGGTGCTCACGAATTCCGACATTCGCTGCGCTCCGAGGCTCGTCCTTCCTAGACTTCAAGGGTTTTCAATCACGCTGAAAAAACGACAAAACCCTAAAACGAAAACCGTTTTAGGGTTTTGTCAACAATCTGAAGCCAGAGCATTTGTATGCTCTGGCTTATTTCTTTCTTCTCGTCTGATAAAGTCTGTCAACTTCAGCGACAAAACCGCCGTCAATCAGCTCACCCACTTTTTCAGCCAGCTCCTTTGTGTGCTTTGGGCTGGCTCCGTTTGTAGAAACAGATACCGTAACATGCCCTCTTTTTACGATTTTCGGTATGTACACATTGCCAAGCTCAGCATCACTGACACAATTGACAAGCTGAAATGGCGAAGCGGTTTGAGCAATCTCTTTGTTGACTGCCGCATTATCCGTTGCGGCTATAATCAAAAACGCATCGAGATAATCTTCTTTTTCAATCGTACGTCTGACCCATCTGATGCGGCGATTGTCTGCCATCTGCTTGATTTCCGGTTCAACATCCGGACTGACAAGCGTAATATCAGCTCCCTCTGAGAGCACCGTTTCCAGTCTTCTGAGAGCGATGCCGCCGCCTCCTGCAATGACAACCTTTTTCTTCTCCAGGCTAATATGCAGCGGGAGCATATGAACCTCCGTCAAAATCAAATTGTCCTTTAGGGTTTGCAGCGGTTTCGCTCACACGATTCAAAAATGCGTTTTTCACGTGAGGGTGGAAACCGATATAGGAGGAGAGATAAACATTCGGATTAACAGCTTTTAATTCCTGAAACTCTCGTTCGATTTCATTCATCAGCATGCCCGTAAAAAGCAAATAGGGAACGATAAAGGTTGTTATGCCGTCATCTTCTTTAAGTTTCGAAAAAATCTCTTTGTAATTCGGGCCGCATGCTGTCAAAAAGCACGGGATGACCTCCTTGACCGGAATCATATTTTGGAGAAGGTTGGCAATACCGGTTACATCTCTTTTGACTTCGGGATCTGAACTTCCCCTTCCGATGAGCACGACTCTGGCATTTTCATACGGAACACCTATGTCTTTCATTCGGTGGTATACGGCTTTGACTACTTCTTCGTCAATTCCGATCGGCCTTCCATATGAAACGCGGACCGAAGGATACCGAGATGCGGCACGCGCAATTTCTTCCGGAATATCATGTTTTGCATGCGCAGCTGTTAAAAGAAGCAGAGGCACCACTGCGATATGAGTGGCGCCTTGTTTCACACATGCTTCAAACCCTGTCTCAATTGTCGGCTCCTGAAGCTCTAAAAAGCTGATTTCCTGTACAGGCGCAGAGACGTGCGCCTTGCATCCTTCCAAAAAGGCCGCGGCTTCTTGCTGCGCCTTTTTCACCCGGCTGCCGTGGCCGACATATAAAATTGCTTGTTTCATTTTTACAACGCCTCGCTTAAATCTTGTTTTTTCAGTTCAGACTCAAACCATTCCAGCTTATAGTGATAATTTACAACATTTCCAACGACAATTAAACTCGGATTTTTAATGTCCTCTTTTATCACCGTTTCTGAAAGGGTATCAACTGTACAAAAAACAGTTTTTTGCTTGTCCGTTGTTCCCCAGTGAATAAAGGCTGCCGGCGTAGATCCGTCCCGGCCGTTTTCAAGGAGCTTTCTTTCAATCTGCTGTATGTTTTTGATACCCATATAGATAACAAGTGTATCAATTCCTGTAGCCAGCGCTTTCCACTTTTCCTCAAAATCCTCTTCTTTTTTATAATGACCCGTTACAAAAGCGACGTTAGAGCCCGCATCACGATGAGTAACAGGAATCCCGGCATAGGCAGCTGCCGCAATTCCTGACGTAATGCCGGGGATGATTTCAAACGGAATTCCGTTTTCTGAGAGGCATTCCGCTTCTTCTCCCCCTCTGCCGAACACAAAAGGGTCTCCGCCTTTCAGTCTGACAACGGTTTTTCCTTTTTGCGCATACTTCACAAGAAATCGATTGATGGTTTCTTGCTTCATCGTATGAAAATCTGGAAGCTTCCCGCAGTAGATCAGGTCTGCTTGCTCTTTGGCATATTGTAAAATCTCTTTATTTACTAATCTGTCATATAAGATGACATCAGCTTTTTCAATGGCTTTCAGCGCTTTAATTGTCAGCAGATCAGGGTCTCCGGGACCCGCTCCTACAATATATACTTTCCCCATCGTATTTCCCCCGATCTATTCGAGTTCTTCCAGAACATTCGCTGTAATGTTGTTCTCGCTTGCATTCCGGCACCTGAGAAGAACACAGCAGATCATACTAGCTCAATTTTTTTTGACAAACTCGATCAGCTGGTTTTTACACGCTTCACGGTCATGCTGTCCTGAATCAAGAACAAGCTCCGGTGCTTCCGGCTCTTCATAAGGAGAATCAATTCCTGTGAAGAAGGGAATTTCCCCGTTTCTTGCTTTTTTGTAGAGCCCTTTCGGATCTCTTTGTTCACAAATATCGAGGTCGCATTTAATGTATACCTCATTGAATTCGCCTGCTTCTACAAGCTGGCGAACCTGTTCTCTGTCCTCGCGGAAAGGAGAGATAAAAGCAGTGATCACAATGGTGCCCTGCTGAACAAACAACTTTGCCACCTCTCCGATTCGGCGGATGTTTTCTTTACGGTCTTCATCTGAAAAACCAAGATCCTTATTTAAGCCGTGACGGATATTATCCCCGTCCAGCACAATGACTTGGTAGCCCAGCTCAAACAATTCTCTCGCAGCGGCATTGGCAATGGTTGATTTGCCTGAACCGCTTAACCCTGTCAGCCAGAGAATAGAGCTTTTATGCTTGTTTTTTTGCTGGTACTCCTCTTTTGTAATAGAGGCTTCATGCCATACGATATCGCGATTTGTCACTGCCAGTCCTCCTTAAAATACGCCTGCTTCTTCTTTTTTCTTCATCCCTTTGATTAACACTTCTACGACTTCTGCGCGGCTGAATTCAGCAGGCGGCAGCACACCGTCTCTCAGCATGCCTCTTACCTTAGTGCCTGATAAAATCACGTGATGCTCTCTGCCGTGAGGGCAAGTTTTCGCGGTTCCCATATTCCCGCATTTTTCACAGAAGAAGCTGTGCTCGAATTTCAGCGGTGTAATCCCGAGCTCTTCAGGTTTAAATGTGTCAAACAGCTCCTGTGCTTCGTATGTTCCGTAATAGTCACCTACACCCGCGTGATCGCGGCCGACGATGAAATGCGTGCAGCCGTAGTTCTTTCTGACAAGCGCGTGGAAAATCGCTTCTCTCGGTCCTGCATAACGCATCGCCGCTAAGAAGACGCCGAGGAACACGCGGTCTTTCGGATAATAATTGTCAAGAAGCACTTGGTAGCTTTCCATCCGCACATCAGCTGGGATGTCATCAGATTTTGTTTCACCTACCAGCGGGTTTAAGAACAAACCGTCTACTGTTTCAAGAGCCGTTTTTTGAATGTATTCATGTGCTCTGTGAACAGGATTTCTTGTTTGGAAACCGACAATTGTTTCCCAGCCATTTTCCGCAAACTGGCGTCTTGTTTCTGCCGGTTCAAACGTAAATTCAGGGAACTGTTTTGAAGCTTTTTTAATCAATGTGATCGGTCCGCCGACATATGTATCGCCGCGGCTGAACAGCTTTTTAACACCCGGGTGTTCCTGATCATCGGTTTTGTACACATTGACCGCTTCTTTTTGTTTGTCTGGCACGTACAGGTCTTCAATTTGGATAACGCCGTATGTGTCTCCTTCATACGTTAACTTTACCGTTTCACCGACTGACAGTTCAGCTGCTTTTTGCGCGCCTACCGGGAGCGTGATCGGCAGAGACCAGACAACACCGGAAGAAAGACGCATGTTTTCCACAACAGATACGTAATCCTTTTCATTAAAGAAGCCTTCGATCGGGCTGTAGCCGCCGATTCCAATCAACTCTAAATCGGCAAAAGAAATTAAATCAAGTTCAATTTCTTTTTGAATGCTGCTTACATCAAATGATTCATCTACTCTGTTTACTAATGTTCCTCCGTGAGGTGCTAAACTCATAATATCTATTTCCTCCTAGTTAACATATAAAAAAACTCAGATTAATGATCAGATTCCCCCGCCTTGTTCGTGGACAGAGCGTCTCTCTTTACGTATGGCCTTCATCAGGCTGACGGCACCGACCGTCGCTAAGAGCACGCTTACCATAATAAAGATTGAATAATAATCCGCTTTTAAAAACAAGGATACAAGCATATAAGAAATCGATAAAGATAAAAACGGCGATACAATCCATACCTTCAGCATCGTTTGAACAACTTGTTTATGGAACACATTCGGACCGTTTTTTGCCATGCCTATTCCGATAATAGACGATGAAGTGACTTGCGCCAAAGGCACCGGCATCCCAAATACCGAACTGATGATCACCAGTCCCGCTCCCGTACCGGATAAGAGAATGCCTTCTCCTTTTGAGAATCTCGTAATTTTCTTCCCGTTTGTTTCTAACACACGCCGGCCTAATAACAGCGCGCCAAGAGCAACAAACGCTCCTCCGTACAAAGTTCCTTTCGCGACATCCAGCACACCGGCCGCCACTAACGGGCCAACGGCATTCGCCACGTTGTTCATGCCGGCAGAGAACGCTTCGAAAAATCCGGCACCTAACAATGCAATGCCAAGGAATTTTTGCTTTTTAGAAGATTTAATTTCAATCTTAAAATAACGAAACAGCTTAAATACGAAATATGTGAAGCCGAAAGCGAACAGCGGGACAAAAACCCAAAACGACACAATGACCAGAAGGCTGTTCACAAACAATACTTTGTAAGCGACTCCCACGCCGACAACAGCACCGACTGTTACTTCACTTGTCGACAAAGGAATGCCGAGCAGATTAGCCGTAAAGAGCGACAGCGCAGCGGCTCCAATAATAATGCAAACAATCGTCAGTGTAATCGTCTGCTCGGGGATAATTCCGGAACTGATGGTTTTTACAACCTCCCCCCCGCCAATGACCGCCCCAGCTAGCACACCGACTGCGCATAGGATCAAAGCGTAGGTTTTCTTTCTGATGGCTCCAGAGCCGTAAGCAACTCCCATCGAAGCTGCAGCGCCGCTTGCACCAATATTCATCGCGAAAAACAAGCTAAATAAAATAGCGGCTAGTTCCATTTTGCAGCTCCTTATTCATGCAGTCCGCATTCTGTTTTCGCCATGCCATTCCATCTGCCTGAGCGTAAATCTTCTGCGGTAAAAGCAGGAGCCGTACAAGGCGCGCAGCCAATACTTGGATAACCTTGGTCATGAAGCGGATTGTAGTCCAGCTCATTCCGGGATGTGTATCTCCAAATGTCTTTCCAAGTCCAATGGATAAGCGGGCATACTTTTACTGATTTGAATTTTTCATCTTTGTTTAAGAAATTCGTATTGGCACGGCTTGGCCCTTGATCGCGGCGCAGACCGGAAAGCCAGGCCGGATGTCCCGAAAGCGCCTCTCTTAAAGGAACGATCTTTCTGAGATAGCAGCATTGATTCGGTTCTCTTTCCCACAGTTTGCCACCATATTCACCGGCTTGCTGTTCAAGGGTAAGGTCTGGTTTTTTCAGGATGATATGAAGACCAGGATAACGCTCTTTCACTCGTTCAATCGTTTCATATGTTTCTTTAAAATGAAGCCCTGTATCAAGAAACACAATCTCTGCGTCTTTTTTCACTTTATAAATTAAGTCAATCAGAACGATTCCTTCAATTCCGAAACTGCATGCATAAACAAGCTGATTGCCGTAATGGCCGTATGCCCACTTTAAAACTGACAGCGCTCCTTTATAAGGATCGTCTTCCGGAAACGTAATCGTTGGTTCTTCCCAATTATCGTACGTTAACATTTCTTCTTTCCTCCTTTCGGAGACAACAGTAGCTTTCTGCTGGTTGTCTTTTACCAATTGTAATGCGCGGCTGCGGTTATTGCAGTCAGCCTTTTTTCCTCTTAAAATAAAAAACTTTCAATCCGGCGGAAAGAAAGACAGGAACAGCATGTAGCCCTTATCTTTCAAAATGGAATTCATTTTGCTGGAAGTAGCACCTTACAAACTGTGCAGGTTGCCGGGCTTCATAGGTCCAGTCCCTCAGCCGCTCTTGATAAGTTTTTAGATTTGTAGTAAATTTTAGCACAATTCTAACATAAGTCAACCCGACTTTTTTTATAGGATTAATAAAAAAACAGGCTGCAAGGCCTGTTTTCAAGTACAGAAAGGCTTTGGAGCCCTTGTACATCACCAAAATTTATTTGTTATTTTTTAAACCAATCTTTTGACTCGGGATTTTGTTTCCACGTTTTCAGCTTTTCTAAATCGTCTGAATGAATATTGCCGTTTTCAAGCGCGACCTGTGTGAGCGTATCATAATCAGTTAAAGAGTAGTATGGCAGTTCTGCCTTCGCAAACGCTTCCTGCGCTTTAGGCAGTCCGTACGTAAAGATTGAGACGACACCAAGCACTTCACAGCCAGCCGCTTGTAAAGCCGCCGCAGCTTCAAGCACACTGCCTCCTGTGGAAATTAAGTCTTCGATCAAGACCGTTTTTTGGCCTTTTTGAACAGTTCCCTCAATCTGATTGCCTTTTCCGTGCGCTTTCGGCTTGCTTCTCACATAACACATCGGAAGATTCAAACGGTCAGCCGCCAGAGCAGCATGAGGAATACCGGCTGTTGCTGTTCCCGCAATCATTTCAGCTTCAGGAAAATGCTCTTCGACAAGCTTGCTGATGCCTGAAGCGACATCATTTCTGACCTCCGGGAATGATAGCGTGAGACGATTGTCACAGTAGATGGGCGATAAAATGCCGCTTGCCCATGTAAATGGCTCGTTCGGGCGTAAAAATACAGCTTGGATGTTTAATAGATGTTTTGCGATGACTTGTTTCATGATTTGATCCCCTCCCATTCGAGTCTGACAGCTTCATAGGCTTTTACCGGGTCTTTCGCTTTTGTAATCGAGCGTCCCACCACAATCGCTGATGAACCTTTCTCTCTTGCAATTGCAGGTGTCGCTACACGGATTTGGTCATTCGCAGCGTCCTCTGACAGCCTGATCCCCGGAGTAACAGTCAAAAATGTAGGCGATACCGCTTCGTAAATGGCTTTTGCTTCATGAACAGAGCAGACCACTCCATCCAGCCCGCTTTCTTCCGCCAGTTTGCTGTAGTGGACGACCGTGTCGATCAGAGGCTTTTCGATCAGCAGTTCATCTTTCATCATTTGTTCAGATGTGCTTGTCAGCTGGGTTACCGCGATAAGGGACGGGCGTTTTTGTCCGGCCGGCGTCCCTTCTTCTAAGCCTTCCAGAGCTGCCTGCATCATTTTTTTGCCCCCGGCCGCATGAACATTGACGAGGTCTACTCCGAGACCGGCAAGGCGCTTCATCGCTTTGTTTACAGTGGTCGGGATGTCATGAAGCTTTAAATCTAAAAACAGCTCGCAATTTCTTTCTTTTAGTTGTTTGACGATAGATGGCCCTTCTTGATAAAAAAGCTCCATCCCAACTTTTACAAATAACGGTCCTTGCTGAAAAGGCGCTAAGAATGCAAGTGTTTCTTCAGCTGTTGCAAAATCAAGCGCGATGATGGGCAGGTTGTTTTTCATGGTTCCAGCTCCTTCCGATGCATTCTTCAATTGATTGATAGCCGTATTGGCGCAAAACAGCTGGGAGCTGGTCTATAATATCTGGGCATGCAAAAGGATTTACAAAGTTTGCTGTACCGACAGCGACCGCGCTTGCTCCCGCAAGAAGAAATTCCAGTGCATCTTCGGCCGTCTGCACGCCTCCCATTCCGATAATCGGGATGTTGACCGCCTGGCTGACTTCATACACCATGCGAATAGCAACCGGCTTCACAGCAGGACCAGAAAGCCCCCCTGTTTTATTCGCTAATATCGGCTTTCCTGATTTTAAATCGAGTCTCATCCCGATTAATGTGTTGATCATCGTAAGACCGTCCGCTCCCGCCTCCTCGATCGCTGATGCAATTTCTGTGATATTTGCCACGTTCGGGGAAAGCTTCACATAAACGGGTACATCTGAAACCTCTTTAACCGCTTTCGTCAAATCAGCAGCCATTTTAGGGTTCGTCCCAAAAGCGATTCCGCCTGTTTTCACATTCGGGCAGGAAATGTTCAATTCAAGTGCATGAACGTTGGGCGCTTTACTGATATGCGCTGCGACTTCTACATAATCCTCGATCTGAGAACCTGCGACATTGGCAATGATCGGTGTTGCAAACTGCTCAAGCCACGGCAGCTCATTTTGCAAGACGCTTTCCAGCCCCGGGTTTTGCAGACCGATCGCATTGAGCATTCCAGCGCCAGTCTCAGCTACTCTAGGCGTCGGGTTCCCGAAGCGAGGCTCCTTCGTCGTAGCTTTGATCATGATGGCTCCGAGACAAGATAAATCATAAAAACGCGCAAACTCTTTTCCAAAACCGAAGCAGCCTGATGCAGGAATGATCGGATTTTTCAAATCTAGTCCAGGCAATTTCACCTCTAGCATTACAGCGCCACCTCCTGAGCTTTAAATACAGGCCCGTCGAGACATACTTTTACGTAGGATGTCTCACTTTCGTTTGTATGGCACACACACGCGAAGCATGCGCCGATTCCGCAGCCCATTCGTTCCTCCATCGACAGGTAAACTTCTTTATGGGCATATTCCTGTTTTAACGCCTTCAGCATTGGTGTCGGCCCGCAGCTGAGAAGAATGTCAAACTCTAGGTTTTTCTGTTTTATCACATCTGTGACAAATCCGGTTTCCCCATAGCTTCCGTCGGCTGTTGCCACATACGTGTCTCCGTACTGCCGGCACGCTTCTTCGTAAAAAACATCCTTTGCCGATTGGAATCCTAAAACGTGTATGACCTTAACCCCTTTTTCGTTCAAGCGTTTCGACAGCTCTTGAAGAGGGGGCACACCAACACCGCCTCCCACCAGCAAAGCCGTCTTTCCAGGTTTGACTTCATTGACAGGAAAGCCATTTCCCAAAGGCCCGAGGACATCCACAAGCTCTCCCTGCTGCTTTAGCGACAAGAGTCTTGTTCCTTCCCCATCTACTCGATAAATGATGGTGACTTCATTTTTTTCAAAGTTGACGTCTGCGATGCTGATTGGCCTCCTCAATAGAGGCGTAACCGCTTCGCTCACTTTAAGATGAAGGAACTGTCCCGGGGTTGTAAACCCTTGGACAAGCTCCCCTTTCAAAACCATTTGATACACCCGGTCTGCAATTTGCTGGTTAGAACATACTGTCAAATACGCTTTTTTCATATAGTGATTGCCGCCTCCTGATTTGTGTTGACTGCCGGCATTTGATCAGCACGGAATGTCATGCTTTCCAGCACTCGCAATATCGCTTCTGCCGTATCTAAAGATGTTAAGCAGGCAACACCGTTTTCTACTGATTCACGTCTGATTCTAAATCCGTCTCTTGCTGGCTGCTTTCCTTTTGTCAGCGTATTGATGACAAACTGCGCTTCTCCGTTTCTGATCACGTCAAGCAAGTTCGGGCCGTCCTGGCCGATTTTCCCGACCACCTTCGCAGGAATTGAAGCTTCTTTCAGGTAACCCGCCGTTCCTTCCGTCGCTAAAATGTTGTAGCCGATCGCATGGAACCGCTTAGCGATGGCAAGCCCTTCTTCTTTGTCCTTATCAGCCACTGTTAAAAGCACGGAACCGTAGTTAGGGATTTGAATGCCTGAAGCGATCAAGGCTTTATAGAGCGCCTTTTCAAGGGTTGAATCTTTCCCCATGACCTCACCTGTTGATTTCATTTCAGGCCCTAACGTAATGTCCACTCTTCTCAACTTAGCGAAGGAGAAGACCGGCGCTTTTACAAATACACCCTGCTGTTCAGGCTGAAGGCCCTCTGTATAGCCAAACGCTTCCAGCTTTTGCCCGAGAATGACTTTTGTGGCTAGGTTCGCCATTGGGATACCCGTAATTTTGCTTAAGAACGGTACGGTTCTGCTTGATCTCGGATTCACTTCGAGCACGTACACTTCGCCTTGTGACAGTACGAATTGAATGTTGAGCAAACCGACAATGTTCAGCCCTTTGGCTAATGCGATCGTATATTGTTCAATTTTTTTCTTAATGTCTTCTGTGAGTGACTGAGGCGGATAAACAGCGATTGAGTCTCCGGAGTGAACGCCCGCCCGTTCAATGTGCTCCATAATCCCCGGGATTACAACTGTTTCACCGTCAGATACTGCATCCACTTCAATTTCTTTCCCTGTTAAATATCTGTCAATTAATACTGGGTGCTGCGGATTGATTTTGACTGCGTTTTTCATGTAATGAAGCAGTTCTTCCTCATGATACACAATCTCCATCGCCCGGCCGCCAAGAACATAGGACGGGCGCACCAGTACCGGATAGCCGATATCACTCGCGATGCTTACCGCCTGATCTACTGATGTCGCTGTTTTGCCAAGCGGCTGCGGAACACCAAGTGCTCCAAGCGCTTGTTCAAATTTATCCCGGTCTTCCGCACGGTCTAAATCCTCTAATGAAGTCCCAAGGATTTTAACTCCTCGTGCAGAAAGCTCATCAGCAAGGTTAATGGCAGTTTGTCCTCCAAACTGTACGACAACGCCCATTGGCTGTTCGAGGTCAATGATGTGCATCACATCTTCAATCGTAAGCGGTTCAAAGTACAGCTTGTCTGAGATACTGAAATCTGTTGAAACGGTTTCCGGATTGTTATTGACAATAATGGCTTCATAGCCTGCCTGTTTAATCGCCCACACAGAGTGAACAGTTGCGTAGTCGAACTCAACACCCTGACCGATTCGAATCGGACCGGAACCAAGCACGATCACACTTTTCTTATCCGTAACGACTGACTCATTTTCTTCTTCATATGTGCTGTAGAAGTATGGCGTTTCCGATTCAAACTCCGCCGCGCACGTATCTACCATTTTGAATACGGGCGCAATTGCCGCTTGTTTTCTCAAGCTGTAAAGCTCCGATTCTTTCATTTTCCACTCACGGCTGATGTACTTATCAGAGAATCCGAGTTCTTTCGCCCGTCTCAGCATATCCGTATCGCCCACATTTGCCTTCAGTTCTTTTTCAAACTGTACGATTCCCAAAAGCTTATGCAAGAAGAAGACATCGATAGCGGAAAAGTCATGGAGGGCTTCTACCGTGTAGCCTCTTCTGTACGCTTCAGCTAAGTAGAATAAACGTTCATCACCGGCCTTTTTAATTCGCTTTTCAAGAAGCTCATCTGAAATGTCGGCAGCGTCTTTCAATTCCAAGTGATACACATCCGCTTCCAGTGAACGCACAGCTTTCAGCAATGACTCTTCAAGCGTGCGGCCGATCGCCATGACCTCTCCTGTCGCTTTCATTTGCGTGCCGAGCTTTCTGTTTGCTGATTCAAACTTATCAAACGGCCAGCGCGGAATTTTGGATACGACATAGTCAAGAGCCGGTTCAAATGCTGCATATGTTTTTCCTGTCACTGGGTTCATCATTTCATCTAATGAAAGGCCGACTGCAATTTTAGCAGCGAGCTTTGCAATCGGATATCCTGTCGCTTTTGACGCAAGGGCAGATGAACGGCTAACACGCGGGTTTACTTCAATAATGTAGTATTGGAAGCTGTCTGGATCTAAAGCGAGCTGGACGTTACATCCGCCTTCAATTCCAAGCGCGCGGATCAGTTTTAACGATACATTCCGCAAGAGCTGATATTCGCGGTCGCTGAGCGTTTGGCTCGGCGCTACTACAATGCTGTCTCCAGTGTGGATTCCGACTGGATCAATGTTCTCCATGTTACAAACAACGATGGCGTGATCCCGGCTGTCTCTCATGACTTCATACTCGATTTCTTTATAACCGGCGATGCTTTTTTCAAGCAGACACTGGTGAACCGGACTTAATTTTAAGCCGTTCTCAACAATTTCTTTCAGCTCGGTTTCATTCGAGCAGATGCCTCCGCCTGTTCCGCCTAATGTATATGCCGGGCGGACAATGACAGGGAATCCAATTTGGCTGACGAAGGTTTCTGCTTCTTCTAAGGAGTGGATGATCTCACTTTCAGGCACCGGTTCATTCAGTTCGTTCATTAATGTTCTGAACAAGTCGCGATCTTCAGCCTGCTGAATCGCAGACAGCTTCGTGCCAAGCACTTCGACGCCGCACTCTTCCAGCACGCCTCTTTCAGAAAGCTCAACCGCAAGATTCAAACCGGTTTGGCCTCCAAGAGTAGGAAGAATGGCATCCGGGCGCTCTTTTCTGATGATTCGAGTCAGGAATTCAGGAGTGAGCGGTTCGATGTAAACCCGGTCAGCCATTTCAGTATCTGTCATGATTGTGGCGGGGTTTGAGTTGACAAGAATGACTTCATAGCCTTCTTCTTTCAAAGCAAGGCAGGCTTGCGTTCCCGCATAATCAAATTCTGCTGCTTGGCCGATGATGATCGGTCCAGACCCGATTACTAAAATTTTGTTAATGTCTACGCGTTTTGGCATACCGCTTCCCCTTCTTTCTCTGTTGTGTCGATCATTTCGATGAATCTGTCAAATAGATGGTTGGCATCCTCAGGACCAGGTGAAGCTTCGGGATGATATTGAACCGTAAATGCCGGCTGTGTTTTATGCTTCAGCCCTTCAATCGTATCGTCGTTAATTGCGATATGTGTCACTTCAAGTTCCGTTTCGCTGATGGATGACACTGTATAGCCATGGTTTTGAGATGTTAAGGCGACTTTTCCGGTTGCCAGCTCTTTTACCGGGTGGTTTGAACCCCTGTGGCCGAATTTCATTTTTTCAGTATTCGCTCCGCACGCCAGCGCGAATAATTGGTGGCCGAGACATATTCCGAATAATGGCACTTTACCAAGAATACCTTTGATCATCTCAATCGCTTCAGGCACATCTTTCGGATCTCCAGGTCCGTTAGAAAGCATGATGCCGTCCGGTTTCAGCTGAAGCACTTCTTCCGCTGTAATGTTGTAAGGCACAACGATGACGTCACATTTCCGTTTGTTCAGCTCTCTTAGAATCCCGTGCTTCATGCCGAAGTCAACCAAGACGATGCGTTTGCCTCTTCCCGGGCTCGGATATGCTGTTTTGGCTGATACTTGAGATACTTGATTTCTCGGCAGTTCAGTTTCATCAAGCCTTTTCAGCACTGCTTCGATATCTTCATCAGGTGAAGCGAATGTTCCTTTTAGCGCGCCTGCCGTGCGGATCATTCTTGTTAGCTTTCTTGTATCAATTCCCTGCAGTCCGGGAATGTTTTTCATTTTTAAATATTCGTCTAAGGTGTATGCTGAACGCCAGTTGGAAGGCAATTCACATAATTCTTTGACGATCAGCCCTTTTACAAAAGGGGTAATGGATTCAAAATCATCACGGTTAATGCCGTAATTTCCGATAAGCGGATACGTTAATGTTACGATCTGCCCGCAGTAAGAAGGATCAGATAAAATTTCCTGATAGCCTGTCATCCCAGTGTTAAAAACGACTTCTCCCATGCTGTTTTCTAAGCTTCCGAAGGCTTTTCCCTCGAATACCGCTCCGTTTTCCAGTACTAATCGTCTCTTCATTTGACAAGTCTCCCTTCTTCATAAGCAAGCTTCCCCGCCGCAATTGTAGCGACCGGCCAGCCGATGCAGCTGATGCCGTTGAATGGTGTATTTTTTCCTTTTGACAAAAATGTCTCTTTCTCTATCACTGCTTCTTTTTCCAAATCAATTAACGTAATATCAGCAACTTGCCCCGTTTGTAATGTTCCATATGGGAGACCGAACGCTTCGCATGGTTTAATTGTCATATAGTCAATCAGCTGTTTCAGCGACCAGCTGCCATTTTTGACAAAGTGTGTGTATAGAAGCGGGAACGCTGTTTCTAAGCCGACAATTCCGAATGGCGCAAGCTTCATTTCTGTATTTTTCTCTTCTTCTGTATGCGGCGCATGGTCTGTTGCGATAAAATCAATCGTTCCGTCTAAAAGACCTTCGATTAAAGCAGCTCTGTCTTCTGCGCTGCGAAGCGGAGGATTCATTTTATAATTTGTGTCCAGCCCCGGAATGTCCTCATCACAAAGCAGCAAATGGTGTGGTGACACTTCTGCCGTCACTCTGATTCCTGCTTTTTTCGCATCACGTACGACCCTGACAGACTCTTTTGTGCTGATATGGCATACATGGTAATGGCAGCCTGCCGCCTCAGCCAGCAATACATCGCGGGCAATATGAACCGATTCACACACAGAAGGAATGCCGTTGAGCCCGTTTGCTTTTGAGAATGTCCCCTCATGCACACTTCCTCCGTAAATTAAGGAGTTGTCTTCACAATGTGCAACAATCGCTTTGTCAATTGCGGCTGCCCGCTTCATCGCTTCATACATCATTCCTGCTGTCTGTATACCGACGCCGTCATCTGTAAAAGCAAATGCTCCGGCTTCTTTTAAAGCTTCAAAGTTTGTCATCTCATCACCGATTTGTCTGATCGTAATGGACGCATATGGAAGAACTCTGACGCATGAGGTTTCTTTAATTCTGTTTTGCACCCATTCCATCTGCTCCTTCGTATCAGGAACCGGCCGCGTATTCGGCATTGTTGCCACTGTTGTATAACCGCCGCGCGCCGCTGCTTTTGCTCCGGTTTCAATGGTTTCTTTCTTCTCACCGCCTGGCTCTCTGAAGTGTACGTGGAGATCAACAAACCCAGGTGAAACGAGCAATCCTTTTGCATCAATTACCGTTTCTTTATCCGCTGCATCAAGCTTTCCGATTTCGGTGATGGTTTCTCCTGTCACTCGAATATCCGCTTCTGTTTTTTCACCATTTTCGTTAAGTATCCAGCCGTTTTTAATGAGATATGACATACGCTGCTTCTCCTCTTTTCACATTGGTTTGTAAGGCACGCTGTATCACTGCCATTCTGATAAATACACCATTTTGCATTTGCTTGAATATTCTTGATTTATTACTTTCTACTAAGCTGTCATCAATCTCCACTCCCCTGTTTACCGGAGCGGGATGCATAATGATCGCATGCTGCTTCATACGCTCAGCCCGTTCTATGGTCAAGCCGTATTGGTTTAAATAACCTTTCTGGCTGACAGCGGACTGATGTCTTTCATTTTGAATGCGGAGCAGCATCACAACATCGGAAGACTCAACTGCTTCATCCATTGAAGCAAACGTACCGAATGTGTTTTCTTCATCCTGCCATTCCGAAGGACCGGAAAATAGGACGCGGGCACCCAGTCTTGTCAAAACCTCCGCATTCGATCTTGCCACTCTGCTGTGCTTAATATCGCCGTGAATGGAGACGGTAAGCCCTTTGAACGTATTGAACTCTTCGTAAATCGTCATGACATCAAGCAGTGATTGTGTCGGATGCTGGCCGCATCCGTCACCCGCATTCAGAATCGGGATATTCACCTGGCTGACAAGCTCTTTATAGTACTCATCCTCACTGTGCCTGATGACGCACACGTCTACACCGATTGATTCGAGCGTCCGTATGGTGTCATACAGGGTTTCGCCTTTTTGCACGCTTGTGCTTGTTCCATCAAGATTCAGGACATTCATGCCCAGCTTTTTTTCCGCGACTTCAAAGCTGAACCGCGTCCTCGTGCTCGGTTCAAAAAACAGGTTCGCTGCAAATTTCCCCGCAAGCCCATTGTCTGTGTTTCCGCTTTTGAGGTCGCGTGCTGTTTGAAGCAAATCTTTGATTTCCTCAGTGCTGAGTTCACTCATCGTCGTTAAATGCTTCATGTTTTTTTCCCCTCTCATTTCAACTTTAAGGCTGAAAAAACCCCGGTCTAAGATAGACTCGGGGTAAGGTTAAATAGAGGGCAGCATTGAAGCTTCCTTCTCTTTATAACCCTTCCAAGCCTCTCTGGACTTTCATTAAAAGGTTTTAGATATGATGTTGTTCAGATGTGTCAACCTGCTCTTCCTTCGCCTGCGGAAGAATCAGGTTTAAGATGACACCGACAATTGCTGCAAGCGCCATTCCCGACACTTGGAATCCTCCTTGAGACACTTGGATAAACGCGCCTCCTACACCGATCACAAGGATCACCGATGTGATAATGAGGTTTCTGTTGTTTTCATAATCAATTTTGTTATCAATCAGCATTCTCAGACCGCTCGAAGCGATGATTCCGAACAGCAGGAAGGAGACGCCTCCCATTACCGCTGACGGCACTGAACTGATCAGCGCTGAGATTTTGCCGATAAAACCGAAGCATAAGGCAATCACTGCCGCGCCGCCGATGACAAAGACGCTGAATACTCTTGTGATGGCCAGCACGCCAATGTTTTCCCCGTAAGTCGTTGTCGGCGGACCGCCGATCAGGGAAGCAAGGATTGTCGCCACGCTGTCACCCATAATAGAGCGATGAAGCCCCGGCTTTTTAATGAAATCTTGTCCGACAACTTTGCTCAGCACCATTTGGTGGCCGATATGCTCTGACATTGTCACAAACGCGACGGGAACCATTGCCGCTGCGATGCCAAGTGTGACTGACGGTGAATAGTCTTTGAACGGGATGATAAACTCAGGCACCGCAAACCATTTCGCGTCAAGCACAGGCTGGAAGTTGACAATCCCTTGAGTAAGGGCAAACAAGTATCCGCCGATAATGCCGATCAGAACCGGAATCAGGCTTAAAAACCCTCGTAAGAAAGTCGCGCAAATAATCGTAATCGCCAACGTAACGCCTGCTACACTGAAGTGCTTTAAGCTGTAAACCAATTCACTCGCGTTCGGATCAGCGTACATCGCCATGTTTACCGCAGTGCTGGCCAGTCCGAGCCCAATGACGATAATAACAGGTCCTACGACCACAGGAGGAAGAACCTTCATCAGCCATCCTGTTCCAAGCTGTCTGATCAATAAGGCAATCAGCCCGTACACTACCCCTGCAAGAAACGCTCCGACCATTGCCGCTCCCGGGCCGCCGGTCGCTTTGACCAGTATGATCGGAGAAATAAAGGCGAAGGATGAACCGAGATACGCCGGAATTTGCCCTTTCGTAATAAGCAGATAAGCGAGTGTCCCGATGCCGCTTGTCACCAATGCCACAGCAGGACTCATTCCAACTAGCTTCGGAACCAAAATTGTTGCGCCAAACATGGCAAATAAATGCTGCAGACTGAATGAAACCCACGAGAAAGGTGTCGGGACATCCCTGACTCCTAAATTTACTTTTTTCTTACTCATGATGATTTTCCCCCTGATCGTTGACTTTCATTTTAGGATGACTCAATGACTGTAAAAAAAACCTCTTTGCTATTTTTCACGCAAAGAGGCATACAAAGATCCGCCGTATTCTTTCGGGGGCTTTGTTGTGCACCTCTTTGCAACCTCTCTGGATTGCCTTTAAAAAGGTGATCTATTATTCATTCATTTTGATAAATGGCCACGAGATCGTTTTGATCTACCTCATGAAGCTGAACCATAACCTTTTCAGCCTTTGATGTCGGGATGTTTTTCCCGATATAATCCGCTCGGATCGGCAGCTCCCTGTGTCCTCTGTCAACAAGCACAGCAAGCTGAATGGAGGAAGGTCTACCTACATCAACAAGCGCATCCATACCGGCTCTGACCGTTCTTCCGGTGTACAGGACATCGTCAACAAGAATGACTTTTTGATCGTTGATGTCTACCGGAATATCTGCACCTTTCACTAGCGGTTCTTCGTTGCTCGTTTTTTTGGAAAGATCGTCTCTGTAAAGGGTAATATCAATCTCACCGACTGTTACAGGACTTCCTTCAATCTGCTCGATTCGCTCCGCAAGGCGTTTCGCCAAGTAAATCCCTCTTGTCTTAATGCCGACAAGGATGCAGTTATTCATACCTTTATTGCGTTCGATCATTTCGTGAGCAATTCTGGTCAGCGCCCGTCTGATTGCTTGTTCGTCGAGAATGACAGCTTTTTGATTCAATGTGTGACACCTCACAGTTCATATAGAAGAAAAACCCCTCCTGCCAGAGCATAGAGGGGTTTTAGGACAAGGTGCGCATAATATACGCATCCCGTCTATCCGTTATCCTTCTCAGCCTCTCTGGACTGTTTTAAAGAATCTATTCAGCTTCGTTTATTATTTCAGAAAAGAAACAGTCTGTCAACCGTTTTTTCTGAGGTTTTCGATTAATTGGACCATATCCTCCGGAAGCGGCGCTTCAAATTCGACATATTCGCCGGTGCGAGGATGATCAAAACCTAAAATACCGGCGTGAAGGGCCTGGCCGTTAAAATCGATCGTTTTTCTCGGCCCGTACTTTGGATCGCCCGCCAATGGAAATCCAATATATTTCATATGAACACGAATTTGATGCGTTCTCCCAGTTTCAAGCTGGCATTCCACCAACGTAAAATCCTGAAAACGCTCAAGCACATGAAAATGAGTGACTGCGTTTTTGCCTTCACGCGCCACAGTCATGCTTTGACGGTCTTTCTTGTCCCGTCCGATCGGCGCGTCAATAGTGCCGTCATCGTGAGAAATAAGCCCGTGGACAACCGCCGTATATTTGCGCGTGACCGTTTTGTTGACCAATTGGTTCACGAGTGACTCATGCGCCATATCATTTTTCGCCACCATTAACAGGCCTGACGTATCCTTATCGATTCTGTGAACAATCCCCGGACGCATCACGCCATTGATTCCGGAAAGATCCGTGCAATGAGCCATAAGGCCGTTTACAAGTGTGCCCGTAAGATGCCCAGGAGCTGGGTGAACAACCATTCCGCGCGGTTTATTGACGACCAGCACATCCTGATCTTCATAGTAAATATCCAGGTCCATAGGTTCTGCCAGCACGTCGAGCGCTTCCGGCTCAGGTACAGTGACGGTCACCTGATCACCTGGCTGAATTTTGTAATTTGATTTTACGGGGCTTCCGTTTACGACAATTTGTCCGTCTTTCACCCATTGCTGTACTTGGGTCCTCGACCAATCATTCTCAGTCGATGCCAGAAATTTATCAATCCGCTCACTTTTTTGTTCTTCTGAGGCGGTTATATCAATTTGATTCATGCTATTGCTCCTTTTTCTTTTTCCCGCTGTCCAACATCATTTGTATAAATAAAAGCATGACGCCGACACATAGTGAAGAGTCCGCGATATTAAAAATCGGGTAATTGTAATCCACAATAATAACATGGATAAAATCCACAACTTCCTGTCTGAAAGCCCTGTCGATGAAGTTGCCGATGGCACCGCCGAGCATAAGTCCGAGAGCTACGCCAAGAAGCCTTTGTCCTTTAGTATAACGCTGTATGTAATAAACAATGCCAATAATAACCGCGGTTGTAATGAGGTAGAAAAACCACATCTGACCGGCCAATATCCCCCATGCAGCACCCGTATTGCGATGGGAGGTGATATAGAATACCTGATCAATGACCGGAATACTTTGTCCAAGTTCCATATTCTTAACGACAAGCCATTTTGTCAATTGATCGGCTGCAATAATAAGAAGTGCAATGATATAATACAGCACAAACGTTCCTCCAGTTTACGGTTACTTTAGTCCATTATGCATTTTATCAATAAAAAGCACTGGAGTAAAGAAATATCAGGCATATAAACCAGACAGGCACTGTTATTCATACAGTGCCTGTCCATATTCAATATCCGTTGATTTCCACAACGGAAGCGTTTTTTTTTCAAATTGGACAGAATAAAGAAAATCGTTTGCTGTACGGGCTGTCGGCAGCACAGCAAGCTTTGAAAGAGGAATGGGAGCCCCGGTTTCTTCACAGTATCCGAATGTGCCGTTTTCGACTTTGGACAATGCGAGGAGAACGTCTTGAAGTTCTTCTTTAATGTGATAGATCAGAGTTGCTTTTTGTTTATGATTGATTGCTGCTTGCGGACTTGTTGAAGCCTGAAAGCAAGAATACTCAAATAATCTCGACTGTAGTTCTTCTTTCATCAGAAGAAGTTCCGTATAAATTGCGGTCAGTTGATCATTCATTCATCACAACTCCTGCTCTTAACGTAGTACCTATATTGTTGCCTGTGAATGATGATCTAAAGCCCATAAGATTTTTCCTGCTGTTCTAATCGATGTCACTCTTGGCACAAAAAAGCCCGGCTTTTACGCCGGGCTCTTTTCCATTATTTTTGATAGTATTTTTCAACGATTTCAGCGTTTCGCAATGAAAGTGTAGGGTATTTCGGATTTGCCCCCACGTCTTTTGAAATCACACGTGATCTCTCACACATGTCGCCTTCCGCTTTCTCGACAGCGATTTTACCTGTCGCAAAGCTTTGGGCATCGTTCGGCGCTTCATTTTCTTCGCTGATTGTCAGTTCAGAAACAATAAACAGCTGAGAAAGATTTTCTTTAATGGAAGCTAATAGCTCTTGGTTTTCTTTGTTTGGATACAATTTCAGATTTGCTTCCAATGATTTACCGATAATTTTTTCATTTCGGGCAGTTTCTAACGCTTTTAGCACATCGTCACGAAGAGCCAAAAAGCGGTCAAATTTATTTTCTGTCGCTTCGCTGTTTGGAACCGTAATTGTTTCCGGCATATCTGTCAGTTGAACGCTCTGCTCCTCAACAAATGCCAAATGAGACCATAATTCGTCAGCCGTATGAGGAAGGATAGGAGCTGAAAGCTTCACTAATGCTAGAAGCGTTTCATAGAATACCGTCTGCATGCTGCGTCTGTCCGGATGATCCGCATGCTCGATGTACACAATATCTTTTGCGAAATCAAGATAGAATGAGCTCAATTCGATTGTGCAGAAATTATGGATACTGTGATACACAACCGCAAATTCGTACTCGTCATACGCTTTTTTCACTTTATCAATCAGTTTATTCAGCTTAATCAGCATATACTGATCCACTTCGCGAAGATTTTCGACAGCCACCGCATTCGTTTTTGGATCAAAATCGAATACGTTGCCGTGAAGAAAACGGAACGTATTGCGGATTTTACGGTACACTTCAGCAACCTGCTTCAAAATGGCGTCAGACACGCGAACATCCGCCTGATAATCAACTGAAGACACCCATAATCTCAAAATATCGGCACCAAGCTGTTTCATGACTTTGGCTGGAACAACGACGTTACCGATTGATTTACTCATCTTACGTCCTTCTCCATCCAGTGCAAACCCATGGCTGAGCACACCTTTATATGGCGCTTTTCCTGTTACGGCTACCGCTGTAGAAAGAGACGAGTTAAACCAGCCGCGATATTGGTCAGATCCTTCTAGATATAAATCAGCCGGGCGAACGAGGTCTTCACGCTCTTCAAGCACCGCTTGATGGGAAGAGCCTGAATCAAACCAAACATCCATGATGTCCTGTTCTTTTGTAAATGTGCCATTTGGGCTGCCAGGATGCGCAAAACCTTCCGGAAGAAGATCCTTCGCTTCTTTTTCAAACCAAATGTTTGATCCGTGCTGCCTGAACAATTCAGAAACATGTTCGATGGTTTCATCTGTAATAATCGGTTCTCCGTTTTCAGCATAAAATACCGGAATCGGCACACCCCACGCACGCTGTCTGGAAATACACCAGTCTCCGCGGTCACGAACCATGTTATGCAAACGCTGTTCGCCCCATTCAGGAACCCATTTGGTTTCTTTAACGGCATCCAGCAGGTCTGATCTGAAATCTTTAATTGAAGCAAACCATTGCGCTGTCGCTCTAAAAATGGTTGGTTTTTTTGTTCTCCAATCGTGCGGATAAGAGTGAGTAATAAATTCAAGCTTCACAAGCGCGCCTTTTTCATCAAGCTGCTGTGTGATCACTTTGTTCGCATCATCGTAGAACATGCCTTCAAAGCCTGGAGCTTCGCTTGTCATTACACCTTTTGCATCAACCGGGCATAGCACATCTAAACCGTATTTTTGGCCGATGATAAAGTCATCTTCCCCGTGTCCCGGCGCTGTATGAACACAGCCTGTTCCGGCATCAGTTGTCACGTGTTCGCCAAGCATAACAAGAGAGTCTCTGCCATATAGCGGATGTTCAGCGATAATGTTCTCAAGGTCTTTCCCTTTGATCGTTCTTGTCACTTCATATTGCTCAAACCCGCATGCAGACGCAACATTTTCGACTAAAGCACTTGCTGCGACAAAGCGGTCTTCACCTACTGCAATCACGCTGTACTCAAGATCAGGATGCACTGAAATTCCGAGGTTCGCCGGAATTGTCCAAGGCGTTGTTGTCCAGATAATAATACGCTCGCCGTTTTCAAGAACGCCTTTGCCGTCTTTTACACCAAAAGCCACGTAAATAGATGCTGAACGTTTATCTTGATATTCGATCTCAGCTTCAGCCAACGCAGACTCACTTGAAGGTGACCAGTTAACCGGTTTCAGACCTTTATAAATGTAGCCTCGTTTTGCCATCTCACCAAATACGCGGATTTGCTGCGCTTCGTATTCCGGTTTTAATGTCACATATGGGTTTTCCCAGTCACCGCGGACACCAAGGCGTTTGAACTGCTCACGCTGTCCCTCGATTTGCTTCCAAGCGTACTCTTCACACAGTTTGCGGAATTCCGCTACTGACATTTCTTTGCGGTTGACTTTTTTGTTTTTTGTGAGAGCCGTTTCAATCGGCAACCCGTGTGTATCCCAGCCAGGTACATACGGCGCGTTGAAGCCGCTCATTGATTTATAGCGGACAATGAAGTCCTTCAAAATTTTGTTAAGCGCATGCCCCATATGGATGTCTCCATTTGCATACGGAGGTCCGTCATGTAAAACAAATTTCGGGCGGTCTTTCGTCCGTTCCTGCACAAGATGGTAAATATCCTCTTCTTCCCATTCCTTTTGAATGTCAGGCTCACGGTTTGGCAAATTTCCTCGCATCGGGAAATCTGTTTTCGGCATTAAGAGCGTATCTTTAAAATCCATTTTCATTCCTCCACTGCATTTTTTCAGAAAATAAAAAAAGCCTTCTCATCCCATAAGGGACGAGAAAGCTTATCTCGCGGTACCACCCTTTTAGAAAAAGCCAGCATCAGCATACGCTTTTTCCTCTCGAGCATCGTAACGTGATGAACGTCCTAACCTACTGTGAGTTCAGAAAGGAAACTTAAGGGCTGATCTACATGATTCCGGCCATCCCGGACTCTCACCATCTCCGGGTCGCTATGAAGGCCTGAAGGAAACATGACTGTCCCTTTCAACCGTCTTTTCATCTGAATTTATGAACGTATTATATTCGACAAGCTAAGAAAATGTCAAGATGATCAGAAAATTTATTCCTTTTCCTCAAATACTGCGTCGACTTCATACTCAAGCAGATGATCCCAATCGTCATTTTTCAAAAGATCGAGCTGGGCTTCAATCAGCATTTGGAAACGTGTTCTGAAAACTTTAGACTGCTTTTTCAGCTCTTCAATTTCCATTGCAATTTTTCTTGATTTTGATAAAGATTCGTTGATAATGCGATCAGCATTTTTCTCCGCTTCCCGAACGATCAGCTTTGCTTCTTTTTGAGAATTACGTTTTACGTCTTCAGCCGCTTCTTGAGCAACTAAAATCGATTTATTCAGCGTTTCTTCAATATTGGCAAAGTGTCCGATTCTTTCATCAAGTTCATTGACTTTCGCTTCAAGCTCAGTTTTCTTACGGAGAACAATTTCGTAATCTTTTCTGACTTGCGCTAGGAATTCATTTACTTCATCTTCATCATATCCGCGAAAACTTTTTGTAAACGTCTTGTTGTGAATATCATTTGGCGTTAATGGCATGATGCCACCTCCATTTTTACATTTCAGTACGGTTATCTAGTTCACATTATAAAACAAATTTCGCACAGATGGAGAAAAAAACTGAAAAACCGACTATTTTTGTCGTTCAAACGTAACTCTCCATTTGTCTTTTTTGGTTTTTCCTTCGATTTTTGTCAAGCTGCACCGGCCAAAGCCTCTGATAGACAGCATGTCCCCTTCTGCCACCATGTATGAAGGATCTTCAACTACCTTCCAGTTCACTTTCACGAGGCCGTTTTTCACAAGCGTCTGTGATTTCTGGCGGGATTGCCTGCTCATAGAGGCGCAGACGGCATCAAGCCTTAAAGAAGAAACCGTGTCATCTCTTATTTCGACATCAACTGCGGGAATGTTAAGGTCTGACAAGTCAATTTTCTCTAAGCTGACCGCCGCTTTGCCTGCTTGGGTCAGCTGTGCAGCCACAAAATCTGCGGTATCGGCTGAGACAATCAATTGCACTGATGTCTCAGAAAACACGATGTCACCAAACTTTTGCCGCTTTAAGCCTATGCCCATTAATGCACCAAGCAGAGAACGGTGATCTACTGAGACAAATTTTTCAGCATAACGGACGTTAAACGCCTGCAGTTCAAAATCCGATTCTTCCGGCGTTATGTACTCTGGATACAGAATCGCCCGTTTTCGCTCAGCTCTGCCATAGCCGCCGGAAAAAGCAAGCCCGACGTCTGCCTGTCCCGTAACAGCAGAGAGGATGACCTGCTCTCGGGGGTCTAAAAAGTCGGTCAGCTTCATCCTGTACTGTTCCTGGACAATGCTTTTCCATTCGAGCGCCTGATCAATAAAGGCCCGCTCGTCTTTTCTGAAGTGCTGATATATATCGCTCATCGTCTTTCCCTTCTATGTAAAGAGGCTTGGCTGCTGCCAAGCCCCCTATCAAACTGTCACTTTAAAACGCAATCATGCGATAAAGCCCCCACAAGCCAGTTGTCGCAAACCGAAGCACAAGAATAGCCACGATCGGAGAAATATCCAGCATTCCGATTGGTGGGATGATTTTTCTGAATGGCTCGAGATATGGTTCACAAATCGAAGCTAAAAAACGCCCGACAGCTGTTTCCCTCGTACTCGGCACCCATGACATAAAAATATATATGATCAGGGCAAATGAGTATATTGTGATTAATAAGCTTAAAACCGAAAAAACTTGATAAAGGATCATCTGGCTTTACCACCTCTGATGTTCGTCTTCAGATATGAGCTCAGAAATTGTGCCTGATACATCTACGTTGTCAGGCGTGCAGAGGAAAATATCCGAGCCGATTCTTTGAATGTCGCCGCCGATGGCATAAACGGTTCCGCTTAAAAAGTCAACAATCCGCTTAGCCTGGTCATGCTGGATCCGCTGAAGATTGACGACAACTGCCCGCCGGTTCTTCAAATGGTCGGCTATTTCCTGTGCCTCCGCATAAACGCGCGGCTCACTCAACACCACTTTAGAGGATTTCTGAACACTTTGCAAGCTCACTACATTCTGTTTGCCCGCAGGTTTATGAGCAGCGTAAGCCGGCTTTTCTTTTTGCTCCTGCTGCTCCTCGTCAGATTCCCGCTCTGTCTCAATATATTCATATTCGTATTCTTCATCTTCCATTGAGAAAAAGTTTTTCAGTTTATTTTTCATACTCATTGCTGTACACCCCCTGTTTCATTTCCGACTAACGATGAGCCGATTCTAATATAAGTAGCCCCTTCTTCAATTGCAATTTCAAAATCATTTGACATGCCCATCGACAGTTCTGTACACGGAGCGTTCGGCTGTTTCAGCTCCTGAACCTGATGACGGAGTTCTCTCAGCAACCGGAAACAGCTTCTGACCTGATCTTGCTCATCAGTCAGCGGAGCCATTGTCATCAGTCCGGCCACAACGATATGTTCGAAACCGGAAAGCTCCTGTATGAATGGTATGACTTCTTCTTTTTTCATGCCGTGTTTAGAAGGCTCAAGAGAGGTATTGACCTGCACAAAGCACTTGACAGTACCTTCAGCCCGTTTTTCAATTTCTTTCGCTAATGAGAGCCGGTCTAAGGAATGGATATAGGAAACCGCATTGACAACGGCTTTTGCTTTTCTTGATTGCAGACTGCCGATAAAATGCCATTCCGGATTCCCTTTTATGATTTCCTGTTTGCGGAGCAGTTCCGCGTCCCGGTTCTCTCCGAGGCAGGTGATGCCCGCATCCACTGCCTCCTGTGCTCTTTCAGGCGATACATATTTTGTGACTGCAATAACCGTAACTTTATCGGAGCTGCGGCCCGATCTGTTACATGCTTCGTTTATTCGTTCGTTTATATGTCGTAAATGATCAACAACACGCAAGATCTTTTATGCCTCCTTCATTCCGATAAAGGACATCATCCGTCCAGTTTTCCCCTGATCACGGCGGTGAGAATAGAAAAGAGACGGCTCACTTTCCGTGCATAAACCGCTGACAGAGATCTGTTCAGTTGCCAAACCGCTGTCGATCAGTATAAGGCGGTTCAGCTCTTTCAGATCAAGCTGATATTGTGCCTTTTCCGTCTGATTAACGGCACGTCCTGCCGAAACCGGCAATGCCCGGACAGCATCCATGACACGGTCGTCTACCGTATAGCATGCTCCGCTGATAGACGGTCCAATAACAGCATAGATATCCGATAAATTTGACCCTTCCTGCTCGGTCCATCGCTTCACCATTTCTCTGCCAATCTGTTTGACAGTGCCTTTCCACCCGGCATGGGCGACCCCGACAAGCGATTTAACCGGATCATAGAAGAAAAGAGGCACACAATCAGCAAAGCATAATGCCAAAAACACATTCTTGTCCTTTGTGTAGAGCCCGTCCGTTGCTTTCAGAGCCGTGTGATACTCACGGGCGCCTTTTCCCCTATCTCTCTGCGTCACTTTTTGAACGCGATTATCGTGTGTCTGATCAGCAAATACCCAAGACTGCAAATCAATATTAAACATATCGGCAATATATTCGCGATTTTTAACTACATCTGCATCTTTGTCATGAACGTGCAATCCTGTATTTAACGATTCAAAAGGCTTTTGGCTGACACCGCCGTTTTTCGTAGTAAATCCGGCAATGACTTCTCTGTTGTTTTGATTCGTTTGTGTCCAGTCTTGTATCATGAGTGTCGAGGGTGTGGTAAGACTGAATGGGTGATATGTATTCATGATGATCCAACCTTTCGACAAACATTTAAAAAAGCGGAATTTCCCACTTATTTTACCACATCTTTCTGCATTCGTTGAGCGCCGATTTGCATATTTCTAAATGAAATGTGCCGGAAGAAACGAGACTTCCGGCATTTTCCAATCAGCAGCAGACAAGCAGGTTTATGCATGCGGTTCACTTAATCGGACCAAGATCACATCTTCCCCGATTTTTACTATATTTCGCCATGGAATGACTAATTCCTCTTCTTTTCCAAAAAATCCGAGAACCTTCCCATTCCCCCCTAATATGATCGCCTGAATTTTACCAGTAGTCACATTGATATCGATATCGCCAATGCTCCCCAGCTTTTTCCCGTTTGAGACATTGACAACATCCTTCACCTGAAATTCTGAGATGCTGATCATTCCATCACGTCCTTTTTCCGTCCTTTTTTCAAGTATATGAATGGGCGGGCTGAACCTTGTCAGCAAGAAGAAATTTTCATGGTTACTGTTCTTTTTTACCGCTGCACCATCTAATGATAAAATCGAGCATGATTTTTGTGTAATCCACCAGCTGCTCAATCGATACCTCCTCGTTCACAGAGTGTGCATTGTGCAGATCGCCAGGACCGTAGATCACGCTTGGAATCCCGGCATTAAACAGCCATCCCCCGTCTGTAACGGATTGAGAAACGTCAATAACCGGATGCTCCCGTTTCACTTCCTCATGAGACGCTGTAAGCGCTAAGACGCCTGGGTGGCTGGGGTCAACTTCCAGTGCCGGAAAAATTTCTCCTCTGTCTTCAATCATAGATGAGCCTCCCCACTTAAAAACAGGACGGTTTTCCCTAAGCCAAATATCACTGTCGCTCAGCCGGTTGATGTAATCTTCTATTTCAGCTGCCACTTGGTCATGGGTTTCATTCGGGTAAAAATGGACCGTAATCCACAGCCGGCACTCGTCCGCTATAAAAGCCGCATGTCTGCCGCCTTCAATAACAGCCGGATTAATGGTATTTGTGCCGGGTTTAAAGCCATGGTAACTTTTCATAATGGACCAGTGGCGCTCAAGTTCACCGAGTCCCGCAATGATTTTTGCCATTTTTTCAATTGCGCTTGCCCCGAATGTGCCTCCTCCTGCGTGAATCATATTCCGCCTCGTCCCATCATGAAACGTTTGACTGCTTTTGATTTCGATCCAGCCTGTAATGACACCTCCTTGGCCTTGAATATGCATATCGCTCGTATCCGCGACAACTGCAAAATCAGCATGATAGCCCCTCTTGCAGCATTCAAGCGTGCCGGCTTCTCCGACTTCCTCCCCAATCACCGATTGCAAAATCAAATCACCGGGAAGTTCAATGCCGGCTTCACGAATCAATTTGACCGCAAACAGCACACACGCCAACCCGCCTTTCATATCTGAAGCGCCTCGTCCGATTAAGAAACCGTTTTTTTCAATTGGGTGAAACGGATTATGCTCCCAATCCTCATTCTCTTTTACCTCTGCAACATCTACATGGCCATTGATGATCAGGCTATGATAACCGGCTGAATCCATTCCTCTAAGAAGACCCACTACATTGGGATCTCCCGGGTACACGTCCCATTTATCGATCGAGAATCCCATGTCATGTAAAAACCCTGCAATCCATGACTGGACGCCGTCTGTATTCCTTGCAGGCGGAGCAGGTGTCTGATAAGAAATCAGCGTTTTTGCAAGCTCAATCAGGTCCCCCTTTTGATCTTCCGCCTTTTTGATCAGAGAGTCTATTTGTTGATTCAATGTGATCCGCTCCTTTCTTAAAAATCAAAAAGCCGTTTCATATGTTATGAAACGGCTCGATAAAAACAGACAGAGTCCTATGTACTCCGCTTTTTCACCGCTTCCCTCCGCTGGCATGATCCAGATCAGGTCAAAAGGGTTGAGACAATGTCTCTCTCAGCTTCGAAAAGCACCCCTAGGATGAGTCTGTATGTGTTTGTCAGGCATTTGTTATCGGCTCGGCTCTTGTTAAAAACGGCCGACCCTGATTCCATAATACATGGATTGGCGTATCAAAAAAAGCCGAGAGTATGTGATCAGTAAGCATTTCTTTTATTTCTCCGGATTTAAAGACCTCTCCCTGTTTTAACAAAAGGGCTTTGTCAAAGACCGGCAAAATTTCTTCCGCATGATGAGTCACATAAAGGATCGATGGCGCATTTTCTTTGTTTGCAATGTATGTAATCGTGTCTAACAGCTTTTCCCGGGCAATAAAATCCAGCCCTGTGACCGGTTCGTCCAGTATCAGCAGCTCCGGATCCGCCATTAGCGCTCTTGCAATCAAAGCTCTTTGTTTTTCTCCTTGAGAAAGGGTTTCATAGCGGCGGTCGGCATATTCAATCGCTCCCAAGTCCTCTAACAAACCAATCGCTTTTTCCCTGATTTCCGCACTTGGTGTTTCATATAATCCAATTGAAGCGTAAGCGCCGCTCAAAGCAATTTCAAATGCTGAATCTGCCGGATAAAATTTTTGCTGAAGAGCCGCTGAGACGAGGCCAATTTTCCGTCTGAGCTTCTCCCCAAGCTCTGTTTTGCCAAATTCATGGCCAAGCACCTGCATCTTGCCCGATGTTGGGAAATAATATGAGCAAAGCATATTTAACAGTGCGGTCTTTCCGGCGCCATTCAGTCCGTAAAGCACCCAATTTTCCTTTTCTTCCACCCTCCAATGGATATCCCTCAGTATCCATTTCCCATTTCGTTTTAATGAGACATTGTCAAGCTGCAAAATCATCGTGGTCCTCCTCTTTACTGCCTTCTATAATTATTTAAATTTTCATAAAACTTCGTACGAACTAGGATACCTTATTTTTTCCAAAACGTAAACCGTCCGAAATCAATAGAAAGCCTTTAAAACAAAAATTGTTTTAAAGGCTTTACATTATTGATGGATATTCTTATTCATTTGTTTGATAGCCGCTTTTTCAAGCCTGGACACCTGCGCTTGGGAAATCCCGATTTCCTCGGCTACTTCCATTTGTGTTTTCCCTTGGAAGAACCGCTTTCGCAAAATCATTTTTTCCCTATCATTCAGTCTTCTCATGCCCTCTTTTAAAGCCAGCTCTTCAATCCATTGTGAATCTTTATTGCGCTCATCACTAATTTGGTCCATCACATAAATCGGGTCTCCGCCGTCGTTATAAATCGGTTCAAATAGAGAAACCGGATCCTGAATGGCATCAAGCGCAAATACAATTTCTTCATGCGGTACTTCAAGAACTTTTGCGATGTCTTCTGCAGTCGGCTCCTTGCTTGTCTCACTGATTAACCGCTCTCTTACTTGAAGTGCCTTGTAAGCGATGTCCCGGAGTGATCTTGAGACACGAATCGGGTTATTATCGCGTAAATACCTGCGGATCTCTCCGATTATCATAGGTACAGCGTATGTTGAAAACTTAACATTGTGGCTTAGGTCAAAATTATCAATGGATTTCATTAGTCCGATGCAGCCGACCTGAAATAAGTCATCAACATACTCTCCTCTGTTATTAAATCTTTGAATGACACTTAAGACAAGACGCAAGTTCCCGTTTACAAGCTTTTCTCTCGCTGAATCATCGCCTTCATCCTGCAGCTGCCTAAACAGCTTTCTCATCTCTTCATTCTTGAGTACTGGTAATTTGGAGGTATCCACCCCGCAGATTTCGACTTTATTTCTCGACACTTTTTTCCCTCCCTACAGGAGCTGCTGTACAACGTTAAGTATCTCCTTGGGTGGGAAAAATATGCACTGCACTCAGATCGAAAAACAGTCGAATTCAGGAAATCCCTGTAAAATCAAGGGTTCTATACTATAAAAAATTTTACACCATTTTGTTGAACTCTTTTCTCAATCTTTTTATTATTCTTTTCTCCAGACGTGAAATATAAGACTGGGAAATTCCCATCATATCCGCTACATCCTTTTGGGTCTTTTCTTCTTCGCCGACAAGCCCAAACCGCAGCTCCATGATTTGCTTTTCCCTCTCATTAAGCTGTTCAAGCGCTTTTTTCAAAAGCTTTTTATCTACGTTAGCTTCTATGTCTTTTGTGATAATGTCATCGTCCGTGCCGAGCACATCAGAAAGCAACAGCTCATTGCCGTCCCAATCAATATTAAGCGGCTCATCAAAGGAAACCTCTGACCGGATTTTGTTGTTTCTTCTTAAATACATCAGGATTTCATTTTCTATACAGCGTGAGGCATAGGTCGCCAGCTTGATTTTCTTTTCTGGATTAAACGTATTCACAGCTTTGATTAATCCGATGGTGCCGATGCTGATTAAATCCTCTATATTAATTCCTGTATTTTCGAATTTACGGGCGATATAGACGACCAGACGCAAATTGCGTTCAATCAAAATGGCGCGAGCCGCCTGATCGCCGTTTGGAAGCTTCATTAACAGAACCTGCTCCTCATCTTTAGATAATGGAGGAGGCAGGGCTTCACTCCCGCCTATGTAATAGACTTCATCACTTTTCAGCCCAAGTTTCATCAGCAGCTTATACCAGAGGTGCGTCAATCGCAATTTCAGTTTTTTCATCTTCCTCTCCCTTCTAAATGTCACGTCGTTTGAGTATGATAAGTAACGGACATTTGCGAACATTATGAGACGTGTTTGATGGCCTTGCCCGAGAGCATTTTAGGATGAATAATGGCGTCAAACTCGCCATCTGCAGATAGCTTTGTTGTGCTGATGCCGATTAAGCATTTATCCGCAGAAATCATTTCTTGTTTTGTCATAATCGTTACGTGATCCGGTTTAACGCATAGTAAAAATTGATTTTGCTGACCTACTCCTCTGTATGGAATCAGCCTCATTTTATCCAAAAAGCGAAATGAATCATCGAGCTGCTGAGTGGCTTCCAATGGATCTGTGTTTCGAATGATCATCGTTTCGGCTGCTCCGAAAATCGGTTCCAGTTTATCAAGGTGAATAATCATGACAGGCGTTTTAGTAAGCGGATCGTACAGCTGATTACCGGAATCAACCAGCCCTCTGACATGAAGCGTTTGGCCGCCCAAATCAGCCTGTACGCTGACTCGTTCCTCATATTGAATGTTTTTTGTTTCAATCTCTTCAATTCTTCTCTTAGAAAAAAACCATAACACTGGAAAGCCAGCAACAATAAACAACCAGCTGATCGGGTCTCCAAACCCTGTTTGATTTGTCATCATGACACCATTTCGAACAACGGAATTGGTCTGCAGCAAAGAATGGGCTCCAATCATTCCTCCCCCCATTAAAAAAGTCGCAAAATAAAAGGAAAACAAATTTTGAAAGAAATAACGAAATCTTTTAAAGCCAAATGTCACCATCACAATAACAACTGAAAAAGCCAGCTTACCGGCCGGATGTTCAACGATCGGCGAAAAAGGAGTAAACATCAATAGAACAATACTTGAACCGATGAACGCTCCGCCTAGCAGTCTTCTTTTTTTCACATGCCGTTTTAAAATAAATGCCGTGAGCAAAAGCAAAAGTGCATCAAAGCAAAAGTTCAATAGCCAAATGACATCTAAATAGATTTTCACATCTGACTCCTTTCTTTCTTGCATGACGCTGTTCCCCTTCTTGTTTCATAAGTATAAATCAAGCTCTGTGGGAAAGTCTGTCAATTAATGTTGAGAGGAAAATACAATTTTTCAGGGATAACTGCTTAATTTGTCGAGGGAATAAATGAGAGTATACATAAAAAAGCTGCCCTTGACGGCAGCTTTTTTACACTTAATTTCCAGTATTGATATAGAGTTTTCCGTTCGCTGTTTTTCTTGTTTCATTTCCATAATCATCACGTACAATCACTTCTACTTTTGCTCCGTTTGCTTTAATAGAAGAAGTGGCTGTCCAATAGCCTTCATATCGCCCCGGAGAAATTTCTCTTAACGGGAGCTCGGTGGCGTTTTGCACACTCGCTCTTGCATTTGTCAGCGGCATACGAATGACAAACGTTGCATCCAAGTCTTTAGCGCTTGAGAAAGCGATTTTCACAGATTCACCGGCTTTTAAGATTTTGTCCTCTCCCGGGATCAATCCGGAGATGACAAGCTGGTCATAGTTGACATCAATGACAGCCTTTTTCTTCGTTTTGTTGCCTGCTAAGTCTGTTGCTGTCACCTTGATTTCATTGCTTCCGTTCTCCAAAAGAATACGAGCTGAGTATGAACCATCAGTGACCGTTGCTTTTTTGCCATTCACTTTGACTTCTTTCAGATTGTCATCGGATACAGACCCTTTGACAGTCAGCGCTTCTTTATTTATTTTCTCGCCATCCTTTGGATTGTCCAGCGTCAATTCTGGCTTGTCTTGATCAAGCGTGACCATGACAGGGCTGGAAGCATCCGTAGTCCCATTGTCTGTTGATGCCGTGGCCGTCAGCTCATTTTCACCCTCGCTGAGTGATACGCCTGCCTGAAACGTGCCATCCGCCGCAGCTTTCGCCTCTCCTGCTTCTTTCTTTCCATTATAAATGTGTACCGTTGTTCCCGGAGAAGCTTTTCCTTTTACGGTGACGTTCTCCTTATTTGTGTATGATTTGTCTGCCGGTGAAGTGATCTCAGGTACAGCCGCTTCATAATCAACTAATGCGCGGATCATATAGTTGCCGTCAGCTTCGTCACCCGGCTGCCATTCTCCGTCTATATACTGCCAGTTGCGGCCGGAATTCTGACCGGTTTCATCCATTGCCAGACCTGGTGAATATGGATCTGGTTTCGACTGGATATATACGAGATAAAAATCTTTATCGACCATAATCCCTTTTGAACTGAGATCTACCTTGGTCCATTCGCCATTGCGAAGGGCTTCAGCGTTAAATGGCCCGGCAATTTTCTTGCCCGGTGCGCCATCTTCTCCTGTAGCATCGTATACCTCAACCTTAAACTCTGTGCCGCCAGGATCAGGGAACTCTGTATCCCAGAATCTAAACAGTCCTCCTGTAAGCATGCCTTTGTCTTTGCCGTCAGCCAATGTCATTTTGACAGCCCATCCGTTACCGGCTGCAAAATAGGAATTGGCATTCTCCGCCGTTCCATCATCATATGCAATCTCACCCGGATAACCGACGAAAGGCTTCAGTACAGTTTCCTTCACAACATTACCTTTTAAATTAACGGAAAATTCATCGCTGTAATAACCTGGTGCAGCGACTTTAATCGTATAGGCGCCTTCATAGGCCTCAAGCGTATATTCACCTTTGTCATTTGTTGTAGCCGGTTCAACCGCAGCATCCTCCACAACATAAACAGAGGCTCCTTTTACCGGCTCTCCTGTCGTTTTATTGATGACCGTGCCTTTTAATGTGCCCTTCTTCATTTCTTCTAACGTAAAATTAGCTGGTGTCGTCTGATCTGCCTGCAGAGAAACCTTTTGTGTTTTCGATTGATAACCGTATGCTTCTGCCATAAGCGTATAGTCTCCCGCTTTGTGCGTCAGCGTGTACTGCCCTGTGGATTGATCTGAATATGTTGATTTCCCTGTTTCCATAACACTGACTTGCGCCCTGAGCGGCAAAATTTGAGGCTGTATCTCTTTACTCTGGTTTTTTACCGCTGTGTTTGCAGATGGCTTAGCTTTTTTCGGATTCACTGGCTTTTTCTTTTGCTTTCCAGACGGCTTTTCAACACCCAGCTTATTCTTTTTGGCTGTTTTTCCGGCCGATTTGTCAGAAAGCACTACATCATCAATGTACCAGCCCTCTTTTGCAATGCTATCATCGGATTGAAGATTAAACATGACTTGAATGTTTTGACCTTTATAAGCGGATAAATCAATTTCTTCGTCCATCCAGCTTGATGTCTTTCCATTATAGACGCCAGCCTGCTCCCAATTCTTCTCACCTTCAGGCAAAACAAAAACATAGCCATAATCAAAATCATTCTCTAAATTGTGCCAGCTTTTAAATTGGAGAAACAGGTTTCCTGAATCCGGCACTTTAACAGGAGGCATCACGAGATTCATGTTTGCTGAGTTGCCATAGTTTCCTGCCAGGTCTGTTCCGTATACTTTTTCTCCGGAAGCTGCTGTATTTGGGCCTGCTGACGGAACTCCCCACTCCCAGCTATTATTTGTGCCACTCGCAATCCAGCCGCCGGGTTCAGTTTCAAAGTCCTGCTTATAGCCCGCCGTGATGCTTGGTTTCACTGTTACATCATATGTGTCAGACTCAACGACATGGCCGCCAAAATCCTGAATCATCCACTTATAGCTTAGTGCAGCTCCTTTTACGTTTGGGATCTCCGCCTGATACGTTCCTTTCAAGTGATCTCCGCTGATTCGTTTAGCCGTTACTTCAGTCCACTCGCCTTGATCCAGCTTATAGGACA
Source organism: Bacillus sp. 0209A (assembly GCF_036765095.1). Classification (NCBI taxonomy): domain Bacteria; kingdom Bacillati; phylum Bacillota; class Bacilli; order Caryophanales; family Bacillaceae; genus Bacillus; species Bacillus sp. 0209A. Next base: position 414,982 of record NZ_JBAIZV010000001.1, read on the forward strand.
GTTTGACAGATGTCACACTTACATTGTCTTCAGCTGTCAAAGTCAGCGGCAGGTTCGCGCCTTCATAGGCTTCTGTTACTTTCTCATGCTGATAGACAGGAGGCTCTTGATCATCTCCCTCTACAGAGACCTGTCCTTCTGCTTTTCCTAAACCATCTGTAACAGCTGATACAGCGTCAAAAGCGTTCACCAAACCATGGCCGTATCCGTTATTCGGAGAATCGGGAAATGTTGAATCCGTCAGCGGTTCAGCCGTGCTGGTTAAAATATCCTCCATCTCATCAACAGAAAGTGAGGCATCCGCCTGTTTCAGCAATGCAGCAACAGCGGACACATGCGGTCCTGCCATTGATGTGCCGTCCCATCCGTCCTCATATGTCTGGCCGGGAACGGAAGAGCGAATATTAACGCCAGGTGCAGAAATTTCCGGCTTTATTTCATCATATGGAGATGGCCCTTGGAGAGAAAAGTCAGCAAGCTTTTTGTTAATATCAGTCGCTCCAGTTGCAAACGATTCCGGATAGTTTGCTGGGTTTGCGATAGAACCAGGCCCGCCCGGAATAAAGATATCTGTATTTCCCGCTGAAAACTCAGGGAAAATATCGGCCGCACGCCAGGCATTGACCATGTCTCTGTACCACTCATCAAGTCCTGAGCCTCCACCCCATGAGTTATTGACAACATCAGGAGCCATTTCCGGGTGAGGATTTCCATCTGCGTCCTTTGGAGCTAAAACCCATTCACCGGCTTCCAAAATGTCAGCATCAGTGCCGCCATCTTCGGAGAACGCTTTAACAGCAATCCATTTTGCGCCTGGCGCTACACCGATTTGATTTGTTCCATCGGGTTCTGATCCCACCATCGTACCTGTCACGTGGGTTCCATGAGCCAAATCATCATAAGGACTTGCTTCGCCTGCTACGGCATCATACCAATTCATTTCATGATCCGGCTCATCAGGACTTTCCGGATTATATCCACGATATTTCTCTTTTAAAGCCGGGTGGTTCCATTCCACACCTGTATCAATGGACGCGACAACCGTGCCAGTTCCGTCATATCCAAGTGCCCAAGCTTTCGGGGCGTCGATTTGGTCTACATTCCATTCCACACCGTCAGTTGCTTTGACAGCTTTTTGCGCTTTTTTCATATTAAATGGAGAGGATGATTTAAACAGCTGCCGTTTCTCATTTGGAAGCACCTTTTCCACTTCGGAGAACTGCGCCACTTTTTCCATCACTTCTTTTGAAGCATGAACAGCGATCCCATTCACTACATAATAAGAGTGAATTTGGTCTGCATTCCCCTTGTTTTTCTGGCTGTTCAAGTATGTTAAGACATCTCGCTGGGATTCATCGGCTGTGACTTTTAAAGATGACACCACGGCCGAACGCTTTTGATATTCCGTCTTAGCTGCAGTCAGCTTCTTCGATTTCGCTTTTTTAACAGCCGCTTTTGCCGCTTTTTTTGTGTCAGCTTGATCTTTAAATTTAATCAGAAAGGTCGTTTTTTCTTTCTTTTTAAAGCTTTTCTTTAATGAACTCGAGATCTTGTTCTGAATGGATTCAGCAGATTGAAGCTCCTGTTTAACAGAAGCTGAGGCGCTTTTGCTGCTTGCTCCGGCTACACCCGGAAAAAGCATTGAACCAATGACAACCGTACTTAAAACAGAGCTGATGAGTCTGTTTTTCGTTTTTCTCCTCATTTTTATCCCCCTTTTTCAACATGCTTTGAAAAAAATGTCGTCCCTCCTTATAAAAATGAATGGTTTGTCAGAGCATCGCTGTACGTTAACTGTAGACAATCTCTATTACAGATATTGTCGTTTTATGTCACCTTATTTCCATAAATATGAAAACAATAAAATTGTCATGGGATTTAAATGGGTCTAATGGCCTGATTTATTTTTATGTGAAGGAAGGCATAAGGAAAAAGACTTTATATAGAAGAAATGTTTTGGAGAAAACAAAAAGGACAAAATCGAAAACGATTTTGTCCTTTACATTAGCCGCGTTTATTTCGGTTTCTTAAGAATGTCGGGATGTCAAGCGTATCATCAGCCGGCTGTGAGGTATGACGGCTTACTGTGTTTTGTTGCTGAGGCTCCTCACGTTTTGGCTCACGCTTTGGAGCACTTTGATTATTTGTTTTGATGCTTTGGTTTAAGCTTGGACGTTGAGATTTCGTCACGTCCTTCTCTTGTTCAATGAAACCAGTCGCAATCACTGTCACCACAATCTCGTCTTTTAGATTTTCATTGATAACAGAACCGAATATCATATTTACGTCTTGGTCAGACGCAGAAGCGACAATGTCTGCTGCTTCCTGAACTTCATACAGGCTGAGATTTGTGCCCCCAGTGATGTTCATGAGAACGCCTTGCGCACCGTCAATGGCCGCTTCAAGAAGCGGGCTGGAGATTGCCTTTTTCGCTGCCTCTGCCGCGCGGTTTTCTCCAGTTGCAATACCGATACCCATCAAAGCAGATCCTTTGTTTGACATGATTGTTTTCACATCAGCAAAGTCAAGGTTGATAAGACCAGGTGTCGCAATCAAGTCTGAAATACCTTGAACCCCTTGGCGGAGTACGTTATCCGCTTCACGGAATGCTTCAAGCATCGGCGTGTTTTTATCAACAATTTCAAGGATTCGGTCGTTCGGGATCACGATCAGTGTATCCACCGCTTCTTTCATTGCTGTGATTCCGCCTGCAGCCTGAAGCTGTCTTTTGCGCCCTTCAAATGTAAACGGTCTTGTAACGACTCCGACTGTTAATGCGCCTAAGTCTTTCGCGATTTGTGCGATAACCGGTGCGGCACCTGTTCCTGTTCCGCCCCCCATACCAGCTGTCACGAATACCATGTCAGCGCCTTTTAATGCTTCTTCAATCTGCTCTTTGCTTTCTTCAGCGGCTTTTTTTCCGACTTCAGGATTCGCACCTGCTCCCAATCCTCTAGTCAGTTTTGCGCCGATTTGCATTTTTACTTCTGCTTTTGACAGGTTAAGAGCTTGAGCGTCCGTATTTACCGCGATGTACTCTACTCCTTGCACTTCATTTTCAATCATTCGGTTAACGGCGTTGTTACCGCCGCCTCCTACTCCGATTACTTTAATTGATGCTAAGCCGTCTATGTTTGTTTCGAACTCCAACATGCTAAATCCTCCTAATCTGCCGAATGACTATCTATCTATTCCCAAAACATGCTTAATAGTTTTTTCATTTTGCTCTGTTTATGATGTTCGGCTTGTGTTTTTTGTTTTCCTTTTGGCCGCTGCTGCACCTCATTTTGGTAATGATGCTGCTCTTGTTCCTCTGATGATGAGACTGCGATTTCCTGTATCGCTTCTTCAGGCATCTTGAAGCCTATTTTTCTGCCTTGGATTCTTGCATTTCGGCAGGCGAATTGGATCATGCCCACTCCCGTCATATATTGAGGATCTCTTACACCGATATAATTCGGGCTTGCCACTCTGACATTGTTTTGCAGCACATCCTGTGCCAATGACATGACACCCGGCATTGCTGCTTGTCCCCCTGTCAGCACGAAGCCTCCCGGCAGATCGGTAATTCCCATACTGCTAATCTCTTCTGAAACAATTTCAAGAATTTCTTCTACTCTTGCTTCAATGATGTTCGCTGCTTCCTGCTGTGTAAATGTTTGTTTTTGATTGGTGCCGATAACGGTTACCTCAAATACTTCATCTTCCGAGGCTTCGTCATAGTAGGCATGTCCAAATTGCTTTTTCACGCGTTCTGCTTCTTCTGTTGACGTTCTCAATCCGATGGAGATATCTTTGGTGATATTTTCGCCTCCGAGTGGAATAACACGGGTAGAAGTCAGATGTCCGTTCTCGAATACGGCAATGGTTGTTGACCCTCCCCCTATATCAATGAGAGCCACTCCAAGATTTTTCTCGTCCTTTGACAATGCAGCAGAACCGGCTGCCAGCGGCTGAAGACAAATATCAGTTATTTCAATACCGGCTCTTTCAACACAGCGAAGCAAGTTATGTAAAATTGTTTTTGAACCGGTGATCAAGGTGCCCTCTACTTCTAAACGCACACCAAGCATTTTTTTCGGGTCGGTGATTTCATCTCTTCCATCTACGATAAACTGTTTAGGAATGACATCCACAATCAGCTGTTCGTGCGGTACTGACACAACCTGTGCCGCCTCCATGACTCGGCGCACATCTTCAACCTGAATTTCTTTATTTTCACTGGAAACTGCTACAACACCGTTTGTATCTTGAATATTGATATAATTTCCATTAACGCCGACAATAGCTTTTCTAAGCGGAAAACCTACCATTCTTTCAGCTTGGTCAAACGCTTTTCTTATAGAATGAACAGTTTCATCTATATCAACGATTGAGCCTTTTTTCAACCCTTCAGACGGTACATTTCCCACACCGATAATATTTAGGGAATCATCTGTCATTTCTCCGACGATCACTTTTGTATTGGACGTACCGATGTCAAGACTGACGTAAAGTTCATTGTTGTTCATTCTATGGCACCTCCTCACATTTCAATCATTTCTATTCTATTATTTGCGGAACAACAATACAATGAATGTGGCTTTACAAGTGTGTAACAAAAAATAACAACGGAATATTCTTTATGTGCTCTTCACATTTTATGTTTATTGAAAATATTCGTTATATCCTATGTATATCCTCTTTTATATCACATTTTTTTTATTTTTTTTAGAAAGAGTCCACTTTGTTAGTAGATTTCTTCTGATCACGGCAATATTCTGAAATAATCTGACTCCAAATGCGAATATACCTGCTAAATACAAGTCTACACCAAGATGGACTCCCAGAAAAGCTAAACTTATTGCCAATATAATATTAAAAAAGAAACCGGAAACAAATACCATTTCATCATATGTACCTTGTAAATGCGCCCTGATTCCGCCGATTAATGTATCAAGTGCGGCAAGCACCGCAAGCGATAAATAGTTTGAGTATTCACTCGGTATCGTTAAGTTTGTCATCAGTCCAAGCGCAATTCCGAGCACCAGCCCCAATACGGGCAGCCACATGACGGTTCTCCTCCTTTTCAGTCTTTAAGCGGTTTTAGCCGTTGTACATCCAATGGCCTGTCATATGCTTTTAATGTCAGTTCGCTTTCAGATTTACCGGCTTTAAATGCTAAATTTTCAGATGCAAAGAGATCCTCAAGGCCTGATCCCTTCACTCTGCTGTACAGCATGTCCGGATCTTTGGCAAGCACATTTACTGTTAAAGGATAATCGTCAAGGCCGTATCCGTCTATTTTCGTTGTGCCGTTTATATCCCTTATGACTGTATGATTCACAACTCTTCGCTCATTAATAGAGATTTGTTCTGCACCGAAGGAGTTGAGTTCATTGATCAGCTTCTTCAGCAAATCCGGAGGCGGATTTTTGATCGGCTCTCCTGTTAAACTTTCAGAAAAAAGCGGGGATATGGTGATGACAATTCCGCTACCTGTTATATCGGTCATGCCGGCTGTTTTTTTTAAGGTTTGCAAGGTATTATTGAGCGCGGTTTCTTTTGTCATTTCTTTCGTTTGCGAATAGCTATTCAGCAATTTATCATATTTGTTTATTTCATCCAGCAGCTTTTCCTGCTTCTTCTGCTCTGAAGTCAGCTCTTCCCTTATATCCCACATATCTCTTGTGTCTCGGACTTTGGGGTGCTTTAATGAGTTAAACTGAACAGCTATCATGATGCCGAAGATGATCATAAGCACACTGATGCTTATGAAGGAACGCTTTATTTTCAATCTGTTTCACCCGCTTTTTCAGTCATTCCTTCGTTTTCAGAATCGGTTTCATTTGAACGTTTTTCTCTTTTTCTGCGGAAACAGAAATATGATCCATTGACAGCTGATCGATCAGGCCTCCTGCTATATTTAACGAAGGCAGCAGAACATCAGGATCTCCAATAGCTGATATCGTAAACGGAGCGGGATGCTGCACTCCGTCTACCGTTACAACGGGACCGTTGCACTTGATATAGGAATCATGTGTCAAACGCTGGCCATTAACGGCAACAGCCGCCGCACCCGAAATATACAGTTCGTTTACCACTTGAAAGATATGGCTTTCGTGAACGATGTAACTGTTCACATTCTCCCCTTCCGGTATGTACGACGCATCTTCCAAGGTCACCTCAACGCCCTCTCCCTGCACACCGACTTCCCCAATATACATTCTGTATTTTTCTGTATCTTCAAGGACGTTATAGTATTCCGTCTTTTCTTTTTTCAGCTTATTTTCTGCCTGACGGACTTTGTTTTGCTTTTGATACAATTCTTTTTCAAGAGTCTTATTTTCTTTCTCCTGTTTCAACAGTTCATCTCTCAGCGCATATTCTTTTTTCCACTCTTCTGACTCAGCCGCTCCTTTTTCATTTTCTTTAGTTATTTGAAAAGAAAATGAAATCAAAAAGCCTGCGATAAGCATGATCAAAGAAAGAAGGACTGCTGATTTGCCCCTCAATTTTCATCTTCCTTTTTAGCAGATTTATCGTTTTTTCCAAACTCTTCAAAATAGGTGGCAACTTCTAAATGAATAATTCCCTTTTTACTGCTGCTAAGCTGTGAAATGATAGAAGGATACGTTTTCATTCGGTCTGCAAAGGTTTTTATAGACGCAGTGACAACATAACCGTCGTTCATGTACAATTTAATACGGTTTTCATCCATTTTTACAGGTGTATAGTAGATTTCTGATATTGACTGTTTTAACGAATTTGACAAAGCATTAAGCTGCTTAGCCATTTGAGAGCGTTTTTTTGCGTTAGTCCAATTCACCAAAATCGGTCCGGCATCATCCGGCGTTACTTCGTTTGGCAGAACGGAACCATTTTCAAGCACTTCATAGTACACATTGTCTTTTTCTAAATAAGCAATCGCTTTATATTCTTCGATCGCAATGTTGATTTTATTAGGAAGCGATTTGCTGATCTCCGCTTTTTTCACTAATTTATTTTGCTGAATCTTCTTTTCTGTTTTTTTCTTGTCCAAACTCCAAAACTCGGTATCTCCGCTGTTGATATCGGAAAGGTCAATAATTTCCTTTTTGGATACATTCTCATTCCCTGTTACAGAGATTGTCGATACTTTACTGATTGGCGTCTGCAGATACACAATGACCAACACCATCATAAAAAAGAGCATAATAAATGAAATGAGACGGCGGTTTGCCTTCTGTTTCCGCTGCTCTTTAATTTTAGGAATCCGTTCTTCAATGTTTACGATTTTTTCTCGGTCATGCCCCGGGTTCATTGCCTGTTCACCTCATTCAAATGAAACAGCTGTTAAAAGTCTGTCTATTCCAAAACAAACGGCATACTATGATGCCGTTTGTCGTTTGCTTACAGTATATCATATGAACAGCTTCAGTCAGAACTTGAATCAGCGATTTTCGCCGATGATTTCAACCTCTGTATGCATATCAATCTCGTATTTTTCACGAATTGTCTTTTTCACATGGTCAATGAGATCAAGCACATCTTTTGCTGATGCTCCGCCCGCATTGACGATGAAGTTTCCGTGCATCTCCGAAATCTTTGCACCGCCGATTTGATATCCTTTCAAGCCTGCTTTTTCTACAAGGTTTCCGGCATGATTTGGAAGCGGATTTCTGAATATGCTTCCCGCACAAGGGCTTGAATACGGCTGTGTATTTTTTCTGTAGTCTTTATTGCTTTGCATTTGCTGAACGATTGATTCCTTATCCTTCTGCTCCAGCTGCAGAACCGCTTCAAGGCAAACGCCCGGACGTTTCTGTTGCAATACAGACGTTCTGTAGCTGAAATCCATCTGCTCATTTGTCAGCCACTCAATCGTGCCGTCTTCAAATAAAATATGCGCTTTGACGAGGATTTCGCTCATATCAGAACCGTGAGCGCCGGCATTCATATAAACCGCTCCGCCGATTGATCCTGGAATACCCGCAGCAAATTCCAAACCGGACAGGCCTTTTTTGCTCAATGATGTAGCAAGACGGACCACTGAATAACCGCCTCCGACCGTTACTTGTTCCCCGTCAAGCTCCAAATGGTCAAGGCCTGCCCCCAGCTTAATCACTACGCCTCTGATTCCCTCATCTAAAACGAGAAGGTTTGACCCGCGGCCGATGACTGTCCACTCCACATCATATTTTTTAATAACGTCCATGATATTTTTGACAGCATCTACACTGCTTGGAATCACCAATACATCCGCAGGGCCGCCGATTTTCATCGTTGTATGATTCGCGAGCGGTTCATTTGCAAGAACCTTGCCGACTTCGCGTTCTTTTAATTCCTGTATCACTTTCTCCATCGTAAACCTCCGCATTCCATTTGCTTTTCTATTACTTTTTCAATTCTTCGAGTACGCTGTATAAACGGGCAGCCGCGTCAGGAACACCGAGTGACTTTGTCCGTTCGCTCATTTCCGTTAACGTTTGCTCATTCAGTACAATCCGGTCAAGCGCAGCAATCAGCTTTTCCCCGCTTAGCTCTGTTTCTTTCAGAACAATCGCCGCATCATGCTGGCCGAGAGATCTCGCATTGACCTCCTGGTGATTCGCTGTTACATATGGGCTTGGGATCAGAACACTTGGGATTCCGAGAGCCGTAATTTCGGCAATCGTTGTCGCCCCGGCTCTGGCCACAATGACATCAATGGCCTTTAAATACTCCGGCATTTGATGAAGAAATGGCTTGGTGACCATATTATCAGCGGCACCCTTGCTTTTCAGCTCATTCATCACTTTTTCATAGTGAACTTCACCGGTGATATACAGCACTTGGTAGTCTCTAGTTTTCAGCGCATTCTGCATATCAATAACAGCACGGTTAATCGGTGCGGCGCCTCGGCTTCCGCCGAAGATTAAGACCGTTTTTTTCTCTTCAGAAAGCCCAAATTCCGCCATCGATCGGCCCGTCTTTATTGAGACGACTTCAGAGGCTCTCGGGTTTCCCGTAAATACCACTTTCTCGCTAGGAAAATGTGATTTTGCTTCTTCAAAACAGATCGCTACTTTATTAACATATTTTGAAAGAAACTTATTCGTGATGCCCGGCAGGCTGTTTTGTTCATGGACAATAGTCGGCATTCCCATTTTCGCAGCGGCATAGACAACCGGCCCGCATACGTAACCGCCCGTTCCGATCACGGCATCAGGCTTAAATTCCGCTAAATACGATTTGCTCTTTTTTACGCCCTTCAGAAAACGCATCACAGTTTTGACGTTTTCAAATGACAGCTTTCTCTTAAAGCCTGTAATTTCAATTGAACGAAACGGTATATTCTCCCGTTCAACAATTTTTTTCTCCAGCCCGTTTTCTGTTCCGATATATAAAAATTCCACTTCAGGATGACGGCGCTGCACTTCTTTAATAAAGGCAAGAGCAGGATAAATGTGTCCTCCTGTACCGCCTCCGCTTATTGCAATTCGCATATCTCTTCCCCCAGTCTAAGTTTCTCTATAACATAGCGATAACCCTGTTTTGTTGGACAGGGTTATCGCATCAATTGTTTCTCAGGCTTCCTGTTCACAGGACGCTCGGCAATACATTCATTAATACCTCGAGTATCGGCTCACGTTCAGCAGAACGCCGACGGCCATCAGCATCAGGGTCAATGAAGAGCCTCCGTAGCTCAAAAACGGCAGCGTGATGCCTGTTACCGGAATAAGGCCCGTTACTACACCAATATTAATCATGACTTGAATGGCAATCATTGAAATAATGCCGACTGCGACAAAGCTTCCGTACAGATCAGGTGCGCCGAGGGCAATTCTGATCCCTCTCCACAGCAGGACGCTGAAGAGGAGCAAAATAAGGGTCCCCCCGATAAAGCCAAGTTCCTCTGACAATATGGCGAAAATAAAGTCTGTTTGCGGCTCAGGCAGATAAAAGAACTTCTGTCTGCTTTGTCCTAGCCCCATTCCGAACAATCCGCCGGGCCCCACCGCATAAAGCGATTGAATGATTTGAAAACCGCTGCCGAGCGGATCTTCCCACGGATTTAAGTAGGAGGTAATCCGCTTAATTCGGTATGGAGCCGATAGTACCAGTCCAACAAATCCGCTGAGTCCGATCAGCCCGAGAAAAACGAAATGGGCGATGCGCGCGCCGGCTACAAAAATCATGACAATACAAGTCCCAACCATTACTGTCCCTGTTCCAAGGTCAGGCTGGCACATGATAATCAAAAACGCTGAAAACACGATGCCAAGTGCCGGGATAAATCCCCGTCTGAATGATGTTATGTTTTTTTGCTTTTCAGAGAGAAATTTAGCAAGGAATGCAATCATCGCAAGCTTCATAAACTCTGAAGGCTGTATGCTGAATGCCCCGACCCCGATCCAGCTTCTTGAGCCGTTCCGCACCATGCCGACGCCTGGTATCAAAACAAGCACAAGGAGGAAAAAGCAAATAACCATCAATAATTTGGACCATGTCCTCCACGTCCAATAATCAACATTCATGATAAAAAACATGGCAATAACGCCGATTCCCGCAAACAGCAGCTGCCGTTTCGCGAAAAAGAAAGAGTCGTCAAATTTATAATCCGCCCATACGGCACTCGCACTGTACACCATAATTAATCCGATTGTTAATAATAATAGCGTAATGATGACCAATAACAAATCAGGCGATGTTTTTTTAGTAGTCAAAGCAACCGACACCCCAAGCTTAAAGTCATTAGGGCTGCCGATTTACTTCAAGACAAGCCCTTACTTAAGCATATGCACGGCATCTATAAACATGTCACCGCGTTCTTCAAATGTTTTGAATTGATCCCAGCTCGCACACGCAGGTGACAGCAGGATGACATCGCCTTCATTTGAGAGCGCAAACGCCGCAGATACTGCTTGTTCAACATTATCGACACGTTTGACATGTTGTATTCCCATCTCATTGCCGAGCTTCTCGAGTTTCGGCGCTGTCTGGCCAAATGTTAGCACTGCTTTGACATGCTTCATATACGGTTTTAAATCGTCAAAACCATTTCCGCGATCCAGTCCGCCCGCAAGCAGAATGACCGGTTTGTCAAAAGCTGAAAGCGCCTTGGTTGTCGCCAAAATGTTTGTTGCTTTACTATCATTATAAAACTTGCGGTCTTGCACTGTTGTGACATATTGGAGACGGTGCTTGACGCCAGTAAAGCTTGTCAGCACCTTTTTGACTGCTTCGTTAGACACTCCTGCCGTTTTCACAACTGCAATGGCAGCTAAAATGTTCTCCATGTTATGTGCGCCGGGCAGCACAACCTCTTCCAGAGGAAGAATGGCTTCACCGTTGAACATCATCATACCGTCTTTTACATAAGCGCCCTTTTCAAGCGTTTTGCTGACTGAGAATGGGATGACTTCGGCTTTTCCGTCTTCAGCCAGACGCACGACAGTTTCATCATTCTGATTAACAATGGCTTTATCTGAAGCTTTCTGATGAAGATACACTTTCTGCTTCGCTTTTTCATAGTTTTCTCGTGTATGGTGATAATCCAAATGAGCGTCAAATATGTTTAAAATCAAGCTGATTTCCGGTCTGAAAGCGTGTGTTCCCATCAGCTGAAACGAAGAAAGTTCAGTAACGATCCATTCATCCCCATCAGCATGATAAGCCACTTCGCTTGCGACAGTGCCGATGTTTCCGGCAATCAGCGCTTTTTGCGAGTCAGCTTTGAGCATTTCATAAATCAGCGTTGTCGTGGTTGTTTTTCCATTCGATCCGGTAATCCCGATAAACTTGGCGTTTGTCAGGTAGTAAGCGAGCTCAATTTCCGTCCAAACCGGGATGCCTCTTTTTTCCGCTTCCTGAACCATAATATTTTCATATGGAATGCCGGGGTTTTTGATCAGAACCGTGATTTGATGCTGATCGAACAGAGAAACAGGATGCTCTCCGCAAACAACCTCAATGCCTGCTTCAGAAAGCTTTTGCGCTGGTTCGTTTTCTTCAAAAGGTTTTTGGTCATTGACTGCAACATACATGCCTTTTTCATGAAGAATAGATGCCGCCGCATACCCGCTTTTCGCGAGCCCAAGGATTAAAAAATGCTGATTCTGTAAAAATTGATCGTTTTCCACTTATAACCACACCTCGATGTAAATTCCTAAAACGGCAAGTAAAAGTCCCGCAGTCCAAAACGTCACGACGACTCTCCATTCAGACCAGCCGACAAGCTCATAATGGTGATGCAGCGGACTCATTTTAAAGATTCGTTTACCTGTCGTTTTAAAGCTGATGACCTGCAGAATAACGGATAATGTTTCGATAACGAATACACCGCCGATGATAACAAGCAGGATCTCTAATTTCGTTAAAATAGCAATGGTAACGATGGCTCCTCCCAATGCCAGTGATCCCGTATCTCCCATAAAGACTTTGGCCGGATGAGCATTAAATACAAGGAAGCCCAGCACCGCACCGACAACGGCAACTGAGAAAATCGCTACGTCATATTGAGACTGATTCCATGCCAGGATGGCAAAGGCGCCAAAAGCAATCGCAGCCGTACCGGATAATAAACCGTCAAGACCGTCAGTCAGGTTAACCGCATTTGATCCGCCGACAAGCATAAAGAGCACCAGGATAAAGTAAGCCCAGCCAAGATCAAATGATAAATCAGTTCCAGGCACGCGAATATCCGTCGCGAAATTGTAGTAATGGTACACGGCATAAAATACAACCGCAATGATAATTTGTCCGATCAGCTTTTGCTTTGACGTCAATCCAAGGTTGCGCTTCATGACGACCTTGATGTAATCATCTAAAAAGCCAAGCAAACCGTAGCCGAGCGTAACAAACAGAAGCAGCACCATTTCCGGGCTTATTTCTGAAAACTTCTGTGTCATCACAATTGTTGTCACAATGATAGAAAGTATGATCATGACCCCGCCCATTGTCGGCGTCCCTGATTTTTTCTGATGTGATTTCGGTCCTTCTTCTCTAATACTTTGGCCGAATTTTAATCTTCTTAAAAACGGAATAAGAATCGGAGAGAGCAGAACACTAATTAAAAACCCCATTAAAATTGTAAACAGAATGACTTGCTCAAGCATTGTCCTTTTCTCCTCCTGTTTCTTTCAAACGACATACGTAGTTATCATATTCATGATCTTTTTCCATATGAAAAATCTTTTGAAGCTCCATTATGCAATAACATCTCTTTCCTATGAATTTGTCTTATTCTTATTGAGTTCGACAATCGCTCTCGCCGCCACTTCAGCATCGTCAAAATCGAAGGTTTCGTTTCCGATCTGCTGATAGGTTTCATGCCCTTTTCCTGCAATGAGAACAACATCGCCTTTTTTGGCATTGGCAATCGCGAAAAAGATCGCTTGCTCGCGGTTTGCAATGCTATGGTAGTATGCATTCTCTACTCCAGCTTCCATATCTCTTAAAATCGCGCGGGGATCTTCGCTTCTCGGGTTATCTGAAGTGAAAATCGGTTCGTCAGCCAGCTCCGCAGCGATTTTAGCCATTTTCGGGCGTTTTGTCTTATCTCTGTCTCCCCCGCAGCCGACAACGACAAAAAGCTTACCTTCTGTCATGTCTTTGCATGTCTTCAGTACATTTTCAAGGCTGTCCGGCGTATGCGCGTAATCAACAATGACTGGAAACTCCTGCTGCTGATTAACCAATTCAAAACGGCCTCTTACGCCATGCAATTCTTCAACCGCTTCAGTGATCGTTTCAAACGGTATGCCTGCTGCAATACATGTTGCAACAGCTGCCAGCACGTTATACACGTTAAACTGTCCGACGAGCGACATTGTGATATGTTTAGTGCCTTTGTTTGTCACAAGATCAAATCTTGTGCCCTGTGCCGTGATATTGATGTTCTTCGCCATCACATCAGCGTTGTTTTTTATTCCGTATGTACAAATATGCGCTGCGGTCACCTTTTCAAAATAAGCGCTCGCCTCATCGTCAGCGTTCAGTACGGCACGCTTTGGATGTTCATGGTCGAAAGCCCCGCCAAGCTGAGAAAAGAGCAGGCTTTTTGCCTGTCGGTACTCATCCATCGTTTTATGATAGTCCAGATGGTCCTGCGTTAAATTCGTAAACACGGCAATATCATAATCACAGCCATGAACACGACCTAAAGACAATGCGTGAGAAGAAACCTCCATGATGGCAGTGTCAACTTGCTTGTCATTCATTTTCTTAAACGTTTTCTGCAGTGTGACGCTTTCAGGTGTCGTGTTTTTAACGGGAAGTGTTTCTTCGCCGATTTTCATGTACATTGTGCCGATTAAGCCTGTGCGTTTTCCCGCTTTTTTCAGAATCTCATCGACCATGTGGGTCGTTGATGTTTTTCCGTTTGTGCCTGTGATCCCGATCAGCTGAAGCTTCTTTGTCGGCTGTCCGTAAAACGCATCAGACAAAACGCTGAGCGCTCGCAGTGACTGCCGGACAATAATGACAGGCACATCCACATCAAGCTCTCTTTCTGCCACAATAGCCGCTGCGCCGCTTTCTGCTGCTTTTTGCGCAAAATCATGGCCATCCACCGTATACCCTTTTACACATACAAAAAGACTCCCTTTCTTTACTTCCCTGGAGTCCATCTCAATTGAAGTTATTTCAGGGTCTTGTGAGTCGTTTACAGAAGGTTCGGTTGTTAAGTATGTAAGCAGCTTTGTCAGTTTCATCGTATCAAACCTCTCAACATTCTAATTCGTTCTTTTTATCATTGAAGTCACGTCAATTGATGTGATAATGATTTTAAGCATACAGTTCATATTTTAGCGTAAATAAAAGGATACATCCAGCTAATCTTGAAAGATCATATCATTTTTCTGCAATAAAATATAGGCAGCCCGAATCAATCGGCTGCCTCCTTTTCATCCTCTTCAGTCAAATAAACGCGTATCTTTGAGCCCTCTTTTACTTTCGTTCCGGCAGCTGGCGATTGTTTCACGATTTTGCTTCCTTTCCCGGAAGCATCGACATTGAGATTCACCAAAAGTGACTCAAGTTCTGAGACAGACATCCCTACAACATTCGGAACTTCTACTGTTTTTGTGTCGTTCCATTTGTATTTTTTCTCAATTTGATTTTTCCGAGGCTTGACACCAATCTCAGGCAGGCTGTCTCTCATAATATTCCCGACAATAGGCGCTGCAACCGTTCCGCCAAACTGAATCGTGCCTTTCGGGTTATCCACCGCGACATAGACGACAAGACTCGGATCGTCAGCCGGCGCGAAACCGATAAATGATACAACATGGTTGTTTTCAAGGTATTTTCCATCTTTAACCTTTTGTGCAGTTCCCGTTTTTCCGCCGACACGGTATCCTTCTACAAATGCGTTGCGGCCGGTGCCTTCTGCGACAACGCTTTCTAAAGCATAGCGGATTTGTTTGGAGGTTCCCTCTGAAATGACTTGTTTCTTGGCGATTGGCGATTGTTTTTTGACCGTTTTTTTCGTTACAGGGTCGATCCATTCCTTTGCAATATAAGGTGTGTAAAGCGTTCCTCCGTTTACAGCGGCAGATACGGCTGCAACCTGCTGAATCGGCGTGACAGATACCCCCTGCCCGAAAGCCGTAGTCGCTTGTTCGACCGGACCTACTCTGTCAAGCGGGAATAAGATTCCTGTTCCCTCACCTTGCAGATCAATTCCTGTTTTTTGGCCGAAACCAAAGTCTTTGATATATTTGAAAAGCTTATCCTTGCCTAGGCGCTCGCCCAATTCAACAAACCCCGGGTTGCAGGAATTCTGTACAACTTCTAGAAACGTCTGCAGCCCGTGCCCGCCTCTTTTCCAGCACCGCAGTCTCGCTCCGTCCACTTCCACATGCCCTTTATCATAAAATTGATCACGTTTCAAATTTACTTTTTGCTCTTCAAGAGCTGCTGCAAGTGTAATAATTTTAAAGGTAGATCCCGGCTCATACGTGCTCCACACCGGCAGATTCCGATTGTAGACGGACGGATCGACTGATTGATAATCAGCAGGGTCAAAGTCAGGCCTGCTGGACATTCCCAATATTTCTCCGTTTTTCGGATTCATGGCCACGGCAATCATACCGTCTGGATGATATTTAGCCTCAGCGTTATCAAGCTCTCTTTCCATTATCGTTTGAACCTTTGAATCAACTGTCAGCTTCATATCAAGCCCGTCCTTAGGCGGTGTATAGTCGTCCGCTTCATCAGGCATCTTCTTTCCTTTGGCATCTGTATAAAACTTAACAGAGCCCTTTTCCCCTTTTAAATCATCATCGTAATAAGCTTCTAGACCAAGGAGACCTTGGTTGTCAATTCCGGCAAATCCAAGCACATGAGACAAAAAGCTACCGAACGGGTAATGGCGGATACTGTCCTCCGCCACATACACACCTTTTAAATCGAGCGCTTTGATTTCTTTCGCCTTTTCATTTGAAATCTTTCTCCCTTCAGGAGTGATCTTTTCGATTGACGTTTTTTTGGTCACGTGCTTATATACTTTTTCTTCTGACATGTTTAAAACCGCCGCAAGCTGCTTGCTCGTTTTCATCGGATTCTGAACTTGGCGCGGCACGACGAATACGGTCGGCGCGCTTTTGTTTGTTGCGAGCTTCACACCGTTGCGATCAAGGATCTCGCCTCTCTCCGGCTCGAACGGCAAATTCCTGCTCCAAGAATCCTTTGCCAGCGAAGTCAGTTTCTCACCCATCACAAACTGAACATACCCCAGCCTTGTATCAATGATCAGAAACACGATCACGCCAAAAAGCAAAACAAATAATAAACGTTTTCTAACCGTTACATTCGAGACGCGCAAGAGACCGTTCACTCCTTATTTAAGCTTGTTTCATTTTATGCCTGAACTTGGACAAGTAGAACGATGCTCCTCTGAAGGTATAAAAAAAGAAAGCCTGCATAGCAGGGAAATCCCCAGCAAGCTTTCTTTCTATTTAATCAGGATTTTTAAACGTCACCTTGATTACGGTTTTGTCTTTTATTTCTTTGTCTTTCTTGACGCTTTGGCTGACAGCATAGCCCTGTCCGCTGACTTCAATGTGAATTCCCGCCAGCTCGGCGTACTGAAGAACCTCTCTTCTCGACCAGCCTGTCATATCAGGCATTTTGATTTTACCGCCCGTTTTCAGGAAGACCTTCTGATTGGTCAGAACTTCCTCATCCGCTTTCGGATACTGTTCTTTTACAGCGACATCACTGCCGATGACAACCGGTGTGAGATTTTCTTCTTTTGCTTTCTTTTGAGCACCGGCTACCGTTTGGTCTGTTAAATCAGGCATCGTCTGCGCTTTTGTTTCTTCCTTATCCGAGTCAGATTTTTCAGTTGGTTTGATGTTCAGGTAGTGCAGGCTGTTTTTCATTGTTGGGTTGAAGATTTCTGATACTGGATCTGAACCTGTTTCATCATTCTCTAATTGCGGCTGCTGCACCGCAACATAGATCAACAGCTCAGGATCATCTTTAGGCGCCATTCCCATTACAGAAAATACGTAATTATCGCGTCCAGATAGATAACCGTTTTGTCCGGCAATTTGTGCTGTTCCGGTTTTAACGGCTACATCAAAACCTTCAATTTTATACGGCCGTCCTGTACCGATATCAGATGTAACGACATCACCTAAAATATTACGAACCTTTTTAGCGGTATCAGCAGAGACTGGCGTACCGGCTGACTGAGGTTTATTTTGATAAATGGTTTTCTTCGTATCAGGATCTACAATATGGTCTATGACGTAGGGTTTCATCATTTTGCCGTCATTCGCAATTGCTGTTGCGGCCTGAAGCTGCTGAATCGGTGTAACAGCAGAAGCTTGTCCATATGCAGTCGATGCTTTATCAAATTCATATTTGAAATTTATTTTACTTGATACTTCATTCGGCAAATCAATACCTGTTTTTTGATAGAAATTGAATTTATGAAGATATTCATTTAGACGGGAATAGCCCAGCTTTTCATTAGCCAGTTTGGCAAAAGCCACATTAGAAGACCTCACTACACCATCATGGTATGTTGTTGCTCCCCAGCCTACCCCGGCATTATGGTCTTTTACTTGTCCTCCGCCTACTTTATATGTTCCGGACTTGTACTCTTCATTGCCGTTATACACATTTTCCTGTATAGCAGCAGCAAGTGTAAAAATCTTCATCGTTGATCCGGGTTCATATGCATATGAAATCAAATCATTATAGTAATTTGTCACATCGCGGGTGTTCGGATCAAAACTTGGGCGCTGTCCCATGGCAAGCACTTTGCCCGTTTTCGGATCGACGACTGCTGCCATGATTTTTTTCGGATTGTATTTTTTCGCCACTTTTGTCATGCTGTCTTCCAAAAAGGTTTGGATTTTCTGGTCAATGGTTAAATAAACATTGTCACCATTTTTTGGCGCTGTAATTTTATTTTTGCTGTTCGGGAGCTCCCAGCCGGATTTGTCGCTTTCATAGGTCACATATCCGTCCCGCTCCTTCAAATACTTATCCAGCACTTTTTCTAGTCCCATCGCGCCGGAAATTTCATTTGTGTCTTCATCAACCTCGGCATACCCTACTAGATTGGATGCAAAAACACCATTTGGATAGTAGCGTTTGGTATCCCGTAAAAATGAAATGCCCGGGAGTTTCAACTTTTCGATTTCTTTCTTTTTCGAATACGTAATATCCCGGCCCGCTGAACCGAACTCCACTTGCTTTAAATCCTTGTTTAAGATATCAAGGATATCAGCCTTGTCCATCTTAATCTCTTTAGAGAGCGCTTCCGCCGTTTTTTCTTTGTTTTGAACATGCTGAGGATGCTTTTTATCAGTGGTCATTTTTTTATCAAGAACGGCAATCAGCTTATACGTCGCTGTATCTTCCGCAATCACTTTACCGTTTCGGTCTAAAATCGAGCCGCGGCTTGCTTCGATGGGCCGTTTCTTTTCATGCTGCTCTGTCGCTTTTGTCGCAAGCACCTCGCCATTCGCTTTTCCGGTTATTTGAATATACGCCATTCTCCCAAGGATAACAAAGAAAAAGAGAGCGAAACAAATACTTAGAATCGCTGCTCCTCTATTCATAAATTTATTCTTTTTTGGCATTTGAATCATTCCTGTATGTTTTTCACTTTTTTATCTTTTAAATTCAAGCCGTTCTTTTCCGCAATGTCCATAATGCGCTGCGGTTTGCTTAAATCAGCAACACTTTTTTCGAGGTCACCAATTTGCTTATTTTCGGATGAAATTTGCTCCTCAAGCTTTTGCACCTCAATATTGGTTTGATATGCCGCATACGCCTTTGATACGATCAAAAGCGATACGCTGAGCACCACCGCAGCAAAGAGGACAAGAAGCACTTTTTCTCCGAGAGTAATGGAAGCCCTTTTCTTGACAATTACTTTTTTCTCAGGACTGATCGTATGCCGCTGCTGTTTCTCTGGTTGGTAAGCTAAATTGCTCATAGGCTGATGACCTCCTTTTTATTTTGCGTTCGTGTTTCGTTATTTTCTTTTTTCGGCAATCCGAAGCTTCGCAGAACGAGCCCGGTTGTTTTCTTCAAGCTCTTCCTGAGATGCCGTAATCGGTTTTCGCGTGATGAGTTTAAGTTCTGGTTCAAACTCTTCCGGTATGACAGGAAGACCCGGAGGAAGTTCCGGAAGTGACGACTTTTCTTTAAAAGTAGATTTACAAATTCTGTCTTCAAGCGAGTGGAAGGTGATGACTGATACCCTTCCCCCTGGTTTCAGAACCTCTATTGCCTGCTCCAAAGCCTCTTCAAACACCTTAAGTTCATCGTTCACGGCAATTCTGATTGCCTGAAACACGCGTTTAGCGGGATGTCCTCCGCTCCTTCTCGCTGGAGCGGGAATCGCGTCTTTTATTAGATCGACCAGTTGGCCCGTAGTTTGAATAGGAGATTTGATTCTTGCCTCTTCAATTTTTCTGGCGATCTGTTTGCTGAACTTCTCTTCGCCGTATTTAAAGAAGATACGGACGAGATCCTCATAGCGCCACTCATTAACGACTTCTTTCGCCGTAAGTGTGGCCGACTGGTCCATCCTCATGTCCAACGGTGCGTCATGATGGTAACTGAATCCCCGTTCCGGTGTATCCAGCTGCGGGGAGGACACCCCTAAATCAAATAAAATACCGTCTACTTCAGTAATACCTTGTTCATTCAAACATTCTTTTAAATACCTGAAATTGCTTTTGATCAAAATGAGCTGCCCTTTATAATTGGACAACGCTTCTTTGGCATGCTCTAATGCCGTATCGTCTTGGTCAAAAGCGATTAAACGCCCCTTCTCGGATAATTGCTGCAATAAGTATGTACTGTGCCCAGCTCCGCCGAGTGTGCAGTCTACATATGTACCGTCCGGTTTAATATTAAGCCCGTCTACGGTTTCACGAAGAAGTACTGTTTTGTGTTGAAACATATTGTGTTGGTCCCACCTTTTATCAGGATGAATTGAAATTGTTTTTAGAGTGTTATACACGAAGAATCATTATATATCAAACCCAATCATGTTTTCAGCAATTTCAGCAAATGAATCTTCTTGCTCTTCTGTGTATTGTTCCCAAATTACTTTACTCCACAATTCAATTCGATTAGAAACCCCGATAACAACACATTCTTTTTCCAGTTTGGCGTAATTCAATAGAGATGATGCGATATTTACCCTGCCTTGCTTGTCCAGTTCGCATTCGGTCGCCCCTGAAAAGAAGAAACGGGTAAACGCGCGGGCATCTTTTTTAGTGAGAGGAAGTGCTTTTAGTTTTTCTTCAATTTGTTTCCATTCGTGCATAGGGTAGCCGAAGAGACATTGGTCAAGCCCTCTGGTCAGCACAAACTGCTCGCCAAGGCCTTCTCTGAATTTAGCGGGTACGATCATGCGGCCCTTCGCATCGATGGTATGCTGATATTCACCCATAAACATGATCTCTTGCCCCACTTTCTCTCCTTAACTCACCACTATCCACCACTTCTCTCCACAACTTCATTTTACACTGTTTACCCATAAAAAAAAACCCTGAACTAGTCAGGGTTCTTTAAAACTTTATTTCAAAGTTTGACAACTTGATGTTGATTTTGAAAAGAAAATGGCAGATTCTTGAATGATGTGAAGAATTTTGGACCGTACCTGTTCAAATAATACATGATATTCCAAATTCGCTCTTGCGGCGCAAGCAACGGCTTAATGCTATTTTGGATTCTCTCATAATCCTTCAAGACGCAGCCTTCTTTTTCTTCAATTCGTTTCGTCACTGTCCGCTCTAAAAATTGAAGCTGATCCTGAATAAAAGCGGCGTTCTTCAGGAGTAAAGGTTCCATGCTTTGATCAACCTTTAACGCCTCGTGCCTTACCGTTTTGTGAACCGCTTCAATTTGTCTTTTCGCCTGATCCATCACCGCGGTAAACTCTTCCGGAATCTGATGCTCAAAGTATATCTCTCTTTGATTCTCCGTACCGCGTTCAATCGCATCTTGTAATAAGATATCCCGTTCAAGCAGTTTTTTCTCAATATGCCGTTCAAGTATCGTAATATTCAGCCTCGGCATAACCGGAGGCATTTTAAAGCCCATCACCGTAAAGGCCTGTTTAAGCTCACCCCAGTAGTTAATTTCTCCAGGCCCTGCAATAAAGGCTAAAGTCGGAATAAGGTATTCCTGCATTAACGGTCTCGTTACAACATTATTGCTGAAGCGCTCAGGATGTTCTTCTATATGTGTATAAAGTTCATCCATCGTCCATGCGAGATCAAGCTCATTGATGACAAAACGGCCGTTGTCTTTTTCAATTAAAAAACGCTCTTCTTCATATTCATAAAACAGATTCGCCTGCTCTTTTCCGGACTCGATAATCGGCTTGTAGCCTGCTTCACGCATGAAGTCCTGCTGTTCTGACACAGCGCGGGCGAGTTCATCATTTTCCCGGAGAATCTTTTGGAACATGGCCGTTTCCATCTTTTTAATCCCCGGATCTCCAGAATTTAATAAAACTAACCCCTCCTCTTGGAACAGATCCGCGATCAGCAGTTCAAAGAAATCAGTGAATGTAACAGATTCACTTAAACATCGCTTCACATTGTCGAGAAGTGTATTCGTATGGTCTGTTTCTTCAAAAGCGGCAAATACACCATCTATCCATGCGGCGCATTTTTCCTGATCAAGAGTTGTGCTCGCTGCCGAAGATTTCTTCCAATAAGACTGGGGCAGCTTTGTTTTCACGGGACCATTCTCTTCAGATGTATGGACAAAATTAATCTCATCCAAATCGTGGTCTTCTCCGGCCACCCAGAAAATCGGGATGACAGGCACTTGCAGATGCTTTTCTTGTTCCTTTGCTAACACAATGATTGAAATGATTTTATGTATAGTATAAAGCGGTCCTGTTAAAAGTCCTGCCTGCTGTCCGCCGACAACAGCCGCGCTTGACGGATCCTTCAGCTTCTCAATAGCAGACTGCATGGCACTTGAACCGAATTTATCATGGTAAGAGGATAAGTATGCCGCCAACTCCTCTCTTGCGAAAAACCGGGAGGATAAGTCCTTCAGTCTGTCGCGCCACATGTCCTTATGATGAATGCTGTAATCAAAAAAAGAAGACATTTCTTCTTTGCCATCTATATAGTGCTGTACAAACACATTCTGATTTTTGATGGAAAGTTCAGTTAGCTGCATCTTCTAGAACTTCCTTTCTAAATAAATAGTTAGTTATCCGAAATGAGTATAGCATGTTACAGAAAAAGCTCAAAAGACTTTGTTTGTATTTCGCTCCAAAGCTTTAATGCTCCCGTATAAAAACTCGAGGTGGGCAGCATCAAGGCCGCGAACGCTAGCTTCCTTCAATAAATATCCGATAATGGCGTCAGCTTCCGTCTGCCGGCCTTCGATAACGTCAACCAGCATAGAAGAGCGGTTTTCTTTCGTTTGCCCGCAAACGGCCCGAACCCTCTCCCAAGCCTCTTCTTCGTTTTCAAGCCTTAAAATGCGGGACGCCTCCTGAAAAACCAGCTTCATAAAAGCGAGATAAGCCGGCGCTGTCAGCAGTTCTCCATTTTTCACCTGCAATAACGCGGTTAACGGATTGATACAAGCGTTAACAATCAGCTTGCCCGTCAGCAAGCGGTACCAATCCTCCTCATAACGAATCGGAAAATCCGAATGGTTATGCTGAAACAAAATGTTGAGCCGATCTGGTTCAGCGTCATCGAACGCGCTCCATTTTATCGCACCCAAACCCGTATGATCAACAGCTGTATCTGATTTCCTAACAGCTCCGTGCTCAACAATTCCAACATAAATGGAATGGCCAACGCGCCAGTCTTTCAATTCGTGGATATGCCCCATACCGTTTTGCAAAAATAATATATTCGTTTTCCTGATCCGTTCAAGCGACGGAAAAACAGACTGGAGCTGATGCTGCTTTACTGTCACGACAAGCAGATCAAAATCCGAATTGATACTCGTGTCCGCACTGCAATCAGCGCTGAATTCTTCTCCGCCTTTATCAAGCCGGACGCCTTCAGACTTTATGGCCGCAGCCTGCTCTTTCCGCCTCGTCACAACAGTCACCTCGTGATGAAGTGACAAATAATAGGCGCATAAAAGACCGACAGAGCCTCCGCCGATAATCCCAATTTTCATGTTGTCACACCCAATTAACATTTATGTATTATCATAGCAGAAGTAAGAACAAATTACTTCTCAAAGGTTCCGTGTGCTTAAAATTAAAGTTTTAATATTTGGATTTTTTAAATAAAGCGTTTACAATATATGTAGAAACAACAAAGGGGGAGATTGCATGGTAAAGGTAGAACGTCTGCTCGTCAACTATAAAACGCTTGAAGAATTCAAGAAGTTCAAAGAATACGGCATTCAGGAGCTTTCAATGCTTGAAGATCTTCAGGATAATATTATTGAAAATGACAGCACTTCGCCTTTTTACGGGATTTATTTTGGGGATAAACTTGTAGCGCGAATGAGTCTATATCAAGTTAATGGCAAATCGAATCCTTATTTCGACAATCATCAGGATTATTTGGAGCTTTGGAAGCTTGAGGTTCTTCCGGGCTACCAAAACAGAGGATACGGGAAAGCGTTGGTTGAATTTGCCAAATCATTCAAAATGCCGATTCGGACAAATCCGCGAATGAAATCAGCGGAATTTTGGAATAAAATGAACTTTGAAACTGTTAAATATGATATGGCGCGGGACAAAGGGGAAAACCCGCTCATCTGGCACCCTGATATGGATCAAGAAATGACACCGGGAGAATCTGCATAGAAATAAAAACAACCGGCCTATTCACACTCTACGGCCGGTTCATTTCAGGCGTTCATTACGTTTCTTGAGCCTTTTTTTTCATTCTTCCGTCTTCCTTAGAAACAACCATTTTTCTGGCCCGGTCCATAATATCGATCAGTGCCTTGTAATCCTCTTCTGTCATCTCTAGCTGGTTCCTCAATGTTTGATTTTCACTCCGTAAATCCTCAAGCTCCTTTTGCAGCGATTGGATTTGCCTCTTCAATTTTTCCCTTTCGAGCTGAAATTCATGTGCAGACGGCGTTTCTTTGAATTGTTCGAGAAATTGAATGACATCCTGAATGGACAAATCTCGTTTTCCTTCTGTTGACGCTGCCGCGGCGGTTTGCTTTACGGAATTCGGCAAATTGACCGAATGAACGCCGATTTGTTTTCTCAGTTCTTTCCTCTGCTTTTTCGCAAGCTCTATGCCTGATTGGTATTGTTTTCTCACATACGAGTTCCACCTGAACCCACAGGCTGCTGCGGTTCTGGTCAGCGCTCTTCCAACCTCCTCAAAGGCTGATAGCTGTGTTCCTCCCTCTCGAATATGGCGAAGCACCACTTCTGCCAGCAGCAAATCCTCATCCTGAGTCCAAGCATCTTGTCTTGTAATGGTCAAATTTAATCTCCCTCCATGTCAGCTTATTTATCTCATACATATGCCGGTAATAGATTAGATAGACTATTTGCACTTACAAATTTTCCGCAAGCTGACAGGAAGAGAAAAAGAAAAAGCGCAGGGCTTTCACCCTGCGCTTTTCTTATTAGTTACTTTTTACATTTATGTCTTTGCCGTTGTATGATCCGCATGCTTTGCATACACGGTGAGACAATTTCATCTCTCCGCATGACGGACATTCTGTCATACCAGGTACATTAAGTTTGAAATGTGTACGGCGCAATCTTTTCTTCATTTTAGAAGTTCTTCTAAAAGGTACAGCCATTATTCCCACCTCCTTAAAGAGTTAAGATTCATCATCTTGTTTTAAGAGCTTTTCGAGGGCTGCAAGTCTCGGATCGACTTGATTCTTCTTGTCTTCCTCTGAAATGACTTGCCAGTCCTTTCCTTCTTGAGGAGCAGCTCCTTTTTCTTGTTCAGATTCACAAAAGATTTGCATAGGGATTTCTAAAAGAATTTCTTCTTTCACGATCGGAGTTAAGTCGATAGTATCGTCCTCAGCAATGTGAACGTCATCATCTTCTATATCATCCGTCTGATGAAATATAAACAGTTCTTTTGTTGAAATTTCAAATGGATACGCAACATCAACGAGTGTTCTTGAGCATGGCAAAATCATTTCGCCTGAAATCGCAAAATCAAACGAAACCTGTTTCGATTTAATATCCGCTCTGCCCTTCACCCGAACGGGAGAAATGCGGCGGATGTCAGAATTCAGCTTTGTCAGCTCATTTAACTCAACTGTTTCATCAAACTCAAAACTTTGGTTTGGCATTTGATGCAGCTGATAAATCGTCCATTTCATTTGTATCACCTCATGAAAGCAACAAACATGATTATAGCTTTTAAGATTGTTTTTGTCAATATTTTTTCTTTACAGCATAATGCTGCCACTCAAGTATCATTGACAGCGGTATATGCGATGCATACACTTAGAATAAAAATAAGACGTAAGAGTTTCCATTTGCAAATGTACCATACGTTTTTAAACATAGCAAGAAAGGCGGAAAAAATATGAAAGCTGTCGGATTGGTGGTTGAATATAATCCCTTTCATAACGGTCACCTTTATCATGCCCAAACAGCAAAGCGGCAAACCGGATGTGACACGGCTGTTGCTGTAATGAGCGGACATTTTTTACAGCGCGGAGAACCGGCTGTAGTGTCAAAATGGGCCCGAACAAAAATGGCGCTGCAAAGCGGAGTCGATCTTGTCATTGAACTGCCTTATCTTTATGCGGTGCAAAAAGCGGAGATTTTCGCACGCGGCAGTGTTTCCATCCTGAACAAACTTGGATGCGAGGCGCTTTTTTTCGGGAGTGAAAATGGTGATATTAAGCCGTTTATAGAAACAGCAAAGCTTATTGATGAGCATAAGCATACATTTGATCAGTGTATCAAAGAAGAACTTAAAAAGGGGGCCAGCTACCCAGCCGCGGCAGCTATCGCCTTCAGATCCATTTTACATACAGAAAATGCGCTTGATTTATCAAAGCCAAACAACATTCTGGGATATCATTATGTGACTTCCATTCTTTCCGGGGGATATCCAACGAAACCTTATACCACAGCGCGCATTTCCTCGGACTATCATGATGCCGACCTTCCTGAAGGCGAAAACCATATCGCAAGCGCCACAAGTATCAGAAAAGCGATGTTTGAACAGAATCTTGAAGCCTGCCTTCGTTTTCTTCCTGGTACATCCGCAAGTGAATTAGCACATTACCGAAAATCTTTCGGATTGTGGCATACACCTGAAAGCTATTTTTCTTACTTAAAATACAGCCTGTCGACTGTCACAGCACAGGAATTACAGCACGTATACGAGGTGGAGGAAGGCTTAGAACACAGAATTCTTCGTTCGATCAGAAAAGCCAGCTCCTACCAGGAATTTATGGAGCTTCTGAAAACAAAACGTTATACGTGGACAAGGCTCCAGCGGATGAACACGCACATTTTAACCAGAACGAACAAACAGGAGATGCATAAGCTGCTTGCCGACGAAGAGGTGCCTTATATTAGGCTTCTCGGCATGACGAAAAAAGGACAGTCTTATTTATCAGAAAAGAAAAAAGCGATGTCCGTTCCGCTTGTCAGCAAACTGTCCTCTTTCTCCCATCCCGCACTCGATCTGGACATAAAAGCAAGCAGAATCTACAGTCTGCCGATAGAAGAACCGCTGAGAACTGAATTTGCCCTGCAGGAATATGGACGTACTCCCATTCGATATGACGAGGATGAACAACGCTTTTTAAATATATAAAAAGCACCTGAGTTCAGGTGCTTCAAATTGTTGAAGTCCAGGAAGGCCGAGCATCGGAGCAGATTTCACAGGATGTAGGCAGGACGTCTGGCCGTTCCACTCCGTATTGAGCACCGACTCGCAGCCCTGACAACGAATGCGGGGGTTTATCGACACACTGAAAGCACTTGAGTATCAGGTGCTTTTCGCTTTCAGCTTATTCAAATAATCAATCGCGTCTTGCATCGTATCAATAGGCACAATCTTCATATCTGAATCAATATCTTTTGCTGTTTTCACTGCGTTTTTATAATCGGAATTGCTGGCGCCGTTTTGATTTGGGGCGAAGAAAATGTCTTTTCCAGCTTTGTCCGCGGCGACGACTTTCTGATCGATGCCGCCGATCGGACCTACTTTTCCGTCAACATCAATGGTACCGGTTCCCGCAATCTCGTAGCCTTTTGTTTCGTCTGGTTTTGTCAGCTGATTATAGATTTCCAGAGACATCATTAACCCTGCTGACGGGCCGCCGATATTTTCGATTTCAAAATCAATATCGGGCTCCACTTTCACGTTCCTGTCCGTATAGAGCGAAACTCCGATGCCTGCCCGTTCCGGCTCATCGGGAAATTGTTTTAATGTAAGGGTGATCATCTTTTCTTTTTCTTCTCTTTCAATTTTTAACCGGACTTTATCTCCCGCTTTTTTGCTGCTGATATAATCAATCAGCTTTTCAGCAGACTGATAGTTTTTGCCGTCTGCCTTAATAATTTTATCACCGACTTCTATTTTCCCTTTTGCGGGCATGTTTTCTACAACTGAGCTAGCGTATATGCCGTTAAAGGAATAACTGACTTTTTTTCCTGCCTTTTGATAGGCCGCTATGACGGCGTTTTCTTGCGAGCTTTTCATCATTTGGAGCTGCCTTTTCATATACTCCTCATCTGATTCGCCTTCTTCCTTGATGCTTTCATCAGGAACTATTTCATAATAAGAGTGAACCTTCGCCCACACATATGTAAACGGATTAGCCGGTCCCACTTTGACAGTCATTAAGGACAGACTTCCTGTTTCCGGGTAGCCTCCCTCCACTTTTATCAGTGAAGCAAGCTCTGTCGCTTCTCCCGGTTTTGTAATATAGTATGGAAGTTTTATAAATGATAAAACGGCAATCAGAATGAGGATGACAAGCATCCAGCTAAAATGTTTTTTACGAAGCAAATTATGAGCCCTCCCAATTCTCTATTTCTTTTTTTATCTTGCTGATCATTCGGTCTGTCGCTTCCTCGCCTGCCGATATCATTGCTTCAATATTAGCAAACGAGCTGGAGCTGTATGTTTCAAG
Source organism: Bacillus sp. 0209A (assembly GCF_036765095.1). NCBI lineage: Bacteria > Bacillati > Bacillota > Bacilli > Caryophanales > Bacillaceae > Bacillus > Bacillus sp. 0209A. The sequence goes on from NZ_JBAIZV010000001.1 coordinate 443,497, forward strand.
AGAAGGGCGAATCATGATATCCGCGGCAATCGTTTGATGTCGCACCAATTCATTTTGCAGTATATCCATACTTTGCATAATCACATCAAAAATATGCGCCGCCGTTTCGGTTTTTCGAACCCTGGAGACATCCGAAGCGATGATAATATCAGCCCCCATGTCTTTGACAACAGAAACCGGGATTCGGTCGACGACCGCGCCGTCTACAAGAAGCCGTCCGTCCAGCTTCTGCGGAATAAAGATACCTGGTATGCTGATGCTCGCCCGCACCGCATCTGACACCGAGCCCTTGCGGAACACAATCTTTTCTCCTGTCTGTAAATCACACGCTACAATGCCCAGCGGGATTTGAAGCTCTTCGATCGGTTTTCCGAATGTATAAGCATGCACAAGCTGCCTGACGCGATCACCTTTTAAAAAACCGAGCCTCGGAACCGTATAATCAGCATAAAGCCGCCGTTTAAAGACTTTAGCGACTTTCTCCATCGTTGCCACATCGTGGCCGGCGGCATAGAAACTGCCTACCAAAGCGCCCATGCTGCTCCCCGCAATCATATCCACTTCAATTTGATGCTTATGTAAACTGGAGAGCACACCGAGATGAGCGAGCCCCCTGGCCCCTCCCGATCCTAACGCTAACCCGATTTTAGGTTTAACCAAAGCGTTAACCTCCTGCCTGAATTCCCTGTATACCGAATTCTATGGTCTAAACTGAACCCCTATGCTCGTATATTAGTACAAAGATTCAAAAGGACAGGTACTGCTTGGCCGTTTCGTGTCATACATATTTTATCATGATATACATGTGATTGGGCATTTTTAGCATCGGGGAGGTAAGAATGAACTTGTCGAAGATTCATACACTTTTAATTGCTTCGTTTTTTCTATTTTTAACAGCGACTGTCATCTCACATCCGCAGGCCTCATTCGAAGCCTCTAAAACCGGGCTTTCTATGTGGTGGGAGGTTGTGTTTCCGTCATTGCTGCCATTTTTTATTCTGTCTGAACTCTTAATCGGTTTTGGCATTGTGCGGTTTGTCGGTGTTTTGCTTGAGCCTTTTATGCGGCCGATCTTTCGCGTGCCGGGTGTCGGCGGCTTCGTTCTTGCTATGGGAATGGCATCAGGAAACCCAGCGGGAGCAAAACTCACTGCCCGTCTGCGGCAGGAAAAACAGATTTCAAGAGTAGAAGCAGAACGGCTTGCGTCGTTTACCAATTCTTCAAATCCGCTCTTTATTTTTGGCGCTGTTGCCGTCGGTTTCTTTCAAAACGCGTCATTGGGCATATTATTGGCTACCGCACACTATTTAGGGAATCTGGCTGTCGGTTTAACGATGCGTTCCTATGGACGCAAAGAAGAGCAGCATCTCAGAAATAAGAAAACGATTCCTTTTCCTTCGATCAAAGATGCTTTACACGCTCTGCATACCGCCAGACTTGCGGAAAAACGGCCTCTGGGCAAAATTTTAGGCGACGCCGTGACATCTTCTGTTCAAACGCTTCTCATGGTGGGCGGGTTTATTATTTTGTTTTCTGTCTTTAACAGGCTGTTATCCGTGGTGCAGCTGACTGATATTCTGTCTGTATTCACAAAAGGTGCGCTGACCTTGTTTCAGCTTCCAGCTCAATTGGACATCCCTCTATTATCAGGAATGTTTGAAATCACGCTGGGAAGCAAGCTTGTCAGCGAAACAGACGTTACTCTTCTGCAACAAGCCATTATCGTCAGCTTTATTCTCGGGTTTAGCGGTTTTTCTGTTCAAGCTCAAGTGGCAGGTATTTTATCGGAAACCGATATCAGATTTAAACCATTCTTTATCGCGCGTTTGCTGCAGGGCGTTTATGCCGCCGTCTTCGTCATGCTTTTATGGAAACCTCTATACACGGCATGGAATGATCCATATCAGTATGTTTTCAAATCTCTTCATAGCGGCGAAATGCCAACAGCACTTATAAACAGCTGGAATCAGCTCGTGCAGGTTGGACCTGCTGTCACATTATGCGCACTGTTTACGTACATTATCATTTGTTCTTACAGACTGACAAACGGCACAAAAAAAGGATGAGTCAAACCCCCTCATCCTTGTCTGAATTTTTGCTGAAGCGCCAGCTCTACTTCCGGCGGCACAAACTCTGATACAGTGCCATTGTATCTTGCCACTTCTTTGACAATGCTTGAACTTAAAAACGAATATTGATTGTTTGTCATCATAAAAAACGTTTCAATGGATTCATCAAGTACACGGTTTACAGATGTCCCCTGCATCTCGTATTCAAAATCAGACACCGCTCTTAAGCCTCTTAAAATCGCTTTCGCATTTTTTCTTTTTGCATAATCAATTAATAGCCCTTGCGAAGTTTCAACTGTAATGTTCGGGATATCTTTTGTCACTTCTCTCAAAAGCTCACACCGTTCTTCTACACTGAACAAAGGTTTTTTTGAAGAATTATTCAACACACACACATACACTTGTTCAAAAATATGCGCCCCGCGTCTGATGATGTCCAGATGCCCGTAGGTCACCGGATCAAAACTGCCGGGACAGACAGCTATACTCGCCACAACACTACCCCCTCTTTTTATAAATCGCTACACCTGTAAGTCCATAGGTTTCTTTTCTTGCCATCACAAGATCTCCTACAGCTTCGGGAAGCTCGACCTCTCTGTCATGCTCAGTAACGATAAATCCGTCTTCTTCCAGCATTTGATATTCGTCAATCATCGTTAAAAGCGCTCTCAGCTTTTGTTCCTTATACGGCGGATCAAGAAAAATGCCGCGAAAGGCAGTTTCTCTTTTTGCAGCAGCGTGCAAAGCCCGTTCCGCATCATTGCGGTATACCTGTGCATGTTTTGTAAGCTCCAGCGTTTTTAAATTTGATTTTACCGTTTGAATCGCTTTAAAATCACGGTCAACGAATATACAATGCTCAAACCCGCGTGAAAGCGCTTCGATTCCAAGTCCTCCGCTCCCCGCGAATAAGTCCAGTCCCCTGCCCCCGTCAAAATAAGGGCCGATCATATTGAAAATGGATTCCTTCACTTTGTCGGTTGTCGGTCTTGTTGATGTTCCCGGCACGGCCTTTAGTGAACGGCCTTTTTTTGATCCAGAAATTACTCTCATATTCCACACCACTTTTTCTAAAAGCTATTTTGTTTTTTTGTTCGGCCGGACGCCGCTATGTACATAGAAAAAAATCAATCCTATCTTAACATAAAGCATTCTTGCAAACAATGAACGTAATCTTGTTTAAACAGGTGTATAGCCAGACTGATCCTTGTCCATACTATAAACAACAGCATCTAGAGGATGTTGTTGCCAACCGCGGAGAAGACTTACGTTTCCCCATAAGTTCTTCCTCCGGTTTCTCCTCTCCCTTTGCCTTCTCCTTAACTTGTTAAGGAATAGAAGGACCCCGCAGAAGCCTGCGGGGATTTTTTTATAGAGCTATATGCCGATTTTATAATCGTATTCTTTTGCTTTATCAAGCTTTGACTCGAATTCCAATTTTAAAAACGGTTTATAAGAAGGCTCCACTTTTTTCACAAACGAGTAAGAAGCGATCTTGTCCATTGTTTTTTCAATTTGATTCATATCGCAATACAGCACGACATATTTTAAGCGTTTTGATACATAGTGCACATTTCCGAACTTCCTCAGCATTTTGCTTTGTTTTAGGGAATGCAGATACACAACCATACCCTGGCGCCTATTCTCCAATACAATCACCTGCCTGATTTCTCTTATATGTAAAAGACGAGACGGCCAGTCTCGTCAGGACACTTTGCATCCGCAGCCTCCGCCCGAACCGCAGCCGCCTCCGCACGAAGACAAACCATCAAAATAAGGGTTCCCAGTCGGAACTTTAACATGCTCTGAAACAGCTGTTCCAATCTCGACGCTAACCTCATCAAGAATAGACTGGAGCTCATTTTCAGCTCTCTTGAAGTCAGCCACCTTATCGTTCAGATCCAGCTCCCGCTTGATCTCCCTCATTTTCCGGGATATTTCTCTATAGTCAGGATGATATTTGCCAAAACGCTGTACATCCTCATACTGCTCTTTTATTTGGATAAAAGAACGAATAATCCGCTCTGCCTCTTCATCTTCCTGGAGACGCTTGTAACAATTGCGGTAGTTCTCAGCCGTCTCCGACTGCAGAATCATCTCGGCAAGCTGCTGAGCTTCACTTTGAAGCCGCACGGATTCCATCGTCGCATACATAACACGCACCTCCAGTTGTTAGTTTACCATGAAACCAGCCAATTGGAAAATCCTTAGCCGAAGCCTGAAAACAATCTCCCTGCATTTACAGCATGAAAAAAGACCCTCTTTCGGGCCTTTCAATCTTTTGTCCGCATCGCTTGAAACATTTGCATCATCATTTGCGCCATTTGAATCCCGTTCGTAAACTGGTTCACCCGGTGCGGTATGGTTTTTTCATAAAAGTTCATCATCTCAAGCTGAAAGGAGGACAGATCATCCGGTTTTCTCGAAAGCCTGCGGTACCATATCGGCTGTTCTCTGATGAATCGTTTCCGTTCTTCATTTGCTGAAATAAATTCCTGAACCTCTTTGCGCATATAAGCTCCCCTTTTTTAATCCTTTCGAAAAGAAAAAGGATGCTGTCCAGAGCCTGGCTGAGATTGCTTTTGGCCGCTCCCGGAAAATGTATGAAGAAGACTTTGCAATGATGAAATTGACTGGCTCATTTTATTGATTTGTTCGTTCATTTGATTGACATCCATTTTTTTCACCGCTGTTACCATTTTAGAGACAAAATCATTTTTTTCCGCCGTTTCTGGCACAGCATTCGCACCTTCTTCCGGTTCCCGATACGGATCCCAAATCGGGTCGCTCTCCCCGAAGAGGACCCAATTCTCATAGACGTCCTGCCAGCTTCTTTGTTCTTTACGCACTTCTTTTATCAGCTTGGGATGCTTTTTGACGAATTGTTTAAAGTCATTGATTGAATGATTGGCGTGTTGGTTCGCCACAATCCTCACCCCCTCCGAAAATGATACCTACTACAATGTATCGTTTTGTGAGGCATTGTGTTCGCCTATATTCACACCAATATCTTCATTTATTATCACAGGGAGCGCAAAGCAATTTGAGAGTCAGAATACCGCCGTTCTGCTCCGTTTTTTAAATATCGCACAGATGGCTGCTATCAGGATGGAATGTTTCTAGATTTGCCCCAACACAATAAAGGTGATCGAACGCAGGAAGAGTATCGGCCTCCTCTGTACCATCACATCCAGACCAGCCGATTATGTGGAAATGAAAAAACCGCGGAACCAACCGTTCGCGGCTTTTCATTACCATCGCTTAATAAAATTTTGGGTGTAATATTTCCGGTCTACTCCGACACCTAGATGCGTATAATCTGAATTTAAAAGCGCTTTTCGATGGCCTTCACTATTAAGCCAGCCTTCTACAGCGGCCGGGCCGTCCACATAATTGTATGCGATGTTTTCTCCCGCTTGCTGAAAGTCAACATCCCCTTCTTCTAAGCGGTCTTTCAGCGTCCCGTATTTTTTAGAAACATGGGAGAAATAGTTATTGTCCTTCATATCCTCGCTATGTCCAAAAGCTACTTCCGCCGTCGGCTGGTCCCACTCAAGCTTCGCAAGTCCATACTTGACACGTATGACATTCGTCAAATCAAATATTTGCTTTTCGCTCGTCGTTTGGATCTTTTCCCACTTATCATCTGAAACATCTTTTGATTTCATTAATTCACCGCGGTAAACAACCTCATAAGGTCTTTGCTTTACAAAGGTTTGCGCATCAAACGCCCTGATGCTGGATAGCTTCCCCTCAAATTTGTCCATATACAGCTGGACATACATCTTTCCTACCTTTACAGTCGGTCTGGTATTGATATCCTCTTCAGAAAACTCAAATCGATAAGAATTTCCTTTATACTCTACATTCACAAACGGCGCCACCTGGGTCGTCTTGAATACTTCTCCGGTTGATTCGCCAATTTTGAAAGGCTTTGCGTTAATATCATTCCCAGCTGCAAATAATGTGACCACTTTATTATTTAATACTCCGATTTGGATATATTGGTCCTTTCCTTGATTGTAAACCCACCAATCGTAATCATATGCGGAAGGGTCAATGCGTTCAGGTTTCCCAAGCTTTTTTGTTACATCATCGGCGGACTTGCCCATAAAGGACAATAACCCTGAAGTCGGCATATGTATTCGTTTGCCGCTTTGCGCTTCCTCGTTAGACACTTGAGGCTCGCTGTCATTGGATTTTTTTTCAGGAACAGATCCGTATTGAATAAACAGAACGTAAGTTCCGCAAATAATCAAGAGGATAACCAGTGCTCTCAATATATTTTTCAATCTATCACCCCCGTGCGATCACGTGTCTTGCCTTACATCTCATTACAATACAGCCTATTTAACATGTCAAAGATTTATGTGTTAATGAAAAAAGCCTTCTTCTCTGTCATCACCCTCGGAAATATCCGATAAGGCGCTGCCGGCACGTTCATTCGTTTGCTCAGATAAAGAAAGATCACCAAGCGTGACGATTCCAGTCAGCTTTTTGTTTTTTGTAACGGGTATCCTTCTGAGCTGATGTGATGCCATCAAATGAAGAACCTCATCGACTGAAGCATCTTCCTCCACACTGACAGGTTTTTCGGTCATCGCGTCAGTGATTTTTTGCGAATTCGGTTTTTTTATAGCGATTCCTCTTAACACGAGATCCCGGTCGGTCACGATGCCAACAAGGGTTTCTCCATCCTCATCTACTACCGGAACCGCACCTATATTGGCGTCCTTCATCTTTACTGCAGCTTCATATACATTATCTAATACCGTGCAATATTGCAAGTCGGCTGTCATCAGATCTTTTATTTTTGTCATCCGTATAGCCCTCCTTTAGTCTAGTGCTATTTTCGTCAAAATTTATTTTTTGCATACTTTCAAAAGAAGAAGATTCATTGAAAGTTTAACGCTTTCATACTATGATTGTCAGGAAAGGTAATTTTTATAAGGAGGGGTCAGTGTTGAAGTTTACTGAAAGCGGGCTTGAAGGAGTAAAGGCTGAGCTCAGCTGGCTAGACGACTTGATGGAAAGCAAAGGTCTCATAAGAGCGGGTCAATGGGATTACGAAAGAGTCACCTATGACAGAAAGTTTTCGACGATTGAGGGTACGTTTTACCTGCGGATACCAGGCATTGCGGCTGAGGGCGATGTTGGAAGCGGCCGAGCCGTGATTCAATTAATGCCCCCTCTCTTAGGCAAACATTACTACCCGCACGGAGTAGAATATGGAGAAACGGAAGAGTTTCCCGTACAGGTTGTAACAAAAAGCAAGGCACTGATTCAGGACATATCCGACATGTTAAAAACAGTTCAAATGTAATGAAAAGGAACAGCATCTTCTGCTGTTCCTTTCAGATTGGTTGACAAAATGCAAAACGGTTTTGATTTTAGCATTTTGTCATCTTTTCAGCGTGATTGAAAACCCTTGAAGTCTAGAAAAGGAGAGCATTAGAGCGGAGCGAATGTTTTCATTCGTGAGTTCCAACGCGCAGACTTGACAACGAATGCGTGGGTTTGTCGACACGCTGAAAAGGTACAGCATCTTCAGCTGTACCTTTTATGATATCGTCTGTTGAATATACGGCGGTTCCTCCTGCCCGTCCTTTTCTCTTTCTTTCTTCACCCATTGAAAAAAAACAAGCGCCAAAAAAGTGCCGTACACAATTTCCTGGATGATTTTCATCATGACTGCTCCGAGTTGCTGATCCTCCAACAAAGGGAGTGTATTGAACATCTCCGGTCCTGTTAATGGGACCTGCCCCATCATATCCGCAGGCACACAAAGCTTCATTGCCTCAGCCCACGCAGACGGGTCTGTATAGGTCCCGTATAACGGCGCGCCGCTGAACATGATCAGCGCGCAAGCAGGCGTGAGCAGCATACCGTCCGCCATAATATATCCCAGCTTCATCAAGCCGCTGAGCTGCGGGAGACGCTCTACCTTATGAACAAGCGGCCACCACATCAAAAACGCCAGTACAAAGATGAGCCAAGTCATTAATGTATGATAAAACGGATCCGTTTTGACAGTATCAAATATAAGTGGAACATGATATAACGAAAAAATGCCGTTAAACAAAAGCAAAGCAATTAAAGGTGTCGAAAAGAATGAAAAAACCGGTTTAATGGCAGGCCTGAAAATGATCTTTTCCCAGAGCCATGCGGGAATTCCCGCAATTAATAATGGCGGGACGACCAAATACAGGACAGCCATTTGCACCATATGAGCGCTGAACATAATATGGCCGAGCAGATCTACCGGACTCCCCTCTGCTGCATATAAAAACAGCATCGCCGATAGAAAGCACACCATCTCTTTACCTGTTATCCGTTCAGGCTTTGAAGACATTCGCCAGTAAAAATAGAGATATAGCACCGTAATCCCCAACAGGATACAAAAAAGATAAGGGCTCCACATCGCGCGAAACCCAAACACGTCTAACTGATTCATTACTTCACCTCCGGCGGCTGTTCAAATTACCACCATATAATTGTGACAAACGCAAGCACCGTAATAAATGCGACAAACATGCCTGAATACAAAAACAGTGCCGGCGCCTCATGCCCCTTTTGATTCATATGCATGAAATAATACAGTTGGAAGATGACTTGAATCGCAGCAAGCAGAATAATGAAAGGAATCGTAAACCAGCTGGCGACACCGTCCGTTGCCACAGTCAGAAAGGCAACAATCGTTAGTCCAATCATTAAGCCAAAAGACAGAACCTGATATTTCATCTCCTGAGCATGCTTCTTTTTCTTAAATTCAAGATCGCTGTTGATATGCCCCCTGCTTTTTTTACCGACCATGTTTATCCCACCATCCCCATTAAATATACAACGGTAAAGATAAAGACCCACACGACATCAATAAAGTGCCAATACAGACTGGCAACATAAAACTTAGGCGCCGTATACAGGTTCAGTCCCCTTTTGGCATTGCGTATCATCAGCGTGCTGATCCACATAAGCCCAAATGCCACGTGAGCGCCGTGTGTACCGACGAGCGTGTAAAACGCGGAACCGAGTGCAGAGCTTGTGATGGTAAAGCCAAACTCATGGGTGTAATGCTTAAACTCATAGATTTCCAGCCCTAAAAATCCCGCCCCCAATAAGATCGTAATTCCCAGCCAAAGCTGCATTTTGCCGAAGGAAAAGTTCTTCATGTGGTACATCGCGTACACACTCGTTAAACTGCTTGTTAATAAAAGCATTGTGGCGATAAACACAAGCGTCACATCAAACATTTCCGTCGTAGGCGGGTCACCGGCGTTTGAATTCCGGAGTGCGAGAAACGTTGCGAAGAGAGACGCGAACAGAACTGTCTCTCCTCCAAGGAAAAGCCAAAAGCCTAAAAATTTATTTTTCCCTTCCAGTGTTACTTTTTCGGGAGAAGCTGGAAAGGTTTCTGCGGTGAATTTTTCTTCAATTTGCATTATGCCTTCACCCCTTTATCATCGTTCGGCAGTTCTTCTTTATGAATATGATAGCCGTGATCATCAATGACTGAGCGAAGCAGCATCGTAATAAATGTGATACCGAGTCCGATAAAGATCACCGGCAGGCCCCAAGCGTGATCGGTTCTGTACATCAGCCCGAAAGCTGCAACAAAGAGGCCGAAAGAAATAATGAGCGGCAGGATTGAGCCGTTCGGCATATGAATATCATCAACCGGTTCAGCCGGCGTCATTGAGCTGTGTCCTGCCTGCTTCTCAATCCAAAGCGGATCAAGCCCTCTGACAAAAGGAAGCTGTTTAAAATTATACTCAGGCGGCGGTGAAGAAACAGTCCATTCAAGCGTACGTCCGTCCTGCCATGGATCGGCTCCGACATATTCTCCTTTTACCGATGTCCAGATAACATTGACCAGCAGAAGAATAACTGCAGCCGCCATAAAAAACGCCCCGATTGTACTGATCAAGTTGCCGGTTTCAAGACCCTGGCCTGGTAAGAACGTATAAACCCGGCGCGGCATACCCATTAAACCGACAAAATGCTGAATGAAAAACGTAAGGTGAAAGCCGATAAAAAACAATACAAATGAAATTTTCCCCATCGTCTCATGCAGAATTTTACCGAACATTTTCGGCCACCAGAAATGCACACCCGCTAAAAGGCCGAATACCACACCGCCAATAATGACGTAGTGGAAATGCGCCACCACAAAATACGTATCATGGAACTGATAATCAGCAGCAGCCGCTGCCAGCATGACTCCCGTTACACCGCCGAGCACAAAGGACGGTATAAATGAGACGGCATACAGCATAGCGGTCGTATACTTTACATTTCCTCCCCAAATCGTCAAAAGCCAGTTGAAAATTTTAATCCCGGTCGGAATCGCGATAGCCATTGTGGCAACCGCAAAAATCGCATTTGCAATCGGTCCGAGACCTGTCGTAAACATGTGATGGACCCAAACCATAAAACCTAGAAAGCCAATGAGCACGATGGCAAAAACCATTGATGAATACCCAAACAAACGCTTTCTGGCGAACACAGGAATGACCTCTGAAAAAATACCGAATGCAGGCAAAATCAAGATATAAACCTCCGGGTGGCCAAAGATCCAAAACAAATGCTCCCAAATGACCGTATTCCCGCCAAGCTCTGGATTAAAGAAATTGGTGCCGAACAGCCGATCCAGCATCATCAGAGCCAATCCGGCTGTAAGCGGCGGAAATGCAAACAAAATCAATGCCGAAGCCACAAATGTCGTCCATGTAAACAAAGGCAGCCTCATGTACGTCATGCCGGGCGCCCTCATGTTAATAATCGTGGCCAAAAAGTTAATCCCGGCTATCAGCGTCCCGAGCCCCGATATTTGCAGTCCGAGGACGAAAAAGTCTATGCCGTGCCCTTCAGAATGAAGCGAAAGTGAGGCATATGACGTCCAGCCCGCATCTGGCGCTCCGCCCAAAAACCAGCTTAGATTTAAGAAGATGCCCCCGAAAAAGAAGAGCCAAAAACCGAGTGAGTTTAAAAATGGAAACGAAACGTCACGAGCCCCAATCTGCAAAGGCACGACCGCATTCATCAAGGCAAATAAAAGCGGCATCGCAGCCAGAAAGATCATCGTCGTCCCGTGCATTGTCATGACTTCATTGTACGCTTGAGCACTGAGAAAAGCATTTTCCGGCTTTGCAAGCTGAATTCTGATAAACATCGCTTCAATTCCGCCGACAAGAAAGAAGAATCCCCCGGCGATTAAGTAAAGAACCGCGATTTTTTTATGGTCCACCGTCGTCAAATAATCCCAAAGTATAGATCCGCGCGCCCGCTTTTCTGTAAGCGTGTTCAACATATGCGACCTCCCCTAATATCTCCCTTTCTTTCCTACTTGCTTTCCGTTTTTAAGCCTTTTAAGTATTCATAAAGCGCATCTGTTTCACTGTCTGAGAGCTTCGGATATGTTCCAGTCATTTTGTTCCCCGGTTTTATGCTCTCAGGATCCTTCAGCCAATCCTTCACATTTTCTTCGTTAGCGTCTTTCACCCCTGCCACTTTTGCCCTTTCACCGAAGGTCGCTAAGTTGGGGGCCGTTCTTGCTGCTTCTGCCCGCTTATCATTCGGCTCGACCGCATGGCAGCTCAGGCAGTTCTTCTCTTTAAAGAGTTCTTCGCCCTGCTTAGCCAAATCACTCTCTGCTGTAGACTTATAGTTTTTCATTTCTTTTGTCCAGCCCTGAAATTCTTTTGCAGACATCGTCTTTACCTTAAAATCCATCAGCGCGTGTGAAGGGCCGCAAAGCTCTGCACACTTTCCAAAAAACATATCTCCTGCCTCTTTGCTTCGTTTTGAATCAAATGTCAGGAAAAACTTATTTTCATTATCCGTATTCGTATCAAGTTTTCCTCCAACTGAAGGAATCCAGAAGGAATGTTTTACATCTGAGGCTTTTAAATTAAAATACACACGCTGGTCTGTCGGCACAATCAGCTCCTGACTTGTGATAATCCCGTAATCAGGGTATTCAAACTCCCACCAATATAAATTTGCCCGGACATTGACTACAAGAGCATCCTCAGCTTTGCGGCTTTTCTTATCCATTGGTGATGTATCTGCTAGCTCTAGCGTATATAGTACGACAGGGATCACAAGAATAATGAGCAGCAAAATCGGGATCACGGTCCATGTGATTTCTAAAAATTTGTTCCCCTCTACCTGTTTCGGTATCGTATTCTCACCGACCCGTGATCTTCTGAATCTCACAATCACATAAAAGAAGATAACAGATACTACTGCAACAACAACCACCATAATCAATGTACTGAGCACTGTCAGGTCATACTGTTTATCAGCCACCTCGCCAGCAGGCTTGAGCGTGGATAAAAAAGGTTTTCCACATCCGCTTAATAGAAGCGGCACTAAGGCTAATAATGAAATAAGACGCCAATGCTTTACCATTTCACCCAACCCCTTTTCTGGTCAATACAAAGGCGGAGAGCAGATCGAAATTCGTCGCAATCCAGCCTATCACCAATAAAGCACTTACATTTCCACTTCTCTTAAAATATGAGTTTTTTGACTCAAAATGCCATCTATGTATAAAAGTAAAGCCGCCTGATTAAACAAAAGGTCAAGGCGGCATTTACTAGTTGTCATCGATTATTTTGAAGCGATAAAACAAGCAATGTATCTATTTTTTAAAAAAGAGTCAAGACAACCATGGCAACGAAATAGATTGTCATGTAATTGAGCGAGTAAATGAACATCTGCGTTGCCCACTTCATGATATTTTTGGTGCGGAGGCCCATCAAGCCGAGAATCAGCCAGCCGATATTTAACAGCAAGCCGAGAATGACAATCGGCAGGCCCAAGCTTCCAAGGAAAAACGGAAGTGGCATCAGGCACGCAACCCACACAATAATTTGTCTTTTTGTCACTTCAAATCCGTATACGACAGGAAGCATCGGAATATTTGCAGCTCTGTAATCCTCAGTTTTCTTAATAGCCAATGCTAAAAAATGAGGGATCTGCCAAATAAATAAAATCATGAATAATACCCATGCCACGACACCGATATGCCCTTCCACTGCCGTCCATCCAATAAGTGGCGGAACAGCGCCGGAAACACTTCCTACTACTGTGTTAATCGTATAGCGGCGTTTCGTCCACATTGTGTACAATACAACATACGTAAAGACTCCGATAAAACCGATAACAGCAGCCATGACAGTTGTCATCAGCAGCATGATCAATCCTAAAGCAACCAGCAAAATTCCGGACCATAACGCCTGATTCGGCTGAATTTTACCCGTAACCGTCGGTCTTACTTTCGTGCGCTCCATCAGATGATCGATATCCCGGTCATACCAGTTATTGATCGCGCAAGAGCCCGCAATAATCAGAGATGACCCGATTAATGTAAGAAGAACGGTGTTTATATTGCCTAAAAAACTCAAACCGGAAATATGCAGTGCAAGCCACATTCCAGTAAAAGTCGTGATGAGATTGGAATTGACGATCCCTATTTTAATAAGGGACAGAAAATCTTTCCATGCCGTTGTTTCTTCAATTTGTCCGTCTATAGCTGTATCATTTATGATTCTGGAGTTAGCCATAACGTAAACCTCCCTTACAAACCTAACGCAGGACAATAAAAAACCTGCAACTCTATCATACAAGATAACATCTTGTAAAAAAACATCCTATTAAATATTAAACGACAAACAGGAATTTATTTGTGAACTTTTTATGAATTTTACCAAAGATAAAGGCAATCGCGAAATCGGCAGTGCGTTTACCTTATTTCTATCAGACCCGGCATGAATAATCAAGTGTACATTTTTCGGAAGCCGCCATTCTATTATATTTTTGTGAACAAAAGGCTCTAAGAATTGCCTCAAAACACATATTCGCTTACACTTGGAACGTATATAAAATCGCAGCAGTATGTTAAGAAGGTGAATATTAAATGAATAAAGCATTAAAAGCTCTCGGTGTTCTGACAACATTTGTCATGCTTATTGTTTTAATCGGGGGAGCCCTCGTTACAAAAACAGGTTCCGGCCAAGGATGCGGCAGACAGTGGCCGCTGTGTCACGGCCGTTTTTTCCCTGAATTGAACCCGGCTTCAATTATTGAATGGAGCCACAGATTCGCAAGCGGGATTTCTATTATCCTTGTGTTAAGCCTTGCGTTTTGGTCATGGAGAAAAATCACGCCGATTTTCCGTGAAACAACGTTTCTCGCGATCATGTCTATTATCTTTTTATTTCTACAGGCACTGCTTGGCGCATTGGCTGTCGTATTCGGTTCAAACGCGCTGATTATGGCGCTTCACTTCGGCATCTCATTGATATCTTTCGCTTCAGTGCTTATTTTGACGTTGCTTATATTTGAAGCTGACAAATCAGTTAGAAAACTGGTTAAACCGCTTAAAATCGGCAAAAGAATGCAATTTCACATGATAGGAATATTAATATATACCTATATCGTTGTGTATACAGGCGCATATGTAAGGCATACAGAATCAAGTCTGGCATGTCCTGATGTGCCGCTATGCAGTCCGCTGAACAATGGACTTCCGACTCAATTCCCTGAATGGGTGCAAATGGGCCACAGAACAGCAGCATTGCTCTTGTTTGTATGGATTATTGTGGCCGCTGTTCATGCTATTACTTCCTATAAAGATCAAAAGCAGATCTTTTGGGGCTGGATCTCATGTCTTATTTTTATTACATTACAGGCACTGTCCGGTATTATGATCGTGTATACTGAACTGGCTCTGGGCTTTGCTCTTGCCCACTCGTTCTTTATTGCCTGCCTGTTTGGCGTTCTATGCTACTTCATATTATTGATTGCACGGTTCCGTTATGAATCCAGACAATCATAAAGATTTTAGACCAAAGCTTCCAGTGCTTTGGTCTTTTTTATGTCATATTTTTTGCCGTTTCATATGTTTCAATCGCCAGCCTCCGCTGAACTTGATGATCAATGAGCGGATTCGGATAATCCTCGCCGATGATGCAGGATGAACTCCCTTCAATTTGGGGCGTCATTTTCCATGGCTCGTGAAGAAATTCATCCGGAATATGTTTCAATTCGGGAATGTATCTCTTAATAAACAGCCCATCCGGATCAAACTTCTTAGATTGGATGACAGGATTAAATATCCTGAAGTACGGTACAGCATCCGTCCCGACAGAAGCAGCCCACTGCCACCCGCCAATGTTAGATGCAGGATCGTAATCAATTAATTTATCAGCAAAATATGCTTCCCCGAGACGCCAATCGATTAAAAACTCCTTAACGAGAAAAGAAGCAGTGATCATGCGAAGCCGGTTATGCATCCAGCCTTCTTTGTTAAGCTGCCTCATCCCCGCATCAACGATCGGAAAACCAGTGCGCCCTTCACACCACGCTTGAAACAGCTTGTGATCATGATTCCAGCTGATGTTGCGGAACCTCTCATCAATTTCCGTCTCAGCCATGTGCGGATGAGCGGCGTATACCATGTTGTAAAAGTCGCGCCAAGCCAGCTCCTTGATAAAAACGTCCTTCGCTCCTTGCGGCGACTCATGCTGCAGTACTGCATAATATACCATACGCGGTGACAAGACGCCGGTTTTTAGAAACCGGGACAGCTTGCTGGTGCTATTTGCAAAAGGCATGTCTCTATTTTTATGGTACATTGACAGCTTTTCATCTATAAATCGGAAGAGAGCCTCTTTTGCAATGGAGGCATCAACATGCACCCAGTGTCTTTTGCTGGACTGCACAAGATGTTCCAGCACCCGTTCGCCCTGATTAGATAACGACTGATTTCTAATCATCTGCGTTGAACATAAAAAATGAGGATCGATCTCCATCATTTTCGGCTTTTCAGCCTTTGACCATGATCTAAAATATGGCGTAAACACCTTATACATACTGCCATCTTGTTTCACGATGTCGTCCGCACCGTGAATATGTGCATCTGTCCATGGCGAAGGATAAATCCCGTTTTTTCTTAAAAACGCTGATACTTCATGATCCCTCTGCGCTCCGTATCCTGCGTCATCCTGATTATAAAAAACCGCATCAATTTCATATGCATCCATCAGCCTGCGAAACATATGTATCGCTTCATGATAAAAGATGTGCAGATAGAGTCCCTTTTGTCGCGCTTCATTTGTAAAAACAGAGAGTGTCTTAAAAAAATATTCGTGACTCATATCATACTTCATATCTACAAAGTGAGGATCGATCTGAAAGATCGGAAGCAGACCAGCCTGTTTTTGTTTTGAATAGGAAATAGCTTTTGACAGTGCTGTATTGTCTTCAAGCCTTAAATCTCTTCTAAACCACACAATGACAACTTTCATTTGTTTCACTCCGCTTTTTTCTAAAAAACAAGAGTGTATATCAAATGATATACACTCCGGTTTATTATGCTTTTTCAATTTCGATAAGCAGATCTCCCGTTTGGATCGGCTCGCCATTTTTCACATGAACCTGCTTGATTGTTCCTGAGAAAGGCGCCTGAACCGTTGTTTCCATTTTCATCGCTTCATTAATCATTAAGTGATCACCTTTATTGACTTTTGCACCTGCCTCAGTCAATACCTTAATAACCGTTCCAGGCATGGAGGCTGCGATGTGGGTTGGGTTTGTCCGGTCCGCTTTCAGCTTTTCCTGAACGGAAGACTTAATGCTTTCATCTTTAATGACAACTTCACGCGGCTGCCCGTTCAGTTCGAAATAAAGGACGCGAGTGGCATCAGGCTGAGGCTCGCCGATTGAAATCAGCTTAACGATCAGCGTTTTTCCGCGCTCAATTTCCACTTCTATTTCTTCACCCAATGTCATGCCATAGAAGAATGTCGGTGTATCTAATACCGAAATGTCTCCATAGCTTTCTGCCGTTTTCACATAATCAGAGAAGACTTTAGGATAAAGGGCATACGCAATAGCATCTTGATCTGAAATCTCCAAGTTATGCTGCTCTTTAAATTCCTGTTTGATCGCTTCAAATGATACCGGCTCAAGCAGTTCTCCAGGTCTGACCGTAATTGGCTCCTGCCCTTTTAAGATCAGTTTTTGGAGTTTTTGCGGGAATCCGCCATGAGGCTGGCCGATATTTCCTTTGAATAGCTCAACAACTGAATCAGGGAAATCCAATGATTCGCCTTTTTCGTACACGTCCTTTTCAGTCAAGTTGTTTTGTACCATGTAGAGCGCCATATCTCCGACGACTTTTGAGGAAGGCGTGACCTTCACGACATCGCCGAACATATCGTTGACGCGTCTGTACATTTCTTTGACTTCATTCCAGCGGTCACCCAGGCCTACTCCCTTCGCCTGCTGCTGCAGGTTGCTGTATTGGCCTCCAGGCATTTCGTGTTCATATATTTCAGTATGCGGTGACTTCATTCCGCTTTCAAATTCGCTATAGTATTTACGCACTGACTCCCAATATTGGGACAGCATTTCAACACCTTGGACATTCATTTCCGGGCGACGGGCGTTGCCTTCCATCGCATGATAAAATCCACTCGCACTAGGCTGAGACGTTAAACCCGCCATTGAGCTGACCGCCACGTCTATGATATCAACGCCTGCTTCAACGGCTTTCGCATACATATAAATACCGTTTCCGCTCGTATCATGCGTATGCAGGTGAACCGGAATATTGATCGTCTCCTTCAATGCAGAAACGAGTTCATATGCAGCCTGCGGTTTTAACAGCCCCGCCATATCTTTAATTCCGAGAATATGGGCTCCGGCCGCCTCAAGCTCCTTCGCCATCGACGTATAATAAGCAAGATCATATTTCGTACGGTTCTTATCAAGGATATCTCCCGTGTAACAAATCGCGGCTTCTGCCACTTTGCCGGTATCACGAACCGCATCAATAGCTAATGTCATCCCTTTTACCCAGTTTAAGCTATCGAATATACGGAACACATCAATACCGGATTGAGCGGATTGCTTCACAAATTCTTTAATCACATTGTCCGGATAATTCGTATAGCCGACTGCGTTTGATGAACGAAGCAGCATCTGGAATAAGGTATTCGGCACTTCCTTTCGAAGGTCCTCCAGACGCTTCCACGGATCTTCTTTCAGGAATCGGTAGGCTACATCGAAGGTCGCGCCTCCCCACATTTCCATGCTGAATAGCTCAGGCCATAAAGCAGCCGTCGGATTCGCGATTTTTTTCAAATCATGTGATCTGAATCTCGTTGCCAATAAGGATTGGTGTGCATCCCTGAATGTTGTATCAGTTAAAAGGACAGATTTCTGTTCCTTCACCCATTTTGCAAGACCTTCTGCACCTTTTTCATCAAGGATTTGCTTTGTTCCTCTTGCAGGCTCCAGATCAGCGTCCGCTTTTACGTGTATTGGCTTGTCAAACGCCGGTTTTTCTTTTTTCCCGATTCCAGGGAACCCGTTCACTGTCACATTGCCGATGTACGTGAGCATTTTCGTGCCGCGGTCTTTCTGTTTAGGGAAAATAAACAGCTCAGGTGTTGTATCAATGAAGGAAGTATCATATTGTCCTGTCAGGAATTTATCATGTTTTGCAACGTTCTCAAGGAACGGAATATTTGTTTTAATGCCCCTGATTCTAAACTCCTGAAGGTTTCGGACCATTTTGGCCGCCGCCTGTTCAAATGTTAAAGCCCAAGTTGAAAGCTTAACGAGAAGTGAATCGTAATACGGGGTAATTACGGCGCCTTGGAAGCTGTTTCCGGTGTCTAGCCGGACACCAAAGCCGCCGCCAGAGCGGTAAGCCATAATTTTTCCTGTATCGGGCATGAAATCATTCTGCGGATCTTCAGTCGTTACCCGTGACTGAATTGCATAACCGATTGTAGAAATGTCCTTTTGATGTGGAATATTTACTTTTTTGCTGTGAAGACTGTGCCCCTGGGCAACAAGGATCTGTGTTTGGACAATATCGACACCGGTAATCATTTCTGTAATTGTATGTTCAACTTGAACGCGCGGGTTTACTTCAATGAAATAGAACTCGTTGTTCGCGACAAGGAACTCAACCGTGCCGGCGTTTATATAATCCACATTTTTGGCAAGCGCAACTGCCGCTTCGCAAATTTGATCTCTCAACTCAGGTGACAGCGAGACACTCGGCGCTACTTCGATTACTTTTTGATGGCGTCTTTGAACAGAACAATCCCTTTCAAAAAGATGAACCACGTTGCCCTGCTTGTCTCCAATGACTTGAACTTCAATGTGCTTAGGGTTTTCAATCAGTTTCTCTACATATACTTCGTCATTGCCAAAGGCTGCTTTTGCCTCTGATTTTGCACGATCATATGCTTCTTTTACTTCACTTTCACTTCTGACAATTCTCATGCCGCGTCCGCCGCCGCCAAGAGAAGCTTTAATAATCATCGGATAACCGTGCGTTTGTCCGAATTGTTCGACGGCTTCAAGCGTTTCTGCAGGACCATCGCTTCCTGGGATTACAGGAATTCCGGCTTTTTCTGCCTGTTCACGCGCTTTCACCTTATCACCAAACATATTTAAATGTTCAGAAGTAGGACCGATGAACACAATGCCTTCTTCTTCACAGCGTTTGGCGAAATGTATATTCTCAGATAAGAAACCGTATCCCGGATGGATTGCATCCACTTTGTTTCTTTTCGCAATATCAATGATACCCTCAATATCCAGGTAAGCATCAATCGGTTTTTTTCCTTCGCCAACCAGGTACGCTTCATCTGCTTTATAACGATGATAGGAACCGGAATCTTCTTTTGAATAGACCGCAACTGTACGAATATTTAATTCTGTACAAGCACGGAATATACGGATTGCAATTTCTCCCCTGTTTGCTACTAATACTTTTTGTATAGATTGCTGTGACAAACTTTTTCCCCCTTACCCGAAATGGAATATAATCTATCATAAAGGAATATCCTTCCCATGTACACACTTGTTTTTTACAGATAAACAGTTTTTTCAAGCTGTTTCTTCTTCATTCCCTTTGACGCCACGGGCTCTTTCTTTTTCTTATTCTCTGAATATTTCACAAACATACTGATATTGGCTAATATTCCCATACTCGCCAGCAGCAGCACTAAAGAAGACCCCCCGTAACTGATAAACGGCAGCGTAACTCCTGTAATGGGAATTAATCCGCTGACACCGCCAAGGTTAACAAACGATTGGATGGCGATCATGCTTGAAATACCGATCGCTAGAAGACTTCCAAACGGGTCCTCGCACTTTCTGGCTATATAAAAGCCTTTTATGACGATAAACCCCAATAGAATAATCACAAACAATACCCCAAAAATACCAAGTTCTTCGGCAATGACAGCCATAATAAAGTCAGTATGCGATTCAGGAAGATAACCGTATTTTTGAATACTTTCACCTAGTCCCATACCGAAAATACCGCCTGATCCGATTGCATAATAGGAATTAATCACTTGCAGGCCGGATGAATCCGCATATTTAAACGGATCTTCAAGGCTCTCAAAACGATCTAAACGCTTTTCTGACAGGATTTTATCCTTGTTTAAATAAATAATCGGACTGACCAAGAGTAAAACAATCCCCCCCAGTAAAATAAGCCTTGCCAGAGTCTTCCCGCTGAAACCGGAACACAAAATCATGCAAGCCGCAATTAATCCGATAATCGCCGCAGTTCCGAAGTCAGGCTGCATAGCGATCAAACCGCAAAGAATGATTGTCATCACCACCGGAGGCGCAACTCCCGTTAACAGATGATCAATATAGCTTTGTTTTTTGGCGTATACGGCTGCAAGGTACAATATGACCACTAGCTTGACAAATTCGCCCGGCTGCATGCTCAGTCCGCCAATTTTAAACCAGCTTTGCGCGTTTCCGGCAACATGTCCGAATACGAACAGCGAAATGAGCGCAAAAACAGAAACAAGCAGCATTCCCTTCTGAAACTTTTGGTGAGCCAGTGCTTTGTAAGGAAACAAAGCCATGAGAATAAAAAGAGCGCCACCCGCAAATAAAGCAAACAGCTGCCTCATGAAGAAAAAATTACTGCTTACGTTATAACGAGAAACAGCCGTAATCATACTTGAACTGTATACCATCACTAAACCGAATCCGCATAATAAAACAATTGCGAATATCAGTGAGTAATCATAAGATTTCAGCATTTTTTTTAACATAACATCCTCTTCCCTGCTTCCAACTTCCATTATCTATGGTTTTTATGTATTGATCTTTTTTATTTTACTACAATTTATCAAACGAGATGAAGAATCTCTATACGATTCGGAAGGAATGTGTAAAAAAAGACCGTCTCCGAGAAGGTAGGAGAAAATGTGCGGTTATAAAAAAACCCAAACTGTTAACAAGTTTGAGTTTTATCATTTATTTACCTGTAAACGCGTCATGCAAAGCAGACAATTCGCGCTCCAATGTGTATAAAAGGTCTTTACCGTCTTTTTCATCAACCAATCCCAGACGGACAGCAAAATCGATTTCCCTCGAAAGCCCGAACATTTGAGTATCTAATACCTCTTCATATAGAGGACATTGAGGCATCGTTAAGTTATCCATTTGTACTCGGATCAGCTTCAAAATCTTCTCAGCGTCAACTTTTAAGAGCTCAAAAGCTTTTTGCCGATGGTCAACTATCATCTCTGAAGCCAAAAGTATCCCTCCGTTCCCCAGGCGAGTACCTAATTCTTCTATTTATCATAAAGGGTATCAGCAGAAAATGCAAGAGGATTTAAGCAGATGACATAAATTAAAAAATACTCAGTTTGTACATTTCAGACATGATTTCCAAAAGCTTCACACCCGCAATGCTGTTCCCTTTTTCGTCCAATGCCGGGCCAAAAATACCAATCCCGAAATCGTATGGCGAAATGCCCATAATCCCTCCGGATACGCCGCTTTTCGCAGGAATTCCGACCTTAATTGCAAATTCGCCGCTTGCATTGTACATTCCGCACGTCACCATAAATGTTTTGCAAATTCTCGCAACATCTTTTGAGATAACTTGCTCCCCAGTCTCGGGGTGTCTGCCGTTCAGCGCAAATACAGATCCGATTTTCGCCAAGTCCAGACTGTTCATTTCAATCGCACATTGCTTCGTGTATAAATCCATTACCGCTTCTACATCATCTTCAAAAATCCTGTACTGTTTCATATAATAACACATTGCCCGATTAATCATCGACGTGCTGTATTCGGATTCAGCCACTTCCCGGCAGTATGTAATCTGTTGGTTGTTTGTCAGCTTTCTGATAAAAGAAAGTAAATAATCAAGTCTCTCTTTTACCGTTTTCCCTTTAATCAAGCTGGTCACTACCAATGCCCCGGCATTGATCATAGGGTTTAACGGCTTGCTCGGATTCACTGTTTCAAGCTTGATAATTGAATTAAACGGATCACCAGTCGGCTCCTGTCCGACATAGCTGAAGACCTTCTCCTTACCGTATTCCATTAATACCAAAGCAAGCGAGAGCACTTTCGATATACTTTGAAGCGTAAATGTTTTTTCCACGTCACCCGCTGACAGACAAGTAGTATTGGAATAATAAATCGCCACTGACAGATCGTGTTGATCAGCTTTTGCCAAGGCAGGAATATAACTGGCTACCTCCCCCTTGTCCGTCATCTTTTTCGCTTCGTTCACTAAGGTTTCAAGCTCGTCATTATGCCGGCATACCATGCAACCACCCTCGCTCCCTGAGCATTTCAATACACATAATTTGTACACAAAGTGACAATTCATGCGAAAACTTTTATAATTTTGGGAGAAGGGGGTCATAACCATGAGTGTTATACAAGTAAAAGGCAAGGTTACATATCCGATCACCATCGATCCGAGCGTATGGATTTTTGATGATCGCAAATTTTCGTTTGAACGCAAAGGGGACAGTCAAGACATACATTTACAATCAGTCGGGGATGAATCCGCGCTTGACCCTGAACGCGTGATCAGAGAGGGCCGGATTGCACCGCCGACATTAAAGACGGAAAAACAATACGAGAAGCAAAAACTGATGAACGGCAGTTTTGCCATGAAACTTGGGACTGTCCTGAAAAACGCTGAGCCTCTCAGCTCCGCGACACAATGCGTATTTGTCACAAGTTCGAAAAAGACCGCCGTTCCTCTGGAAACCGCACTGAACAGTATTGTCCATTTCAGTGAGGCAGGCAAGCCAATCCAAGAAGGCGGCCCCGTTCATATTTATTTTGAAGATCCAGTTGATCACGATCAGCCGATCACCGATATAAAAGAAATTGAAATCATGTAAGCTTACAGCAAGTCAGCGGCAAGCTGGGCGAGACCCGATCTCTCGCCTTTTAACAGCTTCACGCTGCCTGAGATGGGTTGTCCTTTAAATCGTTCAACCACGTAGGCTAAACCATTGTTCAGACTGTCTAAATATGGGTGATCAATTTGTTCTGGATCGCCCATTAAGACAATTTTACTGCCCTCACCGACTCTCGTCAGCAGCGTTTTCACCTCATGCCTGGTCAAATTTTGGGCCTCATCAATAATAATAAATTGATCCGGAATGCTTCTCCCCCTGATATAAGTCAGTGCTTCCACCTGAATTGAGCCAATACCCGCCAGAATGGCCTCAAGCTCCCCCGGTTTTTTCGCATTAAACAGAAACTCTAAGTTGTCAAAAATCGGCTGCATCCAAGGCTTTAGCTTTTCCTCTTTTTCGCCGGGCAAATATCCAATATCCTTGCCAACAGGAACAATCGGCCTTGCGACGATCAATTTTTTATATATTCCCAAGTCTTCTGTCTGTAATAGCCCCGCCGCCAATGCTAAAAGCGTTTTGCCGGTTCCTGCTTTTCCGATTAGGGTGACGAGCGGAATATCTTCACGCAGCAAAAGCTCTAATGCCATTGTCTGCTGTACATTTTTCGGCCTGATTCCCCATACATGTTCATCATCAAAAACAAGCCTTTTTAAGACCGTGCCTGTTTTATCCGCCATTCCGACGGCTGAAGAGGACCCTCCCAGCTCATCTTTCATTAATGCGAATTGATTCGGATAAAATGTGTGCTGTTTCATTTCATTTACTGTAATTTGATTTTTCCCATAAAAAGAGCTGAACAGCTGTTGGCTGATATATAAATCCTTATAGCCGTTGTACATTTCATCATTGTCCACAACCCGGTCATTTAAGAAATCTTCAGCATGCAGTCCGATCGCGTCCGCTTTCACCCTGACCAATACATCCTTGCTGACGAGGATAACCGGCCTGCCCTCTTCCTTCGTTTCTTCCTCGAGGCTTAAATTTTTCGCAACAGCCAATATACGATTATCGTTCGTTTTTTCAATAAAGATCTCTTGGAGCTGGTGAAACGAACGATGATTCAGTTCAATTCTCAGTGTACCGCCGGTGTCGAGCGGGACCTGCTCATGCAGCCTTCCCTTTTGCCTTAAAGCATCGATCAGCTTAGATACGTGCCTTGCATTCCTCCCAACTTCGTCCATATACCTTTTTTTCGAATCAACTTCTTCTAATACAACAGCAGGGATGACAACCTCATTTTCTTCAAAAGAAAATATCGCGTTAGGATCCTGTAATAACACATTCGTATCTAACACATAAATTTTACTCAAGTCTCAGCCTCCTGATATAAAGGTCAAAGTTCTTCCTGCTTCTCTTACGATAAAAAAGGTGAATGCCTGCTAAAATATATGTTTTTGTGAATAAAGATAGAAGGTTAATTCAACAATAAAATTAATGAATGCATTTCAAGGAGGGAACCCGCAAGTGCGAATTCTTTTCATTATGATACAGCTGACGCTTATCCTGTCCGCATGTGCCTACCAACAAGGAAACCAGGATCAGAATGTTGAAAAAGAATCAACAAGGCAGCAGGAAACCAAACCGATTCACGTAAAGGACACAACTCAGGAGACAAAAGACAATGGGACAAGAGCGGATATTGCGAAGCATCTTATCAGCGTTGCTGAAAAAATCCCCGATGTTAAGGATGCAACAGCCGTTGTGCTGGGAGGTTATGCCGTTGTAGGGATTGATGTCGATGATAATTTGGACAGAAGCAAAGTGGAAACCATTAAATATTCTGTAGCACAGGCTCTGAAAGATGATCGACACGGTGCCAACGCAGTTGTCATTGCTGACCCGGATACGGTCAGCCGCCTGAATGAAATGAGCAGAGAAATCAGTGAAGGCCGGCCGGTGACAGGCATATTAGATCAATTGGCTGCAATTGTCGGCCGAGTGCTTCCGGAAGTGCCTAACGATGTGATTGACGATGAAGATGAGCCACAAACAAAGCAGCAAAATGACCAATTAAACAAAAAGCAGCAGCAGGAATTGGAACAGGAGCAAAACGATCAATCTGATCATCATATGAAAAAATAATAATCATGAAAAAGCTATAGCCTTGCGCTTTAGCTTTTTCTTATTTTGGACAGCTTCTGATCCGTGCTATAATACATGTTAGTGAAAGAGGTGATATGATGAGGGTCCAATGTTCTATTTGCGATAAAATTGAAACAATTGATGATGATACCCTGATCGCGAAACGGCTTCGAAACCGCCCGATCCATACATATATGTGCCAGGAATGCCACGATCGGATTACCCAAAAAACAGAAGAACGGCTGAAAACGGGAAAATTCTCTTTTCACCCGGGACAGCAGAAGAAAGAAAAAGTCAAAAAATAAAGCGGCAGCTTTACCATACAGAACAAAAAGACTCAGCTTCTCAGCTGAGTCAGCGTGTCGACAAACCCTCGCATTCGTTGTCAGGCCTGTGCGTCGGTGCTCACGAATTCCAACATTCGCTGTGCTCCGATGCTCGTCCTTTCTAGACTTCAAGGGTTTTCAATCACGCTGAAAAGATGACAAAATAAAAAGACTCAGCTCTTCAGCTGAGTCTTTTTATGATTTTGCAGACTGTCCTTTTTTCGACTGATACAGCCGAATTTTGTAAATGATTAAAATCAGCGCAGCGACGACCAATCCCTCTGCCACAGGCAAAAACACTCCTAAAAAGGTAAAAACAGTGCAACCCAAAGCCAGAAATACATACACCACTGCTGATTTTAATACCGGAAGCCGTTTAGCAAATCCAAGCTTAAATACAATAACGGCCAACACAAAAATCGTGCCGTACAGCAGCCACATGCCTGCCGCAGGCTGCCGGTCTACTTGATATAGAGCGGCGAAGAACGACAGGCGTTCGCTTACGTCATTCAAAAAGATTCCCTCCCCTGTAAACGTACGGGTTCTATCTTTTCAAATTCTGCAAGAGATTAAGACAATCCTGCTGTTTTTTTCTTTTTAGCCGCTTTTTCACGTTCGTTTTTATTGAGGATTTTCTTTCTTAAACGGATGGATTCAGGCGTTACTTCACAGTATTCATCTTCGTTTAAGTACTCTAGCGACTCCTCAAGAGACATGATGCGCGCTTTTTTAATTGTAGTTGTCTGATCCTTTGTCGCAGAGCGGACGTTCGTCTGCTGTTTCATTTTGCTGACGTTAACAACAAGGTCGTTGTCACGGTTATGCTCTCCAACAATCATTCCTTCGTATACTTCAGTACCTGGCTCAACGAAGATGACACCGCGGTCTTCAATTCCTTGAATACCATAAGATGTCGCTTTTCCGTTTTCCATTGACACAAGTACACCTTGACGGCGGCCGCCTACTTGGCCCGCCTGCATCGGCTGGTAGCTGTCAAACGTATGGTTAAGAATACCAAAGCCGCGTGTTAATGATAAGAACTCTGTGGAGTACCCGATCAGTCCGCGGGAAGGAACTGTAAAGATGAGACGGACTTGGCCGTTACCATTGTTGATCATGTCAATCATTTCGCCTTTGCGGGCACCCATTGATTCCATGACAGAGCCTGTATGCTCTTCCGGAACATCGATTTGCACGCGCTCAACAGGCTCACAGCGTACGCCGTCGATTTCTTTGATGATAACTTCAGGTTTTGAAACTTGAAGTTCATAGCCTTCACGACGCATATTTTCAATCAGTATTGACAAGTGGAGCTCACCGCGTCCGGAAACAACCCAAGCGTCAGGAGAAGCTGTTGGCTCAACACGCAAGCTCACATCCGTCTGAAGCTGTGAATGAAGACGCTCTTCAATTTTGCGGGCCGTTACATATTTACCTTCACGACCTGCAAACGGACTGTTATTCACGACAAATGTCATTTGAAGTGTCGGTTCATCAATGCGAAGCACTGGAAGCGGATCTTGATGGTCTACAGGACAGACCGTTTCACCAACATTAATATCTTCCATGCCGGAAACCGCAACGAGGTCTCCCGCTTTTGCTTCTTCAATTTCCACCCGCTTTAAGCCTTGGAAACCGAAAATTTTTGTTACACGGAATGACTTAGCCGTTCCGTCAAGCTTCATAAGAGAAACCTGCTGACCGACTTTCATCGTGCCGCGGAATACGCGTCCGATTCCGATACGGCCTACATAATCATTGTAGTCAAGAAGGGCAACTTGGAACTGAAGCGGCTCCTCTGCATTTTCAACAGGTGCCGGAACATGCTTAATAATGGTTTCATATAAAGATTCCATGTTTTCATCCTGCTGTTTCGGATCAAGACTCGCTGTACCATTAATCGCTGAAGCATATACCACTGGGAATTCAAGCTGCTGTTCATTGGCATCAAGCTCAATGAACAGATCAAGAACCTCATCGATTACTTCCTCAGGACGAGCAAAGTCACGGTCAATTTTGTTGACAACAACAACCGGGTTCAGGTTTTGCTCAAGGGCTTTTTTCAGAACAAAACGAGTTTGAGGCATACAGCCTTCATATGCGTCAACGACAAGCAGTACGCCGTCAACCATTTTCATAATCCGTTCTACCTCTCCCCCAAAGTCTGCGTGTCCAGGGGTATCCAAAATATTGATGCGTGTATCTTTATAGTTAATCGCTGTATTTTTCGCCAAAATTGTAATGCCGCGTTCGCGTTCAAGATCATTAGAGTCCATTGCGCGTTCAGCAACCTGTTCGTTGGCACGGAACGTACCAGCTTGATGTAAAAGCTGATCGACTAGAGTCGTTTTACCATGGTCAACGTGGGCAATAATCGCGATGTTGCGAAGATCATTTCGAAGTTTCACTTTTTCATCTCCTAAAAAAATTAGATAACTTTCATATTATACCACACATCCTCTTTAAAAGCGTCACGTTTTTCTGTAAACTTAATATAAGACGTAAAAGGGGATGGAAATTATGAAAAAAACGAATTGGCTTTTCCTATTATTTGCATTTGCAGCGGTTTTCAGCATTATGCTGATCGGCGTCTTTATCGCTGAAAAAAGCGCAATAGGCATTGCATCCAGCATTGTACTTGTTTGCGCCGTTATGGGCGGCGGATTTACATTAAAAAAGAAAATGCGTGAGCAAGGCATGCTTGATTAAAAGCATTGCCCCGCAGGAGATATTATAATCAAAAAACACCGCAAAGAAAGCAGTGTTTCAAATTGTTGACAAAATGCTAAAATGGTTTTCATTTTAGCATTTTGTATCTTTTCAGTGTGATTGAAAACCCTTGAAGTCTAGGAAGGGCGTGCATCGGAGCACAGCGAATGTTCGAATTCGTGAGCACCGGCGCGCAGCCTTGACAACGAATGCGAGAGTTTGTCGACACGCTGAAACACCGCAAAAAAGCGGTTTTTTTTATTTTATTAAGCCTTATCTCCCCTGTTTCTTAGTCTGGAAGATGTAAAACAGCATTCATACATAGACAAACGTTCTCATGATGACTCATGTGACCGGCAAAAAATAGTCCGGCAACATATACACAAAAGACCATAGAGCCTATTTCTTCTCCTCCAATCTCTCCCTATAATGGGATTCGTAGCACAATTCATTAAAGGGAGAGAAGAAACATGAAGAAAACATTTGTAAAAAAAGCTATGCTAACAACTGCCGCAATGACCTCAGCTGCTCTATTAACGTTCGGCCCTGATGCAGCCAGCGCAAAAACATTGACTGATAACACTGCTGGCCATGTTCAGCATCAGACAATCACTAACGAAGATCTCAATACATTCATTGATATATTAAATGAATGTATATATGAACAAGACGGTGTGTATTATTTTGACAGTGAAAAAGCTGTCGAGTTAGGAATGACAAAAGAAGAGGCTCAAGTAATCGCAACATTATGGGAGTCGACTTCAGAATTTTTCAATGTTGTTTCACAATGTGTGTATGCTGAAGATGAAAATTACAAATTTGATACAGAAAAAGCAATTGAACTTGGCTTAACAGATAAAGAAGCACTCGCACTTGAACAATTTTTCTCCGCTGTTTCCTTAAAGATTCACATTCTTCAAGCAGCAATTGTATTACAAGACGGTGTGTACAGCTATGATAAAAATGCAGCCGTACAAGCAGGGGCGACACCTTCGCAAGCTGATCTTTACGGCAAACTCTTCAGTGCTCTGCCACAAGAACAGCTTGCCGCAATCTACGATATGATCCATCCTGAAGCTTAATCTAAAAAAGCGCTTGCCGGAATCGGACAAGCGCTTTTCTTTATATGAGCAGTTTGATGATCAGCATCACGGCTACCGCCGCTCCGAACCAGCAGGCAGCTTTAACGATCAGCAAACCATAGTACCTCTGTTTAAACCGCATTTCTTCTTCCGGCAGAAAAGCCTCCTCAACGGCCTGTCCGCCTTCCAATTCAAAAGGCTCAGCCATCATGTCATACATCTCTCTGCAGCTGTTGCAGGTCTTTAAATGTTCTTCAATGACGTGTTCCGTTTCACTTTTACAATCACCTTCAAGATACAGAGGAAGCAGGTCTCTTACTAGAAAGCAGGTCATGTCCGCTCCTCCTCTCTTCTTTTCGCCATGTTTTTCTTTAGCTCTAATCTCGCCCGGTGCAGTGTGGTTTTCACCTTTGAAAGACTCCATCCTAATATCTCAGCGATTTCTTCATAAGAAAGCTCTTGGAATTCTCTTAAAATCAAAACGGATTGATGCTGATCTTTTAACAGCAGGATCTCCTGCCGCAACGTTTCGCTTTTTACCGTCCGTAACAGATACTGTTCAGGCTGCTCATAAGTTGTTTGCGTTAATCCCTCATTTTTGCTGATATCAGTCAATTGGTATTTGACATCCCTGCGGTACCAATTGACAAAGGTATGATGTGCAATGGTGTAAAGCCACGTTCTGATGGAAGAATGCCCCCTAAACGAAGCCAGGCCGTTAAGAGCTTTTACAAACGTGTCCTGCGCTAAGTCCTTGGCTGTTTCAAGGTGATGAGTCCTTCTGAATAAATAATTTAAAATTTCTCGGTAATACTGTCGATACAAATCCTCAATAGAATCCCTATGTTTCATTAAAAGTAAAACCACACCGTCATCCAAATAGCCAATAAAATGAAACAGATATACATGGCAGACAGGTATACTTTCATATGTCTGATTTGGCTCTCTTCTTCAGCACCCGGGCTTCTCTTTGAACAAGATTCACTCTTTAAGCCTTCCGCATTCTTTTGAAATAAAGGCTCTTGCTTTCTCATCCATTCCATTGATTCATCCTCTAGCTCTCCTTCTTTATATAGGTCATATAAATCTAAAAATACAGACGCTTTTTCTTTATGATTCATATAGGCTTTCCACCTCTTGTGTGTCTCCATCCACCACATAAGCATCATGGCGGTTTGTGCCAAACGGCTGAATAATGATCAGCCATGCATAATGGCGTTCATTCCCTCTTTGAACGATAATTGGACGCATGCGTTTTTTGTAAATGACATCCTGGTATGCAGAAGCTACTTTTTCATAAGCCAATTTTCCATCACCATACGTATATGAAAATGCCCTATCGGGTGTATCGCTGTACACATAAGCGTTTAGCTGACCTTGATCTTCAAAAAGCTCATATGTTTTAGAAGAATCAGTATACATCACCATGTCACTCTGCCTGCTTTTTTTCTTCATTTCTGATACATCAGCATCGAAGACCGATAATATCTGCCGCTGCACCCCGCTGTTAGCCAGTGAAATATTCTTTTTCATTGGAAGCGAAAGACTATGTAAACAACTGGATTCGCCCTCAAATTCCAAAACAATTCCATCTTTTGTTTCAACGCTCACCATGCTTCCGAGCAGGCTGTTGCTTTCAATATCAGTGATCTGATAAGGCTGTCTCGGTATGTTTAAAGCTCTAAACACTTCCTTCACTTTGTCTTGTATGTCTTGTTCTGTTACATGAACATGCAGAAGAGAATCAAGCTGATAAATTGAAGGGTCTTCACTAAAGCCCATTAGTGTTTCCTTTTCCCAATAAAATACCGTTCCATCATCTTCATGATCTTTTTTATGAAGTTGATTTTTCAGATATATACGAACGACTATCTGGCCGTCTTCTTTAGATACCGTTGTTTCGATGTGATCTTTATTTAACACACGGCCGTGTTGCTCAAGGAAAGCGATGGACTTCCGCATGTATTCCTGATCCGTCAGCGTTTTCCCCCGCGGCTTTTTCAAGTACTGATAATTATTAATCAGCTGTGATACTTCATCCACTTCAGCCTCATAGCTCAAGTTTTCAAATGAATAGAAATAATGCACATCCATCTTTGTATCATGTAAATACAACGTCTCATCCGTAGGAAAAAATGACTTAATAATTTGTTCCGCTTTTTCAGATGAAATGTGCTCTCCTACAAAATTGAATGAGTCATGAACATTTGCCGGCTTTGATAAAGCGAAAGCAGCCGTTGCTACGTTATATATCGGATTTAAGAGCAAGACAAAAAACAGAATGACAGCCATCGGCAGCCACTTATTCACACGCGCATAAACCTTGCCTGACTTTTGGAACAGATGATAGCTCATCAAAAATCCCGCCATTGCTAAATAAATCGTATATGGCATTACTGCACCATAATCTATGGAGATTTGATTGGGATATGGCGTAAGCAGCAGGACGAGCAGTCCGATAATCAGCGTATAAAATAAACCTAGTAAAATCTTATTTGTTCTCCAATACAGCTTGAAAAACAGTACATTCAACACAATAGGAAGAATGATAATGAAAAACAGGAACACGAATTCAATTGGTTCGATCTCATCAGGATATTCATTCCAATACGAAAAGAAACTGAATATCATTTGTACGATCGGCAAACTGACAACGGCGAGATCGAACGTATAAAACATACCTTTTCCGCCATGATCACGAGGCATCAGCATATAGTGAAAAGCCGTCAGTAGCACATACCCGTATAACAAAAAATGCACCAGCGGTAGCAGTTCATTGCCGTCCTCTCTTAAGTAAGCGCTGGTAAAGTTTGTTGCTTGCACCTGATGAATGAGTTCAACAGACACCCCGGCCAGCAACACAATCCGCAATAAGACACCTGCCAAGAACATGGTGCGGTACCGGTTTATCTTGGGATGGTGCACCAAAACATATAAGCCCGCCAAAACTACAATTGCCCATTGAATCAGCAAGGTGCTTTGTCTGCTTAATATAAAATAACGTTCGAAATGCAATACATAATGACTGAATAAATCCAACACGAACAACAATCCTTTACTTCTTATTAAGGCCTCATTCGGTTAGACAGCCGGCTTGTCCAAAAGTTTCAATAAGAAACAAATATTTCTTTTCTTCCCCATAACTCTTGCAATGAGCCATCACATGACACTTGACTCATCTGGATATTATTCAGCAAAAATAAACACAGGACATTTCTATCAATTTTGTCTAGTTATGTTAGTTTTTGTTGAGTATTCCAAAATGCTAGTTTAATATAACGATATAAATATTTTTCAGTATTTTCAAAAAAGGGGGATTTATTGTGGGTTTAGGTAAGAAATTGTCTGTTGCTGTCGCTGCTTCGTTTATGAGTTTGTCAATCAGCCTTCCTGGTGTTCAGGCTGCTGAAAATCATCAGCTTAAAGAGAATCAAACTAACTTCCTCTCCAAAAACGCAATAGCTCAATCAGAGCTCTCTGCACCAAATGACAAGGCTGTCAAACAGTTTTTGAAAAAGAACAGCAACATTTTTAAAGGTGACCCCACCAAAAGGCTGAAGCTTGTCGAAAGTACTACTGATGCCCTTGGGTACAAGCACTTTCGATATGCGCCTGTAGTTAACGAAGTGCCTATTAAAGATTCACAGGTGATCGTTCACGTTGATAAATCCGATAATGTCTATGCGGTCAATGGTGAATTACACAATCAATCTGCTGCAAAAACAGAAAACAGCCAAAAAGTCTCTTCTGAAAAAGCACTGGCACTCGCTTTCAAAGCCATCAGCAAATCACCAGACGCTGTTTCTAACGGAACAGCCAAAAATAGTAATAAAGCCGAGTTAAAAGCGATAGAAACAAAGGATGGCAGCTATCGTCTTGCTTACGACGTGACGATTCGCTATATCGAGCCTGAACCTGCAAACTGGGAAGTCTTAATAGATGCCGAAACAGGCAGCATATTAAAACAGCAAAATAAAGTGGAACATGCTGCTGCCACTGGAAGCGGAACAACTCTAAAGGGCGCAACTGTTCCTTTGAACATCTCTTATGAAAGCGGAAAATACGTTCTAAGAGATCTTTCAAAACCAACAGGCACACAAATCATCACATATGACTTACAAAACAGACAAAGCCGCCTTCCAGGTACGCTTGTCTCAAGCACAACTAAAACGTTTACATCTTCATCACAGCGGGCAGCCGTTGACGCCCACTATAACCTCGGTAAAGTGTACGATTATTTTTATTCAAACTTTAAACGAAACAGCTATGATAACAAAGGCAGTAAAATCGTTTCTTCCGTTCACTACGGCACTCGGTATAACAATGCTGCATGGACAGGCGATCAAATGATTTACGGTGACGGCGACGGATCATTCTTCTCTCCGCTTTCCGGCTCATTAGATGTGACAGCACATGAAATGACACATGGCGTCACTCAAGAAACGGCCAACTTGATTTATGAAAATCAGCCGGGGGCATTAAACGAATCATTCTCTGACGTATTCGGTTATTTTACAGATACAGAAGACTGGGACATTGGTGAAGACATTACAGTCAGCCAGCCTGCTCTCCGCAGCCTGTCCAATCCGACAAAATACGATCAGCCTGACAATTACGCCGATTATCAAAACCTTCCAAACACAGAGGAAGGCGATTATGGCGGCGTACACACAAACAGCGGAATTCCAAATAAAGCCGCTTACAATACCATTACAAAACTAGGTGTATCTAAATCACAACAGATCTATTACCGTGCGTTAACAACGTATCTTACACCTTCTTCCACGTTCAAAGATGCCAAAGCAGCTCTCATTCAGTCTGCCCGTGACCTTTACGGCTCAACTGATGCCGCAAAAGTTGAAGCAGCCTGGAATGCTGTTGGATTGTAATGTTAGGAAAAGCCTGAGATCTCTCAGGCTTTTTTTCGTTACATGTATTGATTTCCTTTTCTGTTGTAAGAATAATCATTACAACGAAAGGATGATACCATGAGAATCAGCACCCGCTTCACGATAGCCGGACATATCGGTTTTACCCAGCATCATACTCTTACATTGTAAAAGATTTTTTTAACTGCTATCTAAAGAATGAACGTAAGCATATGAAATAAAGGAAGTTTATACGACTGAAGATAGAGCAAAAACATTTACAAAAAATTTTATTTATGCCATAATTTACTATTAATATATTTGTATGTATAATAAGATGCTCCTGGCCAGGGGAATCTTATTTTTTTATGGGAGGATCATTTCATGAGGAAAAAGCAGTCTAGCTTAACGTCTTTGATTTCAGCTTTTGCCCGTGCGTATCACAGCCGATATGACACGCCTCTCATTTTTGATGATTTTATTGCAAAAGATCTTATTAACGAAAAAGAGTTTTCCGACATCAGCGAGAATATGATTCAAGGAATCACGTTTTTCAACAAAGAGATTGCTGAACGCCTGCAAAATGATCCCGAAGAAATATTAAAATGGGTTACGCAAGTCCAGCTGTCACCCACGCCCTTAGCACGTGCTTCGTATTGCGAAAAAGTCTTACACAACGAATTAATGCTTGGAGCAAAACAGTATGTCATTCTTGGGGCCGGGCTGGATACTTTCTGTTTTCGGCATCCTGAATTGGAAAACAGCTTAGAAGTTTTCGAGGTTGATCATCCGGCTACACAGCAATTCAAAAAAAATAAGCTGAAAGATGCAAAGCTGACCATCCCGGAGCACCTTCACTTTGTTCCTATGGATTTTACCAAAACGTTTTCCTATCAGCCTCTTATAGATGAAGGATTTGAAAACACAAAAACATTCTTCAGCCTTCTGGGAGTGTCTTATTATTTAACACGAGAAGAAAATGCAAGCTTGATCAGCCATTTATTTTCTCATGTCCCCTCAGGGAGCTCTATCGTTTTTGATTATGCCGACGAAACACTCTTTACTGCAAAAGGAAAGTCAAATCGAGTTGAACATATGGTGAAGATGGCTGCCGCAAGCGGCGAACCGATGAAATCGTGTTTTACTTATCAAGAAATTGAACATCTGTTAGAGTCAGCAGGTTTACTCATCTATGAACATCTATCACCCGACGACATTCATAACCTTTTCTTTGGCAATCGAATAGACGATTTGTCAGCGTTTGAAACGATTCATTATATTCATGCGGTTAAAAAATAATGTTTCTTTTATCACAGATTCGCCTCTCATTTTTGGGGGGCTTTTTATGGTTAACAGCTTACAAAAAATAAGCTGCCGTTATCATACGGCAGCTCAGATTGTTGACAAAATCCTAAAACGGTTTAGTTTTAGGGTTTTGTCATCTTTTCAGCGTGGTTGAAAACCCTTGAAGTCTAGGAAAGGCGAGCATTGGAGCGGAGCGAATGTCCTAATTCGTGAGCACCAACGCACAGGCTTGACAACGAATGCAAGGGTTTGTCGACACGCTGAGCTGCCGTTATCATACGGCAGCTTCCGCTAAAGGCTTCACCAGGATCATAAATGGTTTGCCTCTATCATCTTTCTCCATTTTCAGCTGTTCAAACCCGCATTGGCTCAAAAACAATATCCATTCACTACGGTCAATAGGAACTGCCGCAAACATCGCTTTATGTTTGGCTCTGAGCGATTTGCTGATCCGTTCAATGATCATCCTCGCATGCCCCTTTTTTTCTTCATCCGGGTCTACAAGCACCGTTCCCAGCCACGGCTTTCCGTTGGAAGGCGCCCATTCGAGATGATAGCTGAGGGCAACAGGCCGACCGTCTTTTTCCCATACAAGCCAGGATCCGTTGTACATGGAGTAGGAGATCATATAGCTTTCAGCATCTTTCTCCCCAAACTCCTCCTCTTTCCATACAGGATGAGCCTCCGCGAGCGTTTCTAACAAGCTGAGGTCGTCCTGTTCAAATAACCTACTTTTCAGCACGAAGGTACTCTTCAAATACCGTTTTATGTATAGATGGTTTTCCGGCCAAAACACTGTGATTTTCTAAAAAGGTAAACGGCTCACCCTCAATGGTCGAATAAATGCCTCCCACTTCATTTAACAGTACACAGCCGGCCGCGTAATCCCATGGCGCAAGCCGCATCGTGATGTAAGCATCTATTCTTCCTGCCGCGACATTCGCCAGCTCTAAAGCGGCAGAACCGTAGGAACGTGTGCCTCTGACTCTTTTCACAAGGGGCGCTAACACACTTGAATCAATTCTTCTGTTTTCCGTTATCCATGTCGCATTAATGCCAAGAATGGCTTCTTCAATGACGGTTTCTTTCAAAGGAGCCAGCTTCGTTTCATTCATATAAGCTCCTCTGCCGCTAAATGCGTGATAAAGTTCATCATGCACCACATCATAAATTAATCCGATTTTCCCTTCTCCGTTTTCAAAAATTCCGATTGAAATCGCAAAATTTCTTTGCTGGTGAACAAAATTCATCGTCCCGTCAATCGGGTCGATAATCCAGACGACTCCCTCCAATGAGTGGAGTTTGTCTCCTTGCCCTTCTTCGCCAAGTATGCGGTGTCCCGGAAACGTTTCTTGAATGCGGTCAATAAAAAACTTTTCCGTTTCTTTGTCAATATTGGTGACTAAATCATTCGGATTTGATTTTGTTTCAATTGTCAGGCTTTCATGCATGGATTGTTTAATTCTCGCGCCTGCTTCCCTTACCCATTTTTTTGCAATTTCATCAATTTCCGTCCAATTTGTCATTCTTGTGTACCCTCTCTTCTATGTAGACCTTTATTTTATAGGATACTGATAACGGCGGTGAAAAAGCAAGGAAAATGAAAATATCCCTTCTCATGTAAAAACGAACCATTCATGCGGTTCGTTTTCACTATCGCTTTTTACCCGTTAAGACGAATCCATTCTTTTCTGAGTCGCTCAAGTTTGTTTTTGCTTTGTTCAATTTGTTCTTCATTTTCTTTTTGAATTGCTTCATACAGGGTTGCCAATTCATAATCTACCTCTAGTCTCCAGACAGCTACACGATTGTTTTTCTCTTCCTTAAAACCCTCTTTCACAACTTGCCTCATTGTCTTTCGCCCCTTCCAGAGATCATTTGTTTGTAAAAAAGCATCCCATTTTGCCATTCAACAATGATTACTTCTTATATCGTATGATTGTTCTATTTACGCGTAACATGATTCTGAAAATTGTGTGTTTACCTATTGGTTTATTACCACATTTCCCCTTTCTTCAAACGCGTTCAATCTTTTTGACGCTCGTATGAACTGTGATAAAATATGTTTACTTGCATGAAGGAGGAAAATCATGACACAAATGCGTTTTACAGAAGAAGACTTTAACACATTTACAATAGAAGGCTTAGACGCGCGCATGGAGGTATTAAAAGAGACGGTCCGTCCGAAGCTTACAGCTCTAGGCGAACATTTTGCCCCGACTTTATCAGCTTTAACCGGAGATGAAATGTTTCCGCATGTGGCAAAGCACGCAAGAAGATCCGTCAATCCCCCTGCTGACAGCTGGGTGGCGTTCGCAAACAGCAAAAGAGGCTATAAAAAACTGCCGCATTTTCAGATTGGTTTATGGGAAAGCCACGTATTTGTGTGGTTCGCGATTATTTATGAATCCCCTATCAAAGAAAAATACGGCAAATGGCTTGAAGCGAATCAGGAAACCATAACAAAGAATATCCCAGACAGCTTCGTTTGGTCCGCAGATCACACAAAACCCGGAGTACATAAGCAGTCTGAAATGAATAAAGAACAGCTGAAGACGCTGTTTGAGCGTTTGCAGACTGTAAAGAAAGCCGAGCTGTTATGCGGCATTCAGCTTCAAAAAGAAGAAGTGCTGAATATGAATAACCAGGAATTCCTTCAACGTATCGACGATGCCTTTCAGCAGCTTGCTTTCTTGTACCGCTTCACCCAAAAGGTATCACAAGCATAAACAAGAGCCGGGGCATGAATTGCCTCCGGCTCTTTCTTACATCTTAATCTTCGCCTGATCAGATTCTCTTGCCTGTTTGACTGTGCGATAAGGAGAGTATGTACTTTGTTCTTCAAACTCGCCGCATAGCGTTTTTTCTTCAGCCTTTCCCGGTACAATTTCTTTGAAACGGCGGTAAGCTTTAAGAAGCTCTTCGCGATCTGCGCCTTTTTCATATGCAAGCTCAACCTGCTGGAAAAACGCAATCACATCCACTGCTTCTTCAGTAGTCCAATCTTCATTCATTGGGTATTGATATTCCATTTTCTTCACTCCTTATAGATTTGCTCCCCTTAAGAGAAAGCATCTTCATTTGATCATAAATTGTTCTTTACATTCTTTCAAGTTCATAATATAATTCATTTGTTTTACGTCTAAAAAACGATTGAGAAACTGATTTTAATACACACTATTATGCATAGGTATGATTACAAAGGTGGGAAAACAATTGCCGCAACATGAAACACCCTTATACACAGGACTGAAAAAGCATGCAAGCAGACAGCCTGTTCAATTCCACATTCCCGGCCATAAAAAAGGGGCAGGAATGGACCCAGAATTTAGAGATTTTATTGGCGAAAACGCGTTAAGCATAGATTTAATCAATATTGAACCACTAGATGATCTGCACGCGCCCAAAGGCATCATTAAACAAGCACAGGATCTGGCGGCTGAAGCATTTGGCGCGGACCACACATTTTTTTCTGTCCAAGGAACGAGCGGCGCCATTATGACAATGGTGATGGCTGTTTGCGGACCTGGAGATAAAATTATTATTCCGAGAAATGTGCACAAATCAATCATGACAGCTATTGTATTTTCCGGAGCAATTCCAATCTTTATTCATCCGGAAATTGACAATGAATTAGGCATATCTCACGGCATTACGCTTGAATCTGCTAAACGGGCGCTTACCGAACATCCAGATGCAAAAGGGCTTCTCGTCATCAACCCGACATATTTCGGTGTTGCAGCCGACTTAAAAAGCATCGTAGAACTTGCTCATTCGTTTGATGTGCCGGTTCTAGTTGATGAAGCACACGGGGTTCACATTCATTTTCACGACGAATTGCCGCTTTCAGCCATGCAGGCAGGAGCGGACATAGCAGCTACAAGTGTACACAAGCTCGGGGGATCACTGACGCAGAGCTCTATTTTAAACATGAGAGAGGGCCTTGTTTCCAAAGACAGAGTGCAATCCATCCTGAGTATGCTGACAACAACGTCTACTTCTTACTTACTTCTCGCCTCTCTGGATGTTGCCAGAAAACGTCTTGCGACAGAAGGCCATCAGCTTGCTGAGGAGACACTGAAGCTTGCCAACCAGACGAGAAACCGCCTCAATCAGATTGAAGGCATTTATTGTGTCGGTTCTGAGATTCTTGGTTCGAAAGCAGCTTACAGTTATGACCCGACAAAATTGATTATCTCTGTTAAAAGTCTTGGACTCACAGGTCATGATGTTGAAAAATGGCTTCGTGAATCCTTTAATATTGAAGTTGAGCTTTCTGATCTGTACAATATTTTGTGTATTTTCACCCCTGGTGACAGCCAAAATGATGCAGACCGGCTTGCAGAGGCTTTAACAGAGATTGCACATCATATGTCAGAAAAAGATATAACGCACCAGCAAACTGAAGTACTGCTTCCGGAAATTCCTTTATTGGCAATGACTCCGCGTGATGCTTTCTACGCAAATACGGAGGTCATCCCATTAAAAGAAGCATCCGGACGGATTATCGCTGAATTTGTAATGGTATATCCTCCTGGCATTCCGATCTTCATTCCAGGTGAGATTATTACAGAAGACAACATCAGCTATATTTTTAAGAACCTTGACGCAGGTCTACCGGTTCAAGGACCTGAAGATTCGACATTAAACATGATCCGGGTCATTAAAGAGCAAAAAGCGATTCAATAAATAAAAAGCATGCGGCTTGAGCCCGCATGCTTTTTATTACTCTTCATCAACAGGACATTGACATTGTCCGCAGCATGATCCGTATAATGTTGTCACTTTCTCATCTTCAAAGTAATGAATGGCTTCGTTGCAATCTTGGCAAACAATCGTTCCCATCTCTTATTCCCCATTTCTTTGAATTTTGAAAACGCTTAATTTCTCTTGTTGCTATTATATTAATATGTCACATTTAAAATGTCAACCGCAAACTGTATGACACATTTAATTTTTATTTCGTTATATATAGTGTTTTTTTATTTTTCACATACAATATCTTCTTCACGAAACAGCTTTAATCGATACATATGCAAAAATACATCCCGTGATTTCATGTTTTCTTGAACTTTTATGAACGAACGCAGCAATATTTAAACGATTGATATACTATGTAATCTCACTTTAAAAACGGTTTCAATTATATAACAATTAGGTAACAAGGAGCAGATTCAGCCTCCTCTCATGATAAACTAAGGCTAGTTTACTATTGTTT
Source organism: Bacillus sp. 0209A (assembly GCF_036765095.1). Taxonomy (NCBI): domain Bacteria; kingdom Bacillati; phylum Bacillota; class Bacilli; order Caryophanales; family Bacillaceae; genus Bacillus; species Bacillus sp. 0209A. Next base: position 484,389 of record NZ_JBAIZV010000001.1, read on the forward strand.
ATACAGAGGAGAAGATAGATGCGATATCGCGCGGTATTCCCCATACTGATAATAGTATTTGCTTTATCGGGCTGTACGCTTTCCACCATCAATCCGATGAAAAAAAGCCGGATTGACAACATTCATCATACACAAATTTTGTTTTTTTCTGATGAAAACCAAATTGACGAGGAAGCGCCATATTACGATGCACTGCTTGATTTAGAAAAAGATTATCCTGAGCAAATAGATAAAATGAAGGTTTATGATAACAAAGAAGGCTGGGAAGATGAGATTGAAACCGTCCCTACCCTTATGGTTGTTGATCAGCGCCATGTCGTTGTGAAAATCGAGGGATGTGTGAAAAAGAAAGAAGACATCGTTAAACCATTGCAGCATGTGCTGTCAAAATAAATAAAACAGCCCCGCATTGAGCGAGGGCTGTTTTTGATATGAGTATTATTTTACGATGTGAATCGGACTTCCGATTGCCACTTCAGCTGCTTCCATTGTGATTTCGCCCAATGTTGGGTGAGCGTGAATTGTCATCGCGATATCTTCAGCAGTCATGCCGCCTTCGATCGCTAAGCTTAATTCAGAAATCATATCAGAAGCACTTGCACCGGCGATTTGTGCACCGATTACAAGACCGTCCTCTTTACGAGTGATCAGCTTCATGAAGCCGTCTGTTTCGTTAAGAGAAAGGGCACGGCCGTTTGCTCCAAATGGGAATTTAGCAGCAACAATATCAAGGCCTTCTTCTTTCGCCTGTGCTTCAGTGTAACCAACTGATGCAAGTTCAGGCTCAGAGAAGACAACCGCAGGAATACCAAGGTAATCGATTTCTGCAGGCTCTCCAGCGATAGCTTCTGCTGCGATTTTACCTTCGTAAGATGCTTTGTGAGCAAGCGGAGGTCCTTCGATGATGTCACCGATTGCATAAATGTTAGGTACGTTAGTGCGGCACTGTTTGTCAGTTTTCACGACACCGCGGTCCGTCATTTCAATACCGACTTGCTCAAGACCAAGCTCATCAGTGTTTGGACGGCGTCCTACTGTGATCAGTACGTAATCAGCATCAACAGTTTTTTCTTCGCCTTTTACTTCAAAAGTAACTGTTACGCCATCTGGTTTTTCTTCAACGCCTTTAGCCATCGCATTTGTATGGATTTCAACGTTGCCTTTTTTCTTCAGTCTGCGTGTAACAAGAGAACTCATTTGTTTTTCGAAGCCAGGAAGAATTTCATCTCCGCCTTCAAGAATAACAAGCTCAGTGCCGAAGTTAGCATACGCAGTTCCGAGCTCAGTGCCGATGTATCCGCCGCCGATCACAACGAGCTTTTTAGGAATTTCTTTAAGAGCCAAAGCGCCTGTTGAATTTAGGACACGCTCAGTATATTTGAAGTTTGGCAATTCGATAGGACGAGAACCAGTTGCAATGATTGCGTTTTTGAACGTGTATGTTTGAGCAGAGTTCTCATCCATGACACGAACTGAATTGCTGTCTACAAAATAAGCTTCGCCTTTTACAACATCTACTTTGTTGCCTTTAAGAAGACCTCCAACACCGCCAGTAAGCTTGTTTACGACAGAAGCTTTCCATTCTTGAACTTTTGTGAAATCAACTGATACGTTCTCAGCCGTGATTCCCATGTCGTCAGAATGCTTTGCATTCTCATAACGGTGGCCAGCATTGATCAGCGCTTTTGAAGGGATACATCCAACGTTCAGACAAACGCCTCCAAGAGTTGCTTTTTCAACGACTGTTACTTTTTGTCCAAGCTGTGCAGCGCGGATGGCAGCTACATAGCCGCCAGGTCCCGCACCGATTACAAGAGTATCTGTTTCAATAGGGAAATCTCCTACTACCATAACATTACGCCTCCATTAAAATTAATTGTGGATCGTTCAGTAAACGCTTGATGTGATTTAATGCATTTTGCGCAGTTGCTCCGTCGATCATACGGTGGTCGAAGCTGAGAGAAAGAGCTAAGACTGGAGCTGCTACGATTTCGCCATCACGAACAATCGCTTTTTCTGCAATGCGTCCGATACCAAGAATCGCAACTTCTGGATGGTTGATAACCGGAGTGAACCATTGTCCGCCGGCAGAACCGATGTTTGTAATTGTGCAAGATGCGCCTTTCATTTCAGCTGGAGCAAGCTTGCCTTCACGAGCTTTTGTTGCAAGGCCATTGATTTCATCTGAAATTTCAAAGACAGATTTACGATCTGCATTTTTCACAACCGGTACAAGCAAGCCTTTTTCAGTATCAGCAGCGATACCGATGTTGAAGTAATGTTTTTGGACAACTTCTTCTGTTTTATCGTCAATTGACGTGTTTAAAACAGGGAATTTTTTCAGTGCAGATGTCAGAGCTTTTACAACGTAAGGCAAGAAAGTCAGCTTGATTCCTTGATCAGCAGCAACCTGTTTGAACTGTTTACGATGTGCAACAAGGTTTGTTACGTCCACTTCATCCATTAATGTTACGTGAGGAGCAGTGTGTTTAGAGTTAACCATCGCTTTTGCAATTGCTTTACGGATACCGCTCATTTTTTCGCGTGTTTCTGGGAATTCGCCCTCTGGAGCTGGTGCAGCAGCCGGTTTAGCAGCTGTTTCTTGCGGTGCAGCTGTTTCTTGTGGCGCAGCAGCTTCTTGCGCTCCTCCGTTTACAAAGCTGTTGATATCTTCTTTAACAACACGTCCGTTATTGCCTGAGCCAGTTACTTTACGGATGTCTACGCCTTTTTCACGAGCATATTTACGTACAGAAGGCATAGCGATGACGCGTTTGTTCGGGTCAACTTCAGCTTGATCCTGCTGTCCTGCGCCAGTTGCTTTTGCAGGCTCTTTCGGACGCTCTTCTTTAGAGATATCTTGTCCCACTTCGGCAGTTGATTGAACTTGTGCCTCAGTTTTTGCCTCCCCTGAATCATGACTTCCTTTAAATTGAAGATCTTCGTACCCAGGTGCATCAAACGTAATAATCGTTTGTCCAACAGTTGCTACTGTTCCCTCTTCAACTTTTAATTCTAATACTTTTCCTTTAACAGGTGAAGGAATTTCTACTACTGCTTTATCATTTTGGACTTCCGCCAGTACATCATCTTCGTCTACCTCATCGTTAGGCTTGACAAACCATTTTACGATTTCGCCTTCGTGGATACCTTCCCCGATATCTGGAAGTTTAAATTCAAATGCCACAGTTTTCGACCTCCTAGTTTGATTAAGCAATTTTAAAGTTTACATCGTAAGTAACAGATATATAGTGGAGGGAAAACGTCCATCTTCCCTCTGAATTATGCAATTTGATTAAAATTCAAGTACTTTTCTTGCTGTTTCAAGAACGTCTTTATGGTTTGGAAGCCATACGCTCTCTGCTTGGGAGAAAGGAAATACTGTATCAGGCGCAGCCACGCGAAGTACAGGTGCTTCCAAGCTCAAGATCGCACGGTCATTAATTTCTGCTACCACATTAGCAGCAACACCGGCCTGTTTTTGCGCCTCTTGAACTACAATCGCGCGGCCTGTTTTTTCTACAGATGCGATGATTGTATCGATATCAAGTGGACTGACAGTACGAAGATCAATTACCTCAGCAGAAACGCCGTCTTTCTCAAGCTCCTCAGCAGCTTTTAATGATTCATGAACCATTGCGCCGTAAGTGATGATTGAAAGGTCAGTACCTTCACGTTTCACGTCAGCTTTGCCAAGCTCAATTGTGTATTCTTCTTCAGGAACTTCCTGACGGAAAGAACGGTAAAGCTTCATGTGCTCTAAGAAAACAACAGGATCATTGTCTCTGATTGCAGAAATTAAAAGTCCTTTGGCATCGTAAGGAGTTGACGGAATGACAACTTTGATACCAGGCTGCTGTGCAATAAGACCTTCTAAGCTATCAGCATGAAGCTCAGGAGTATGAACACCGCCGCCGAACGGAGAACGAATGGTTACAGGTGAAGTCCAGCGTCCGCCAGAACGGTAACGAAGACGGGCCATTTGTCCAGAAATAGAATCCATTACCTCATAAACGAATCCAAAGAATTGGATTTCCATAACAGGACGGTAATCCTGCAAACCTAAGCCGAGAGCAAGCCCGCCAATTCCAGACTCTGCAAGCGGCGTATCAAATACGCGATCCTCACCGAATTCTTTTTGAAGGCCTTCAGTTGCCCGGAAAACGCCCCCTGCAACGCCTACATCCTCTCCAAAAAGCAGAACGTTTTCATTGTTCTTCAGTTCTGTGCGTAACGCATCAGTGATCGCTTGAATCATTGTCATTTGCGCCATGGCTTATTTCGACTCCTTCTCTTTGTAAATTTCAAATTGTTCTTTTAAGTTAAATGTCGGCTCTTCGAACATATTCTCAATTAACTCTGTTACTTTTGGTTTTGGTTCGCTGTCAGCTTTTTTGATGGCCTGTTTGATTTCTTCTTTAGCCTGTTCGATGACTTTGTTCTCTTCTTCTTCAGACCATAGCCCTTTATTCTCTAGGAACTTGCGGAAGCGTACGAGCGGGTCTTTAAGTTCCCATTCGTTTTCTATTTCTTTTGTACGGTACTTAGTCGGATCGTCTCCAGACATTGTATGTGGTCCGTAACGGAATGTAAGAGTTTCAATCAAGGTCGGACCTTCACCGTTAATTGCACGTTGGCGTGCTTCTGCTGTTGCAGCGTAAACAGCAAGGGCATCCATTCCATCAACTTGAACACCTGTAATACCGGCTGCAACTGCTTTTTGGGCAATTGTCTGTGCTGATGATTGCTTTTCTACAGGCGTTGAAATCGCATATCGGTTGTTTTGCACGACGAAAATCGCTGGCGCTTTAAATGCTCCGGCAAAGTTCATCCCTTCATAAAAGTCACCTTGTGAAGCTCCGCCGTCTCCTGTATAAGTGATCGCTACCGATTTTTTACCTCGCTTTTTAAGTCCTAAAGCTACACCTGTTGTTTGAATGATTTGTGCGCCGATGATAATTTGAGGTGATATCGCATTTACTCCCTCAGGCATTTGGTTGCCTTTAAAATGGCCTCTTGAGAATAGGAACGCTTGGTATAAAGGAAGTCCGTGCCAAATCAGCTGAGGGACATCTCGATAACCAGGAAGAATAAAGTCATCCTGCTCAAGGGCAAAGTGTGATGCAATTTGAGAAGCCTCTTGACCTGCTGTAGGCGCGTAGAAGCCTAAACGTCCTTGACGTGATAGAGAAATCGAACGCTGGTCTAAAATGCGGATGTATACCATTCTTCTCATTAATTCTTTTAGTTGATCGTCTGAAAGATCGGGCATTGCCTCTTTATTTACGACTTCTCCTTCAGCATTTAAAATTCGAAACGTTTCAAACTGCTTATTAATAGCGTCAAATTGTTTTTTGCTATCAACAATTGAAGTTTTTGTCTTTGCAGCCATCTTTTAAACCACCTCTTCTTTTGTTTAAACGGGGTTTGATACCGTTCATAATCCGTATTAAAAACACTCTTATCATGCTCTGCAATTCTAAAATTAATCATTCAGAAAATCACAAAAAATAAGCAAAGATAATGACGTTTAAACTGTACTAATAAAAATAACTTTTTCATTAGTACAATAATCAACAAACATAGTTTACAGCAATTCCACAGAGCCGTCAATTATTTATAAACTAAAATTGAAACCGCTTTGAAAATAGGGAGAGTGCGAAAAAAACTGTACTATAAAAGATGAAAAACTGTATTATAAAAACAGAATGTTGTAATACAGTTAAAAAAGTAAAAAAATAAAATAAGTTTTTTAACGAACTGTTACAAACCGTAAAGTGTCGGGGAAGTAAACGCAGTGTGAATAAAGAGGAGGTATTTTTGGGTTCCGCCTGCTTGGCAGGCGGAACCCAAAAATACTTTTACTAATTTTAATCTGTTATCCGTTTATTCAATGCCAGCCCACACAATGTTCAGCGGAGTTAAAACAGCATGAGGATTAAACTCTGAAATCGGCGTGAAAAACACATACGTAAACTCTTCTGCCGGATCTGAAAAAAGACCGCACCACCCCATTCCGAGATGCGAAAAGGTTCCTTCACTCATAAAATAATGTTCCCCGGCAGGCCATAGATTGATTCCTAAACCAAAATCCCCTTTTTCTCTCGGAGCTCCGAAGAAGTAAAAGGGAAGTCCCTCCTTTATTTGATTTCGCAACATAGACTCGACTGTTTTTTTACCAAGTAGTTTCTTCTCTTCAAACCGGCCTTTATTTCTAAACATTTCTGCCAGCTTCCAAATGTCTTTCAATGTCGAATACAGCCCTGTAGTCGCTTTATTCGGAAAGTAGGGGTGTCGTTCTTCAACCAGCTGCTCACTCTCGTTATTATTGATAATACAAACTTCAGATTTTAAAGCATTAGGGACATAAAAAAATGTTCTATCCATACCAAGCGCTTTAATAATATGCTTTGTCACATACTCTTCGTAAGACATACCGGTTACTTTTGAAATGATTATTCCTAAAATAACAAATCCAGTTCTGGAATAATTCCAGGCCTCATCAACTTTGTACTCTAGAGGCGTATTGACCAGATAAGCGACCCATTCATTCTCATTTGTTAAGTCAATGCCATTTGCCTTTTGAAGATCCAGATCAAAAGCCAATCCTGCCGTATGAGTAAGCAGATGAAGTATTTTAATTTCGTTAAATCCAGGTTTATCAAATGCAGAGAGAAATAGTTTAATAGGCATTTTTAAGTCGAGCAGTCCCTTTTCCACCAGCTGCATAACAGCAATTGCGGTAAAGACTTTTGTTAGAGAACCAATTTCTCTGATTGAATCAAGTTTGAATTTTTTCGTCTCATTCTCTTTACCCAGAAACTCTCCAAGCGAATCGGCTGCAAAGATTTCTCCGCCCCTTGACATAATGTAACTTGCACATTGTAAGTCTCCATCATCTATCATAGTCTGATAGTGACGGCGCAGCGCGTCAATTTGCTTGGTATCAAAAGCTGGATTACTCAATGTATGTTTCACAGTTGTTTCTCCCCTTATAGAATTATCGTTTTAGACTTTCTAAATAAATATGTTCAATTCTTTATAAAATCAATGACAGTCTTATTAAATTCTCTTGGATGTGTAACATTAGAAAGATGTCCCGCTCCTTCGATTTCCTTTGAAACGGCATTTGTAAGATATTTCTGAAGCAAGTTTGTCTCCTCTAGGTCAACAACCGCTTCATTTTCACCTGTAAGTATAAGCGTTCTTGTTTTAATCTCCTTTAAGAAACTTATAGTAGAATAACCTTCTCTATTATGAATCTCCATAAAGTGCTCAATAGATGCATTTAAAAATTGATTGCTATATAACATTTCATATTCATTCAATCTTCCGATGTTTGCAAAATCCTCCTTAAGCTTCTCCTCCACACTATGGTCAGGATCTTCTTTATAGGTGGTGTAACTGCCTGATAGAGTTAGTGTTTTCACTTTTTCAGGATATTCATAGGCTATTCTTTGCCCTACCATTCCTCCCCAAGAAGCTGCTGCAATGTGAATTGGCCATGTTACTCCTATATCTTCTAACACCTCAATAAAAGCACTACTTAAACCACTCAATGTAAAATCATCACTTCCTTTACTCAATCCATAACCTGGGGTGTGTATGACGATTACATTAAAATGATTCGCCCACTCCTTTATTTGCTCTTTCCACATATAAGCCGTCGTTGCAAAACCGCAAATAAGTAAAATTGTTTCTCCTTTTCCGCTCATCACTATTTCCATATTACGGACATTTGCAGTGTTTATCAGAAAATGAACTGTCTCCATTTTCCTGTTCTGATAAAATGAGATCAGTTTTTTAGCGGCATCTATATGATGATTTTGCGAAGGAACACCTTTTTTTATTCTGCTCCAAAAGTTTAAATAATCATCAAGATCGCTGTTGTCTGCTGTGCCCAGTAATTGAACGGCAGAGCCTGTTTTTTCGGGAATGTACGATGAAGCATCTATATCTGCTGCTATCGATGAGTCTCTTACAAGCACTACCCCTGAACTGGAAGGTAACGGTTGAAAGTATGTTATTACTTTTTCTTTTTTTCCATATAACACAATCATTTGATGGCCGGTCTGAGCAAGCGACCTTTTTATAGCTTCTATGCCGTAAAAAGTTTCAAGCGGGTGCAGACCGAGATGGGTTTTCATAATTTTCTGTACTTCATTATCTATTGACATACCTCCGTTTTTCCAAAAAGGCCAATTTACAGAGATTGTTTTACCTTGTCTTCCTGCTGTCTTTCTTATACATTCTCTCCATTCTGCAAAATTGTCTAAAAAACTATTGGCATATGCGTAATCTGCTTGCCCCAAGCTTCCTATTTCCGCGGAAATAGAGGAAAATAAAACAAAAAAGTCTAAAGGCATATCGGCGAGTGCCTCGTCCAAATGAATGACTCCGCTTATTTTAGATTGAAGCACCGAATGTACATCATCGTTCGTTTTATTCATAATAAAAGAATCTCTGATTACACCGGCACTATAAAAAACGCCATTAATTTTCGCAAAGTCTGAATAGACTTTTTCGAGTAATTGGGTTACTTGTTTTTTAACTGTCATGTCAGCTTGAATATAGGTGATTCTTATACCGCGGGAACGAATCTTTTCTAATTTTTCTTCCATCTTTGGAGTCAGTTCTGACCGGCCAGCAATAACAACATTGGCGCGAATATCTGAATAAATAAATTTTGAAAATATCCAGCCAATGCCCCTTAATCCGCCAATTACAAGGTAGACCCCGTTTTTTATTAATGTTGCTTCTGTCTTATGCATTGTTACTGACGGGACTTCTCTATATTTTGAGACAAATCTTCTATTGTTTTCATACTTAACGGTTTGATTAAAATCTCCATTTATTTCATCGAGTAATACAGGTGCTATTTGGATGGTTTGATTTGTTGTAAACTCTATTGTTTTGCATTCAATATTCGGCTGCTCTGCTTGCAAAGTTTTAAAAAAGCCTGAGACAGCCGCATAAGACGGATTCGTATATTGATCTTTGCTATACATGTACAGAAATTTTAATCTGCTGGTTAATTTTTGACTCAGTAAAGCTTTACTTACATAAAGAACAGAATAAAAACTGTGTGTTAAATCCGGATCTAATCTGTTATCCTGGGTTTCTTTTGACAAAAAGTGAATAATTGTCTCGGGAAATAGTCCTGATAACTTTACATCATTTAATATTCTCATGTAATGCTCAGGATTTTCAGGATGGAATTTGTAATGCCTATCACTTATTTTAAGATACTCGGAATCGGCTTGTGCATAAATAACAGTTTTACTGCCTGCATGCTTTTGAATATCATCACTCATAGATCGTTCAAAATCTAAAATTAAAATATTACCTTTAGGAACACCTTCAGATAATAAAGGCGACTCGCTCCACTCTTTTTGCATATATATATTTTCCAAATGCCCTGCATCAGGTGCTTCCTTGCTTTGTTTTTTATCTTCTTCTGATTCCGTTTGTGTTAGCATCTCATATTTTTCTTCTAAATAACTTGCCAAATCATGAATATTGTTATAATCAAATAATAAAGTCGGGTATAACGAAGCACCAATTTTTTCTTCTATCATTTTAGATATCTGCAATAGCTGTCTTGAATCAAGACCCAATTCATAAAACGACCGATATTGGTTTACTTCATATGCTGAGGTCCTTGTTAAATCACCAATAATAAACGCCAACTCATTGGATAAAGTTTCTTTGAGATCTGTTTTCGTAACAGATGCTGCAGGCGGCATGATTTTGTCACCATATTTCCCACACAGGTATTCAGTTAATTCTCCAATTGTAGAGTAATCAAATAATAATGTTGGATACAGCTTGGTCTGCAAGAGTTGTTCTAATGTTTTAGACAAGTTTAATAACTGTTTAGAGTCTAATCCAAGCTCATAAAATGTGATATCAGTTTTAACAGATTCTTCGGGCTTTTGAATCATGGCCGCTACCTGTTTAATAAGACTCTTGTCGAGAGAATCATCCGCAATTTTAATGACTCTATCCTCTTCATCTTTTATTCCCTTGTATTCCAGCCTTTGTATTGACTCCTCGTTCCTAACTCTTTTCACACCGAACCGTTCATAATAAAACGAAAGTTCACCATCCGAGTTGTATACTTGTATGTCCGCATATAAAATGTCTTTAGAAGATGGCTGCGTGATATTATTTTTATCAATATAAACAAAACAAGTCTCACCCGTCTTATTCAGAGAACGAAAAGTTTTAATATAAATCGGAATAAACGCATCGTTTAATGCATCCGATTCAGCAGACGCAAGCACTCCCAGAAGGCTTAAAGAGCCATCCAGAAAAGCGGGATGCAAATAAAAATCATCAATATACTCTTTTGCAAGTCCGCTTAAACTGACCTCTCCCAGAATATAATCTTTCCCTTCATACACTGTCCCTTCTAGTTTCATAAACTCTTTATGGATTAAGCCGCCTTTCCGCAAATTACTATAAGCGGTTTCAGCATCTGTTGTTCGGAGTGCCCCTTTCTTTAAATCCTTAGGCCGGATTTTTTTTTCGCTTACCTGTTGCCCTCCGCTGGTGATTTCCGCCTGCAAATTGACTGACACTTCATGATCTGCAACATTTCTATCGATCCATTTTCTGCTAACTGTTTCAACTAGCCATCCATTCTTTTGTTCCGTAAACTGAAAGGTAACTTTTTTATCAAATTGGGCAGAAGTTGCAACCGGTTCCTGAAATAATACATGTTTGATTTCAAAGCTTCTAGTGTTAATCCCTTTTGCAGATAAAAATCTTGTAATTAAATCTAAATATGTAACGCCGGGAACGGTGTGCACTTGATGAAGGACATGGTCTGTGACTATATAATCGTCATTTTTGACTAATACGCTGAACCTCATGTAATTCGACAACCTTTCTCTTTTGCAATTAAAAGAAACAGAGTGAGTGTCACTCTGTTTCATCAATAATCTCAAGAAACTGCTTTTTATGCTGTTTCTTTTGTTTATGCGAATAAGCTTTAGGCCAAAACTTTCTTTTATTGAATACGGCCGGTGTCAGCGGTTTTCGAACAATATTGTGCAATTCATCATACCCACTGACCAAAATGTGGGCGTTTGTTCCGCCAAAACCGAAAGCACTGATGCCTGCTCTCCTTTTTTCTTCTTTCCATTCTTTCAGCCTTGTATTTGGATAAAAAGGCGACTGCCCGAATTCAAAGCGAGGGTTTGGCGTTTCGCAATTCAATGTAGGCGGGATTTTTTTATGCCATAGTGACAAAATCACTTTAATAAAACTAGCCGCTCCGGCTGCGCTTAATAAGTGTCCCACATTTGTTTTCACACTGCCAACTCCGCAATATTGAGTTCGCCTTGTATTTTTTTGAAATACTTTTGTTAACGCCTGAAGTTCAATCGGGTCTCCAATCATAGTACCGGTTCCATGTGTCTCAATGTAGCTGACTGAGTCAGGCTCTATTTTTGCTTTTTCAAAGGCATCCTGAATCACTTGCTCCTGCAGTTTTGGGTTAGGAGTTGTAATGCCCATCGTTGCACCGTCATTATTAATAGCGGATGCATCAATTATACCGTATATCTGATCACCGTCAGTTTTCGCTTTTTCCAGCGGCTTTAATAATACAGCTCCAAACCCCTCACCAGGTACAAAACCGTTTGCCCTTTCGTCAAAGGTAAAACACTGACCGTCCGGAGAAAGGGCCCCGCCTTCGCTTAGCATCAAGTAAGGAACTTCATCCAGCAGCAGGTCTGCCCCGCCTGCAATTGCCATCTCTGAATCACCTTCTTTTAAACTTTGGCAAGCCAAATGAATACTCACTAACGAAGAAGAGCAAGCTGTATCCGATACGATGCTTGGGCCGTGAAAATTAAAGAAATGCGATACATGTGCGGCAATAAAGTTCTGGCTGAGACCAACTATATTATGAGTGTTTTCTTCTCGTAATTTATGACCGTACCCCCCCATTCTTGAACCGACAAACACACCGATTTTCTTTCCGGATAATTCTGTTTCTTCATAACCCGCATCCCTGACAGCCTGTACACTAGTTTCTAAAAAGTGTCTGATTAATGGGTCAGTTTGGACGGCTGTTTCCTCATGCATCCGGAAAAAAACTGGATCAAAACTTCCAATCCCATCAATAAAGCCTCCCCATTTACTAATGCTTTTTCCCTTTTCCTTTACAGGGGAATAGTATTTTTCAATGCTCCAGCGGGATTCTGGAACTTCCTTTATATGCTTTCTTCCTTTTTTTAAGTTGCGCCAAAATTCTTCTTTATTCGCTGCGCCTGGAAATTTGCATCCGATTCCAATAACGGCTATTTTTGCAGATGACGTTTGCAGCTTTTCATGTTTTTCCATATGTCTTCTTGATTCGGGTACTTTTTCAAAGACATTATGAACAGAAAAAGTGTCAAGTTGTGCCGTTTGTTCCTTCAATTGAAACCCTGTTCCCTTTACATATTCTGCAAGTTTATGAATAGTGTTGTGTTCGAAAAGTATAGTAGGATCTAAGTTCTTCTGAATAATAGCTTCTATGCGATGGATAATACTTACAAGAAGTATAGAATCTACGCCATATTCTTGAAAGGCAACAAACGGGTCTAGCTTTTCAATCGGGATGCTTAATTCTTCGGCAAAAATGCCTGACAGCTCTCCAACAAGAGCATCAGTACGGTTGTTAGAAATATCTGAAATCTCCGCTTTGCTGCTTGAAACCGCACTCAGATCACTCTTATAAGCTTTCAGAAGCGTGTCTGCCTTAAAGACTGCACTATTTTTCACAATAGGCATCATAGCAGCTGTTTTTTTGCTTAGTGCATTGCGTAAAGTTGCCATTCCTTCTTGCGTCGATAGTGAACCCAATCCTAAATCATTATATGAAGGACTCGTTACCCTTCCCATCCCCACCTCTTTCCAGCTCGGCCAATTGATAGATGTAAAATAGGATTTTCCCATTTGAAAATGATAAGCCGCAAAATAGTCCATATACGCATTGGCTGATGCATAATCAGACATCCCTTTAGATAGTTGCGGGACTTGAGCTGCAATTGATGAAAATAGAATAAAGAAATCCAACGGATCATCTTCAAAAATCTGATGCAGATTTTGCAGACCGACGATCTTTGGTCCGTAAACTGTTTTGAAATCTTCAATGCCTTTATGAATAAATGCTGGATTTCCGTTGCTGTGCTGGCCGGCACAATGAATCACTCCGCATATATCCCCGAGGTCTTTTCTGGCTTCAAGAAAAAACGAACGCAGTTTCTCTTTATCTGTAAGAGAGCCGCTGTAATACCGATAGCTAATGCCTCTCTCTTCAAGATTCATAAATAGTTTAATATTGTCGATGATCTTCTGATCTATACTTGCATCCTCCAACAAACCCGCCCATTCACTACGCAAAGGTAATGGGTGCGTGCCCGTAAGCACTAGTTTTGTTACTCCCCGTTTTACCAGTTCATCTATTATCTCCCTGCCAATGCCACCTGTTCCGCCAGTTATTACTATGGTTTTATCTAAACGAAATGAAAAAGACTCACTCGGTTGAACCCTTTCTTCTTCAAAAAACGGAATATACCTGATACCGTGGCGATAGCATACTTCAACCTCTCCAGCATGATTTTCTTGTTCATTTTCTATCATTTGCTTCAGCTCATACGGATTCTGCACACTGTCTGTATCAATTGTTTTACCATTAACATAAGTGTATTCTGAGGAAACAGCTTTTAAAAGACCGGCTAATTCTGCTCCTCTCATTCTTGGCTTCTCTGTTTTAAAAATTTGAAGGCCGTTTGTCAATTGTAGAATCGATAACGGAGATTCCTTTTTGCTCCGTTTAATAAGCTCTTGAATAATAACAATTTTCCCATACGGTATAAGATTTTGACTATCGTTGAGATTGCTGATATCAGAAAAATCGAATAGGTTCTCGATCTGCTGCTTCCGGCTCATCAAAATTTCATTGACAGCGGTGTATGCTTGTTTTTCGTCTAAAAAAGAACATTCATACAAATAATCTGATTGTCTTATAAAAGAAGAATTATGTCTTATAATAATAAGATTTTTCTCCTCTATCTCTGAGCATACAGAACGAGCAATTAATTCGGTATCATGATGCACCAATGCTATTGTTAGCCCCAAAACCGGTTTTTCTGAGTTTTTCGCAATATTAAACTCTCTCCATTTTTTTTGCAAATGGATTTTCGGAGCTGAAGCTTTCACCTCTGAATTCTTCTCAATTAGACCAGGAACCCAATAGGATTCTTTTGCAAACGGATATGTAGGGATGGAAATACGTTTGCCTGTTTGCTGCGAATACTTTTGGAATATTTTCCAGTCGATATCCGCGCCCCATGCCCACAATTGAGCGAGCTTTTCCATTTCACCGTACTCAATCACGCTTTTTACAAACTGCTCACCTGCTTTACCTTCTGTCAATGCCTTCATTTGTTCAACTTGCTGTAGAGCATGCTGATTTAAATATACGCCAGGAATACGTTGAACTTCTAGACAAACATCGTTTAATTTATCCTGTATCTCTTTCAGTGTTGAACCGACAATTGCTAATCTGGATTCCATGGCTTCCCTGCCGACTTGTGTTGTGTAAGCCAGATCTCGTAAAACTATTTCGTCCATTTGTTCTTTTCCATAGCCTTTCTTAGGAAAGAGTCTGTTAACCTGCCCAGTATACTCTTTCAATAAGTATTCCGTTATAGATTGTATTGAACGAAAATCTGTTAAATGATGCATGGAAAGCTCTATTTGAAACGTTTCGTTAATAAAACCTGTGATACTGCTTAACTCTACAGGCCCAAACCCAAATTCCGCCAGATTCTCTGTCGGATCGATTTCTTTCGGATTGACATGAATCAATTTTGAAACAAATGGTTTCAGTATTTCATTCACCTTTTCAACCATATCCGGCTGTCCGCTTCGCATTGCGGGTTTTAGAGAGTTTTTGATATACTCTTTCATTTTATCTGCATACTCGAGAAGCCTTTCGTTATTTTTTGCCGACAACAGAACGACGTGCGGCTCTTTTTCAAATTGTTCTGCCGATTTGTTGGCTTCTTCATATTCTTCCAGAATCACATGAACGTTTGTTCCTCCCGCCCCAAATGAACTGATCCCCGCTCTTCTCGGAACCGAAACCTCTTTTCCGCTTTCTTTCAGATTTGGTTTCTCCCAATCTTGCAGTGACCGTTGTACATAAAAAGGCGATGCTTCAAAATCGATATTCGGATTTAATGTCTCTGCATGAATAGAGGGGAAAAGCTTTTTAAGCTTCATTTGTATTAGAACCTTTGTCAGACCTGCAATACCTGCAGCAGCCTCAAGATGTCCGATATTCGATTTAACAGAACCGATCGAACAATATTGAGTCTGGTCCGTATATTGGCGGAACACTTTCGTCAATCCGGTTATTTCAATTGGATCTCCAAGAGAAGTACCCGTTCCGTGTGCTTCAATATAGCTGATCGTTCGAGGATCAATATCAGCTTTTTTCAGTGCGGCTCCTATCAGTTCAGATTGAGCATTAGGATTAGGAACAGTAAATCCGTTTGTTTTGCCTCCATGGTTTACTGCCGTTGCTTTTATCACCGCATAAATATGATCTCCGTCATTTATTGCATCTGCCACCGGCTTTAATAGAACAGAGCCTACTCCTTCGCCCGGTACATAACCGTCGCCGCCTGCACCAAATGTACGGCACCGCCCATCACTCGCAAAAAAGCGACTTTGTTTCAATAAAGTATACTTATTTGGATGAAGCGTAAGATTGACACCGCCTGCAACAGCAATGCTGCTTTCTCCCCGCAGAATACTTTCACAGGCTAAATGAATAGCATTGAGAGAGGATGAACACATTGTATCAACCGCCATACTAGGTCCCGTAAAATTGAAATAGTACGAGACTCTGTTTGCAATTGCAGAAAAAGGAGAACCCACGGCTAATTCATTTCCATTCATAGATTCTTCAACGCCGAAAAATTGATAACTCCCGTATGTGACTCCTGCAAATACCCCGACTTTTTCCTGAGCCAAATCTGACTTTGTATACCCCGCATCCTCTATAGTGTTCCAGACTGTTTCTAAGAAAAGCCGTTCCTGAGGATCAAGATAAGCTGCTTCTTTCGGTGATATCCGGAAAAACAAAGGATCAAATCGATCTACATTTTTAAGAAATCCCCCCCAGTTATAACAGCTCCCTTCCAACATTTCCTTTCGATCATCGGGAATTTTACTAATACAATCCCTTCCATTCAGCAGTACATTTTGAAAATCCCTAATACTTTCTGCGCCAGGATATCTGCCGCTTACTCCAATAATGGCAATATCAGCAGAAATTGAACGCCCCGGATCTTTCTTTTGTACGTTCTCTTTCATAGAGTTTGGAGCATCGGTTTTTACTGATGTTATTCTTTTCTGACGCAATTCATGTTGGGGTTTTGCAATAGGATTCAACAGTTTCAGCATGCGCTCACTATGGTGGTTCAGAAAATAATCCGCCAATTCAGTAATCGAGTGATATTCGAAAAATAAGGTTTTTGATAGTTTGCCGACATTCTGCTCTAACTTTTTGGTTAAACGCATAATCATAATTGAATCAATACCGTATTTCTCAAGATATTGTTTTTCATCAATGAATGAAGCCGATAATTTTAATTCTTCAGAAAGCAGTTTTTTCAAATAATGAATAATTTCTTGTTTTAATTCATCGTTGCGTTCATTTTTTTCATCTCGCTGTTCAAAAAGGCTATTGATTGTATCAGCACGGTTCAACGCGTCGTCAATTTTTTCTTTTTGACCTTTTACTGCAATCAGCTGTTCAGATGTCTGGCACAAGCTATCTTCTAAGGCTCGCAGCCCAGCACTTTCATCTAAAGGTTCAAGGCCGAGTTCCCTTCTCATTATTTGTATTCCTTCATAGTCAATATTCATCCCGCCGGCTGCCCACAGCGGCCAATTGACGGAAACTGTTTTTTGGGCATATCCTTTTGCTGAAATAACTGCTGCATACTGATCTAGAAAAGCATTGGCAAAGGCATAATCACATTGGCCGATTGAACCGAAAATAGATGATGTTGAAGAAAACAATACAAACAAATCAAGATTTAATTTTGTTATTTCATTCGCCAGCCATACCGTTCCGTAAACTTTCGATGCTGTTACCTGATCGATTTCTTCTTTTGTTTTTCTTAAAATAAACGAATCGCGGAGCACTCCGGCGATGTGAAAAACACCGTTTAAATGACCAAATTGATCTTTTACAAAAGTAAATACCCGCTCTGTCTCATCTTTTTTTGAAATATCTGACTGTATATACTCGATGTGAGAACCTGAGCTTCTCAAATCATTAATCTTCCGAGACTGCTCTGCAGTTAAAGAAGAACGTCCGGTCAAAATGAGGTTAGCCTTCCATTTTTCCGCCAAATATTTCGCAATAATATAGCCGATCCCGCCTAATCCTCCTGTAATCAGATAACATCCCTTACGTTTAAGCGGCTGAGATAATCCGTCAATGTTTGCGCTTTTATAACGTTTCGTGAATCGGCTACCATTTTCGTAGCGCACTTCGAATTGCGAAGTTTGATCGCCTTCACATTCTTTTCGGTAAATATCCGCAATCTCCGAATAATTGTCGATATCCATATCCTGTAAATGATTGACATTGATGATCTGATAGTGAAAATTTGGATACTCCTGATGAACCGTTTTAGCAAAAGCGCCTAAAGCGTGATGTAATGGCAGCTGAGCCTTATGTTCAGATTGAAATAGATGTTTCAGCTTTACAGTATTCTTGCATTTCATCTCAATCAATGCCTGTGTAATGTATAGAAGAGAAAATATACCGTTTTCCAGTTGTTTTTTTATTCCTTCTTGGCTTATATTATCCTGACTGTCAGACCATAAATGAAGGATGTTCTCAGGCAGCATGAAGTGATCTTGGATATACTTAAAAAGTTTTATATAGTCTGCTTTTTTCGATGGATTAATAGTAAGCGCATTGCGATTGCTGGTAGAAAATTTTTCTCCTCGACAAACAAACAAAAGGTTGCAATCCACTAATGAATCGCTTAGTTCTTTTATTTGCCATTCATTTTCAGCAAAAATAAGAACTAAGCCAGGCAAGTCTGCATTTTTCGTATTCGGAATATTTGATTCTATCCATTCAGGCTTATAATATAAAGGCGGATTATCAGTTGCTAGTTCGCCATTGTCTTGAATAGATTTTACACGGGCATATCCTTCGTCAGCCGTTATATTTCCTGTTTGGACCAGCTCAAGAATTTCGCTGATTTGTTCACGTTTTCCCCTCATGATTCTTCCCCCATTAGTTGCTTCAATACAGCCGTTTGATCAATGTCATTTGCCTCCAATTTGCGAAGCAAACAAATTAATTCATCATCGGATTGATCAGCTTTTTCAGTATAGCTATTGCTAAACACTAGCCCTTTGCATTCAGCCAGGATGCTGCCATTTGTG
This sequence comes from Bacillus sp. 0209A, assembly GCF_036765095.1. Lineage (NCBI taxonomy): Bacteria > Bacillati > Bacillota > Bacilli > Caryophanales > Bacillaceae > Bacillus > Bacillus sp. 0209A. The sequence continues at coordinate 502,872 of NZ_JBAIZV010000001.1, forward strand.
TCTGCAAATGTAATATGGCACGTCAAATCAATATTGTTAGATTGTTTTTCAATTTGAGTATAAATATAAAAATCTTGAGTAAAAGCTTGATAGATGGTCACTTCATTCATTCCAATCAGTTCAGCAGGGGTCCCGCCGTTTACAAATAGACCGGATGTCTGAATCGCAGACTCAAATGCAAATGGAAGAAAAGTGAAATCTCCGCTGTTTTCATAAAAGTGATCCGGAATGAAAAATAGTGACAGCATTTCACTGTTGTTTTTTGCTGTTTCAGACGCATAAGGTATTGCGAAACCATGTTCAAGCATATCCGATTTCACTTTCGAGATATCTAATACAGAAGGGAGTAAATCGTTTTCTTTTTGCTCGACAATATGCGCCTTTCCGTGAACAAGCCTTATTTTATTCTTACATGAGTTTTTTGCGTATATTTCGAATTGTGCAAAATCTTCTCGAGGCGTTAATTCTATGGTCAGCTCTTGTATGTCAGCGGCGTCGCACCTGCCTTGATTCCAAGATATTTCGGTTATTTTATTGACGGTATACCCAAATGCCTCGGACGCATTTGCTGCAGCCATTTCAATTAAAGACACAACAGAGAAAAAGGACTTTCCGTATTCTGTAAGACTCATTACAAATGGATTGTCCCTGTCGATTGTTTTCGTAAAACTGTACTGATTAAAAGTAGACGTATTAACTCCTAAGAAAGGGTGCCTTGGTTTAAGCTCGCTATTTAAAACATATTCTCTCGTCTGTTCTTTGATCCAGTACCGCTTCTTAATCAACGGCTGCCCGGGGATAGAGACTCGAAAAGAATGCCGGTTTTCCTCAAAAGCCTCCCAATCTATTGGCTCACCTTTTACCCATCTCCGTGCAACTTCTTCATAATCTTTATGAATGCGGGGAGCTTCAGCTTTAACCTCACATTTTAAAATATTTCCTGTATAGCTTGATTCACTGGTTTCCCCTCTGGTATAGCCTAAAAGTTCTTCAGCGATCGACAAGCTTGAATCTGCTACTATTGCAAGCCTTTCCTCCATATGCTCACGTCCCGTTTGCAGGGTATAGGCAATATCTTGAAGTTTCACACGATCATTCTCGTTTTGCATTTCATTTTCAGATAAAAAGCGGGCCATAACCTCCGCATACTTTTTCAAACGGTTTTTATCTTGTGCAGACAAAATAAAAATAACTCTGCTGCTTTGAGGTTGATTAGTATTCAAGGATTCATATGCTTCCAGAATGAGGTGTGCATTGGACCCCCCTGCCCCAAAAGCACTTACACCTGCTCTCAGTGGATAAACGGTTTCATTGATTTCAGGATTTTTCCATTCAGCTGTTTTCTGCTGCACTTTAAAAGGAACTTGATCAAAATCTATATATGGATTGACAGTATCGGAATGTAACGAAGGAACAAGCAGCTTATGCTTCATCTGAAGAAGCACTTTCGTTACTGCAGCTATACCGGCTGCCGATTCTAAATGACCGATGTTTGATTTTACAGATCCAATGGCGCAAGGATGATCCAATTGATAAGAGTCTCGAAGGCCCTGAATTTCAATAGGATCGCCTAATGATGTACCTGTGCCATGCGCTTCAATATAGCTGATGGAATTTGGATCAATATCAGCTTTACGAAGCGCTTCTGAAATGACTGTTGTCTGCGCATCTGGATTCGGAATAGAATATCCGCTTGTTTTTCCGCCGTGGTTAACAGAGCTGCCCTTAATCACACCATATATTTGATCTTGATCTTCAATGGCTTTTTTCAACGGTTTTAACAAAACAGCTCCTATTCCTTCGCCCGGCACATAACCATTCCCATCCTTTCCGAAGCTTCTGCATCTGCCATCACTTGATAAAAACTGTCCCATACTGAGAAATTTATATTTATTAGGGTGTAATGACAGATTCACTCCTCCGGCTAACGCCATATCGCTCTCTCCACAATGTATGCTTTGGCATGCATAATGAATAGAAGTCAAAGAGGAAGAGCACATCGTATCAAGAGCTAAACTAGGACCTTTTAAATTAAAGTAATAAGAAACCCGATTAGCAATTGAAGAGTAGACAGAAGCAGGTGTGAAAGACAGTCCGTTTTCTTCTCCTTCAAATAATTGATACTGCCCCCACATTGCACCTACAAATACACCGACTTTCATTTTTTCCAGCTTGTTTTTTTGATATCCTGAATCTTCAAAACATTCTTTAGCTGATTCTAAAAAGAGCCTTTCTTGCGGGTCCATTAGTTCTGCTTCACGAGGTGATATATTAAAGAAGAGCGGATCAAATTGATCAGTTCCGTTGACGAAGCCACCCCACTTGCTGTATGACTTCCCTATCACATCTCTTTCTTCGCTGAAGAATCCATTCAGCTCCCAACGATCAGATGGAACTTCAGTGATACAATCTTTCCCCTCTTTTAAATTCTCCCAAAATTGATTAAGATTATCAGCCATTGGGTACTTTCCGCTTAAGCCGATAATGGCTATATCTTGGTCTCTCACAACCGCAGGTTCAGCTTTTTGTGTATCACCTGCTTTACCCTTCACCAATTTCTCATGAAGGGCCGCCTTCAATTTTTCTTTGTCACCTTCAAATACAATTAGCTGAGGCAGACGCAGATAAATAGAGTCATAAAAGGCTTTAATCCCGCTGTTTTTCCTAAGGGGGATCATACCGATTTTTTCCTTCATCCAGTCTTCGGTTTGTTTATCCACTTTCATGCCCCCGTCTTCCCATAGCGGCCAGCTAATGGCTACTGAGATACCAGACCGTTCTTTATTTTGTCTCAGTCCTTCCCGCCAGTCAGCAAAAAGATCAACGAAACGATTGGCTAACGCATAATCTGTCTGACCAATGTTACCGAAGATTGAGCTGCTTGATGAAAACATTATAAAGAAATCAAGTGGTTCATCTTGCAACAGGCTGTCCAGTAAAACGGTTCCATATATTTTCGGTTCAAGCACTTTTTGAATTTCACTTTTTGTTTTCTGTATTAAAAATGCATCATTAATTATCCCGGCACTGTGTATAACACCGTCAATTTTCCCGAACTGCCGTTTAATGTTCATTATCATTCGTTCAGCATCGCGGCTATCTGAAATATCGCCTCTAATATATTGGACTGACGACCCGCAGGCTTCTATTTGTCTGATTCTGTTTTTTTTGCTTTCCGATAACTCTGAACGGCCAGCTAAAATAATACAGGCCGTTGTTTGTGCGGCAATATGTTCTGCAAATAAAAGTCCGAGGCCTCCGACGCCTCCAGTGATGAGATACACTCCATTTTCTTTAAATGCGGAGTAGGATTTATCTATGGGTTCAGCCTCTCGGAGGATACGGACAAAGCGTTCTCCCGCTTCGTAATAAATGTCAGTTTCCTCTGAAAGCACTTCAACGGATTCATTAACGATTATTCCAGCTTTTTCTTGAACTGAAATTGGTTTACCTGATAAGGAAATGCCTATTGTTTTAAAAACCATTTTCGGGTTCTCCAATGATATTGACTGTCCGGCGCCATGTACTGAAGCGTATAACGGCTGAGCGCTTTTATTATCCGCCGGATAAAGATAAAGGGATACAATCTCCTTTGATGCCTTGCTTCGCATTAAAGCCTTGCTGAAAAATAAAAGCGGGTAGACACCTTTAGAAAGCTGTTCATTTATTATGCCGGCACCGGGCGCAAACGATCCATCCGGCCATCCGTAGATCACGGTGTCAGGTATTTGCTGTTTTTGCTTTAGTTCAGATGCCAATCTTTCAAAATGAGCTTCCTCATCGTGATCTATTTCATATACACCACCGCCATGATAGTGAAAAGTGTCTCCTGACAAAACTAATATAATTTGTTCGGTATCGTTATTAAAATCACTTTGCATGTAATTGAACAGCGCCCTGTCATGCTGAAACAGCAAATACGTTTTTTTAGCTGTTTTAACGCCTTTTATAGGAATATCTTTTCGTCTCCATTGCGGCGTTAAATAAGTTGTAGCTGTAATATGGTGGTCTTTCTCAGGGTTTCTGATCGCCGAAAGCTTCTCATTATTTGCAGCAAAGTAATTTGCCAGCTCTCGAATTGTTGTATATTCAAACAACAGAGTAGGGTATAACTCCCTGCCCGACTTTTTCTCTAACGCCTTAACAACCTCCAGAAGCGTTACAGAATCTAAACCCTGCTCATAAAATCCTTTTTCAATAGAAAGGTTATCAGGGTTTATTCCTTGAACATCTGCAATCAGCAGCTGAATCTCTCTCTCTGTCATATGCGGTGAACATAAAGCTTGACCGGGTGATGCTAAATTTTCTTGTGCATTAGGATTTTCAGTCAATATCTCAGGAGTTAAGAAATGGTTATTCATTTTTTTATTTTCTTCAATATAAGCGGCCAGTTCCCGGATTGTTTTATACTCAAACAGGAGTGTCGGATACAGCTGTTCCCCGGTTTTACGCTCCAGTTCTTTGACGATACTCAACAAAGATGCAGAGTCCAACCCCTGTTCATAAAAACCGATGTCAGCCCTAATATCATGGCTGCTGATATTCGCTGTCCCAGCTATTAGTTCCTTCAGCTCTGATTCAATATCATTAATCCGCTTTTTGTTCGTTTCTTTAATTGTTTGATTGTCTTTCAGTTTAAGGATTGGATTATTTTGCAAGTTACCTGATGTCTTTTTAAGATTTTCAATTAATTCTTTAGATCGGATATGTTTGACAGATAACCGGGTAAATTGTGCGATCTTATTTCCCGATACATCGTATAAGCCATAGCTTACTCTGATAACATCTCCGGTATCATGATTTTGGTCTTGTTTCTCGATGTACACATAGCATGTATCCGACAGACGATTTATCATTTGAAATGATTCAATATGAATAGGAATATACGTTTTGAAACGGCTGGCAGCCGCTCCTTTAGTGAAATATTCCGGACATGCCTGATATAGAACTGTGATAATGGTGGATGCATCAAGAAAAGTAGGATGCATCTGAAAGTAACCGACATATTGTTTCGCTATCTTGCTGAGTTTTAACTCGGCAAGTACATAATCTTCCGTTGCATAGACTGTTCCGAGACTTTTCATAAATTCAAAATGCTCAATGTCGACTTTTCTTAAATAGGCATAGCATGTATCCATATCAGAAACACGCTCAGCTGTATTTTTTATCCTGTCAATATCTATTGAAATTAAGTCGCCGCCTGTTTTCGGCATTAGGCGGCATTGCATATTTTTATCCCAATTTTCGTTTAAAACATGTCCGTCTTTCACTTTTCTGCTTTTCGCTTGAATCTCCCATCCCTGGTGTGAACCTTGAAAGGAAATAAGAATTTCTCTGTCAAAGGTATTAGATGTTGCTACGGGCTCTAAATAGAGAATATTTTGACATTCCAGTTCTTCAATAGGCAAATCTTTGCTGAGTGCCATTCGATAAATAATATCTAAAAACGTAACACCAGGTATGATCCGGGTGCCATGCACCCGGTGATCTCTAACAATATAGTCTGTGTGTTTTATTGTTAATGTGAACTGATAGTTTTGATTACTAGCCACCTGTCTCATCCCTCTTTAGTCTTTTTCATCATAGTTCTTTAAACTCTAGTAAAGGTATCAGCATGTCTGCTTCTTCCTCTTTATGAGAATGTCTCTTATCAATCCAACACCGTTTTTTATTGAAGACAGCCGGCGGGAGCGACTGTCTTTTCGGCTCTGTATATCCCATTATAAAATGCATGTTGCTCAATAACATGTGTGCATTTGTTCCGCCAAATCCAAAAGAACTGATTCCAGCCCTTAACACTCCTTTTCTAGGATTCCAATCTTTTAAAGCAGTGTTCGGGAAAAAAGGAGATTGATCAAATTTAAATCTAGGATTCGGCGTTTGGCAATGCAATGTTGGAGGCAGCTTCTGACTCCAGATGGATAATGCCACTTTAATAACGCTTGCTATTCCAGCCGCACTCATTAAATGCCCAAAATTCGTTTTTACGCTACCTACACCGCAAAATTGCTTCTCTTCCGTTACTTCCCGGAACACTTCAGTCAGTGCTTTTAATTCAATCGGATCGCCTATCATCGTACCAGTACCATGTGTCTCGACATAACTGAGTGAAGAAGCGTCGATTCCTCCGTTTTTCAACGCTTTTTTGATCACTGCACTTTGCGCTTTCGGATTCGGTGTTGTCATTCCCATCGTCTGTCCATCGTTATTTACTGCAGATCCATCAATTACCGCATAAATTCGGTCCCCATCAGTGAGAGCTTCATCAAGCCTCTTCAGCAGAACGGTGCCGCATCCTTCTCCCGGTACAAATCCATCCGCCTTTTCATCAAATGTACGGCATTTTCCCTCAGGTGAAAGCGCTCTGGCTTCACTTAACATTAAGTAAGGCTTTTGGTCAAGTAAAATATCAACCCCTCCTGCTATAGCCATGTCCGATTCTTTTGATATCAGGCTTTGACAAGCAAGGTGAACACTGACTAATGAGGAAGAACAAGCCGTGTCCACAACCAAATTCGGTCCTTTTAAATTTAGAAAATGCGAGATATGAGCTCCGATGAAATTTTGTCCAATTCCCACTATCGTATTTTTTGAAGGTGAACTTATTCTAGACATGAACGTCCCTGCCCGTGAACCGATAAAGACTCCAACCTCTTTGTTTGACACCTCTTCTTTTCGGTAGCCGCCATCTCTCAGTGTCTGTACGCTGACCTCCAGACATTTTTTAATTAATGGATCAAGCTGAGATGCTTCACTTTCACTCATATTGAAAAACACTGGATCAAAATGTTCAATATCCTCGAGAAATCCGCCCCACTTACTGATACTTTTTCCTTTCTTGTAAGTATCCGAGTAATATTGAGAAATATCCCAGCGTGATGTTGGAACTTCGCGGACACTATCTTTCCCTTTTTCGAGATTTTGCCAAAACATCTCTTTATTTTCGGCATCCGGGAAATCACAGCCTATCCCGATAATTGCGATTTGATTCGATTTTTTTTGCTTCTCTTGAAATTCGTTTTGTTTCGGAATCGTTTTTTTATTCATGCGTGTTTTAAAGCCTAGTAAGCCATTGCTTTTTAATGAGCGGTCCTCCAGCTTTACTTCTCTTTCATTTCCCAGAGCGTCAGAAATATGCTGAATGGATACATCCTCATCTTCAAATAATTGATTTAAATAGTACGCAAGCTGTTTGAAGTTGGGGTATTCCAGAAAGGCTGACGGTTCAATTTTTATTTGGAAAGCAGCTTCTGCTTTTTTTACAAGCTGAACCAGCAAAATAGAATCTACCCCGTATTCCGAAAAAGAAGTATCTTGATCTAATTTCTCGCAAGGAATTTTAAGCTCTGTTGAGAAAATATCTTTTAAAATACTAATAATCGCTTCGTTATCAGTATCATCAGAGAACTGTTCGTTTACAACCGATGGCTCATGAACACTGGTTTGAATTTTTGTGAGAGGCAGCTGCTGTAATGAGAATTTCTCATGGTTTGTCTTAACCGGTATAAGGCATGGATATCCAGTCACTTTCATTATTTGGTCGAGCATGCCTATGCCTGTTTCAGTCCGATGTGACAATAGCCCTAACGCCTGATATGCAGGGCTTTTCACCTCGCCCATTCCAATTTCCTTCCAACTAGGCCAGTTTATTGATTTATAATAAGTTCGGCCACACGCATGCTGATAAGCCGCAAAATAATCCATAAAAGCGTTTGCCGCAGCATATTCACTCGTTCCCGCTCCTAACAACGGAAATGCGCTTGCGACTGAAGAAAATAAAATGAAGAACTTGAGGTTGTCCTCCAGAAAAATGTCATGCAACACTTGGAGTCCCTGTATCTTAGGCTCAAATACCTCCTTTATTTCTTGACTGGTTTTATGAATGAAAGCCGGATTCACATGATTGGCTACCCCCGCACAATGGATGACTCCTCCAATTTGCCCGAGCTTCTTTCTCACTTTTGAAAAGAACTGCTGTAATTTTTCTTTCTCAGTAAGCGAACCTCCATATATTTCTATCTGAACCCCTTTTTGCTCTAACTCTTTGAGCAGCTTCAATTTTGAATATAAGGTGGATTTTTTATCTGTCTGTTTTAACAGGTCATCTCTTTCATCAGACTGAGGCAATTCAGTTAGCCCCATTAGTACAAATTTTTTTACTCCCTTGTCAGAATAGTGTCTGGCAAGCTCTGCGCCGATTCCCCTCGTTCCGCCAGTAATAACAAGTGTTTGATCCGGTTGGCATACAGGCAGGCGGATTTCCCTGCTAAACTCGGATGGATGTAATTTCTTCACACACTGCGTATATCGAGCTCCGTTACGATAACAAATTTCACTGTAAAGATCGTCAGCTGCTGCTTCGTTTTTGATCAATTGTTGTAGTTCGTCCAGACTTTTTGAATGCTGATCTATATCTATTGTTTTCGCTTTAATTTTTTTATACTCGGCGCTTAACATCTTAATTAATCCTGCTGTTTCCGCCCCGGCTAAGGTCGGCTGTTTATTCTTAAACGTTTGCAGTCCTTCTGTAATGTGTAAAACAAATAGATGCTTTTGAGCTTTTATTATTTCCTGCAACAGCGTCAGTTTCCCAACAGAGTCGGCTGCAGCCTTTACCGGCTCTCTCCATAAATCAGACAAGTCAACAATACCGGTGATGTCCGTGTTCTCTTTGAGGATCGCCAAAGCCGTCTCCTTTGCACGCAGAGGATTGTCAAAGCTAAAGCCTTCGCCGCTCAGATGTAATTGACTATCAGCTTTCCTGCAAATGACAGTGCAGCCCATGAGAGGATCTGAAGCGAACAACTCAGAAGCAAACTGCTCATTTTCAATGTTAGCCAAAATAATGATCTGGCCTTTTGAAAGAAAAGACGATGAGACTTGGCTTTCTTCCCAAGATTTACATAGTAAATCAAACGGTATATTATCAGGCTTATCTACTACTGTCTCCCATCCTGAGAAAAACATATTCCGGAAGACCGCCATACATTCTCCTTCGTGTGAAAGTAAGTAAACTGTAAACTGCCTCTCTTCAACGTTTGATTCGTTCAGATCTACAAACACGTAACATTCATTTGGAACAGATTGATAAAAACAAATCTCTTCAATCTCCTGTAAGTAAAACCCTTGATCACCAGTGTGCCTTGCTGCTAAAACAGCTGCTGCTTGAATGGCTCCTTCAACTGCAGCAGGATTTACAATACATTCTGTATACAAGTCTTTTTCCGGTATAGCGACATCGGCAAGCAAGAAATCATTATGCAAAAATAAATCTGTGAGAACGCGCAAATCCGCATCATAATATATCAAATTGGTTTCCAGAAGATCATAGCATTCGGACCCGGTCATAGACTCTTTACAATTCGCTTTATAGTCAGCTGCACATTTAAAACGAGCACCTGTTTCACGATTCGCTTCCTTGTATTCCAGTTCTCCGTTTAAAATGATCTGTTCAGCCTCGCGTTCTGACCGTTCAGACAATTCGAAAGATACCGCACCTTGTTGATCAAATAGTCTAAGTTCAGTTCGCACGGGTTGTTCTGTTAATTCCAATAGGGCATGTAAACAAATATTTTTCATTCTCCACACATTCTGTTCGGCAGACATTGCTCCACCGGCAGCTGCCATTTCAATTAGTGAGCTAAAAGGCAGATTTTTTTGCTGATTGATACATAAGGCAGGCCATGCAAAAGATGCTTCTGAAAAATCAGTAATAAATTTTTGCATCTTCAAGGTCGAGACATTTTGATCTAGTAAAGGATGCAACCCCGATTGTACTCTTGTCAATCTATTTGTTTGTGTGATTTTTGAGCTTGGCACCCAATATCTATTCCTTTCAAACGGATATGCTGGCAGAGAAATTATTTTCGGTGATTCTGTTCTGTACTTGTCTTCCCAATCAATTTCACCGCCATTTACCCAATGAAGCGCTATATCATATAAGTTCTGGAATTGTGATGATGCTAATAAGGTCTTATGATTATCGGAACTAATACGGGCATTTCCTCTATATAATCCGTGTACTTCCTGATCTGATTGTAAATACTTGGTGAGCTTATCGACAAGTTCACCAACGTCCCGTGCTTCTACAGCCAGCCGTTCTTCCATGGCTTCTCGTCCCGTTTGTAATGTATATGCCACATCAGTAAGTGATGTATTCGAATCAAGTTCATTTATGAGTGAATCAATTAAGATACGGAGCCGCTCTTCGTTTTTAGCGGACAGAAGAATGATTTGCATTTCTTCGCTCTTTGCAGGATTGGTATTTATTTCGTCTATATACTCTTCAATAATGATATGAGCATTAGATCCCCCAGCACCAAATGAACTGATGCCTGACCTTCTAACATGACTTTCAGGAACCTCCCAGTTTTTTAGTTCAGTCTGGACATAAAACGGTGTTTCATCGAAATCAATATTAGGATTTAACTCATGAGAATGAATGGAAGGTGCCAGCTGTTTGTATTTCATTTGCATCAACACTTTAGTGATTGACGCTATCCCAGCAGCAGCCTCTAAATGTCCGATATTTGACTTTACGGAACCGATTGCACAGCGAAAGCTACTTTTGGGATTGCTGAAAGCCTTAGACAGTCCGGAAATTTCAATGGGGTCTCCCAGCGATGTACCTGTCCCGTGCGCTTCTATATAACTGATGCTGTCTACACCAATTCCAGCTTTATCAAGCGTTTCGCTGATAACATTTGCTTGTTCATTTGGATTCGGGACAGTGTAGCCGTTTGTTTTTCCTCCGTGATTAACTGAAGTACTCTTAATAACGCCGTAAATAGTGTCTCCTTCGGCAACTGCCTTCGAAAGCGATTTTAATAAAATAGCTCCTACTCCTTCACCTGGTACATAACCGTCACCTCCAGCCCCGAAGCTTCTGCAGCGTCCATCGCTCGAAACAAAATGATTTTGAGAAAGCAATGTATATTTATCGGGATGTAAAGATAAATTTACTCCCCCGGCAATTGCAAGGCTGGATTCTCCCCTTTTGATGCTTTCACATGCGAAATGAACGGCAGATAGTGAAGATGAGCACATTGTATCAATAGCAAGACTTGGACCGTGAAGATCGAAGAAATATGATACCCGGTTAGCGATTGACGAATAAGAAGACAAAAGTGCCTTACGGTCATCATCAGATGCTCCTGCTGTAAAAAGCTGATAGTGACTGTATGTCACTCCTACAAATACACCTGTCTTATACCGTTTTAATTTTCCCCTTGTATAACCGGCATTCTCAAATGTGTGCCATGCAGTTTCTAAAAACAACCGTTCTTGCGGATCTATTAACTCGGCATCATGAGGAGAAATTGAGAAAAACAGCGGATCGAACTTATCAGCGTCTTTAATAAAACCTCCCCATTTACTTTTATGACGAGCTTTTTCACCAGTATTAAAGTATCTTCGATGATCCCAGCGTTCGCTTGGGATTTCCGTTATACAATCTTTCCCCGAGGCAATATTATCCCAAAACTTTTCTACATTCTCAGCCATCGGATAACGTCCGGCTATGCCGATAATTGCAATATCTTCTTCGGTAACCGCTGAGGATCTGCAGCGTCCTCGTTGCTTCAGTTGTTTTTTTTCGGCCGTTATGTTCCTTCTCTGTTCTGACTGCGGCGAAAAAGCCTTGACTAACTTGTCATAATGATGTTCTAAAAAATACTCCGCTAACTGGTCGATGCTGCTGTATTCAAAAAATAAAGTCTTAGATACACTGCCAAAGTGTTTTTCTAGCCTGGAAGTTAGTCCTAAGATCGTTAAGGAATCAATACCGTAGCGGTCGAACGTATCCCCGGACAAAATATTGTCAGTTGGTCTCCCAGTCTCAGCTCCGATGATTTCTTTCAATAGACAGACCGTTTGCTTTTTTAATTGATTTTCACTAATTTGAGGAAGTTCGTGATCAGATTCGGATGTTACATCTGTCTCTGTATTATCAACCGAAAGCAATTGGAAGATCTTTTCTTCACTTCCGTTAATAACTGCCAGCTGAGAAGCATTGCTGCTCATACAATTCTGAAAGAAGGCAAGACCGGATTCCGCTGATAAAAGATCCAAACCGGTTTCCCTTAAAACTTGCAACTCTCTCGGACCGACTGACATATTCCCTGCGCTCCATAACGGCCAGTTAATAGAGAGAGTTTTTCCCGGACGATTCTTCATGATCCTGTAATCGGTATAACTGTCCATACAGCCATTTGCAAATGCATAATCGCTTTGGCCCGCATTAGGCAGGATGGAGGACAGGGACGAAAACATGACGAAGAAATCAAGAGATTCCCCTTTCGCAGCTTTGTCAAGCCAAACGGTTCCAAATACTTTGGGTGCGATGACCTTTTCTATTCTGTCTCTCCTCTTTTTAATAACAAATGCATCATCTACAAGTCCGGCACTGTGTAAAATGCCGTTTAATCTTCCAAATGTCCGCCGGATCTGATCAATTAATATGTCGGTCTCTTTTTCCTTCGATATATCTGCTGGGATATAAACAGCTTCAGCCCCGAGCTTTTTCAGCGTGTTAATTTTTTGCTCTATTTCCATAGAGCTCGGTGAACGGCCAGTCAATATAAGATTAACTTTTGCCCGTTTCGCCAAATATTCCGCGAATAGAAACCCAAGACCGCCGGCACCTCCCGTAATCAAATACACACCGTTCTCTTTGATGTTAAAGTTATTTTCCGGGGATCCACCTTTATTCACTTTTTTAATTTGCTGTATATAATAATGTCTTGGGTCATAACATGTAAAACTGCTCGATACACATTGATTATTCCATTCACAAAAAATGACATCAGCGATAAGTTCCTTTGTAAACGGCTCATTACTCATCGCCTTCAATTCTGCAGTCTTACACCTAAAATTCGGGTTTTCGGCTTGAACGGTCTTGAGGAAACTCTCAACCGCTCTATAAATAGGCTGAGCCTCTCCCTGGACATTTTCATATAAATATAAGACCTCTGCTTTCGGACAAAGTTTATTCTCCATTATGGCTTGCAGCAAATAAAATACAGAATACAGGCTTTTATCGAGCTGCTCTCTCATTGTCTTGTCCGTGTCACGAAATGCCCCGACCGAGAGGAAATGAACAATATGCCGAGGCTTTATATTCTGAGAGACAAGCGCACGGCACAAAGCTTCATAATCTTCTTTTTGTGTAAAATTCATTTTAAAACAGCCATTTCGGCCAGCTTCGAATCGGTCTCCGGGAGAAACATAAATAAAAGGCGCCGCGGCGCCTTCTAATTGTCTCTTCATTACGCTGTACAAACTTTCGTCACTGGCCAAAAATAAAATTGGCTCTGTCATCTGACGAGGCTGCCCAGTACGTTGAAAGATATATTTTACCCATTCCTTTTCATAAATATGCGTTTTACCCAAACCTTTAATTAGTCCCAATCCCTCTTCAGGAGTCAGCTCTCGTTCTTTCACTTTCCTAACTATTTGTTCAATTTGTATAGTTTGTTCATTCATGTAAAAGCAACTCCTCTATCAGCTCTGTTGTATCCTTCGTATTAACCTCACCTGATTGTGCTTTTTCAAGAAGCGATATAATTTTAACATCCGAGCTTTCTTCATTTGATTTGTGAACCGCCGGCATTATTGAAGGTCTTTCAGCCTGAGGCGTAAATTCTTGTTTAATCCAATGTCTGTTTTTTCTGAAAGGATAGACTGGAAGGGAAAGTCTCATAGGTTTATTTTCTCCCTCATACAGATCTCCCCAACTGATTTCATAACCGATCGTCCACATTTGAGCCAGTTTTGTCAATTTTCTTTTTTGAATTAGCGATTGAATATATGAGTGACCCTCGGGTCCATCAAAAATCGGGAAATACACTTTATGAAATTCTCTAGCATTTCCTTCAAAAACCTCTTGTAGATCTTCCCCCTGAAGGTAACCGTTTATCTTTTCAGAAAGCTCCTCTAAGCTTGAACAAATAATAGCAAGACGCGATTCGAACGATTCACGGCCGGTTTGAAGCGTGTAAGCTATTTGTTCAAGGCTGTACCCTGCTTGATCTCCATGCTGAGATGTAACCTGATTGTCAACAGGCATATTCGATTCATGACAGATATAATGGAACAAATCGTTGAGTGTTGGTTGCTCTGTAAATATGCCAATCGGGACCTCTTTCCCGGATATTGTGCTGATGAAAGAGCTTAATGCAGTTAAGGTCATCGGATCAAATCCCAAGTCTGTTAAATGTGTCTCCATGTCTATTTCATCTGCATCTAAACTTAGGATTTTTGCTGCCTCTATTCTGATTTCTTCTCGTAGATTATGCTCTCTCACCTTAGGCTCTCCGTACCGGCCAGTTGTCTGCTTCTCTTTTAAAAAGCTTGAAAAATCTTTGGCGTAAGCAATTAATCTTTCTTTTGATTTAGCTGAGAGCACAATTACATGTTCTTGTTCCCTATTTACTTGATTTTCCTGGCTTTCCTCAAATTCTTCTACAATGACATGGGCATTAGTTCCTCCAAATCCAAATGAGCTGACTCCCGCTCGACGGGGAATTTCGTTTCCTTCCCAATCTATCAATCTATTCCACTTTATTGTTTTATTCACAATATAAAATGGCGTTCCAGTTAACTGAATGTAAGGGTTCAACTCCTTAACATGCAGGGTAGCCGGCAGGATTTTATGCTTCATGGCGAGCAATACTTTTATCAGACCCGGCATCCCTGAAGCAGGCTCTAAATGTCCGATATTGGTTTTCACAGAACCGATTCCGCAATATTGGTCCGTATTTCTTGTGCTGTCCGACTTAAGGGATACAAAAGCTTTTTTTAAGCCCTCGATTTCAATTGGATCTCCAAGTTCCGTACCGGTTCCATGTGCTTCTATATAGGATACTGTTTCAGCAGGAATACCGGCATTTTGATAAACTGATGTTAACAGCGCTGCTTGAGCTTCCGGATTTGGGGCGGTCAGCGAAGCAGCTCTCCCCCCGTGATTTTCACCGGTTCCTTTCAATACTCCGTAAATATTGTCCTTGTCATCAATAGCTTTTTGCAGAGGCTTTAGCAGCAGCACAGCTGCACCTTCACCTCGAACATAACCATTGGCAAGCTTATCAAACGTTTTGCATCTGCCATCTGCGGACAAAATTCCAAGTTTATCTGTATATAAGTGGGTCACGGGATCTAATAGCAATGACACGCCTCCGGCTACTGCCAGCTCGCTTTCACCAGCTTGAATCGAACTCACTGCTCTATGGATGGCAACAAGACTGCTTGAGCAGGCTGTATCAATAGATTCACTTGGACCTCTGAAATTAAAATAATGAGATACCCGATTACTGATGAGCGCCTGGCTGTTTCCAGTTCCAACTAATGCATGTGCCTTGTCTAAATGCTTCATTAACAGTTGGCGATAATCATTAAATTGAATGCCGGTGAACACTCCGATGTTTTTGCCTGACAGTTCTGATGCCTTGTAACCCGCATCTTCTATCGCTTCCCAAGTTTCTTCTAAATATATTCTGTGCTGCGGGTCCATAAGTTCAGCTTCTCGAGGATTCACGTTGAAAAAAGATTCATCAAATTTATCAACATCCGTGATAAAACCGCCCCATTTAGAATTTATACGGCTGTTTGCTTCGTTATCTGCATAGTTTTTCCAACCCCACCGCTCGAGCGGAATTTCCTGAATCATATCTTTTTCGTTGATCAAGTTTGACCAGAATTCACCCGAATTTTTTGCTCCGGGAAAAACGCAGCTCATTCCGATAATTGCAATCGGTTCTTTCTGCAGAGGCTTTTTTAACTGACCTGTTTGCTTTTTTGCAGGCGGAAAGCGGATTTCAGACTTTTTCAACTTCTCAGTGTGCCGTGATTCTCTTTTTTCTTGAATATCTATATCAGATTTCACATTTTCTTTAGCTTCCACAGGCAGTTCACCAATTATAAAGTCAGAAAGCGATTCGATATTACTATAAGTAAAGAAAATCGCCGGTGTTAATTCCAGCTTATATCTTTGGTTTATTTGGACGGAGAAAGTTTTCAAACTGATGGAATCGAAGCCAAGATTGCCGAAATTCTCTGATATATCCAAGCGATCGATATTAATTTTCAGTAATTCAGACACCATCCGTTTCAACTCATCTAATACATGAGCCTGTCTAAATAATTGTGTATAATCACCTTTTTCTTGATCCAACTCAGCTGTTAATTCTTGAATAGACTTATCATCAGCTGCTGTAAACCTGCCGTTGTTACCAGTAAGCACGGCTATTTGCAGATCTTCATTTGATAAGATTGCCTCAAATGCTGTTATTCCGTCTTCTGTTTCTAAATAGCGGAACCCCGAAGTTAAAAGGTATGCAGATTCAGCTTCTTTACTTAAATGCATGCCGCCTTCTCGCCATAATGGCCAATTAATTGAAATGCTTCTACCCTGTCTCTCATGCTTTAGACTCTTTTCATTTCGCCAGTGGATATATCGATCTTGGAAATAATTACCTAACGAATAATTAACCTGTCCAAAGTCACCAAATATCGAAGAGATGGAAGAAAACACCACAAAGAAGTCGAGCGGTTCTTCTTTCGTTATTTGATCTAAACATATCGTCCCTTCAATTTTAGCAGCCAGCCCCTTCGAAAAATCAGCGAGACTCATTTCCGTAAATAGACGATCATCAGCATGACCAGCTGCGTGAATAACACCTTGAAGGGGTCCCCAGTTCCGTTTCGTTTCATCTAATACCTGTTTCATCGCATCTTTATCTGTTACATCAGCTTGAAAATACAGCACGGCAGCACCATGTGCCTTTAATTTTTCAATTTCATGCTGTTTTTCAGCTGTTAACGCTGACCTTCCCGTTAACACTAATCTCGCCTTATATTCAGACGCCAAATATTTAGCAAATGTCATTCCAAGACCGCCTAAACCGCCTGTTAACATATAAACCCCTTTATTTTTAAGTATTATGCCGCCTGCATTCGTTAGCGCTCTATCTTCCAGGGTTTTGACATACCTTATATCCTTTACATATTTGACTTCTTCAGCAGTAATATGGCCTTTTGCAGATACAATTTCTTGAAGGCAGTGTTCAGCCTGCTTGTCGGCTGAAATATGTTCAGAAAAGCTGATTGATACAGCATGCTCTACAGAAGGCAGCACCATGTTTATCGTTTTCAAATAACCTGGTAAAGTCTCACCAAAAGGATCACTCATATCTTCTCTATAAGACTGAGTAATCAGTAAATGTTTAAGAGATAAATTTTTTCGGTCACTCAGCGCCTTTAATAAATGAAAGACCGAATACAGTCCTCTAACCGGATGTTCGCCTGCATCAAAATCTCCCCCTGTATGCAGAACAATGTCTGGGAGCATCTTGTTTTTTTCTAATTTTTCAAACAAACGATTATAATCTGACGGTATTTTAGGGTCTATGCTAAATGTCAGAGCATTCTTTATAAGCTGTCGTTGATACGGCGTTACAAGAATTATCCGGTAGGCAGATTGGTCTATTAGCGCCTCAGCAATTTCTTTATCATTTGCAAACAACAAGATCGTACCTGCATTTTCATTTCCAACTTTCACAGGGGAAAGGTTCTTTTGCACCCACTTCTGCAAACAATAATTCACCTCAGTATGCGGCTGTGGATTTACAGTCAGTCCCTTAAGCTCTACAAGCACCCGTCCGTTACCGTCTAACAGAAATACGTGATAAGACGATTTGCCATATTCACTTGGTACTGCGTATGCATATACAGCTTTGGCCTCTTCATCAAAAATGGTACACTCTTCTACTGTTTTAGGTACTGTCCCCGTATTTTTCTCTAAGAGACATAATATCGTCTGATAAGCACTTTCAAGAACAGCGGGATCGAGCGTATAACCCTCTGCCTTGTCGCTTGCCTTTAAGATTGTAAGCGCCTTTCCGTCCCGTATCACGCAACGGTCTATGCCTTTAAGTTTACTGCTGCAATCATAGCCGTTTTCAGCAAGCCGATGATAAAACGCTTCTCCTGATATCCAGTCAGTATACTCTGACATAAACGGTTTAATATTGATAAATTGTCCCTTTTCCTTAAGCCCCTCTAATACAAGTTTGCCGGAGAAATAAAATGATGATTCATTCTGATCTTTTATAAAAAATGAAGCAGTATCGCCTTCCGGTGCCAGCACAATTTGAATTTGGTCATTTAGACCGCTTTGTACGATCGGTTTTGAAAAAGAAAGATTTGTCAATCGAGTAATCGGATGCCCTGAAGCTATTTCTCCTGCCGCCCTCGCGATTTCTATTTGTAAAAGATACGGAAACATCCTTTCATCGTGTTTTGCTTTTACGTATAAATTATCACCTTTGACATTTATATTGAACTTTTGGTCATTAAAATCTGAAACATTGCAGTTAATATGCGGATGCAGAACATCAATTGCATCTGCCTTTTGGCGGCTTCTAGGTTTAGAGGCGCTTATTCTGCATAATTCTTTGGCAAATGGATATGTCGGTGCAGAAATCCGTCTAGGTTTGTCATTTCCATAGAGGAACGACCAGTTTATCGTGTATCCGCTGATCCAAAACTCAGCAACCCTTGAAAGATCTCTCTCTGCAATTGCTTTTTCAATTTCTTTTTCTGTCTCATGACTTTCAAATTCAATGGTGTTTG
The DNA here is from genome assembly GCF_036765095.1 of Bacillus sp. 0209A. Classification (NCBI taxonomy): domain Bacteria; kingdom Bacillati; phylum Bacillota; class Bacilli; order Caryophanales; family Bacillaceae; genus Bacillus; species Bacillus sp. 0209A. The sequence continues at coordinate 521,499 of NZ_JBAIZV010000001.1, forward strand.
ATACGGATGTAAGTTCAGATGTAAATAGCTGCTCTGATAATGTTTTTCCCTGTGAATAATCTAAAAGCTTCTTAATCAATTCCTCTTTTGAAGATGCAATGACGGCCAATCGGTATGCCATTTCTTCTCTGCCTGTCTGTAAAGTATATGCTATATTCCTAAGTGCATCTGAAGTATAATCTTTTGACTGTATGTACTCCGCTGCACCCTTTGCATAGTCAACCAGTCTTTCAGCATTTTTGGCGGAAAAAACAAATACAAGCGGCTCTAGCTCGGTTGTTTCAAATACGGCATTCTCACTATTTACGTACTCTTCCAAGATGATATGGGCATTTGCCCCTCCGGCTCCGAATGAACTTATACCTGCACGCCTTGGAATTGATATTTTTTTTCCGTCACGCTCTGCAACGGAAGACACCCATTTTTCAGGACTTTCCGGTACATAGAAAGGCGTTTCTTGAAACTGAATATGCTCATTCAATTTAGAAGAATGAGTCAGCGATGGAACGATTGTTTTATGTTTCATTTGTAATATTACTTTTGTAATTCCAGCTATGCCTGCAGCTGCCTCCAAATGTCCGATATTAGATTTAATAGACCCGACTGCGCATGTCTTTCTGTCTGTCATTGCATCGGCAAATACTTTGTGCAATCCGGCAATTTCAATCGGATCTCCTAATGCAGTGCCTGTGCCGTGAGCTTCTATATAACTGATACTTTCCGGGTCAACCTTTCCTTTTTTCAGGGCTCTGCTAATCACCTTACTTTGAGCGGTCGGGTTAGGCACAGTATATCCATTCGTCTTTGCCCCATGGTTGACAGCTGTTGCCTTAATGATGGAATAAATTTGATCACCGTCAGCAATTGCTTTTTTTACAGGCTTCAGTAAAACAGCACCGGCTCCCTCCCCGGGAACATAGCCGTCTCCCCCAGATCCAAAGCTTCTGCAGCGACCATCGCTGGACAAAAAACCGCCTTGAGTGAGGAGTTTATATTTATCAGGATGAATGGAAAGATTAACTCCTCCGGCAATTGCAAGCTCACATTCATTCGTTATTAAACTCTCACATGCCAAATGAACAGCAGTCAAAGACGAGGAACACATTGTATCCAAAGCAATACTAGGTCCGCTGAAATTAAAAAAGTAAGATACTCTGTTCGCGATGGATGCATATGAAGAAGAAACGGCCTGCTCATGATTTCCAGCACTGTACAGCTGATATTGCCCGTACATGACACCTGCAAACACGCCGACATTTTTCCTTTCAAGCATTTTCTTCGCATACCCCGCATCTTCTATGGTATGCCACACTGTTTCCAGAAAAATTCTTTCTTGAGGATCTATTAACTCCGCTTCAGCCGGAGAAATATTGAAGAACAACGGATCGAAATGATACACGTCATCAATAAATCCTCCCCATTTACTTTGATTTTTTATGTCATGATCAGCTTCCGGCTGATAATGCAGGCTAAAATCCCAGCGGTCTTTAGGAATTTCAGTTATACAATCTTTCCCTTCCATTAAATTTCTCCAGAGAGTGTCAAGATCGTTTGCCATCGGATAGCGGCCACTGATTCCAATGACGGCAATATCATTGTCCTGATATTTTTCTGCTATTTTCAGGTTTGACTGATGAGCCAGCCCTTTTGATTTATGTTGAAAGCTCGGTACTACTGGATCAGCAGCTTCCGCCGCCTGTTGAACATTACCGCTGTCGTTTACTCCTAATTTCAGCATATGAACCAGAGCATCATGGTGCTTTTCAATGAAATAAGCTGATAATTCGGATGCAGTTTGAAACTCAAATAACAGGGTTTTTGAAAGCGCACCAAAATGCTTCTCCAGCTCATTGGTTATATTGATGATCATGACTGAGTCAAGTCCGTATTTATCCAGCGCTGCCTCTGCGTCTATTTTGTCTGCTGGCATTCTGAATTCTGCTGAAATAATTTCTTTTATAAATGTCAAAGTGTCAGCTTTCAGCTTTTTATCAGGCTTTACCGTCTCACTGACGGTTGTTTCTTCTTGAAGCAGACCGCTATCACGTTCATACAATTTATGTACATGTCTGTCTATATGATCATCTCCGCAAAATACCGTGAATTGGGAAAGCCCAGATGACAAACCTGCTGAAAACGCTCTGATCCCCTCCTCTTTCTCCAAGGGATAAAAGCCCGATTTTTTCATCGTCTCCAACGTGCGCTCATCTACTTGCATGCCGACTTCTTTCCAAAGTGGCCAATTCAGAGATAGGAACATTTTGCCCGTATTCTGAGCGGCACGCATGTTCATCAAATGATCCATATAACTATTTCCGAATGCATAATCAGCCTGTCCAATATTTCCTAAAACGGCTGAAGTAGAGGAAAAACAAATAAAAAAGTCGAGACGCTCCTGCTTTGTGGCTTCATCCAGCCAAAGTGTGCCCAATACTTTCGGCTTAATCACCTGATTGAATTCTTCTATTGTTTTTTTATGAAGAAATGAGTCGCGGATGATACCCGCGCTTTGAATGATTCCGTTTATCTTTCCATATGCTCTTTTGGTTTCATTGATTATATATTCTGCCTCTTCTTTTATTGAAATGTCAGCCTGTAAATAAATAGAAGAGGCTCCTAAGGCTTCTAATTGTGCTATCTTATTTTGTATTTTGTCTGAAAAAGGTGATCTCCCCGTTAAGACAATCTGGCATTTGGTTTGTTGAGCCAAATATTCAGCAAAGGTGAATCCTAATCCGCCCGCCCCTCCTGTGATAATATAAACACCATTGTCCCGCAGTATATATTCCTCACTTGTATGTTTGTTTGCAGGTTTATATGTTATCAGGCGTTTAACAAATCTCTCCATTCCTTGGTAACGGATTTCGATCTCAGGAGAGCTGAAGTCTCTCAGTTCATTGATCAAAATATCGCCTAAGCTGCCGTTTGCGAAAGCCGACCGCTCTAATTCAATGCTTTTTGGCGAAATTAGCGGGTTCTCCTGCTGCCAAGTCCGCAAAAAGCCGCTTGCCGATGCATAAAGGGGCTGTTCTCCTAAACGCTCGGAAAAATACGCATACAATACGTTTACTTTTTTGCGCATTTTACTCTTGAAGAGAGCCCGGTTTAATAAAAATAAAGAATAAACCCCGCTGTCACATTGTCTTTCAATCGCTTTCTCATTACTGCTAAACGGTTGGTCAGACCATAGATGGACGGCTTCCCTTATGTCTGCTTTCTCTTCTTTCAGTAACGCAAACAAGCTTGTATAATCTTTTTCAGACCGAGGGTTGATTTCAAACACACCACTCCGAATACGTCGAAATTCTTTCCCAGGCATGACTAAAATAATACTTCTATCATGCCGTACAGTCAGTTCCTTATGCAAATCCTCATTTGTATCAAATAATAAAAGACTGCCCTCTCTTCGGCTGTCTTTTGGATCTAAATCGAGATCAGCTGGCTGCCAATCCGTCTTATAATAAACAGTCTGTTCCCTTCGCTGAGCCATACCAGAATCAAGTTGCTTAATCCGTATTACTCCTTCTTCCAAGGAAATCAGGCCGCTTTTAATGTCAGAAAGTATTTTTTTTCTTACATCACGAGTTACGCTCATAAAACATATCATCCCCTTTACAAATTACATTGTTGAACATCCAGTGTTAATCCAGCATTTGAGCAAGCAAATGATCAGCTTCCTCTGTCGTCAACTCGCCAGCCTGCAATTGACCGAGCAGCTCGGTCAATTTTTCTTGTGTCACGGAAGAAACCTGTTTCTTTTGATACGGATCTCGATCTGAAAATACCTCGCCTTTTCGAAGTGTTACGTTTTGCAGTTGCACAAGCAGGTCTCCTTGATGATTCACCAGCATAATATCGTAAGTAAACTCGAATTGATCTTTTTGGCTTGTTTTGCGTGCATACACCCAGCATTCTTCCGGTACTTTCTGGTGGATATAAATCTCACCAATTGAATAAGGTACATATACAAAAGCACGTTCTCTTCCTTCGGTGATGCCAAACAATGATTGCAAAGCCCCATCAAGCAGAGACGGCGGCAGTATATTGTTATTAAAGGTATGTGCTGCTTCTTGAGGTAGTATTAAATGCGCCAGAGCTTCTGTGTCTCCGCCCCATAATCGTTGAATTGACTGAAAGCTGCGGCCATAGTCAAAACCGTTTTCCCGGAAGTGTCGGTAACATTCATCATGTTCATGGATAAAAGCGCTTCTCTTGATGATCTCGTGTCTATCAATACTCTCTATGGGCTTGACATTTTGATGAGCATCATAGCTTAATTCTCCTGATGCAAATACGGCTTTTGTACCTGCATCTTCGTCAGCCGTCATTTTAAAAAGGATGCGTCCGTCTTCGACAGAAATGAAGGAGTAAACAATTACGCTCTCTTGATATAACATTGCCGGTCTAATAAATGTAATGTTTTTCAAACCAGAGACCTTTTTCCTGCGATACGATAAATTTCCTGCGGCACATGCCATTTCAAGAAAAACCGCCGCAGGCAAAATACGCTTATCTTTCACCACATGATCCTTTAACCAGATCTCTTTTTCCATTACTGTTTTTTTAAAATATTGCTGCTCAAGGGTAGATTCGTTAGAATCAAGCAACGGATGCAAGACGGTTTTATTTTGCAATGCTGAAAGCTTTTCATCAGAAACACGGGGCACCCAATAAGATTCCTCAGCAAACGGGTACAAAGGAAGATCCACCCGCCGTGCTTTAGGTCTATCTTCATATAAATTTCTCCACTGAATATCGACACCGTAAGACCATAACTTAGCAAGGTCATTGACATCTCTTTTTTCCATAACAGCTTTAAGGAATTGTTCTTTCATTTTCCGATCATGGAAAACAAAGACTTTATCATAATCTTTAGTCACATTGCCCTTGTATACATTGTCTCCAATTATTCCTTCATCACAGAAAAGCTTCAAATTCCCCCTAAGTTCATGCAGATCCGATGCCACAAAAGCAATTCTCTCTTCCATCGGCTCCCTACACGTTTGTAGTGTATAAGCAATATCATCGACCGATACAGCTGTCACCTGGTCTGTGTATTGAAGAAGACGACGGGCGTATTCCCTCAGCCTGTCTTCGTTTCTTGCGGAGAGAACTGCGGCATAAGGACCGCTACCTGTATTTTTAACAGAATCAATATGATTTTCATATTCTTCAAGAATAATATGGGCATTCGCCCCCCCTGCTCCAAATGAACTAACCGCTGCCCTTCTACGAGTTATACTGGCTTCTTTACGCCACTCCTCTTCTTTTTGCTGAACATAAAAAGGCGTATTTTCGAAATTTATATTAGTATTTAATCGCTCAGAATGAATGGAAGGCGCCAATTTTCGGTGCTTAAACTGAAGCAATACCTTTGTAAGCGCCGCTATGCCTGCAGCGGATTCTAAATGTCCGATATTTGATTTAACTGAACCAATTGCACAAAATTGTTTATCATCGGTAAATTGTTCAAAAGCTTTTGTCAGCCCCGCAATTTCAATCGGATCTCCAAGTGAAGTACCCGTTCCATGTGCTTCCAAGTAACTGATGGATCTTGGACTAATACCTGACTTTTTAAAGTTTTCGGCGATCAGCTCAGCTTGCGCATTTGGATTTGGAACAGTAAAACCATTTGTTTTCCCTCCATGATTTACAGCTGTTCCTTTAATCACACCATAAATACAGTCTTGATCATTGATTGCTTTATGTAACGGTTTTAATAGTACGGCTCCCGCCCCTTCTCCTGGAACGTAGCCGTTCCCACCTTCCCCGAAGCTTCTGCATAGACCTTCTGTAGAAACAAAATTCCCTTGGCTCAGCCAAAGATATTTGTTAGGGTGTATGGACACATTTACGCCCCCAGCTAACGCAATCTCACTTTCTCCCCTTTTTATACTTTCACATGCCAAATGAATGGCTGTCAAAGATGACGAGCACATCGTATCTAAAGCAATACTTGGTCCAGAGAAATTAAAAAAGTATGAAACTCTATTAGCTATAGAAGAAAAAAAAGAACTGAGCGCAACAGCATTGCCTTTTGCTGTCTCCTCCGCACCAAATAATTGATATTGCCCGTACATTGCTCCTACAAACACCCCGGCTTTCATACCGTCAAGCCGATCTCTCGTATACCCGGAGTCTTCAAACGTATGCCAAGCGGTTTCGAGAAAAATACGTTCCTGAGGGTCCATCATCTCAGCTTCTTTATGGGAAATGTGAAAAAACAGCGGGTCGAATTGATCAACACGATTAATAAACCCTCCCCATTTACTGTTGATTTTCCCTCTGTCCATTCTGTCAGGACTGTAGTCCGATCTGAAATCCCACCGTTCTTTAGGGATCTCGGTAATACAATTCTTTCCACCAATGATGCAATCCCAGAATTCCATAACATTATCTGCCATTGGATATCTGCCGCTTACTCCAATAATTGCAATATCTTCATTAATTGGTGTATTTACACTCACTGCATGTGCCGGCTGTCTTTCCTGCTGCATTTTTGTATGTTTTTTCAGTTTTGGTGCGGCTTCTATTTGAGCTATCCCAACTTCTTTTAATACTGTCTCTTTAAACGATTTCAGAAAGAAATCAGCAAGCTCATCGACGTTCCGGTATTCGAAAAAGATCGTTTTAGGCAAATCCCCGAACGTATCTTCAAGCTTTGATATAAGCGACATGATTATAAGTGAATTAATCCCGAACTTTTCAAAAGAATCATAAGCATTTATTTTATGATTAGGGATTTTCAATTCACTGCAAATGGTTTTGATAAGATAATCATTAACTTTATCCTTAATTACAATTTCATTATCTTCAGTGTTTTTCTCTATTTCCGTTTGATTGTCTGAAGGAGTCAGTTTGCGGAAAGGGATTGTTTTTAAGAGCTTGTCCCGGTCTCCTTCCACAGGCATTATGTTACTAAATGAAGATTGCATCATTTTATCAAAAGCTTTAAAAGCCGCTGTTGAATGTATCGGAATCATTCCGAATTTCTCTTTCAAATGGACAACAGCACTGTCATCAAGATTCATTCCGCCCTCTTTCCATAGCGGCCAATTTATTGAAAGTGTCTTTCCATTTCTGTTCAGCTGATTTCGGAACATCGCATAACTGTCCATAAAACTGTTGGCGTACGCATAATCACTCTGACCGGCATTTCCGTTCGCAGCAACAGAAGAAAACAGAATAAAGAAATCAAGATTTTCATCTTTTGTCAGCTCATCCATCCAAATCGTTCCGAATACTTTCGGCTTTAATACTTCAACAAACTCACTCAGATTTTTTTTAGCAATAAAAGAATCTTGAATGAGACCTGCAGCATGGATAATGCCGCTTATTTGGCCACGCTGCTGTTTCACGTCACAGATAAATTGCTCAGCCTTTATTCGTTCCGATATGTCCGTCTGTATATACTCAACAAAAGACCCTTTTGCGTTTAGTTTTCTGAGCTGTTCCTTCTGAACTTCGCTTAAAGCTGAACGGCCTGTCAATATGATGACCGCCTCAACTTCGTTCGCGATATGTTCCGCAAACATAAGACCGAGTTTTCCTGCACCGCCGGTAATGATATACACGCCGCCTTTATGATATGATACATGCTTCGGAGCTAATGACTTTGCATTTTCTAAATCAATATGCTGCATTCCTTTAATATACCTGCTGTGAGAGTCAATTAAAATTTCGCATTCATTTGATTGAAAGCTTTGTAATTCATTACATGCCATCTCCCACAATTGCGAAGCGGTAGGATCTGAATCAGGCTCTTCTCTATGAATTTGAAGCGTTTTCGCCTTCAATTTGGAGCTTTCCATATTTACCGTTTTTATAAAACCCCCGACCGCTTCATTAAACGGCTGATTCTGACCGTTTGTCCAATACATATGCAATAATTTCGTATTATCATATTTTGCTTTTATTAAAGCCTTTGTTAAAACAAACAATGGCAAAATCCCGTTGAGAAGTGCCTTATGAATCAACTCTTCACTTAATTCCGGAACAGCGCTGTTCCATAGATATAGAACACATCCAGGTGTAAATTTGCTTTTTTCCAAGTCTGCAAACAGGTTTTCATAATGAGCCTCATTTGACGGGTCTATTGTGTATACATTTTGCTCCAGACAGCTGAAATAAACATTAGGAGTTACGAGAATAACATGCACTTGATCTTTGTAAAGCATACTAATATATTCTGTAAGTCGTTTATCTCGATCAAAAATTAATATGCTTCTTGGCGCCTGTTGTTTCTGTACATCATCATTTTTTGACGATATCCAATCTCTTTTAAAAAAGACAGTTTGGGACGCAGCTTGCGATTGCTGCTCCGTCCCATTTTTTATTTGTTCTTTTCTGTAAGTGCGAATTAGTTCTAATCCTGTATCAGGAGACATCTGCTGTTCTTCAATCAAGGAAAGTATTTGTTTAATATGCACTATTTTACCTCCAGCAGTTGATAGACTTGGTCAGCGGAAAGCTCACCGTTTTTCAATTGTTTTAATAGTAAAAGAATTGTCTGATCTTCACTGTCTTCCGGCAGTAATCCTCCCGCGTTTACTTTTCTGACAGAAAAGTTATTCATGCTTGCAGCAATTTCTCCGTCTTCATTAATAAATTGGATGCTATACGTGCAAAATCCAGTCTCTTTTACACGTGCAAAACATTTTTCCTCAAGCGGGCTACAAATCACAAGCTCCTCAAGTGAATAAGGAACATATAAGCTTCCTTTATCATTACCATTTAACAAAAATGCGACCGATTGAAATCCTCCGTCAATCAATGACGGGTGAAGTTTAAAATGCTCAAAATCGTTTTTCAGCTGCTCTGGCAGAACAAGTTCTGCCAGTACCTCCTGACCGCTGCAGTAGACGGCGGTCAGGCTTTGAAACCCAGAGCGATAATCCAGCCCCATTCTGCTAAAATGCTGATAACATTCTTTGCGGCTAATTTTTGTATCACTGCTGTGTTTAAACAGTTCAATATCAAAGTGTTCAAGCGGTCTGATAATATTTGATTCCTCGAACTCTGCAATACTTTGTGAGCAGATTTGCAATTCACCCTCCGGCTCTCCTGTGCAGATTGTTATATTCAGTTTATCTTTTTGCATTTGAAGACTTGAATAGATGTGAAACGGTGTTCCTTCGTAGGTAATTGGTTTGTTCCATACGACATCTTTAATCTTACATATAGTGCTCTCAGCAGCTATTTCCGCGGAGACAAGAGCCATTTCAAGATATGCTGCTCCCGGTAAAACAGGACGCCCAGAAACAAGGTGATCAGTGATAAAAAATTCAGAGCCGGTAATATTTGTTTTAAACTTCAAGCTCTTTAAAGTTGACAAATTTTCGCTTAACAAAGGATGAATCCGCTTTTCCAGTTCAACGTTTTTGATTTTCTGTCTGAACCAATAACTCTCCCTTGCAAAGGGGTAGGATGGCAACGGCATTTTGTTATATGTTTTATTGAATATTTGCCGCCAATTCACTTTTGCTCCCTCGGCCCACCATTGAGCCACCAATTCCTCTTTACCGCTTTGAATAGCCTCTAGAAGAAGCTCTTCAGTTATAACTGTGTATTTCTTTTTATTTTCATTGATAAATACGCCTTCTTGTTTCTTGTTAAACTCAAGGAAGCTGATGTATTTGTCTCTTAACTCTCTTATATCAGAAGCACATATAGCGATTCTTTCTTCCATTTCTTCGCGCCCGTTTTGCAGCGTACTTGCCATATCAGTCAGATTAACCGAAACTTCTTTTCTGATTGCATGATCCAAATACTGAATCATCAGCTTAATATAGTCGAGCAATTGATCTTTGGTTTTCGCTGACAACACAAAAATGTGGTTTCTTCCACTTTCCGATATTCTCCTGTTCTTTTCTCTGTATTCTTCTAAAACAATATGTGCATTTACACCTCCAAATCCAAAAGAGCTGACACCTGCTCGCATTGGTATGTCAGCGTACAGTTCATCTTTCATTCTTTTCCATTTTTCATTTGTATCTGTTATATAAAATGGTGTGCCATCTAGTTTGATATATGGATTAAGTTCAGAAAAATTAACAATTCCAGGGAGTTTTTGGTATTTAAACGCCAATAATACTTTGATCACCCCAGCTATTCCAGCAGCCGTTTCTAGATGACCTATATTTGTTTTAACGGAGCCTATCCCGCAAGACTTTTGTTCAGTAAAAGGAATGCCCCATTCTTCATATAATGTTTTGAATGCTTTTACAATGCTGTTTACCTCAATTGGATCGCCAAGGCTTGTCCCTGTCCCGTGAGCTTCAATATATCCGACCGTTGCAGGACTGACACCGGTTTTCCTCCAAGCTTCAGTTAATAAATCTACCTGCGCCTTCGGATTTGGTGCAGTCAAGGAATTGGCGTGTCCCCCATGGTTTATCGCTGTTCCTTTAATCAGGCCATATATGTGATCCCCATCCGCTTGTGCTTTACTGAGCGGTTTAAGCAATACCGCCGCTGCTCCTTCACTTCTCACATAGCCGTCCGCTCTTCTATCAAACGTTTTACACTTTCCGTCTTTTGCCAGCATACCTGCTTTGTCGAAAGCTATAAACAGGGTCGGGCTTGTCATAATATGAACGCCCCCTGCAATGGCCATGTCAAATTCTCCCCTCTGAATTCCCTCTGCCGCACGATGCAGCGCAACCAATGAACTAGAGCAAGCCGTGTCAACCGGTTCGCTTGGGCCCGTAATATTCAGCAGATAAGAGATTCGATTCGCCAATATACAATGATTTAGGCCAGTAGCTGTCTGTGCCTGAATCGGGGTAAGATTTTCACTGAGACGTTCAGCATAGTCTGTTGTAGCAACACCTGCAAATACAGCGGTTTTAGTCCCTGCCAAATCAGAAGGTTTATAACCTGCATCTTCTATTGCCTTCCAAACTGTCTCTATAAAAATCCTTTGCTGTGGATCCATTAATTCTGCTTCCGCAGGAGAAATTCCGAAAAACAAGGGATCAAATTTATCTGCGTCGTTTATAAATCCCCCTCTTTTTATATTCGTTTTATTTCTCTCTTTTATCGGATCACCATCAAATTCTCTCCAGTCCCAGCGGTCTTCAGGAATATCTGTAATCAAATCACGGCCCTTTTCGATTTGTTCCCAAAGTTCCTCTATTGTGTCTGATTGAGGGAATCGTCCGCTTATCCCCACTATTGCAACAGGCTCATTTAACGTGCCTTCTGCTTCACTGTTTTCTTCCGAAGAGGTAAGAGCAAGATCAGCATATCCGTCATCATAATCCAAAGACGGTTCCACTTCGTCTATTTTTTCAGCGTCTGTTTTGGAAGAAGAATCGGTTGAAAAACTGTAACTGTCCCCATACTGATCTATTAAATAACCTGCAACTTCATCTAACGAATTGTATTCAAAGAAAATGGAAGGCAGCAGGTCTGTTCCATACCTTTGATTAATTTCATTTCCAAGCCTTGTAAAAGTGATAGAATCAAACCCGTATTCACCAAATGAAGTTTCTCCTTCTATTTCTTGCCTTTCTATCTTCAAAAGAGCTGAAATGATATGTGCAATTTCCTCTTTCAGATATTCTCTGGTGTTCTTATTCTCATGATCTAATAGATTATTCTGCACCTGTTCTTGTGAACATTCATCATGTATATAATCAAGCAATTCATAAAAATCATAAAAATCAAAAAACTGGGATGGCATTATTGAAATTCCTAATGATTCGTTTAATTCATTACCCAGCATTGTAAACATAATTGAATCAAATCCATATTCACTTATAGGCAGCTCAAAATCAAATTCACTTTCATTAATCTTCAATACGGTGCATATAATGCGTGCCAAAGTGTTTCTCAGTGAAGATATAGTTCTATCTGGCTCATTATTTTCTTCAATGGCTTCTCTATTACCTTTTTCTTCGGCGATACCTATGATTCGCTCCAATTTTAATTCATTGCCGCTAAATACCATGATTTGATGTTCACACCCTGTCATTGCTTTATCAAATGCTGATAGACCCTCTTGTTCACCTAAGGACAGCATCCCAAAATGTTCATATAGAAATCTCTCTGAGTGTCTGTCAACTTGCATGCCGCCTTCTTTCCATAACGGCCAATTAATAGAGAGTGTCTTTCCAGGTTTGTCTTCAGCTGCTCTCAGCTCCGCAAAATAATCCATGAAACGATTAGCATAAGCATAATCCGTCTGTCCCGCATTCCCTATTTTTGCACTAATTGATGAAAACAGGACAAAAAAGTCCAGTGGCTCTTTTGCTGTGTACTGATCAAGCCAAATCGTACCATGTACTTTGCTTGCTAAGACAGCTCTCACATCCTCTTCACGTTTGTTAATGAGTAATGAATCTCTTATAACGCCCGCGCTGTGTATAATGCCCTTTAAAGAGCCTAGTTTGCTTTTTATAAGATTTATCAGATCGGCGGTATTTTTTTCCTCAGAAATATCAGTCTTAACATAAAAAATTTCCGATCCGGAGGCTTCCAGTTCTTTTATACACCTGACAGATTCCTCAGAAAGTTCTGACCTCCCTATCAACACTATCTTTATTCTGCCTTTTTGTATAAGGTGCTTGGCAAATATCAGTCCTAGTCCGCCTGCTCCTCCTGTAATGAGATAAACTCCATTTTCTTCTATTTCAACTTTTGAAATGCCGTCCGTATATTTAATACTGACGGACTTCTTCACGTATCTGATTCCATCCACATATCTGATTTCTGTGGAACCGCTGTCGCTAGCAACACTTTCTTTTACGATGCAGTCCAACTCCGGGAGAAGGCCATTCGGCAGCAACTTCTGCCCGCTGCATATTTCAATATTTCTACCTGTAATCATAGGCTGTTCTAGATGAAGCGCCTGAAAAAGACCGCTTAACGCCATTTGATAAGGTAAAACTTGATTTTTTTCTGTAAAAAACACATGAGATATTTTTATTTTATTTTTGGGCTTCACTGATATAAGTGCTTTCGTTATATAGAAAACCGGAAAAACAGCCTCATTAAGTTTACTTTTAATATCATGGGAAATTTTCGTTTCGGGACTCTTTCCAAACAAAACCACATGTCCGATTGTTACTTGCCTTCGCGTAAGAATCCCCAGCAGTGTCTTGTAATCGTCAAGTTTATGACTATTCAGCTCATATGAATAGATTCCCTTTTCTTTAAATTGGTTCCCGCCTCGAACAAAGATTAGTTTCAGGCCAATGCTTTCATACGCATTGCGAATGTGCTGCTCTGTTATATCGTCATGGAGCACAATAGCCAAACAGGTGTTTGAACGGCAGATTTCATCTGAATGGTGATTAAATTCCTGAACCCATTTGTCCTTATAATAAGTGATTGAATGCTCCGTTTTTACAATTTGATTGTGCTGTGGGCTCTTTAGTGCTTTGAGAGCTAAGTTTCTCAGTTTCAAACTTACTTGGCCTTTATCATCCATATACATAATATTGAATCTTTTTACAGATGAAGCATTCTTTTCATCAGCTGGTATGACATAAGCATAACCGCTATCCGAGGGAGCACTCAAAATCTCCAGCTCTCCTAATTCAAAAGGCAAATATGGCACTTGACCGCCATCATGCTCAAGCGTAAATCCGATAGTTGACTGGAAAATACCGTCTAACAAACATGGATTCAGCATTCCTCTGGCTCCATTTAACTGAAGATTGTCAGCAAGAGATATGCGTGAAAGAACCGCGTTTGGAAGGATAAACAGCTGCTTAATCACTTGGTAACTGCTGCCATAGTTCAAGCCTGCCTGCTTAAAGCTCTTATAGCACTCATCACCATTGATTGTGCTTTTTTGCTCCTTTAGCAAATTATTCAATTCAAATCGTTCTATTTCACGTGCTGCTTCTGCCTCGTAGAACTTAAGTTTACCTTGTGAATGAACAGCGGTTTCAGAATGCAAATTACTTTTTACTATAAACCTGCTGCTGCCTTCTTGATTGGGTAACAGATCAATAGCAATTGTCTTTTCTTCCTGAACGGTAATTGGAAGTGACCATACGATTTGACTCAACTTCACAACTTGTTTTCCATTTAATCTCTCTGCTGCTTCTCTTGCGGCTTCAATGACCGCAGCTCCCGGTAAAACAAACTCGCCATTTATGATATGGTCTTTCAGATAATAATCAGAACTTGACAGCTTTTTGTTAAACCGGCTTTCTCCCTCTGAAAAATTAAACAAAGGGTCTGGATCGACCAATTCTTTTTTCTGCATATGAACAGACTTCGAAACCCAAAGTTTATTCTTTAAAAAAGGATATGTGGGAAGCGCAATTTTGCTTGCAGCTCGCTCAATATGGATATCTTCCCATGCCAAATCTCCCCCTGAGACCCAATATTCAGCCATCTCTGCCATTGTTCGTTTATCCGCCTTCATTTGTATACCGTTTTGTTTTTGTCTTCGCTTCTGATTGATCTTTTTTCCTCTGAATATACTTTGATCTGTATCCCCATTAATGTACTTATTCAGTTTAGAGATTAAATCATAGACATCTTTTGATATAATGGCGAGTCTTTCAGACATAGGCTCACGTCCATTCAGGAGCGTAAAAGCAATATTTGAAAGACCTACGTTTTTGTAAAGTCCCTCTTGCTCGTAAAAATCACTGACTTGTTTCTTATTTTGTTCCAAAAAGCGTTCTGCCGTAAAATCTTCTGTATCTTGCGGCTGCCTGCTTCTTAAATTGTAAAAGTTATAAATTTCGTCAATCCATGACATGAACAGGTCTGACTGCCAATCGGTGCTTTTCGCAGTCTTTATGTCAACGCCGCATTTTTCAGCTGCTTTTTTAAACTCTTCCTTAACTGCTTTCACAAGTGAATGGTCATGTTTTTGACTGGCCCTTTGGAGATACCCTGCAAGCTGTTTTGCATACTCCTGTAAACTTAGCGGATGTTTTGCTGAAAGTACAATAAGTTCTTCACCTTCCTGCCAGCTGGTATCAGAAATTGCAGGAGGCTCGTACTCTTCAACAAGGATATGTGCATTTGACCCACCAGCTCCAAAAGAGCTTAGTCCCGCTCGTCTTGGGTATGTTTTTTCGGGATTTTTCTCATCAGTAAGCTTCACCCACTCAGATGTTTCCTGCTGAAGATGGAACGGTGTCTCGTCAAGATGAAGATCTGGATGTATTCGCTCAGCATGAAGTGTGGCAGCTATTTTTTTATATTTCATCTGTAATATGATTTTTGTCAGGCCGGCAATACCTGCTGCTGCTTCAAGATGACCTATGTTTGATTTAATGGACCCAAGCGAGCAATATGATGACTCGTCTGTATATTCTCTAAAGGCTTTTGTCAAGCCTCTGACTTCAATTGGGTCACCCAGCGGGGTACCTGTGCCGTGGGCTTCAATATAGCCGATGCTTCTTGCGCTCCAATCAGCTGCAGCAAGAGCCTCTTGAATAAGGCTTGCTTGAGCTGCTGGATTAGGAACGGTATAACCGTTCGTTTTCCCTCCATGGTTGATCGCTGTCCCTTTAATCACTGTGTACACCGTATCATTATCCCGTATTGCATCTTTCAGCGGTTTCAGAATAACTGCTCCTACACCTTCTCCGGGTACAAAACCGTCACCCCCTGCACCAAAGCTCCTGCATTGCCCTGTCTTTGAAAGCATCCCCATTTGACAGCGGTACAAGTAGTCCGACGGATGTAAATACAAGTTAACTCCCCCGGCAACAGCAATAGAGCACTCACCTTTTTTTAAGCTTTCACACGCCATATGGATTGCAGTTAATGATGAAGAACAAGCTGTGTCAACAGGTACACTTGGCCCTGTAAAATCAAATGTGTAAGAAACTCTGTTCGCAAGAGACCATGGAAACGAGTTTGGGATCACAGTATTTTTATCTGTCGGTATTCGTTCACCGAGCAGTTTATAAGAATTAGTCGTGACTCCAGCAAAAACCCCAACATGTTTTCCCGCTGTTTTTTGCAAACGATTCAGGGTATACCCTGAATCTTCAAACGCCTTCCACACAGTTTCTAGAAAGATACGTTCCTGAGGATCCATGGCTTCTGCTTCTCTTGGCGATATATGAAAAAACAAAGAATCAAATGAATCAGCACTCGGTAAAAAACCGCCCCATTTACAATAAATCTTTCCCTCTTGGGCTTTAGCAGGATCAGAATCATAATAAGCGTGGGCATCCCAGCGTTCTATCGGAACTTCTGTGATAGTATCTTTCTTTTGAGATAATACATCCCATAATTCCTCGATGTTCTCCGCACCGGGATATCGCCCGCTTATGCCGATGACAGCTATACCATCGTGTTTTTCTTTCTCCTTCATTACAGGCGCAATATGTAATTGAGCTGGATTAACAGCTGTAGAACTCTGAATTAGTTTTTCTTTCTTTTTCGCAGGAAATAAACTTTCCAGCCGATCCGGATATTCCTTTATGAGATAGTCTGCCAAGTCTGTGATGGTCTGGAACTCAAATAAAAGCGTTTTTGAAATAGCTCCTAACGCCTGCTCCAGCTTTGAATTGCATTGATGTATCATGACCGAGTCCATACCATATTCAGCTAAGTGCACAGAATGGTCTATTTCCTCAGGTTTAACACCAACTTCGGCTGAAATAATGCTTGCTAAAAATGATCTCGTCTGTATTTTCACATCACCCGAAGCCAACTGAATTGTGTCACTTATTTGTGTGTAATTCGTTTGAAATCGTTGCTCCATAAATTGTTCAAAACGATCTGAATCTCCGCAGACTGCAATATTATGCAGCTGTCCGGACATCACAATCTGGGCGAACCAATCCGCCCCAGCTTCAGAAGACAATTCTTCAAGACCGGAATCACGAAAAAGTGATGTTCTCGCCTGATCTGATATACTCACTCCCATTCCGATTTCTTTCCATAACGGCCAATTGATTGTTAAAGTACGCCCGTTGCGCTGAGATTTTTGACGCTTCTGTTCCCTATACTCAGCAAAGTGGTCTAAGAAGCTGTTTGCATATGCATAATCAGTCTGACCTTCGTTTCCTGCAATAGAGACCACTGATGAAAAAACAGCGAAAAAGTCCAATTCAATCTCCTTCGTCGCATTATCCAGATACAACGTTCCTTGCACTTTCGGAGCTATGACTTCTGAAAGCTCTTGCTTTGTTTTTTGAAAAAGGAATGAATCTCTGATAACTCCTGCACAATGAATAATCCCGCTAAGGCCTGAATATCGTTCCATAATATCATCGACCAGTTTTATTACGGTTTCTTTATCTGATATATCCGCCTGCATATAAAAGACTTCCGCATTAAATTGATTTAAAAATTCCAACAGCTTCTGTTTTTTCCCGCGTAATGGAGAACGTCCTGACAGAATGATTGTGCATGTTTCGGATTTTGCACAATACTCAGCAATTTTACTGCCAATCCCCCCTAATCCCCCTGTAATTAAGTACACTTTATCTTTCCCGGGATATTGGACTGGGGAGAAGTTCGTTTTAGTCTTCTTCTCTAATACCTGGGCATACCTTACACCGTCTTTGTACATAATGTTTATGTTATGGTCCGGGGCTGCATCTATTTCTTTATATAAGATGTCTGACTCTTCGGAATACGAAATTGACATTGAGCCATTTGTAAAGCGAATCGCCTTGCAGCACAGCTCAGGATATTCTTGCTTTACTGACTTAAAAAAACCGCCGATCCCTTCAAAACAGGGCAGTCTCTTTTCCTTATCATTACTGAATACATATATAAGCCGCACCTTGTTTATAAGGTTTTCACTTATTAATGCCTTTGTCAGGTAAAAAACGGAGTATATTCCTGTTTGCAACGCTTCATCAAATTCTGATTGTTTGTCAGCCCATGCATGCAAAATCGAATCTGGTATTGCATTTTTTTGTTTTAACAATCGGATCAGGCTTATATAATCTTCAGGGTTTTCTCTATTTATTGTGAACACATCATCGCTTATTTGCTCAAAACGATCACCTTTCGTGACAAGATATACAAAAGTGTTCTCTCTCTCTTGCAATACTTCCGAATACCTTTTATGATCCGAAAAAAGCAAAATCGTACTCCTTTGTCCATCTGTGAGAACTTCCGACAGCGGTGATTCCTTCCATACCGGTGCATATAATGACCGTTTTATATTCTCCACAGAAAATGCGTCTGTTTTTGATATTTCAGGTTTCAAGTCAAAATGATACCGTTCAAATGGATAAACAGGCAAAACTACTTTTTTCTTATTGTGATCACCCAGTCTTGCCCAAACAATCTCTTCTCCTTTTAGCCACATTTGCATAAACACCTGATAAAGAGACTCATCAGGCGATTTGCTCGGCTCAAAATATGCTTCATGCTTAATATTCATCGTAAGAGGCAAGGTTCCGAATTTAAAGGTGCAAAAGTTAGGAATTTCAATATCTCTATTCGGCTCAATTGTTTTTTCCGATATTTTTAGAACAAGGTCAGTTATCTCTTGATTTAAATCCTGTATTTGGTTGTGATCAACCATTAATGGAAATCGGTCTTTTTCATAAAAATCGGACGGTGCCTGTTGTAAATACTTAACTGCCTGTTTTATTCCTTCCGGCTGTTTCAATAACATGCTCATAACAAGCTCTTTAGACAGCACACCGGCATCAATTAGGTACAAGAGTTCTTGAGAATATCGGTTTTCTGATAAGCCTTCTTGCTCTGTTAAATCCCATTTCTTATAGAGTCTTTGCAAAGAAGCAAGGATTGCTACTAACGTTACTACTTCCTCATCCGTCAGTTTTTCTCCGCTAAATCCTGATCCATCAATAATATTCTTCAAGACACTGATTTGCTGAGAGTGCGCCGACTTTTCCCATTCCTCTATGTAGCCTTTAAATGTATATTGATGCTTAAGAAGTAATTGTGCTTTTTTCCGTAAATGAATCGCAGATTCAACTGAGAATTGAATACCATTCAGTAACATCCTGATATAATTCTCATCCAACTGAACTGGAAAATAGGTTTTCGCGGTATACGGACTCAGAAACGGAATGGACGGCGGATCACAAAATAATGCCGCTGCCTTCTCAACATTCGCGATAAAAGCGTATACATTTTCAATTTTTAGTATACCGGCTACAGCAAGAGCAATAAAATACCCGTCTCCAACACCAGTAATACAGCTTGGTCTAAAACCTGCAGTCAGCATGCTTTTTACTATTGCAGTATTGATAACTACAGAATACAGTCTGGATTTTTCAGTTGTCCATTTCTCTTTAAATGTATAATCTACAGTCGAAATGCCTTGCAGCATTTTCTCTACTTCTTTTTCTATATTAGGGAATACCCTTTTAATCTCTGTAAATTGTTCGTAGCTTTCCCACTTTAAGTCACCAATAACAAGTATCCACTTACAATCATTTTTCTTATGAATCGTCAGTCCATTTTCAATATGATTCCTTAATTCGGCCTTGCTGTCTGCTAATATACCTGCTCTATACTCAAACGTTGCTCTGCCGGTCAGAAGCGTGCTGCTAATTTCTTCATGTGAAAATTTTTGAAATTCCTCGGACTCACCGGAAAATAATTTCCACTGCTGTAACATTTGCTCCATGCTTTTTTCACTTTTTGCAGAGAAAAGAAACGGTTGTATTTTACCGTTACAGCTTGCTTTTGATACTTCTTTGTGTATAAATTCTTCGATAATGACATGAGAGTTAACGCCCCCAAAGCCGAAAGAACTTATTCCCGCTCTAAGCGGTTCTCCGTCCGGAGCCTGCCAATCACATGAATTCATTGCCAGAACAAATGGTGTTTTTTCAAATTGGATAATTGGATTAACCATATTTACATTTAGCGTTTTCGGTATCCTTCGATGTTTCATCATCATTAACACTTTAATTAATCCTGCCATACCGGCTGCTGCTTCCAAATGACCGATATTCGTTTTGACACTTCCGATCCGGCAATATTGTGTATGATCAGTATATTGCAGATACGCTTTCGTCAAAGCTTCAATTTCGATTGGATCGCCCAAAGATGTTCCCGTGCCGTGTGCTTCAATATAAGAAATCGTTGAAGCATCTACATTGGCACTTTTTAAAGCAGCTAAAATGACTTGACATTGAGCATCCACACTAGGCGCAGTAATTGAACGGGTTTTCCCGCCATGATTTACAGCTGTTCCTTTAATAATGCCGTAGATATGATGACCGGCTTTTACTGCTTCATCCAGTCGTTGAATCAATAAAACTCCTGCGCCTTCGCCAGGAACATAGCCGTTTGCAGCCGCGTCAAAACTCTTACATTTACCATCGGGGCTCAGCATTCTGGCCTTTGAGAATGATATGTATTTCCAAGGCTGAAAATTTAAATTCACGCCCGAAGCAATGGCAAAATCGCTTTCCTTTTCCCTCAGTGATCTAACCGCTTCATCCAAAGCAACAAGCGATGACGCGCACGCAGCATTTACAGACATGCTTTTCCCCGTAAAATCAAATGCGAATGAAATGCGGTTGGAAAGAATAGACTCAAAGCTCCCGAGACAAGCATAGCTGTCAATTTCCGAATCAGCACAGCCCATCTGACGATAGTCAGAGTTCATAATACCTGTAAAGACAGAAGTAGTTTTATCCTGAAGCTCACTCAATGATACACCTGAATCTTCAATGCAGCGCCATGTCTCCTCTAAAAGAATTCTTTGTTCAGGATCCATGTTTTTTGCTTCACGAGGAGAAATATGAAAGAATTTATGGTCGAAGTATCTGGCCTGTTCAATAAACCCTCCCCATTTACTGATACTTTTATTTGGAATGTTGATGTCAGCAGAATAATATTGTTCAGGGTTCCACCGTTCAAGCGGCACTTCTCGAATGGAATCTTTACCGCTATGTATATTCTCCCAGAATTCATGATAATCATTAGCATCAGGAAATCTGCATGAAATTCCTATAATTGCTATATCAGATGATTTATACGAGTTATCGCTCCCAGTCTTTTTATTCAAATGATGAACCATTCGTTTCCAGCACCCCTCTCTTTTATTAAAATATCGTTTTCAATCGATGCCTTAGTAAGTTTTCTGCTTCAATCATTATCTTTTCACCGATTTCCCCAACATGCCTGTTTCTCCATGCTTCTAATTCTGTTCCCTTCACCCACTGATTAAAAGCACCCAGAGACGGACCGCAATGCACCTGATAATCCACCCTTCTTTTTTCGTCCCCTTCCAATGCAAACAAACTGGCTTTTCGCAAATACCACTTAAAAATTAATAACATCTTAAATTTTGGATTACAGTCCGCTTTTTCAACTAGATTTGGATATGTTCTTTTAATGTCTTCATAGATTTCATCAAAAGTTTTTTTAAAATACTTACTTTCTAACTGGATCTTTGTTTTATCATCTATCTCATCAAGAGACTGAAATTGCTGATACAATTGCTGCAATTTATTTGCTCTGACAGGGAACAACATTCCCCTTTTCATTACCTGGACCTTTGCGCCGAACTCAAACATAGCTTCGGAAGGTGCATAAGCAGTATCCTGTATTTCCATTTCACTCAATAATTCTTTGACAGATTCACTTGTGCCGGACTCAGCTGTACATTGATTGATAGACCCTGTCATAACAAAATCAGCTCCCATTAAAAAAGCAGAGGCTGCTGCTTCGGGAGTTCCGATACCTCCGGCAGCTCCAATTCTAATTCTCTTTTTATAGTTATTCGTTTTCATCATATCGTCACGCATCCTCATAAAAAACGGAAGCATAACTGATAACGCTCCTTGATCAGTATGACTGCCGGAATCCGCTTCAATGATCATATCGTCAGCTACAGGAATTCGGCTTAGCCATTTTACTTGTTGTGAAGTTAAAATGCCCTGTTCGGCCATTTTCTCGACTATGTTTGCAGGAGCTGGACTCAGAAACGCCGCTGCAACTTCCGGTCGGGACACTTTTGCAATGATTCGATTATAAGGCATGACATGACCGTCTTTGTCTTCCTTCAACTGTTGCGCTTTGTAATAAATTAATGCCTCATTAACGGAAAGGTACGAAGACGCTTCTATCACCCTTACATCATGTTTTACATATAAATCAATCAGCTGTTTTTCTTTATCTAGATTATCTGGTTCCGATTGAATATTCATTCCATAAAACTGACTTTTTTCGAGTCCATTCTTAATCGAAATAATCGCTTGCTCAATATCCTCAATTTCTAAGCCTGCAGTTCCGAAAAAACCCATCATTCCTTTTTCACCAAGATGGATGATCATTTCAGCTGAAGAAATTCCTCTATGCATGCCCCCTGCCAAATATGCATATTTCAAATTATAATCATTTTTGAAAGATTGATCTCCCAGTTGAGATTTTGGAGAATTTTCCCCAGTAGATTCTTTCCCTGGGTTGGTTTCTGCCGTCAGCTCTATTCCAGAATTTATATCATCATCTTCAGGAATAGAGTCAATGACCTCAGGTGCGTTGATGATAAGCGGCAGCTCATTTTTTTGAATGGTTTGTGTCAACTTCGTCAGGATGTTGCCCGGTCCGACCTCTTCAAAAGCAGTTACCCCCTGTCCCATTAGGTATCTGATACTTTCAGTCCATTTTACTGAATGTGTTATTTGTTCAATCAAGTTATGTTTAATGTCTTCTTGCTTATAAGGTCTAGCTAAATAGTTTGATATGACCGGAATGTTTAATTTCGAAAATTGAAAGGGTTCGATAAATTTGGCAAAATGCTTTTTCGCATCCTCCATAAAACGAGAATGAAAAGCTCCCCCGACTTTCAGAACAACATATGCCGTTGCCCCCGCTTGTTCAAAATATACGGCTGCCCGCTTTATGTCCTCGACTTCCCCTGCTATCACAATTTGAGACGACGTATTGTAATTAGCAATATCTATTTGATCAAAATCAAACTGTTTAAGCACCTCTCTTATTTTATTTTCATTGAGTCCAATGACAGCCGCCATTCCGCCTTGTGAAGACGCACTCATTAATTCTCCTCTTTTTGCAACTAATTTGAGCCCTGTTTCAAAGTCAAAGACACCCGCTGCAAATAAAGCTGTATATTCGCCGAGACTGTGTCCTGCTGTAAAATCCGGGGATGCTTTCCCCTCTTTTTTGAGCTTTAAATATTGAAGTGCGCTCACTGTATAAATCGCAGGTTGTGTATATTTTGTATCAGTTAATTTGTTGTCTATGTCTGATAGGCATAAATCCTTTATGGAATACCCTAAAATAGCATCTGCTCTATGAACCAGATCACTGAACTCATTAAATATGTCTCCACCCATTCCTTTAAATTGTGCACCCTGCCCAGGAAAAACGTAAGCCAGCATTTGTTTTTCTCCCCCTGTCCCATATTTCTGCCTTTGTTCTTCAATACGTTTGGTTATCTGTTCCATGCGGTTGATCTCATTTCCAAACGGACTCAACACTGTATGAAACGACGATTTTGAATAATCTGCAGCACTCTCTTCGGCAATCCCCGCAAGACTGCCGGAGGGACTTGTATCGATATAGAATGCTGGGTTTCTTTTTTCATTAAAATCAACTGCATCCAGAAATCGAATGGGCTCTCTTATTGCATCCCAATGGTAGTTTTCAGGAATATATTTCAGTTCTTTACCGTACACCGAAGAGATGAAAGTGATATTTGGTTTCTTAAAAACTTTATGTTTCATATATTCTTTAAACTTTTGTGCAGCACCATCGATTAATTCGGAATGAAAACCAAAACAAACAGGCAATTTTTGACTTGCAATTCCTTTTTTCTGCATTAGAGAGGATGCCTGATCTAATGCTTTTATTTCACCGGAAATAACGAAATGATTACGGCCATTCACCGAAACTAAATTGGTATTCTGTCGTAAAAAAGGCTCAGTATCATATAACAAAGGCTTACCCAGCACAGCCATCATTCCGCCTTGCTGACTGTAGTTTTCTAAAATTTCGGCCTGCTTTAAAACACACTCCATCGTTTCTTCCGGCGACAGTATTTCTGCTACTGCTCCTGCTGCAAATTCACCTAAACTCATTCCGATAACTCCGTCAGGCTCGATACCTTTTTGTATCAGTGTTTGTGCAGCAGCGTACCCCGTCATATAAATTGCCGGGTGAGAATATAGTATATTGCTGAAATTAGAATTTTTTCGTTTTTCATCATATATATACTCGATGATTGAATATCCTTTCAGCTCGATAGCAATGGCATCAAGTCGGTGCATTGTTTCTCGAAAAACTGTGTCCTTGTTAAAAAGCTTTTTGCCCATTCCCCAGTATTGAGAACCTTGCCCTGAAAACATCAAAATGTTGGACTTTTGCATGTTATTTTATCTCCCCAAATTTCTTCTCTTGATTTAAACACAACATCTTTGAAAACAGCAAAAAACCTTTTATTTAATAAAAGGTTTAAGTTCATATTTGATTTGAATTAGCGGGCTAACTTCAAATGGTGCAAGTCATCGCATTCTATAGGGTTCTCACTCATATAAAATTAAGAATATTCAGTTAATTTATTCTGCAAATATGTTCCTATTGCATCATAATAAGACATAATGAATCCTACCAACGTGCCGAAACAACGATTGGTTTTATGTGAATTTATCTCTAAATAAATTTTAGAGTATTAATTTCACATTGTCAATATCAAATACATTTATATCCTGGTTAAACTGTCTTTTTACGGACGGCTTAGCTCATTTAATATCAACTCATATGCTTAATATACTTTACTCCATATTACCTAGTAAACAGTTTTTCTTTTTCTTTGTTGTAATCCTCAGCATAAGTATTAAATTCATCCATTTGTTTATGCACTTTTTCATAAACTGAATTTATTTTTTCAATTTGCTCTGCAAGCTGAACGAATGTCGCATTATCTGCTTGTATAAATCTTTGTCACACGAAAAAGCCTTATTCTATTTATGGCACATTGTGTCGATACAGCATATCTCTTTCCTCGAAAGCGATTACACGATTTGCTTTTTCTCTCACTTTCTTATCCTTAATATCTTCAGTTGATTTTTTTGCTCATTCAAATTCTATTTTACAATCAGTAATACTGTCTTTTTCTGCTTCCAAATGTTTCTTGCGCTGGTTTGCATTATTTAATGCCTGATTGGGTATTGAGACAATTTTTGAGTAATAATCTATATTAAAATTAAGCAAACTGTCGCAAAACTTGCGCTCTATATTTTCCATTTTTCATTTTTCATTACCAGTTTTTGTTCTTTTTGAATCGGCTTTTCCACTTATACAGTTTTTCCATTGAATCATGAAGTAATTCAACCGGCTGCTTTCCTCCACAACCTGCAAGCAGTATACTTGCTGCCCCAATTGCTCCCATGCCCAAAAACATGGTTTCAGAAAATTCCCCATATAGAAATTCCACAATTTTGACATTTTCGACTATAGATGCCTAATCGCCATTTGACAATAGCCAAGCTGAAATTACTTTCTTAGGGTCCCCTGATGTGTCTGTCAGTAAATTGTCGAAGATAACCGACCAAAAACTTGAGAAAACAAGGCATATGACCATACAACTTTTTTGTTTTTACATAGGTTATAGTAGACGCTATGCCTACTAATAAAGGCTCTGGCGTAATTTAAAGAGGAGGTTTTGTAATATGTATGGATATGGTTACGGCGGAGGCTGCTGCGGTTATGGTGGTTACGGATATGGCGGAGCAGGATATGGCCGCACATTTGCGTTAATCGTTGTTTTATTCATTCTGTTAATCATTGTCGGAGCTGCTTATTTAGGCGGAGGCTGTTGCTAATTACACAGCATGAACTTGACCAGCCGAGATGGCTGGTCATTTGTTTCATTGCACCTTTGTGAAGAAATCCGATATAATTTACATATTAAGCTTTAGGAGTGAAGTTTCTTGATTACTATGGAAAACATCGTACGTGACGGCCATCCAGCCCTAAGAGAGACAGCCGAACCTGTCGAGCTGCCTCCGGGTGATACAGAAAAACAGCAGCTGGCCGACATGATCGAATTTGTTAAGAACAGCCAAAATCCCGAATTAGCCGAAAAATACAAGCTGCGTCCAGGCGTAGGTCTCGCAGCTCCTCAAATTAATATTAAAAAACGCATGATCGCAGTTCATGCGGAAGATGCTTCCGGAACGTTATACAGCTATGCTTTATTTAATCCAAGGATCGTCAGCCATTCTGTCGAAAAAAGCTACTTAACTAGCGGCGAGGGCTGCCTGTCTGTTGATGAAGCGATTCCAGGCTATGTTCCCCGCCATGCTCGCATCAGAGTAAAAGGAACAACCCTTGAAGGCGAAAACATTGATATTCGTTTAAAAGGATTTCCGGCTATTGTGTTTCAGCATGAGATCGATCATTTGAACGGCGTGATGTTCTATGATTATATTGATAAAGAAAATCCTTTCAAAGAACCTGAAAATGCAATCGCGATTGAACGCTAAAAATAAAAACGGCTGGCACAGTGCCAGCCGTTTCTTTATTTTAAAAGGCCCAATTCTTTGACAGCGTACGCAATTCCATCCTCGTCTACCGGCTTTGTTACAAAATCCGCGATTTCTTTCAATTCAGGTACAGCATTTCCCATAGCTACGCCTGTCCCGACATACTCAATCATTTGCAGATCGTTTAATCCGTCGCCGAAAGCATATGTATCGCTGATAGCAAAAGGAAGACGCTCGATGACTTTTTTAATCCCTTCCGCCTTCGAACCTCCATGCGGAAGAACATCAGTCGAAAGCTCATGCCAGCGCACTAGATCAAATTCAGGAAAAGCGACATAAACCTGTTCTTCTTCATCCTGGCAAAATAAAAGAAGCTGAAAAATTTCTTTTCCTTCATAGAAAAGCTCATCGGTTTCTGGATAATCGGTTTTAAGACTTCCGATTCCCTCCATTACATGAGGATGATCCGCAACAGTCGCTTTCATCGTGTCCTCAGCCATAAACACGACAGGATGTTTGTCCTTTCCCGCCCGCTTTAATAATCGGCTGATTGCCTCTTCAGGCAGTGGATTTTTATAAATCACTTGATTTTCAAAGACAACATACTGCCCATTATAGGAAATAAACGAGTGTATGCCCAGCTCCTCTAAAATCGGCTTAACTAAAAACGGAGACCGCCCGCTGGCAATAAACACATGATGCCCTTGGCGCTGCAGCTCCGCCACCGTTTCCCTCGTACTTTCCGGTATATTTTTGTCATGATCATATATCGTACCGTCAATATCAAAAAAAATTAATTTTGAATCCATTATAACTTCCCCTTTATCGTCTTGATCTGCAATTCCCACCCTCATCATACAAAAAGATTGCCATTCAGCAAACTATTTCGTTCAAAACTCATATTAAATTCCATTAATAACCACGAGAAGTCTTCCATAATCTCCGTATACTATTTGTATAAAAGAACTCTGGACAAGTTATGATGAAAGGAGGAACTAACAAATGCTGCGCAAATTAAGAAAGAAACTCAGAAGACAATGGAACGGAATGCTCCGCAAGAAAGCAATTGCCTGACAAGGGATCTTTCGCTTTTCGAGGGGGCCTTATTTTTCTCAAGGCTTTCCTTATATTCCGTTTTCGAATATAATAGAATAAGCGAGTCTAACATACGGCATTTAAGGAGAGATTTGGATGATTTATAAGGTATTTTATCAAGAAAAGGCTGACGAAGTACCTGTTCGGGAAAAGACAGATTCACTTTATATTGAAGGCGTATCTGAGCGTGACGTCAGAACAAAGCTGAAAGAGAAGAAATTTAATATTGAGTTTATTACACCTGTGAATGGTGCATTTTTAGAATATGAACAACAAAGCGAAAATTTTAAAGTATTGGAGTTATGAGCGGTATGAAATTTGTAAAAAATGATCAGACTGCTGTTTTCGCCCTCGGAGGATTGGGCGAAATCGGTAAAAATACGTACGCAGTACAATTTCAGGATGAGATTGTGCTAATTGATGCGGGGATCAAGTTTCCCGAGGACGAACTGCTCGGCATTGACTACGTTATCCCTGATTACACGTATTTAGTCAAAAATGAAGATAAAATTAAAGGGCTTTTTATCACCCACGGCCATGAAGACCATATCGGCGGTATTCCGTACCTGCTCAGACAAGTGAATATTCCTGTTTACGGCGGTAAACTCGCGATCGGCTTACTTCGGAATAAACTTGAAGAGCATGGATTATTACGACAGACGAAACTGAACATTATCGGTGAGGATGATATCGTAAAATTCCGTAAAACGGCTGTGTCATTCTTCAGAACAACACATAGTATTCCGGATTCCTACGGTATAGTTGTAAAAACGCCGCCCGGAAACATTGTACATACTGGAGATTTTAAATTCGATTTTACTCCAGTCGGTGAGCCGGCAAACTTAACGAAAATGGCCGAAATCGGCAAAGAAGGCGTTCTGTGTCTCCTATCAGACAGCACAAACAGTGAAAACCCGGAGTTCACCATGTCTGAGCGCCGTGTCGGAGAAAGCATTCATGACATTTTCCGCAAGGTGGACGGCCGAGTTATTTTCGCTACATTTGCGTCGAATATTCACCGCTTGCAGCAGGTGATTGAGGCTGCTGTATTAAATGGGAGAAAAGTTGCCGTATTTGGACGCAGTATGGAATCAGCTATCGAAATCGGACAAACGCTCGGTTATATTAGCTGTCCTAAAAATACATTTATTGAGCATAACGAAATCAATCGTTTACCTGCCAATAAAGTAACGATATTATGTACCGGAAGCCAAGGGGAACCGATGGCAGCTTTATCAAGAATTGCAAACGGCACACACCGCCAGATTTCGATTATTCCTGGGGATACAGTCGTATTTTCTTCATCCCCTATCCCAGGAAACACAATCAGCGTGAGCCGTACAATCAATCAGCTGTACCGTGCTGGGGCTGAGGTTATTCACGGGCCTCTTAATGATATCCATACATCCGGTCACGGCGGGCAGGAAGAACAGAAGCTGATGCTTCGTTTAATCAAGCCTAAATTCTTCATGCCGATTCACGGTGAGTACAGAATGCAAAAAATGCATGTCAAGCTTGCAACTGATTGCGGCATCCCTGAAGAAAATTGCTTTATCATGGATAATGGTGAGGTTTTGGCGCTTAAGGGCGATGAAGCTTCAGTTGCCGGTAAAATCCCGTCCGGTTCAGTATACATTGACGGAAGCGGTATCGGTGATATTGGCAATATCGTACTTCGTGACCGCAGAATTCTTTCTGAGGAAGGGCTTGTCATTGTGGTTGTCAGCATTGACATGGAGGACTTTAAGGTTTCAGCGGGACCTGATTTGATTTCCAGAGGGTTTGTTTACATGAGAGAATCTGGCGACTTGATCAATGACGCTCAAGAGCTCATTTCAAACCACTTACAAAAAGTGATGGAACGAAAAACGACTCAATGGTCTGAAATCAAAAACGAGATTACAGATACGCTTGCGCCGTTCTTATACGAAAAAACGAAACGCCGTCCGATGATCCTTCCGATCATTATGGAGGTTTAAAAAAAGATGCACTCCAAAGTGAGTGCATCTTTTTTATTGCAGTGTTATGTGCTGAAATGACTTTACATCAAATAATCCTGTTGTTGTCATTTTAATGTCAGGAATGACAGGCAAAGCTAAAAACGACAGCGTCAAAAATGGATTAAACTCGCCTGTGAAACCGACTGACGACAATTGATCATGCAGCGTCAGCAAGCTTTGATTCACCTGCTCCGCAGATTGGTCTGATAGTAACCCCGCAATCGGCAGCGGTACTGAATGAAGCTCTTCTCCATTTTTTATAATCGTTAATCCTCCGCCAATTTCCTGCAGCTTATTAACTGCAGCCGCAATATCGGCATCATTTGTCCCAACGGCAATAATATTATGGGAATCGTGCGAAATGCTTGTGGCAATCGCTCCGCTCTTGAATCCAAATCCTTTCACAACACCAAGACCGGTTTCTTTTAACCCTTTATGCCGCTCAACAACTGCAATCTTTAACAAATCGAGCTCAGTGTCAGGCTCAAAAACATGGGCATCAGGAGACGGCACACGCACCAACCGTGTTTCAAGCTGATTAGGAATGATTTGAATCACATGGATTTGCCGCTTTGAATCGATTGGCATATTTAAATTCTGTTTGTTAAGAGGAGCAGCAAGCTTAACAGAATCAAGCAGTGCCGGTTCTGGTGCGGGAGCTGAAGCGCTATCGTGATAGACTGCTTCGCCTCCTTCAGCAACAGTCTGCCCATGTACCATTGTCTTTGTGACAGTGACGTTTCCCAGATCAGAAACAAAAAGCAAATCAGCATCAAAACCCGGAGCAATCGCTCCCTTTGTATCTAATCCGTAGCATTCAGCTGCATTGAGGCTCCCTAATTGATAGGCTAAAAACGGGTCAAGTCCGGCTTGAATCGCCATTTTCACCTGATGATTCACACTTCCCTCTGACAATAAATCATCCACATGCTTATCATCCGTACAGAAGAAGAAACGGCGTGCATTCTTTTCATTCACCGCCGGGAGCACATTGAGAGTGTTTTTTGCGACTGATCCCTCACGCATCATGACATACATTCCTCTTCTAATACGATCAAGCGCTTCTTCCTTCGTCGTTACTTCATGATCATTTAAGACAAATGCTGTTCTATAAATGTTAATGAGGTCTGTCGTTAAACCCGCTAAATGACCGTCAACCCGCTTTCCTGCAATACGGGCATCGAGCAGTTTCTGAACCATATCTTCTTCAGCCTGCTGAACTGATACATAGTCCATGACTTCAGCTAGCCCTAAGACTTCTTTCTCTTCGTAAAAAGGCTTTAAATCGGCAGCTTTAAGAACTGCGCCTGATCGCTCAAAGCTTGCGGCAGGCACACTGGAGGGAAGCATAAAATGAATATTCAGCGGTGTTTGCCGAGCCTGTTCAATCATAAATGCAATCCCTTTTTCACCAGACACATTCGCGATCTCATGCGGATCGGTAACAACTGTCGTCACACCATGCGGCAATACCGCTTTAGCGAACTCAATCGGTGTAACCATTGATGACTCAATATGTACATGTCCATCAATAAAACCCGGAACAATCATTTGTCCCTCTGCATCAATGTTATTTTCGCCTTCATACTCGCCGAGGCCTACAATGACTCCGTCCGTAATCGCAATATCTTCATAAATCCACTCTTGATTAAATACGTCCATGATTTTTCCGTTCTTAATGACGATATCAGCTTTTTGTCTTCGGGCTGAAGCATTCAGCCTATTCACCAGCACTTCTTTATTCAAATAGGCCCCTCCTCTTTTTTA
Organism: Bacillus sp. 0209A; assembly: GCF_036765095.1. Lineage (NCBI taxonomy): Bacteria > Bacillati > Bacillota > Bacilli > Caryophanales > Bacillaceae > Bacillus > Bacillus sp. 0209A. The sequence goes on from NZ_JBAIZV010000001.1 coordinate 552,748, forward strand.
TTATATGGTACAACATGCTATCGGAACGCCTGTGCTTAGTCAATAAAATTTTAAGAAATTGCCGCTCACTTCATTAAAGTTGTTATATTCTGATAATATGAAAAACCGCCCTTTGGGGACGGTTTGTCTTACTGCTATTTTGTATAAAGAACTCTTTTTTCAAAACGGGAAATGTCTGTAACAGAACCAATAACGATGAGGATATCTTCTCGATGGATGACTTCGGTCGCAAGCGGCGACACGATGACTTCCTTGCCTCTTTTAATGGCTACAATGTTAATCCCGTATTTCGCACGGATATCTAAATCAAGAAGCGTATTTCCGGCCAGGCGGCTGTTGGCTACGATTTCAACTAGACTATGCTCTTCAGACAGTTCCAAATAATCAAGTACGTTGTTGGACACGATGTTATGCGCAATTCGTTTTGCCATATCGCGTTCCGGGTGGACGATGTGGTCCGCACCGATTTTAGAAAGCACTTTTTCGTGATAATCGTTCTGTGCCTTCACTGTAATGGTATGAACGCCCAGTTCTTTCAGAATGAGAGTCGTTAAAATACTCGCCTGGATATTTTCACCGATTGCTACAATAACATGGTCAAAATTTCGCAGACCTAAGTTTTTCAGGACAGATTCGTCTGTTGAATCACCGATAACGGCGTGAGATGCGATCTTGGCATACTCGTTGACTTTATCCTCATCGATATCCATCGCCATAACCTCGACGCCTTCCTCGCTTAATGCTTTGCAAATACTGCCACCAAAACGGCCCAGTCCAATTACCGCAAATTCTTTTTTCATAGTGGTGCTCCTTTACCTAACATCATATTGAACAAATTTTATCATATTCTTTTGTAACAGTGTTAATTTCGTTATTCTTTTGGCAGCGAATTCATATGCCGCTTGAGCTTTTCAGCAAACCCCGGTGATAAATACATCTCCGCTCCCCGTTCAATTTCCATCTGATAGTGCTGAGGCGGAGCGGTTTCCGCTTCTTTTTGGAGGACGAGAAAGGTTAAGCAATCTGTGTAGCGCCTTCCGCCTGCTTCAACGTCTACAAATGCAGGCCGATACGTAAGAGATGCAACGCCCTCCCTTTTATATAGATAGGTGAGAGCGGAAAAAGGAATGCGATATAAAACGCCTTCTGTTGTTCCTCCGTCTTCCATCATATCCGCTCTTGAGCCGTCTTCCCTTTTTAGAGTGAAGCGGGTTGTGTACCCTTTTAAAACAGCTCCTCCCACTGGATCTTGAAAATAGTGATCGACTCCCGCCTTTTGAAAGCGGGCATTGTCCATGCAGGACCCATAGGCAAAATAATAAACAGGATTTTGCGATTTGCTGATCATCTGATGTGCTTTCCAGTCACCGCTGCTTATTTTCGGAAAGCCGGCACACACGTCATTGTTCATAAAATAAACAAGCGCTTTTTTGATTCCGGCATCCGTTTCTACAAGCGCTGTTTGTTTTTCATAGCCTTGATAAAATTGATCGAGCTTATGTATACACCATTCATCTGCTTCATATAACTCGCCGCATATATAACCTTCATCTTCAAAAACAGCTGCGGGTCCCTCATTTGCAGCAAACAGACATCCCTTCGTTCTGGCCTGCTCATTGATACATGCCGATTGTGCAAGCAGATGATGATTCTTTTCATGTTTTCTCAATGTCCCGTATACAAAGAGAAGCGAGTTCATCTTATTTTCCCCCTCTCAGCTGTCTGATTTGAAAGGCAAAACAACTTGAAAGACACTGCCTTTTCCAGCTTCACTTTCGATTTTCAATTCTCCGTCATGTTCCTTCAGGATTCTTAAACAAATGGCAAGTCCGAGTCCGGTGCCCTTTTCCTTTGTTGAATAAAAAGGTTTGCCAATCTGCTTAAGCTTTTCCTGCGGCATGCCATTTCCTTCATCTTTGACGCTTATCACGGCGTGAGAGGCTGTCTTAGCAGTCGAAATGGTAACGATACCGCCTTTTGGCATTGCCTCAATCCCATTTTTAATGATATTGATAAAGACCTGCTTCAGCTGATTCTCATCCCCGTTAATGATACAGCTATCTGTCTCTTCGAAATTTTTTTCTATGACGATATTGGACAGAATAGCATTGGTATCAAGCAATGTCGTGACTTGTGTCAGGATCTCATTGAGTTGATGCATTTTAAATGTGACCGCCTGCGGTTTTGCAAGCAGCAACAGCTCGCCGAGCACCAAATCGATTCTTTTAATCTCTGAAAAGATGATGTCAAAATAGCCCTTTCTGTCGGGATATTGTGTTTTCATAATCTGAAGGAAACCGCTGACAGAGGTTAAAGGGTTTCTGACTTCATGTGCAATACCGGCGGCAAGTTCACTTGTGATTGACAGTTTCTGTGATTCTCTCGCCAACCGTTCATTAATCTCAATGAGCTCATCTTCAGCCTCTTTCCGCTCAGTGATATCTGACATTGTTCCCAAGCTGCCTGTAAATTGGTCATCCCGATCGTAATAAAGTTTATAATGAACTTCTCCCCAAAAAATCGTGCCGTTCTTTGTCACGTATTTTGCAGTAAACATACCAGATGACGCTTGGTTTTGGATTTGGGTGTTGATGTGGTCGGCTACGTGTTTTTCTTTTATGAAGTAATCATTATACATCGTTCCCATACATTCATTGATTGAAAAGCCGGTTATGGATGCCCACGCTTGATTTAAATATGTAATTTCGCCTTTTGCATTCGTTTGAAATACGATTTCCTGCAAATTATCCATGATGCGGTTTTTTTCCTCAGAAAGCTGTTTATACTTCCATTCATTATCCTTCATTGTCTTAACCAGCTGCTGTTTCTCATCAATATAATAAGCCAGCATCCAGACACTTGCTAACGTGACTGCAGTATACACAATATCAACAGGCCAATTAATCGGGTTTTTGCCTATAAAATAAAATAAATAATCCCAAAACATAATAAAAATCATTGCCAAGATGATGGAAATGATACGTGCTTGATATTTTCTCATATGACCACCTGCCGCTTGTGTTTCTCTATTTATTGTACCATTCTTCGACAAATAATTGAGTAAAATATGTAAAGTATCCCAAATCATTCATCACCTGAGGCAAAAAAGGCGGAGATTGTATCTCTCCGCCTTTTTCAACATCATATTATTCTTTTAGAGCGGCTTGAATTTCTTCGAGAAGCAGCTGTGCACCCTCAGGGCTTAACGTAATTTTACCGTTGCCGTATTCAGTATTTTCTGAAGTGATTTCTCCGGTCATTAAACAAACGCCATGAGGTTTATACTTTTTCAAGATAATTTTATCTCCGTCAACAAAAAACTCAATGCTGTCTTTTATAGCAATATCCAGTGCTCGTCTTAATTCTATCGGCATGACAATGCGCCCTAATTCATCTACTTTTCTCACAACACCTATTGATTTCATAAAAAACCCTTCTTCCTTTAAATGTTTCTTTTCTCATGTAATGTTTAAGGATGCACCTCAATATATCGTAGACGTATGAAACTAAGAAAAAGTTTCCCGCTTTCTATAAGAATCACAAGATATTTTTACCATAAAACCGAAAAATGTATTACTTCTGTTACACAGTTCCGTGATTTTTTACAAAAACATTTCTTTCCCGACGAACACCCCCAAAAATCGCTTCATTTCTTAGAAACTTTAAATGTAGAATCATATAAAATCAGGATAGAGATTGGGTGAATAACATGTTTCAATCAACTGAAATCGGGATTGACTTAGGAACAGCTAATATACTTGTTTACAGCAAAAATAAAGGGATTATTTTAAATGAACCATCTGTTGTCGCAGTGGATACAACGACTAAAGCAGTGCTTGCAATCGGGGCTGACGCGAAAAACATGATCGGCAAAACGCCGGGAAAAATTGTCGCTGTCAGACCAATGAAAGATGGCGTTATCGCAGACTATGATATGACAACCGATTTGCTAAAGCACATTATGAAAAAAGCCGGAAAAAGCATCGGCATGTCGTTCAGAAAACCGAACGTAGTCGTTTGCACACCGTCAGGCTCAACAGCAGTAGAACGCCGCGCCATCAGTGATGCGGTGAAAAATTGCGGCGCGAAAAACGTCCATTTAATTGAAGAGCCAGTAGCGGCCGCCATCGGAGCGGATTTACCTGTCGATGAGCCGGTTGCCAATGTGGTGGTAGATATCGGCGGAGGAACAACAGAAGTCGCCATCATCTCCTTCGGCGGTGTTGTTTCCTGCCACTCTATCAGAATCGGCGGAGACCAGCTTGATGAAGATATCGTTTCCTTCGTCCGGAAAAAATACAATTTGCTGATTGGCGAACGGACAGCTGAGCAGGTAAAAATGGAAATTGGACATGCACTGATTGAGCATGTGCCGGAAGCAATGGAAATTCGGGGACGCGACCTCGTAACAGGCCTTCCAAAAACCATTATGCTTCAATCTAATGAAATTCAAGACGCAATGCGTGAATCTCTCCTCCATATTCTTGAAGCCATCAGAGCTACACTTGAGGACTGCCCGCCTGAATTGAGCGGAGATATTGTTGACCGCGGCGTTATTTTAACAGGCGGCGGCGCGCTTCTTAACGGGATTAAAGAATGGCTCACAGAAGAGATTGTAGTGCCTGTACACGTGGCGCAAAATCCGCTTGAATCTGTGGCAATCGGCACAGGCCGTTCTTTAGAAGTGATCGATAAGCTTCAAAAGGCGATTAAATAGTCTTTTCCTTCAAAAAATCTCACACGCAGCAAATTTCTTGCTTCTTTTTTCCTCACTCCCTTCATATTGTGGGAAATGGAGAAACTTTAAGGAGGAAACAGATGCTAAGAGATTTAGGAAGAAGAGTAGCGATCGCAGCCATTTTAAGCGGAATCATTCTTGGAGGCATGAGCATTTCTTTGGCCAACATGCCCCATTCGCCTGGAGGCGGCACTGTAAAACTGAATCATCCGTAATATCGAAAGACCCAAGACATGTTGTTTTGGGTTTTTCACTTTAGCCTCCTTTCTTTCCTTTATAGGATCATATTTGATATGATGAGAAAAAAGCTCGAGGAGGAATGATTCATGGATTCATTTTCACAGAAATTAAATACATATGCGCAGCTTGCGGTAGAGGTCGGCGTAAACGTCCAAAAAGGCCAGTATGTAGTCGTAAATGCTTCAACAGACGTACGGGATTTTGTCCGCTTAATTGTGAAACATGCATATGAAAAAGGTGCCAAAAATGTCACGGTGAATTGGCAGGATGACGAAGTCGCCAAATTAAAATATGAACTCGCACCTTTTGAAGCATTTGAAGAATACCCTGAATGGGAAGCAAAAGGCAGAGAAGAGCTTGCTAAAAAAGGAGCCGCTTTCATCTCTGTTGTGTCGTCAAACCCAGACTTACTAAAAGGTGCAGATTCCAAACGGATCGCTGCATTCCAAAAAGCAGCAGGCAAGGCATTACATACATACAGACAATATATTCAATCGGACAAAGTCAGCTGGACTGTCGTAGGTGCGGCATCAGCGGGCTGGGCCCAAAAAGTCTTTCCTGGCCAATCAGAAGAGGAAGCGACTCAGCTTCTGTGGGAAGAAATTTTTAAAGCAACGCGCGTAAACGAAGACAATCCGGTTCAAGCGTGGTTCAAGCATGATCAAAATCTTCATGAAAAAGTTGACCATTTGAACGAGAGACATTACACTGCTTTACACTATCTAGCAGAAGGAACTGATTTAACCATTAAGCTGCCTAGAAAGCATGTTTGGGCTGGTGCGGGAAGCGTGAGTGAAAGCGGCCATGAGTTTATGGCCAATATGCCGACAGAAGAAGTATTCACGCTGCCGCAAAAAGATGGGGTCGACGGAGTCGTATCGAGCACAAAACCGCTAAGCTACGGCGGAAATATTATTGAAAACTTCACCCTCACATTTGAAAATGGCCGTATAGTCGACATTAAAGCCGAAAAAGGAGAGGACATTTTAAAAGAACTAGTGGAAACAGATGAGGGTTCTCACTATTTAGGTGAAGTGGCACTTGTTCCTTACGATTCGCCTATATCACAATCAAATATTCTTTTCTATAACACATTGTTTGATGAAAACGCGTCAAACCATTTGGCGATCGGCAGCGCCTACGCCTTTAACATTGAAGGCGGAAAGCAGATGTCTCGTGAGGAACTTGTCAAAGAGGGCTTAAATGAAAGCATTACACACGTGGACTTTATGATTGGTTCTCCGGATATGAATATTGACGGCATTACGGCAGACGGAAAAAGAGAGCCTATCTTCAGAAATGGGAATTGGGCTTTTTAAATAAACAAAAGGAGGCTTTTCGCCTCCTTTTTATTTTTCTGCTTCATACATTTGCAGATTGGCATACACCGTTTCTAATATGGGTGCTGCAAGAGATAAACGCTTTGCTTTTTCAAGTAAAAAGCCATGCAGGTGGTTACCTTCAGTCGTTTGTCCGTTTTCCATATCCCGAAGCATAGAGGATTTCATATGGTAAGACATGCTTGTCATCGTTCGGAAGCTCTCTTCCTCAAGATCCGGATCAGCCGGAACACCCTCTTTTCGCAAAATAGCGCCAATTTCTCCAATAAGGGCTTGGGCCGTGTGACGTCCGCCTTCTGTTTCGAGGATTGGGCCAAGCGGTCTTTGAAATAACGTTGTGATCCCTGCTTGCGCCGAAATAAACAGATACTTTTTCCAAATGTCCTTCTCGATATGCCCGCTGATGATGACGTCTGCTTTCACGCCTGAAAATGCCTCTTCAATCACTGTTATTCGTTCCGTACGCTCACCGTTCCATTCTCCGAATACAAAACGATGTGATGCGCTCGTATGATGAATTTCCCCCTTGTTGTCTAAGGCACTTTCTATAAAACACAAACCGCCCAGCACCTGTTCTTTTGAAAGTGCCGTAAACAGCTGCTCATAATGGCGGTACCCGTTTAAAAAAGGTATAATGACAGATTCCCGATTGATAAACGGTTTGACATCATCTATTACTTGCTCAAGTGAATAGGCTTTAGAAGCAATGATAACGACGTCAAACTGCCCTGTTTCTCCAGCACTGATTAATGCGGGCTGAAATGATATATCCCCTTTTTCACTATGGATGACAAGCCCGGTTTCTTTAAGCTGCTCAGCTCTTTTTTGGCGTACGAGAAATGTCACATCATTGCCTTTCTCTGCAAGCCGTCCGCCAATATACCCGCCTACTCCTCCTGCTCCGACAACCAAAAATTTCATGTTGTATCTCCTTTCAACTCTATGTATCAAAAAAAGCAGAGGAATCTCTGCTTTTTTGATTACGCGTAAAGTTCAGCCAGTTTTTTCTGCACATCAGCATTTGCAAGGAACTCATCATAACTCATTTGCTTATCGACGATGCCGTTAGGTGTAATTTCGATAATTCTGTTGGCAATAGTCTGTACAAACTGATGGTCATGGGATGTAAACAGCATAGCCCCTTTAAAGCTGATTAAACCGTTATTGAGCGCTGTAATGGATTCTAAGTCTAAATGGTTGGTCGGCTCATCCAAAATTAAAATATTGGCGCCGGAAAGCATCGCTTTGGACAGCATACAGCGAACCTTTTCTCCCCCAGATAGTACGTTTGATTTTTTGTGGACTTCTTCTCCTGAGAACAGCATCCGTCCTAAGAAACCGCGTAAAAAGCTCTCACTTTGGTCATGAGGAGAATATTGGCGAAGCCAGTCTACAAGATTTAGATCACTGCCTTCGAAATATTCGCTGTTGTCTTTTGGAAAATACGCTTGAGATGTCGTTACGCCCCATTTAAACGTTCCGCTGTCAGCTTCCATTTCCCCGGAAATGATTTTAAACAGCGTGGTAACAGCCAGTTCGTTGCGGCCAGTGAAAGCAATTTTATCTTCTCTATTCATAATAAAGCTGACATTGTCAAGCACCTTTACGCCATCGATTGTTTTCGTTAAGCCCTCCACCTGAAGAACATCATTTCCGATTTCCCGTTCTGGTGTAAAGTTAACGTAAGGATAGCGGCGGGAAGACGGTTTAATATCATCGAGCGTAATTTTTTCGAGAAGTTTCTTTCTTGATGTTGCCTGCTTAGATTTAGACGCGTTGGCGCTGAATCTAGCGACAAACTCTTGAAGCTGTTTAATTTGCTCTTCTTTTTTCTTGTTCGCTTCTTGAGAAAGCTTTAACGCCAGCTGGCTCGATTCATACCAGAAATCATAGTTTCCGACATAGATTTGGATCTTATTAAAATCAAGGTCAGCAATGTGCGTACACACTTTATTTAAGAAGTGACGGTCATGGGATACCACAATAACTGTGTTTTCAAAGTTAATCAGAAACTCTTCCAGCCACTGAATGGCCTGAAGGTCCAAGTGGTTCGTCGGCTCATCAAGCAGCAGAACATCCGGCTTTCCGAATAATGCCTGTGCCAAGAGAACTTTTACTTTCTCTGAACCGCCAAGGTCTTCCATCTTCTTCGTATGAAGATCTTCTGAGATACCAAGGCCTTTTAAAAGAATCGCAGCTTCACTTTCGGCTTCCCATCCGTTCAGCTCTGCAAATTCACCTTCGAGCTCTGCCGCACGAATTCCATCCTCATCTGAGAAATCAGGCTTCATGTAAATGGCGTCTTTCTCCTGCATGACTTCATACAGGCGTTTGTGGCCCATAATGACCACTTTCAGCACTTCATACTCTTCGTACTCAAAATGGTTCTGCTTCAAGATGGCAAGACGCTCTCCAGGACTCATATGGACATCGCCTGTCTGAGGATCGATTTCGCCAGATAGCACTTTCAGAAACGTTGATTTACCGGCACCATTTGCACCAATTAACCCATAGCAGTTGCCTGGGGTAAATTTAATATTGACATCTTCAAATAACTTGCGATCCGCAAACCGCAAGCTTACATTATTTACAGCAATCATTTATTATCCTCCATCATGTCTATCATCAATAAAAGTATACCATGAATGCTGGGCAAGAGAAATGATTCCCTGATAAATCGGAGAGAAAACACTTATACACTCAATGCTGCCAGCTATGTTACAATAAAGCAGAGAGGATACATCCAGCCGGGAAAATTACACACTCTCATGGAGGAACACGTTGAAGCTTTTAACACTTACTGAATACTGCTTATTGATCTTTTTTACGGGCTTTTACCTTGCCGTAACAGGCTTTACCGCTAAAGATATCGGCTTATATATTGGCATAGCCCTCATTTACATATTTTCACATATTTTTTCTAAACGACTTTTAGAAAAGCGTGGCAAAGAAAACAAACAGGTTCATCTTTTCTTCAGCGTGCTGGCCATTATCGGTTCAGTGTTTATCACGGTATTATGCATTGCATTAGTCGCTTCTTTTTCAAATTAAAAAACGCCTGCTGTCCCAAGGCCAGCAAGGCGTTTTTATTTTGTTTGACGCATTTCGTTAAACGGGAAAAAGACAAACTTCGATGTGCCGACAATCCGGTCTTCGGCAATCAGTCCGAGCCCGTTTCGGCTGTCCATTGAATTCAGCCGGTTATCTCCCATGACAAAATATTTGCCTTTGGGAACCTTAACCGGTCCAAAATCGCCAGTCAGACTCACACCAAGTTTTTCTGCTTCTTTTTTGTTTTTAGACAAGTAAGGCTCAGCTGCTTTTTTTCCGTTTATATAAAGCGTGTCATCCTTCATTTGAACGGTTTCTCCAGGCTTTCCGATCAATCTTTTTACGTAATGGATTTTCGACGTCTCACCGTTGATAATAACGATATCTCCGCGCTCCAGCTCGCCGATATAGTTGACTGTTTTATTCACAAACAGCCTTTCGCCGTCATGTAATGTGGGATCCATAGATGAACCTTCGACTAAATAAGGTTCAAACAAAAAGTGACGGATCAAGAGAGCCAGCAGGACAGCGATGACAATCGCTTTTCCCCATTCCAAATACGTATTGGTTTTTTTCTTCGCCGTTTTTTCAGTTTTCGTGTTTTTTTCCTCGGTCAAAGTGTTTCCTCCTAGACGGTTGCTGTGTCAGTTGTTTCCCTTCTTTTACTTTATCATAAATGATAATAAAATACATAACTTAACCGCGCTCCCGCCAGCAGGATAAAGAAAAAGCGCCCTTTCGAATGAAGGACGCTTTTTTCTTATTTCTCTGTAACAGGTTTTTTAAGAATACCGAGGATAATTGCCATCACGACAGCACCGATCACGATACTTAATAGGTAAAGCAGCGGATGGTTTGTAATGAAGGCTACGAATACTCCTCCGTGAGGTGCCGGAAGCGTTACACGGAAGAATTCAGTTAATCCTCCGGCAACAGCTGCACCAGCGACAGCAGCTGGAATCACGCGAAGCGGATCAGCCGCAGCAAACGGGATCGCTCCCTCTGTTACGAAAGCAGCCCCCATGAAGTAGCATGTAATACCAGCTTCACGGTCACGCTGAGTGAATTTATTTCTGAAAATGGTTGTTGCAAGTGCGATACCAAGCGGCGGAACCATACCGCCGGCCATGATCGCTGCGTGAGGCGCATAGTTGCCTGCATCGATCATCGCGATACCGAACGTAAAGGCTGCTTTATTAAGCGGACCGCCCATATCAATCGCCATCATACCGCCCAAAATAATACCCATTAATACAAGGTTGCCAGTCCCAAGGCTTTCAAGCCAATTTGTTAAGAAATCCATAAATGCCGCTACCGGTGTATTGACCACGAAACGCATGATAATACCAGTTAAGAAAATACCAAACAGCGGATAGATTAACACTGGTTTCAGTCCGTCAAGTGACTGAGGAATAAAGACGAATGCTTTTTTCAAAAGAACAACGATATAACCAGCCAGGAATCCGGCAATTAGTCCGCCTAAGAATCCAGCATTTGCTTGAGTTGCCATAAATCCGCCGATCATACCAGGCGCAAAACCAGGACGGTCTGCAATACTCATTGCAATGAAACCGGCAAGAACTGCCACAATTAATCCTAATGCATTGTCACCGCCGATAAACTTAAGAGCGGCAGCGAACGTGTTGTAAGTAGGATCATCCGGATTGGAAGAATTAATCCCCCAGAAGAATGAAATCGCAACGAGGATACCACCGCCGACTACGAACGGAAGCATGTTGCTGACACCGCTCATCAGATGCTTATAAAACATGCTTCCGATGCTGCCGCCAGACTTGCCTCTCGCTTCATCTTCATCGTTTGAAGCTGAAGAACCGCCGCCGCTGCCTTGGTAAACCGGCGCGTCTTGATTTTTCGCTTTTTCGATAAGCTCTTGCGGGCGTCTGATACCAGCTGTAACAGGTACTTGAAGCACGCGCTTACCTTTAAATCGTTCCATTTCAACCTGCTTGTCCGCTGCGACAATGATGGCAGGTGCATCTTCAATTTCTTGGGCAGTCAGCTTGTGCTTAATACCGCTTGAACCATTTGTTTCGACCTTAATTTCCACACCAAGCTCTTTCGCTTTTTCTTTAAGGGCATCCGCAGCCATGAATGTGTGTGCAATACCTGTCGGACATGCAGTAACCGCTAGGATTTTCCCTTTTCCGGCAGGTGCAGGTGCCGCTTCTTCTTCTTCCTCTTCGTCATCATCTTTATCGTGCTGATTAATAATGTCGATAATAGCATCTTCTGACTCAGCTTCAAGGAGCTGCTTGCGAATTTCTTCACGCATTAACAGTGTTGAAAGTCTTGACAATGCTTCAAGGTGAGTGTTGTTTGCGCCTTCAGTCGCCGCTATCATGAACACCAAGTGAGCCGGCTGGCCGTCTAATGATTCATAATCGACACCGTCTTTTGAACGCCCGAACGCGATCGCCGGGTTGATAACGCTTGCTGTTTTCGCATGCGGGATAGCGATTCCTTCACCAATTCCCGTCGAGCTTTGGCTCTCGCGATTTAAAATGGCTTCTTTGTAGGCTTGTCGGTCATTTAATTTTCCAGCTTTATCAAGAACAGTGACCATTTCGTCAATAACATTTTCTTTTTCTTTGCTCTCAATATTAAGCTTTATTGTATGCTTTGTTAAAAGCTCAGTTATTTTCACTTTTGTTTCCTCCTCTATAGACGTGTGACCTTAACTTCAGGAAGAAGCTGCTGGACAAATTCTTCTGTTCCAAGTTCTTCAGAGAACGCGGTAGCACTGCCTGATGTAACACCTAAACGGAATGCTTCTTCAAGCGGCAGCTGTTTGGAAATACCGGCAAGAAAACCTGCAACGACGGAATCTCCCGCTCCGACTGAGTTGACCAATTTCCCCTTTGGCACGTTTGCAAAATAAACAGCTTCCTTCGTAAATAGAAGCGCTCCGTCTCCGGCCATGGATACGATTACATGTTCAGCCCCTTGTTCTACAAGCTTTTTCCCATAAGGAACAGCTTCTTCAACAGATGTAATTGTTGTGCCGAACATTTCTCCAAGCTCATGATGGTTTGGCTTCATCAAAAACGGTTTCATTTCTGTTGCTTTCATAAGCGCCTCGCCTGAGATATCCAGAACAACTCGCGCGTTCTGCTGTGTGCAGGCCTCTGCGATTTTTTCGTAAGTGTCGTGGGGCAGTGAAGATGGAATGCTTCCTGCAAGGACGACGATATCCCCTTCTTGTAAAGACTGGAACTGTTCTAAAAAGGTTTTGAAATCTTCATCTGAAATTGTCGGTCCCTGACCGTTAATTTCAGTTTCATCACCCGTTTTCAGCTTTACATTGATTCGGGTATCTTCTTTCACTTCAGAAAAGGCTGTTTCCAGATTTTCTTCCCGCAAAAATGTTTTGATATATTCTCCGGTAAATCCGCCGACGAATCCGAGCGCTTTAGACGGTACATGGTGTCTTTTCAGCAGTCTCGATACGTTGATGCCCTTGCCCCCTGGATACTTTGTATCGTATGAGGAACGGTTCAGTCCTCCTACAGTAAAATCTTCAACGTGAACAATATAATCGACAGATGGATTAAGTGTTACAGTGTAAATCATGGTTTCACTACCTTTACGACAGTTTTTTCTTGGTAATTATCGAATGTAAGCTCTTCAGCGCCAGTCGTAATGATTGTTGCGTCGCCTATTCCGGCGAATGCCGAAAATGAAATTTCTCCGAATTTCGAAGGGTCTGCTAAGACATAAGCGTGTTTTGCCTGTTTGACAGCTTTCTGTTTTAAAAGAGCCTCATCAGGGTCCGGCGTTGTGAATCCAGCCTCTGTATGAACACCGTTTGTCCCCAGAAAACTCTTGTCGAATCTGTACTGATCCATGGCAATCAGTGAAGCTCCTCCAATAATCGCGCCCGTTCTGTGCTTTACGTATCCTCCAAGCAGGTAAAAAGAAATTTCTTTCCTTATTAATGCATCGACATGCATCACCCCGTTTGTGACTACGACAATATCTTTGCTTTTATCCATAAAATCAATCATGTGCAAAGTCGTCGTGCCTGCATCAAGGTAAATGCAATCTCCTTCTTCTAAAAGAGAAACTGCTTTTTCAGCAATTTTCAATTTATCGTGAAGGTTTTTGGATGATTTTTCAAGCATATCGGGTTCAAGTCTGATATCGGAAAGCTTGGCTGCTCCCCCATGAACACGCTTTAAAAAACCGCGTTCTTCAAGTGTTGATAAATCTCTTCTGATAGTTGATTCAGAAGCGTTTGTAAGATTTATAAGCTCTTGAATTTTTACCACATCATGCTTTTCGATTTGATCAATAATCAATTGATGCCGTTCAGGAGTTAGCATGCTTCACCTCCTAATGAAAACGTATTCATTTTGAATACAATTTCATTGTAAACGCTTTTTTCAATTTAGGCAACTAGAATCATTCAAATTCATTCAATAACTATCAAAATCTTTCACGTTTATCCATATTAACGTATGTCTATAGGGTTTGTAAACTGTAAATTCGACAAAAATAAGGACAATTGTACGACATTTTCTTCTTATTTTAATGAAAAAAGTCTTTTATATTCATAGTAGAAAAACTAAACATAAAAAAACCTCATGCATGTTGCATGAGGCTACTCGTAACGCAGCGCTTCAATCGGATCAAGCTTTGCGGCTTTATTTGCGGGAAGCATGCCAAAAATAACGCCAATGAGCATACTGAACAGCACGCCCCCGCCTACAACCTGCCAGGATATGAGTGACGGCCAGCCCGCAATGGCAGAAACAAGAGAGGCCCCTCCATATCCGATTCCAATTCCAATCAGTCCTCCGATCAGCGTCAATACGACTGATTCAATTAAAAACTGAGTCAGAATCTGTCCTCTCGTCGCACCGAGTGATTTTCTGATTCCGATTTCCCGCGTCCGTTCTGTAACTGATACGAGCATAATATTCATGACACCGATTCCGCCGACCAAAAGAGAGATACCTGCAATCGAACCGATAATCGTCGTCATAATCGCCGTTACTTTGCCAATTCCGGCCGCTATCTCTTCCATGTTCATCACTTGATATGAATCTTCTGTGCCATGATTGTCATTTACAAGCTGTACCGCTTCTTTTCCAGCTGTTTTTATGTCGTCTGCTGATTCGACTTGCAATGATACGTTACTGAAATCACTTGTGCCAAAAGAAGATTTCATCATATTAAATGGCACATACATTTCACTTAAACCGAAAGAAAGCAAGCCTGTTTCTTTTTTCAGCACGCCGATGATTTCAACAGGCTGTCCGTTGATCCAGACAACTTCTCCGAGAGGGGATGTTTTATCAAACAGTTCTTCAGCCATCTTTTGAGAGATCACTCCGGCTCTTTTCCCCGCAAAAAAATCATGATCGGTAAAGGTTTTGCCGTTTTCGATTTTTAAAGAATTGACATTCATGTATCCATCGTTTATTCCGTTAATGGTGACATCAGTTTCTTCCTCATGATAACGCGCTGTCATACTTTCAGAAGTCGAGGCAACGACTTGTTTGATGCCCTCTATCTCTTTTAAACCTTTTATATCATTTTCTGTAAAAGTAGATTCGGCTAAGGCGTTCGGATTGCTTGCAAGCTCCTCATCGCTTGGCATATAGTACAGCTCCACAGTATTTCCCGGGCCGCTGATCGACTGTTTCAGCATTTGCTCGCCGCCCTGTCCTACCGCAACCACGACGATGACAGAGCCTACACCAATGATAATGCCGAGCATCGTTAAGATCGAACGCATTTTATGGGCAAGGACTGAGCTTAAAGCCATTCTGATGTTCTCTAACAGGCTCATTCTCCCACGCTCCTTTGTCCGGAGCTGGCAGGAACAATGTTTCCGTCACGCACCATGACGATTCGATTCGTGCAATCTGCGACTTCCGGCTCGTGAGTAACAAGAACGATAGTTGTTCCCTCGGCATTTAATGCTGTAAATTGCTCCATAATCGCCGCGCTTGTTTTCGTATCCAGCGCGCCGGTCGGTTCATCAGCTAAAATCAATTTTGGCTCATTCACGATTGCCCTCGCAATGGCTACCCGCTGCTTCTGCCCGCCCGAGAGCTCGTTGGGCATGTGGAGCATTCGATCGGTTAACCCGACCTTTTTCAACGCTCTCTCAGCCCGCTCTTGACGTTCTTTTTTGCCTATACCGGAATAAATCATCGGCAGCTCGACATTTTTTTTGGCGTTCAGCCGCGGAAGAAGCTGGAATTGCTGAAATACAAAACCGATGGACCGGTTACGGACTGCCGCCAGTTCTTTATCTTTATATGAAGAAATATCTTCGCCGTCCAATTTATACGTACCGGAAGTCGGCCGGTCAAGACAGCCGATAATATTCATGATTGTCGATTTCCCTGAACCTGACGGCCCCATAATCGATACATATTCCCCTTGATGAATGTCCAAATCAATAGAATGGAGAACATCAAACGTTTCCCTGCCGATCTGATAGCTTTTTCTCACATTAGAAAGCTGAATCATTTATGCTTTCACTTCCGTTCCATCGGTCACCTGATCAGAGGGATTCAAAATGACTTGATCCTCTTGAGAAATCCCCTCTTTAATCTCTGTCAGATCATCTGTTACTTCACCGATTTTGACATCAGCTCGTTTTGCTTTTCCGTCTTTTACTGTATACACATAATATTGATCATCTTCTTTTTTGACTGCCTTTGAAGGAAGCGTATTTGCTTTCCGCTTGTCTGTTTCAATATTCATGATAAATTTAAAGCCGGGCTTTCCTTCTGGAAGATCCCCTTTTATTTTCACTTGAAGCGGATATTGAACCGCTTGTTCTGTTCCTTGTACCGCAGCGCTTTCCTGCTGATCCGGAACAAGTCCGACTGCGGAAACTGTGCCTTTCCATGTTTTATCCTGAATAACATCTGAAGTGAGTGTGACCTTCTGGCCTTTTTTGATTTTCAGTGTATCGTATTCAGACAATTTCCCTGAGACGACAAGGTCTTTTGGGTTGCCGATATGTATGACAGGCTCTTGAATATCTGATTTTTTAGATGCCGCTTCTTGGTTGACACTAATAACCGTACCTTCGATTTCGCTTTTCACTTCAAGATCTGACACCCGATTGGCAAGTGACTGCCGCTGGAGCTCGGTTTGTTTTAAATCGATCTCAGTCGTTTTTTTCTGCATTTGAAGCTCCGTACGCTCAGATTCAATTTGTTTTTTTGCTTCTTTCTTTCCAACCTGTTTTGCCAGTTCTTTTTCTTTATGATCTAACGCATTTATCTTTACTTGAATTTGGTCAATTTGAAGCTGGTTGGATTCAGCCGTTAACTGGTTCTGTTCTTTTTCCAGGCTCAGCTGCTCATTTGTATAGGTGACTAAAGGCGTGCCCTTTTTCACTTTGTCGCCTTCCTTCACTTTAATGTCTTCTAATGTCCCTTTATCCGCTTCATAAAAGACATACTGTTCATTTGAAAATTGAAGTGTGCCGGGAACCATAACCGTTGACGAGATTTCTTTTTCTTCAAGGCTTCCCGCCTGTATCTTTTGGCCGGCGCTGCCGCTTGTAGGGGCAGCAGACCGGTATATATTGATTCCAATAAAAAGAGCGACTAAAATGGCGATTCCAATTCCGATCCATACTTTTTTCATGAGTTTATGCACCCGCCGCAGAATTGATTAAACCTGAAAAGAACGAAAATGCAACTAAAATTCCGAAAAGAACAATCACTGAAATCCATCCTGCTTTTTTTGAGATGCCGCCTGTTTTGTGAAGGCCGATTGCTAATAATACATAGCTCCATATGCTAAATATCTCAAAAGTATTTAACACGCTGGCGAGAGCCCCGTCAGACGGAATAATCCCCGCCAATGATGTCATGCTGTAAAGCGAATTCGTGTCAGTCGTAAAAGCAACGATTCCGTTAACCAATAATCCAAGACTGCTAATCAAAGAGACAAACAGACCGAGAGAAAGCATTTTTTTGTATGTCGTAACTCCGCCTGATAGTTTTACACAGAGCCAATAAATAAGAGGGGCAATAAATAACGCTGCGATACCGCCGAAAATCGCGCCTGCCATTCCTCCAAATTTGGTTATTGTGGCGACAGTTTCAATTTGTTCAGCTGTTAATCCTTGAGTGTCACTGCTTTTCATAAGCTCACTATAATCCGTACCGAGAGATTGCAGCACGGCACCGACGATGATAATGGCTGCAACAATAAATAGCGGTCCCCATACAGCCGGTCTTTCTCTTATTCTTTCAAATTGAACGGACGGATTTGTGATCACTCCAAAAAGTGACGGCTTTTCAGTCGCCGTTGCGTTGTTTTTTTCTACATTTGTTTCCATTTCAAAACCTCCTTGAGAATGTCTAACAGATAATACGAGAGTGATAGCGAAAAGTTTCATGTTTTTCTAATAAATTTCCAAAAGCCTTCAATCTATACTGAAGGCTTTTTATATTATTTTATCTCTGTGCTGTATTGCGCTTTTACGAGCCCGGCATAAATGCCCCCTTTAGCAAGCAGTTGCTCATGGTTTCCTTCTTCCATTTTCTTGCCGTGATCAAGCACAATGATGCGGTCGGCATCGCGGATCGTGGATAATCTGTGGGCGATCATCACTGCTGTACGCCCTTTCAGCAGGGTTTTTAAAGCCTGTTGAATTTTCACCTCCGTCTCTGTATCAATACTTGCCGT
Organism: Bacillus sp. 0209A; assembly: GCF_036765095.1. Taxonomy (NCBI): domain Bacteria; kingdom Bacillati; phylum Bacillota; class Bacilli; order Caryophanales; family Bacillaceae; genus Bacillus; species Bacillus sp. 0209A. Next base: position 570,805 of record NZ_JBAIZV010000001.1, read on the forward strand.
TGCTTCGTCGAGGATGATAATAGCTGGATCGGCGAGCAATGCTCTTGCAAACGAAATGAGCTGGCGCTGTCCGGCAGACAGTACGCTGCCCCTTTCCTCCACCTCTGTTTCGTACCCTTCTCTTAAACCAGAGATAAACTCATCCGCTCCGACCGCTCGGGCTGCTTTCATCACTTCTTCGTCTGAAGCACCCGGCCGGCCGAAACGAATATTTTCCATGATGGTCCCGGAGAAAATAAATGTATCTTGCAGCACAATGCTGATTTGAGAGCGCAAACCGGCAAGGGAAAGATCCTGAATCGGAATACCGTCTATTTTTATGGTGCCTCCCGCGGCATCATAAAAACGGCTGATTAAATTGGCGATCGTCGTTTTCCCGCTCCCCGTATGCCCGACAAGCGCAAGCGTCGACCCCGCCGGAATAGAGAAGGAAACAGCGCGGAGGGCTTTTCGTTTTTCATCATACGAAAATTCAACCTCTTCGAAGCTGATCTCCCCATTTATTTTTTGCTTATGAATCGCGTCCCGCTTCTCTTTGACATTTGGCTGTTCGTCCAGAAACTCAAAAATGCGCTCAGATGACGCCATCCCCATTAACAGCTGGTTATAGACCTGGCCCAGTCTCGAAATAGGTTCCCAAAACATGCCGAGATAGAAGGCAAAAGAAACGAAGACGCCAATCGTGATGGTTTCATTCATGATGAGTGTGGCGCCATACCAAATCAACACACCCGTTCCAATCGCATTCGTCATTTCTACCAGCGGACGGAACATGGCGTTTTTTCTTGTGGCTTCCTGCCATGATTGATAGTTCTCCTGATTGACGCCGTCAAAATACGCCATGTTTTCTTCTTCCTGCGTAAATGCCTGTGTGACACGGATGCCCTGAATGCTTTCGTTCAAATGAGAGTTCAGCTTTGATTGCTTTAGACGCACCTTTTGCCAGGAGCGGCGTATTTTTTTTCTGAGACTTGTTGAAATAAAAAACATAATCGGCAGTGTCACCATAATGGCTATGGTCAGCTCAGGACTCAGCGTAAACAAAATGATCATAACGCCGGCCAGAAGCAGCAAGTCGGTCAATAAGTTGATGACTCCGCTTGTAAAGAGCTCCTGAAGAGAGTTAATGTCATTCATAATCCTGACCAAAATAGATCCAGCCGACCGCTGATCAAAAAATCGGTGGGATAAGCGCTGCACATGAGTAAACAAATGCTGGCGCAAGTCGTAAATCACATGCTGGCCAAGCTGATTCATCCATCTGATTCTTAACACATTGGCGGCATAATTAAGGACGTATAAACCGCTAATGATGAAAATGAGCTGGATCAGCAGCTCCGAGTTTTTCTCTGCAATGGCTTGATCGAGAACATACACGCCGATCAGAATGGGGATCACAAGCTTCACAGCAGTCCCAATCAAAACGGTGAGAAAAGAAAGCGGCAAAATGGTTTTTCGATATGGTTTGACATAGCCCAGCAGCCGCCACATTTGAGCCCAGTTAAACGGCTTTTCAATGATTTCATCTGAAGAATAATAGAAACGCTCCAAAATTCCTTGTTTTTTTGCTTGTTTCATAAGTCCTCCCTATCCGACCTGATGCGGCTCATTGATCATTTTGGCATCACGGTATTGCAAATCGTATATCTTTTGATAGTAGCCGCCTTTTTCGAGAAGCTCATGATGTGTTCCCCTTTCACAAATGCGCCCTTTATCAAAAACGAGAATTTCATCGGCATGTTTCAGTGAAGAAATGCGGTGAGCGATGATAAAGGTTGTGCGGTTTTTCATGACTTCTTTTAAAGCAAGCTGTATGCTGTGCTCAGTTTGCATGTCTACTGCGCTTGTGGCGTCATCCAATATTAAAATGCCCGGGTTCAAACAAATGGCTCTCGCAATGGCGATACGCTGTTTCTGTCCGCCGGAAAGCCCCATTCCCCTCTCTCCCAGCATAGTGTCATATCCATCAGGAAGCTCCATAATAAAGTCGTGTGCCTGAGCACTTTTTGCCGCTTCGATGATGTCTTCCATTGATGCATTCGGCCTCCCGTACGAAATGTTTGATCGAATTGTAGATGAAAACAGAAAAGATTCTTGAAGAACGACCCCGATATTGGAGCGAAGGGTTTTTAACGAGTAATCAGTGATAGGTTTATCATCAATCGTAATCATTCCGCCAACAGGACTGTAAAATCTGGTGAGGAGCTGTGTAACTGAGCTTTTGCCTGAACCTGTAGGGCCCAATAGTCCGATTACCTTCCCGCTGTTTGCCTCAAAACTGACATTGCATAGCGCGTTTATTTGTTCTTTACCGTATGCAAGAGAAACATTTTTGAATAGGACATCTCCTGTTAATTTTTGTTTATGCAAAGCGTGGGCATGGTCTGTGATGTCTTCTTCTTTTTCGAGAATTTCCAGCAGGCGTTCACCTGACGCTTTTGCTTGAGAGAACATATTGATGACAAAACCTAAGTTCATAATCGGCCACATCATATAATTGACAAGGCTGAAAAAAGCGACAAGCTCACCGGGATTGAGCTGGTTCTGCATAACCAAGTAGCCGCCGTAGGAGAGGAGAGCCACAATACAAACATTACCGATGAACTCCATTAAAGGGAAATACGCAGACCAGATGGATGATGTTTGTAAATACTGTGTTCTGTATTCCGCATTGGCCTTATTGAATGTGCTGATCTGAAAATCTTCTCTTGATAGAGATTTAACCGTATTGATGCCGCTGATATTTTCCTGGACTTTTGTGTTGAGTTTCGCAAACGACTTGCGAATTCCTCTGAAGGCGGGATGGACTCTTTTGTCGAACTGATATACCGCAACAGCGAGAAATGGCAGAACAGCGATTGTTACAAGCGTAAGAGGAACAGAATAGTAAAACATGACCGAAAGGCTGATGGCGACCAGCAGACCGAATCGAATGAGTTCAGCTAAACCATATGATAAGAAAAAACGAAGCCCCTCAACGTCAGCTGTCAGTCTGGACATCAAATCACCTGTTTTCGCGTTATCATAATAAGAAAAAGAAAGCCTCTGCAGTTTTTCATACAGGCCATTTCTCAGCCGATAAACGGATTTGATGCCGAACATATCTCCTAAATATTGATGAAAAAAAGTGGCGGTTCCTTTCAGGGCCATTACCGCAATAAAACCTAAGCTGACCCATGCTGCAAGCTGATACTGCCTCCCCAGCACGATTTCATCAATCGTGATTTGCAGGATAATCGGGTAAACGACAGTAATCACAGTCATAAAAAGCATGGCCAGAAGCGACCACATAAACACCTTTCTGTAAGGCCAATAAAACATTTTTAATCTTTTAAATATCTCCATATTCAGCACCTTTCCATTTATTATCATCTTTACTATATCGATACCCGAAATAAATTTCTATTGTTTTTTAAAAATTCAGTCTAATGATGGGGTGAGTCTCTTACTTTATAGGGAGTTACGTATGTAAAATAAACGCTTACAGAAAATCATTGTATGCTGGGGGTGCTTGGGAATATGCGAATGAAATACAAAAAACCGGATGGCTGAATGCCGTCCGGTCTCATCCCCCGCTGACAGGCGGAATGATGGCTACCGTGTCCCTTGAAGATACGGAGGTATTTTCTTTTACATAGCTTTCATTAACGGCAATCATAGCTGTATCAATCGATTCGAGGCCGTATTGTTCTTTTAAACTCGCTTTTATTTCGTCTGTCGTTGCTTGTTCCATATCTATTTCCAATGCTTGTGTGCCGGCCTGTTCCGCAAGCCCTGCAAATAAAAGAATTTTAATCATGCCGCTCTCCCTCGCTTAAATCTGGTTTTCCGTTCGGATAAGCTGTTGTTTCAAGCTGGTCGCCGATCCATTGCTCACCATTTTCCCAAATTTCTTTTTTCCAAATCGGCACAATCTGTTTGATTCGTTCGATCGCATATTCATTGGCCTCATAAGCAGCTTTTCGATGGGGAGAGGATACAGCGATCACAACCGCCGCTTCACCGATATCCAGCACACCTATACGATGTGTGATCGCGGCTGAAGCACCTTCCCATTTTTCTTCGATTTCAGTACCGATTTGAGCCAGCATTTGCACAGCCATCGGTTCATATGCCTCATATTCAAGCCGAACCGTTCTTTTTCCGTTTGTCCATTCCCGAACCGTACCAATAAATGTGGTAATTGCCCCGGCTTCCCGTTTCTCCACTTTTTTGATGATATCTTCCGTAATAATGGGTGTTTTTGTGACCTCAAACCGTTCCATTACGCAGATTCCCCCTTCAGCTGTGAAAGCACAAAATCCACAGCAACCGGATCATCCGCATGAAAAACGGGTAATCCATGGCGCTCTGTCATATGCTCTTTTTTCCTATAGATGATGGCGATTGTATTGACTGCCTGCAGTGCTTCTAGATCTTCCTTTTCGTTTAGTAAAACCACTTTAGGATAAGGGGCTTTTTTAAAGCCTTCAATCAGAAGGCAGTCTATTTCGAGAAACCGATATAACTCGATCAGGCGCGGCAAATCCCATTTGCGGCGGGCTGTCAGCTGCAACACACCAGCACCTTCTACTGCTGTCACACCAGCACCTGCCGCTTGGTAACGATCAGTATCTTTTCCTTTAGTGAACGTTTGCGGTTCACCGCCGTGACCGTGATGCTTCAAGCAGCCTAAATTGAGCCCCTGTTCTGAGGCCTTTTCCAGAATACGCTCGATAAACGTTGTTTTCCCGCTGTTCTGAAATCCTACGACTTGGACGATTGGGAAAGGGCGGACCAAGGCCATTCACTTCCATTCTCTTCTCTGATGAGCAGCGCTTGAACCGTTCTGCCTGATTCATATCCTCTCGTGCCGCCCGGCAGGATAATAAACGCATTTGCTTCTGCAAGTGACGTGACGGAGCTGGACTTATCCAATCCGACGGGTTCCGCCAACAGCTTTCCTTCCTGATGGTACACGAAAGCACGAACAAATCGGGTAAATGGGTTCGGCTTTGGGAAATCCTTGGTCAAAACCGCTTCCGCACAAATCGAATGCGGTTTTTCATTGAGCAGCCATGTCTGGATCATTGGTTTGACAAACAGTTCAAAGCCGACATAACATGCTGACGGATTACCTGACAGGCCAAACAGCAGCATATCGTTTGCATGCGCCACCGTTGTCACGCTGCCCGGGCGCATGGCAACTTTATTAAAGAGCACGTCCGCTCCGAGTTTTTCATAGATCGCAGGCAAAAAGTCAAAATCACCCACTGACACACCGCCAGTTGTGATCAGAAAATCAACCTTTTTCATCGCTTCTTCGACCGCGGCAAAGCTTTTATCCAGATCATCAGAAATTTTCCCTAGATAAAGCGGTGTTGCGCCTGCTTCAATTACTTGCGCATACACCGTGCTGGCATTGCTGTTGCGAATTTTCCCCGGCTCCAGCGGATCACTGACATTCAGCAATTCGGTGCCAGTTGCAATAATCCCGACAACAGGCTTTCTCACGACAGGAACAGATGCGTATCCGAAGGTTGCCAAAAGCGCAGTCACTCCTGGTGTCACTCTGGTGCCTTTTCTCAATAAAACGCTCCCTTTTTGGGCGTCTTCACCTGTTTTTGAAATATTGTCTCCCGGCTGAAAGCGACGTTTTAAAGACATAAACGCCTTCCCATTCTCTTCAAAGGTTTGAGTCAGCTCAATCATGACGACAGCATCTGCTCCCTCGGGAATTTGCGCGCCAGTCATAATCCGCACGGCCTGAAACGGGCCAAGTTCTTTTTCAGATACAGCTCCCGCTCCAATATGGTCAATGACCTCAAACCGAACGGGGTTCTCACGTGAAGCTTCAGCCGTATCGCACGCTCTGACAGCAAAACCGTCGTATGGCGAACGGTCAAATGCGGGTACGTGGTGATCCGCTGTTACATCTTCAGCTAAAAATCGATGAAGGCTGCCTTCAAGCTCCACCCATTCTGTTTCCCCTTGTTTTTGAAAATGGCTGACACGCCGAACTGCCTCGTCTACCGGAATTGGTGTTCTTTTCTCCAGCATTCTGACCCCTCCTGTTGTTACAATCCAATTACTCTTGCCAACACGGAATTGGCTTCTTTCACATCATTTGTTCCATGCACCAGTGCCCGTCCGTCATTGAAAATGACGATTCTGAAATCCTCGTAAAAAATATGCAGCAAAAACGCATTGGCCTCGACCTTGCCGATTGTTTTCAGCCGCCCGATGAGCTCCTGTTTCGGAATTCTTTTTAATGACTCCGACCTTATCTGGACTGTATCACGGCCGCACAGTACAGCAGCTTTTGGTGTGTTCCAGTCTTGGAGATAAGGATAAACCGCTTGTGCTCCGCAAGACGGGCAATCCTCACGGCGCACATGATTAACGTTAATCTTCATATGCGAGTTGTTCCAAACATCGAATGTCACAAACCCATGCTGTATCGCTTTTGTTTGCCCTGTTAACAGTTTTAAAGCCTCAGCCTGCTGATAGGCCGAAACGATATGCACAGCGGGCGGAATAATGCCGGCAGTATCACACGTCGCCCCGCCGACAGGAATTTGTTCAAACAAACAAGACAGACATGGGGTTTCTCCCGGAACAATCGTCATGAACATCCCTTGGCTGCTTACACAAGCGCCATAGACCCACGGTGTCTTTGTTTTCTGGGCAAGATCGTTTATCAGCATGCGGGTTTCAAAATTATCTGTCGCGTCGATAACGACATCTGCTTTTTCAATCAGCGGCCCGAGCGTTTCGGCTGTTCCTTCGGTAGCATATGCCTCAATATGTATTCCGCTGTTAATCGCTGATAGATGCGCTTTGGCAGCCATGGCTTTCGGCATGCGGAGCTTGGCGTCGCTTTCTGTATAAAGCTGCTGCCTTTGCAGATTGCTCCACTCCACATAGTCACGGTCAATGATTGTAATGGCACCGACCCCCGCTCTCGAAAGCCCTTCAGCTCCTGCAGTCCCGAGCGCTCCTGCACCGACAACCAGCACATGGCTGTCTGCCAGTCTTTTCTGGCCCTCTTCCCCTATTTGCTTAAATCTAATTTGCCGCGAATAACGCTCCTCCATCAAACCTGTTCTCCTTATCTTTTATGTCATCTTAACATGTTTTTGCCCCATCAGTCCCGCCTGAAGGAGTCCGTTTTTTCTTCCAAACAGCTGAAATCATCACGTGTATTCACGTTGATAAACTCCGCCGGGTTGGCTCCAATTTCTTCAGCCTGTACGTAACAAACCGAAATTCGGCCTAACAAATCTGATATTCTTAATCTCTTCTCAGAAAGCTGATCATATAGAATGGGCATGATTCGTTTATGGTAAATTGCAATCAACGGCTGCTCCCGTCCGTCTGAAATCGGGACGATCGCGTCTGTACCGGGAGTCATCAGACGCTCGAGCTCCAGCATCGTCCTTCTTTGGATCAGCGGCGTGTCACAGGAAAGCACAGTATAAAGCTCGCCGTCTGTCTTTTTAAAAGAGGTATATATACCAGCCAATGGCCCCATGCCTTGAAATGGCTCAGCATCTTGATACACTTCATTTTCACCGTTTTCTTGAAATCTATCAATAAACTCAGGACGGCTGATGATAACCGCATGTTCTCCAAGCGCCTTTTTGGCCCATTCGTATAACATCCTGCCCCTCCATTTCACAAACGCCTTCGGTTCTCCAAAGCGCCGTGAGGCTCCTCCTGCCAGCAGTACGTTTATATGCTCCATATCATCTCACCCCTATTTCGTTAAAAGCATAGCAAAAGCAAGGTCCCAACGCCACTGCTTGTCTGTTTATTAAAGAGGAATAGCTGTTCAGTATTTGCATATTGTAGTGTTAACATCATGAGGGAGATGGTTCGAATGAAAAGATCAGGTCCTTTTTTCCATGACGTGTCTCAGGAGAACCTTTATTTAAAATCAGAGCTTTCAAGATGCCATAAGCTGATTTCCGAACTTGAAGCAACCTACTTCCATCAGAAAAATAACAAACTGCTCAAAGAAAATAACGATATGAAAGAAAAACTTCAGCAGCTGTCTGCCGAATTAACACAAATGTCAACGAAAGAAAAACACGCCTTCCACACCAGCCAAACCCTGCATCAAATAAGAGCTGAACTGCTTGATAAAATCGTTGCGTTGCAAGAGCTCCTTTCTGCTGAAACCTATAAACGCAAAGCCGAAATTGAAGAAAAACATAAACTTCATATTGCTAAAATTAAAATGGAAGAAGAAAATAAAAATCTGCAAAAACGACTCAGCCATCTTCAGGCCTCTATTGAGCAGGAACAGAACGCATTGCTTCAGGCAAAACAGCAAACTGAAAAGATAAAAACCGAAAACGGACGTCTAAAAGAGCAAATGGCAGAAAAAGAATATCAGCTAAAACATATTAAAATAGAAGTCGATCATATGAAAGATCGAATCATAGAAACGAAAGAAAGGCTGCTCGAAATAGAAAAAACAAAAGAAAAATTATTTCACGAAACTATTATATCGTATAAACGGCAGCTTGATGAAAGTGATGCCTGGATTGCTTCTCATTTTGCCGATATTGATGGCGGCACGAAACAAAAAGAAAAAACGGAAGAAGAAGCTCCAGCGGTCTACGAGCAGCCAAATCATGTAGATACTATACTTGAAGATGTCACCAAACAGATACATGCGCTTCAAAAACAGCTCGCCCGCGCCCAATCATCAGATCAGGCCATGAGCCATACAATCGAAGAACTGAAAAGCAGAGCCGCTGAGGAAAAGCCCTATCAAAAATGGGTCTATAAGCTTAATCTTGAAAGAGAAACCAAATCTTCACAGAAAAAAAACCAATAAAAAAACTGCTTGCGCACTATGCCAAGCAGTTTTTCTGTATGTTTATCCATTTGCTGATTCTGCAGATTCAGCTGATTCTGCAGGTTCGATTTCGCCTTCTAAAATGTACTGGCCGCGATACGGCTTTTTCACTTCCGGATACATTTTAATTAAGCTTTGCATGAATGTTGTCATATTAGGGATTTCAAGACCGCTTTCTTTTTCAATCTCTTTTTGAAGCTCGGAGCTCTTAATCGCCGCGTTGTGGCGTTTTAAGGTTTTAATGGCAGCTTCGCGCAGCTTAGCTGCTTTTGATCCGGGTCTTGCCGTTCCTCTTCTTCTTCGTGTTGTTCCGTCTGGTATACCGGCAGGAAGGGAGGAAGCAGATTGAAGCTGAGGCTGAACAGACTGCTGCTGTGAGTGCGGCTGATAGCTTCTGATTTCCTGAGCCGCAAGCTCAGCGAGAACCGGCAAAGAGTCAGGTTTTTTTTCAGAACGAAAATCCTTTTTGATTTCGGAAGGGCTTCCATTTCTGTCCAGCTCTCTTAATTTTGCGTATATTTTATCACGTTCGATTTGATATTCACGAATGACTTTCACTTCAGCTTCATTTAATTGTTCTAACCGCAAGCGCAAAGCTTCTCTTTCATTAAACATTCCTCAATGTACCCCCTATCAAAATTAACATCTTTAATTAAGATATTAGATTACAAAAGTAATTTTATCAACTATTATTTTAGCATTTTACTATTATATTTACTCTATGAAAAATTCCTTATTTTCTGAAAAAAAATCAACTTTTCAAAAGAGTCCTTTATTCTCAAGGGATTAAGCGTCTTTCAAGTTCATTTGGTATAATGTTGAAAATATATATTTTACTTACTTCTTTAATGAAATTTAGTGTATTATCTACAATTTTCGAGTTATGGCATATGAAATTTATCTAAAATTGTGGAAAAACATAAAAAATCAGCTGTTTTTTTAGCGTATCAATCCAATAAATCACCTTTCACTATGCCCATATTTGGAAAAATAAGCTTCTTACCTTTCCGATTACTTTCTTGTACAAATAAAAAAACCTGATGAGATCAGGTTTTTTATGAAGAATTATTCAGAATCCTGTTCTGTTTCAGACAGAACGCGGTTCACACGTTTTTCAAGCATTTTCATCCCGCTCCCGCCAGCTTGAAAGTGACGGAGCTGTCCTGATTTATCAAACACATAGTATGCAGGCACATAATCATTTTCAAATGCATCAGTTAAAGCATGATCACTGTCGACAAAAATCGGCTGAGTGATATCATGTTCATCAGCTATTTCTTTAATTTTGCCGAGGTCAAGGTCATCCTCGGAACGAGGCATATGCACAGCTACAACGTTCAGTTTATCTTGATATTGATCACGAAATACATTCACTTGCGGCATCGCTTCTTTACATAGATGGCAGCTGATGGACCAGAAATGAATAAGTGTCGGTTTATCTCCGATCAATTGCTCTCTCGTTACTTCACCATTGAACCAAGCTTTTTCTCCAGTCAATTCAGGCATTGGCTGACGTAATTTCATTGCTTTACCCTCCTATTAAACAAAAGGCCTAACGAATATGTTAGACCTTTTTTCCTTCTTAGAAAGAATTAAAGTGTTTTTTGGCCCGGTTTCCAGTTGGCCGGACAGAGTCCGCCAGTTTGCAGCGCTTGTAGAACACGTAGCGTTTCATCAACGTCCCGGCCAATGTTGTTATGGAAAACAGTTTGATATTGGAGCTCGCCTTCAGGATTGATAATAAACAATCCGCGCAGAGCCACCCCTTCTTCTTCAATTAAAACGCCATATTCACGGGATACCTCGTGGTTAGTATCAGCCGCAAGCGGATATTTCAGCTGGCCAAGACCATTTTCTTTACGGTCCGTATTAATCCACGCCAAATGAGTATGGATAGTATCAGTTGAAACTCCGATTACTTCTGCATCAAGATCTTCAAATTCGTCATAGCGGTCAGACATTGCTGTAATTTCCGTCGGACAAACGAAAGTGAAGTCCATTGGATAGAAGAACAGCACTGTCCATTTGTCGTTTTTCATGTTTTCCTCAAGACTTACTTTGCCAAATTCTTTACTTGCAAGGACTGCTTCCATTTCAAAACGAGAAGCTTGTTTACCTACCATACGCTCTGCCATATGTATCCCTCCAATTTATAGTTTGGCTTAAAAGCCGGAATCACATGATAATAAAGGGTGTTTACCCATATTTCGTTAACAACATCACAATGCCCATTATAAAGGAGCAGATTTTGCGAGTCAATTTTTAACAAATTATAGATATCTTTGGCTGGGACATTTTTGAATAAACAGTTTAACATGGTCAAACATGGGGTAACAAATCTCAATACGCAGTAATCACTTCAGAAAAAGGAGCTCCAACATGGATTTTATTAAACAATACGATTGGGCGGGACTTATTACAAATGCCAGTGTTCTGCTCGTTAAACTCGTCATTATGATCTTTCTCTACTTTATTGTTCGATCATTTAGCATGAAAATTATAAAGCATCTGTTTGCAAAATTCGAGGATCAGAACAGCTTGTCTAAAGGACGTGCATATACGCTCCAAAGTCTGACTTTTAACATATTTTCTTACATATTGATTTTTATATTCTTCGTCATGGTTCTGGATTTGTTTCATTACAATCCAAGCGCTCTTTTAGCGGGAGCAGGAATTGTCGGACTGGCTGTCGGATTTGGCGCTCAAGGGCTTGTCAGCGACATTGTGACAGGTTTTTTTATTCTGCTTGAAAAACAATTGGATGTCGGAGATTATATTACGGTTTCCACCTTTGACGGGATTGTCGAACAGGTTGGCTTAAGAACAACTCAAATCCGCAGCTTTGACGGAACACTGCATTACATCCCAAATAGAAACATTACAAACGTAAGTAATCATTCCCGGGGAATCATGCAGGCACTGGTTGATATCAAAGTGCCGGCTGAAAGAAACATTGATGAAACGATTCACATTTTACAGCAAGTATGCGATGAAACGGCAGCCGCTCTTCCGCAAATAAAAGAAGGACCTAATGTCATTGGGATTCAAGAACTGGGTACTTCCGAAATTGTGATCAGAGTCATTGCCAAAACAGAAAATATGGAGCAGTGGCGAGTCGAGCGAGTGCTGCGAAAGGAAATAAAAACCGCTCTTGACCGCGCTTTTCCTAAAGAAACAGAGTAAATAAAAGAACCGAAGCTTTTTGCTTCGGTTTTTATTTTACTGAATTCTGCTTTCAACTTCGCTGCAAATTTCTTCAGCAGTCATCCCGGAAGCTGTAATGACAGGTGCTTGTGTTACCGTATCGGCTATGCCTTGCACATTATGATCAAGACCTGTTACGACACAGCAGTCACAGCCTTTTGCATCGTCAGGGCTTTTCATCATGACAACGTCATATCCTTTTTCTTTTAATGCGGCTTCTACATCTGATAACGATTGTTCAATTCCAATTTTTTTTGCCATTATTGAACACCTCCGCTTACTAGAGTGCTCATTTCTTGGAATTTTATTCTTTCATTTGTACTTAATTGGCATAAACAGAAAAATAACCTGTCATAACGTTAACCGCTGTTTCTATCGCATTTTCATCGGGATTCAGCTTTGCGTGATGAAGCCCATGTTCAGAGTCAGCACCTAACCAGAACATGAAGCCGGGATATTTTTTCAGCATGTAGCCAAAATCCTCTCCAGTCATTGCTTCTTTTGCTTCGATTACTGTTGCCAGTTCATGTTCAGCAACAAAAGACATAAATTCTTCTGTCAGTCCGCTCGTATTGTAAACTTGGTGATACACAGACGGATATGTCACTTTTCCTTTGCAGCGGAATCCGATTTCGATTCCTTTCACTATAGCTTCAATCCGTTCCTTTACCTGTTTCATCGATTCTTCAGAAAGCGTGCGGATCGTGCCTTCCAAGTGAGCTGTTTCCGCAATAATATTTTGTGCCGAGCCTCCTGTAATGGTACCCACCGTAATAACCGCGCTGTCCAGCGGATCTGTGTTTCTAGAGATGATCGTTTGCAGCTGTGTGACGAGTGTGCTTGCTGCTACAACCATGTCTTCGGCTAAGTGCGGATAGGCCGCATGTCCCCCTTTTCCTTCCAGATCGATGACAAGCTCTGATGTATTCGCAAAAAGGAGTCCGCTTTTTGTCGCGATCGTGCCCACGGGCAGCTCTGGAGCAATATGCAGTGCGGTGATAACATCAGGCTGCCACTTTTTTAACACATCACTCTCAAGCATTGGTTCCGCGCCGCCAGGTCCTTCCTCTGCCGGCTGAAACAGAAAGAGCAAATCATGTTTTACCGGGTTGTTAATAAAATGGTCAATAATGCCGAGTGCAATCGTCATATGCAAATCGTGGCCGCAGGCGTGCATGTTGCCGTGATGCTCTGATGCGTATGGAAGACCGGTCTGCTCTTCAATGGAAAGCGCATCGATATCCGCTCTATATGCCAGCATTTTTTCCGGCGCTGTCCCGTTCACCTTTACAAAAAGCCCTGTTCGCCATTTCTCAATTTCAATTCTGTCTTGCGGATATTGTTCCAATACATTTAATAAATACTGCTGGGTTTTGAACTCCTGAAATCCAAGCTCCGGTATACGGTGCAGATCTCTGCGGATTGCAATGAGCTCCTCTTTCTTCATTTTCATTCCTCCTGCCTATACGAATAAGGCGTGGATATATCATCCACGCCTTTTTTCATCAAACGATTTGTTACAGCTGGCGTAATTCCTGTTTGATCTCAGTTTTGCCTTTTGTTTTCTCATCAATGTCTTTGATTTTTTTAGCAGGTGTTCCCGCAACGACAGTATATGGCTCAACATCGTTTACGACGATCGCGCCCGCAGCAACAACGGCTCCTTTACCTACTGTTACGCCTTCAAGAACAACAGCATTTGCGCCGATCACAACATCGTCTTCAATGACAACCGGTTGAGCGGATGGCGGCTCAATAACGCCCGCAAGTACTGAACCCGCTCCGATATGGCAGTTTTTACCGACAGTAGCTCGTCCGCCAAGGACAACGTTCATATCAATCATTGTACCTTCGCCAATGACTGAACCGATATTGATAGAGGCACCCATCATGATGACTGCATTATCACCGATTTCAACTTGGTCACGAATGATCGCGCCCGGCTCGATACGCGCTTTGATATTTTTAAGGTCAAGCATTGGAATCGCAGAATTGCGGCGGTCATTTTCAACCACATAGTCTTCGATTTTGCTTTGATTTTCTTCAATTGCTGTTTGGATTTCGCTCCATTCACCGAAAACGACACCAGTGTTTCCGTTGATAAAAGCTTTCGCAGATTCGCCGAAATTGATTCCTTCCAGCTCACCCTTCACGTAAACCTTTACAGGTGTAGATTTTGTACTATTTTGAATAAATGAAATAATTTCATTTGCGTCCATCATTTTCATATGTAAAGTCCTCCTCCTGATTTTCTACCTCATTACTGTATCAAAGGAAAGATGCAAAGACAAGAAAAAAAGGAACAGCCGCTTTAGCAGTTCCCATTGGGCGATTAGACAGCGCATCCGCTTTTCTTTGCGAATTGTCTCCCGAACTCCATTAATTCTTCCTCTTCTTCACCTTCTGGATTATTTTCGATTTTAACTGAAGGCAGCACAATTTCGCCTCCGCGTTCTTTTATTTTTGCTTCGAGCGTATCAACTGCTCCGCAGAAAAATTCATATGCAGTATCACCGGAACCGAATACAGCACATGATTTGCCGGAAAAATCAATCTCATCCATGTCTTCAGCAAGGTCTAAAAATTCATCAGGCAGATCTCCGTCTCCCCACGTATAGGTTCCCATAATAATATGATCATATTCGTTTAACAGCTGTGCATCATCAATATCCATCGCTTCGAAACGGTCTGCTTCCGCTTCCGCCTCTTGAAGCCCCTTCTCAATCAAATCTGCCATTGCTTCAGTGTTGCCTGACATTGTTGCATAAACGAGCAAAATCTTTCCCAATTCTATTTTCCTCCTCTAATGAATCATTGCTGAAACTTCGTACGGCTGGACAAATTTACATTCATACAAGCCTGCACAAAAGAAATTCTCTTTCCGATTGGCCACTCTCCATCCATGCCCCTTAACGGTATCGAACCATTTCAACGACCTGGCTCCGAGATCAGCCTGGTAAATTCTCGAATAACCATTTTCATCTTGCGTTGTAGTAACATATATAATTCCATCATCCTCTGAAATATCAAGGAATGATTCTTCTTTTCTAATCATGCTGGATTGTATAGTGAATTCTTCGTCAGTCAACATATTCCGTACAGTGACAGCACCGTGCTTTCCTTTCACAGACCCCATCGCCGCCACCAGCCATTTTTCATTGAACACGAGCATGGATGCCGTCATCCGGGTTTCTTCTTTTTTAACGATTTGGACAGTGCCACGTTTAAAATCGTAAGCCCAAATGCCTCCAAAATATTTGTGTATTTGCGTGCCGATAAAAAGACTGCCGCCGTGCAGACACAACGAACGAATAACAGGCGGGTGATCAAATTCTGCAAAAGGTTTGGCTACGCGCCACGAAACCCCAAAATCATCCGATACATAAACGCAATGCTTGCCGTGAGCGCAGACAACCCCGTCGTTTCGGCCGGTAATCGCCCACACTGCTGCATTTGTCGGAAAACTCGATATCGTCCAGGTTTTCCCTTCGTCAGACGAGCGAATCACCGTTCCCTTTTCACCGACGCCAAATAAGTAAGGCCCTATGTAACTGATGCAATGTATTTTGCTTTTCAAACGAAAAAGCTTTCTCCAGCCCTGCTCCAAAGAATAATGAAAAATGCCTTCTCTTTGTACCGCCACAAAATAACCAGAAAATACCGATGCTGTGACAGCAGTCGCTCCTTTATGAAACATGGATTTTTTCCTTGTTCAAATAATCTGCCCATGCAAGAAAACCTCTCGCAAACGCTCGGCAGCTTTCCACATCCTCCTCTGTTTCAGGCGCCAGTTCGACTTTCAAAGTTTCCTGATAAACAGCAGCCCCCGCCTCTTGCAGCATGGCACTAAACAAATTAACCGCCTCACAAAACTTTGGATAAGAATAATCGCCAGATCCGAAGCAGGCTGTTTTTAAGCCATTAAGCTGAAGCTGTTTGACCTCTTCAAAAAAGTCCTCCGCTTCGTAAGGCAAATCGCCGTCTCCCCATGTATAGGTGCCAATCAGCACGTAATCATAGGAGGTCAGAGCAGATACATCCGCGTCATCTATCTCGATGCAGTCAATGTCCAACTCATATTCCTGAAATGTATCTCTTATAACAGCCGCAATGTCTTCTGTATTTCCTGACATACTGGCATATGTAATCAAGGCTTTAGCCATGTTATCACCTCATCAATTGATAATGATTTTCAATATCATATGTATCACTTTAAATGATAATGATTTTCATTGTCAATATACAAATTAAAAAAGACAGCATATCGCTGTCTTTTAAAATGGATTTTCTTGATCCAACATATCCTTTATGACTTGAACAAAAGCTTGAACTTGCTTCAGCTCAAAGGCAGGTTCATAGCCTAATAGCCATGTATCCCGCCCAATCGGATGCTCTTTTGTGTCTAACAGAGGCATTTTATTGACTTTATCTTCGTTTTGAAGAGTAACTGACGGCAAAATGGCATAACCGATTCCATGCAGCGCCATCTGTTTGCACGTTTCAATCTGATCAACCAATATCGTCTGTTTTGGCGACGTTTTAAATTTTTGATGCCACCAGTGCTGAATTTCCTGAAAATAAGTGCTGTCACTTTTAAACTGGATAAACGGCCGTTCTGTATGGGCAATATCTTCGATGCAGGAAATTTCAGTGTCCACTAAATACAGGTGATCTGTCATTAAGTAATCTTTACGGCCCTTCCACTCAGGGTTTCCTCTTATAATGCCGATATGAACCTGATCCTCATATAAACTTTTCAGCATTTCGCTGCTCCAGCCGGTAATAAGCGAGACCTTTGCGTTCGGGTACTTTTCCACATACGTCTTCAGGACTTTAGGGAGCCAATGCTGGCCGATTATCGAGGCGACAGCAAGCTTCAATGTGCCGTGAATTTCACCTTCGAGCTCATCAATATTTTCTCTTATTCTTTCCTGCTCTAACGTTGCATCATTCGCAAACTGAATGATTTTCTCACCGGCTGGGGTTACCGTTAATCCTTTTTGAGACCGTAAAAAGATTTTTGTGCCCCACGCCTTTTCAATCGTTTGTAAACGCTGAGATAAAGCCGGCTGAGATACAAAAAGCCGATCCGCCGCCTTTCTCATATTTAACTCCTCAGCTAAAACTACGAGCATATGAAGCTCTTGAAGCTGCATGTCGTCCTCCTTTTTATGATCAATAAGTTTTTCTTATCTCCCATTCTAATAAACTCTCTGGGGCTGATTCAAGTCCTTTTCCGGTTTAAAATATGTATGCGCTTTCTTTGTTGCTCTGCCAATATAATGAAAATAGGCCGCAAAGCCTACTTATTCAATGATCGTATGTGTTTATTTAACTCCTTTAATACCACTCTTCTCGTGAAAATCCCTTCAAACACCTGTTCATCATTTTCAACACAGACAAATCCGTTATTAATGACCATGCTGAATCCCTTCATAATTGGATCATTTATATGGAGGCGCGGAATGTCTGTCAGCATAACTTCCTCAACCGTAATCTGGTCAAGCTTTTCAAACTCAATTCGCTCAAGCCCAAAAATGCTGTTCATAATCATATTTGTACCGATTAAACCATGTAAACGATAGGAAGCATCTAGAACCGGGATGGCTGTGTATCCGGTTTTTGTCAACACTAATAACGCGTGCTCAAGGTTGTTGCCGACTTGAACGTGCGCTACTTTGTCCGCCTCAATCATAAATTGTCCGACTGTTGCCTCAAGAAGCTGGTCTGATTGTAAGCTTATCATGTTTTCGACCCCTTTTCATTTTCATCAACAATACATTCCCTATACTACAATAATATAAGCTTTATCAATAATTGTCGAAAAGTTTCCTTTCAATAAAAAAGATACTCTTTATACGAGTATCAATTATAGAGTGCTCCATTAATTTTCAAATCGAAATCGGTCGTATAGTGTTACAAGTTTTTTGTAGGTGGTTCCGTCAACGTTTTTGGTTCCTGTCTCTATATCGTTGATCTCACTGCTTAAAAGCTCGATAGCATACTCATGGTTGATCAGGATATTCAGCAGAAGTTTTTGTTCTTCTTCTGTAAATCGTTCACCGATAAGACTCATTCGCAATCAGGCCCCCTGTTTTATACTGAATACCTCTGAAAGCAAGACAACTTACTTTCAGCTCTACCGCTAGAATAAGTAATCAGAAAACAAACGTCAACCGCATAATTCGACAATTCCCTTGGCTTTTCAGCCGGAATTATTTTGTGAAACGATTTGCATAGCTGAAGGCAGTGTATGAATCCGGTTTAATTTTTGCCTCTATCCCCATGGAAGTGATGCGTCCTGTCATTTCTTGAATCAGTTCTTTTGTAAGCCCTTTTTTCCCAATATCCAAGTGGACCTCAAAGGTAAGATCCGCTCCCTCACCGGTAAAGGGCAGGAGCAGATCGGTAATATCCATTAAGTGTCCATCAAGAATATAAGCGGCCGTTTCTTGGCTGTACGCCGTTTCTAACGAAATCTTCTCCCGAAGGCTATGTATGGGTCTGTCGACTGTATGATTTTTCAAGCAGCCCCAAGCTCCCTTGCCTGTACGATGCAAATGCAATGCGGTAATAAACTTTGTGTAATCGCGGTAAACCTGTGAATCAGTTCCAATAGATAACACATAGGAGGAACGGGGGTCCTTTCGAATAAAGGCTTTAAGCCGTTCCATCACATCTTGAAAGGTCATCTGTGCTTCTGAAAGATTATAAAACAGAAAAGAATCAGCCATGCCGACACTCCTTTTCAAGGATTTACAACCATGAAACAAGTATGTTCCTTATCGTTTATTGCGATTACTTTTTGCAGAAGCGAGAGCTGGTTCCCCCTATTTCAGGAATCTTACTGAAGAAGTTCAAAGATTTCGATGGAAACCATGTCGATATTATCAAACGGATATGTGTTAGGTTTTTCACCTTTTTGGAAAACCGTCAGCTCAAACGTTTGATTTTTTTCGAAATATTTAACACTGCATATTTTCTCACCATTTACTTCGAAATAACGCTGCATTGGCTCGTTAGCCGCTTCCGCTGTTTCTTGCAGACTTTGCAGCCGTGTGATGATACCCATTAATTGTGACATTCTAAAAAAAGACTCCTTTCAAAAAGCAACTTCAAATCAACAAGTATTTATTATAATACAAGTTCTATTGAGCATCATACCATAAAGTCGGACAGGATGGCATTTTCCCTGCTGAATTTAAGAAAAGAAAAAAAGTGAAAAAACTATTTTTAATTAGTTTGAGGCTTTTTTTGAATGTCATGCACACAATTATGATTTTTTTGATATACCCTCAGAATCAAAAAGCCTATTTGCAACTTCCTAAACATTTTCTTTTGATATTCCTGATGCAAATTCCTCCGGCGTTCTCTGAAATCTGAAATCGGCCCGCCCTTTTGGAGTCAACTTCTGGACCCGTCATACTGGAGATACGAGATCGTAAAACAGTTTTTCATGTCTTCTTGCTTCGAAAGTTAAACGACTGGAACATGGAATGATTCAGAGTGGGCATCACGGCGAAATTCTCCGCCTAATAGGCCTTGCACGGCCGCTGCCGCATTGGCATCGGGGTGTTCGGGCGCGGGACCATTTCTGTTCCTCCGGCGTTCAACGTTTTCCACTAGTAAGATTTATTGTTTCAGTGGATTGTCTTATGCTTTGGTAAATAAAAAAAACTTGGCGGGGGTAGCGCCAAGCTTTTTCGGATCTTGATCTGATAGAGGGGTTGGGGAACAGAGAGTAGGTTCTCTCTATAAACAAATGATAATGATTATCAGTATCAATGTCAATCGTTTTTACATATTTTTTTCAATTTAATAAAAAAACGGCCTTTCAGCCGCTTAAATCAACCCATCCTGCTCATATAAATAAGAATAGGGCAAGTCTATAAATAAATACATCTGATCATCCATCGGATACGAAAACGTTCTGATCATTTCACCTGTTTCCAAATCACTGTACAGATCACTGAAAAACCCTTTTCTGAGATTTCTCATTCTCATAATGTTCTCCAGAAAATAAGGACGCCAGCTCCAATTCTTTTCCGCGTATTCCGGCTGGTAAATCCATTCTCCATCTTGTTTAAACACATTTCCCGTCAGCTGATCGCCTTCTTCATCACACATGTAAATTCTAAAGCTGCAATCTGTCAGCTCTTCCGCCAGCTTTTTAATAAAGTCATCATCAGAAGACAGATTGTTTTTTCTTAAAGATGTCACAGCTTGATGCACTCGTTTGTAAAACTGTTCAGAGTGCTCATGGACGGTTTCAAGCTTCTTTTTCTCATGTGTAATAAATTGGTGAAATTCAGTCTTAAGTCTTCGCTTCAATACATCTCTCTCTAGAAACTTTTCAGATGGAGACAACAAGTAATACCCCTGAAAATAGCGGCCTCCGTTTCTCCAAGCGTACTGAAGCTGGAAGTTCGCTTCAATGTCTTCAAACAGCAGCGCCGCACCGATTTTTCTCGCTAATAAAGATATACTGTACAGCACATGCTCATATGACGGTGACGGCTGTGATACTTTCAGCGCCTGCAAATCGATTTTTAACAGATCTGGTGAAAGCAGTGCGATTCTGTCCAGGTTGCTGCTTTCTTTCCCGATGTTATCAACTGCGATTTTAATTCCGTATGTACGATAGTAGGCAAGCATATGGTAGAGCTGTTCCATATCCCCTTCAAAATTGTGCTCCGTAATTTCAAGCACAAAACGATGAAGTTCGATTCCCTTTGCTTCATACTCTTTCAAAAGCTCCAGAAAGCTTTCACCATGATCAAGCATCAGCAGATTGGCATCCTGATTCATAAAAATCAGCAGATCAGAATCCGCCTCTAAAAAGCAGTCAAGAGCTTGGCGGATAATTCTGTTATCAACCTCTAATTTATATTCTTCGGGTATCCCAGCGTCTAAAAAGAAGGGACCGAGACTTTGGATTTCCGAATCTGCCAGAATTCGTCCAAGCACCTCATAACCGATGATCTTCTGTTCCTCGGCACTGAAAATCGCCTGGTAATATGGAAGGACATCATCAATGTTCGTTAAAATATCAAGTGGATCCAACATGTTATCACCTGCTTCTCTATCTTTGTCTGATTATACCACATTGAATCCAAAGATTAATATGCTTTAAAACGGATAAGGATTCAGCCATTGCCCTCCATCCATTGTGATACAATCCCCGTTTATATAAGATGCTTCGTCAGAAAGCAAAAACGCAGCCAAAGCGGCGATTTCCTCCGGTGTGCCCAGCCGGCCGAGCGGTACACTGTTCATGGTACGTGTCATCGCTTTTTCCGATTCAAATAGTTTCTCCGCACCGCCTGTTCGTTCAATAGGACCGGGGGCTATCGCGTTTGTGCGGATTCCGTATTGGCTCCCCCACTCCACGGCCAGCGTTCTTGTCAGTGACAATACCCCTGCTTTGGCTGCAGCGGAATGGACGACCCCCGCCCCCGCTCCCCAAGCGTATGTGGCGGCCATATTTAAAATGACACCCTTCTGCTGCTGTTCGATCCAATGTCTGGCTGCAGCTTGGCTGCAAAAGAATGTGCCGTTTAAAACAATCTCAATAACGGCTTTCCATCCATTTGGCGTCAGCTTTTCTGCCGGGCAAATAAAATTTCCGGCCGCATTGTTAATCAGCGCATCAAGCCGGCCAAAGGTTTTTATCGCTTCTGTCATCATGTCTGAAGCGGCTGAATCAGAACGGACATCCATTTGAAAACAGGCGACCTGCCCCTCAAAGGTTTCAATGTCTCGTTTCGTTTCCTCAAGTGCTTCCTCGTTCCTCCCTGTCACCATAACGTACCAGCCTAATTCAGCCTGTTTTTTTGCCATTGCTTTTCCCATGCCGCTTGACCCGCCGGTAATAATAACCGTCTTTTTTTCCATGTTTCTCCCCCTTTGTCATGAATGAGTGTTCATTCAATATTATTCTATCATTATATGCCTGCCTCTGTCAGTACATGCTCACATGAGATTTTTTCAAGATACAGATGATATAATAGAAAAACTCTATTAAAGGTTGGTTTGAAAATGAAAAAGATGTCCAGAAGGCAATTTTTGAAAGGAACGTTCGGCGCTCTTGCTGCCGGGGCTTTAGCGGCCGGCGGCGGATACGGCTATGCCAGATATCTGGAGCCGCATATGATCGAGACAACCGAACACACAATCAAAAGCTCTCTCATCCCGCACGGATTTGACGGTTTTAAAATCGTGCAGTTTAGTGATACACACTTGAGTGATTCTTTTACTCTTGAAGATTTAAAGACTGTTATCCAGTCAATTAATGAATATAAACCTGATCTCATTGTGTTTACAGGTGATATCATCGATAATCCTGATACGTACCAGCAACACCAGGCAGTTATTCCATTATTGAGAAAACTACATGCGCCCTTTGGCAAGTTTTGTATTTACGGCAATCATGATCACGGAGGCTATGGAACTGCCGTTTACAAAAGCCTGATGACGGCCGGCGGTTTTACGGTATACCGCAATGGGTATGAAACATTGTCGCTTGCAGATGGCAGCGAAATCGAGATTGCGTCACTTGATGACT
The DNA here is from genome assembly GCF_036765095.1 of Bacillus sp. 0209A. Taxonomy (NCBI): domain Bacteria; kingdom Bacillati; phylum Bacillota; class Bacilli; order Caryophanales; family Bacillaceae; genus Bacillus; species Bacillus sp. 0209A. The sequence continues at coordinate 593,421 of NZ_JBAIZV010000001.1, forward strand.
TAATGCTAGGAAGCCCGGACTATGAAGGCATCCTTTCAAGGCTAAGCGACAGACTTTTTTCTATTCTGCTCGTCCATGAGCCTGATGCAGCGTTAAAAACAACAGGCTATCCGGTGAATCTTCAGCTTTCCGGACATACACACGGCGGCCAGATTCAGCTTCCTTTTTACGGCCCGATTATTACGCCTCCTTATGGAAAGGTCTACACAGAGGGAATGTATCAAACAGGCAGCACTCATATTTACGTAAACCGAGGCCTCGGGATGACCAGACTGCCTTTGCGGTTTCTAGCCAAGCCTGAAATCACTGTCTTTACCTTAAAAAGCGCAAATTAATGTAGCAGGATGGGCTCCTCATCAATACCTATAAGTAAAAAAGAGAGGATGAGGAAACTGCTTACGTACCAAGTAAAGCAAGGTGAAACACTAAACAGCATCGCGGCTGATTTCAGAATCAGCGCCGCTGCATTGCTCAAGGCTAATCCGTCACTGCAGGCAGGGCTCACTGCGGGACAGTCCATTGCCATCCCCGGGCTGCCGGACCCTAATACGATTCCATATCATATATCAGTCTCAATCGGTGCGAAGACCCTTACGCTCTTCCAGAATGATCAAACAATCAAAACCTATCCGATTGCGGTCGGTAAAATACTGACCCAAACACCGACTGGCGAGTTTTATATTATTAATCGGCAGCGCAATCCCGGCGGCCCATTCGGCGCCTATTGGCTAAGCCTTTCTAAGCAGCACTACGGAATACACGGGACGAATAATCCCTCTTCGATTGGCAAGGCTGTCTCTAAAGGCTGCATTCGCATGCATAACAAAGACGTGATCGAACTCGCTTCAATTGTGCCAAACGGAACAAGAGTCACCATTAACCGGTAATGTTTTCTTATTTGTTTCAAAAACAGGCGGTTTATAATATGATAAAGTGGGACCTTTAGGGTAAGGAGCGTTTTTATGGATATATTTAAAAATCGTAATTTTGTTCGTCTATTTTTCGCAGCACTCGCTTCTCAAATGGGCACGACAGTAGGCAACATGGCATTTGCTTTTTTCTTGCTGGACCGCTTCAGCAGCCAGCCTTCATATACGACCTTGGCAGAGCTGATGTATTCTCTCCCGACCGTATTTGTATTTCTGATCGTGGGAGTCGTCGCGGACCGGTTTGACAGAAAAAAGGTAGCGGAAAACTGCGATTGGATTAGAGCAGGCCTGACTGTCGTCCTTTTTTTCACTTTATTTACCGGCAATATTCCTCTTGTTTTCTGTATTTTATTTGTCAGAAGCGCTGTAACAAAGTTTTTCTTTCCGGCAGAAAACAGTTTGGTACAAGCCATTCTGCCGAAGGAGCATTATGCGAAAGCGGCTGGGCTTAATCAGATGCTTTTTAGTATTTTTATGGTGTTCGGAGTCGGAATAGGTGCTTTTATGTACAACACAATCGGCATTGAAGGCGCCATTATTCTCGATTTTGTCAGCTTTATCATTTCCGGGCTCCTGATCCGCAGCTGCCGAATTCCAAAGGAAGCCCGACAGCCAAATGGTGCATTCAGCTGGAGAAAAGCTTCTGTTAAAGATTCAATAAATGATTTTAGGGAAGGCATTCTCTATATTTCAAAAAACAAACTGCTGGCATCTCTGATTTTCGGCTTCTTCATTTTTGGATTTGTCAACGGGGGATTCGCCGTATTGCCGATGTTTACAATGAAATATGGATTGGCGCCTGACCGTTATGAATGGCATACGTCTGTATTTACGATCGCACTCGGTTTTGGGCTGCTGGCGGGAAGTGTTATCGGCACAATCATCTCAAAAAAAGTGAAACCTCACTTTTTAATGTCGATACCGATTTTCATTGCGGGTTTGTTGATTTTCGTCCTCGGCTATACAAATGTTTTATGGGTGTATTACGCGGCATCCTTTGCCCTGGGAATGTGCATCGGACCGGTCAACATTGCTATCGGAGGCTGGATGCCAAAGATTGTTCATCCTAAGCTGATGGGACGTGTAAGCGGCTTGCAGGACCCTTTTATGATGTTTGCACAGTCTCTGACACTCGGCTTAGTTGCGCTGTTATTCCCTAAGTTCGTTTCAAACATTGATTATCTTTATTACGGCATGGGCGTTATCACCTTGATTGTTTTTATTTTTTATTTTGTTGCACTGCCAAAATACAGTGCACAGGCTGTGGAAGTGAACGTTCAAGAAGCATTTCAAGAGCAGCCCAAAAAGAAAGCAAAATCTGTATAATATAGGTTATAAATGCGCTTTTTTTCTCAGAAAAAAGCGCATTTTTACAATCAATATTTGCATTTCAACTTTAAAAAAGTATAATCTAATCATATAGAACTTGATAAGAGCAAAGGAGAGAAATAATGGACGACCATGCATATACGAAAGATCTGCAGCCAACCGTAGAAAATCTTTCAAAAGCAGTTTACACAGTGAACCGCCATGCAAAAACCGCCCCCAACCCTAAATACCTATATCTGCTGAAAAAACGGGCTTTGCAAAAGCTTGTCAAAGAAGGTAAAGGAAAGAAAATAGGGCTTCATTTTTCAAAAAATCCAAGGTTCAGCCAACAGCAATCGGACGTGCTTATCTCAATCGGAGACTACTATTTTCACATGCCTCCAACTAAAGAAGACTTCGAACATCTTCCGCATTTAGGTACACTTAATCAGTCGTACCGAAATCCTAAAGCTCAAATGTCTTTAACAAAGGCGAAACACCTATTGCAAGAATATGTCGGCATGAAAGAAAAGCCGCTTGTGACAAATCGCCAGCAGCCAGCTTATCATAAACCCGTCTTTAAAAAACTCGGCGAGAGTTACTTTTAAAATAAAAACAGCCGTGCCCCTTCGGGCATCGGCTGTTTTTATTTATTCGATAACATACGTATCCACTTTTTTAATCAAATCACTGATCTCAGGCTTGCTGATTTGCTCATCTGCGCCAACGACTTCTCCGCGGTGACGCAAATCATCGGTAATTAACGATGAGAAAATCATAACCGGAACTTCTGAGCTTTTCGGATTTTCCTTCAACAGCTTTGTGAGCCTGTGTCCGTCCATTTTTGGCATTTCAATATCAGTGATGATCATATCAATCTGTTCTGATAAATCCGTTTCGTTTTCAGCAAGGTTCATAATGTACTCATAAGCCTCTTTTCCGTTTTCAAACGAAGAAACATTGTTGTACCCTGCTTCTTTTAACTCATCCTGCAAAAGACGCATCAAAAGCGGTGAGTCCTCTACAATGATAAGCTTTTTATCAGCTCTTCTTTGATCGAAGCCCTCGGTATGCATATTGTACGTATCCACACCTGAGTCTGATTCAATATCATAAATAATTTTTTCATAGTCAGGCAAAAAGATCATCAAGTCTTCAAGCTTAATAATTCCGGTAAGGTGCCGCTCCATTCCTTGATTTAACGATGTCGGCTTTTCAATTGCTTCCCAGGATACTCTGTGAATTTGAGAAACAGAGCCGACATGGAAAACAATTTTCCTTTTATTAAATTCAGTCACGATATATTTCTCGTCTTTTGATCCATCAGGCTCAACTCCAAAAAATGAGAAGAGGCTGATCACAGGGAGAATTTCTCCTCTGATCTTAATCATGCCTTCTACATGCTGATGGGAGTGAGGCACTGTTGTCACCTCGACTGGCTGAATAATTTCTCTTACCTTCATGACGTTAATTCCGAAAGCATTATCGCCCACGCCAAACTTCACAATTTCTAATTCATTTGTACCAGAATCCAATAAAATCTCGTATTGTTGTAACGACACTTCAATCCCTCGCTATTCGCATTCAGTATTGTACTGTATATATCGGCGTAAATTGTAAAAAGTGAATGGCATGGCTCTTCAAAATCGGATTCGGATAGCGTCTTGCCGCGTTTCTTAAAAAAAGAAACTTTTTTCCTAATAACCATTGACTTTCCAACTAGCAGTGATAAAATAGTCAAGGATTTTTCCAAAGAAGGGTGTAAATAATGGGTACCTTAGTAATATTTAAAGTAAATGAAATGACTGTTTTAGAAGATATCAGTGAAGAGACTTACCTGGATATGAAGAAAGAATCAGCTGACCTTCAAGAAGAGCATCCCCCGTATATGATTTGGCACCAAGACCTTCATTTTGATTATGGTTATTAATGAAATCGGCACATATAAACAATAATAGAACATGATACAATAAAGACAATCAAAGCGCTGGTTGTCTTCTTTTTTTCTGTAAAGAAAGGTATGTTTAGAAAAAAGGTGCATACAATCGAAATATATCGGCTAAAAAGATGACAAATGGTCAGCTAGTGGTAAAATAGGATAAACTCATTATATTTGTTAAGGTGATGAATTATGGAACATTTGCTGAATCCGAAAGCAAGAGAGATTGAAATTTCAGGAATACGCAAATTCTCAAATCTTGTAGCTCAACACGAAGATGTCATTTCACTTACAATCGGCCAGCCTGATTTTTTTACGCCGCATCATGTGAAAGCTGCCGCAAAAAAAGCCATTGATGAAAACGTGACGTCATATACTCCGAACGCCGGCTATCTTGAGCTGAGACAAGCAGTACAGATTTATATGAAGAAAAAAGCGGATTTCAACTATGATGCTGAATCTGAAATCATCATCACAACAGGCGCAAGTCAAGCCATTGATGCTGCATTCCGGACGATTTTATCGCCTGGTGATGAAGTGATTATGCCAGGCCCGATTTATCCAGGCTATGAACCTATTATCAATTTGTGCGGCGCTAAGCCTGTTATTGTTGATACCAGGTCACATGGCTTTAAGCTTACTGCCCGCCTGATTGAAGATGCTCTGACTCCTAACACCAAGTGTGTCGTGCTTCCTTATCCGTCAAATCCTACCGGTGTGACTTTATCTGATGAAGAGCTGAAAAGCATCGCCGCCCTTTTAAAAGGCAGAAATGTCTTCGTATTGTCTGATGAAATATACAGTGAATTAACATATGACAGACCGCATTACTCCATTGCTACGCATTTGCGGGATCAAACGATTGTCATTAACGGCTTGTCAAAATCACACAGCATGACTGGCTGGAGAATTGGATTTTTATTCGCGCCGAAAAACATTGCAAAGCACATTTTAAAGGTTCATCAATACAATGTGTCATGTGCGTCATCGATTTCTCAAAAAGCCGCGCTTGAAGCTGTGACAAACGGCTTTGACGACGCCCTGATTATGAGGGAACAATACAAAAAACGTCTGGACTATGTGTATGACCGCCTTGTTTCCATGGGACTTGACGTTGTCAAACCGTCAGGCGCGTTTTATATCTTCCCTTCTATTAAATCATTTGGAATGTCTTCATTTGATTTTAGTATGGCTCTTTTGGAGGATGCTGGTGTGGCACTCGTGCCGGGCAGCTCATTCTCAAAGTATGGTGAAGGATATGTGAGACTGTCTTTCGCATACTCGCTGGACACGCTAAGAGAAGGGCTGGACCGCTTAGAAATATTTGTATTAAAAAAACGGGAATCCATGCAGACGATAAACAACGGCGTTTAAGCCGTTGTTTTATTTTTTTGGAAATGAAATTTTAAACGCTGTGCCTTTTTCCGGCTGGCTGTCTACATGGATGACTCCCTGATGATTTTCAATGATATTATATGTAACCATCAGTCCAAGCCCCGTGCCTTTTTCTTTTGTCGTTAAAAATGGTTCTCCAATTCGGTTCAGCACCTTTTCAGGTATGCCTTCTCCTTCATCTTTGACAGTGACATGAACAGAATGCTCATCCTCAGTTATGATAATGTCTACTGTTCCCCCGTCAGGCATTGATTCAACCGCATTTTTAATTAAATTAATGAATACCTGCTTTAATTGATTCTGATCCCCGTTTATATAAATGCTGTCTCTTTCATAGCTGGTTCTGATAAAAATGCCATTCAAATTTGCCTGCGTTTCCAGCAGGGCCGAGACCTCACCTATTAATTTTTTCAGGTTCAAATATTCTTTAACGGCATTTTGCTGGGGTTTCGCCAGCATGAGAAGCTCACTGAGTATTAATTCAATGCGGCTGAGTTCAGAAAACACAATATCAAAGTAATGTTCATTTTCTTCCATTGTCGGTTTCATCAGCTGCAAAAATCCTTTGATCGCTGTCAGCGGGTTGCGGATCTCATGGGCGATTCCCGCCGCGAGCTGCCCTGCGATTGATAATTTTTCCGATTGCAGCATCAATTCTTCTGTTTGTTTTCTCTCAGAAATGTCCCGAAGAATGACTTGGACAGCCGCTTCACCAAAAAAGGTCGTCGGAATGCAGACCATCTCCGTATAAATGACCCTGTTCTGGAAGGTGAACCAGGATTGCTTGACAATTTCTGATTCTGTTTTTTGCTCGGCGATGTTTTGAATTCTCTCTTTTACGTCCTCATGATCGCAAGGGTGCAGCTGATCATATATGTTTTTGCCAATTAAATCCTCATAGGTAGCCGCTTCAAACAGTGAAATTCCCGACTCATTCATAAACACCCATTTTCCATTATGAATCACCGCAATGGTATCGATTGAATTTTGAATGAGCAGCTGATATCGTTCACGGCTTTTTTGCAGGATAGTTTGGAATTTTTTTCTTGAAGAGATATCGATCAGCAGCAGCAGTTCAGCCTGCTGGTTTTTGTAGACGGTCGGGGACGCTTTCACTTCTAAATGAACAGGTGTGCCATCAAGCCTTTTCCACGTCTGTTCAATCATTCCGACTTCCATTCCTTTTTGCATTCTTATAATCCTGTTTTTCACGATATCGTGATATTCTTCTTCAATAAATTCATAGGACCATTTGCCAATAATAGCATCCTTGCTTTTCGCTCCGAGCATTGAAAGCATTGCGCTGTTTGCATAGACGATCTTGCCTTTGACACTGATGCATAGCGGACTCGGGAGATTTTCAACTAACCGCTCATAATCATCCGTTATATATGTAGTCGATTCCGGGCTTGCAGGCTCGATTTCATGTTTTTCGCAGTTTAGGGATTGATGGCCTTTTTCTTCTTCAAGAACTTTCATTTTCAAAATGATTTCCCGTTCTGTCCGCTCAGCTCTTGTCGTAACAATTTCTACCGCAGCCTCCACCCACACAATTGTATGGTCTTTTTTTATAAAACGAAAGGTACACGGCATCAGGTGATGTTCATTATAAAAATAGCTTTCAACTAAAAATTGGTCTTCCTCATGCAGGAACGTTTTGAGGAATGATCCGATCATCTCTCCTTGGAGATAGCCCAAATGCAGTTTGGAGTTGGCAGATATATAAATGATACGTCCATTAGAGGCCAAGACTGCATGAATATCGGTTTTTGTTTGAAATGGTTTAACATGCTGCGTATCCTGTTCCACAGAATCCCTCCTTTGCATGATCATCTTGTTTCACATATACAGATTGACTTTTACCTAGTATGATTCGCTAGAAAATGAGTATTCTCCTTCTATTCTTATAGTGAACGTCAATTTTTGAATAAATGAAAGGGCGCACAATCTTTCAGATGTGCACCCTCTTTTTACTTTTTATTGTGTTTCTTTTCGAGCTCTGCGTAAGCGTGAATAGCTCTTTTGGCAATGAGTTTGTTAATTGGATCGTGGTCGTTTGCTACAGAAGGTACAACAACACTGAAAGCCACTTTTGGATTTTTCGACGGGTAATAGCCTACAAAAGTTAGGTTATATGTTTTTTTCCCCCACCAATTACGGTTCGTACCGTAGTAAAATGTTTCCGCTGTTCCTGTTTTTCCAGAAACATCTTCTGTAAACGTATTTTTAGCAGTCCCTGAAGCGGTAACTAATTTCATTCCGGTCTTTACCTGCTGTATGTCACTGTCTGTATTGTTAATTTTATTGAGAATATTTGGCTTTCGTTGTTCAATTGTTTTTCCGAGGCCGTCTTTATTGCTGGGCTCATGAACACTTGTAACAATTCTTGGCTGAATACGGTAGCCTCCATTAGCAATGGATGAGATGTACTGCGCCATTTGAAGCGGTGTGTATGTATCGTATTGGCCGATTGCCAAGTCTAAAATTAACCCCCCTACAGTTTCAGGCGTGGTTTGCATACCGGCTGATTCCTGAGGCAGATCAATACCTGTCTTTACACCCAGGCCAAACTGACTGTAATAATTTCTCATTTTATTCAAATCCTTCTGATCAGCAGGCAGAGGTCCATGCGGCTTATATGTTACACCTGCAATGTGCATGGCGACATTAAACATATATACGTTAGAGCTTTTTTGCAAAGCGGTTAATTCATTGATCGTTCCCATGTTGGTATAGGATTTTTTTATGAGATTTGTTCCTAAATACATCGGCCCATCAAAGAAATATTTATAATGCGGAATCCCGTCCTGATAGCCGGCAAGTACAGTCGCACCCTTTACTGCTGAACCCATTTCATATTGGGTTGTGAATGCTCCTATTGCATAATCTTGAACTTTATTTGTTTCTAAATCTATCTTTTTTCCTGCCATCGACAAAATATCGCCGTTATTCGGATCCATCATCACAACAAAGGCCCGGTCAAGCATATAGTTTCCGCGTGCACGGCTGTTTCTCACTTCTTCTTCAATAATTTTTTCTATCTTTGCCTGAAGCTCCATATCGAAAGAAAGCCGTAGATCGTATCCCCTGCTGCCTTTATCAATGGTTTTTTGGCTGACGACATTTCCTTTATTGTCTTCTACGTATTGCACTTTTTCTTTATGGGAATTTAAGTAGTCTTCATATTGATACTCTAAATAACTTTTCCCCACTCTGTCATTATTCGCATAGCCTCTTGTTAAGTAGAAATCTTTCCGGTCGCTCAGCAGGCCCTGTTCAGGTGTTGTGACGCCTCCGAAAACGGAATAGAGGGTTTTGTCATAAGGATATTTTCGTGTCCAATCGTTTACAATGTCAATCCCCGGAAGCTCTTCTAAATGCTCAGAAACAATTGAAATTTCATCATATGTTAAGTCATTTTTTGGTCTTTGGCTGGAGCTTTTCTTCTCATCAAGCAGCGTTCCGTTTTTTCCATTGCTGTTGCTTTCATTTGGGTTCATCGCCTTTACGATTTGAGGTTCGTAAGCATTACCGCTTGAAAACCTTGTATATATCGCTGCGATTTCCATTTCTTCGTCATTTCGCTGAATAGCCTTCAAATCTTCATCCGAAACACGCTCAATTTGGAGCTTGTAAGCCTCAGCCCCTTTTAGATCGCTTTCAGATTCCTTAAGCAGAGCGGCAGCTTTTTTCGGATGGGATGCGATCCAGTAATCACGCAAATCTCTATCCTTCAAAAATTCAGTATCAATATGAATGAAAGCAGCAAGCTTCTTCGCTGTTTTGATTTTATCCTCTGTTTTTGTGCTCGATGTTGAAACATAGACAATTTCAGGTACGCTCTGGTTATCGACAGCAACTTTCTGATTTCTGTCATACATCTTCCCTCGAGGCGCGGGATAATACGCTGTTTTTGCATTTGCTATCTCAGCGTCTTGTTCATGCTGTTCGCCTTCAACAATTTGAACAACGCCAAGCTTAAAGATTAATGCAGTGAATAGAAGAAAGACAGCAAGGAAAAAAAGGTTCATTCTGATGGCTCTGTTTCCTTTGCTCTTTTTCTTTGGTTCACGTCCTATTTCAGTCACTTCTGGTTACCCCTCTCAAATCATTCAATATATTTACATATACTGAGATTAATTGTAACACCTTTGTAATAGTTGTTACAGCAAAAAGGGATAAAAAAAGCTGTCAATATAAAAGCATATTTAAATTTAACTAACGATTCAAAAAAAAGGAATACATGTAACAGTGTGATAAAACATGATTTGCAGCTGATTCCCTGCTTTTCAAGGATTCAGCACACATTGGTTACAAAAATGACAATCTCTCTTTGTCAAAGGGAAGTGATGGATACTTTATGACAAAAAAGCTATGTTATGATTTTTTTGTAGCAACAAACAACTCTAGGAGGTTATGAACTAATGAAGAAAGCATTTATTTTATCTGCTGCCGCTGCGGTTGGATTATTCACATTCGGGGGCGTACAGCAAGCATCAGCGAAAGAACTCTCCTGCCAGCATGTGGTAAAGGTGAAAATGGGGAACACAGTGCAAAACATGTCTCTTAACGATATAGTAAAAAAACTTCATATTAAAACAAATATCAAAACATTAAACGCTGCAAATGAAAAAGAGCTTAAGCAGCTTCTTCAAAAACATGCGAAGCAGTCTAACATGAACATTCAGGATGTTCAAAAGACAGAGACTGCAAAACCTGCGCAAAAAACTACAAAAAAAGCAGCTGCTGAAAAAAACACTGCTGCTAAAGCACCTGCTACTGAACAAAATACTGCTGCTAAAGCACCTGCAGCTGCTGAAAAAACAAACAAAACAACATCTGCGCCTTCATCTGTAAGCGCGTATGAGAAAAAAGTTGTTGAGCTTACAAATGCAGAAAGACAAAAACAAGGCTTAAAGCCGCTTCAAATTGATGAAACGTTAAGCAAATCTGCACGCGCAAAATCTCAAGATATGAAAGACAAGAACTATTTTGACCACCAAAGCCCAACTTACGGCTCACCGTTTGATATGATGAAATCTTTCGGTATCAGCTACAAAACAGCAGGTGAAAACATCGCTAAGGGTCAAAAAACGCCAGAAGAAGTAGTAAAAGCTTGGATGAACAGTGAAGGACACAGAAAAAACATTCTAAACGCTAACTTTACTCATATTGGTGTCGGTTACGTTGAGTCCGGAAGCATCTGGACACAGCAATTTATCGGAAAATAATACAAAAAAGATTGCCTGTACGGTACAGGCAATCTTTTTTCATTTCACCCAAAGCTTATATATACTTTGAGTCCCGCTGTTTTCTTCGCCTTGTGCAGCGAGCTTGTCATATAAGGATTTCGCAAGGGACAAGCCTGGCATTTCTTCTCCCATTAATTCCGCTTCCTCCAACGCAATTCCCATATCTTTAATAAAATGCTTCACATAAAAACCCGGTTCAAAGTTGTCTTGCAGCATACGGGGAGCAAGATTTGACAATGACCAGCTTCCGGCTGCGCCCGTTGTGATGCTTTTCAGGACATTTTCCGGCTGCAGGCCTGATTTTTGAGCATATGCCATCGCTTCCGCCACACCGATCATGCCGGCTGCGATTGCAATCTGATTACACATTTTGGTATGCTGTCCGCTTCCAGCCGGTCCTTGATATTGAATATTTTCTCCCATTAAAGAGAAAATCGGCATGCAGGCTTCAAATGCATCTTTTTCTCCGCCAACCATAATCGCGAGTGTTCCGTTTTGTGCACCGATATCTCCGCCGGAAACAGGGGCATCTAAAGCGAACAATGCTTTTTCTTTGGCTGCTTCAGCAATCTTCTTCGCAAGCGAAGGTTTAGATGTGGTCATATCAATGAGATACGCGCCTTCTTTTGCGTTTTCAATAATTCCGTCGCTTCCAAAATACACTTCTTCAACATCACTGGGATAGCCGACCATTGTGATGATAACATCCGCTTCTTTTGAAAGATCTTTGACTGTTTCTTTCCATACTGCGCCTTTTTGCAGTATGCTGTCTGCTTTTTCTTTTGTCCGGGTATACACCAATACAGGATGGCCGTCATTCAGAATATGTGATGCCATGCTTTTTCCCATCACTCCAAGACCGATAAAACCAATTGTTTTTTTCAAGGTCATTCCTCCCAGATGTTTCGTTTTGATTTTAGTTAAAATTTATCATATTTCCTTCATTTTCTAGACTACCATATCTATTTATCTTATAGTAACTCTTAAAATAAAAAAATCCCCAAGTTTTTTGGGGATTTAATTGGATTACAATGTGAATTTCGTAATTGTGCTCATTAGCTCTTGGCTTGCATGCTTTAATGTTTCCGTTGAGTGTTTGACTTTATCAAGGGTGATCAGCTGTTCATCAGTCGATGCATTCACTTCCTCTGCTGCAGCTGCCGATTCCTGTGATATGGCCGAAATACTTTGAATCGCTTCAGAAATCGCGAGCTGCTCTTCACTCATTCTTTGAATTTCTTCGTAAATGTGATCAATGCCTTGAACCAGTGACTGCATTTCCACAGTAATCGTGTTTAATACCTCTCCTGTCTCATGAATGGCACTGTTTTGTTCATCATTCATTCTGCTTGCCTCAACCATTGCGTGAGAGGCCTCTTTCGTCTCAACCTGGATAAGCTTCACAGTCTCGCTGATATGCTTTGTAGAAAGCGCTGATTGCTCGGCAAGCTTTCTCACTTCTTCAGCTACGACGGCAAAGCCGCGTCCGCTTTCTCCGGCTCTGGCTGCCTCAATGCTGGCATTTAAAGCAAGCAAGTTCGTTTGATCAGAAATATTTGAAATAGCTGTAACGACTTCTTCGATATTCTTTGTTTGATTTTCTAAATCAAGCAGCATCGTTTCAACCTTTTTCGTTTCCGTGTTGGCTTCGTTTGACTTCATCAGCAGCTGGCCGAGCGCGTCAAGTCCTTTATAGCTTGCATTCTCAGACGATTTTGAGCGTTCTTTCATTCCGCCTGCCTCCGCAGCAATTTGTCTGATTTTAGTTGACAGACTTTCTGATTTTTCGTTAATAGTCTCTACTTCAGAAGCCTGCTCTGATGCCCCTGCGGCTACTTCTTCAATCGCTTTTGCAATTTGTCCGCTTGTTTCATTGGTTTCCGCAGAGACCACTGTTAACTGCTCAGAGGTATCAGATACTTTCCCTGAAGATAGTCTCACTTGTTCAACCATATCCTTCATATTTTCAACCATCTGATTAAAATCTCTTGTTAAAATCCCGACTTCATCCTTGGATTTTGATTCAGCATGAACGGTTAAATCGCCTTCGGAAACTGCCTTCGTTTTTGCGATCAGCTGCTGTATCGGACCGGTTATCGTTTTGGCCAGGAAGTAGCTGAGAATGATCGTAGCGATAAGCGCAATCAATGATATCCAAAGATTCGCCCGATTCATTTTATCGGAAATCCACATTAATTTATCGGTATCAAATTGCGTTCCGACTTTCCAGCCCGTTTCACCAATCGTTTGGTACACAATCATTTTCCCATTTTCATCCTGTATCCCTTTTTTCTCAGATGCAATGGTTTTCAGTGTTTGATCCTTTGATATGTTTTTTCCTTGGTTTGACGGGTGTGCTAAAAGATTGCCGCTCGCATCAGCTAAAAAGGCAAATCCCTTGTAAGGCACCTTTTGCTTATTGACCATGCTCTGGATGGCAGAGAGTTTCAAATCGTAGCTGGCAACCCCCATCACTTTTTGCCCGTCAAGAACCGCTTTTGATGCTGTGACAATCATATCTCCTGTCACGACATCTTGATAAGGTTCCGTCCAAACGACTTGGTCCGGGGTTTCAGCTGCAAGCTTATACCATGGTCTCGATGTCGGATCATAATCATCAGCAAAATCGGCTTTCGGATATGTAAACATTTCTTTTTTTGCGGTGCCTATGTAAGCCATCGCAACATAATCATCGTTATCTTTGATTTGTTTAATATCATCGTTAAACAGCCGAGAAGCTTCTTTACTTGGTTTTGTTACAAATGTACGAGTTAATTCCCCATTAGCCAATCTCGATAACGATATGGCATAACTCTTTAATTGCAATTCAATATTTTGTTCAAGTGACTGCGTCACGTTTTGAGTTGTATTTTTCCCATCCTCTGTAATCATCGGTTTCAGCGTCAGATAAGAAGACAGCATTAAAAGAACAACTGTGACAATTAACATGATCGAAACAAAAACAGCAATCTTTATATGAAGTTTTTTAAACAAACCAATCCCCTCCTAATTTCTATATCGGCCCTTTCGTTTGAAAAATGAATAATCAAAAAAATAAATTATATGAACATCGAAATATATTTATTGAGAATTCAGACTTATATATAATGAAAACAACATACGGAGGGTGATGATCATACGAAAACAATGTACGTGCACAACGGCAGAAAATTTGAGGCTCTTCCATCAGAAACTATTCAGAGACTGACATAAAAGGTCTGATTTCTTCAAAAAGATTGTTTTCCTCCTCCGTTTTCTGAAGAATTGTTGTGGTCAGAGGAACAGCTTGACACCACATCAAAACCTTTCCGGAGGGCGCGCGACAGACAGCGGATCAATTAAAAATCATGATCCTCATGGAAATCCTTTATATGTAGTGGATATTTCAGTTTCTCCTCAGTATCGGAAGCTTGGAATCGGAAAATGGCTGATGAAACACGATGTATGAGCTGACTGTTGACAAACGGCTCGAGCGCCTTCTAGGCGGCGGGCGTATTCCTTTTTATCATAAATACGCACACGAGATCAGCGCTGTACGATACGTTGAAGATGTGATGGATGCAGGAAAAAAGGCCCTATGCTGTTCTTTCTCCCTCATTGCGGCCGTTCACCGATTCGTCTAGTCGGCAATAATTTAGAGGATAAAGAATCATTGAATTTCGGCGTTTTAATGAAATGAAAAAATCCTTTTTATAAAAAAGCGAGCTGTTCATCATCACAGCCCGTTTAAGTGAAATATTCGATTTTCGCATTAGGGAAATAAGTATCAATATAGGATTCAAGCTTTTCCCGAAGATCATGCTCTTCATCTTTCTGATAAATATATTTCCCGATTCCGTAACGGCCCCATTTATAACGTCGCTTTTCTTCATCTAATTCGAGCTTTGTCTTAGGATAATTCTTCTCAATCACTCGTTTGGCCGGCTTTGTAAAACGGTGCTGAATTAATTCAAACGTAATATCATGTCTGACATCCTGCGGCAAAGCAGCATCAAGTTTTTCAAACAAATGTCTGTATCCTTCTTCCCAGCCTTCATGAATATAAATCGGTGCAACAATAAAGCCTAGCGGATATCCTGCTTTTGCCACTTTTACTGCGGCTTCTATCCGTTTATCAAGAGGTGAGGTTCCCGGCTCAAAGTTTTTAATCACATAGTCGGCATTAATACTGAATCTGAATCTCGTTTTCCCGTTATGCTTTGCGTCTAATAGGTGATCGACATGATGAAATTTCGTTACAAATCTGAGCTTTCCGAGCTCACTTTGTCCAAAATGTTCAATGGCGTGCTTCAGCGAGTGTGTCAGATGATCAATTCCTACTATGTCTGACGTACATGAGGCTTCAAACCTTGTGAACTCCGGCGCGCGCTCCTTCATATACTTATCAGCCTGGTCTAATATCTCTTCAACGTTTACATAGGTTCTAATATACGGCTTTGACCCCATGGTTGTTTGCAGGTAGCAGTAATGGCAATGCCCCATACAGCCTGTGGCAAACGGAATGGCGTATTCAGCCGAGGGTTTGGAAGAGTCAAACTTTAATGTTTTTCTGACACCGATGACTAAAGTTGATTTCGCGTTGCGATATTGCTGAAGATGATTTTTCCCTGGAATATTACGCACCTGATTGTGGGATGTCGTTTCTCTGATTTCAATGCCCATGTTCTCAAATTTATCCTGTAATTCTTGGGCCAGCGGATATTCCAGCGCTCTCGGTTCAATATAAACAAGTTGCGGAACAAATGGGTTCTGCATAATGCCACATCCTTTTCCTTTACTACCGTTACTTTTCTCATAAGACGGAAAGGATATGAGTTGTAATGATTTCCTTGTTACTCGTATGGATCGATATCAAATAGTTCTTTGTAAAGTGATTTCGCTTCTTCATAGCTTGCAAACACAGCATCATCCTCTGCAAACGGATGATAAGTTTCAAAAATAAACAGGGAAAGCTCACCTTCATGGTATGGATGGTGCATAATTTCGGCTTCCTTAATATGGGCAACATTGGCGGCGTGCGGATTTCTGTAGATCACGTACACTGTATCTCCTGCGTTAAATTGGTTTGACATACTATCCCTCCTCGCCATGTTATTGTGCCCTTCTATACCCTTGCTTATGAAAAAAACCAGACAGGCCGAAGGGCCGTCTGGTTTTTATATACATTACTTGAATGTTTCTTTTACGAACGCGACAACTTCTTCTGTCGTGCTCATAGATAAAATTTTCTCTTTGAATGACTCAGCTTCTTGTTTAGACAATTTGCTGATTTGTGTTCTTGCCGGAAGGATAGAAGTTGCGCTCATTGAGAACTCATCTAAGCCTAAGCCGAGAAGGATCGGGATCGCAATTTCGTCTCCTGCCATTTCTCCGCACATGCCAACCCATTTTCCTTCTTTGTGTGCCGCTTCAATTACGAGTGTAATCAAGCGAAGGATTGCAGGGTTGTATGGCTGATACAGATAAGATACACGCTCATTCATACGGTCAGCAGCCATTGTGTATTGAATCAAATCGTTTGTTCCAATACTGAAAAAATCAACTTCTTTAGCAAACTGATCAGCGATGACTGCAGTTGACGGAATTTCAACCATCATACCGACTTCAATATCGTCAGATACAGTCTGTCCCGCTTTGACAAGCTTTTCTTTTTCTTCAAGAAGGATCGCTTTTGCTTCTTTAAATTCGTTAACTGTCGCAATCATAGGGAACATGATTTTCAGGTTTCCGTATGTACTTGCACGAAGCAGCGCGCGAAGCTGTGTTCTGAAGATTTCTTGCTCTTCAAGGCAAAGACGAATCGCTCTGTATCCCAAGAACGGGTTCATTTCTTTAGGAAGATGCAGGTAAGGAAGCTCTTTGTCTCCGCCGATATCAAGTGTCCGCACGACAACTGATTTTCCTTCCATACGCTCAAGAACCGTTTTATATGCATCAAACTGCTCATCTTCTGTAGGCAGCTGATCTCTTCCCATGTAAAGGAATTCTGTACGGTAAAGGCCAACTGCTTCCCCGCCATTTTCAAGAACGCCTTTCACATCATCAGGAGTCCCGATGTTCGCTGCAAGCTCTACATGATGTCCGTCTTTTGAGACAGTCGGTTCATTGACAAGCTTCGCCCATTCAGCTTTTTGAGCCAAATAAGCATTATGTTTTTCCTCATACTCTTTTACAGTTTCCGCAGATGGGTCGATAATGACATCGCCATTAATACCGTCAACGATAACAGTTACGCCGTTTTGGATCGTGCCTGTAGCCGCTTTCGTACCAACAACTGCAGGAATCTCAAGAGAACGCGCCATGATGGCAGAGTGAGATGTGCGTCCGCCGATATCAGTTGTGAATCCTTTTACGAACTCACGGTTTAATTGAGCTGTGTCAGACGGTGTTAAGTCTTCAGCTATAATAATAACCTCTTCTGAGATCATGCTCGGGTTTGGAATTTCGACGCCAAGCAGGTGGCCGGTTACGCGTTTTGTTACGTCACGGATATCAGCCGCACGCTCTTTCATATATTCGTTGTCCATTGATTCAAACATAGTAACGAACATAGAAGACGTTTCTTTTAAAGCGAATTCAGCGTTCACTGAATCAGTGCTGATTTTTTCTTTCACAGGGTTTAGAAGCTCAGGGTCACTGAGAACTAAAAGGTGAGCAGAAAAAATGTCAGCTTTATCCTGACCAAGTTCTTTCAGAGCGTGCTCTTTGATTTTTTCGAGCTCTTCTTTTGAACGTGCAATCGCTTCATCAAAACGGCTTACTTCCGCTTCAGAATCAGAGATGTTTTTCTTTTCAACCGTTAAATCTGGCTCTTCAAGCCGGTACGCTTTTGCAATCGCGATGCCGGCTGAAGCGCCAATCCCTTTTAATTCTTGCATTACTCGCCGAGTCCTTCGCTTTTCATTGTTTCTTCTAAAGCGTTAAGAGCATCGTTTTCGTCAGCGCCAGTAGCAGAGATTGTGATCTCAGCACCTTTAGCGATACCTAGAGACATAACACCCATAATAGATTTAAGGTTTACTGTTTTGCCGTTATATTCTAAATTCACGTCAGCGTCGTATTTGCTTGCAGTTTGTACAAGAACTGTCGCAGGACGAGCGTGGATTCCAGAATCTGCAGTTACTTTAAATGTTTTTTGTGCCATTTTTATCATTCTCCTTTTAACTTAAAGCTATATTACTTCACAATATTATATCATACAGCCGTACTTGTCATCTGACAAGCACAGCGTACTAACACCTTATTTTTCAATCTTCACAATTTCTTCTTGTTCTCTGTTGACTGAGCCGCTTGCCTTAATGCTGACTGTTTCGCCTTCAGCAAGGTTCGTAAACACAATCGGTGTCATAAGAGACGGTACATTTGGTTTGACTGCGTCCAGATCAACTTCAAGAAGTTTCTGTCCAGGCTCAACGCGGTCTCCTTCTGATACGAAAGACATAAATCCTTCGCCCTTCAGGCTGACAGTATCAATACCAAAGTGGATCAAAATTTCTCTTCCGCCGTCTGATTGCAGGCCGATCGCATGTTTCGTCGGGAACACATTTAGAATTTTTCCTCGAACCGGTGATACGACAATACCTTCTGAAGGGAGAACCGCAAAACCGTCACCCATCATTTTTCCTGAGAACACTTGGTCAGGAACATCAGTAATCGGGTGAATTTCTCCGGCAATCGGAGAAACGAAAACTTCCTCGCCGATTTCATTTTGCAGCGGTTCTGCAATGACTTCCTCAACCTGCTGACTTACTTCTTCTTGAGCAGATGTTGTCGGTTCAGGTCTTGGCTTGCGTCCCGCAATGATATCTTGCATTTGTGTTTTTAAACCGTCAGAACGAGGTCCGAAAATAGCCTGAATGTTGTTGCCGACTTCCAGCACGCCGGAAGCGCCAAGCTGTTTCAGACGGTCTTTATCAACCTTTTTCTGATCGTTTACAGTCACACGCAGACGAGTGATACAAGCATCAAGGTGTTTGATATTTTCCTGGTCACCCATTGCCTGCAGGATCTCATAAGGAAGATCTCCAGCTTCACCTGTTTTCCCAGTAGATGCAGTTTCAGCCGCAGCATCCTCGCGTCCAGGTGTTTTCAGATTAAATTTGCGGATGGCAAATCGGAACCCGAAGTAGTAAATGACCGCAATCGCTAAGCCGACAGGAATGACAAGCCACCATGCCGTCCGGTTCGGTAAAATACCGAATAGGAAGTAGTCAATTAAACCGCCGGAGAATGTCATACCAATCTTAACATTCAACAGCTGCATGACCATGAATGAAAGTCCCGCGAACACACAGTGAATCGCAAACAAGATAGGGGCAACGAATAGGAATGAGAATTCCAATGGCTCTGTGATCCCTGTTAAGAAGGATGTCAAGGCCGCTGAACCCATAATACCTGCAACGAGTTTTTTGTTTTTCGGTTTTGCTTCATGATAAATCGCAAGCGCCGCAGCAGGCAGACCGAACATCATAAATGGATATTTACCTGTCATGAACGTACCTGCTGTTAACTGTACGCCGTCTTTAATCTGCGCCATAAAGATACGCTGATCCCCGCGGATGATTTCTCCGGCAGCACTCTTATAGCTGAAGAATTCATACCAGAACGGCGAATAGAAAATGTGATGCAAACCGAATGGAATAAGTGAGCGTTCGATCACCCCGAAGATAAATGCAGCAAGGGTTGGATTCGCTTCCACTAATCCTGTTGAAAAGGAATTCAATCCATGCTGGATCGGAGGCCAGATCACTAACATAATAAGACCCAGAATCAGTGCAGAAATTGACGTAACAATTGGAACGAAACGTTTACCCGCAAAGAAACCAAGATATTGCGGCAGTTCAATTGTGTAAAATCTGTTGAATAATAATGCCGCTAACACACCGACGATAATACCGCCGAACACGCCTGTCGCCAAGGTAGGTATACCAAGCATGTTTACATATGCAGGATGGTTTTCCGTGAAGAACTTGGCTCTTTCGATTGAATCGGAAGGAATGGTTCCGTTTGCAACAAGAACCGCACTCATGGATACGTTCATCACCAGATAACCGATAATTGCAGCAATCCCTGCAACTCCATCACCGTTGGCAAGCCCGATGGCTACACCTACTGCGAATAGAAGCGGAAGATTATCAAAAACAATCTGTCCAGCGCTTTCCATAACACCTGCTACGAGCTGGACATTGTCATTGCTCAAGAAATGCAGGACTTCAATCATGTCCTTATTTTGCATCGCATTTCCGATCGCAAGCAAGATACCCGCAGCCGGAAGGATCGCAACTGGAAGCATAAGCGCACGCCCGATTTTTTGAAGAACGCCGAATAATGCTTTAAACATAAGAATTGACCTCCTCTTTTTACTAGTCTGACCTTACAGCTAAAAATCATGACAACGAATTCACAGGCGTAAGTCTCCCAGTTTAACCGTTTACATTTGCCCTTTTACACAACAAAAAGGGCATGAGCAAAATCGGGTGCACAAAAGAACGAGAATAGACTTCCCGTTTTTTCCCCTCAATCACTCATGCCTGATCGGATCAGTAACACGTTATAAGGATAAACTGAATTTATGAAATTTTATTGGTTAATCGGTACAGATGAAGCGTCAGATAAACCGCTTCCGCCTCATGAACTGGTTTCTTCAATGTTTGCTGCAAGATTTTAATCAATTTCCAAGCTGTATTGTAGCATAGTGGATATTCATTTTTCAATAACAACATTAATTTTTCTGGTTCTTTAGTCGGTTCTTCTTTTTTAATTCTTTCTATAGTAAATCTGATATGCCGGATCAGCCGCAAATAGTGGACACTTTCCTTGTTTACTTTCATTTGAAATGAGTCTTCAATCACCTCGACAAGCTGCGCCATCAGCTGCGAGTGCTGATTGACTTCGGACAGCGGACGGTTTGTCAGGGCCGAATGGATATGCAGGGCAATAAAACCGATCTCCCCCTCCGGAAGACAGATTCCCGCTTTTTCATTGATCATTTCTATGACTTCTTTGGCTATTTGGTATTCATCAGGATATAGTGACTGAGTCTCCATTAAAAATGGATTTTTCATATCAAAGCCCTGCTGCTGTCTTTTGATCGCAAATGCGATATGATCTGTCAGCGCAATGTGAATATGTTCATTTAATGAGTGGTTCGTCCTGTTGCTGATGTGATAGATGACATCGTTTGAAATATCAACGAGCTTTTCATCAACATAGTCAAGGAGCTTTTTAAACTGTTTTTGTTCCTTCTCGTCCTTTAAAATGAACATTTTTTCGTAGCCTTTATCTTCAATGACATCATCTTGTTTTTTTCCGAAACCAATACCTTTTCCGATTAAAACGACTTCGCTGTATTTATGATGAGAAGCAATTAATACGTTATTATTCAGTACCTTTTTCACTGTAAAGGACCCATTCACGATCCTCAGCTCCTTTGTCATTCAATACCTCATATCGTACATAACGAACGGAATGCACGTCAAACCTTTTTTCGATGCTTCACTAAACAGTCGATCTTTCGATGAGGCGGTAATCGAGAACTTTCCTCTCAATCGGCTGTCCCTGAATTCTTTTTTCCAGCATGGCAAACGCCTGCTTTCCCATTTCTTTTGTTTGAATATCGATCGTTGTGACACCAAGCGATTGACTGATTTCATGGTTATCAACGCTTAAGATGGCAAGCTCATCCGGTACCGATATCCGCTGGGCCTTTGCTTCAAGTAAAAGCCCTGCTGACACTTGATCATTGGCAACAAAAATAGCCGTCGGTTTTTCCTTCCACTTTTTCCACTTATGAAAAAGCGCCTTTCCATCATTGATTGTAATCGCTTTCTCAATCACCCAGTCTTCATGAAAGGCCTCTCCGATCTCTTCCAATGCTTCTTTATAGGCTTTGATTCGAAAATGGCTGTTCATGCCCTTTTTTCTTGCCAAACAGATTGCTATTTTTTTATGCCCTTTGGTAATTAAATAGTCCAAGCCGCACCTGAATGCTTGGTGGTGAGGAATGCTGATGGTTGGAAAACGGCCGATATCTGAATTCTGGCAAAGCAATATCGGGCCCTCCCATTCGATGAGCTTCTCATCAGCAAGCGATTTCGAACAAAAAATCAACCCGTCAACCTGCCGTTGCTTTAACTGGGACAGCGCAAAAATTTCTTTCTCCACATCATAGTTTGTTTGGAATAAAGAGAGGTGAATTCCGGATTCCGCGGCTGCGTCGGCTATCCCTGCAATCAGCTCTGCAAAATAAGGGAGATTAATCGTCGGCAAGACAACGCCAATCAGGTTTGAAAATCCTTTCGATAAATGCACAGCGTGAATATTTCTCGCGTACGCCAATGCTTCCATTGCCTCAAGCACCCTATTTCTTTTGTCTTCACTGACGTAAGGATGATTGTTTATGACTCGGGAAACCGTTGTAACGGAGACACCGGCTTTTTCTGCAATGTCTTTAATATTAGCCATAGATTCCCTTCTTTCTAAATCCCTTGATCTGGAATGCGTTTCATACAATATGATATGAACATACCAGACATATTTTATGTTTTCAGCTGAAAGGAGAAGATTACATGGGTTTCTTCATTTTAATCGGGTTATGTCTGACTGTTCTTGGCGGCAGCTGCCTTGCTGTAAAACCTCTCGATCAAAAACATGAAATTAAACCATTTCGAACATTTGATGATTTTTTTATTTAATGCAGACAAAAAAGGACGATGTCGAGAACAAAGTCCTTTTTTATTTCCTGTTACGGCAGTATGATTAATTCCTTTGGATATTGGGTCAGAGCAACCGCTCCGTCCTTTGTTACATGAACGTCATCCTCAATGCGCACGCCGCCGATCTCAGGCACATAAATCCCCGGTTCGATCGTGTAGACCATGCCTTCCTGCAACAATGTATCGTTGGCTTGGCTCATTGATGGGTACTCATGGACAGAAATCCCAAGTCCGTGCCCCAGCCGGTGAGGAAAATAATCTCCGTATCCCGCTTTTTCAATGATTCCTCGGGCAGTTAAATCAAGATCGCCGATTCTGACACCGGGTTTACTTGCCTCCATTGCGGCTTTTTCCGCTTGAAGCACCGTCTCATAAATCTCCTCTTGCTTCGGATTGATGGTCTTGTATGCAAACGTTCTTGAAATATCAGAGCAGTAGCCGTCAAGAATAACACCGAGATCAAATAAAACAAAATCACCTTTCTTCAATGTGGCTGAACCCGGGTTTCCGTGGGGCTGGCCTGATTTTGTTCCGAATAAAACCATTGTGGAGAATGACATGCCCTGGATTCCTTTTTTCTTCAGCTCATACTCGATTTGAGCGAGCACTTCCACTTCACTAATGCCTTCACGCAAAGCGGCTGCGCCAACTTCAACACCGTAATCAGCAAGCTTCGCCGCCTCTTTCAGCAAACGTATTTCCTTGTCGTCTTTAATCAGGCGAAATTGGTTAAGTGTTTCTTCAGCTGATACAAACTGAGCCCCGCCGGCAGAATGCTTCAGCTGATCTGCGCGTGATAGTGAAATCGAATCCTTTTCTACTGCTAGTGTATGTATGCTGATATTTCGCTTTTTCAAGGCTTTCTCTATCAGCTCCCACGGATTTTCGTGATCCGCATAGCCAATGATTTCATAATTCCAGCCTGCGTTGCGGGCCTGGTCTGCTTCCATACCGGGACACACAAAGAAAGGCTCCTCTTCTTGAAAAATAAATAAACCCATCAATCTTTCATGCGGTTCTGTGTAAAAACCGGTTAAGTAAAAAACATTTTCTTTCGTATGAATAAATGCGGCAGTATGCCTCTGTTCCTTCAGCCATGAAGAGACGCGTTGTATTCTATTCACTTCTTGTCCTCCTTGCCATTTCAATGCATCGTTCTGTCTTCCATTGTAACAGGTTTTACAGGTGTTTGCCTTTCGCGGGGCCTTCATTTTCCGATCCATTTTATTTCCTTCCCCTCATCCTGTATACTGACAGTAGAGTTCAATCGCAGGGAGTTGTTCGTTTTGCTGATGAATTTTTTCAGACGAAAAGCAGTCATGCTCTTAACGGTTTTGGGGATTTCGGCTCCTTTTATCGGTATGAAGATGGCCGGCTTTTATTATTACAGCTCGATCATAGGCTGTGCAGCGGGTTTCCTTTGCTGCATCCTTGCGCTTATCATGGTTACGAAAAGATCTGATCAAGACAAAAAAGAAGGTAACATTTAATCCATAAAAAAACAGCAGCCCGATTGGACTGCTGTTTTTATTTTAAAAGCCTTAATCCGTTCAATATCACCAAGATTGTACTTCCCTCATGACCAATCACGCCAAATGGCAATTCCATCACCTGTAAAAAGTTTGCACAAATCAGCAGGCAGATCACAGCTAGAGAGAACACGATATTTTGTTTGACAATCCTGTTCATTTTCCGTGACAAGCGGCACATGTTAACAAGTTTTTTCAAATCATTTTGCATGAGGACCATATCAGCGGTCTCAAGAGCGACATCTGTCCCGCCGCCCATTGCAATGCCAATATCCGCCGCTTTAAGGGCCGGCGCATCATTGATTCCGTCACCGACCATTGCAATCGTTCCGAATTCTTCTTTTAATCGTTTGATCTCATTCACTTTTTGGTCAGGCAGGCACTCTGCCGCAACAGTTGTCATTCCGGCTTCCTTCGCTATTGCTTGAGCCGTATCCTCATGATCTCCTGTCAGCATGGCCGTTTTAATCCCTAGTCGGTTCAATTCTTCCATGACCTCTTTTGCTTCAGTCCTGATTTGATCTTTCAGTGCGATACAGCCCGCTATTTGATCATCCTTTTTCACAAATACAACCGTTTGGCCGCTTTGAATGACTTCTGATGCTGTTTGATTTATAAATTGTGCTGCCTTTTCCTCGCCGATAAAACCTGCTTTACCGATCTTCCATTTCGCGCCCGACACTTCTGCCATAACACCAAACCCTGATGTTTCTTCTATAGATATGTAGCCGGGCTGATTCACGCCGCGGCTTTCAGCGTACGCTGTTATGGCTTGAGCGAGCGGATGGCTTGATTGTGTTTCGATGGCATAGACGGCCTCTAGAACCTCCGTTTCGCTGAATCCTTCTGCGATTCTAAGAGTTTCAACGGCAGGCTGGCCTTTTGTTACAGTGCCCGTTTTGTCAAAGGCGATCATTTGCACAGAGCCCAGCTGCTCAAGAAAGACGCTTCCTTTTACAAGCATACCGTTGCGGGCGCCATTTGAAATCAAGGAAAGCGCCGCCGGCATAATAGAGGCGACAAGCGCACAAGGTGAGGCGACAACCATAAACACCATTGCGCGGTAGAAGGTTTCACTCCAGCTCCACCCCAGCGTAAAGTGCGGCACGAATAACAAGAGCCCCACCGCAATCAGCACACCTTTTACATAAGCATTTTCAAATCGTTCGATGAAAGCCTGCGCGGGTGAAACACTGCTTTGCGCAGATTCAACCAGTTTGATGATTTTTCTGAATAACGAATCTTCATTTGCTTTTGTGACACGGACGGTCAAGGAGCCGTTGCGATTCACAGTCCCCGTAAATACAGCGTCACCGGTGTTTTTTTCCACAGGCATTGACTCACCTGTTAATGCTGACTCATCAAGGCTTGTTGAGCCCGATTCAATGACACCGTCTGCCGCTACTCGTTCTCCAGGTTTGATCACAATCATATCACCGGCCTGCAAGTCGGAAACCGCAACTCTTTTGGTTTCGCCATTGACCATCAGTGTCGCTTCTTCTGGCTCAAGCTGCATCAAAGAAGTTAAATCTCTGCTGCTTTTATGCATCGTGTATGTTTCTAAAGCTCCGCTTAAGGAAAAAATAAATATTAAAATAGCACCCTCTGCCCAATATCCGATCACGGCGGAACCAATGGCAGCGAAAATCATTAAAAGTTCTACATTCAGTGTTTTGGATTCGAACGTTTCTTCGATTCCTTCCTTTGCTTTAGCAAACCCGCCGATCACAAAAGCCAGCAAGTAAAGCGTTACTGATAATACTTGATGTCCGGATAAAAGCCATCCGGCCAAAATAAGAGCGCCTGACACGAGTGCTGCAATAAGCTCGGCATGCTGCGCCCAGTTTTTTTCTCTCTGTTCTGTTTTTAATGGCTCGTGCGGATCGTGTTGAGCGATAACCTGTTCATTCATATTAAATTCCCCTCTCTAATTGAGAACGCAAATCATCTTCATTTCCCTTATAAAAACAAAATTGCCGCCCATAAGGCAGCTTTATCGTCAATTATTTCTCGATGTCTTCCTTTATTATAGCACGCACGAAGAGAATTTCAATTATAATTATTTTAATTTCTTTTTGATAATAATTATCATTAATGTTTATCCAATTCGTCATGATATGAAAAAAGCTGAGAGTTTATGCTCTCAGCTATTCTTCCGTCCATTCTTTCAGTTGTTCTGCCGTCATCGGGCCTACTTTTGTTTTTTCAATTTCGCCCTTTTCATTCAGCATAAACGAAGTTGGGATCGTTATGATATGATATTCCTTCATCAATTCTCCTTTTGAATCAAGAACAATCGGAAATGTCAGCTTGTTTGCTTTAATAAAGTCTTCAACGGTTTGCTGATTTTGTTCGGCGTTCACTAAATTCACCGTTATCAGCTTTACACTGTCTGTTTGATGGGCATCATAATATGATTGAAACTGGGGAAGCTCCTTTTTGCAGGGCGGACACCACGATGTCCAAAAATGCAGGATCGTTTTTTGTCCTTTATTCGGGATCGAGATATCCTCCCCTTCTATTGTTTTCATAAGAAAAACAGCGGGAACTGCAGGCTGTTTATCCTCAGCGGCTGCCACATCGGGAAAAAACGCAATCATCCCCAATAACATAAGGCATACAGTAAGCAAACGCTTCGTCAACATGGAATCTTCCTTTCATGCTTTTCAATTAGCTTGCCCCGCTTTTTCTTTATCATCCTTCAATTCGCGGCGTTCTGTTTCCTCCTGTAAGGAAAACAGATACTCGCAGCGCTTTGCAGATCGTGGCATAGTGCAGGCTCGTCAGCAAAATCATGCCGGTGTTCATCCCTAGGATAATACCGAGCATTTGCAGATTCTCCATTGATCCCAGCACATACATCATACTTAGCGCAACGATATGACTCCATACATTGTGATAAAAAGCTTCTTTCACAAACCCCATCCCGATTAAGCACGCCTGCAGCGGCATGACAAACAGATGAAAGAGAAAGTATGGCCACAACAGCTGCAAGTAATACTGCGCTTCAGGAGAGTGAAAAAACAAATGTGTCAGGGGTCCTGCAAACTGAAACATGATCCAGACAGCCGGTATACCATAGCCAAGTGTAATAAAAATCGACTGCTTCAGCCTTTTTAATACGATGTCATACTGTGAAAGCGCATAAGCTTCGGAAATATTCGGTATCATGACAACCATTAACGAATGGGCAATAAAAGCGGGGAACGAACCTATTGTTACAGCCACACCGGCGAGCATTCCGTATTGATCAATCGCCGCTGTCCCGGCAACGCCCGCTGCCAAAAGCGCCCCTTTTACTAAAAAGGGTTCAATCGCATTGACAACGGCATGAAAAATACGCAGTCCTGTTGTAGGAATTGAAACGGCAAGCAGTCTTTTCCTTACATCCTTTCCGCGCAAATGAATGTGCTGCTGGCCGGATACCGCCCGCCTCGCCATGATAAATTGTGAATATAAATAAACAAGCACGACCACGTCACTCACGACTAGGACAAACAAGGAAATCAGCACGGCCATGTCCAACTCGAATGAGTACCATTGAAAAAAGAGGAATAAGCACAGGAGCTGAATGATTTTTTTCAGCGCATTGGCGATTGCGATCTTTCCCATTTTTTGCACACCCATAAAGTAGCCTCTGGCGATTGAAGTAAAAGCGACAATAGGAATTAAGCCAACGACAATCCCTTTAATAAACGGGTGGTATGTATCAAATACGGGAATAAACGGAAGCGCAATACTGGCGGCGGCAGTAGAAAACGCTGTAAAAACGGCTGTCATTCTGAAAGCGTGCCTCAGCATGCTTTCATGTAGCTTAGGGTTTGATTCGGCAATGAATTTAGAAATCGAAATCGGCAGTTCCAAGCTTGCGATGACGATAATTAAAAAAATCGTAGGCAATATACTCATGTAAAGCCCCATCCCATGCTCGCCAAGCTCCCGCGCCAAAATCATATTCACGACAAATTCAAGGCATTCAGCGAAAAAGGCGGCAATGGATAAAAGAATGATCCCTTTCACAAATCGATTCATGATGTCTCTCCTTGTCTCTTGTACTACCAACATCATATGAGACAAGTTCAAAAATTATTTTATTTTTACTCTTTATATAAAAAAAAGCATAGAAGAGACTAATTGTCTATTCTATGCTTAGATGGCAAAAACGTGCCTGCCGATTCTTTCTACAATTTTTCTTGAGCGAATCCAATCATCTGACGCTGTTTTCGGATTATAAAAAAATACGGCATCTGTTTCTCTATTTTCTGAGGACAGCGCTTCTTCGGCAGCGGCAATTGAATCTTTATCAGGCTTTTGATTAATGCTTCCGTTTGAAACCGGTTCAAAGGCGTTTGTCTGATAAATCACGTCTCTTATGGTATCAGGAAAACCTTTTTTCTCTGTTCTGTTCAGCACAACGCTTGCTACAGCGACCTTGCCTTTATATGATTCTCCTTTTGCCTCTGCGTGTACGAGACGGGACAGCAAATCTTTTTCAGAATGAGTATATGTTTCTTTCTTTTCATTTGTTTTGGCTGGCTTGTCTTTCTCTTTCTTTTCAGTGTTTGCTGATAGCTTGATCGGTTTTATTTTTTTCTCGTCCTTATCAGCAGACAGTGAAGGGAAAGATCTGTCTGTGTCTCGTTCTATATGTGTAAGCCATTTGGCTTCTTGTTTTGTCTTCTTTGTGCTCATTAGTGAAGCTTGTGTATGTTCAATTTTTGCTGTAGGCATGAAACAAAGAAGAAAAACAGCCAGAGCAGTGAATTTCGTCGTCATACAGTTTCCTCCTTAAAGTGCTCAAAAAACACTTCATAACCTTAACAAGAGATCAATTCATTTTCACGGAAAAAGATTTTCCAACTCTCCCAAGGAGGCATCAGGATGGAATATACCGGATGACAGGCTTGTTAATGGAAGAAAAACAGCCTGAAATTCTATAAATATTGTCAATCAGAAACATGTTTATCCATTTTTGGCGTTTTACATTTTATTTACGCCTGTTACAGCTTCGTGTAATAAAGAGCCTTTATCCTGTCATATATGATAAAAAGGCTTCTCACAATTGAGAAACCTTCAGCTTCTTGGCTGTTCTAAGTATTGAAATATCACATCTCCACCTTGCTGGGCAATTCCTCGGAAATGTTTAAAATCATCTTGTTTGGATAACACGGCCCTGAAATCCAGGAAATGCTCCTTCTGGACTCTCAGTTCGTTTATTGCGCCGGTTCGCAGCTGTTCAATCATTTGTATTATCTCTTCGGGACGCAACGAAAATTCCCCCCTTTCTTTTTTTTGACGAAAATCAATATATCATCTTTATCGCCTCAGGACAATTCATTAGGGAGATAAAACTCCTTATCGCTTTACTTCTTAATGAAAATACTGCAAAATACTTTCAAAAGGCATTATTATGTTAAAAGGAGAGGAAGCTTGTGAAAATCGCTAAGGTTGGAAACGTCATTGAATTTAAAAATGGATTAACCGGTGTTGTTGAAAAAGTAAATGAGAATTCTGTAATCGTTGATGTGACGATTATGGATAACTACCGGGATCTTGAGTTAGATTCATTGACAGTTGTTAATCATAAGAATTATAAGATCATCAGAGACTCCTATAAAACCTCCTAATCTCCCACATTCATTCGCAAAAACTGCAAGACCGACAATTAGACACCTTACATATGAAATTCGCTTTCTCAAAAGCTGCCGGCCGGCAGCTTTTTTACATAAAAAACACTGATTATGAATCGGCGTTTTGGTCTGTTTCCGTTATTTCTATATGGAACTCACTGACGGATCCTGATTCATACAGGTTGGTCATTGACGTTGAGTAATTTGTGATTTCACCCCGGAAGGCAAGATTCTCGTCAGGAACCTCGACGTTGAACGTTTTATCATATAACAGGACAGCGATATCGTGGTAAGTCTCACTCGTAACATTTAGGGTGAAAGCGATTTTGCGCTTCGGCTCGCTTTCCACTTTATATGCATCCATTTCTAGCGTTACATCGTTTAATCGCAATGTCTTCACTTCGTATCACTCCTTTAAAGTCCATGCATCTTAGCATACCTTAGCGAACGTTTACAATGAATCTGTTCTGACAACAGTTATGTTACCCATTTCTTTAGAAAAGACACCTTTACAAACGTATGTTCGATAAATTATAATAAAACAGACGAGCTGCCATCCAGCATCCCGTCTTTTCATGAGAAAGCGGCGAGTGGAATTCCCCCGGATTCACTCGTCTTTTTTTACATAAGTCCCATCAATGAATACGGTTTTAGGACATGGTTTTTAGGATAAAATGAAAAGATATGTGCTCGGCAGTGCAGATACGGATACAAGATAGCGGACGTTCACCTTTTTCCTCTCGGATCATGTTGTTGATATATAATAGGCGAAGATACTCATTTGTCTGACAAAAACCCGCCTTTAATCGAGCCAAGCTCTTTTGCTCGCCTTGATTGACAATCAGTCAGTCCCCTCATATTCAGCACCGTAATAGCCTTCGATGCTAACATCTCCGCAGCCAGATCCTTTCGTAATGTCCAAGTAATGGTTTCTCAACTTGGTTCCCGGTATATAATCGGCGGCGCTATAATCAAAATGGTTGCCAGTAAACGCTTTCTCACTTATCGTAATAAAATCTCCGCCTAATGTCATCCTCTGCATTTTCATGGTAAGCGTGCACCCTTCTGCATTCAATATTGTAAATCTGTAATAGAGCCATCCTGGATCATAAGGGTTATTATGGTTTGCTATAAAAAAACCAGTTTGATCTTTTGTCATAATAAAACTGACTTTTGTTTCATCCTTAGCAGCCAATGCAATCGTAGTTTGGACATTCAAACTTAGCGCAAGACATAACAACATACAAACCAATAATTTTTTCATCAGCAGCCCCCTTTTCCATATTATAATCCGATTTCAATATTAAGGAAATAAAAATTCAAAAAAGACGAATTGGGGTACTTTGAGCAACAAAAAAATAGACGTGCTATTACACACGTCTATGACATAACATTTGGATTCATTATCGATTATCAACCGTCTCCGGATACAAATCATGATTCATCATACGGTATTCAGCCATTTTCTCATACTTCGTTCCCGGCTTTCCGTAGTTTGTGTACGGGTCAATGGAAATTCCGCCTCTTGGTTCACATCTATAGTGAAGGGGGTTATTTCAATTATTTAGCCTTAATACTTCTCAAAAAAGCACTTCTGTTCTCTATGGCATTTGTCAACATAGTCGCATTTTCATTAAGCCTTTGTACTAACGCTTCTTTCGCTTTCCCTTCAAATGAAGAGAGTAAAGCAACATACACCTCGGCAATAACCTGTTCCGCTGAAGAAAAATCTGATGCGTTTTTTGTGTCTTCTTTTAGATTTTGACAATGGGTTTTTAGACTTGCACCTACCAGTTTTTTTAATTCTTCATTTTGTTGCAACCGTCTATAAAACTCATCTGCATCCATATTAACTCCATATGGCAATTTAAATCCCCCTTACAACCGTAACCAGCTTGCTAGTTCATTATCCTTATCTTTTAAATCCTCAGCCATTTTAACAATGAACTCACTGATATCCTCTAAATCTCTTATCAAGTAGTGAAGAGAAGCCTCAGTTTGATAATGCTCTTCTGAGTCATAAAATGCTGCCCCCTCTTTCACATAAGGTGCATGAAACAATACAGCTTTATCAACATCGCTTGGATCTAGATCCTTGAATTCTCCTAATCTCTTCCCGCAAATTGATTTTACGTCATAAACCATTTTGCTGTGATCATGAGGGAATTGTTCAATTGCTTGTTTCTTTGTTTTTAAGTCTTCGATAGCTGCCTGTAAACGTTTAGCCAGTTCTTTTGCATACTTAGCATCCACTTTAATGGTTTGTCCATTCATACCTGAATAAGATGAGAACGATTCGATATTCTGGTTATACACTCCGTTTCTGCCATCAACACTTTGGATATGACCATTCTTATCAAACTTAAAGTTCGAATCATTTAAACTATGAGTATCAGGATTTTTTGCAAATGCTTGGCCATAGAAGGAGGTAATAAGACTCCCTAAAACACCGGGAATCCCCAGAGACGTATTAAGCCGGTTAGCACGATCTTGGCGGGCGATGCTTGGGTCTTTCGTGTATATAGTTGTTCCGTTGTGTCGGTCGTATTCTAAAAACCAGCCCGAACCCACCATATCATCAGGATTAATGATTGCTTTGTGATACAAATCAAATTCGCCATTTCTGATTTTCTTCTGTGTTTCTTCATCATGCAGCTTAACGATGGAAGGGTTGTTAAAAGCCACACTGTAAACGTCGTTGTTTACACCAGCGTATTCCGCATCTGCTCCTCCAAGTGAGTGACCTGTTGTCGAAATCACTGTGTTAGTACCAGCATACTTCTTCACTTCATTGGCAACGAGCTTATCACCCTGATCAAATTGGGATGTCTTAGTGACAATTTTGTATTCTCCGCTCTTAATCATCATTGCTTGTTCCATACTGCCGTTATACTTGGCAATAGCTTTAGAGTTTTCAGATGCATCTTTTTTCATTATGTATTGGACTTTCTTTTTCGGATCTTTGCCCATTACTACGTTTCCGCCATCTGCACTTATAACATCAGCTTTAATTTGTTCCTGATTTGTTCCTTGAAAACCTACGACAACATTTTCTGGTTCTTTTGGTTTTACCCATTTGCCTTCTTTTTTCTTGGCTTGGACAAATACGTATACATCTAGCCCTGTGTCTGGGTCTTTTTTGATTTTATCTATAAAATATTGTTTTCCTGAATTAATCTTAACGGGTATTTTTTTCGAGAAATGTTTTTTCAAATACTCATCTCGATAAGTTAGTTGACTAATACTATAATAATCTTGGTCAGATATATTAGGAACCTTAGCCTTCTTGCTCATGTACATTGACACACTCCTCATGTAAAATAAGCACTGAAAGGATGGTTTTATGAAAAAATACATTATTATCCTGTTGTCAGCAATCATCATTATAACACTTGGGGGAATATACATGAAACACCAATATGATGAAAAGCAAGAAAAAGTTAAGACTGCAGAACTAGAACTATTTGATAAAGCTAAAAAACGAATGACTGATTACATAAATGCTAACTATGAAGGTATAGATAAAATTGAGTTCTCGGACAAATATGAAATAGATCCAATGGGCGGTATTAATGCAGAGGGGTATTTGAACGGAAACAAAGAAAAAGAGTTTTGGGGGATTTATGACAAGTCAAATGACACTATAACTTCATCGTATGTTGATGCTAAAGAAAAGCCAGAATGCGAAGAAAAACCATGTGAATATTAAAAAACACCCCTTCACATCATAGTGAGGGGTTTATTTGTTTGGACGATATTTCTGATTAGCTTCAAGTTCCTTTTTCAAGGTCTCTACATCCTGTCTCAAAAATAAGCTTGTCCTTCCGATTTTCTTAACCGGTATTATTCTTTCCGTATTAATCAATGCGTTCAAAGAAATAACTGCATTTGGTAAACCTAAAATATATAAACCAATTAAAAGTCTAGATTACGAGTGATGTCCTTTGCAGGGCATTTTTTAGTGGATAAAATAAGAAAAGACGTACTAAATCGTACGCCTTAAACTGCTTCTGTTCTATCAATTTTCAGCTGCAAAAAGTCACAGTTCAGGTTGCACCTCAGGTCACAGTCGGGCCACATTCCCGCCTAAAATTGACGCTAAATGTCAGTATTTTACAGCGACATCACTTCGTCTCACACAACGGATTCCTTATCGATTATCAATCGTCTCCGGATACAAATCATGATTCATCATACGATACTCGGCCATTTTCTCGTACTTCGTTCCCGGCTTTCCGTAGTTTGTGTACGGGTCAATGGAAATTCCGCCTCTTGGCGTAAATTTGCCCCATACTTCAATGTAGCGCGGGTCCATTAATTCGATTAAGTCATTCATGATGATGTTCATGCAGTCTTCGTGGAAGTCACCATGGTTTCTGAAGCTGAATAGGTACAGCTTTAATGATTTGCTTTCAACCATTTTTTCATCAGGAATATAGCTGATGTAGATTGTTGCAAAGTCAGGCTGTCCTGTTTTCGGGCATAAAGATGTAAATTCTGGGCAGTTGAATTTTACAAAGTAATCACGGTTTACATGTTTATTCGGGAATGACTCCAGCACGTCCGGCGCATATTCAAACAAATAGTTTGTTCCTTGGTTGCCAAGCAGTGTGACACCTTCTAATTCTGATTCTTTTCTTGTCGTCATATTTATCTTCCTTTCTATTATACGCCGCGTTTGTTGCCCCATAACAGGGTGTGCAGCTGCGGAAGCACTCTGACGAGATTCAGCTCCGCATCGGCAGCTACCTTATCAACAAGCGCTTCGTATTTTCCAAGCAAATGTGCAATCAATGTCTGATCATCTGTCGTATGAACG
This sequence comes from Bacillus sp. 0209A, assembly GCF_036765095.1. NCBI lineage: Bacteria > Bacillati > Bacillota > Bacilli > Caryophanales > Bacillaceae > Bacillus > Bacillus sp. 0209A. The sequence goes on from NZ_JBAIZV010000001.1 coordinate 627,936, forward strand.
TCATCATTACCGACTTGTAAATAAAACGGGATTCCCGGGTAACGCTTGTGCACGGTTTTGGCAAACGCCATATCTTCATCATTAAAAATGACAACCTTTAAGCTGACAGCATGCTGTCTGTTATTCTCTTTAAGTGATGTCAAAATATGATCAAGCTTTTGAAAGTTCGTTACCATTTTTGAGCTTGGCGGTTTTGGAGAAATTGTAAGGTCATCGATCAGCGTAAACCACTCCTGATAAACAGTCCCCTGGGTTTCAAGCGCTGCACGAATGTTATTTTCCTTCAGCAGTTCGATAAAAGCACCCAGCTGTTTTAACAGGGCCGGGTTGCCGCCCGAGATCGTCACGTGGGAAAACGCGTCTCCCCCAATGTTTTTAAGCTCTGCAAAAATCTCCTCAGCCGTCATCCAGCGAATATCTTTTTTAGCAGACCCGTCCCAAGTGAAGGCAGAGTCACACCAGCTGCAGGAATAATCACAGCCGGCTGTGCGAACGAACATCGTTTTTTGTCCGATCACCATGCCTTCTCCTTGAATCGTCGGGCCGAAAATTTCTAATACAGGAATTCCTTTAGCCATTCAAACCACCCTTTTTCGGACGGTAGACACAGTAACTTGTCGGTGTTTCCCGGACAAACACCTGTACACAGCTTGGCTTATTCTCCAATGTGTCTAAATAAGCCTGTACGTTGTCATAAATCGTTTTCGCCACAACTTCAGTTGTCGGCACCGAATACCGATCGTCCTGAGAAAATTCTTCATGATCATTTAAAAGCGTATGATCATAGTTTCCGTGCACCAGTTTTTTGAGCACGCTGAAATTGACAAGGAAGCCGGAGTCGTCAAGTTCGTCGCCGGCAACGGTTATATTGACGGTATACGTATGCCCGTGGACCCTGCTGCACGCTCCAGCACTTTCCCGAGGGATAAAATGAGCAGCTGAGATGTGCATGTCCTTATTCAATTCAAATGAATAAGGATGCTGGGCCTGGGGATAAATTTGAGATAACAATTTATGCACGCTCTCCTTTCATCGCCATATATTCTTCATAGCCTTTTAAACGAAGGTGACATGCCGGACATTCGCCGCAGCCGTCTGCGATGATGCCGTTATAGCATGTCAGCGTGTTGTTTTTCACAAAATCAAGGGCGCCAAGCTCATCTGCAAGCTTCCATGTTTCCGCCTTATTGAGCCACATGAGAGGCGTATGAATCACAAACGGCTTCTCCATTGCCAGGTTTACCGTTACGTTGCAAGATTTCACGAATTCATCACGGCAGTCAGGATAACCGCTGAAGTCTGTCTCGCAGACTCCTGTAATAATGTGGCGCGCGCCAATTTGATATGCCAGAATAGATGCAAAAGATAAAAATACCAAATTCCGTCCCGGAACAAATGTGGATGGCAGTTCACCGTCTTTTGCCTCTATCTCAATATCATTTCTTGTCAGGGCATTCGGTGCAAGCTGATTTAAAAGTGACATATCGAGCAAATGGTTTTTCACACCAAGCTTTTCCGCAATCGATTTTGCCACTTCAACTTCCTGCGAATGACGCTGATTATAATGAAAAGTCACCGTTTCGACTTCTTTGAATTCCTTTAAAGCCCACAGTAAGCAAGTGGTACTGTCTTGACCGCCGCTGAATACGACAATTGCTTTTTCTTTTTTCATGATTCCTCTCCTTTTCCGCAATAAAACCATCGGCGAGAGACATCGCTACAGCTGATTCACACAAAAAAACACCTTTTCGGAAGGTGCTCTAGAAAAACATAAAAAAGGCCGTATCCAAGGATACAGCTCGTCCTTAGTTTTTTATAGAGGGTGTAGCTAGAACCTCTCCCGCATATCGCACGGATTTTCTTCAATTTTTCACTTCTGCTATCTTACCATAATGTTGTTTTTCTTGACAATAAAAAAGTAAGCCCTGACTTCCCGATCAATCATTGTTCTGCAATGACGGCTCACTTCATTACTTGTATTTACAAACTGCGCCGCCGGGGAACCTTTTTGCAAATCAGGGCGCCTATGAACGCCAGACTCACATAGCCAAACAATGGATAAATCGTTGAAATGAGCTTGCCGTATCCTATTTGGCTCGTAATATAAGCCGTGGTCATAATGGCTGCAAAGATATATTTGCTTTTCATTGGAAGAAAGCTCTGCACTTGTTTTTCCAATCCATATAGATTGCCGATAACCGATGTGAACACTTCACCGAAAATAATGAGCAAATAAATCAAATGGACAGACCGCGCAAAGAGATAAACGACTTGAGCCATCGGTATATCGTACAAAAATACATCCGGGAGCATCGACAAAGACAGAAAACTCGCGGACAGCACAATCGTCAGCATCGCCCCTCCGACTAAAGCGCCCTTTTTTATCACTTTTTCCGATGACATTTCATTCGCCAGCGGAACCAAAACCGCTTGGGCAAGCGATAAATTTAAAGCGCCGTAAGAAAACGCTGATAACAGCCAGTCCCAACGGTGCGGCCATCCCCACTGCGCTGCGTTCCGCGACTCGCTGAAAATAAAAGAGTCGGCCACCACAATCATAGAAAAGATGATTAAAAGAGGAACAACAAACACATTGACACCGAAAATGCCTTTTACTCCTCCAGTCATCACAATTAAGCTCAAACCGATTGTAATCAGCATCCCAATCTGAGGGGACAGCCCCAGCTGTTCCTCAAAAAGCGCCCCTGCCCCGGAAAGCATAACAGAAGTGACGCCGAGGAGTACAAACAGCATAAACACATTAATAAACCGCCCAGCCTTCGCCCCGAACAAGAATATGTTCATTTCTTGATAGGACTTGGCATTGATTCGTTTTGAAATAATCATCAGCTTGGCCCCGAGAAACGTAAACATTCCGCCGCTGACGATAATACCGAATAAACCGAACCAGCCGAACTTCAGAAAAAACTCAACAATTTCCCTGCCAGTCGCAAACCCAGCTCCGACTACTGTGCCGACATACACAAAGGCAAGCTGACTTGCTGACCCTTTTGATTGTTCCATTTCTCCCCTCCGAACGAACCGCAGTTTTGTCCACATGTGCCTTTTATAACCTATGAGACAAGTTCCTTGAAAAGAAGGGGAAAACTTGTTTTACTTTGTAAACAATTTAAAAACATTTTGCGCAAATGACTTGAAAGTCAAAGAAGGTCAGAGTATACTATGAATCAAAGTTGGTCAAACTAGCCGGCCTTTTTTAAAAACCAATTGGTCAAAGTTAGTCAAATAGTCAGACTGCTCTGAGCATATTGTTTTGAAAGCCGATAAGTTTCCCGTATACTAATAGTCAAAGAAGGTCAAATTCAATCGGCCTTTTTATTCACATTCATTGGTCAAAATAGATCAAATTTTTAAGGAGGTTTTGGCAAATGCGTTGTCAACATTGTCATCAAAACGAGGCGACGATTCGCCTTAACATGCAAATTAATTCCGTTCATAAACAAATGGTATTATGTGAAACTTGCTATAACGAACTGACCCGTAAACCTTCAATGAGCATGGGTCCTCAATCTTTCGGTTTTCCGTTTGAACAAGCGTTCCAGCCGAAAGAACAAAACGCAGCAAAACAAAGCGAGAAAAAAGGGTTGCTTGATGAGCTGGCTCAAAATATCACAAACGGTGCAAAAGCCGGTCTCATTGACCCCGTCATCGGCCGTGATGAAGAAATCGCTCGCGTGATCGAAATTCTGAACCGCCGCAACAAAAACAATCCTGTTCTCATTGGTGAGCCGGGTGTAGGGAAAACCGCCATCGCCGAAGGACTCGCTTTAAAAATTGCTGAAGGCGATGTTCCAAACAAACTGAAAAACAAAGAACTTTACTTGCTTGACGTTGCATCCCTTGTTGCAAACACAGGAATCAGAGGCCAATTTGAAGAGAGAATGAAACAGCTGATCACTGAGCTGAAAGAACGAAAAAATGTCATTCTGTTCATTGACGAAATTCATCTTCTCGTTGGCGCAGGCTCTGCAGAAGGCTCTATGGATGCAGGCAACATTCTCAAACCCGCCCTTGCCAGAGGCGAACTGCAAGTCATCGGTGCGACAACACTGAAAGAATACCGTCAAATCGAAAAAGATGCCGCGCTGGAAAGACGTTTTCAGCCTATCATGGTGCAGGAACCTTCAATAGAACAGGCCATCCTCATTCTGCAAGGGATCAAAGACAAATACGAAGCATACCATGGCGTGACATTCAGTGATGAAGCAATCAAAGCATGTGTGACTTTATCATCCCGCTATATTCAGGACAGACACCTGCCGGATAAAGCAATTGACTTATTAGATGAAGCTGGTTCAAAAGCCAACCTGTTAATTGATGAGCTGAATGATGAGGATGCGGCGGAACGCTTAACTGCGATTGAAGCCGAAAAAGCAAAAGCGCTGGAAGAGGAAAATTACGAACTGGCGGCAAAACTCCGTGATGAAGAAATCGCATTAGAGAAAAAAACAAACAGCTCTTCCTCTCATTCCGCTGTCACTGTGGAAGCTGACCATATTCAGGATATCATTGAACAAAAAACAGGCATCCCTGTCGGCAAGCTGCAGGCGGATGAACAAACAAAAATGAAAGAGCTTGAAGCAAAACTTCATGAACGTGTGATCGGACAAGAAGCCGCTGTTCAAAAAGTGGCAAAAGCGGTAAGACGAAGCCGCGCCGGATTAAAATCCAAAAACAGACCCGTTGGCTCCTTCCTCTTTGTCGGTCCTACTGGTGTAGGGAAAACAGAGCTTTCTAAAACGCTGGCGGATGAACTATTCGGCACAAAAGACGCTATTATCCGTCTTGATATGAGCGAATACATGGAGAAACACGCCGTATCTAAAATCATCGGTTCACCGCCTGGTTATGTCGGCCATGAGGAAGCTGGACAATTAACAGAAAAAGTGCGCCGCAATCCTTACAGCATCGTGTTGCTGGATGAGATTGAAAAAGCACACCCTGACGTTCAGCATATGTTCCTGCAAATCATGGAGGACGGCCGTCTGACAGACAGTCAAGGCAGAACCGTAAGCTTTAAAGACACTGTGATTATTATGACAAGCAACGCGGGTGCTGGTGAGAAACAAATGAAAGTCGGTTTCCAATCAGATGACAGTGTATTCGAAGAACAAACATTGATTGATTCACTCAGCATGTTCTTTAAACCTGAGTTCCTCAACCGTTTTGACAGCATTATTGAGTTCCGCTCACTGGAAAAAGGACATTTGGTCAAAATCGTCAGCCTGCTGCTCGGAGAACTTGAAGAAACATTGGCAGAACGCGGAATCACCTTGAGTGTGACAGACGAAGCGAAAGAAAAAATCGCTGAGCTGGGCTACCACCCTTCATTCGGCGCACGTCCGCTCAGAAGAACCATCCAAGAATGGGTGGAAGATGAAATGACCGATCTCCTGCTTGACAATAGCGAGATCACAAGTTTCCATGTGACTGCAGAAGATCATACAATCAAAGTGCACGCGAAATAACAATGAGCGGTTTCCTGTTTAGGAAGCCGTTTTTTTGTGGATTCATACTCTTGACGGAGAAAATACCGTCCCTTCCCCCGAAGTGTTACTCCCCTTTATCATTTACACTTTTTCTTAAGGAGGGATGGAACATGTTTATATACAGTGAATATTTATTTCTATTATGTTATGAAAACCGTCTGAAGGACATCTTGCGAGCAAGCTGCCAATTTCAATACCGCTAAACCCGCGGGCTTTTCAATTTTTGAAAGGCCCCGAATTTGTTTATTTCTCCCTTCTATGCCTCTTCCTTGAATATTTCATGAACAAATTCACAATCTCCCTAAAGTTCCGGGTACCGAAACCGATATTAACCATAGACAAGCTAGAAAAAAAGGATTTGGTGAAAACTATGGATAAAACTTCGTTAATTGGTGTTATTCTTGCTTTTGTGGCATTGAGCGTGGGGATGGTTCTGAAAGGCGTCAGTTTCAGCGCGCTTGCAAACCCCGCTGCCATTTTAATTATTATCGCCGGGACAATCTCAGCAGTGGTCATTGCGTTCCCAACTAAAGAAATTAAAAAAGTGCCCGCGCTGTTCCAAGTGTTATTTAAGGAAAACAAACAGCTGACAATAGAAGAGCTTATTCCTATGTTCTCTGAATGGGCCCAGCTTGCTCGCCGCGAAGGCCTTCTTGCTTTAGAAGCGAGCATTGAAGATGTAGATGATGCTTTCCTCAAAAACGGGCTCAGCATGGCTGTTGACGGGCAAAGCGCGGAATTTATCAGAGATATCATGACAGAGGAAGTCGAAGCAATGGAGGACAGGCATCAGGCCGGAGCCGCTATTTTCACACAGGCAGGAACGTATGCGCCGACACTTGGAGTACTCGGCGCTGTAATCGGACTGATCGCCGCCCTATCTCATATGGATAACACAGATGAGCTTGGACACGCCATCAGTGCGGCCTTTGTTGCCACCCTTCTCGGTATCTTTACGGGATATGTATTATGGCATCCTTTCGCGAATAAATTAAAACGAAAATCAAAACAAGAAGTAAAACTGCGTGAAGTCATGATCGAAGGCGTCCTTTCCGTACTTGAAGGACAAGCACCGAAAGTCATCGAACAAAAGCTTTTAATGTACCTTCCTGCGAAGGACCGCTTGAAATTTGCAGAACAAGGAGAGGCGCAAAATGGCGAGAAAAAAGAAGAAGAAGCATGAGGACGAGCACGTTGATGAATCATGGCTGGTTCCTTACGCCGATATTCTAACTCTTCTCCTGGCTTTATTTATTGTGCTGTACGCGAGCAGCTCGATTGACGCAGGTAAGTTTCAAATGCTTTCAAAATCATTTAATGAAGTCTTTACGGGCGGCACCGGCGTGATGGACTACTCCAGTGTCATCCCTCCTGAAAACGATTCAGACGGAATTGATGAAGTGAAAGATGAAAAAGAAGAGAAAGAGAAAAACAAGAAAGATCGAGAAAAAGCGGCTGATCAAGAAGAACTTGAAAGTGTCAAGAGCCAGGTAGAAAAGTTCATCAAAGATAAAAAGCTCGAACATCAGCTGGAAACAAAATTGACTAGTGAAGGTCTTCTGATTACGATTAAAGACAGTATTTTCTTTGATTCTGGGAAAGCGACCATCCGTAAGGAAGATGTTCGGCTTGCAAAAGAGATTTCCACTCTTCTTGTGATTAACCCGCCGAGGAATATCATTATCAGCGGACATACGGATAATATGCCAATTAAAAATTCTGAATTCCAATCAAACTGGCATTTAAGCGTCATGAGAGCGGTAAACTTTATGGGACTCCTGGTTGAAAACCCTAAGCTTGACGCAAAAGTGTTCAGTGCCAAGGGCTATGGTGAGTATAAACCGGTGGCTTCCAACAAAACTGCGGAAGGCCGAAGCAAAAACCGGCGCGTTGAAGTTCTCATCTTGCCGAGAGGCGCTGCGGAAACGAATGAACAATAGAAAAAAAGGAAGCCTTGTGATAGATCAGGCTTCCTTTTTTTACTTATTATGAAACTGTTTTGCGTTTAATCCTACTCTTTTTAACATCTCTGTACACATCTCTACCTCTTCTTCGCTTAATACGCTGATCATTTCATCAATTTCCGCAGCGTGATCAGGAAAAATATCATTCAAAAGACCGGTGCCTTTTTCAGTGATTTGTGCAAATGTCACTCGTCTGTCTGTAGGAGACGCTTTCCGAATGAGAAGTTCTTTTTGCTCCAGCTTATCTACAACATATGTGATGCTCCCGCTAGCCAAGAGAATTTTATCCCCTATCTGCTGCAGCGGCTGATCGCCTTTATGGTACAACAGCTCAAGCACAGCAAATTCAGTCGGATTCAGCCCATGATTATGAATATGCTTATTCATATGATCGTTAATAGACCGATACGCGCGCGACAGCACGATAAATAACTTCAGTGATTTTTCTGTCATGTCTCAATCATCCTTTTAGAAACCGTTACAGAGAAACATTAATAAACAAAGACGGAAATGTCAATAAAAATCTTTCCAATATTTCTCTTCTTTTTGATCATGTAAACCACCCAACATCTTTTTCTAATTTTTTTGGTTATTTTTTCTTATTAAAGAAGAAGAAACAATGATATAATACCTCTAATCAGGTGTAAGTTGGAGCGATGCAAATTGAAAATACTAAAAGGCGCCTGCGGGAGAATCAAACTTTATTTGATACTGGTCGTGATTCCGGCACTCGTCATCAGCTTTTTCGTATATGAAAAAGAAAAAGATACAATAGCTATAGAACATAAGCAAGAAGCAAGTGTTATGCTGAACCTTCACCGCAACAAAATTAATTATTTAATCGGAGAAACAAAGGCGAGAATGACCTCCCTGTCCATCGCCATCGACAGACCGGTTGATATAAAAAAAATGCAGTCTATTTTGGAAAAAGCCTTTGATTCAGAGCCGAGATTTTCCGGTCTCTATCTTCTTAATACAAAAGGAGACGTCACTGCAAGTTCAACAGAATTAAAAACGAAAGTAAACCTGGCAGACAGATCTTTTTTTACAAAAGCGAAGGAAACCAAAAAGACAGTCATTTCAGAAAGTTATTCGAGCAGAATTACAGGCCAGCCAATTTTTACAATTTGTGTCCCTGTTTTGGACTCAAAACGAAATGTGACAGATTATCTTGTCGCAGCGATTCAAATTGATTATTTGAAAAATATCATTAACTTGCTGAGCCCTGATGTTTATATTGAAGTAGTGAACCAAGACGGGAAAATGATATTTACGAGCGGACAAGCCTCTCATGCAAAAGATCAGAAACCAGTCAGCGGATTTCTGGATGATATCAGCTGGAATATGAAAGTATATCCGAAGCCGGTCACAATAGAAGAACTGACGAAAAGCCTTGTTCTGCCACTTTCATGTACTATTGTTTTGCTGAATATCCTTTTTATTCTCGTGCTGTATTATTTGCTGAAACGCCAGACTCAGCTGGAGCGCTCAGAAAATGAGGCGCAAAAATTAGAGCTGATCGGGACGCTTGCTGCCAGCACAGCTCATGAAATCCGCAATCCGCTCACCGGCATAAGCGGCTTTATTCAGCTGCTGCAAAAGAAATATAAAGGTGAAGAAGATCAGCTGTACTTCTCCATTATTGAACAAGAGATAAAGCGCATTAACCAAATTGTGAGTGAGTTTCTCGTTCTCGGAAAACCGACAGCTGAAAAATGGGAGCTGAACTCGCTTCAGGATATTATCGGTGAAATTATGCCGATTATCTATTCTGAGGGCAACCTATACAATGTTGAAGTCGAATTACAGTATTTAACCGGGCAGCCCTTACTCGTTAAATGTACAAAAGATCATATTAAACAAGTGATTTTAAATGTAGCAAAAAATGGCCTCGAATCAATGCCTGAGGGAGGAAAACTGACGATCTCCTTGGGTGCTTCGGATCAAAAGGCCATTATCAAAGTTGTGGATAACGGTGAAGGGATTTCTCAGGAAATGCTGGATCATATCTTCCTTCCCTTTGTTACTTCTAAAGAAAAAGGAACCGGTCTCGGCCTTGTCGTATGTAAACGGATTGTGCTGATGTACGGAGGCTCCATTCATATCGAAAGTGAAGTGCGAAGAGGTACAGAGGTGACGATCATCCTCCCCGTATCCGCTTCATAGCCCCCTTGACTGTGTCAGGAGGGCTTTTTATCTTCGTGACCGGGCATTGCCACTTGACTTGCTCGCCGTTCTGCCAGAAAAGAGTATTTTGATGAAGCGCAGCAGCATTTTCAGAAGCAAAAAAAACATAAAGAATACCAAAAAACCCTTTAAACCCTCAGTAGCATCTAAAAACTCCATATTCCCTCTCCCCGTCACTTTTTGTTGAATTTCAATCGCGAATACGATGACAATGATAACTGTAACGGTATAGATAAAGGACAAGGCTGTCATGCTCCACTTAGAAATCCAAGTAAACACAGCGTGAGTGACGCCGAAAAAGAAAATGCCAAAAACGCCAATCACCCAAAAGTGCATTTCTTTGTCGGTTAAATGAATGCCGAACATTCCGCATAATGAAATAAAAGCATCATGAAATTGATTGATCATTTCAGTAATGATAATCGCCAGTTCTTTCATCAGTTCCCTCTTTCATATGAATTTTTCCAGAAAAAAAGAGCGCTTCTGAAAAGCTCTCTCTTTATATATGCATCTGATAGCGCCGCTATTTATTTGCATCATATGCAGGCATGACATCTCTGCGGGGCCACAAGCCTAATTTCTTTACAAGGCCTTGAATCCCTTGAGAATGTTCGTTTTCTAGCATAAGCTGCTGATATTCATTCATTAAACAGTCCAGCTCCTGACTGTGCCTGATCGTGTCATGGCCCGTAAATCCCTGTTTTCTAGCGGCATCTATCATTAACTTTCTTTTTTCATCAATAGACACCAACAATCTTTCTTGTTCAGAAGAACCGCCCATTCACTTCACCCCTCGCCGCTAAGAAATAGGAAACAAGTTTGATTGGGTTATTGTGCATTATTACAGATTATACTTTATTTGTAAACATATTTTCATTAAATAAGTTAAATTTTCAGGTATAATAGATTTATTGATAGGATTAGAAGAACAATACCCAGAGGAAGAATATCTTAAACACGCCGCCAGGCAGGAGGTATGCCACATGAAGAAAAAGAAAGCATTGATGCTCGGAGCGGCAGGCGGAAAAGCGATTTTAAAAAGGAAAAACCGAAAAAAATGTATCCAGCATATTACTGTTTTTTTGCAAATGCTTCGTGATTGGAGAAACGGCGACTACCCTCATTCACAGGTTAAAACGCTTTTACTTCTAACTGCTGCCATCTTGTATATCGTCATGCCGCTCGATATCATTCCAGACGTTATCTTCGGTCTTGGGATCATAGACGATGCAGCTGTTTTAGGTTTGATTTGGACACTGATTAAAAAAGAAATGTCACGATATGAAAAATGGCGTTTGCAATGAAGAAGCCCCGTTCGATTTGAAAGGGGCTTTCAGATTGTTGACAACATCCTAATACTTTTTGAGTTTTAGGATGTTGTCCTCTTTTCCTGCTTATTGATTCACGCTGTCCTTTTCATAAATCGGAATCCAGCCTTCGGTTGTCACAAAGATTCTTACCGCGACAACTTTTCGGTCCTCCTGAAGGGTGAAGTAATGGCGGATATTTTCAGGCACTGAGATTAAATCTCCGGGGTTTAAACGGACATCAAAAAACGTGCCGTCTTTGCCTTGAATGACAAAAATCCCATGGCCGCTTACGATAAAACGGACCTCATCGTCTGTGTGGTGATGCTCTCTTTTAAAGTTCTCAAGCAGTTCATCAAGTTTCGGATTGCTGTCTGACAATGAAATAACATCCTGTGCTTTGTAGCCGCGGCGGTTTGAAATATCTTTAATTTCAGTTTCAAAGGCATCAAGGATTTGCTGTTTTTCTTCTTCTGTCAGATCATATTTCTCTGAAAGCTGTTCTGGGAGCTTACACATATCCCATTGCTCATAAATGACCTCTTGACTGTCCAGAAAGCTTGCTACTTCCTCTTGATTTTCAATCGTTGTATTTGCCTCATCATGAATACGAATTGTTGCCATTTCAGTTCCTCCTTTTATTTAACCAGCTGATGCTGAATTGTGTTCAATTTCAAATGGTAGCTGAACAAAAATTCATATGCTTCAAGCACTCTTTTTGCTTCAAACGCTGTTCGGCCCCAAGCTGTAATACCGTGATTTCGGATTAGAACAGCTCCTGAATCTTCTGAAACCTCTTCCGCAAACAGTGCCGCGAGCGTCGGAATATGAGCTGGATTTTCAATGATCGGAATGGTCACTTCTGCATTCTCTTCCCACAGTCCGAGCGCTTTTATGATTTCCTGGCCTCTGAATGTGATTTTCTTTTGGTCTCCGTATAGCTCTGAGATGACATTATTGTTTATCGTATGGACGTGCAGGCAGCATCCGGCATTGGTTTTATTGTACAAATGTGTATGCAAAAGCGTTTCCGCTGACGGTTTCAGAGAATGCCCGCTTTCGGCAGGCTCTCCGTTTTGATCCACCAGCAGAAAATCTTCATCCGTCTCTTTGCGTTTATCTTTTCCGCTTGCGGTTACGAGAAAGGTTAAAGGCTCATCAGAAACCTTAATAGACAGATTGCCGCTAGTCGCCGGAAACCAGTCTCTTTCAGCCAATTCCCGTTTTACTTCAGCGAGCTCTCGCCAGCGTTCTTGTTTTGCAGCCATTCCTGTACCTCCGTTACGTTCTCAATATCTTTTCTAATCTCATGAAAATCTTGATACGGGAGATGATTCAGATTTCGCTCCCGGCATTCGTTTAATAAATAATCCCTTGCAAAGCAAAGGTCAGACAGCTTTGCCGCCTCCACATCTGTAACCGAGTCACCGATCATGATGAGATATTGGTCCGCTTCAGAAAGTTCATGTATCACCGACGGTTTGCAACACCCGCATTGATTGCTGCATGATCCTTTGCAAGAATGAGGCCAGTCAATATGAATATAGTCGCTGTCAAATGACGCATGGTTGCAATAAATACGTTCTTTCTCCACAATGCCTTCAAGCAAAGGATACACAAAAAAGTCCATTCCTCCGCTTACGACATAAAACGGAAGCTCGTGCTCATTGATAAACGCTACAAATTCCCGAAAGCCTTCCCTGATTTTTGCATCTTCCAATACAAATCTTGTAATCTCTTCTTTTAAACTGCTAGGCAGAAGGCCGAACATCCGCCCGACACCTTCCTTGATCGACAGCGTTTTGGAAAGGACGCCGTCTTTTAATGCCGTCCACTCCGGGGGAGCGAATGTTTTCATGATGCTTATAATGTTGTCGTTTCTCGTGATGGTTCCGTCAAAGTCACAAATGATTAAAGGTTTTCGGGTCGTCATACGGCTTCAACCTTTCCCCATTTATCAAGCGCAAGCTTTAGATCCTTGCATTGTTCGGCTTTTTCATCAATCGGCTGGGCTTCTAAGACCGCATCAATAATGGCTCTGAACGCTTTGCCCCCGCCTTGAGCGCCGTTCGGATGTCCGTGTACGCCTCCACCGGCGTTAATTATATGATCTATGCCGAAATCCCGCATTAAAAGCGGAACCATACCGGGATGAATGCCTGCTGACGGAACGGCAAATGTTTGGTTAAAGGCATCCTCTCTTACACATTCTTCATGAATCGCCAGCGCATGTTCTTTCGGAAGCGCAACCGAGCCGTATGGCGACGGAAAGAGACTGAAGTCAGCACCGCAATACCGGTTTAATTTTCCGAGCAAAAGAGCGTGAGAAAAGCCATAAAACGGAGAAGATGTGAACGCCCCGCTGACCGCTGGATGCGCCATAATCGGGATCGCAATTTCGGGATCTTCCGCAAGGCTTTGCATGACGTCCAAGCCGTAAGCGAAAACATTAAACAAAAGCGCATCCGCTCCTAATTCGGCGGCGCGTCTCGCTTTATCTTTCAGATCAGCCGTACGTCCAGTCAAATTGACCGCATACAGCGTTTTATGCCCGGTTTGTTCATACGTTTCTTTCAATATTTGCTTGCCCTCTGTAATTCTTGTTTCAAAAGGCGCCGGACCTGTCTCAAAGAAAATTTCATCGTCCTTGATCAAGTCAACTCCGCCAAGCGCCTGCTGTCTGAGCTGTTCTTTAATATCACTCAAGTCCCTTCCGATAACCCCTTTAAATATGCTCATTAACAGCGGTCTCTCAAATTCCCCCAGCAACTTCCGGATGCCGTATACGCCAAACTTCGGTCCCGGCAGCGTGCGCTTAAATGCTTCAGAGAAGTGAAGATCGAGTAATTTGATTTTCCCATCAAGCGACAGCTTGCCAAACACTGTTGTCAGCAAAGCCGGAATATCCTGAGAGAAATTGATGTCAGGATAGGCGATTGTGATCACCGCTTGTTTTTCTGATGCAGGAGTTCCCTCTCTTTCCTCGACCTGTATCACCCGCCCCTTGTGCTTTTGCATTTGCTCCTGTTTCACCAAGGGCAAATCCGTCCAAGAGCCAACTGTCAATCCTGTTGCGATTTGTTCTGCTTTTTTCTCTGTATCGGCTCCCGGTTCGGTCAGGAGATATGTTGCCAATAACTCACTCATGCCAGAGCTCCTTTCATTTTCATCCATATAAAAAAACCTCTTCAAACAGCAATCGCGTCTAAAGAGGTTTCGTTTCTCGTCCGAATCTTATCTCTCAGCCGCCAGCTGCAAGAATTAGCACCGTGCTTTACAAGTCGGTTGCCGGGCTTCATCGGGCTCGTCCCTCTGCCTGCTCTTGATAAGAAAATATAGATTTTATAAATTATTTCGAATTATCCCATCGTTATCAAGTCTTGTCAATGCTTTTTTGGGTAAACAGGTTCAGTTTCCCAATTCGATAAGCGGCTTCCTTCAGTCTTTCTTCACTTGTCAGCAGCCCGACTCGGACGTAGCCCTCGCCATATTCACCGAAGCCGTTTCCGGCTGCAACCGCCACATTCGCTTTTTCCAGCAAAAGGTTTGAGAACTGCTCGGAAGTATAGCCTTCAGGCACAGGCAGCCATGCAAAAAATGAACCTGCCGGAGCTGTCACATCCCAGCCGATTTTCCGGCATGACGCGATCCAAACGTTTCGCCTGCTTTCATATCGGGCATTTTGCTCCGCCACACACGTCTGATCAGCTAACAGTGCCGCCGCTGCAGCCTCCTGAGTCGCTCTGAAAAGACTGACAAACATATGGTCTTGATACAGATTGATCGCTTCAATGACCGAAGCGTTTCCAACGGCAAAGCCGACCCGCCACCCTGCCATATTATATGTTTTTGACAGCGTGTAAATTTCAATGCCGATATCCTTGGCACCTTCAGTCTGCAAAAAACTTAAAGGCTTTCCGCCGTCAAATCCTACAGCGCCGTAAGCAAAATCGTGAACGACACAGACCCCGTTTTCTTTCGCAAAACTCACGGTTTCTTCAAAGAAGTCAGGGGTAGCAACGGCTCCGGTCGGATTATTCGGATAATTCAAATACATTAATTTCGCCTGTTCCCTCACTTCAGCGGTAATGCTGCTGTAATCAGGAAGAAACGCTCTGTCCTTTACGAGCGGCATCATTTCCATCTTCGCTTTCGCGAGTGCCACACCTGACCAGTAATCAGGATAGCCTGGATCCGGAACTAAAATGGTATCTCCGGGATTCAGCAAGCATTGCGGGAGCTCAACCAGACCGGCTTTCCCGCCGAATAATACAGCGACTTCAGTTTCCGGGTCAAGATCAATGCCATATTCTCTTTTATAAAATGCTGCCGCTGCTGATTTCAGACTGTATGAGCCGCGAAAAGACGAGTATTTATGATTTTCAGGATCAGCAACAGCCCGTTTCATTTCCTCGACGATATGTTCCGGAGTCGGCTGATCCGGATTTCCCTGTCCGAGATTGATGACGTCGTGTCCTTCTGCGAGCTTTCGGTTCACTTGCTGCACCAAAGAAGCGAAGAATTGTTGAGGCAGCTCCTTCAATACATCAGATTGTTCAAATTTCATCTATTCTCACCTTCTAAAAAAATCTTGAAATGATAGTCCATCATCATATATGGTTAAATAAAAAAAGTAAAGAAAAATGTGGAGTGATAATAAGATGAAATGGACGATATCTTGTCTTCAATTTGATATTTCATACGGAAAACCTTCAGAAAATATAAAAAAGGCTGAATTCTTCATCGAAAAAGAAAGCAAACATGCTGACGTTCTTGTTCTTCCTGAACTATGGACAACCGGATATGACTTGGCCAACCTTGATGAGCTCGCTGATGAAGACGGACGTTCTGCTCAAAGCTGGCTGAAGAATACGGCAAAAAAACATGGCGTTCATATTATCGCCGGATCGGTTGCTGTCAGAAAGGATTCTGATGTTTATAATACAATGTACATCGCGGATAAGGAAGGACAAATCATTAAAGAGTACAGGAAAGCCCATCTTTTTCAGCTGATGGATGAGCATGTGTATTTATCAGCCGGTTCCGAAGACGGATACTTTGAGCTTGATGGCGTCAAAAGCTCAGGATTGATCTGTTACGATATCCGTTTTCCGGAGTGGATCAGAAAACATACGACAAAAGGTGCCAACGTGCTGTTTATTTCTGCGGAATGGCCTCTTCCCCGCCTTGATCATTGGAAAAGCCTGCTTATTGCGCGGGCCATTGAAAATCAATGCTTTATCGCTGCCTGCAATTGCACCGGTTCAAATCCAAATAATGAATTTGCCGGGCATAGCCTGATTATTGATCCGTGGGGGCGCGTCCTAGCTGAAGGCGGCCGGGAAGAAGGCGTTGTCCGAGCGGAAATCGACCTTCAGGAAAGCGTTAAGGTGCGGGAAAACATTCCTGTTTTCGATGATATCAGAAAAGATTTATATTAGAAAATAGATTGACAATTTACTTAAACACCTGTTACTATGTTCATCAACTGATAAATTAGAATTGTTTAACAAGTGAATATATTCTCTTATCGAGAGTTGGGCGAGGGATTGGCCTTTTGACCCCAACAGCAACCGACCGTAATTCCATTGTGAAATGGGGCGCATCTTTTTCGCGCCGAGACGTTCGTCTCTTAAGGCACGGTGCTAATTCCATCAGATTTGATCTGAGAGATAAGAGAGGCGGACATTATATGTTAAGCCTCCTTCTCTCTGAGAAGGAGGCTTTTTTACGGCCATTCAGCTGAAAACATATCAAGAGATTACATAATTGGAGGTTATGACAATGGCAGTCACAAAAACACCTTTATACGAAACGTTAAATGAAAGCTCCGCTGTGGCACTTGCGGTGAAGCTTGGCTTATTTCCAAGCAAAAGCACGCTGACATGCCAGGAGATCGGAGACGGCAACTTAAATTACGTTTTTCATATTTATGATCAAAAACATGACAGAGCTTTGATTATTAAACAGGCGGTTCCTTATGCAAAAGTTGTCGGAGAAAGCTGGCCGCTGACAATCGATCGAGCCAGAATCGAAAGCAGCGCTCTCATCCGCCAAGGCGAGCATGTCCCTCATCTGGTTCCAAGAGTGTTTTATTCCGATACAGAAATGGCAGTTACTGTCATGGAGGATCTTTCTCACTTAAAAATCGCAAGAAAAGGACTCATTGAGGGCGAAAACTATCCGCGCCTGTCCCAGCACATCGGTGAATTTTTAGGAAAGACCCTTTTCTATTCTTCAGATTACGCGCTTGAACCTAAGGTGAAAAAACAGCTTGTTAAGCAGTTTACAAACCCGGAGCTGTGCGACATTACGGAAAGACTTGTTTTTACAGATCCTTTCTTTGACCATGACACAAATGATTTTGAAGAAGAGCTTCGTCCTTTTGTCGAAAAGCTTTGGAATAATGACAACGTCAAAATCGAAGCCGCTAAACTGAAAAAGTGTTTTTTAACATCTGCAGAAACGCTGATTCACGGTGATTTGCACACAGGAAGCATTTTCGCCAGCGAACTTGAAACAAAGGTGATTGATCCTGAATTTGCTTTTTACGGACCGATCGGATTTGATATAGGCCAATTTATCTCCAACTTATTTTTGAACGCACTCGGCCGTGACGGTGATGACAGAGAGCCATTATATCACCATGTCAAGCAGGTCTGGGAAGCATTTCAAGAGACATTCACTGAAGCCTGGGAGAGGGACAGTCTGGATGTTTACGCCAACATCGACGGTTACCTTACTGACACCCTCAGTCATATTTTTGAAGAGGCGATCGGATTTGCAGGCTGCGAGCTGATACGCCGGACGATCGGCCTTTCCCATGTGGCTGATCTGGATACAATCGTGCCGTTTGATAAACGAATCATCAGAAAACGGCTGGCGCTCGAAACCGGCACAGCCTTTATTGAAAAACGTTCGGACTTCAAAACGATCACAGATGTTATTGAATTATTTAAGTTACTTGTAAAGGAATGATCCATTCATGACCCATTCATTTGCTGTTCCACGTTCTGTTGAATGGAAAGAAACAACTATTACCATTTTAAATCAACAAAAGCTTCCTGACGTGACCGAATATGTGGAGCTGACGACGAAAGAGGATGTATTTGACGCGATTGTCACGCTCAAGGTAAGAGGCGCCCCGGCCATCGGCATTACGGCTGCCTTCGGACTTGCGCTTGCTGCAAAAGACATAGAAACAGATGATGTCACGGAATTCCGCAGCAGACTTGAAGATATCAAACAATATTTAAACAGCTCACGGCCTACCGCCATTAATTTATCTTGGGCGCTTGAAAGACTGAGCCATTCGATCGAAAACGCCATTTCCGTAAATGAAGCAAAAACGAACCTTGTCCATGAAGCGATTCAGATACAGGTCGAGGATGAGGAAACGTGCCGGATGATCGGCCAAAACGCCCTGCAGCTTTTCAAAAAAGGCGACCGGATTATGACGATCTGCAATGCCGGTTCTATCGCGACGAGCCGCTATGGAACGGCACTCGCTCCATTTTACTTGGCCAAACAAAAGGATTTGGGACTGCATATTTACGCTTGTGAAACAAGGCCTGTCCTTCAAGGTTCACGACTTACTGCGTGGGAGCTGATGCAGGGGGGCATCGATGTCACTTTGATTACAGACAGCATGGCCGCCCACACGATGAAGGAAAAACAAATTTCCGCCGTCATCGTCGGAGCCGATCGAATTGCAAAGAACGGTGATACGGCAAATAAAATTGGAACATATGGTCTCGCGATTTTAGCAAACGCCTTTGATATTCCGTTTTTTGTCGCTGCACCATTATCTACATTTGATACGAAAGTGAAAAGCGGCGCCGATATCCCGATAGAGGAACGGGATCCTGAGGAAGTGAGGCAGATTTCCGGAGTGCGGACCGCTCCGTCTGATGTGCCTGTCTTTAACCCCGCTTTTGACATTACACCGCATCATCTCATTTCGGGAATCATCACAGAAAAAGGGATTATGAGCGATAACTATGAAGAAGAAATTGAACATCTGTTTCAAGGCGAAAAGGTTCACTAAAAAACCGTTGGGCTTTGCTCATTATGGGCCAAGTCAACGGTTTTTTTGTTTGTTTTGATTGATATGAATGATTTCATCTTTTTGAGCGCTTGATAAGATATGCAGTTTCACAAACAGTTCGGCAAAAGCGGCAATTTTTTCAGAGCGGCTCGGCTTCAATGGCTTTGTCCTCCTTTTTCGTCAGACCAACTTTTTTAACCTAATAAAATGATATGTCGGGCCGCAAAAAAAGGGAACGTGCCATACGTTTTATTTTTCTTTGTAGGAAATTTGCTCGATGTTCAGCAAAAATGCTTTGATATCGGTTTTGCTCCCCGCGTATCCTGTTAACGCGCTGTTTTTGCTGATCACTCTGTGGCACGGGACAAAAATCGGCAGGTCATTTCGTTTATTAGCCTGTCCGACGGCGCGCACCGCTTTCGGACTGCCGACCGCAGCGGCAATGTCAGCATAGCTTCTCGATTCTCCGTATGGTATCATCGCCAGCGCCTCCCATACTTTTCGCTGAAAGGGAGTGCCCTTTTGGCTCAGCGGCAGTGAGAATGTCTTTCTTTCGCCGGCAAAATATTCATGAAGCTGTTTTTTCGCTTCCGCCAAACAAGGTGTTTCCTTGTGCTCTATATGCTGAACGGTTTCTTTCCAATCCATCCAATCTTCCTGGCTGAGAAATAGGCGGGTGATATGGCCATCCGCCTCGGCAATCATAAATTCCCCGAGCGGCGTTTTAGCTGTCGTATAGTAGTTCACTCTTCAATCCCTCTTTCTTGAGCATTCTGTCTGACGGGAAGCGTAAGGTGGAAAACCGTGCCCTTCCCTTCTTCACTTTCTACCATGATCTCGCCTTGATGTTCTTCAATAATTTTATAGCTTACCATAAGCCCAAGTCCAGTTCCCCGTTCCTTTGTCGTGTAAAACGGTTCACCAAGGCGTTTTAATTTATCTTCTGTCATTCCGACTCCCTCGTCTTTTAAGGAGATGAGAACATGATCTTGATCCAATGTCCTTATCGTCACAAAAATGTTTCCGCCGTCGGGCATCACTTCGATGGCATTTTTTAATATATTGATAAATACTTGTTTCAGCTGATTCGGTTCACAGTAGATCGGAGGAATGTCGTCAATTAAATCAAGATGCATTTGCACGTTGCTGAGATTGGCTTGCGCGTTCAGAAGGTCTATGGTGTCTCTCATAATTTGGGTGATATGTTTTTCTTCATACATAATGGCCTGGGGCTTGGCTAAAATCAAGAATTCGGTGATGATGGATTCGATGCGCTTTAGTTCTGAGGTGATCACGTTGAAGTAAAGGGTATAGTCTTCCTCCACACTTCCTTTCAGGAGCTGAATAAAGCCTTTAAGTGCTGTCATCGGATTTCTGATTTCATGAGCGATGCCGGCAGCGAGTTCGCCGACAACATGAAGGGTATCCGACTTGCGCAGGCGTTCCTCCAGCTCTTTTCGCTCCGTTACGTCTTTAAAGATAGCCAGGTTCATATTTTGAATGATATTTCGTTTAAATGAGAATTCCAGTTTTCTATTGTCACTGCTGCTCAGCAAAAACGGAATTTCGTTGTCCATTTCATCAAAATTAATCTGCCTTGCCGGTGATGCAAGATTTTCTATTTCATACGAAGAAATAATATCTAACAGGCTGTGCTTTTTTATCTCTTCATAAGACAGGCCTAAAATATGGCTTGCTAACGGGTTGGCGTCGATGATCCTGTATTGATTGTCGAACAATACATTGCCGTCCATTGAGCCGTTGAACACTTTTCTGAATTTCAGCTCGCTTTCCCGAAGCTCCTTTTCCATCCGCTTTCTGTCGCTGACATTTCTTAAAATCGTCAAGTGCTGGTTTTCGAGTATGGTCCGCTTTGAAGTAAATTCGAGTTCTTTGAACTGCCCGTTCGCCATTTGAAACAGCAGCTCTTCTCTGATCTCTCCGTATTTTGCGTATTTCCTCTTCGTTATGCTGTATTTCCGCTGCGAGTCAACGAGAAAATCACACACCTTTCGTTTCAGCAGCAAATTCATCGGCAGCTCAAAGATTTTACAGGCGGACTGATTCGCCTTCACGATTCTTCCGTCATTTGACCAGATGATAATGGCGTCCATCGCATTTTCAAATATTTCTCTGAAGCGCTCCTCGCTTTTAAAGAGCTGCAGCTCCATAGACCGCTTCTCTGTAATGTCCCTCATAATGGACATATAAAAACCGCTGATGATGTTTGATGTGATCGTGAATTCAAATAGCTTTTGGACTCCTGAACGAAGCTTGACGGGCAGCTCCCCCTTCGCTTTCCCCTTGCGGTTGAGCGTCTTCCAAATATTATCGAAATCTTTACGTGAGCCGCTGTCTATGAATTTGTACAACGATAAATGAGACAGCTCATTTTGATTGATTTCAAAACTTTTACAGAAGGACAAATTCGCATCAATAAAACCGCCATCTTTATCAAACAGAACGATTCCGTCAACAGCTCTGTCAAACAAGTCCTTAAAAAGCTGTTCATTCATAGAGAATTCCCGCTCTAGAATCTTCTTGGAAGATATGTCTCTCATGACAACAAAAAAGAAATCCTCGCCAATCCCTCTTTTGGCCAGAAACTCTATGTATTTAGTCGCTCCGCCATCAAGCCTGACCGGCACCTCCTTCCATAGGAAACCTTTCTTAAAAAACTTCTTTACAGCAAGATTCAGTTCATCCTTTGGGATAGAAAACAAAAAATCCAAAACGGAGCGAGTCTTCAAATCCTCCGAATCAACTTGAAGCATCCTTTCTGTGGCTTCATTCGCCTGAACGATTCTCAATTCATTATCACATATAAAAATAGCATCGAGCGTATTGTTGACAATCACTTGATGCTGATCTAACTCCTTTTTCAGCCGTGCATTTTCTTCTTTGATTCGCTTCAGTTCTTCCCGCAGCTCTGACTTTGTCTGGACATCAAGAGTTCCCATGCGTGTACACTCCTTCTTCAAAACCTATCCCTCAATATTTCTACAAAATGCAGGAACTTCCTTCATTTGCCCTATAAATTTCAGTAAATTTCAGCGCGGTTACATAACGAAGACATTTTCTACGATCCTTACCTCCACTTTACATCGACCTAACAATCAGCTGTTTTTCAATTCATTTTTCCTCTTTTATTTTAAAATATAAACCACCAGGGAATAATCTCTTAATGACTGATTAAAGAGAAGGTGATGCTATGAGTAAATCGCGGGACAGTTATTTTGATAATGCCAAATTCTTATTGATATTCCTTGTTGTATTCGGCCATATTCTTCGTTCTTTTATTCATGATAACAACTTTATGCTCTACCTTTACAAGTTCATTTACACATTCCACATGCCTGCCTTTATTCTTGTTTCCGGTTATTTTGCGAAAGGCTTTAAACGCGCTGGATATGTGAAAAAGCTGGCGGTCAAGCTGATTATTCCGTATTTGATTTTCCAAATCATCTATTCCGTCTTTTATTACATGATGCAAGACGAAAGCATGGCAAATGTGAATCCGATTGATCCGCAATGGTCGTTATGGTTTCTCGTAAGCTTATTCTTTTGGAACCTGCTGCTTTATCCTTTTTCAAAGCTTTCAAAGCTGTGGGCGCTGTTTGTCAGCTGCGGCATTGCCGTGCTGATCGGTTATCTAGACTTTGTCAGCAGCACGCTGAGCTTGTCACGGACATTTGTGTTCTTACCGATGTTCCTTGTCGGGTTTTATCTGAATAAACACCATTTTGATTTATTGAGATCAAAACGGGGCAAACAAATTGCACTCGGGGTGCTTGCCGCCGTATTCGTCATCTGCTGGGGCGTCGACTTTGACTATTCTTTACTGTTCGGCTCTAAACCGTATTCTTCATTTGGAGACGTTACCTTGGCAAGCGGGCTTTCCCGAATCGGCTGGTATGTACTCGCCTTTGCGGCAACCTTCAGCTTTTTAGCGCTTGTTCCGCAAAAACGGTTTTTCTTTACGAAATGGGGAACCCGGACATTTTACGTGTATTTGCTCCACGGGTTTATTATTAAAACGCTGAGACAGGTCGGGCTTGAGGATGGGCTTACTGACTATCAAAACTTAGTGATTCTCTTACTCTTAACAGCAGCCCTGACATCAGTACTCTCAAGCAATTTTGTTAAGACAGTTGCTCAGCCCTTCATTGAGCTGAGAATGACCAGCTTATCGCAATTTGTCAGAGGAACGGGCAAAAATGCTTATTTAAAATAGAAAAGCGCCTCTTAAGCGGACGCCGCCTAAGAGGTCTTTTTTATTTTCGTTTGTTCTCTTTTTTCTTTTCAGGCTTTGTGATTTCTAGCGTTTCGATGATCTTCCCGGCATTGTAATCCCCTAATTCACTTGAGAATTCTTCCTCCAGCACCTTCTTATTCATTGGCTTTTTATGATTTTGCATCTCTCTGCTATGGCGGTTTTTCTTCAAAATCACATGCCTCCTTGCCGGCCCTGTTTGGAATTGCGGTTGGCACCCCTAAAATTCGGGTTGTCATGATACTGTGTCTTATATGAATTTGGGTCCATGCTCTCGGTAGGTGTATTGTTATTTTTAATGGCCTCATCCACTTCGGCTTTGCGCTTCATACGAATCCTCCTCGCCTGTTTTTCAGACATTTGATTTCGCTAAAGATGCAGGAGCGTTAAACCGCACCTGTAGATGTTAGGTTCTCCAACTCAAACGGCGGCACACATCTTTTTTTTGGCAATCAAAAAACACCGCAAAACACGCGGTGTTTTTCTATCCGATAATCACTCTTTCCTTCGGATAATGATAATTCGCTTCAATTTCCTTCCTTCCGATCAGATACAGGAAGGTCAGGATGCCGATTCGCCCGATAAACATGACAATCATAATAACGCATTTTCCAACGTTGCTTAAATCAGCAGTAATTCCAAGTGACAGACCGGTTGTACCGAATGCCGAGCAGACTTCAAACAAAATCTCAAGCAGGGAATGCTCTTCAGTAATCGTAAGAATGAGTGTCGCGCCAAAAACGAGCAGAATCGCCATCATTGTGACAACAAGCGACTTCATGAGATCAGCAGGATGCAGCTCCCGTTTGAATACCTTTACGGATTTATTGCCGCGGGCAAAATGAAACAGCGCCAGAAGATTCAGGGCGAAAGTCGTTGTCCGTATGCCTCCCCCTACTGAACTTGGCGACGCACCGATAAACATCAGCGCACTCATAAATAGCAGGGTCGGGTCAGACAGCTGGCTTATATCAATCGTGGCAAGCCCTCCGCTCCTTGTTGTGGTTGATTGAAATAGAGAAAGGAATAAAATATCATGCCACGATTTACCTGCAAACAAATGATTTGCTTCAAGGACATAAATCCCTATCGAACCAAACAAAACAAGTGCGCCAAACATTGTTGTTGTAATTTTTGTAAATAAACTAAACGGATATCTCCGGTTTTTGGAAAACAAAAAGTCTTTCACTTCCACTAGAACAGGGAAACCGATGGCTCCGAAAATAATCAATAACAGTGTAATAAATTGCACAAAATAATCATGCCGATAGGGTATCAGAGAGCTGCCTGTTATATCAAAACCGGCATTTGTGGTTGCACTGACACTCGCAAAAAAACCATGCAAGTAAGCATCTTGAATGGAATCGTAGTAGGTTAAAAAATATGTCCCAAGGATGATGGCGCCAAAGAGCTCAATCCATAATATGAGAAAGAGAATCTGTTTCATAAGATTGACGATCCCAGAAAATTGTGATTGATTTTGATCGACCATCATTAATTTCCGTTCTTTTAACCCTATTCTTTTGCCCATTAGCAGCCAAACAGAAGTGCCTAATGTCATAATGCCAATTCCGCCAAACTGCAGAACAAACGCAAGAATAACAATTCCTGTTGTACTAAATGTATCAGCCGTATTCACAACAGAAAGCCCGGTTACGCTCACGGCGCTGACTGCTGTAAACAGAGCATCGATAAAAGACCATTCTGCTCCTTGTTTATGGGCCACTGGAAGACTCAATAAAATAACTGCAACCGTCACCGCAAGAAAATAATAAACCGCGATCAGCTGGGCCGGTGACAATGCCTGTATCAATTTTCCAAACTTTAATTTCATGTAAAATCCTTCTGCCTCTCTTTTTAAGTACGGTAATTATTCTAAAGATATTGGACACAATTTTAAAGGCTTTTACGCAACATTTTCTTAACTTGCTTATTTTTTTATCATTTTAGTCAAAGGATCAAATAAAAAACCTCTGAGAGGTTCTCTCAGAGGAACAAGGTGTTTGTATTATTTAGCTTCTAACCTTCTGATTCGCTCATCTAAATCAGGGTGAGTAGAGAAAAGCGAAGAGCGCTTCTTGCCATTAATCTTTAATGTTTGGACAGCTGTCTGATCGTCTTCCTTAATGCGGGAAGAATAGCTCTTAAGCGTCCGCAGCGCGTGAATCATTTTATCCTTGCCGGCCAGATCGGCTCCTCCTCTGTCAGCGTGGAATTCACGATGGCGTGAGTACGCAAACACAACCAGGCTGCCGAGAATGGAAAAGACAATCTGAAAGACAATCACTGCAATAAAATGAACGATCGGCGCAAGGTCTTCCTTGACAAAACGGCTTGCAATCCATGCTGCGATACGGGATAAAAAGACGACAAAGGTATTGACGATACCTTGTAAAAGCGTCATCGTAACCATATCACCGTTAGCGATATGCGCGACCTCGTGGGCAAGCACACCTTCAACCGCAGCATCATCCATTTGCTCCAGCAGTCCTGACGATACCGCCACAAGAGAACGGCGTTTTGACGGTCCAGTCGCAAACGCGTTCACTTCAGGCGAACGGTAAATGCCGACCTCCGGCATTTTCGTTAAACCGGCAGAACGGCTTAATCGATGAACACGATCAACCAATTGCTGCTCCTCGTAACTGAGCGTATGTTTTTCCGGATTCAGCACTTTGACGCCCATCATCGTCTTGGCCATCCATCTGGACATCGCAAGAGACATAAAGGAGCCGACAAAACCAACAACCAAACTGAACACAAGGAGCGCAATTGGATCGATACCGCCATCAGCGGTAAAGTACGTCCCGACTCCGGTAACCGAGCTTAAAACAGATAAAACGATCCCGATTGTTGTAAGCACCAAAATATTCGTTAAAATAAACAAAAAAATTCTTTTCGCCATAATAACCTCCGTTATTTTAAGTTCAAAAGAACTTGTATATTTAAATTATAAAACATCTGTTTGAAAATGCAAGGAATTAGACGTATGATGTTAATGTATTGCTGACGCTTAAATTTTAAATTCATACATAGACTTATATTCGCGTCAAATTGTTTTGAAGAGGTGAACAATGAACATTTTCAAACTCACTCGAACCGATATGGTGCGGCTGCTCTATTCCCTAAAAGGACAAGGAGAAATAAGCCCGCTCGACATTGTCGTCCAATCAGCGAACATGTCAGCAGATAAAGCTGCCAATCATCTTGAAATTCCTGAATTTCTTACAAGATATGAACGAAAAAAACAAAAAAAAGAATACGGTCTCTCTACAAACGAAATCGTAGAACTCGGCAACCTATGCGAGCTGACTTCGTTAAAGTCAACCGCAATCCAAAACTGGGTAAAGCGTGATTTCAAAGATCTGATCGGACATCCTGAGCTGGGCAAAAAATATTCGGTTGAACAGGCAGTCATACTTTTAATTGTACGTGATTTAAAATCGATTTATGACTTTGAACATATACGGGCTATTTTAAGAGTGGCGTTTAACACCATCTCAGACAGAACCGATGATGTCATCAGTCCGATTTCTTATTATGAAAGCTGCGCATATGTGCTTGATGCCGTTCATCACCAGGACACACCTTCTATGAAGGAATCAAATCTGCAGGAGATCGTCGAACAGGAAACAGATCGTCTCCGCCATCGTTTTGAAGAATTAAATGACAGCCAATGGCTTAAAATCAGACAGATTATTGCCATAACAGTTCTCTCCATTTTGACATTCCATATTCAGGCAACCGCACATAAAATGACAGCTGACATTCTATAGACTGCGGTGCCCCCGGCTAAAAAACCGGGGGCTTTCTTATTTTCCACAACAATTCCCAGCATAAATAACCCCCGTACATTTCAAACTAACTACGCGTTAAGAATTCTTTATAGAAAAAGGAGATGAAAAAGATGGCGAGCAGAAATAAACTCGTTGTTCCAGGGGTGGAGCAGGCACTAGACCAATTCAAACTCGAAGTGGCTCAAGAATTCGGTGTGAACCTTGGTTCTGATACAGTCGCACGCGCTAACGGCTCTGTAGGCGGGGAAATGACAAAGCGGCTGGTACAGCAAGCACAATCACAAATAAATGGCACAACTAAATAAATTCAGGCCTTTATTCGCCGGGGTCACTCGGCGAATTTTCAGTTTGAGCTGAATTATTTTCACTGCTGTAGCCGTTTGGATTACGGCGGTCAGAAGCGTTATCCCTGTTTGACGAAGAACGATTCTTGCCTTGTTCACCGTTATTCCAGTCCCTGTGATATTGGCTTTGATCCTTTTCAGCGCTGTTTCCTTCATTTCCTTTATCTTGAGGATCTTGTATTGGGGTTTGCTGATCCCCATCTTTTTCAGCATTTGTGTTTTCATCTGATTCCTTTACATTTTTATCTTTGTCACCATCGTTAGTCTGGCCATCCGTAGTATCTTTTTTCCGGTCTCCGGAATCTATATCATCCTGCTGTTCATTATCTCCTTGCTTGCTGTCCTGGCCGTCAGGTTGATCTTTTTTTTCATCCTCATTTTCGGCACTGTTTTGATTCTCTTCCCCGGATGGTTTGCTGGGGTCCTCTTTTGAATCTTTATTGTGATTCTTTTCGTTTGATTTGATGTAGCTGCCTGTTGAAACGCCTTCCTTCTTCGCTTTTTCCCTTGTTTGCATATCTGACTCAAGAGATTCCATGCGGTATGTCGTTTTATATTTTTCCGTCACATCATTCAGCTGTTTTTTCACAGCTTTTTTATATGTATTGTCTTCCGTATTTTCATAAACAGTGGAAATCAATATTTCTTTCGATTCCTTTACATATCCATGTTCACTGCAGTCGGTAATAATATTATCAATCACCTTTTTAAAATCAGTCTTCTCCCAATTATCTATATCATTGACGACCTTCTTTCCCTCATCGTTTAGAGGCGTCAGTTCAATCACTTCGTAATCGCTGTTTAACGCCATTTCAAAGCTTGGATTAATATCGATTGTCATATACGCATAGGCCTTATTATTAGAAAAAACGGGGAGAATAATAAAAATAAAAAGCATAATAGCGGTCATCGTAACGATCCCCATTTTGAAAGGGCGCAGTTTAAAAAAATCAAAAAAGCTGGCCCTTCTGCCCATGCGTGATTCACTCGGAAGCATGATTTCTTCTCCGATTTCATAGCTGCGGCGATCATGTTTAGCTTTTAAAAATTGTCCGTCAGGGGTCAGCAACGTGACGAATTTTCTATTTTTCTCTACTATAATCCCTCTTCTCATGAGTGCAGCACCCCTTTAAGATAATCTTTTAAATAAATATAATCACCCGTAATGATAATACACATCGCAATAATATATTTTCTGTTTCTCTCAATCGTTTTTCGGCTTACAGAGACCAGCTGTTCGAGCTGTTTCACCGGAAGCTGTTTCTTTGTATACAGGATAGCGGCCAATTCTTCATGTTCAACAAGGGTGATCGCCACCTTTATGGCGTTTTGCCTTGCGTCCGCATGTTTTGGAGAGTTTTCAAGCAGCTCTTTAAACGATAAACCATAATCTTTTAGCTGCTTTTGAAAATAGAGGATTTCCTCCCGCCTCTGCTCCTGTTCAATCTGACGGCGGTATTCATCAATGGAAAGCTCGGCTTCGATCAGGCTTTGAGATGACTCCTGATCGTCTCCTTCCTGTAAATCGATGTTGATATTCTGTGCGCTTCTTGCTTCTTTTCTGATGTAATCAATGACTTTTCTTTTTATAATAAGCTCAGCAAATGCGAGCAGCGAATTTCCTTTTTCAGATGAGTATTTTTCAATAGCTTCATTAAATGCGATGAGTCCGATGCTGAACTCATCGTCTTTTTCATCTATATATCGTTTACAAACGGATGAAACCGTCTTTGCGATAAATGGCTTATATTGCTGTATTAATTCATTCTGCAGATCTTTATTGCCTTTTTGTATACTTTCAACCGTTTTTTCAAGCGTTTGCTTCTTTTTTCCTAATTTAAACAAAAGGCTAAGCACTGGTTTCACCTCAGTTCCTCCCTATAACTACTCATTAATGATAGCTAATTTGATAGGGATTCGCAAAGGAGAAAAAGAAATATTGGTTTCCAATGTCTCAATTATGACAAACCATTCTGACGTCCTATACATGATTTCGTGCCTTTCTAGAGAATTAAGGGGGTTTTATCAGTGTTTTTTGTAACAAAGCTGTTATAAAAATGTTATTTTATTTCGTCTATGAAAACGTTTTAAACATGAAAAGACTCTGCTTTTTAAGCAGAGTCTCATATTACGCCCTTTCCCGGCTGCTGTTATTTTGTTCGTTTTGTGTGCCCTCCGGCTGTTTTTTACCTGACATGAACCAGCCGGAAACCGCGATTGCCGCTAAGACACCCCAGAATATCAGCTTCCATGTTCCAGAATGGATAAAGTGCTCAGAAACAATCGCTATGTCGTTATGGGCAAGTGTATATAAAGCAAGCTTCACTCCGACCCAGCCGACAATCACAAAGGCTGCTGTTTCTAGGCTTGGACGTTCCTTTAATAACTTAACAAACATTGAAGCCGCAAACCGCATGATCACCAGGCCGATGATACCTCCGGCCAAAATGACGGCAAATTGCCCTCCGTCAAGTCCGCCGATCTGTGGAAGCGGTGTTGCAGGAAGCGTAACCGCCAGCGCTACTGCCGCTAAGATGGAATCAACCGCAAACGCGATATCTGCCAATTCAACTTTTAAAACAGTCGGCCAAAAACCGCTTTGCTTCGTCTCTTTATGCGTGTCTTCTTTTTTAAACACATATCTTTTCAATAAGTGGCTTATTGAGATATACAGCAAGTAGATCGCGCCAATCGCTTGAACCTGCCATACGTTGACCAAAAAAGAAATGGCGAATAAAGAGCCAAATCGCAGAACAAAAGCCCCTGCCAACCCATAAAATAACGCCTTTTTTCTTTTTTCCTCCGGCAAATGTTTTACCATTACCGCCATCACTAACGCGTTATCGGCGGCTAAGATACCTTCCAGCCCGATCAAGACGAGAAGAACCCAACCATACTCCAATAATAATGCTGCATCCATAAATGATACCCTCCCAAAAAAGTTGTTTTCTTTCTCTTCATCCGATCTTATGGCGGCCGGACCATGCAAAAAAGACCTTTGCCGTCATAAGGCAAAGGTCTTGCTAGACATGAATTCAGGCATGCCAACAAAGCCGATGGATATCACAATCCATGGAATGACGACTTTGTTTCCGGAAACAAATCCGGACGCTACTCCCCTTTGGGATTTCAAGAAATATAATATTATACGTCAATGATATGTGCAGCGAGATCATTTGTCAACGCTTATTTTTTAAAAATGCAGATAAATGTTCTGAGTGCGTGCGTTTTTTCCTCTTTTTAATCAGCAAGTAGACCACGAACAAAGCTAAAATTGCAATCCCGATCGGAAGCATATATTGATCGAGAATAGAGCCGACTTCCTTCCAATTTTCACCGAGCTTCACACCGAGATACACATATACAAATGTAATGGGCAGCATGGCGATGAATGTGTAAATCGAAAACACCCAAACGTTCATTTTTGCAATGCCGCACGGTATAGAGATCAATGTGCGGATGCCTGGCAAGAAACGGCCGCTGAAGGCCACAAATCCCCCGTGTTTTTTAAAAAATTCATCCGACTTATCGAGAGCTTCAGGCTTAATGAAGAGGTACTTCCCGAAACGTTCAAGAAACGGCCTCCCTCCGTATCGGCCTATCCAATACAGCGTGAGCGGGCCGGCAACTCCCCCAAGCGATCCCGCCAAAACAGCGCCGGCAAGCGTCATATCACCTTTAGATACCCAATAACCCGCAAGCGGCAGGACGATTTCAGCAGGAATAAACTCAATACAGAGCGCTAGAAATATTCCAAAATAAGATAGGCTTTTAAATGCTTCTATCCAAGACATAATCAGTTCTTCGATATCCATCACTTCCCTTTTTTCATCTTTATGTATCATACATTTTGTTTTTTTCAGAAAACGTCAACATGATTTTAACACATATTTCACGGTCAGCTGAACTAAAAATAGATCTCTTGCAATTTCTATGGTCTCAAAGGCTGAAATTCTGCGGTTAAGCAGCCGATAATAATGAGAGTCAACAAGACTGGAACACACGGGGGGGAATCTCCATTTGGAAATACACGTATCATATAATATAACACTCATATGTTTATCAATTCTAATTGCCTGTGCCGCAGCGTATATTTCCCTTGAACTGTCAAGGAAAGTCACCATTCATACAGGCTTAAAAAGTAAGATTTGGCTGATCGGCGGCTCACTTATTATGGGATTCGGTATTTGGTCAATGCATTTTGTCGGGATGATGGCCGTCGATATCAAGATGCCAATGCAATATGAATTCATGCCTTTAATTGCGTCCATTGGCGCAGCTGTTTCCGGATCATTTGTGTCCCTCTATTTTGTCAGCCGGCACATTCTTACATATTACAGACTGCTTAGCGGGTCAGTTGTGCTTGGCGCGTCTATTGCATCTATGCATTATATCGGAATGTCTGCCATTTCCCGGGTAATGATTATGTACGAACCGCTTCTTTTTACAGCATCCATTCTGATTGCGATTGCGGCATCTTTCATCTCATTAAAAATATTCTTTGACTTGGCCATGAAAAAACATTCTGAACACCTTATGTTCTATAAAGTCATCAGTTCGATTGTAATGGGAATAGGCATTTCAGGCATGCACTATACAGGGATGCTTGCGGCAACTTTCCGTTTGGATACGGACCCGCCCGGAAGCCATATGGAAATCCATACATTTCATTGGTCGGTTTTTGTTGCGTTAATTATTTTCTGCATTCAAACGCTATTGTTATTCAGTTCCCATGCCGATCGAAAGTTTATTAAACAGAGCGAGCGCATAAAGGATAACGAACAGAGATTTCAATCTTTAATCGTCCATAATATTGACGCGATCTTTATTTTGTCATTAGAAGGAGAGATTATATCTTCCAATCATGCTGGTGAGGACATGATCACCAAATTTGGCTTTAGTATGCACGATTGGAGAAATTACATATCACAGAAGCTTGAACGCCTTTTTAAGCAGGTCAAACTAGATAAACAAGCCATCAACAGCGATAGCGAACTGATCACTGAAAAAGACCAGTTTCACTTAAATATTACGCTCATACCCGTCGAAGTCAATCAAGAACTGGACAGCATTTATGTCATTTGCAAAGATATGACAAAGCAGTACAGGGCAGAAAAAGAAATCCATAGAATGGCTCATTATGATTCACTTACAGATTTACCAAACAGACGGCATGCCATCTCGCACTTAACAGAGGTGCTGAATCGCGAACATACCTTGGATTATAACACCATTGTATTCTTTCTAGACTTAAACCGATTTAAAGTGATAAACGATGCGTTAGGACATAATGTCGGTGATCAGCTGCTTCAGATGACAGCTAAACGCCTGTCATCTGTTGTGCCTGATAATGGGTTTATCGCCCGTCTCGGCGGTGATGAATTTATTATTATCTTGACTAACGCCAATACCCGAACAGGCGAAGCGGATCTTCTAGCAAGAAAAATTATCCAAAAATTCAAAAAACCTTTTAAGATTCAAGATCAAACGCTTATTACATCTGTCAGTATCGGAATTGCGATATCACCAAAAGATGGGACGAACGGTCTTGAATTAATGAAAAAAGCCGATATGGCGATGTATGCCGCTAAAGAGCGAAACAAAAGCAAATACAGATTCTATTCTTTTGCAATCGGTAACAAAGAAACAGTCAAGCTTAACCAAGAGATGGAGCTCAGAGAGGCAATAGAAAACGATCGATTTATCTTGTATTATCAGCCGCAATTTAGTGCAAAAAATCAAAAAATGACGGGTGCAGAGGCGCTGATACGGCTTGTCACACCTGACGGGCAGCTGCGTCCACCCGGAGAATTCATCAGTGTTGCTGAAGAAACGGGTCTCATTATTGATATCGGAAAGTGGATTATAGATGAAGCATGCAAGCAGGCAAGGGCTTGGCATGACAAAGGTTTTGATCTTTCTGTCGCCATTAATATTTCCGCCAGACAGTTTCAATCCGAAGAACTGATTCTCCTAATCAAGGAGGCGCTTGTTAAATACCAGCTTCCTCCTCGGCTTCTGGAAGTGGAAGTAACAGAAAGCATGACAATGGAAAATCTCGATCACTCCAAGAAGGTGTTGTCGTCTTTAACGGAATTAGGAATCAGAATCAGCATTGACGATTTCGGAACGGGACACAGCTCCCTTAGCTATTTAAAGGACTTTCCGATTCACAGGCTGAAAATCGACAAATCGTTTATCGACGATATTCAGACACATCCGAAATCAGAGCAAATTACCGGGGCCATTATTGCCATGGGCCACCAGCTGTCTTTGCAGGTGATTGCTGAAGGCGTGGAAAATTCAGCTCAAAAACAGCTTCTTTACGAAAAAGGCTGTGACCATTTACAGGGCTTCTTTTTCAGCAGGCCCATACCGCCGGAACAACTTGAACAACTCATTCTTGAACAGCCGCCGCATTAACAGCGACGGCTGTTTTTTTACCCATAAGTTACTACACATGAATCGCTCTCCTCCTCTTCACACTAAAAGAAAAAAGGGGTTTATTGATATGCATACAATGTGGAAGGGATCGATCAGTTTCGGATTAGTAAACATCCCGATTAAGCTATATGCGGCCACAGAAGATAAAGACATTAAACTGCGCAGCCTCCATAAAGAGGATCACGCGCCTATCAAATACGAAAAAATTTGCACGAATTGCGAAAAAACACTCGGTCCTGATGAAATTGTGAAGGGATATGAATATGTAAAAGGAAAATATGTAGTGCTGACGGATGAAGATCTAAAAAGCTTAAAGCAGGAGCATGAGGAGAAAGCGGTTGAGATTGTTGACTTTGTTCAGCTTCAGGACATTGATCCGATTTATTTTAATCGCTCCTATTTTGTCGGACCCGGAGATAACGGTACGAAAGCCTATACCCTGCTGCGTGAAGCGCTGCGCTCAACCGGAAAGATCGGCATCGCCAATATGACAATCAGGTCGAAGCAGCAGCTAGCCATTCTCCGCGTTTATGAAAATTGTATCGTGATGGAGTCTATCCATTATCCGGATGAGGTCAGAAGCGCTGTCCATGTCCCAGGTGTACCGGATCAATCGAATGTAAACGATAAGGAACTGCAAACGGCAATCACATTAATAGATGAGCTGACAGCTGAGTTTGAGCCGGAGAAATATGAGGACACGTACCGGCACGCATTGCTGCAAAGAGTCAATGATAAGCTCGAAAATAAGGAAACAGCTGTCACTCCTGATAAAGCGCCTCCTCGTGAAGATGTCATTGACCTGGTCAGCGCCCTGCAAGCCAGCATCGACCGCACCAGAAAGCCGAACCGGGAAACTCCGGCAGCTGCACCAGCACAAGCCGCTGAACCGAAAGGAGCCGGAGATAAGAAACAAAAAACGACTAGAAAAAAAGCCTCCGGCACCTCATAGTCCATGGCGTTTACGATGCAGCCCGTCCTTACTTCATCACCGCCAATAGGAACAGAATGGCGCTACGAAGTAAAATATGACGGGTACCGCTGTATCCTCCGCATCCATTCGGCAGGTGTGACCTTAACTAGCAGAAATGGCTTGGAGCTTACCAGCACCTTCCCTGAAATCACACAATTCGCCAAAACCGCCTTTCAGCACATAGAAAAAGATCTTCCGCTGACACTTGATGGCGAGATTGTATGTTTAGTGAATCCTTATCGTTCAGATTTTGAGCACATTCAAGTGCGGGGCCGTTTGAAAAGGCCAGATAAAATCCGGGAATCGGCCAACGCGCGGCCGTGCTGCTTTCTCGCCTTTGATCTGTTAGAGCGACGCGGAGAAGATGTATCGTCACTTTCGTACCTGGATCGAAAAAAATTGCTGTACGACCTTATGGCTATGCCAAAACTTCCTGCATCTCCAAACCCTTATGCTAAGGAAACCATTCAGTATATCCCCTCCTTTGACCATTTTGATACGATTTGGGAGATGGTTACGAAATATGATGGAGAAGGAATTGTAGCGAAGAAAACAAACAGCAAATGGCTTGAAAAGAAGCGGTCATCCGATTGGCTTAAATATAAAAACTTTAAACAAGCTTATGTTTGTATAACAGGGTTCAACCCCAACAATGGATTTCTGACAGTATCTGTGTTAAAAAACGGCGTGATGACACCGATTGCCTCTGTCTCACACGGAATGCGCGATGAAGAAAAAAATGCCGTACGCAAAATTATGGAACAGCACGGACATCAAACACCATCAGGCGAATATACGCTCGAACCATCGATATGTGCAGCCGTTCAATACTTAACGATTCTCCAAGGCACATTGAGAGAGGTATCGTTTGTCGGTTTTGAATTCCATATGGACTGGACCAAATGCACGTATGCGCAAGTCATCCGCCACTCCAAACCGGTCCATCCGAAGCTGCAGTTCACAAGCCTGGATAAAATCATTTTTGAAAAGAATAAAAAAACAAAAGAAGATTTTATTCAGTACATGATTGAAGTCAGTGACTACCTGTTTCCCTTTTTGAAAAACCGTGCTGTCACAGTCATCCGCTATCCGCATGGATCAAGAAGCGAATCATTTTTCCAAAAAAATAAGCCGGACTATGCGCCGGATTTTATTCAATCTTTTTTTGACGGAAACCATGAACATATCGTCTGCGAGGATATGTCTACATTGTTATGGCTCGCCAACCAGCTTGCTTTGGAGTTTCATGTTCCTTTTCAAACCATTAAAAGCAGGCGCCCGGCTGAGATTGTCATTGATTTGGACCCGCCTTCACGAGAGGACTTTCCCATGGCCGTGCAGGCTGCAAATGAACTGAAACGGCTGTTTGACTCCTTCGGCATCACATCGTACCCGAAGCTGTCCGGAAACAAGGGCATCCAGCTTTATATCCCCTTGTCCCCTGAGGCATTTACGTATGAAGAAACACGCCAATTTACACAGCTGGTCGCAGAGTACTGCACCAATGCATTTCCCGAGCTATTTACCACAGAACGCCTGATCAAAAACAGGCACGGCAAATTGTATCTTGATTATTTGCAGCATGCAGAAGGGAAAACGATTATCTGTCCTTATTCGACAAGGGGGAACGAGCTTGGCACTGTCGCGGCACCGCTCTATTGGCACGAGGTACAAACGTCCTTAACACCCGCTATGTTTACAATTGATACCGTCATCGACCGGATAAAGAAGCAGGGCTGCCCATTTTTCGATTTTTACCGCAGCCCGCAAGACGAACCTCTTAGCGCCATTTTACATCAGTTGAACGGAAAGAGCTGACAAATAAGTCAGCTCTTTTCGTTCAACTGTACTTTTTTTCTAACCGCTCTTTTTCCTGGCGCTGGAGCGGGCTCAGCGGTTCATTATACAAATCGATATCAATCGCATATTTCGGCCGGCTTTTCACTTCTGAAAAAATGGTTCCGATATACTCCCCGATGATCCCGATTCCCATTAATTGCAGACCGCCCAAAAACCAAATGGAAATGATGAGCGACGCCCAGCCTGCATTTGTATGGCCGAGCAGCTTTTGAATAAATGCACCGATTCCCGCCACAGCGCTGACGAAAAATAAAACAAAACCTAAAAGCGTAAAAAAGCGAATCGGCGCGACACTGAATGATGTAATCCCGTTAAAAGCGAATGATAGCATTTTTTTCAGCGGATATTTCGTTTTGCCGGCAAAACGTTCCTTTCGGTCATACAAGACTTCGGCAGATTTAAAGCCGATCATGGGAACAATTCCTCTTAAAAACAGATTCGCTTCCGGATAGCGCGCAAGCTCTTCAAGCGATCTTTTATTCATTAGTCGAAAATCAGCATGATTATAAATTAATTTAATCCCAAGCTTATTCATGAGGCGATAAAATCCTAAAGCGGTCGTTCGCTTGAAAAAGGTATCGGTTTTTCTGCTGCGGCGGACGCCGTAAACGATCTCGCAGCCCTCATGATATTTCAATATAAAATCCCGGATAACAGAAATGTCATCCTGTAGATCAGCATCAATTGAAATGACACAGTCTGATTTGTTCTTCGCTTTATGGAGTCCGGCTAAAAGCGCTTTTTGGTGTCCGACATTGCAGGCTAATTTTAAGCCGGCAACCTTCTTGTTTCTTATGCTTTCCATGGCAATCAAGGCCCAAGTGCGGTCTTTGCTGCCATCATCGACAAACAGAATTTTACTGTCTTCAGCGATTAATGTTTCTTCAATCAAGCCGTCTACAACCTCTGTCAGCTGATGGCAGGTCTCCTGAAACACTTCCTCTTCATTGAAACACGGAACGACGATGGTTAACACTGGCTGTGGCTGTTTCAATCGATATCCTCCTTATCTTGTTTCATATAAATAAATGCGCCAGGCCGAATCTATATGGTCAAACGTCTTCACAAGCGCGAGATGGTTTTGATCAGCATTCATGATCGGAACTGAAGAAAAAATGTAACGACCGCCCATTTTTTTAAATACATCTGTATTTAATTGAAGATTGTTGATCGTTTTCTTCGAGTTCTTTTTAAAATCATATCGTTTCCCGAGCTCATCGACGAAAAGGTAGCAACGGCTGCCCCATTCATCAAAATATTGTTTCAGCCGAGCGTTTTTTTCCAGCTCTTTTTCAATGATTTTTCTAAATTCATATTTATATGAAAGCGGGTACAGGTTGTTATACGTATCTAACGTGTAAAACCCGTTATATTGGGCGATAGACGGATGCAGTCCGATGCTCGCCACCCTGTACGAATCTTGCGGTCGCCCGATATACTCCTTAATCTCCTTGAATTGCTCAGATGCATAAAACTCCCGGAATGTCGGCGCATTGTAGTGAACGCCATACGTATACTCTTCATTAAAAGGCGCCAAAACCATCAGCTGTGCAGCGACTGCGGCGTATACAAGCCATTTCCACCCTCTCCCCATCCGCCATATGAGATATAGAGCTATCGCAAAGCTTACATATATGACAAGCGGCCGGAGGAAATGGAAACGCGCAAAATTAAATTCAGCTAAAAAAGCAAATTTCTGCTTTGGCACAGTCCATATTTTGTTGAACCAAAACGCATACCATAAAGATAGTCCGTAATTAAGCGTAAATAAAAACAGATAAACATTTTCTAGCTTTGTCCGGTTTCGCTTGAACAGCATAGCTGCAAATATAAGCAGCAGGATCGGGAGGATGACAACGGTGTGAACGGTCATCACATGATTATGCCCATAGACAAAGTTTTTTACGGATAGACGAAGTGAATGCCATACGTCATGCCGTGATGAAATAAATTCTATCCGATGCATCGGCGCGTGGGAGAACAGCATTGAATACACAAGCCGATATTCAACGAAAAGGTAAATACTCGTCATAAATGCAATGCTGCCTAAAAACATCAAATTCCATCTTCTTTGTGTGATGGCATCATACAGCCAAAAGCACGCCATTCCTGCCAAGAAAAAGAAGAAACCTAAGACAAAGCTTGAATATAAAGGAAGCAAACCGAGCGTCAGCCACTCTCTCCATGAGATATCCCCTTTTCGGATATTCAAAAAAGCCCACAGTGCCAAAGGATATCCAAGCGTACTCAGCATTCCCGAAGGCCAGAAAGGTGTTAAAGCAAATGCCAGCGATACGCCAATTCGGATGAAAGCCGCTTTTGGCTCCGGAATCACATGTTTCTTCAGCAGTACATACATTCCCAAAAAAGCGACAACCCTTGTAATCGTCTGGCTTATTGCATAGGCGGTCATGGAAGAAAAGAAAGCGTGCAGCCAAACAATCCCGCTCCACTCAGTGCCAAAGGCATCTCTCGGCAGCCCGTTAATAATTTGCGGAATGGCTGCGTCAACCTTGCCGATGATTTCTCCGCTATCCGCCAAAACCTTGTACCAAGCGATATTGGAATCTAAATTATCGTGGACGCGAATATGGGCATCTTCCTTTAAAATAAAAAGCGGGGATACATACAGCAAAAGGAGAAATAATGCGATCCAGAGATAATATGTTTCTTTTTTGTGTTGTCTCAACAATCGTAACATCGCTTACACATCCATCTGTTATTCTGACTCCATATCCGGCATGTTCTGCCTCATGTGTCAAAATTTATTATCCCTTTTCCCTTCCAAAACATTCATCAGAAGACATTCCGTTTTTAACTTGTCTCTTCCCCATTAATTCCCGCTATCTTTAAGGCATGATCACTTACTATACTGATAGGAGGGAGGGGATATATTTTGTTTACAATCTTACTTTCATTAGCCATACTCGTATCTGTGCCATTTATATATAAAGCGAACCGCAATACAAAAGATGTGAAGGTCAACAGCATTTCAATTGATCAAAAAGACGGCCTTCCAGCTAGAAAAAAATTGAATATCCTTCATTTATCAGATTTTCACTTAGAAAACATTTCTGTTTCACCTGAAGAGCTATATCGTTTAACAAAAAATCAGCCTGTGGACATCATTGCGCTCACCGGAGATTTTCTAGATCGGAAACGTAATATTCCGAAGCTGGCAGGTTACTTAAACGCATTGCAAAAGTTGGAACCTGCATATGGAATGTACGCGGTGTTCGGTAATCATGATTATGTATTAAAAGATAGGGACTTTCTGAGATTGAAGCGTGTTTTAGAGGAAAACGGCTGTATCACGCTGCAAAATGAACATGTTCGAATTGAGACGGCCGCGGGGCCTGTCAATATTATCGGCATTGATGATTACAGCACGAACCGCAGTAATATTGCCGGCTCTTATCAAGATCTAGAAAACGGCTATCAGCTCGTATTAACACATGACCCAAACATTATTCTGGATATGAAAGATGTTCATTTTGATTACCTGCTCTCAGGCCATTTTCACGGCGGGCAAATCCACTGGCCAAAACCGTATCACTTGGTGAAAATGGGCAAGCTCGTGCGCATGAACATGATTAAAGGGCTTCATTATCACCACGATAAACCGTTTTATATCAGCGAAGGTTTAGGACAAACCGGTGTAAATATCCGTGTCGGAAGCCGCCCAGAAGTGACATTTCATCAGATATAAACAAAAAAGACTGCGCTGACCCCAGACATCAGTCTTTTTTTTGATAGGTTTTCTGAAGCTTTTCTTTCGAAATAAACAAATAGGATGTATTCGGTAAATGCCGCACGCTCATCGGCTTTGAAGTGAGATATAAAATCGGCATATGGGTGATCTTTTTAAAACATCTGTAGAAAGGATTGACCGGGGTGACCACATCAAAGCCGAGCCTTTCCACACCTTTGTCAAGCATTGTAATGCCCACAATCCCTTTAATTTTTTCACTTTTTTTATGCTTGTTGATGTAATCCAAAAGCATCGGCATCGATTGGTATACTTTTTGATAGATAATGATTCCCTTTCTGACTGTGCTCTCAATGCTTTGCAGCTCCCTGATCAGCTTAATGTTGTGCAGATGGATTTTAACGAGCACATCATTTTTTCTGATATGCGTTCCGTCGCTCAGCACGACCTGATGTCCTTTGTACTTCGTCAGCCTGACTCGAAAGACGCTTTTTCGATCCTTGTCAATCAAGGTCAGTCTTGAAAAAAAGAAATAAATCGGGTCAACCACTCTCCAAATAGAAAGGAAACAGGTTTTCATCTCTTCACCTTCCTTATGATCAAAAACACCCTTATATTTTGTGAACGTTCTCCCCAAAATATAGTTGCCATATTTTTTTAAGGAGGACCATCATGAAAAACATTCTCATTTTTCCTTTTTTAAGCATTTCCACAGGGCATCATCATGTGGCGGATGCCCTGCAGGCTGAACTGGAGTCTCAAGGACTCGCATCTGAGAAAATTGATATCTTTTCACACGCATATAGACGATTAGAAAAACTGTCCTCCGAGGCGTATTTAAAATGGATTCAATATTTCCCGAAAACGTACAACGGCATTTACAGGCTCCTCGCCTGCGGACGATATCAAAATGACAAACGCTATCCCATGTACGAATGGCTGTTCACACAACAAATGAGGCACATCCTCAAAGAAAAACAGCCTGATATCGCCTTCTGCACACATGCGCTGCCTTCATATCTGCTGAACCGGCTAAAGCCGGAATATCCGAATATGACGGTTGTAAATGTATATACTGATTTTTTTGTGAATCAATTATGGGGACGGGAGAATATCAATTTCCATTTTTCTCCGATTGTGGATATTAAGAAGCAGCTCATGTCTGAAGGAATCGATCCGAAAAACATATACATGACCGGCATTCCCGTTCACCGGATGTTTGAAGCGGGATCAGCAGACACCTGTCAGCATCATCCGCCATATACCATCATCATCACAGGCGGCAGTATGGGAGTCGGGGGTATTTTAAAATGGGTTCAGGATCTGTCGCCAGAAGGAAACATCTTATACAAAATATTATGCGGCCAAAACGAAAAGCTCTACTGCTATGTCAAAAGTTTACGCCATCCTTTTATTGAGGCGATTCCCTACCTTCACAGCAAAGCAGAGATGAACCGTTTATATGAACAGGCGTCAGGCATTATGACAAAACCAGGAGGCGTGACGATCAGCGAATGCTTACAGAAACGGCTTCCGGTATTTATTTATCATGCGCTGCCGGGCCAGGAGGAAATGAATTTGAACCTTCTAAAGGAACGGAAACTTGTCACAGATATGAGAAATTGGGGTATGCAGAAAGCAGAGGAGCGTATGGCGGCATTTTTCCAATCGAATAAACAGATGAAAGAATATGAAAAACATGTCAATGGATATCTTGCCGAAATCTCCGATCGGAAGATTGAAGATGTATTAAAAAGGATGATATGAAACAAAAAAACACTCCCTGAAACAGAGAGTGTAGAATCGTTAACGAAACAGCAAATGCTGGCTGTGAATGCCTGCTTTCTTCAGCAAGACGATCAGCTGATCCTGTTCATCAGGCGAAAGGCCTGAAAACGCTCTCGCAATACGCAGTGCATGAATCGGATAAATTTTATCCAAATACTCATTGCCCTTGTCAGTTAAATGCGCGTAAACGGAGCGTTTATCTTTCGGGTCCTGCTCCCTTACTAAAAACCCGTTTCTTTCTAATTTGTCAATGACATATGTGACGTTTCCGCTCACTAGCAGAAGTCTCGACCCAATTTGCTGTAATTTTTGCGGGCCTCTTGTGTAGAGGAGCTCCAATACAGCAAATTCAGTGGGATTAAAGCCATGCTCTTTGCTGTCACGGATACTATGTTCAGACACACTTTTGAAAGCCCTTGCAAAAACTCTGTACAAATTCATCGCACGCTCAACTTCTTCTTCGTTAAACGATAATCTCATCATATCTACCTCGTATATAGGATTTTTATAAAAAAATAATGAAAACCCTTACATATAATAAGAGTTCAGTCCCTTACTATACGTATTCGCTATCATTCGAGAAATTCCTTCTGAAAGCAAAAATATCCTTATACATTATCTTGTATAAGGATATTTTTTGTCATTTGGAATGCTGCGAAAGAAATATGCGTATTCCTTCCGCAGTTCAGAAATCGTCATTTTGTTCATGACTTCTTTATTATAAACTCCTATTTGAAAGAGTTTTTCAGAATAATGGCTTCGTTCTTTTTCTAAAGCGGATTTCAATAAATTACTCATGGCGTCCTCCTTCATTATGAGGTATCCTATACACAAGATACCCTATTTAAATGAACGTGGTATGAATCTAATGTAAAGAATTTATAATTACGAAGATTTTCGGTAATGTCCGTTTTGAACCGATCTTAATAATTGAAAAGCATGTTCTCCGGCGAGCTGCATAAACGTCTCCAGCATTTCATCACGCTTGATATCCAACTCTATAATTTCTTTTGCCAGTGAGACCGCTTTTTCTTCCTCCATGATTATCCTTCCTCCTCAGTTAATCGTTATATAAAGGATAAAACGCACTTGTGTGTTACGCATTATTCTTGTTAATTTTTCTTCCGTATTTTTTCAAAAATCTTCTATTTGATGTTAGAAAATATGACAAGCGTCAGGTTTTTTCTCTTTGTTTTTTGTATAATATTATCAAAAGACATCCAGGGGTGGAAAAATGGCCACAGAAGATCATTCTTATAAAGACAAAAAAGTGATTTCAATCGGGATTGTGAGTGAATTGACAGGATTGTCCGTAA
Source organism: Bacillus sp. 0209A (assembly GCF_036765095.1). Lineage (NCBI taxonomy): Bacteria > Bacillati > Bacillota > Bacilli > Caryophanales > Bacillaceae > Bacillus > Bacillus sp. 0209A. Next base: position 671,455 of record NZ_JBAIZV010000001.1, read on the forward strand.
GACAGATCAGGTATTATGAGGAACGAAAACTCATTTATCCGCAGCGTTCTTCAAGGGGAACGAGAAAATATTCTTTTGCCGATGTGGAACGGCTGATGGATATCGCCAATAAGCGTGAAGACGGCGTACAGACGGCAGAGATTTTAAAGGATATGCGGAAAAAAGAGCAAATGTTAAAAAACGATCCGCAAGTGCGGAAAAAAATGCTGGAGGGGCAGCTTAATGCGCACTTTCGGTACAAAAACCGTTAAATGATAAAAGTCCGACTCGCAATTGAGACGGACTTTTTACTTTTATAATGAGTGTATGAATGCAGTGGCAATGCCAAAGTAAATTAATAAAGACAGAATATCGTTTAACGTTGTGATCAGCGGCCCTGAAGCGATCGCCGGGTCTACTTTCAGCTTGTGCAAAATAATAGGGATAATTGTTCCTGACATTGTGCCGATAATTAAAGTGAAGAATAGTGAAGAAGCGACAACAAATCCCAGCAGCGCGTTTCCCTGCCATAAGATGGAGACAATCGCAATCAGCACAGAACAAACCGCTCCGATATAAATACTTGTTCTGAACTCCCGAAAGATCAGGCGTACAATCGTTTTTTTGTTCAATTCTTCTTTAGACAACCCTCTGATGACAACCGCGAGGGATTGTGTTCCCGTATTTCCTGTCATCCCTGACACCATCGGCATGAAAAATGCCAGCGCGACAACCTGCTGCAGCGCATCTTCAAAATAACTGATAATGCTTCCTGAAATCAGCCCGATAAACAAGAGCAAAATCAGCCATGGCAGGCGTCGGTATGCCGCCACATAAGACTTTGTGTCAAAGGTGATGTCTTTACCGGAAGCGGCAAATTTTTCGTAATCCTCATCAGCTTCCCGAATGACGACGTCGATAATATCATCGACTGTTACAATGCCGACAAGAACATTGTTTTCTTCCACAACCGGGATCGCCAAGAAATCGTAACGTTCAATCAGACGGGCAACTTCTTCCTGATCCTGAAGAGCGTCTGCTGATATGACGCGGGTAAACATTAAATCCTGCACCTTTTCTTCAGGTTCGCCCAAAATCAAATCACGGTAGGATAGCACGCCCACCAGCTGTTTGCTTTCATTGATGACATATAAGTAGTTGATCGATTCAGCTATTTCAGCAAAGCTTTTTAATTTGACGACCGCGTCTTTTACCGTGTAATGCTGAGGAATCCACACAAACCGGTTTGTCATCATGCGTCCCGCTGAGTCGGCCGGATAGTTCATCAAAAGCTGTACAGCTTTTGACTCTGACGCTTCCATGCTGGACAAAAGCTGTTCCTTCAGTTCTTCATCCATTTCTTCAAGCAATTGCGCGAGGTCATCGTTGTCCATTTTGTTCATCGCAAGTGTTGCTTTTGTTTTTCCGACTTTATTTAAGACGGCAAGCTGAAATTCGCGCTCCAGCTCCCCGATCATATCCGTGATATCATCTACAGTTAAATAAGATAAATAGCGGGCGCGGTGTTTTTCCGGCATTTCTTTGAAAATAAATGCCATATCATAGGGCTGAAGCTCATCAATAACGCTTCTGAAATCCTTAATCTTCCCGTCTCGCAATAAAATAATGATGCGTAAAATGAGTTCGTCATAGGTCATGTTTTGAACCATAAGGACTCGTACCTCCTCTACGGAGACGTGCCGGCCTCGCCTGAAGGTGCGGCAGATCGTCTCCTCACCGTGTAATCAATTGTCTTGCTGTCATAGTATATGGGTACTTCTTCAGATTGACTCGAATGGGGAGAATCCATACTCCGCACCTCCTTTGATAAGATTCGTTTTAAAGGCATAAAAAAAGCCTTCGGGATTGAAGGAGAAAGAAACACGGCAAAAAAGCGTGCGGGCGCCTTCAATCGTAGAGCTTTAGCACTGTATGGCATAGGAGCAATCATCCAGCTGCGTTAAAAATCACCTTATGTCGATGATTTCTGTTGACCCATTGGCGTCTTTGGACATTTTTGGGCAGCAGCGTATCTCCATACAGGAGCCTCACCTAACGAAGTTCATAATTGAATTGACACACTGAGATTACAGAAAAAAACAAGCTGTGTCAACTCAAAAAAGTAATTAATGCGCTTTCATCACAATAACGGAACAAAACAAGGGCCTAAGCCCTTATTCTGTTGTTTGCGTTTCATCATCTTCCGAGAGCAAATGATATGTTTCATGAAGAAATAAAGCATATTCTCCTTCTTTTGTCGGATGAGGGACATATTCAGCTTGATTGATGTATTGCTCCTCTTTCTTTTCCATGTGTTTCGCCTCCTTTTCTATTTAGATTGTCCAAATGAAGGCTTCTTATCATGAAAAACCCCCGCTGATATGCGGGGGTTTCCTAAAACGGCTTAAGTTTTAGGGTTTTGTCATCATTTCTGCTGATTGAAAACCCTTGAAGTCTAGGAAGGGCGAGGATTGGAATGTAGAAATTCGTAAGTACCAACGCGCAGGACTGACAACGAATGCAACGGTTTGTCGACACGCTGAAAACCCCGCTCTAGCGGGGTTTTGATTAGTCGTCTATCTCCTGCTTGATGATACGTCCATCCTTTGCGGAAATGTCAAATTCCGCCTCAGTGCCTTGTTTCGTTTTGATTTCAATTTCATAGATGTAAGCACCATCGTCTTCATCAAGCTTGCTTTCTGTTACGGTTCCATTCGTTTGCTTTAAGGCCATTTCTTCAGCTTCTTCTTTTGTTATAGCGACTTGTTCTGCTTTCTCCTTTAACGGGTCATTAAGCGCTTGTCTTGTCTTAATATCTACATATACGTCGTAGTCTTCACCGTCTTTTTCAATCTCTACTTCATAGACTTCTTTGCCGTTGTAAATATCTCTGTCGATGTCTTCCACTGTGCCGTCAACAACCGTTTTGGCAATTGATTCTGCTTCCTGTTCAGTGAGTGCACCAGTCTTGGAAGCGGCAGTCTGTATGTTATCATTGTTTTCTTTCGCAAACGCGTTGTAGCTGAATCCGCCAGCCGCTAAACATCCTGCTAAAAGACCAACCATCCATCGTTTCTTAAGCATATGTGATTCCTCCTTTGTTTTTGTATGAGTTCAGTTTACATACTCAATATGAAAGGAAAACGAGAGAAAGATAAGAATTTGATGAGAAAACGTCAGTCTTCATACACAATGTTCGCAACTTTTCCGGTGTAGGCATTGATTTTCACTGTCGCTTCTTTATCATCCGGAAGATCAACATCCACTTCAAAGATGAGAGTGCCCCCACTTTCTTCGAGATCTGCGTCATCCGCCGTCCCGCTCGTTTCTCTCTCTGCAATGGTTTTCGCTTCGTTTTCCGTAATCGGTGTTTTGGGTTGATCTTTACCGCTGATTTGGTCAGCAGACACAACTGCTTTTGCCTGCATGTCTACCTTCACTTCGTATGTTTTTCCGTCTTTTTTTTGAATGGTATATGTGGCAACACGATTCTGATGTGTTTGTTTTTTGACGGTTCCCGGGACCCGCTCAAGTGCGAGTTGCTCGGCTTCTTTTTCTGTCATGACAGATGGATTCATCGCTTTAATTCTGTTCATCGAAAGAATGTCAGCCGATTTTGCATCAGCTTTTATAAAATAAGTTCCCTTTGGATTTTCAAGGGTCATATCATATGTTTTTTTATCCTTTGATTGTGTTACATTCGTGATCTCGCCTTCATAAGAGGCTTCGACTTTTTTTACGACAGCCTCCTTTGACATTACATCTTCATGGGTTTGCCGAATGATAAGAACCGCACAGATGATGATGGCTAAAACCGCCGCTGCAGCAGATATTGCTTTGATTGATTTGTTCATCAGCCTCCCCCATTCTGTTCTCTGAATTCCATGGTGACAGCTGTTCCTTGTTCCGGCGTACTTTTTACAGACAGCTCAAGGCCGTGCTCATCGGCGATTTGCTTGGCAATGGAAAGGCCTAAACCCGTTCCGCCTGTTTTTCTGTTTCGTGCCTCATCCGCTCGGTAGAACCGTTCGAACAGGTGCGGGATATGCTCCTCAGCTATTCCGATGCCTTCATCCCTTACTGACAGAATCGGTAGCCCATTCCTCGTTCCGGCTGTCATCACAATGGCTTTTTCACTATATTTAATGGCATTATCGAGCAAAATGGTCAGCAGCTGCTTGATGCGTTCTTCATCAGCTATTACAAACAGGCTCTCCTTATCTGTTTCAAGAAAAATGTCACGCTGATAGACAGGCTGGAGCGTTTGCATGACAGTGCGCGACACTTCAACCAGATCGATTGTTTTCAGATCAAGCTCAAGGCCTTCGCGGCTTTTGGCCAATGTCAGAAGCTGATTGGTCAGTTTTTTCATATGCAGCGCTTCTGAATAAATAGCTTCTATCGATTCCTCAAGCACTTCCGGCTTTTTTGCCCCCCATCTCTTCATCAGGCTGCTGTAGCTTTCTATAATTGTGAGCGGGGTTTTCAATTCGTGTGAAGCATCTTGAACGAATTGCTGCTGTTTATCGTAATGCTCTTTCAGCATCATCGCCATCTCATTAAACGTCAGCCCCATCTGATATAACTCGTCGTGGGACTGTCCTTCCAAGGAAATCGTTTTGAATGCTTTCTCCCGCTGTATGTCTTTCATCGTCATCATTAATCGCCTGATCGGATTGATGATCCGGCGGGCGAGCAAGCTTCCCGCAAAAAAAGAAGCGATACAGACAGCAGCACTCGCAGCGATTAAGATGATTTTCAGCAGAAACAGACTCTCTTCTGTGTTCTCCAGCCTTTCAACCAGCTGAAGAGATACCACTTGCCCATCGGTCCAAATAACCGGAACAGCAGCTTCAGCAAACAGTTTGCCGTCATGTTTCCTTACATCTGCAGTTTCACCGCTATGAAAAGCGAGAGGGAATTCTTTATACGCTTTTTCTTTTGTTATGGTCATCACAGCTTTTTGATCTCCATTCACAACACGGACCATGCCGTTTGCCGGAAGATAGGCCTGCAGCATGTCCTGCAAAGCCACTCCTTCTGTTTCAGCAGCATGCAGTGCTTCGGCGATGTTACTGGTCTCATCTGCAAGCCGGGCCGCATCCGTTGATGTCAGGGCGGATGAAAAAATGAGATAGACCGCGGTATGGACCAGAATTAATAACAGTAACAGCGATAGTGATGTGTATAGATGAATCTTGGTCTTTAGCTTCATTTTTTACCCCTTAATGGCATAGCCAACCCCGCGAATCGTATGGATCAGCTGTTTTTCGTAAGGATAATCCAACTTTTTTCTGATGTATCTGATGTAGACGTCCACGACATTTGTATCACCAATATAATCAAATCCCCATACTGAGCTTAAAATCTGCTCCCGTGTCAGCACTTGCTGCGGATGCTTCAGCATATAGACGAGCAAATCAAATTCCCGCGGCGTTAATTCCACCTCTTTGTCTCCGCGTCTCACTTCACGTGTTTTTTCATTCACCCGTAAGTCGTCATAAGTAAGAAAGGTGTCAACATCTTTTGTTTTTGTCCCGTTTTGGCGCAGTGCCGCCCTGATTCTGGCAAGTAATTCTTCAATTTCAAACGGCTTTGTGACATAGTCATTGGCACCGATGTCCAGTCCAGTTACCTTATCAGGCACACTGTCGCGCGCCGTTAATAAAATGACAGGTGTTTGCGAATCCGTTTTTCTCAAGCGGCGCAGCACCTCCAGGCCGCTAAGTCCCGGAAGCATAACATCAAGAAGCACCAAGGTATACCCGCCTTCCGCTGCCGCATTCAGCCCTTCCGTACCATTGTGTTTCATGGTAACGCTGTAACCTTCATACTCCAATTCAAGCTGAAGCACTCTGGCGATTTTTTCTTCATCTTCCACAATTAATATGTGTCCTTTTTCCAAATCCGATCACTCTCTCCTGTCTCGATATGAAAAAAATAATTTCTTGGTTTACAAAATGATTCTTATCATCTATTATGATGTCAACATAAAAAATTGTATACGGAAAGCACTAGGGGTGCTGTTTTGGCTGAGATAAAGCGCGGGAGTAACGCGTTTTGATCCCTTATGACCCGATCTGGATAATACCAGCGTGGGGAAGTGCAGGTTGACCGAATGGTGTATTTTTTGTGCGCTTAATCGATCTCTTACTGCATATTCCCTTAGAATATGCAGTTTTTTATTTTACCAAAAAACAAGGGGTGAAAGAAATGGAGCAAATATGCGGTACAAGCAGAATCGCCGGTTTTCGGTTCTCTTTATATCCGATGACAGATGATTTTATCAATGTGATCAAGTCCGCACTGAAAAAAACCGACACATCTAAGGTTTGGACGAAAACCGACCATATCAGCACAGTCTTACGAGGATCAGCTGATCATGTATTCGATGCAGCCAAAGCCATTTATCTTAACGCGGCAAACAGCGAAAAACACATCGTCATGAACGGCACGTTTTCCATCGGATGCCCGGGCGACACACAAGAAGATACATATCTTTCCGCAGACGATAATCGTGTCAATGAAGATGCTGTCCGGAGCCTGAACGCGGAAGCGCCATGCCAATTTGCCCTTTATCCAATGAATGAGCCGGATTATATGGAGTTGATCATGGAAGCTGTCGACATTGCGAAAGCAGAAGGCACCTTCGTACAGGGTGTCCATTACGCGAGTGAGCTTGATGGGGATGCGCATGACGTATTCAGGACATTGGAAGCCGTTTTCCGCATGGCTGAAAAGCAAACAAAGCACGTAACCATGACTGTGAATCTCTCGGCTAACAGTCCATCTAGAAAAAACAGAAAGCAGGGATAAAATGAAAAGCTGGAAAGTAAAAGAAATTGTCATTATGTCCGTTATCAGTATCGTTTTTGCCGTGGTTTATTTATTATTTACGCATTTTGGAAACGTACTTGCAGGTATGTTCGGTCCAATCGCTTATGAACCGATTTACGGTATTTGGTTTATCGTTTCCATCATCGCCGCGTACATTATTCGAAAACCCGGAGCGGCGCTTGTTTCTGAAGTCATAGCCGCTCTCGTTGAATGCCTGCTGGGAAATCCATCTGGCCCGATGGTCATCGTCATCGGCATCGTTCAAGGTCTCGGAGCTGAAGCTGTATTTCTCGCGACGCGCTGGAAAGCATACTCTCTGCCTGTACTTATGCTGGCAGGAATGGGATCTTCAGTAGCCAGCTTTATCTATAATCTATTTGTTTCTGGCTATATTGCCTATTCACCAGGTTATCTTCTCATTTTGCTTATGATCCGTCTTGCTTCCGGCGCACTTCTTGCGGGACTTCTCGGGAAAGCTGTCAGCGACTCTCTCGCGTATACGGGCGTGCTAAACGGAATGGCACTCGGAAAGGAACTGAAAAAGAAACGGAAACGGGTATCAGAACATGCAAGCCTTTGATAAGCTCCTCACGGTTGACAGGCTCAGCTTCTCTTATGAAGAAGACGAGAAACCGGTTTTTCAAAACATTTCGTTTGAGCTTCAAAAAGGAGAATGCGCTTTATTGCTAGGACCGAGCGGGTGCGGAAAAAGCTCGCTCGCCCTTTGTTTAAACGGTCTCTACCCGGAGGCTTGCGACGGTACACAGTCGGGGCATGTATTTTTACTTGAAAAGCCGGTCACAGACCCTGGAGCCTCCGAAACAGTAGCCCAGTATGCCGGAGTCGTCTTTCAGGACCCCGATCAGCAGTTTTGCATGCTGACGGTGGAAGACGAAATCGCTTTCGGGCTGGAAAATCTGCAGATTCCGAAAGAAGAGATGACGGAGAAGATCGATGCGGTTTTAGAAAAATTACGTATTGCTCATTTAAAAGAAAAAACAATATCCACTCTGTCAGGAGGACAAAAGCAGAAAGTTGCGCTCGCCTGTATTTTAGCGATGGAGCCCGAGCTCATTATGTTAGACGAGCCGACTTCTCTTCTAGATCCTTATTCAGCGAGGGAGTTCGTTCACATGATGAAAGATCTTCAGCGTGATAAAGGCTTCAGCCTCCTTGTGATTGAGCATCAGCTTGATGACTGGACGCCTTGGGTTGAAAGAACGATCGTGCTGGACAAAGCAGGAAAAAAAGCGCTGGATGGCCGAACACAAGATCTATTTCAGCACGAAGCGGCAACCCTAAAGCAAATGGGCATCGCGATTCCAAAAGTGTCTGATCTGCAGAAAAAGCGGAATATGCCGTTTACTTTATCAAAGGAAACGCTGTTCAAAGAGCCTTTTCCTGCCGAGTATGCAGAAAAGAAAGAAGCTCCTTCTGGGGAGAGTGTGCTGGAAGTCAGTTGCCTTTCATTCGCAAGAGGACAGCAGACGATTTTCAAAGACCTGAGCTTTTCATTGCACGAAAGCTCTTTGACGGCGCTTGTCGGCCCGAACGGCACTGGAAAATCGACGCTTTTATCTGTTCTAGCACGTCTTATGAAGCCGCAAAGCGGCAAGATTCTTCTATATGATCAGCCGCTGCAGTCATATAAAGAAAAAGAACTGCGAAAACGTTTGGGATTTGTTTTTCAAAACCCAGAGCATCAGTTCGTCACCGATACGGTGTATGACGAGCTGATTTTCGGCCAAAAAGCAAATGCTGAAACTAAGGGAAAAGCGCAGCATCTGCTGGATCGTTTCAGTCTTGCGCATTTGGCTGATCATCATCCGTTTGCGATCAGCCAAGGGCAAAAACGGCGCCTGAGCGTCGCTACCATGCTCATGCATAATGTAAAGGTTTTATTATTAGACGAACCAACCTTTGGCCAGGACGCCCGCACGGCTGCTGAATGCATGGATATGATTCAGCGTATCAAGGAAGAAGGAAGCGCTGTCCTTATGATTACGCACGATATGGAGCTTGTCTCTTCGTATGCCGACAGCGTTCTTGTTCTCCACGATACGAATCTGGATTTTGACGGATCTCCAGCGCAGTTATTTTCTCAGGAAAAAGGGCTTGTCCAAAAAGCAAAGCTCACCCTCCCCCTTCTATATGAATGGATGGCCCGCCAAGAGGAGGTGCGTGATGAAGCAGCCGTTACATCTCATTAATCCGGCAGTGAAAGCGGCGGCGGTTTTTTGCTGTGTCGTCATGCTGTCGTTTATTTACAATCCTTACACCCCTGCGTGTTTTTATATCATCATCGTTGCCGGTGTCCTATTGGCGGCCAGAATCCCCTTGAAAAAATGGTTTTTGTTTACGATTCCATTTTTGATTTTAGCATTCGGATGCGTATGGACAGCCGCTGTTTTTGGAAAGGTCCCGACAACTCCGGATAATTTCTTGTTTCAAGCCGGCCCTATCTCAATCAACAGCGATAATGTCTCTGTCGGCATTTCTCTCGGGTTTCGTATTTTGTGCTTTTCCGCCTTATCGATGATGTTTGTTTTTACGACCGATCCGATTTTATTTATGCTGAGCCTTGTCCAGCAATGCAAGCTCTCACCAAAGCTTGCATATGGGGTCATTGCAGGCTTTCGTTTTCTTCCGCTGCTAAAGGATGAAATCCAGCTGATCCAGCAGGCTCATAAAATCAGAGGAGGAGCGGCGGAGAGCGGCTTCATTGAGAAAATCAGCGCGCTAAAGCGGTATACCATCCCGCTGTTGGCAAGCGCCATCAGAAAAGCGGAACGGACAGCGCTTGCGATGGAATCAAAAGGTTTTACAGGAAGCAGAAACCGGACATATTACCGGACACTGACCGTAAACCGCCGCGATTGGCTGTTCTTTTGCCTCGTTCTCTTGTTATTCGCGGGATCTTTACTCGTATCCTTATGTTTTGCCTCATAAAAATCCGCTATCGGTTGATAGCGGATTTTTTTCTTATTGATGATAGTTTAATGCCTGGGCAAGATTGGTTTTAATTGTGATATTCGAAAAATCAATCCCAAGCTGTACAGCGGTTTGCGCGATTTCAGGCCTGATTCCTGACAGGGTTGACCTGACACCGATTAAAGTGAGCGCCTCAATCAATTTAAAGATTTGGTGCGCCACCATCGTATCAACCACCACCACACCTGATAGATCGATTAACAGATGCTCCACGCGTCTTTTTGCACAAGCATGAAGCGTGTTTTCCAGAATGAACTTTGCCCGTTCGGTATCAATGTCACCGACAAGCGGCAGCAGAGCTGTTGATTTGCTCAAGGTGATGACAGGCGAGCTTAATTCCAATATCATTTCTCTCTGAGCGTTTAATTGCTGTTTGGCATTCGCTTCAGCGTGATCGACAAATGTATAAATGGTAAAGTCAAAGACTTTTACAATCAAATCGGCCCATTTTTGTTTCTCTCCCGGTTCAAACGCCGACTCATTTTCTTCTGCGAACTTCTCAAAATACTTCGTATATAATCTCCGGTTTCTCATAAACTCCCGAATCACATACTGAACCGGAGTGTCGAGATGCTTTTGATCGTTCGTCAGCTCAATAACCCACACTTGAAATTCTTCGAGAAATTGTTTTTCCGGTAAAACATACATGTCATTCAGATGCCGGTAAAATTCTCTGTCCTGTTCTTTCAATTCTTCCGTTACAGATGCATTATGTAAGGCATAAATCGAATTCGGATCGCTTTCTTCCATCGTTTCAATCCATTCATCAGCCATTTGTTCCACATACTCTGAAAAAAATGCATATAATTTTTCATTCAGTTTCATCACACTACTCCTTTCCCCAAACACTATTATAACTTGACTGACAGCTGAATCCCAGTCATACAAGCTGAAGCCATCCAATATTTTGAAAATTACTAATTCTTTGGGTTGTATCCTATTTTTTCAAAATGCTTCAAATGGCTCTGTCCGAGCGGTTGCTTTTTTCATATAATGTGAAGCAACATCCTTGTATCCACTTGCAAGCATAAAAAAGGAGGGCTTTTTTATGAATGGTGAAATCCGCTTGATCCCGTATGTGACGAATGAGCAGATCATGGATGTAAACGAGCTTCCTGAAGGCGTTAAAGTGATTAAGGCGCCAGAAATATGGGCAAAAGGGGTAAAAGGAAAAAATGTGAAAATTGCTGTATTGGACACGGGCTGCGACATAAGCCATCCTGATTTAAAAAACCAAGTCATCGGCGGAAAGAACTTCACGGATGATGACGGTGGCAAGGAAGATGTGATTTCCGACTACAACGGACACGGCACACACGTCGCCGGAACGATTGCAGCTAACGATTCAAACGGCGGCATTGCCGGGGTCGCGCCTGAGGCAAGCCTATTGATTGTGAAGGTTCTTGGCGGTGCAAACGGCAGCGGCCAATATGAATGGATTATTAACGGCATTAACTACGCTGTGGAACAGAAAGCCGATATCATCTCGATGTCCCTTGGCGGACCGAACGATGTGCCGGAGCTTGAAGAAGCGGTGAAAAACGCCGTCAAAAACGGAGTGCTTGTCGTTTGCGCAGCGGGAAATGAAGGTGACGGAAACGAACGAACAGAAGAGCTTTCCTATCCTGCGGCTTATAATGAAGTGATCGCGGTTGGATCTGTTTCCGTAGCGCGTGAATTATCAGAATTTTCTAACGCTAATAAAGAGATTGATCTTGTGGCACCGGGAGAAAATATAGTGTCCACCCTTCCTAACAAGAAGTACGGTAAGCTTACCGGCACTTCAATGGCTGCCCCTCATGTCAGCGGAGCGCTTGCTTTAATCAAAAGCTATGAAGAAGAATCATTTCAACGAAAGCTTTCTGAAACTGAAGTTTATGCACAGCTGGTCCGCAGAACACTCCCTCTCGATATTGCAAAAACGCTGGCAGGTAATGGATTCCTGTATTTAACCGCTCCTGATGAGCTGGCAGAAAGAGCAGCGCAATCACATTTGATGACCCTATAAAATTATTTTTCTTATATAACATAAACCACATATAGTAAATAAAATTTCAAATTCTATGTTGACAACAAATTTGAATTACTGTTAAGATTACCAACAAATGATTCAACTTTTCAAAAAATTAATAATATTTTCTCTTATCGAGAGTTGGGCGAGGGATTGGCCTTTTGACCCCAACAGCAACCGACCGTAATTCCATTGTGAAATGGGGCGCACTGCTTTTCGCGCCGAGACTGATGTCTCATAAGGCACGGTGCTAATTCCATCAGATTGTGTCTGAGAGATGAGAGAGGCAGTGTTTTACGCAGAAAAGCCTCTTTCTCTCATGGGAAAGAGGCTTTTTGTTGTGAGAAAACCTCTTAGCAGCCTGTATCCGCGGGTTAACGAGAGTGTTTTACATAAAAAGGAGGAGAAACAATGACAACCATCAAAACATCGAATTTAGGATTTCCAAGAATCGGACTGAACAGAGAATGGAAAAAAGCGCTTGAAGCGTATTGGAAAGGCAGCACTGATAAAGATACGTTTTTAAAGCAAATCGACGACCTCTTTTTATCCGCAGTAAAAACACAAATCGACCAGCAGATTGATGTTGTGCCAGTTTCTGATTTCACACAGTATGACCATGTACTCGACACAGCAATCAGCTTCAACTGGATTCCGAAACGATTCAGACATTTGACTGACGCTACCGATACATACTTCGCTATCGCCCGCGGAATAAAAGACGCCGTATCTAGTGAAATGACAAAATGGTTTAATACAAATTACCATTACATCGTTCCTGAATATGACGAAAGCATTGAATTCCGCCTGACAAGAAACAAACAGCTCACAGATTACCGCCGGATCAAACAGGAATACGGCGTTGAAACAAAACCTGTGATTGTCGGCCCTTATACGTTCGTTACGCTTGCTAAAGGCTATGAACCGTCTGAAGCAAAAGCGATCCAAAAACGTCTTGTGCCGTTATATGTACAGCTTTTGAAAGAACTTGAAGAAGAAGGCGTAAAATGGGTTCAAATCGATGAGCCGGCGCTTGTTACAGCCTCTAGCGAAGATGTCCGCGGCGCAAAAGAATTATTTGAAAACATCACAAGTGAACTTTCATCCTTGAATGTGCTGTTGCAAACGTATTTTGATTCTGTTGATGCTTACGAAGAGCTCATCTCTTACCCAGTGCAGGGAATTGGCCTTGATTTCGTTCACGATAAGGGCAGAAACCTGGAACAGCTGAAAACACACGGCTTTCCAGCAGACAAAGTGCTGGCAGCCGGCGTGATCGACGGACGCAACATTTGGAAATCGGATCTCGAAGAACGTCTCGATGCCGTTCTTGATATTCTCAGCATTGCAAAAGTGGATGAACTGTGGATTCAGCCTTCCAGCAGCCTGCTGCACGTTCCGGTAGCGAAGCACCCTGACGAGCATTTGGAAAAGGATCTGCTGAACGGATTATCGTACGCAAAAGAAAAACTAGCCGAGCTGACATCTTTGAAAGAAGGCTTAGTATCAGGAAAAGCGGCGATCAGCGAACACATTCAGCAGGCTAAAACGGATATTCAGGCGCTCAAACAGTTTGCAACAGGCGCGAATTCCGAACAGAAGAAAGAGCTTGAGCAATTAACCGATAAAGACTTCAAACGCCCGATTCCGTTTGAAGAACGTTTAGCCCTGCAAAATGAATCTCTCGGCCTTCCGCTTTTGCCGACGACTACGATCGGAAGCTTCCCGCAGTCTGCTGAAGTGCGGAGCGCACGCCAAAAATGGCGGAAAAATGAGTGGTCTGATGAACAGTATCAAAACTTTATCAATGCAGAAACAAAACGATGGATTGATATTCAGGAAGAATTGGAACTTGATGTCCTTGTTCACGGTGAATTTGAACGGACAGACATGGTCGAATACTTCGGTGAGAAGCTGGCCGGCTTTGCCTTCACAAAATACGCATGGGTTCAATCATACGGCTCACGCTGTGTCCGCCCGCCAGTCATTTACGGAGATGTTGAATTTATTGAACCGATGACAGTGAAAGACACGTTATATGCACAGTCATTGACATCCAAGCATGTGAAAGGAATGCTGACCGGCCCAGTTACAATCTTAAACTGGTCTTTCCCTCGAAACGACATTTCGAGAAAAGATATCGCCTTCCAAATCGGGCTCGCCCTTCGCAAAGAAGTAAAAGCGCTTGAGGACGCAGGCATTCAAATCATTCAAGTCGATGAGCCAGCGCTGCGAGAAGGCCTTCCATTGAAAACCCGCGATTGGGATGAGTATTTGACTTGGGCGGCTGAAGCATTCAGATTAACCACTTCTTCCGTGAAAAACGAGACGCAAATTCATACACATATGTGCTACAGCAACTTCGAAGACATTGTCGATACGATCAATGATCTTGATGCCGATGTGATTACAATCGAACACAGCAGAAGCCACGGAGGATTTTTAGATTACTTAAAAGACCATCCGTATTTGAAAGGGCTCGGCCTTGGTGTATATGACATTCACAGCCCTCGAGTGCCGTCAATTGAAGAAATGTACGACATTATCGTGGATGCGCTTGCCGTCTGTCCGACTGACCGCTTCTGGGTAAATCCAGACTGCGGATTGAAAACAAGACAACAGGAAGAGACGGTTGCAGCCTTAAAAAATATGGTTGAGGCAGCGAAGCAGGCAAGAGCTAAACAAACACAGCTTGTATAAGTAAGATAGAAACCATCTGCCTTTGGCAGATGGTTTTTCTATTAGAAAGCGGGAATCGGTTTCCGATGCTTCCCGTCCCCTTCTACTACTATTTTGGCTGTTCCATTTTCATCAAATTCCACAAGGCTCAATGATGTATCATGTATGTAAGCAGAATTCCATATGTCATTAACGCGTCTTCCCTTTATGATATTTAACAGCATTAATATAAAGACAGAATGGGTAACCAAGAGAATATTGCCGGAAGAATGGCTGTCTAAAATCGCTTGGAGAGCCAGCCTTCCCCGGTTTTCAAGATCAAAAAATGTTTCACATCCCGGCTGGCGATAAGCTTCGGGATGATGTAAATAAGCATGAAAAAGATCAGGTTCGCTTCTTTCAATATCCTCTTGTTTTTTCCCTTCCCATGAGCCTAGTGACATTTCTCTGAACATATGATCTTTAACCAACGGGGGCCGGCGAGATCCCAGTATAGCTTTTGCCGTCTCTTCTGTCCGCTTGCTCGGGCTGATGTAAACCTGATTCAATTCAACATCCTTCAGACGCTTCCCAAGAGCGCGGGCGTTGTACAGTCCAAGTTCTGTTAAATCAGAATCCAGCCAGCCCTGCATCCGTTTTTCCACATTCCATTGAGTCTGTCCGTGCCTGGCAATATATAAATGCAGCATGATCACCCCTCCACTTTTCTCCTCTTATCTTAGCAAATCCCCCAAATATTTTGTTTATTTTGCACTTTTTTGAGAATGTTCTTTGCACTTGTTTTCGGCTATACTGATAACACTCAATTGACAGGAGGGTTTAGGATGAATCATGAAACGTTCTTAAAACGGGCTGTCGACCTTGCTCGCGAAGGAGTGAACGCAGGAGTTGGCGGGCCTTTCGGTGCTGTTATTGTGAAAGACGGAGCCATTATTGCCAAGGGGCAGAACAGCGTCACAACAAGCAATGATCCGACTGCCCACGCGGAAGTGACGGCTATTCGAAACGCCTGCAAGGCGCTTGGAACATACCAGCTTAATGACTGCATTTTGTATACGAGCTGCGAGCCATGCCCCATGTGCCTAGGCGCCATCTACTGGGCCCGGCCGAAAGCTGTTTTCTATGCAGCGGAGCATACAGACGCCGCCGAAGCTGGATTTGATGATTCATTCATTTATAAAGAAATTCTTAAACCTGCTGAAGAAAGAACAATCCCCTTTTATCAAGTGACTCTGACGGAGCATTTATCCCCGTTTCAGGCATGGCTTGCTTTTGACAATAAAAAAGAATATTAAAGGATCAGGCATGTGCGGCCTGATCCTTTGTTAATTCGCTGAGAAGCTCCTGTGCACGCGCGCACTTCGGGTTTGCTTTCAGCGCTTTTTGCAAATACAAAACAGCAGTCATATGTTGACGCAATTCAGCATGGCAGACACCGAGCCAGCAGCTTGATCTAAAATCGGCTGCTCCCTTCACCTGTACGTACAGATGATGTTCATTATCGGTTTGCAGGCAAGCCTCAAACGCTGTGATCGCTTCTCTGATTTTTTTCAGCTGATACATAATGATTCCTTTATAATAGTGAAGGGTGCAGTAATCCGGATAATGCCCCAGCGCTTCATGGATATCCTGTTCCGCTTCTTCGTACCGTTCTGCTTCAATTAATAATTTATACTTTACATAATAGCTAGCTGGCGGCGGAATTTGCTTTTTTCTTTTACATTCATTGATACAATCCATTGCCAGCCGGAAGGCTTTATCAGGTTCGTTTCCTCTGTCATACTCAGCTGCTTTCTGACAAATGAGAGATGGCTCAGCAGAGGATATCAGCAATGCTGCATTTAATAAACTGATGTTGCGTTGATGCTTTTGCTGTGCCTCCTGCTCTAAATAGCCGTAATGGTGAATGGTACATGGCAGCGAGAAAGTGCTGCTTGCTTCTTCTCCCTCAGGTCTCTCGCCGATACTTCCCGTAAATGTTATGTTTCGCTGATTCCGGATCAGCCTGATCTGCCTTTGTTCAAACGCTTCATTTTCAACCCATTGCTTTCCTGTATAATTCACGATCTTCACGCAACCGAGAGACGGCAGGCTGTCAGTCAGCAGCGAAGGAAATAGGCTGCCCGTTTCCGGGTCTAGTTCTTCGTCGGCATCCAAGATCAATATCCACTCTCCCTTGGCATGCTGTAAACTAATATTTCTCGCTTGTGAAAAGTTCTGTTCCCATATATGATGATACACTTGGGCATGAAAGCTTTTGCAAATGTCTTCCGTCCGATCGCTTGATCCCATATCAACCACAATGATTTCATCAGCTATATGCTGCACACTCTCTAAACAGCGGGCGATATGGCGTTCTTCATTTTTCACAATCATACAGACGGACAGCTTTGGTCTTTTCATGTACTCACCTTTTCTCTAGTCTGAATTCACCTATACTACATGTATTCACACTTCGAAAAGTTCATGCCCGCCTCGCATGCTTCCGCATAAAAAAACATCCTGAGAATCCTCAGGATGCGGTCATTATTTTAATTCTAACGTTACCTCAATATTTCCTCTCGTAGCCTTTGAATAAGGACAGAATTCATGAGCAGCATTAACAAGCTCCTGTGCCTTGTCTCGATCCAAATCTTTCGTGTTCACCACAAGTGTGACGCCGATTTTAAACCCGTCGTCGCTCTCATCCTTCATAAGGCTGACCTGGCCTTCAATTTCGGAATCAATGGTAACATTTTGCTCTTTGGCCACGTGTTCGAGCGCGCCGCCGAAGCACGCAGCATATCCTGCCGCAAAGAGCTGTTCCGGGTTTGTGCCGGTTTGTCCTTCTTTTTTTGCATTAGGCATTACAATATCAAAATCAAGAACACCGTCATCTGATGTAATATGTCCTGCCCGTCCGCCGCGAGCGGTTGCTTTTGCTGTAAATAGTGCCATCATTCTCATCCTCCTTATTTCGATCTAGTTGTTATATTTCCCATTCTGAACTTTTTAAACATGCTCTGTTTGCCGAGAATAGGAAAAGTAGTGTTTTTCAGATACAATAGAATGGAATGGAATGACGGAAAGAGTTGGTGAACAAGATGGAAAATGAATTTGACCATATGAAATTGGAGAATCAGCTTTGTTTTTTGCTATATGCAAGTTCGCGGGAAATGACAAAGCAATACAAGCCGCTGCTTGACAAGCTGAATGTGACGTACCCTCAATATTTGGCCTTGCTATTGTTATGGGAACACGAAACGCTTACTGTCAAAAAAATGGGTGAGCTGCTGTATTTAGATTCGGGGACGCTCACTCCGATGCTAAAGCGAATGGAACAGCAGGATTTGATTACAAGAAAAAGGTCTGAAGAGGATGAACGGTCCGTGCTGATCAGCCTGACAGAGGACGGAGCGTTATTAAAAGAAAAAGCGGCTGACATTCCGGGAACGATCCTGGGGCTCTCAAAGCAGTCCGGGGAGGAACTGAAACTGTTAAAATCCGCTCTATATACATTGCTGGAAACACTTCATCAAAAAAATTGAGGATGCCTTTTATGAGGCATCCTCTTTTTCGTTTATTCAGCTACTTCAAGCGTAACATCGATATTTCCGGAAGTTGCTTTTGAATACGGGCAGACGCCGTGTGCTTTTTGCACAAGTGCCTGTAATTCTGATGCACTGATTCCTTTCCCTTTCACCTGAAGCGTCACACCCAGCTTGTAGCCTTGATCCGCTTCATCCTTTAACAGGCTGACATGCGCTGTAACCTCTGTTTCCACTTTCACTCGTTCTGTTCTTGCTACCAGCTGCAGCGCGCTGTCAAAGCAAGCTGCGTAACCTGCTGCAAACAGCTGCTCCGGATTTGTCGCTTTTTCTAATTTATTTGCTCTCGGTGTCCCCGGCATTGCGACATCAAGCTCAAGAACGCGGTCTGATGAAATTACCTTTCCTTCTCTTCCTCCTACCGCTGAAACAGTAGCTGTAAATAATGGCTGGCTCATTTTCCATTCCCCCAATATATATTTTATACAATTAAATTGTACACAATATAATTTGTGGTGTCAATTTTTCAGCGCACAAAAAAAAGCTTATCCCGGTGTGAGATAAGCTTTTTCATTGAACTTTGCTCCCGCTATTCGCGGATTTGCCCTGTTCCTTTAATGACGTATTTAGTAGAAGTCAGTGCAGGAAGCCCCATCGGCCCTCTTGCATGTAGCTTTTGCGTACTGATGCCGATTTCAGCTCCGTAGCCAAATTCAAAGCCGTCGGTAAAACGGGTTGACGCATTATGATAGACCGCAGCAGCGTCGACAGCCGTTTGAAAATAAACCGCATTCTTATCATCTTCAGTTAAAATCGCTTCTGAATGATTGGTGCCGTATTGTTGGATATGCTTCACAGCTTCTTGGACATTGTCAATCGTCTTTATGCTGAGGACAGGCGCTAAAAATTCTGTCTCCCAATCTTCTTCCGACGCTTGTTTGCTTGAAGGATGAAGTTCACACACAAATTCATCACCGCGAATGTCAACTCCCGCTTTTTCCAGTTGGGCAAGCAATTCTTTCCCGTGCTTCTCCGCCCACGCCTTGTGAATCAGCAATGATTCAATTGCATTACACACAGAAGGGCGCTGTGTTTTCGCGTTTACGACAACCTTTTCCGCCATTTGCGGTTTGGCAGTCTCGTCAATGAAAATATGGCAGTTTCCTGCTCCGGTTTCTAACACGGGCACAGTTGATTCTCTCACAACGAGATCGATCAGCTTTTTGCCTCCGCGCGGGATTAATACGTCTAAGCCATCATTTAACGTAAAGAGTTCTTTTGCCGTTTCTCTGCTCGTATCCTCAATCAGCTGTACGGCGTCAATTGGAAGCGGAGACTGCTCAAGCGCTCTGTGAATGACACTGACGAGGGCTTTGTTGCTGTGAATGGCTGAGGAGCTCCCCCGCAGGACAACCGCGTTTCCCGTTTTTAAGCAGAGGGTTGCCGCATCGACTGTAACGTTCGGTCTCGCTTCATAGATCATTCCGACCACACCAAGCGGAACACGGATTTTTTCGATAAGCAGGCCGTTCTCCTTTTCAATTGTTTCAAGTGATTCACCGACCGGATCTGCCAAATCAATTAAAAGCTCTACTGCGTCCGCTATATCACCAATGCGTTTCTCATCCAGTGTCAGGCGATCAATGATATCAGATGTTAAGCCATTGTTCTTTCCGTTCTCAATGTCTTTCGCATTTTCGGCTAAGAGAAAATCCTTTTCATGTCGGAGCCCGTTTGCAATGAGGCTGAGCGCCTCATTTTTTTCAGCCGTTGTTTTCATGATCAGTTCCGCTGCTGCTTCGTTTGCCAGCTTCGCTTTTACAGAAACTTCACTCATTTTTCCGCCTCCTAGTCTTTTAAATTGACCCAGTCATTCCTGTGGATCACCTCAAACGTTTTCTCAAAATCAAGTTCATCACTGCGTTTGCCTTTGGCCGCCACAATCTCCTCGGAGGAGTAATGCGTTTGGCCTTTTCCGATCACGCCGCCCGGCCCCCGGACTTCTACGACCGCCCCTTTTGGAAAACTTCCATTTACACCCACTACGCCAGCCGGCAACAGGCTGCTTCCGTTATGGATCATCGCCTCCTCGGCACCCGCATCAATCACGATTTCTCCTGCTATCGGCGAGTGGAACTGAATCCACTGTCTCGTGTTGTTAACCGAGGACAGTTCTTTGTCTCCGATATAAGTGCCATCTCCCCTGCCGTCCAAAATGTCCGCAAGCTTTTGCTCTCCGCTGCCTGTTCCAATGAACACTTTCACGCCAAGAGACAGCGCGGTTTGTGCGGCTAACAGCTTTGATTTCATACCGCCGGTGCCGACCTTTGATCCGGCTGAACCGGCATACCCCAGCAATTCGGGCGTGATCTCAGGCAAATCATCAAATCGTTTCGCCTCAGGATTTTCATTCGGATTGGCATCATACAGACCGTTGATATCAGTGAGAATCATGAGCTGGTCCGCATGAATCAATCCGCTGACTAACGCAGAAAGCATGTCATTATCCCCGAATGTCAATTCTTCAACAGATGTAGAGTCGTTTTCATTGATAATCGGAATGACGCCGCGCTCCAGTAATTCCATCATCGTTGCATACGCGTTTCGATACCGTTCTCTTTTCGAAAAATCATTTCTCGTTAAAAGGATCTGTCCCGGAGTCAGTGAGTATTGGTTGAATTGATTCATATATTGCTGCATTAACAGTGTTTGTCCGACCGCGGCCGCCGCCTGTTTTCCTTTAATGGTAACGGGGCGGGACGGATAACCGAGGCTGGAAAACCCCGCCGCTACGGCTCCCGAGGTAATTAGAATCATTTCATGTCCCGCTTTCTTCAACAAGGAAATAGCCTGAACATGCTCTCTGATTTTCGCCTCATCAATGCTTCCGTTGCTATTCGTGAGCGAACTGCTTCCTATTTTCACTACTATTCTTTGTTTTTTCATTTATTCTCCTCCGAGGCTCTTCGCCAGCCAACTTACAATAAAAAAACCCATTCAATCCTGATTCATAAGGACGAAATGGGTTTCCGTGGTGCCACCTTGATTGAACGCGCTTATGCACGCTCCGCTCTCCTGTAACGCCAGGTTATGCGCCTAGGTTTTCCCCCTAAGACTCCAAGGCAGGTTCGGCAGGTTTCATGCGGCAAAATGTTTCAGCGATTCATTTTGCTCTCTGTCACAGAAAGGTCTGCTTACTAATCCTCTTCAACGCTCAATGATTTTTTTATATTATGCAAAGAAAAAAGTCTCTTGTCAAGTTTTCGTCACCAAAAAATGCCCGCATAGCGCGGGCATTTTGCAGTCTAGTTAAAGACGATTGTTTTATTTTCATGAACGATGACGCGGTCTTCCAAATGCCATTTCACAGCACGCGCAAGCACGCTGCGTTCGATTGTTCTGCCGATGTTTTTCAGCGCTTCCGCATTGTCCCGGTGGTCCACACGCTCAATATCCTGTTCAATGATCGGCCCTTCGTCAAGATCGTTTGTGACATAGTGAGATGTCGCTCCAATCAGTTTCACGCCGCGCTCGTAAGCCCGTTTGTACGGATTCGCACCGATAAAAGCAGGCAGGAACGAATGGTGGATATTGATGATGCGATTCGGATGAGCCGAAACAAAGTCAGGTGTTAAGATCTGCATATAGCGAGCGAGAACAATTACGTCAATCTCGTATTGCTCAAGCAGCTCAAGCTGCTTCTTTTCGACTTCCGCTCTGATGTCTTTGTTCGCTTTCATATAGTGGAATGGAATGTTCAGCCGCTCTACCAGCTCTCTCGCATCCTCATGGTTGCTGATGACAACAGCGATTTCCGCCATCAGGTTGCCGGTTTGCCATTCCCAAATCAGCTCATGCAGGCAGTGAAGTTCCTTTGAAACAAAAATGGCGACACGCTTCAGCTCGCTTGCCAATGTTAAGCTCCATGTCATGTCGAAGTTTTCCGCTGTAGAGGCAAACGCCTCCTGCAGTGTTTCTTTTTTCTCGCGAATGTCCGCGCAGTCGAATTCGATTCTCAGGAAGAAGCGGCCACCTTCAGGGTCTGTCGTATATTGGTTGGATTCTATAATATTGGCGCCGTGTTCAAATAAAAACGCGGAAACCGCCGAGACGATACCCGGCTGATCGGGACAGCTGACCAAAAGACGCCCTTTATCCTCATTTCCGTCACGGTATTCGTTTAACCGCTGGGTCATATATGATTTCATGAATAATCCCTCTTATCTTTGTAAGTCTAAACTATTTATCCATTATACTGAAGATTTGATAAAAATCAATTTATGACATCATTTTTAATCCAACCGCTGAGCATAAAATCAAAGAGATAAAGAAGATCCGTTTGGCGTCTTTCGGCTCCTTGTAAAAGAGGATGCCGATAAGCGCACCGCCGGCTGTGCCAATGCCTGTCCAGACAGCGTAAGCCGTGCCCATCGGAATGGTTTCCATGGCATACGACAGCAAGGAAAATGAAGCGGCAAAACCAACAATGATCAACAGCACCCATTTCACACTTTTTTCTTTCGCATATTGATTCATAAGGGCCACGCCGGCCATCTCCAAACAGCCCGCGCACAATAAACTGATCCAGTGCAGCATTATGCCTCGCCTCCTTTTTCCTCTGTCTCATCCGGTGTCACAAGCTTCAATCCGATCACACCAATTAAGAGCACACCGATTAACAAAAGCTTCGGCCATCCAACCGGCTCATGAAACAGAATGATTTCACTCAGCACTGTTCCTGCCGTCCCGAGCCCGGTAAAGACGGCGTACACGGTTCCGACAGGCAGACTGTTTGTCGCTTTCATTAAAAGATAAAAGCTGACTATGATGCCGACGGCAGTGCCGCTCCATGTTAAAGCTGAGTCAGCATGCTTTAAGCCTACCACCCAAACAACTTCGAAAACGGCGGCAAGCACGACTAATCCCCATTTCATTTCAAGTCATTCCTTTCTTTCCAGTAAGATTCTCCGAAAACAAAAAAACCCCGGACAGTCGTCTCACATGAGATTGACTCTCCCGGGCTTTTTTCCCTCCGTGTGCATACACGCCTCTATTTACGCGTATGTGTTTCCTCTCGGACCAGTCCATGTCCATTAACATGCGGAACCCTAGAAAACTTTACCTGACATCATGATACTAAACTCAGCTCTATCTTTCAATTGTAAGATTTTCTTTCATATACTGCGATTGGTTTATTCCATTTTGTGATCGTTCTATCGTAAATCATGCCAATTTTCTCCGCTACCCGTATGGACGCTTTGTTATCAGGGTCAATCAAAGCCGCAATTGTGCCAAACTGCCGCTCGGTGAAGCCGTAGTCCAGGCAGGCCCGCGCCGCTTCTTGTGCATAGCCGTTCCCCCAGTGGCGGCGGGCAAACATATAGCCGATTTCCATTACGGTTTGATTTTCCACCTGCTGTGGTACGATGCCGCATTGCCCCAAAAAGTCCCCTGTCCGCTTATCTTCGGCGATCCACAGACTGACGCCGTACCCTTTTTCATTTCTTTTGTTCCAATTGATCCACTCGCGGGTTTGCCTTTTATCTTTTAAGCCGGAATAATATTTCATGACGTCAGGATCGTTAAAAAGCTCAAACAAAGAGGCTTGATCCTGATCTTCCATACAGCGCAAACGCATTCGGTCGGTCACAAGCTTCGTTTTAGCGCTCATATTTCACCATATCCTGCTTCCATTCTTTTTTGAGGGCTTCAATATGGGCTTGATGATAGCGGTTATGATCCGCCATATGCCAAATGCCCCACCGTATGGTCGCGGTGTCACTATCGTAAGAAAGCGGCTGATGCAAATCATTTTCAGTTAAGGTGTAACATACCGATTTCAGCTCGTTTACCACATGCCGATGTCTTTTCAGGAGTTCATCTAATCCGAGCTGATTCTCCGGTTCAGGCAGCCGTCCACTTTCATCTGTCATCGGGCCGTATGTCTGTTCAATATGATCCGGTATTCGATTCTCCTTGATACGCCAGACCCATCTGATATCAACATTTGCGATATGGTGCAAAAGCTGAGCCGTGCTGTTTTTTGTTTGGCAGCGCCCCTTATAATATAGTTCACTCTGTGTCATGTGACTTACAATAGAAGCCAGACGGAGACTGTTTTCTTCCACTGCGGAATATAATAGACTGACCGTCGGCGCCATGTCTTTTCTAATAGATAAGTCCTTCATGTTCACTTCCCCTCCTAACAAGGTACATTTGACACCAAACAAAAATTCCCTTTAAAAAAGAAAAAGCTCCCTTAAATAGAGAGCAGAATCAATTGTTATTTCCCGGTTTATATAAGTAGGGATCATGCTGCGGGCCGTTGGAGGAATTCACATCAAGCGAGATATCGCCATGGGCATTCATCGTGCCAAGTGTAATCGAGGATAGCCGTTTGGGGCTGTACCCTTTTTTCTCAAGCTGCTCAAACAGCCAGGATCTGTTTTTTTGAAGGTATTTTAAATTATGGTCAAGGATTTCGCCATCCAGTATGAGCGGAATCGGAATAAAATTCCGTTCAGCTTCCATATTCAAATCCCGTACCTGTACCGCTCTCGCTTCCTCTTTTGGGATGACGCTTACTTCTCCCGTTTCTTCAATGATGGCAAGATCAATGTCAGCCGGATCGGCATAGCCCTTTTCCCTTAGCTTTCCGAGCAGTTCATTAACAGTCAACCTTTCTTTGCGCAGCCCCTGTTCATCAATATCCCCGTTTCGGATTAATACAGTCGGGCTTACGACAAGCATCCATCTCCATTTATTAGAAAGGGAGAGTTTGGTCATTAGAAGATAAAGCACTAAAAAAGAGCCCGCGTAATAAATCGACATTGGCAGCTTGGATGTAAGAATCGGTTCACTGATAATCGTACCAATCGCGAAGGTCAAAAGCAGATCAAAATTGTTCATTTGTGACACGGCTTTTTTACCGGCAAGCCGAAACAGAATATACGCAATCGAAAATACGATAACTGGCTTCAGTAAAAATGCCCATACCATCCATAACACTGATCTTTACCTCCATCCGCTCGTTATATTGTGCCTATTGTTCCCTGAGGCATATCCTCTATGCATCAACCCTTTTATCCGGCCTTAAATAGGCGAATATCTCTGGCGGCGGGGAGTCAGTATCGTTGGAGGATGCAGAAACAGTCGCCTGTCTGCCACTACTTTCACGATAAAAAACTCTTCTCTATAGTGAGAAGAGTTCGCGGGGATGCTCAAACGGATTGCTCCAAACTTAATTGTGGGCCAAACAGCTCGTAATGGATAGAATCCGGAGCTGATCCGAGTTTTGACACAAGCTGATGCATCGCCGTAATAAATGACGGTGAACCGCAAATATAATAATCCGCATCTGTATTGATAATCAGTTCTTTGAGGAACTGATTATCAATCTGTCCTTCATGAAACAGAAGGTCACCTGCACGGTCTTGCTCTGTCGGCTCGCGATACACAAATGCGGTTTTGACAGAAGAATGGTTTGCCGCTTCTTCCACTTCATGGCGCAATGCGTGGTATTCACTGTTTTTCGCGGCATGAATGAAAAGAATCTGCCGTTCAGGCTGCTTGGAAACAGACGTTTTCAGCATGCTGATCATTGGTGTTATGCCAACTCCGGCACTGATCAGAACAAGATCTTTTTGTGATGAAGGATCTAAAACAAAGTCCCCCGCCGGTGCGCTGATCTCTATTAAATCTCCCTCATGTAGTCCATCGTGTAAATACGTAGACACGGCACCGTCTTTCTTCACTGAAATTCGATAATTGTCTTTTCCCGGCATATCAGACAGGCTGTATTGACGGATTTGCGTATATTCAGCATCAGGAATCCGCACTTTGATGCTGATATACTGCCCCGCTTGAAATTCAGGTAACGGCTTGCCGTCTTCCGGCTTCAAATAGAAGGATATAATTTCTTTACTTTCACGCTCTTTTTTTGCGATGACAAATGGCTTATACTCCTTCCAGCCGCCGGCTTGCTCCTCCGCCTGCTCATACATTTCTTTTTCAATTCCGATGAACGCGTCAGCGATTACTCCGTACGCTTTCTCCCATGCCTGCATAATGTCAGGTGTCGCAGCGTCTCCTAGAACATCTTTAATCGCAATCAGCAAGTATTTGCCGACGATCGGATAATGTTCAGCCTTGATTCCGATACTGCGGTGCTTGTGGCCGATTTGTTTGACGACCGGAATGATATTTCCGAGCTGGTCAATATTTGCTGCAGCTGCAATAACGGCATTTGCAAGGGCAGTGCGCTGTGTTTTTTTCTTTTGGTTTGTTTGATTAAAAATGTTCAGAAGCTCTGGATGGCCTTGGAACATCAGATCGTAAAAACGGCCAGTGATGGCTTCTCCATGCTGTTGTAATACGGGTACAGTGCTTTTAATGATTTCGATTGTTTTATTATCTAACATTTCATAAACAATCCTTTCAAAAGATGTATTTAAAATATATCTTTAAGATACAAGATCTCGCGGATAAAAGATATATCCAAAATGAATCTTTAATAAAGTTGTCACAAGATTTTCAATTTCTCGTGACAATTGTTGCTTTTTTATAGAATCCCCTAGCAAAAACGGACTAACCTTTGTAATGATCACCATAAGAAAGGTGCAAAGCACAAAAAACCCCAAAACAACATATGTTTTGGGGTTAACATTTACCAAGGCCTTTCAGTTCCGAGCGCATTTGCAAGGGCCTGGCTGTGCTTTTTGCGGTTTTTTCGTTCATTGGCGCGCTGAACCGCCGTATTATGCAGCATGATTTCTTCTTCTGTTTCCGGTACAACTCTCGGCACAGGCACCGGCTTGCCATTTGAATCCAATGCGACAAATGTCAAAAAGGATGTCGCGGCGAGTTCCCGTTCGCCAGTCATCAGGTGCTCCTTAATGACTTTTACAAACACCTCCATGGACGATGTGCCGACCCATGTCACATATGACTCTAAGCAGACAGACTCCTTTTGGCCGATCGGCTTCAGAAAATCCACTGAGTCCATCGAAGCGGTTACTGTTTCACGTCTGCAATGGCGCGCCGCGGAAATTGAAGCAATGTCGTCAATATAACTCATTAATTTTCCGCCAAACAGCGTGTTATGGTTGTTCGTATCAAGCGGGAACACCCTGCTGGTTTTTACAACCTTTGACTCTTTACAAAATCTTGTTTCCGGTGTTTCCATATCTTTCTCCCCTTTGATGTCTGATCGTTTAGCTACATGCACTTATATTCTCCTATTAAACAATATTCTCTGCCATTTGTCTAAAATTTAAAATGGTTTGCCTGTCTTCTTTCTAACACGTTTAATGATTTTGGCGATGGGGAAATAATACCTGTATTCTTCAATCGGTCAGGAGGAGAACCAATGGAAGCATCCATCCCGAAACAACAGCACAAAACGGTATGCCGAACGGAATACGGCGCACTTGAGAAAGTCATTTTATGCAGACCGGAGCATATGACGATAAAAGATGTCATAAACGAAACACAAAAACATTTTGAAGATGACAATATTCATGTGAAAACCGCTGCAGATCAGCACAGCCGCTTTATTGAAGCACTCAGGTCACACAACATCGAAGTCATCCTTTTGCCCGTCCGCGAAGGACTCCCCGAGCAGGTCTTCACCCGGGACATAGGGTTTGTCATCGGAGAAAAAGCCTTCCTCTCGAGCATGAATGAGCCGATTCGCCAAGGGGAAGAATCGGTCATAAAAGATTTTTTTCACAGTCAAGGCATTCCTTACACCCGTATGCTTGATACAAGCATTGAAGGCGGTGATGTCATTGTCGATGGTAAGATCGTCTACGTCGGAATCAGCCAGCGCACGGATATGTCAGCCATCGGCCAGCTGGAAAAGGCGCTTCCTGACTATACAGTCGTTCCCGTTCACCTGCATGAAAAATATTTGCATTTGGACTGCGTATTTAACATCGTATCTGAAAACGAAGCGTTAATTTATCCTCAAGCCCTTGAGCCAGAGGAAGTTGATATGCTGGCAAAACGTTATGATCTCATTGAAGTGCCAGAGGATGAACAATTTACGCTCGGAACCAACGTCCTTTCCATTGGAAGAAAAACAATTATCAGCCTCCCTTGCAACCGCCATGTCAATCAGCAGTTATCAAATAGAGGCTATCACATCATCGAAATTGACCTTACAGAAATTATTAAATCAGGCGGCTCCTTCCGGTGCTGTACGATGCCGCTGATGCGCGGCGAATGATCAATATTCCCCTTTTTCAAGTTTTGAACAGCTTATTTTATCAAGATACGTTAATATAGAGGTGACATCATTTTTAAGGGGGCATTCGCATGACAAAGTACATAGGGTATGTCGGAACATATACAAAAGGCGGAAGCGAAGGGGTTTATTCATTTGAGCTTGATACTGAGAAAAAAACACTCAGCGAGCCAAAGCTTGCCGCTAAGCTGGGCAACCCCACATATGTGACGCCGAATAAAGACAACACCATTCTTTATTCCATTGAAAAAGCAGATGGCCAAGGCGGAGTTGCTGCTTATAAAATTGATCAAAACAGCGGCGAATTGACATTTCTGAATCATCAGTTAATTGACGGCCCATCGCCGTGCCACGTAAACGCCGATGAACATAATCAATTCGTATTGACAGCCAACTATCACAGCGGGAAAATCCACGCTTTTCCGATTCAGGAAGACGGGAGCTTACAATCACCTGCTTCAGAAGCCGCTCACACAGGAAAAGGGCCGCACGAAAGGCAAGAAAAACCGCATATACATTACGCGGGGTTCACACCTGAACACAATTATGTCGTAGCGGTTGACTTAGGAATCGATAAGCTGTACACCTATAAAATGGAAGACGGAGTATTGACTGAATCCGGAAGCCATGCCTTCGCTCCCGGCACAGGACCTCGCCATATCGCTTTTCATCCGAAAGAAAAATACGCTTACGTGATGACAGAATTAAGCAATGAAGTGATTGCGCTTGAATATAATCCGACAGCCGGCGAATTCAGAGAAACCCAGGTCGTCTCTGCCATTCCTGATGATTTTACGGATAACAGCCAAGGAAGCGCAATTCATGTCACACAGGACGGCCGTTTTGTTTACGTCGCAAACCGCGGCCATGACAGTATCGCTGTATTTGAAGTGAATCAATATTCAGGCGAGCTGGCATTCGTAGAAAGAGTCTCGACAGAAGGAAACTGGCCTCGCGACTTCGTCCTTGATCCAACGGAAGCGTTTCTTGTTGCTTCAAATGAAGAAACAGGCAATCTTGTCCTGTTTGAAAGAGACAAAGAAACCGGCCGATTGACAGTGCTTCCTTCAACTGTTTCCGTCCCTTACCCGGTTTGTGTGAAATTTTTACATCAAGCATAAAAACAAAGACTGGCTCCATAAAAAGGGCCAGTCTTTTTGGTTTATCTCACCTTTTCTTTCGTATCAGCATTTCGATACAAATGGCAAGCGACAAATCGGCCGGCTTCGATTTCTTGAAGCTGGGGACGGGATTCCCCGCATTCTGGCATCGCCTCCGGACAGCGGGTCCGAAACACGCAGCCGCTCGGCGGGTTGACCGGGCTCGGCAGCTCCCCTTTTAAGAGGATGCGCTCGCGCTTGTCCTCCAATTCAGGGTCTGGAATCGGAATCGAGGATAAAAGCGCCTTTGTATAGGGATGCAGCGGTTCACGATACAGGATACCGCTCTCTGTGATTTCCATCATGTGCCCTAAGTACATGACACCAATCCTGTCACTGATATGCTTCACCATCGAAAGATCATGGGCGATAAATAAAAACGTGAGCCCTTTTTCTTTTTGAAGCCGCTTCAGTAGGTTGACGACCTGCGCCTGGACCGAGACATCAAGTGCAGAAATCGGTTCGTCCGCCACGATAAATTCAGGATTCAGCGACAGTGCTCTGGCAATCCCAATTCGCTGTCTTTGTCCGCCGCTGAATTCATGGGGATAACGGCTGCCAAAATCGGGGTGAAGCCCCACTGCCTCAAGCAGCTCGTCCACGATGAGAAGCCGAGCTTCATGCGTATTGTAAAGGTTGTGAATTTCCATAGGCTCCAAAATGATGTCTCGAACAGTCATGCGCGGGTTAAGCGAAGCATAAGGATCCTGAAAAATCATCTGCAGCTTGCGGTTGAAGGCAAACTGCTCTTTGACACTTAGTGCGTGAAGGTTCGTTCCGCGGTATTTCACACTTCCTTCTGTCGGCTGATACAGGCGCATCAGCACTCTTCCCAAGGTTGATTTCCCGCATCCTGACTCTCCGACAAGCCCGAACGTTTCTCCTTCACGAATCTGAAAGGTGATCCCGTCGACAGCTTTGACTGTCCGCTTTTTTCCTGCGTCAAAATGCATTTTCAGCTGGCTGACCTCCAACAAAGGCAGTGGCGTCATTTGTCTCCCTCCTTATTCTGAAAAACAGCGGCGCACCGCACATCGTTCTTTTTCATAAATTGTCTCTTTTAATGTAAGGATTTCAATTGATTTTCCTGTCTTTGGAGAATGAAGCATTTTCCCGCCGCCTACGGACAGACCGACGTGATGAATCGCTCCTTTTCCTTCCTCATAAGCAAAAAACAGCAGATCACCGGCTTTCATATCATCAAGCGGAACATCTTCCCCCGCCTTTGCCTGATCTCCCGCATCACGGGGGATGTTGTATCCATTGGCCTTAAATATACTGTACATAAACCCGGAGCAATCAAACCCAAACCCGCTGATCCCTCCCCACAGGTATGGAAGACCGAGAAAAAAAGCCCCCGTTTGAACGATGTCTTCAGCAGTCCCTTTCTGTTCGCGGACAGGCACTGCATCACTTTGCTTCACAAACCTTTCCCCAAAAACGGTCGAAACCTTAAAATATCCGTTTTCTTCTGCAATGAGGGGGAGAACCGTCAAAAAGCTCAATTCGATCTCCTTTTCTCCATTACTTTTGTACAAAAAGGCAGCTGGTTTACTGATCATGACCTCGTTTTGTATATGGATAGGACTTGTTTTTTTCAGCTGGTTCTTTTTCATCCAGCCCGGATATCCGCGCGGATCTTTTCGGGATGGCTGGCTCGGCACAATGACAGAAACCCATTCGTCCTGTTCCGCCGTCACCAGTACCTTTTCGCCAAAGAGAACCTGAGTTTGGATGATATTGTCTGCACATAATCCAAGCCGCTCATCATACGTCATGCGCTCCAGCCAGTCTCTGATCAATACGGTCGGACGAAGCATCACTTGATCAGATGGACGCGGCGATTCAGGCGCTGTCCAGATGTTGGCCACTGCTGAGATGACAGTGTGCATCATGGTTTTATTTCCCCTTTCTATAGCGCAGCTCCGGTGATTCCGAGACCCGGTCTGTCAGGCATCTCAATCGTGCTGCCGCTGTATGTGATGCCGCCTTTGATGATATCTGTTTTCAGCATCAGCGGCGCGTCAAAATCAAACCTTGTGATGTTTTTTTGGCTTGCGGCGAAATGTGCCGCGGCCGTAATGCCCAGCTTCGTTTCGATCATGCTGCCGACCATGCACTCCACTCCGCACGCCTCAGCCATGGCATTGATTTTCTCTGCTCCGCTGATGCCGCCCGCTTTCATCAATTTAATATTGATTAAGTCTGCGCTCCGCGTTTGAAGAACTTCGAACGCCTGACGCGGCGTAAAAACACTTTCATCGGCCATAATCGGCGTGGCTGTCGCATCTGTTACCTTTTTAAGCCCAACGAGATCATCTTTAAGGACAGGCTGTTCGACAAGCTCAATACCAAGACCTGTATCCTCCATTTTCTGAATCGCTGTTACTGCTTCCTTCGGCGTCCATCCCTGGTTGGCGTCTAAACGAAGTTTCACGGCTGGTCCGACACGTTTTCTGATTTCTTGGATACGGGCGATATCTGTTGCGATATCATCTTTGCCGACCTTTATTTTCAGTGTTTGAAAGCCTTGTTTGAGATAATGCTCGGCATCCTCTGCCATCTCTTCAGGTGAGTTGACACTGACGGTATAATCTGTTTCCAGCGTATCCCGGTATCCGCCGAGCATTTGGTAAAGCGGCAGTCCGCACATCTGCGCCCAGCCGTCGTATACCGCCATTTCCACAGCCGCCTTCGCGCTCTGGTTTCCTGTAAGGAGATGCTGGATGTCATGCAAAATGGCCCCACAGCCAGACAGGCTTTTTCCAAGCAGTGCCGGTTTCAAGACATTGTGAATCGCACTTTCAATACTATCCATGCTGTCTCCTGTAATCACCATCGTTGGAGGTGCTTCCCCCCATCCGATGGCGCCGCTGTCATAAGTGATCCTTACAATGACCGATTCAGCCGTATATACAGTGCGAAGTGCGGTTTTAAACGGTTTTGTCAGCGGTACGGCGATTCGACTTGTGTCTATTTGAATGATTTTCATGTCTTCAGCGCCCCTTCTGAAACGCCTGCCTCAATAACGACTGTTTTTTCTGCTGTATTCATAGCAGCTTGCGCGCCTACCGATACGGCGATACTCGGTGAACAGTGGCCGATTTTAAAACCTCTCAGTGCAGGCTTGCCCGCCGATACAATATAGTCTTCAAGCACTTGCTCAAGTGAGAGGGACTTCTCTCTTTTCACCGGGACACAGTTATGAAAATCACACACAAGAATTCCGGCTGCGTCCGTCAGTTTCCCTGCCATTTTCAGCTGATTCAGCATCCGGTCGATTTGGTAAGGCTCCTCGTCAATATCTTCAATAAACAGCAGCTTCCCTCTCGTATCCATTTCAAACGGCGTGCCCAGCGTAGACGTCAGCAAAGAGAGATTTCCTCCGACAAGCTCCCCTTCCGCTTTTCCGGGAACAAGCACGGTCAGCGGTGAAAGCTCTTCTGTATAGGTGAATTCCGTCTCTCGGAAGAGCTGCTCATACGACGCTTTTGTCAGAGGGTGAACGTCGTCGAGGCCAATATCTGAACTGAGCATCGGGCCGTGGAAGGTGACAAGACCTGTGTTTTGATGGATGGCAGTATGTAAAAACGTAATATCGCTGTATCCCCAAAAGATTTTAGGATGTTTGCGGATTAAGCTGAAATCAATGCCGGCGGCGATACGTCCTGTCCCAAAACCCCCGCATGCGCACAGCACTGCTTTTACCTCCTCGTCTCTGAACATCTCATGGAGATCAGCCAGCCGCTCATCATCCTGTCCCGCTAAATAGCCGTGCTGGTTTTTCAGCGCCTTGCCCAATTTCACCTTTAAACCGAGCTCTTCTAAAAATAAAAGCGCGGTTTCAAGCTTTTTTGGATCCGGCGGGCTTGCGGGCGCGATCACTCCAACTGTATCACCCTTTTTAAGCGCTTTTGGCTTGTGATTCAACTGAACCACTCCTTTCATTTTCTCTGCACCCTACGTATACGTGCAAAAAAGAGAAAAAATACCGCTCCTTCGCTATAAAGAAGCAGTATTTTCCCAATCACCGGCGTTAGTTTTTATCAGCCCATTTTAAATCGATATAACCGACAGGATGCCGGACGATTCCCTTCACATGTTCGTTTTGCAGGTTGACCTGGTTGTAAAAATAAACCGGAATGATCGGCGCTTCATTGACCAGCAGCTTTTCAGCTTGATGCATAAGGGAGAAACGTGTTTTTTCATCGGCTTCATTTTTCGCCTGCTTGATCAGCTGATCGTATTCTTTATTGGCCCAGCCTGTGCGGTTCATCGAATTTCCTGTTTGGAAGGCTTCCAGAAAACTGATAGGGTCCGCGTAGTCAGGCAAAAATGAGCTTTGAGAGAATTGGAATTTGAGCGCTTTTTGATCCTCTAAAAATACGTTCCATTCCATATTGGCCAGCTTCACATCGACTCCAAGAGTATTTTTCAATTTTTGCTGGATCGCCTCGGCAATCTTTTTATGCTCTGGCTTTGTGCTGTAAGTAAGAGTAATCGCAGGAAGATTATCATAGTTTTCTTCCTTCATGCCCTTTTCCAGCAGCTGTTTCGCTTTGCTTTCATTTGGCGTGACCAGGTCTCCGCCCGCTTCACGGAAATCTTTGCCGTCAGGCTGCGTAAATCCGGGCGATACAAAGGCACGCGCCGGTTTTTCATTGTTTTTCGTGACGTACTTGACAATTTCCTTTTGATCCACAGCCATTGCAAAGGCTTTTCTGATGTTTTTATTTTGGAACGGCTCCATGTTCACATTAAACCGGTAGAAATATAGGCCCGCTTGGTCAACAATGCTGACATTATCCTGATCAAGCAGCTGATCACTTAATTCAGCAGGGACATAAGCGGTATCCAGTTCCCCAGACTGAAACATCTGGTAATCTGTATTTCTGTCACTGACCATCGCCCATTTCACCTTATCAAGCTTCACGGTATCTTGATCCCAATACGTGTCGCTTTTCTCCATTGTGATGCTGTCATCATGCTTCCATTCCGCCAGCTTAAACGGACCGTTCCCGACAAATGTATCCGCCTCAGCAAACCACTTTGGATTTTCTTTATCGACCTTTTCGTTTACCGGAAAATACGCCGGATTGGACACGACGCTTAGAAAATATTTTTGCGGTGCTTCAAGCGTTACTTCAAGGGTTCGATCATCCTTTGCCGTCACCTTCACATCGTCTTTTTTCCCTTTTCCGCTGTTATACGCTTCGCCGCCTTCAATAAAATAGCCGAGAAACGCAGATGAAGCGCCTTTTTTCGGATCAAGCATCCGTTTCCACGCGTATTCAAAGTCTCCGGCAGTTACCGGATCTCCGTTTGTCCATTTCGCATTTTCCCGAATCGTAAATGTATAGGTTTTTTTATCTTTTGATACAGACCACTTTTCCGCCATTGCCGGTTCAGGCTCATTCTCTTTGCCAAGACGCGTCAGCCCCTCCATGATGTTATTTAACGGCTGCCACGACACATTATTAAAACCGATCGGCGGATCGAACGAAGTCGGTTCATTTTCGTTATTTAAATACAGCACTTTTTCTCCGCTTGTTTTTGCCTTATCATTTCCGCTTTCTTTTCCAGCCTTTTCGTTTGCTGTACATCCCATCAGCGCAAATGAAAGCCCTAATGCAATACCCATCCCCCATAGCTTTTTCACTCGTTTCATCCTCTTCCCCCTTTTCATGATCAATCCTTCGCATCTCCGGACAGCACCGCATGCTCAGCCCGTTGATCCTGCAGCCAGCAGTTGACGGTGTGCGTGTCAGATCTGATGGTCTTTCCCGGGTATACCCTGTCACACACGATCATCCTGTTCGGACAGCGTGCGGCAAACGGGCAGCCTGGCGGAGGTGAAAATAAATCCGGCGGCGTTCCGTCGATCGGAATCAGCTCCGCGCCCTCCATATCCAGCCGCGGGACAGAGCTCAGCAACCCTTTTGTATAAGGGTGCTGCGGCTGATAAAAAATATCTTTTCTCGTGCCGATCTCCGCCATTTTCCCGGCATACATAACTGCGACTCTATCAGCAACCTGGGCAACGATCCCTAAATCGTGTGTAATCAGAATGACAGACACATTCGTTTTTCTCTGAATCTCTTTAAACAGCTCCAATATTTGTGCCTGAATGGTCACGTCAAGAGCGGTCGTCGGTTCATCTGCGATTAAAATATCAGGCTCGCAAATCAGCGCCATTGCAATGACAATCCGCTGTCTCATGCCGCCGCTGAATTGGTGGGGATACTGCTTCAGACGCTCTTCCGGATCGGGAATGCCGACCAATGACAGCATCGAAAGCACCTCTTTCCTCACCGCCTTTTTGTTCATTTTTTTGTGGCGCAGGAGCGCTTCCCCCAGCTGGTCTCCGACAGTCAGTGTCGGGTTTAACGCCGTCATCGGGTCTTGAAAAATCATAGAAATGTCGGCTCCCCTTATGCTTCTCATTTCTTTGTCAGAGAGATGACAAAGGTCTTTGTTTTTAAATAGAATGCTGCCGTCTGTCACCTTTGCCGAATAGGGCGGAAGCAGACCCATGATGCTTTGGGAGGTAACGCTTTTGCCGCAGCCGGATTCGCCGACGATTGCAAAGGTTTCACCTTGATACAAATCAAAGCTCACCCCTCTGACCGCCTGAACCGTCCCGCCGTAAGTCGTAAAAGAAACGTGCAGATTTTTGACTGACAGAACTTTTTCCATACAGCTACCTCCTCAGCTTAGGGTCGAGCGCATCCTGCAATCCGTCTCCCAGCACATTAAACGCATACATCGTCAATGAAATGAAAAAGGCCGGAAAAAACAGGCGCCACCAATGCCCGGACAAAATCGCAGGCAGACCGTCATTCGCCATCACACCCCAGCTGGCAAACGGGGCCTGTATGCCGAGGCCGAGAAAGCTTAAAAAGGATTCCGCGAATATGGCGGCAGGTACGGTTAATGTCATTTGTACGATAATCGCTCCCATTGTATTCGGCAGCAGATTCTTCCGGATGATACGAAAGGTTTTCGCGCCAAAGGTTTTCGAGGCGAGTACATATTCATAATGTTTAATTTGAAGCACCTGGCCTCTAACAATTCTCGCCATGCCGACCCATCCGGTTACAGTCAGCGCCACAATAATGGTGCCCAGCCCCGGCCCCATCAGCACCATCAGCAAAATGACAACAAGCAGATACGGCAGCCCGTACAGCACTTCGATAACCCGCATCATGATACCGTCAGTTCTGCCGCCTTTATAACCGGCAACGCCTCCGTAAATGACACCGATCACAAAATCAATCAGCGCTGCCATCACGCCGACAAATAGCGAAATCCTCGCTCCATACCATGTTCGGGTAAACACATCCCGGCCGAGCTCATCGGTCCCGAACCAATGGTCGGCTGAAGGCGGACGATTTTGTTCGGTCAGCGATTGGCGCGCGACACTATGAGGTGATAAAAAAGGTCCGATAACAGCCATGACAAAAAGAAATAAAAGAATAAAGAGTCCCGCCATCGCTAATTTATTTTTCTTCAGCCTCCTCCAAGCATCCTGCGTGTATGACAAACTCGGTCGCTTGACCGAATCGGCTTCTCGATTTTTTTCTTGATTCGAGACAAACCACTCATCCGGCACCTGAATATGCTGCTCTGGCTGGCGTTCATCTGTTTGTACAGGGAGATTCACACGCTTCACCCTTTCTTATGCAGTTTAATGCGCGGGTCTAAGAGACCGTAGGCCAAGTCGACCAAAAACAGCATGATGATCAGAATGACACTGTAAAAAACGGTCGTTCCCATAATCACGGGATAGTCCCTCTGATTAATGCTTTCAACAAAATATTTTCCCATTCCGGGAATGGCAAAGATTTTTTCAATAACAAAGCTTCCAGTTAAAATACTGGCGACGAGTGTGCCCAGAACGGTAACGACGGGCATGAGTGCATTTCTGAGTGCGTGTTTTACGATAATTTTGAACGGAGAAAGACCTTTTGCTTTTGCTGTGCGGATATAATCCTGTGTCAGGACTTCGACCATGCTTGACCGTGTCAGCCTGGCAATGATCGCCATTGGCCCTACCGCAAGCGCTGCGGTCGGAAGCACCATATGGATCGGGCTCGTCCATGTGGCAGCGGGAAATAGGTTGAGATTGACGGCAAACTGCTGAATAAGCAATGTTGCCAGAATAAAATTCGGGATGGAGATGCCGAGCACCGCTAGACTCATCGCGGCGTAGTCCAAAAAGCCATTGCGGCGGAGCGCAGCGATTACGCCCAGCACGAGCCCGGAGATCACAGCAATGACAATCGCTGTCAATCCAAGCTCAAAGGAAACGGGAAATCCGCGTTCCAGCATATCATTGACGCTGTCTGACGGTTTTTTAATTGAAGGTCCGAAATCGAATGTAATGATGGATTTTAGGTAGATGATGTATTGGAAAATGAGAGGATCGTCTAAGTGATAGTAGGCTTCGAGATTTTTTTGAACGACTTCATTTGTGCCTCTTTCCTCGTTAAAAGGAGATCCGGGAATGACCTTCATGAGAACAAAAGTCAGGGTGGTAATCACCAAAATCGTAGCTGCCATTGCCCAAAAACGCTTCATCATGTATCGCACCAAAGCCTAAAACACCCCTTTAGCAGAATGATGTCCGCATCGCAAGCTCAGTCATGACAAGCATCGCCTGATAGGCTTCAAGCATGTCCTTCGCCTGAAATTGAACGGTTGTGGTACCCGGCTTCATTTCAGTTCCCGGCATCAGATTTGCCCATTCAGCCTGCCCGTAATTGGCGAATTCAATGCTCAAAACGGGTCTGTCAGGCGGTGTGAGCGGTTTGACTTTATCTTTGTTTTTCAGGGCAAATGCGGTTTTTTCTGTCAGCAGCCGGCCGGCTTTCGCAGGGGACAAGCACTTCACTGCTGATCTTGAAATGGTTTGTTTGACAGCGGCTGTCGTGACATTCGGTATGAGCTCTTCCGCTTCTTTTGCGGCACGGTCATCACCGGCTACCATTAACACCGGGACATCATAA
This sequence comes from Bacillus sp. 0209A, assembly GCF_036765095.1. NCBI lineage: Bacteria > Bacillati > Bacillota > Bacilli > Caryophanales > Bacillaceae > Bacillus > Bacillus sp. 0209A. The sequence continues at coordinate 709,893 of NZ_JBAIZV010000001.1, forward strand.
TAACCGGCAACATATGCATTTAACCCAAGCTCACCGACAGGCCGATCGTTTATGTAAAAATGCCGGACGCCAAAAATCATGCTGTGTGACATCACACCGGGAGTCGAAGCTCTCGCATGGTAACCGAGAAACAAAGCGCCTGTAAACGTATCATCCAGCCCCTCTACCATCGAAAATGGTTTGACGTCACCGGAAATCAAGTCGGCTTCAGGGTGAAGCTTTTCAACCATCAGATTATTCATCTTCGAATGGCTGTCATTGACCAGCACCTCGGTACACCCGCTGTTAAACGCTTCGGCAATACAGCAGTTTGCTTCTTCGGTCATGATGAGCCGCCCGCGTTCATAATTGCGCTTGCCGGAATCCACAAAGGTATCGTCCGGAAGACCCGAAATACCTTCCATATCTACTGACATGTACAGTTTCATAACACTCCTCCTTTTTACTAAATTATGAATATTCTAACAAATTATATTAAAAAAAGAGGAAAATTGCAATATAACTGGGGAAAATCACAACTTTTCATTGATAAAAAAAGAACCCTCTTTCAAGGATTCATGTCTGTTTCTCTGCCTGTTCTGTAAGCAGCTCATATTTTTTCAAGGTTTTATCAAACATCCGATCAAAAACGTCTGGCAAAGAGGCGCGGATCACCTCAGCTCCCTCTCCAGTAATTCCGCCTTTCGTTGCGACACGCCCCAGCGTTTCCTCGAAAGACATATTCTTTTCGATCAGCAGTTTGCCAGTACCGTATAGAGAATGAATCAGAAAATCAAAGGCTTCTTCTTTGGACAGGCTGCTGTTTCTCACCGCAGACAGCGCCAGTTCTTCGAAGACGGCAGCTATGAACCCGGGTGCCGAGCTCGTCAAATTGCTGGCGGCATCCAAATTTGATTCTTTGATTTCTCGTACACTGCTGAAAACCGATAACAATTCATTCAGACGTTCTTTTTTATCCGCTGTCAATGCCTCACTGTGAACGACAAGCGAGACGCCCGCTTCAGCTTCGGACGTTATGGCAGGAATGAAACGTGATATACCAGCCTCCGTTTCAGCCTCCAAAAGACGCAGCGGCACACCGGCGGCAATGGAAACGATATGCGTATTCCTGTTTACATACGGGTGCAGACGGCGCAGTGTTTCAATGACATGGAGCGGCGGGACACATATCAAAATCAAACCGCACGTTTCAGCCCAGTTCTCAAGCGAATCCGCCGATACATTTGGATAATCTGACATCAGCGCCTGAAGCCGCTCCCCTTTCGTTCTTGTTTCAATAAAGAGCTCATTCTCCTTGATTTGGCCATGCTTCAACATCTGCCTGGCGATCATATCGGCCATGCTGCCATATCCAATCAATCCAATCTGTTCCATCGACTCAGTCCTTTCATATACAATAAAGAGTGTACCGTTTTCAGCCCTTTTTCACAATTTCCCATAATCTTTTCATTTTTATCCCACAGTTTTTGTTTATGATAAACTCAAGTCATAAACCTATCATAATGAAATAGATTTAGTGAAAATAGAGAAACGGAGTGAACATGATGAATAACTATCGTGACGAAAACAGAACGGAAGGAAATGAGAATGAGGTCTTTCTAGCGAAAGAAAACGATCAGAGCCCCTCCTACTCAGCCCGCAATGTGATTCATGACCAGGAGAAGAAAAAACGAGGGTTCGGATGGTTCAGACCGCTGCTCGGCGGCGTGATCGGCGGCAGTCTCGCTCTCGGCATTTACACGTTTACACCGCTAGGCGACCATGATTCTCAGGACACAGCAAAACAATCATCCAGCCAGCAGGAAACGCAATCTGTTACTGCGAAAAGCACGTCCTCTGAATCTAGCAAAAGCTCGTCAGACTCAAGCAGCTCATCTGCATTCAAGAGCGAGGATTCTTCTAAAATCTCAAATATGGTGGAAGACATTTCACCGGCGATTGTCGGTATTACAAATCTTCAGGCCCAGTCCAACAGCTCTTTGTTCGGCTCTGACTCATCCAGTTCCAGCGAAGGTACAGAAAGCGGATCGGGATCGGGTGTCATTTTCAAAAAAGAGAACGGCAAGGCTTATATCATTACGAATAACCACGTCGTAGAAGGGGCGTCTTCACTGAAGGTATCTTTATATGACGGCACTGAGGCGACAGCAAAGCTGGTAGGCAGTGACTCGTTAACAGATTTAGCGGTCCTTCAAATCAGTGATGACCACGTAACAAAAGTGGCGAGCTTTGGAAATTCGTCCGATCTCAGAACAGGCGAGACCGTCATTGCGATTGGAGATCCGCTCGGAAAAGACCTGTCTCGCACAGTAACGCAAGGAATTGTAAGCGGTGTGGACCGAACGGTTTCAATGTCAACATCAGCCGGTCAAACCAGCATTAACGTGATTCAAACTGACGCAGCGATTAACCCAGGTAACAGCGGCGGTCCATTGTTAAGCACTTCCGGCAAAATTGTCGGCATTAACAGTATGAAAATCAGTGAAGATGATGTTGAGGGCATTGGATTTGCAATCCCCAGCAACGACGTAAAACCGATTGCTGAAGAATTGCTGTCTAAGGGGCAAATTGAACGTCCGTATATCGGTGTCAGTATGCTTGATTTAGAACAAGTGCCGCAAAACTACCAAGAAGGCACACTCGGCCTGTTCGGAAGCCAGCTGAATAAGGGCGTATACATCCGTGAGGTCGCTTCAGGTTCTCCTGCTGAAAAGGCCGGATTGAAAGCAGAGGATATTATCATCAGCCTGAAGGGCAAAGAAATCAATACAGGCAGTGAACTGCGCAATATCTTATATAAAGACGCAAACATCGGTGATACCGTTGAAGTGAAAATCCTCAGAAACGGCAAAGAAATGACGAAAAAAATCAAACTCGACCAAAAAGAAGAAACAACTTCTTAAGAAATAGCGCCTCAGGCCGCAAAAGCGGTCTGAGGCTTTTTATTGAACAAAAGACCTATCGCTCTATGAAACACTCTGCCTCAACATCTGACATGATACTAATCAGATGTTGAGGCATCATTTGAGAAAGCGGTATGAACATGAAAACCGTGGGATTGAGCATGATCTGGGCAGGGTCAAACTTTTCTGCGCTAAGCTTTCTCCTTCCTGAATCGACTGTCGTGGGGAATTATACTGGGTGCCAGTAGTCTATTACACATAACCGATACAGCTCTCATCATGCGTTTCTGTAAAGCCCTCCAAGATATCAGCTGACATTCAGCAAAGCCGAGGACGACTGCTTTTAGGCTTTGCCGTTTTTATTTCAGCATAACTGAACCGCAGTGAAAGTTTACAAACTCTTAGTCTCATAAAACGATCAGCGTCTGTTCCTTTGATCATCGCGCAGAACATAAAAAACCCCTGTCCGTAAAGGATAGGGGTTTCAGGTTATGACATATGCTGGTCTCTATAGAGTCTTTTATTTTCAATTCCATATGATTTCTGCACGATGTAAAGCGGCCTGTCTTTGGCTTCATCGTAGATTCTGCCGATATATTCGCCGACCATCCCTAGAATCAGAAGGACGATGCCGCTGAACAGGAGCTGGATCACAATAAGGGATGACCAGCCCGTAATCGTGCTGTCTGTGAATAGCTTCAAGTACAGCACGATAAACATATACAGAAATCCCGCACCTGACATGAACATCCCCGCGTAGCTTGCCAGTTTCAGCGGTTTGTGTGAAAATGTCGTGATGCCATCCATTGAAAGCTTGAGCATTTTCTTCAGCGGGTACTTTGTTTCTCCGGCGAGCCTTTCATCACGTACGTACTCGACCGCTGTCTGTTTGAAGCCCACCCAGCTGACGAGCCCTCTGACAAAAGGATTTTTTTCTTTTAATCTCTTCATTTCATCACAGACTTTTCTGTCCATGAGGCGGAAATCCCCTGTATCAATCGGGATATCAATATCGGTCATGCTGCTGAGAAGACGGTAAAACATAGCCGCGGTTTGTTTTTTGAAAAAGGTTTCCCCTTTTCGTTTTGTCCGCACGGCGTACACAACCTCATAGCCTTCCTTCCACTTTTCAATCATATCTAAAATCAACTCAGGAGGGTCCTGCAAATCGGCGTCAATGACGGCGATTGCATTCCCCTGTGCATAATCCATACCCGCTGTAATGGCGATCTGATGCCCAAAATTCCTTGAAAAATCAATGATTTTCACTCTCGGATCGATCAGGCTGTGCTCTCTTAAAATCTCAATACTGCAATCTTTGCTTCCATCATTGACAAAAAGCAGCTCGTAGTTTTCCTTCGTTTGATCCATGACCTCTTTTAAGCGCTGATAGGTTTCATGAATGACAAGCTCTTCGTTATACACAGGTACAACAACTGAATATTGAATATGTCTGCTCATGTTTTTTTCCTCCTATTTATCAGCATTTAGTTCGTATAATGTAGCTGACTGGTTCATTCCGCCAAGCCCGCCGCCCATTTTGCCGGTTTGGCCTGAAGCGTTGCTGTTGCTTGATGTATCAGCTGAATCAGTATCTTCTGTTTTTTGATCAGAACTTGATTGCCATTTTTCTGATGCTACTTCTTTTCCATTTTTCTCAACCCATTCAACAATGTCATTGTTTCCGCCTCTTCCCATTCCAGAAGCCAAGAAGTATTTCACTTTTCCTTCTTTTACTAGTTTTTTGAATTGAGTCAGTGTGATCGCCGGGTCAGAACCGCTGAATCCGCCAATAGCCATGACAGCTTTTTTCGTTTTAATAATATATGGCGCCGCTGTGTTCGAATCGGTTGTGACGAATAGGTATTCAGCCCCAGAGTTATTCTCCTCTAGATATTTGATCAGTTTTTCATTTACAGTCGCATCAGACATTCCCATGCCTTTTCCGCTCATTGATGCGAGCTGAGGGCCTGTTTCAGGCAGTGAACTGTTGCCACCGTACAATAGCGGTGTGCTTGCCCAATAAATCGGCATCACCAGCAATGCGAGAAGAGCTGCAAGCGAAGTATAATAACTGATCGGTTTTTGGCGCTGTTTGAACAGCAGCAAAGCAATCGCTGACAACACGCCGATAACCCCTACGCCGATACTCCATCCAACACCGATTTGATCGTTGTAGTTTCTGAGAATAAACAATTCAAATCCAGTTGTCGCAATGATTGCTCCCGGCAGAAGCCATGATGTCCAGCCTGTCTGATTGCGGTACAGATGAACAAGGGCAACCCACCCCGCACCGACAAGAGCCGCAATCGGCGGTGCCAGCATGATGAGATAATAATGATGAAAAAATTCTGCGACACTGAAGAATCCGGCAATCGGTACAAGCCACGCAACCCAGAATACCGTTTCCTTCTGCTCTATAGATAATCTTCTTCTTTCTCTCGCACCCGCGATCAGTAAGCCTGCGATTCCAAAAATCGCAAATGGCAGAAGCCAGCTGATTTGATCAGACAATTCTTGTTGGAAAAGCCGCAGCGGACCAGGTGTTCCCGTTCCGAACATTCCTGAACCTGATTGCATTTTCGAGCCGGTTCCTGCACCGCCTTCCCCTCCGTCTCCGCCAGGTCCACCCTGATCACCGTCTCCGCCGCTTGGAGGGCCTCCTTGACCGCCGCTCGGCATTTCTCCGCCGTTTGGCATTTGACCGTTGGATGGAGGTGCCGCCATATTGCCATTTGATGATTTGTCATCACTTGATGAGCTGTTGCTTGATGACTGGTTAGGCGGCGCTTGAGTTTGTGATGAATGGTTATCAGAAGACGGCATGTCTTTTGAGGCGTCTCCGGTTGATCCGCCCTGGCCGCCGCCGGAATTTTGGCCTGTCAGCCGTTGAATCCCGTTATATCCGAAAGCCAATTCCAAAACAGAGTTGGTCTGGCTGCTTCCGATATAAGGCCGCTTGCTTGCAGGGATATTGTCAACAATGAGCGGCCATGATAACGAAACAGCTGCTAATACAGCTAACGCACTTACCAAAGAAATGATTTTTTTCTTGATTGTGGCGTTTGCCGCAATCAGATAGAACAATAAGAAGGCCGGTAAAATCATATAAGCTTGAAGCATTTTTGTATTGAAGCCTATCCCAACGACGAAAAATGCCGCTAATAGCCAGATCAGCTTTCCTTTTCTGATCGCTTTAAAGAGGAGCCATGTGGCAAGCAATAAGAAAAATACCAGTAATGCATCGACATTGTTTGTTCGTGCTACAGCTACAGCAATCGGCGTACATGCCATAACAAATGAGGCAATGCGCGCCGCCGTTTTACCGAATGTCGGCTTAATCAGCAAGTACATCAGAAGGACTGAACCTATACCCGCCAATGCTTGAGGGAGAATGACGCTCCACCCGTGCATACCGAATATTAATGCGCTGATCGTTTGGATTTGGTATGTAACAGGCGGTTTATCAACTGTTATAAAGCCGGCAGCATCGAACGAAGCATAAAAGAAATGATGAAAGCTTTGCATCATACTTGTAACTGCCGCGGTGTAATAAGGATTCACCGTGTCGTCATTCCAAATGTTATAGATATTTAAAAATGCAGATGCGAGCAAAATGAGGATAAGGACGATATCCAGCTCGCGTTTTTTCTTTTCCACTTGTTTTTCACTCCTTTTTGTCTAACTTTGAAATAGTGTAACAAGCAAATATGAATAAACTATTAATAAACAAAGGCAATATTTTTGCCGAAGCCATTTTGTGCCAATCGTCCATATATACAACGGGTTTTAAGCCATTTCTCCCAACCGTCACCTGATATGTCCTGCCCAATGTTTATGCAGCCTTTATGATAATAAAAAAAGCCTCCCGGCAGCGCCGGAAGGCAAATCAATCTCAATTTAATGTATCGGTTTTAGTTTTGCTTCTATTTCAGCTCTTCGATGCTCAAGATACGGAGGAAGAGCGATCGTTTGGCCGAGCTCATCAAGGTTTTCATCAACCATAAATCCCGGTCCATCTGTTGATAACTCGAACAAAATGCCGTTCGGCTCTCTGAAATACAGCGCCTTGAAATAGTAGCGTTCAACGATGCCGGAATTGCTATAGCCCTCCCGGCTGATGATCTGATGCCACCCGGCAAGCTCTTCTTCATCTCTTACCCGAAACGCGACATGGTGAACACTTCCTTTTCCTTGGCGTTCGCGCGGAAGATCGTTTCTTTCTATTAAATGGATTTCTGTTGCAGCACCGCCTTCTCCAGATTCCAAAATGACGGCGGCTCCTTGTCCTTCGACTGTTTCACGGCTGATTTCTGTAAATCCGAGAATATTCGTCAATACGTGTAAAGTTGGTTCAGCGTACGGTACAGTCAGCTCAACCGGCCCTAACCCGCGAAACGAAAATTCTTCCGGAATACCGCTTTGTTTAACAGGCAGACCATATCCTTTTCCTTTCTCATCCGCAGTCAGCACAAGGCGCTGTCCTTCATGATCTCGGAATGCCAATATGTCACGTCCCGCTCTTTGGGTGACTCCGCTATGCGCCACCTGATGCTCTTCCAAACGTTCTTTCCAATAATGCAGGGCTTTTGTGCTTGGAACACGCAAACCAATAGAAGAAATACTGTTTGTGCCCGCATGAAACGGCGCAATGCGGGGAATCTCGAAAAACGTCAGCTCAGTTCCTGGATTTGCCACTTCATCTCCGTAGAACAGATGGTACATTGTTGGTTCATCCTGGTTGACGGATTTTTTGACGAGCTTTAATCCTAATACTTTCTTATAGAAATCTAAGTTTTTTTGTGCGTCGGCCGTTAATGCCGACACGTGGTGAATGCCGTTGACTTTCATATGCTGTCCCTCCAGGTCATTTTATCTCGATTTCGAGATATTATATCATAGTTATATATTTAGTCTTCTAATAACAAGGTATTTTATTCCCATGGGAAAGTCAACATATCAGCTTCATCGGAGGTTCGTTATTTTGCTAGGTTCTTACAGCATCCTCTATGTCAGTTGAAATCCGACCGAAAAACACGAACTTTATAACTTAAAAACCACATTTTTATTCGTTTATTAATTATTAAAGCAGGCGTTTCCATAGGTTTATCAGCCACATAGAAAGCAAATATCGAAAATCAGAAAATTTATTTTATTTCACTTTTCTAAAATAGGGTTTACAATATGTAAAAATAGATTCTTCATCATGAAGCTTCAACATCATAGGAGGTTAAGGACATGCATACTGAAGACAACGGTTTGAAAAAAGAGATAGGCCTCTTGTTTGCCCTTACTCTTGTCATCGGAACCATTATCGGTTCAGGTGTGTTTATGAAGCCTGGCGCTGTGCTCGCTTATTCGGGTGATTCAAAGACAGCGCTATTCGCCTGGCTGTTGGGCGGTATTTTAACACTGGCGGGCGGTTTGACAATCGCGGAAATCGGAACGCAGATTCCGAAAACCGGCGGGCTCTATACGTACCTTGAAGAAGTGTACGGAGAGTTTTGGGGGTTTTTGTGCGGCTGGGTGCAGATTATCATTTACGGTCCGGCGATTATCGGCGCGCTGGGTTTATATTTTGGATCTTTAATGGCGAATCTTTTCGGCTGGGGATCTGGACTATCAAAAGGAATCGGAATTATAGCCGTTCTCTTTTTATGCATCATTAATATTATCGGTACAAAATACGGCGGCTTTGTCCAAACGCTGACAACGATCGGCAAGCTGATTCCGATTGCATGCATCATCATCTTCGGTCTTTGGAAAGGCGATCAGCACATCTTTACAGCAGTAAACGAAAGCATTTCCGATATGAATTTCGGAGCAGCCATCTTGGCTACACTGTTTGCTTACGACGGATGGATTCTTCTGGCCGCTCTCGGCGGAGAAATGAAAAATCCCGAAAAGCTGCTGCCACGCGCAATGACTGGCGGATTATTAATCGTAACAGCCATCTATATTTTCATTAATTTTGCATTGCTTCACATCCTGTCTGCGAACGAAATAGTCACACTTGGTGAAAATGCGACAAGCACTGCTGCGACCATGCTGTTCGGTTCAGTTGGCGGAAAGCTGATCAGTGTCGGGATTATTGTCAGTATCTTCGGCTGCTTAAACGGAAAGATCCTTTCTTTCCCGCGGGTGTCCTACGCGATGGCGGAACGCAAACAGCTTCCATTTGCTGAAAAACTGTCACATGTGCATCCGACGTTCCGCACACCATGGATTGCGATTACCTTCCAGATTGCTGTGTCTTTGATTATGATGCTGATCAGCAACCCTGATAAGCTCTCGGAAATCTCTATTTTCATGATCTACATTTTTTATGTAATGGCCTTTTTTGCGGTGTTTATCCTCCGCAAGCGAACAAAGGGAGAAAAGCGCGCCTACAGTGTTCCGCTTTACCCATTCATGCCGATTTTGGCAATCGCGGGCTCATTCTTTGTGTTAGGAAGCACACTGATTACAGATACAATGAGCTGTGGATTATCAATCCTCATCGGCCTTGCCGGACTGCCTGTTTATTACTGGATGAAAAAACGAAAAGCTAGCTGATAAAACGGTTCCCTTGTTTTGGGAACCGTTTTTGGGTGAAACAGAAGAAAAAAGTTGACAGGAAAAACACAACTTTTGATATACTTTTTACGTTAAGCAGAAGGATTTTGCTAACTTGGGTCGTTTTTTTGTACCGAAGCAGGCCATGATAAGGAGACATGATTTACCGAAAAAGTCAAGCCGCGTTTTTTTCGACTTTTCCTGTTTTTTTTCGACAAAAGGCTATATAATAATTTGATGTGTGCATTGTCTCATTCAAACTATGGAGGGTTTTTAATGATAAGAAGAAAAAAAGATAAGTTCTCACTCCTTTTAACAGAAATCGCAAAGAATATAGACGAAACTGCCGAATATTTTGTGAACTTTAAGGTCACAAACCAAACGACGCTTAAAGAATTCGCAGATACGTTAAAGGAATATGAAACAAAAGGTGACAATCATGTTCATGTCATGATTAAAGAGCTTAACAAAGCGTTCATCACTCCTATTGAACGCGAAGATATCCTTCAGCTGACAAACAGTCTGGATGATGTGCTTGACGGAATCGAGCATTTCTCTGCCATGATGGAGATTTTTTCAATTACTTCATCAGACGAGCATATCGATAAATTCAGCGGATACATCAGAGAATGTGCAAAAGAAATTTTGATTACAATTGAGCTGCTGGCAGAAAACCGCTTAAAGGATATTCAGCCTCACGCGATCAAAATTAAAGAATATGAGCACAGCTGTGACAACCTGCACAGAAAGTCATTAAAGAATCTTTTCGGAAATGAAACAGATCCGATCAAAGTGATTCAATACCGTGAAATTTACGAAACGCTTGAAGAAATTGCCGACTCTTGCCAAAGTGTTGCCAATAATCTTGAAACCATCATTATGAAAAACGCGTAACGAGGGGTAAAAATGGATATTCTATTCATATTAACGATACTAATAGTCATTTGTGCTCTGGTGTTTGATTTCATCAACGGGTTTCATGATACGGCGAACGCAATTGCCACTTCGGTATCCACAAAAGCGCTGAAACCGCGTCACGCCATTATCATGGCGGCTGTGATGAACTTTATCGGGGCAATGACATTTACAGGTGTTGCAAAAACCATTACGAAAGACATCGTGGACCCTTATACACTGGAAAATGGTTCAGTTGTCATTTTGGCTGCGCTACTCGCTGCGATTGCCTGGAACCTGATCACATGGTACTACGGCATTCCAAGCAGCTCATCTCATGCCATCATTGGAGCTATTGCCGGTGCAGCTATTGCCGCAGCCGGATTTGCTGCGTTAAATTATAAGGGCTTCATCAAAATTATTGAAGCACTGATCTTATCACCCATTATTGCCTTTGTTCTTGGTTTTATTCTTTACAGCATCGTTAAGCTGATTTTCAAAGACAGCAATTTGTCGAAAACGAACAAGCAGTTCCGCAGAGTGCAAATTGTAACAGCTGCCCTGCAATCGTATACACACGGAACAAACGATGCGCAAAAAGCAATGGGAATTATCACAATGGCTCTCATCACAGCGAATTTACATACTTCTGCTAATGTCATTCCAACCTGGGTGCAATTCGCCTGCGCGACAGCCATGGGTCTTGGAACTTCAATCGGCGGCTGGAAAATCATCAAAACCGTTGGCGGAAAGATCATGAAAATCCGTCCGGTAAACGGTGTTTCTGCTGACTTAACCGGGGCAGCCATTATTTTCGGCGCCACATTTATACATTTGCCGGTCAGCACAACCCACGTCATTTCTTCATCTATCCTTGGCGTCGGTGCGTCACACCGGGTAAAAGGCGTAAACTGGGGTACAGCTAAACGTATGCTCGTGACATGGGTCATCACGCTTCCGATTTCAGCGACACTCGGTGCCATCGCCTACTTTATTTTAAATATGATCTTTTAATGTCACACCGCTTCTGTCAAAGGAGCGGTTTTTTTGATGGAACAGGAAAATCAGCCGCATCTCTCGAATACAATAAGCAGAACCTATTTCAGATGTGAGGGATTCATGTATGCTTTTATTCTTTCAGATCATGGTCTGGTGCATCATGGCCGGATTAGGCTTATACGTGTACGCCACGTGGCGTTTCGAAGCGAAGGTCAAAGAAAAAATGTCCGCCATCCGGAAAACATGGTACTTGCTGTTTGTTTTGGGTGCTATGATATACTGGACATATGAGCCCTTTTCCCTGTTTACCGACTGGGAACGGTATCTCATTGTCGCTGTCAGTTTCGCTTTAATTGACGCTTTCATCTTCTTAAGTGCATACGTCAAAAAACTGGCCGGCAGCGAACTCGAAACCGACACAAGAGAAATCCTCGAAGAAAACAACGAAATGCTTCACATGTATCTCGATCGGCTGAAAACATACCAATACCTATTGAAAAACGAACCGATCCACGTTTATTATGGAAGTATAGATGCATATGCTGAAGGTATTGATAAGCTGCTGAAAGCCTATGCCGATAAAATGAACTTAACGGCCTCACTTTGTCACTATTCGACACAGGCCGATAAGGACCGATTAACCGAGCATATGGACGATCCGGCAGACGTGCAGACACGGCTCGATCGAAAGGATGTTTATTACGACCAATACGGAAAAGTGGTTCTCATCCCATTTACCATCGAGACACAGAGCTACGTCATCAAGCTGACGTCTGACAGCATTGTCACGGAATTTGATTATTTGCTTTTCACATCATTAACGAGCATATATGATTTAGTTCTGCCAATTGAGGAGGAAGGTGAAGGATAATGGAACGCGCGTTTCAAAACGGATGCGAGCCCCGGGCGGCAAAACCGTCAAAGATCCTGAAAAAACGTTCAACCACCAGTGTCGCAAGCTATCAAGTCAGCCCGCATACAGCAAGAATCTTCAAAGAAAACGAACGGCTGATTGACGAGTATAAACGAAAAAAAGCATGATCACACTAAAAGGACAAGGGAAAACAGCTCTTGTCCTTATTCCTTTTCTTAAAGGGTTACATATACTAAAACAAACAGAGGATATTGTCAGGTGATACAGTGAAAAAATTGGTGAGGCGTGTGAAGTTTGTTGATTACGGAAGGTTTGGCCTTTCCGAGTATTCGCTTCGGGTTCGGGAGCGCAGTGCAGGTATATTAAAAAAGTTGAAGAAGAAAAAATAAATCCCGGAAACTCCGGGATTTTTTGCTGCGATTAGCTTAATTGCGCTGCGATCTTTGCTTTAGTCGCCGGCCCGTAAATACCGTCGGCCGCTAAACCGTTAACAGACTGAAAACGCGCAACCGCATCAGCAGTTTTCGGTCCGTAAATGCCATCAATTCCGTTATTGGCAGCTCCTTTATCAGGGTAAAAATAGAGAGCGGCCAGTGCTCGCTGTACCTGAAAGACATGTTCGCCTGAGGCGTAAGGTGTTGTCAGTTTGATTATTCCGTCCGGGAGCGGATAGATCTCGGGCTCTTCAGCGTATGATGACGCACTTACAATTAGCACTTGACCGACCTGAATGAGATTCGGATCTTCGATATTGTTCCACTCTTGCAGCTGGGCAACAGTCACACCGAACGCTCTCGCTATGGATGTTAGCGTATCACCCTGTTTCACGACATAGGTTTGGCTCGCGCCTCCCCCAATCCCAGCTTTAAACGTATCCCATATATTCAACAGCTGGCGCGGACATTCCTTCCCTGACCAATACTTATGAGGGACGACATTGGCGAGAATGATATTGTGCTCAGCCATTAATATTTTAATAAGCCACTGGGCATTTGCTGTTGCTTGAGCGAAATCTCCATCGGCATTTTCACAAATTTCAATCCCAATAGAAGCCCGGTTGCCGCTGCCGTTTCCGTCTCCCGCATGCCAGCCGTTTTCATTTAATGGCAGATGCTGATAAATGTCTGTATCATCAACAGTAAAATGCCAGCTAGTCGCCGTATCAGGATTTTTCAAATAGCGGGCATGTGCTTCGGCATCCGCTCCGGGTGCAGTGTTCGCTGTATTATGCACTGTAATGTAGAACGGTGTCATGAGGTAGCCTGGACGGTTATTTGCACCGACTGGAATAAAGTCTTGAATGATGTTAACCATATGATCTCTCCTTATTTCATCAGATTATTTTCCTTTAACAAGTCACGCTGTTTTTTCCCTTTTTCTGTTACATAGTTGTTTTTAAACCAAGCGGCAACTGTTGTCCCTATTGTAAAAATGAGAGATCCGGCAGAATAAAGAGCATCAGCAAGCTGATTGACCTGCTCCTCTCGAATGTCCAATGGTGATTTGCCAAACATCAACATGGTTTGGTTAATGAATGCAACCAAAAGAAGCACCGTCCTGATGACCGTGCCTTTGTCGTACGTTTTCATAAAAATCCCCCTAATGCTGCAGCAGGTTGTACATAATGGCGATGGCTCCGCCAATGATCCCTGTGCATACTGCCGTAATGATGGCACCTGTGATGGTGCGTTTAATCCACGTTGTATTTTCATCAATTTTGTTTAACTTCTCGTTCAGCGTCATGATTTGCTGGTCTTGCCGGTCTGACACGCGTTCTAATACGGAAACCCGCTGCTCTAGCGCTTTTTGCTCACCTTTCATGTCTGTTAAATCCTGTTGGAACACATTAACATCTAACTCTTGCTGCATCACTCACTCCTCCTTTACATGCGGATCACCTCCCTTCCGAGGGCCGAAATGGTTATGAAATCGCGGTTCCTTTTACCGAAAGAGATCCGCCGGTGATACTGGCGATCTCCATGATGATCTCCTTAAACCCTTTAATCTCAAAGGCCCACGCCTCAGCTTTCCCTAACGTTCCCGAGGCAGAGGACGCATCATCAGATTTCACGCCTCTGATCGGAAGTTTCTGTCCTGACAACGATTTACCCCAAAATTTCACCTCACTCGTTTCCGCTGTGCCGTATACTTCAACGAGTAAATGCGCGGCACCGTTCACAGGTAAAGCAGCACCTTCGCCGGCGGAATCGGCATTTTCATGAAAGACACAATCAACCGTGTTGCGGGCTTTTACTTTCAGCAATCCATCGTCTGTCTGAATCGTCGAAAAGTCAATCTGCAAAGGGGCTTTTTCACTTACACGCACATCCATTTCTCCCGCCCCGACTGATTGGTAGACTGCAAATTCCGATTGCTGAAGGTTCCCGTTCACATAACGGAAGCGATAATAGCGTTTAGAGAGATACACCCAGTCCGTCTCCGTCAGGACACCGGCTGCGGCATTAACTGCTGCTGTCGTTGTCCAAACATTATTGTTGTCGCTTTCTTCAACAAAGAGCGTGCCTTCGCGATCTGCATACGCCCAGCCCTTTACTTTCGAAATCAGAACCGCGCCCAGCCTGTCTTGCCCGAGCTGACTGTATGCCTCAGTCGCCTTTAAGGCAGCGTTTGTTAAAATCTCCGCGACACCTGACAAGTTCGCAACAGGTGTCACAAAATCATTTTTTCCTCCTCTGTAGGGCTTTACAGCTCCAGCTTTTCCAGTCTTATCGAGAGGAAACTCATATTGATACTTCACCATCTTCATCCTCCTTTTGATCTAAAAACAGGCAAAATAAAAAAGCCTTACATGGCTTTACCGGTAATGCCTTTATACTGATCAGGGGTAATCAGCTTTTTGTTCACACCCTCTGCCAGATCCTCAATTGAACAGTCTTGATATGCGATAGCCTGTTTCACCATCTCCGCTGTCGCCCACTCAAAATGCAAGGCAAGCACCCAATAATTCATTCAGCATGATCTCCTTTCAAGGAAAGTAATGAAAGCTTAATATCTGACAGCTCGCTCCCCAATGTTTTGTTCAGTTCTTCAAGCTGCTTGCGAGCCAGCTTTTCCTGCGACAATTCCTGAGCGAGAAGCTCCACCTGATTAGGCGGCTCGTACGGCGGGTTTTTTTGTGACTCCTCCCACCAAGATTCGAGCTCTTTTTGGGTTGGGATTGGGGCGCGCAGGTTCCATTCAGCTATATAAGACCCTTCCCCGTCATTTTGAACGATAAAATCTTTTGTTGGATCTGTATTGGGATATTTATACATGATTGCTTCTGCGATCATCATTTTTCCTCCTATACTTATACTGTAGGATAGTTAAGCCCTCCAATTTCTTGAATGTTTATAAAATTGTATGCCTCGTTATAATCGGATACACCTCTTCTATCACTACCACCATAGTTGCAATAGCAATAGATCTCTATATAATCACCTTTGTTCATAGGAACGGTTACATAACCATTTAAGCCAAGGTACATTTCATTTTGCTTATCAACAAAATCCCCTCTCTTATGGTCAACCGGTTTATACAATGATCCATTTAGATAGAGTTTCAAATGAAAATTGATGTATGCCGGTGTATTTATCATATACAGCCCAACTCCCACTAAAAACATTCCATCATTAGGAGCAACGAATCTACTATTTTTTGTATCAAAAGCATTGTGACTATCTTTTATTTTGCGATTAAACTGAATTTTTGTATGAGCTGCTTTATCAAGATACTGAATCCCGGTAGTTCCTATATTCGCATGAGCGAATCCAGAAATTTTATGCCAAGCTGTCCAGCCGGAACCACTCCACCAGTGCCGTATCCATGTGCCAGTATTATCAAAATAACTGTTAGATTCATTTCCAGTCCCATAAAAATATTGAGCAAATCTATAATCATGATATTTCTCATTTTTTATGATTCCGTAACCAAGTGGATAACCCGTAGTATTTCCTTGACCAACATCCATTAATGTTAGCCCCCGAGGATATTCATCTCCTCCAGTTCTTGCATCTTGAATTGCATTAGAGCCTGTAAGTATGGTTAATTTTTGATTCGTATAATTTGTGTCAACATAGTTTTTAGCCTCAGCTAAGGATTTATCTGCTTTGTTCTGAGCGCTTGCCTCAGTCTCAATCTTATTCCATCCTTTAAACACGCCATCTGTATGAATCGTTGCCATCCAAAAGGTTCCGTCATAACTTCTAGATGCCAAAATTGTTTTTCGCCCCCCGCCTCCTGTTTCGATAACATCATAGTTATACCAAGATCCATCCCCTAAAACAGGATTGTTTGTTATAACACTCCCCACTGCATAATAAAAGCCAGAGGGTAGCGTTAATAAGTCAGTTCCATCTGGGATTTTAGTTCGGTAGCCCTGAGTATCAGTTAATTTATATAGTTGTGCATGATTCCATTTGTCCTTATCAGATTTTGTTACGTGGATATCTGTTTTATTGGCATGTGCATCTATTTTCTTTTGAGACCCTTCTGTAGTTTCAGATTCAATCCATGCCGTCCATGTTGCAGAATCATTTTTTCTAATTCTAAAAAAAGATTGCTCTCCCTTAAATCCGTCATAAGCTATTTGAACAAGTGTGTTTTTATAGCTCATCACAAGAAGAAAGCACCTGTTTAGGCCCGGACCGTTCAGGCCGTCGTTGTATATCAAATACATACCGGTATCGGTTAAATCATTATAATCTGTGATTTCGGTTACGCTCTTGTAGAAGACTCTTCCATCATCGTCTGATATCTTACTTAACTGCGCATTATTCCACTTTGACCTTTCAGCAGCAGTAATGTGTATCGTGTCATCATTAACATGCTGATCAAAATCCTTCTTCGCCGCCTGCTGCACGTTATCCACATTCCCCAGCCCGACTTGCGCCTTTGTTGTGTTGTGCGGGTTGTTCATGTCGTTTTTGTGGGCGGCGAGGTCTGTGTGGGCGTCTTTTATGCCTTTTTCCCAGCGGTTGACGTCGTCTTCGTTGATCGGGTCGTCGGGGAGCCAGTCTGTTTTTTCTTCGTATGCCATGTTTACACCACCTCAAAAGTAAATCTGAAATCGAGTGTTCTGTTTTCACTGACGTCCAGGTCTGTTTTTCTCTCTGTGATCACATTGCCCAGCTCGTCAAAAATTTGTACCGTTTCGATATGCTTGATGTCTTCCTCACGTTTTGTCAAGACGGTGACTGTCGCTCCGTCAATAGTGAGTTCTACTATTTCTGTTTTTTGTCCGTTCAGCAGCACGTGATCAATTCTGCTTTTTAGATCTGCCGCTGTACGTTCTCTGTATATGGTTGAAATCAAGTTAAGACCACCTCATTGTTGTTAAGGGTGACAGAATAACCGAGCTTCAGCTCACTGGCTGTTCGGTATCTGCGGTGATTCAGGATGACTGTATCTTTGATTTGAAGCGTTTCGTTCAATCCGCCTCTGAGCGTATACGCCAAATGAGCGGGCTTCATGTTTTCTATCGTTTCGATCAGCTCATTCATGTGCTGAAGGTCATCAACATTGATATCCACGTTAAATCGGTATTCGCCGGGCAGCAGGCGGACCTGTGCAGATGGTTTTTTTAAGAAACGATTGACCGCCTGCTCAATGGCCTTGTAGGTGATTGGCGGAATGTTCGATATTTTTGAAATGAGACGCAACCGTCTGATCTCATCCGTATCACCTGATTCCCGCGGGACGTTTAGAATTTTTTCCCAGCGGCTTAGCCCCCATGTCGCTGTCGGCACGAATAGCTGATCGGTCAGATCAAAGATGCTGTGATTCTGTTGATCAAACTCAGGCGCTTCCGCTTTCAGCAGCTCAGCCATTTCTTTCAGGCTGGTGAGAAACGGCGGCAGATACGCTGTCATGTCATCAAGTTTGCTCAATGATCTTCACCTGCCCAAGCTTAGGAATTTCCACGTCGCTCAGTACCAGATTTTCTGAGGTGCCATTGATTTTTATGTTGGAATAATCACTGACTGACGGTGAATTATAGACGATATTGTTAATTTGAGAAAGGCGGATGACGTTGTCTTCGAACGCCATTTTCTTAAAGAGGTTTAGAACGCCCTCTTCAATTTCCGACTTCACTTCATCAATTGAGTGATTGATCTCAGGCAGCACTTCGGCCGAAATCTCAACATCCTTCCAGACCGCACTTTCCACTGTGACATAGGCTCCAATTGGCGCCTGTCCTTCCCCCTGTCCTGGTTCAGGGTCGATATAGTCTTTCACTTTTTGAATCAAGATATCGGAAGCCGGCTCGAGATTCACATTCGTAACGACAATTTTGACCGTGCCGTCTCCCTTCCAAAGCGGAAAGATTTTTGCTTTTCCAATACCGTCCACTTCTTCAGCCCACTCTTTATAGTGCATTTTGTTAGCGCTGACAGCCTCGCGCCGAACCCTTGTAAAATACCGTTCTCTTAAGCTGTCGTCTCCTTCTTCCTCGCGTCCCGGGATCAGGATTTCTTTGATAATGGCTGTTTCTAATCCAGGAATGGTATCAAGTGAAAGTAGATTGCGTCCGGTCAAATTGGCATTACCCGCTTCACCTGGTGTTTCGCAGATGAGCGTCCCATCTGCCGTATATTGAAAATAAAGATGATCCACATAAAAGCGGGAGCCCGCAGGAATGGTAACTCCAGATGTAAACTCTCCCGCTCTGACCGCCTTTGTCGCAGCTGTCCGTTCAATCCCCGCTTCCGCTGCACGCCGGTCTAAAAATTCGCCTTGGGCGGTATCAGAAAAGACCAGCTCAAGCACGGTGTCCAGCCATATATATGACTTCGCAAGCTCGGCTGCCGCCGGAGCTAACGCATTATAAATGACGCTGCCTTCTCTTGTGTCAATATCTGCGGAAATGCTGTTGAGCATGCGTTCCATAATCTCTTCAAAGGTCTGCTCCTCAAACATCTTCACCAATCACCTCCTCAATCTCAAGCGCCCCTTCATCTGTCTCCACCACAAAGGAAACATGAAACGCATCGCCTTGTTTTTCTATCTCAAAATCTGTTACAGCAGATATCCGGTCGTCATAAATCAGTGCTTCTTCTATCAGCCTCGGAATCTCCATTTTTTTATAGGCATCAGTCGTCTCATGATCTGTCAGCACGTCCTGAAGCTCATTTCCGACATTATGGCTGTATACGGAATACGCATATCGTTCTGTTTGTAAGGCGATATACACGAATTGTCTGATCGCTTCAAGCCCGGTAATCAGCTCATTTGTAATTCTTCCGTTTTCAAAATCTATTTTGTATGTTTGCGAGGTTTCAATAACGTCACTTTCATCCTCAAAATCCTCAAACTCCACTTCTGGTGTCAGGGCCATGATGCCCACTCCTTTTTGACAAGCTAAATAAAAAACCCCTTCGTGCTGAAGGTTTGTCTATACTTTATCTAAAATAAAAAACGATTGACCGCCAGTCAGAGCCGCGGTCATGACGCGATCCCCCGGCTCGAGTGCATCGTCTCCTCCGGACTTCATCCGTTTTGGGATGATGAGGGCGTCAGCCGGTATGATCAGTTTGCTGTTTTCTTTTAATTTGATTTCAACAGGAGAAACCGAAACCACCTCAGCCGGGAGCAGCTCCACCGGAGACTCAGCGTCAACTGCGCCGACGGCCAAATGTTTAATAGCCTCACTCAATCTCATCAGGAAACTCCTTCCGGCATGGTGTTCTTTTCGACAACATCAATGGTCATCGTATGTTTCGTTCCTTTAAACTCGTGCCGGTCCGTATCTACCCAATAGGTCTTCTTGATCCCGGCCTCCGGAATGGAAATATAGACAGGCAAGCCGCTCTGCACTACTGGAATGCCGACTGCCTGAATATTTTTCAGTTCTTTTTTGACGCCCTTTTTTTCAGCAAGGCGCACATCTGCCCGCTGCTGAAGCTGAGCTTGGTTGATATCATCTGTGACCGTCTCCGTATACTGAAGCACGCCGTATTTGTTTAAGCCTGAACTGTCCTTGGCAGACGCTTTATATGTCTTCTTGTCTTTCTGCCGGCGGAGCACAACCCGTGTTGCAGTGTCGTTTATGGAAGTGCTGTATTGGTAACCCGTGATATTGACGCCCGTTTCCAACACCCATACCTCTGACGGATCTGGCCAAGCACGCAGACCGAGCTTTCCTTTTTCTGAATACAGCTGATAATGCCGCCCAGTCTGGCTTTTCGTCTGTTTCAGCGCTTTTAAGATGATGTCATATAAGGTTGTATCATTTTTTATGACAAGGCTTTTGATCGTATGGCCTGTGTTCGCAATTGAGGTTGTCGGTATTTGAAAATCATTGGCGATCCGCCTGATCATCTGGTCGGCCCGCTGATTGGAAAACACGTACACATCTTGGTTTTTGACTAGGTATTGGAGCATATCATACGCACTGAAGGCAAGCGTATGCTCGTCCGGTGTTCTTGCAAAAACAATGCCGCGAAAAAGCTCTTTTCCCTTCCACTTAAACAAGACTGTATCTCCCTCAGTAACGCTGTAATACGTCTGGTCGCCCTGTTTGATGACGATGGTCGCTTCTATAGAGCGAGGCGCCTGATAACGGTGGCCTTCCAGCGATACGCTTTCCGCCACTAGCTCAAGCCACTCTGTGTCTTTAATGACAAACAGTTCTATCATCATACATCACCTGTTTCATTGCGGTATCTTTAATTTTTGGCCGGGAAAAATCCAGTGCCCCGGCTGCCTGATATTCCGTTTGCTTCGTTTGATCATTGCGGTTTTATTGGCGTTCCATATTTTGCGCCATTGCGTGCTGTTCCCATAAAACCTGCCGGCAATGTCCCACAGCGTATCTCCCTTTTTCACGGTGTAGGTTTTTGGAGACGCCTTCGACGGGCGCTTTGCCTTTGTTTTTTTCTTCTGTTTGATTTTTCGTGGGGAAGCGGTTTTGTATTCTTTCAGGACGATATCAAAATCCCTATCTCCTATCTCGTTGTCCCCTTCACTGTATTTAAGGCTTTCAATGCTGCATGTCATATTGATTTTTGTTCCCGTAATTAAAAATTGGACAGGCTTTTTAGCCTTCATCCATTTTTCAATTTTCGAAATGGCATTCTCAGGTGACGGGAGATTTTGATATTCAGCTATCGGTATATACTTTTTTGGAAAAAAAGAAGAAAATGAAATTTCTTTCGCTCCAGGTTCTTCAATAAACGTTATTTCTCCCAGCCCTGTTATCTTTACTGAGTCATTCTGCACACTATTCGCTATATCCAACGTTTCAGGAAGAACAGGAAACCGCAGCTTTTCCTTCCCCTGTGATATCCAAAATTCATAAACAGACTTAGTCAAAAGCTACGACCCCCTTTGTTCCGGTGTTCATGTCTTTTTGTAATTCATCAAGTAATGCCTGCTTAATTTTTGCTACCAGGCTGTCAGCGTCCTGTCCATTATGGAAATGCTGATCACCATTAAACTCAATCTTAATTTCTTTCGTTCCGGCCGTTTGTATCGTTTGCCGGGTTCCAGAGGTAACGGCTGAAACTTGTCCTGAGGAAAGCTCAGACTGCTGGGATTGAGACGGATCTGTCACTTCCATCCCGAGAGCTTGCGCCGCTTTCTGAAGGAGGTAGCGGCCGCGGATGCCCCGCTCCTCCGGAATGATCCATTCCCGCTTGTTTCCTTCACCGACACGGGCGATTTGCTCTTTTGTAATCAGTCCGCCGTTGGCATAACCGACATACGGACCGCCACGTTTCAAGCTTTTAATACCAGGTACATTGTCAATTGAGCCGTATCTGCTTTTGATATATCCTATAGCGGCAGCAGCGTTGTGAATCGGATTTTTAATGTTACCCATACCCGGTGCTTTATGAGCATTGAATGTGGTCGGAACTGTCTGCATGAGACCTTGCGATGGATTCCCCGCCTTCGCGTTACTATCCCACAGGTTAATAGAGTTAGGGTTACCTCCTGATTCATACTGAGCAATCGTCATCAAACCTGAAAGCCAGCTCAATGGTGTTTTTGTGGCCATCATTGCAGCCATAAGCCACTGTTTCACATTTCCACCTGCTGCACCCATTCCGGAATATGCAGCAGCCAGTGAACCAGCTTGCTTTTCAGCATATTTTTTCACATCTACAGAATCCAGACCTTTTACAACACCAACAGAGGCAAAACGCCCCAAGCTCATCATGACACGAGAAGGTGAATGGATATCTAACTCTTCACGAAAAGCTTTCTCAACTTTTTTCGCTAGTTCTTTGGCAGCTTCATGAACGTCACTTGCCTTTGAAGTCATACCTGAAACAAAATTCCCGATCATTCCGGTTCCCCAGCCGTTTGATGATTCTTTAGACTTCAAAAACGGCTTATTCACATGAGTATTTACATACTGATCAGTACCAGTCTGGGAACTATTTTGTCCGGAAGTAAACCCTTTGATCGTACCGGTTCCCCATGAAGAGGATTTATTCACAGTGTTCTGGAATGGTGTTTTGACTTTCGTCTGCAGGAAGCCATCTGTTCCGGTCGCTGTACTGTTTTGACCCTTGGAATACCCGCTCACCATTTGTTTTCCGTAATTTGGTGAAGAAGAAATCATTTGCGTAAATGGCGTATTGATGTTTTTCTTTTTCCAGTCTTCAATATTGACCGGCTGATCGCTGATGCCTTTGCCAATGCCTTCTGAAAATTGCTGTCCGAGTGCGGACGCTTGGCCTGTAAGATTTGCAGTGTCCATTGATGGAGAAGCTGATCCTGATAACGGGCTGGCAGCTGCTCCTCCTGAGAGAGATACCGAACTTCCACCAGAAGACGAAGCGGCTCCCATGTCGTCTACGACTTGCATACCGAGTTTAGACGCCGCTTGTGAAAGAAGCATTTTGCCACGGCCTCGGTTGTTATCGACAGGGATAACAAATTCCTTGCCGGCTTCACCGATCCAAGAGATGGTTGGTTTAGTGATGTAGCCGCCTGTGGCATTTTTATCCGGATCTTTACCTTTATCCGGATCTCCGCCGCCGGTTACAAAATTGATCACTTTGCTAGCTACGCCGCCAGCTTTATCCCAAATTTTCTTCACCCAGCCGAACGCTTTAGAAAAAGCATCTGAGATGGCTTCTCCAACCTTTGCAAGAGGTTCTTGGATATTCTTTTTAAACCAGCCGCTCAGACCCTTCCATATCTTCTTGACGGCATCTATTGCTTTTTGGAAAGCGTCAGAAATTCCCTTACCTACATCTGAGACTGTATTTTTGACCGGGTTCCAAACTGTATTCATGAACCATCCCGATACTGTACTGAAAACACTCTTAATCTTATTCCAAGCACCAGTCATTTTATCCCAGATTGTGGTTGCCGCTCCGATAACAGCGGATTTGACTGGCCCCCACACATTGCTCATAAACCAGGAAGCAACTGCACTGAACACATTTTTAATCGTCGTCCATGCACCTACAATTTTAGACCAAATGGCTGTAGCCACACCGACAACCGCAGAGGACACAGGCGTCCAGACATTGTCCATAAACCATGTTGATACGGTACTAAAAATGGTTTGTATCGTTGTCCATGCGTTTACGATGTTTGACCATATATTTGTAGCAACACCCACAACCGCGGATGATACAGGTGTCCAAACATTGTCCATAAACCATGTTGATACAGTGCCCCAAGTACCCTGAATGGCTGACCACGCATTTTGCGCCCCCTCTTTAATGCTGTTCCATGTATCATTTAGAGCGCCATCATCAATTGCCTTACCTAAACTTTCTCCGCCGAAAGATCCTGCAATTCCTCCTATTGCACCGCCAATCACTGTCCCGACTCCCGGAACAACGCTTCCAATTGCCGCTCCGGCTGCTGCTCCTGCCAAACCTCCGCCGGCTGAACCTACTTTTTCACCGGCATTATCCTTATTGATTCCGGCTAAGTCAGTAAGAGACAAGATTTCGCCTAGTCCTGGGATTCCTTTCGCGGCTCCTTTTAAGCCCTTCAGTCCGCCCTTCAAACCTTTTGAACCTCCCAATGATTTCAGAAGACCTGAAAATCCTTTGCCTGATGCGCCTTTAGCTGCTTTTGCGGATTTCGGCGTATTCACAGAATTTGTTTTATTGCCTTTCGTTGATGAACCGTTTCTGTTTTTGACTTTTTTGCTTTTGCCTGTACTGATTCCGGCACAGCAGCATCCGCAAGCCCCGCCCCATTTTCCGCCTGACTTCTTCGCTTTAGAACCTGACGCTTTTTTGTTCATAGAAGGTTTTTTAGTGCGGTTTGAGTTGTTAGAAGTTGCGTTCTTTGTATTGGCTTTTGAGGCTTTTTGTTTCCCTTTGCTTCCGTTGGATTTGCCCCCAAGCAGTCCTCCAAAATCCAGATTTCCCAGTTTTTCAACAATGCCTTTTATAATCTTTTCAAAAAACTCCCCCGCCTTTTCAATAATTTTATCAGGGCTGAATTTCTCAAATTTTTTCGCGATTTTGGAGACAATGTTATCAACAAACTTTTCGGCTTTATTGGCGATTTTATCCGGGTTCAGAAAATTGAACTTTTCTGAAATTTTGTCAACAATATTTGTTACAAAGTCTTCTGCTTTAGTAATAATGGCTTCAGGACTGAATTTACTTACGACATCATCCACTTTTTTCATAAAGGACTCTGCAAACTTATCCAGTTCATTAAAAATCGTTTCCGGACTGAATTTGCTTACGATATCATCTACTTTTTTCATAAAGGACTCTGTAAATTTGTCCAGCTGCTTAAAAATGGCTTCAGGGCTGAATTTACTTACAATATCATCTACCTTTTTCATAAAGGACTCTGTAAATTTGTCCAGTTGCTTAAAAATGGCTTCAGGGCTGAATTTACTTGCGATTTCGTCTACTTTTTTCATAAATGAGCCTGTAAACTTATCCAGCTGTTTAAAAATGGTTTCAGGACTGAATTTACTTGCGATTGCATCTACTTTCTTCATAAAAGAGCCTGTAAACTTATCCAGCTGTTTTAGAATCGTTTCCGGGCTGAACTTTGTTGCAATCGCATCCACCTTACTCATAAATGATGTGGTGAACTTATCCAGTTGTGCCACAATTGTTTCCGGGCTGAACTTCGTTGCGATTGCATCCGCTTTTCCCATAAATGATGTTGTGAACTTATCCAGTTGTGCCACAATTGTCTCCGGGCTGAACTTTGTCGCAATTGCATCCATCTTACTCATGAATGATGTTGTAAACTTGTCGAGCTCAGTCAAAATCGTTTCCGGGCTGAATTTTGTCGCAATCGCATCCACCTTATTCATGAACGATGTTGTAAATTTATCCAGCTCTGTTAAGATTGTTTCTGGGCTGAATTTTGTAGCGATGTCATCCACTTTTTCCATGAATGATGCAGCAAATTTGTCCAGTGCTGTCAAAATCGGTTCTGGATCAAACATGCTTGCAATACCACCGGCATTTCCTCCGGCTGAAGGAGCTGCTTTATCGGCTGAACCTGAGATTCCCATACTGTCAATTCTTTTCTGCAAGGAATCCAGCTTATCTGACACCTTGTCATTAATAGCCAGCTCGAATTTGTTGTCTTTTCCTGTTAAGGCATCAATGCCGGCTGAAATACGGCCGACTGTTTTCATGACGTGATCAATCACACGTATCGTAACAGAGTAACCATTTTGAAGTGCGGTTTCCATATAACGCTTTATTTTTTGCACAGCCGGCGAAACTTGATCTTCTGCACTCAGTGTGATCGTAAAGCCTTTAAAACCTGCAACGAGCTTTCTTAATCGTTCAAACCTTGCTGTTGCTTGATCACTAGCAGAGATTTTAATAGATATGGATGACGGCAATCCCTGCAATTGAGTTTGAATCTGCTGAATGACAGTGCTGGCGTTATCCTCAGCTGAAATGGAAATCATTTGAGAACCCAGCTTTTTCTTTAGAGATTTTTGTATGCGGTCAATCGTTCTTAATATGGTTTTACTATCTTTTCGTATATCGATAGCGCTTTTTCGCTGCGCCATTTTTCTATATTTTTCAAGTGCCCGAAATCCATTTTGAATTCTTCTTAACTTTTTGCTTACACGGTCTTCCATATCAAATCTTGCTGTCAGCTTTGCCAATTACGATACCCCTCCTTTCTTTGCTTGTTTTTCAAGGAGATCCAGCTTATAGCCAATCAGCCCATTCAACAGCGCCTTAAAGTTTCGGGGCGCTTCATACAGTTCTAATAAATCTGATGGAGAATAATGAAGCTCGTGCATCGCATAATAGAGATACACGGCTTCTTTATGCCCATCTTTTATTAGTTTTTTGCTTCTTCTTCCAGATCCTCTAATTCATCTTCAAAACCATTAATCTCAATCGCTTTGTTTAACCAGTTTGCGTATTCGCCTCCGACTGAGAGGACGCGTTTCGCAACTTCTACCGGGTCGGCCGTTTTGTATGCTTCTCGAAGATCTTTTGAACGGAAGTCCGGATAAACGGTTGATTCAACTGCGATTCGGGCATAAAAGCGCTGGCTGTCTAAATCTTTTACACGGCCTCTGCCTTTGACATTTTTATACGTTGTTGTTTCTTTCTCCAATTCATCAATACGCTCTGTCGTGATCGCTTTAAAAACAAATGGCACGATGTTCCCTTTTTTATCAACAAAACGCTTTGAGATCGGCACTTTGATTTCCTCAGCTTCAATTGTTTTTCCCGGCATAAAAAAAGAAAGATCATATACGTTTTCGTTCTTCTCGCTCATGTAAAAAACTCCCTTATCTTTTGATTGATTTCATCGTGTAAAAAACAGACCTTTCTGAGAAAGGTCTGCGTATGGCTGGTTCAGCTTTGATTAAAACGTGTCGGAAAGCTTTTCAGGCACGTCGAAGTCTTCGAATGTAAATGGAACTTCTTCCTCTAATGCTTCTGAATCGACATCAAGGCTTGCGATTTTGGCAGAGTCGAAGTTGACGTCGTACAGGGTGACTCGCTCTGTGCCTCGTCCGGAGGATTGATCATCCAGGACAGCTTGGAGTGTGAAGTAAGGATCGTTGCCTTTTTTGACATAGTCCATCATCAGGAGCACGAATTTTGATGTGACTTTATAGAACGTCGCTGTTCCAGTTCCATTTGCCCCTGTTGTTTTATGGCCTGTCATGCGGCGGCCCATAATGTTTACTTCTGACTTGTTTTTCTCGACGTTTGCTTCAAATGTTTTGATGTGCGCCATTTCTTCGCCATCAAGAAATAAGCGTCCTTCTTTTCCTGAGATAGTATTTTGCGCTTTTAATGCCATATTAGTTTACCTCCACATTAAAGTAGAATTTTTCTGCTGCGTCGACAGGCTGTACAGCCAGATCAATCAAGAAGCCGTCACGGTCTTCATTCATGGAAATTGTGATATCTTCATCAGAATCAAAGCCGGTGATGCCGCCCGCATCCTGAAGAGTTGTCATGTATTGCGTGATCATCGTTTTTACATACTGAAGTCCGTCTTCAGACGCCGGGATATCGCTTCCGCTGCCTTTTCTTGATTTGATTAAGGTCTTCAGCTCGCGTGTTAAATCATTATTCACAGCGTCAAGGACACGAACGATTTTGTTTTTCGCAAACTTTTTGTTTTTCTCGGCTGTGAACGTAACGAGTGAGTTAATGTCTTTTTCTACACTGACGGATTTATCGCGGGCGTCGAATGTGAATAAAAATTCGCCTTTGCCCAAACGTTCAACAATCGCATCGTGGTCAAGGCGTTGTAACACATCAACGGCGCCTTCGTACTCTACAAATGTCAGTGATTGGTTAAAGGTAGCTCCTGCGCTTGCCCCAGCTACCCAAGCCGTTGCTTTGTCAGGCGTAACTTCTGTGCCATCTTCCAGCAGCACACCTTCTGTTACGTTGATGATCCCTTCATAATCACCGGCATAATTAGCTGTGACCCCTTGCACTTTTTGTCCTTGGCCGTCGCGCAGGCGCTTAATGAAAGCAGCAAACGTCGCCTTCAGCTGATCCCCTTCCGCAACAGGCAGCACAATCACATCAAAGCTCTCCGTTTCAGCCGCGGCTAAAAAATCTGTATAGTCGGAGTTGACAGGTGTTTGATCCGTACCGCCGGACAAACGGATTCCCGCAGATGCATTCAGTGTCTCAGCTCCAGTGTCACCTTCTGAACCAGTGAGCGGAATTGTCGAAGAAAGATCGCCTGTTCCGGTAAAGGTGACATAGCCGTTAGCTGTTAATTCTTCAGCCTTTTTGACGGTTTGTTTATCAACCTCTGATTCATCCATATACGTTGTCACATCAAAAGAAGCAGCATCCAGCACATTTGGGTTAATGCGGATGATAATGTCATTTCCTTTTGATCCGCCATATACAGCTGTCGCTTTGACGCCTTCAGCAATATCAGCAGACGCTCGGACACCTTCGGATAGACGGTACATCAATACCGTTTGCGCATTTTTCTTTGCTTCACGCAAAAGCAATAAAGACGGGTCATCAATGCTGAGGCCCACTTTTTTGTTTAGATCCTCAACACTGGAAATGGAGACGAACGTTTTCGCTTCACCCCAGCTTGATGCAACCGGAAGTGCAACTGTCCCCCGCTCACCGAGCGAC
The DNA here is from genome assembly GCF_036765095.1 of Bacillus sp. 0209A. Taxonomy (NCBI): domain Bacteria; kingdom Bacillati; phylum Bacillota; class Bacilli; order Caryophanales; family Bacillaceae; genus Bacillus; species Bacillus sp. 0209A. The sequence goes on from NZ_JBAIZV010000001.1 coordinate 738,671, forward strand.
ACCCGCTCCTGTGCTGTCGTTTTAAAGTTAAAATAAATGCCTGCACGTTCTTTTTCTTTGCCTGTTGTAAATGTTCCGCCATTCATGATGACATGACCTCCTTGGTTAGAAATGTTTGAATCAATCGATTGGCTTCTGATTTCGTCATACGTGTTTGATCCACGCCAAATAAAGCCCCCTGAAGGATATCCGGCTTAACGCCGAACAGCTCCTTCGCGTGCTTAATTAAATCCGCTGTATCAAAAAGAGCTTCCCGGCTCTCCGTATGTACAGCCTTCTTCTCTTGTTTGTTCTTTGCCACCGCTTATTTCACCCCGCTGTTCATGTCGATATCCTGTAAGACAGGCTGTTCTGTTTTGTGATAATAATATCGGCTGCTCCACCTGATCACCATGACCGCCTCGCCCCTGTCTCCTACCCTTGTCTCGATTCGGGTAATGCGAACCATATCCCGCGTCTTCTCACCGGATTCATTAAGCAGCGGAACCATGTTTCTCGCTTCTCTGATGGCATCCGCGAGCCTGTCCGCTTCATCAAGCGCCTGAACAGAGTCAAGATGAAACAGCTTCACATTGAGACTGTAGGTTTTTTTAAATGTGGAGACTGTATCTGTTTCCTCAAAAACAGATGGCGTTGGGACGTATAACGACGGCACCTGAAACTGATCAGGCAGCTCGCGTTCATATATGGGAACAGACCACCGGCTGTATAAAAACGCCATGATCGATCCTGTTTCGCTGTTCATCCTGCTCCTCCTTTACAGCTTCTTCAGCCACTGGCGCCATTTGCTTTCCAGCGATGTTTCAAACAGCTGTTCATATAAAAGCAGCGCATGATCCCAGTAGCTCGTGCCCGGGGTCCATTTTCTCTTGAGCGCCATTCCCGTTGAAGCCGCGGGATCGTAAATAAACCGCGAACCTTGGAAATGCCCTGGCACCCATCTGACATTTTCTTTTGACGTCCAATGGCCGTCATTCAGAAATGAAGCGTAATCAAGCTGTGTACCCACCTCAAGCGAAAGCCCTCCGCTTTGCGCAATCCATAGATTGTCCTCCGCGCCTTTTTGGAAGGAGCTGAGCAGTTTTTCTGTATCAATCGTTTGTGTGCTGATCAGTTCAGATTGAACGATCTCCAGAAAATCTTGCCCGCACTCCTCAAGCCAGCGGGACGCCTGACGTGAAAAGCCGCCTGATGCCGCTTTTTTTAATGATGTGTTTAGCTGTTTCAGCCCCGCTATTTTCATAGGCTTTCATCCCTGACCGCGATGACTTCCCAATGATGATGTCTGATCCTTTTCGGCAGCTTTAGTATATATTGATGATTCTCCCAAATGATTTTATCGTTCACGCGGATGTCCGCTGACAACGGAAAATGGACGAGAAAGCTGTGATATACAGTTTGATCCGGCTCTTTCTGGATCAGCTGCTGCGTTTTTTCGGTAAAATAGCAAGGGACATCTTGTTCATCGGGTGAGTCCGGATACAAAATCACTGGCTGAAGCTTATCCGCCGGAATCCCGAATCGGCCTGCAGACGGCGCTTGCACCGCTTCATGATAAATGGCACAGCGGTGAATGAGCATGTGCTGATAGCTCATAAAGACCTCACCTTCAGTCTGGAGGACTCAGGGACGTAGCCCGGCGCGATAAACGCTTCGAGCAAATGATATACCTCCGGCCGCTGAATGCCGCCGTCTCCGGAAAACGTGTAGGAATAATCCCCCATTTTTTCAGACTGATAGCTTGATGAGGCTGATTCATCGCTGTTTACAAGCGCAAAATATTGGGCAAGCTTCAGCAAAGCCAGTTTCGCTTTATCGGGCAGCGGGTCATAAACGCTGTCTTCAAAGCGGTGGCCCGTGATGAGAGCCGCTTCCGCTTCCGCCTCGATAATATCCTGCGCCAGCAGTTCTTCCGGCCTGTTTTTCACTCGATCAAAGACCGAATAGGAGGCTACGTCAGTCGGTTCAATGAGCATGAGCTGACCACCCCGTTTCTATTATTCTTTTACGTTAATTAATTTCGCGCAGGCATCCTCTTCCTCGAACTTGCTGTCCAGCTTGGCCGTTAAGACAATAATGAATTTACGGGAGCGGATGTCTTTGTCGACTTCAATTCGGATATTGCGAGAGAAGCCAAGAATGATATTTTTCGGATGTGTGAGAATGATATCGGAAGCGTCATATTGCGCATCTCCCTCACCGACTGTGTACGGCTGCATATTGGATACCCCTTTAACCGGTACGCCGAATGCAGTTGACAAGCCGCCCTGAACAGCCTGGTCCCCTAAGTTTGTCTGGCGGTCTGCCACGCGGTCCTTCCATTCAACTTCTAAGCCGTGAGATGTATAGAATCTGAATTCCTGAGGGATGCGCAAATATTTCGCCGGAACAGCCTTTAAGCCTTTCTTGAATGTCGCTCTGGACAGTTCTTCACCGTTCATATCAACGATGTGGGACACCGCTTGTTTGCGAATGCCGTCCAGCTGTGCCAAATACGGATCCGCTGATGCTGTATCGCCGTTTACAATCAGCTCTTCAATATCTACTGCCGCGCGCTCTGCTAAAATCTTCATGATCGTCTGCTGCAGGCCGTCTTTTTCAATATTGTTTTCCAGTGTGTCATACGTAATGTTGATTTCCGCAATGACTTCCTTCGTGTTCAGCTGGACAGTGCTAGTCGTTGGAACAGTCAGCTCGTCGTTTGACAGTGCTTTTCCTTCTTGAGCCGCCCGCAAAATACGCTGGCCGAAGCCGATTTTCTCAAACTTTTGCGAGTCATTCTCCATTTGAATCACACGGGATTCACTGAAAATGGTCGGCGTGTTTTGCACCATGCGGATAAAAGCCGATGCTTGCGCGGGGTTCATAAGTCCGCCGCTTTTTAAAGCAGAAAGCGACATTTCCGCTTTCCGAATGATCTCTTGATTTCTCAATTGATTTCCTCCTCTTTGACTGGTTTTACAACAGTCCGCTCCAGATTGATTTTTTAACTTGCTCTGTATTGCCGCCCGCATCGTCCGCTGTCTGCTTAGATGCGCCTCGCGCTTTTTCCAAAGCCTCGATTCGTTCAATCAGCGGGGCGAGCATCTCTTCAACGACTTTTTTCAGGCGCTCGTCATCACCCGTCTGCTCCGGATTTCCCTCCGTGTCTGTGTTTTTTTCAATCCGCTCAAGCCGTTTAAGCAAAGGGTAAAGCGCATGCTCGAATGATTCTTTCATGTCTTCTTTTCTCATTTCTTCAGTCTCCTTTCCTGTTTTGTCAGCCAGCATCTGCTTGAATACACTGAAGAATCCCGCTTTTTCAACCGGCTCTTCCTCATACACATCAGCAGTGCCCGCCATGCTGTAGCCGGTGATGATTCCAGCCTTAATCTGTTCCCACACCTCGTCAGACGCTCTCGTCACGAGCACCCACGAGCCCTTTGTAATCTGCTTTGACCCGATCATAAAATCATCGGGCGCCACATATGACTCGACCACGACGCCGGTTCCGCCCTCAAAGCTGTGATTGATGTCAATCTCCCGTGCCTCCGCGAGAAAGCCATGCGCCGCTTTTTCAATTTCCTCGGCGGTCATATAATCGCCGTGGGCGTCAGGAACATCTGGCTCATACACGATTCCGTACACAAGCTTTTGTTCATCCTGCTCACTTTTTGTAAACAGCTGAACCTTTTTTTCAAATGACGGAGGTCCGGCTGACTTCGTAAAGAAAAATTCTGTCTGGTTAGCCGCCTTGTCCACATAGCTGACAAAGCTGATTTTGGCATTTTTTAATTCCCGCGCCACCTGCTTGATTCACCTCCCTTCAGGACGTTTTGATCTCTTCGATGCTTTCTTTCAGCTCCTGCATGAGCGCAGTCAAGTTTGTCTTTTCCGCATCCTGTCCTGCAGGCCGTTTATACATTTCCTCAGGCCACTCTTCCAGCGTTTTGCCAAGCACCCGTCCGGCAAGGTCGCGTAAATCATTCGGCGAGACGGCTCCCGCTGTAATAAAAGGACCGAGCACTTTCGCAATCTCGAGCGGATCACGAAAGTCCGGTCCTTTTAATGTCAGCCTGACGTCATGAATATTCAGCTCCGGCAAAAGCAGCGTGTTCAGTTTATTCACGAGCGTTTTCCTCTCCGGCTGAAAGACCTGTTCCTCCGTGATTTTTCGAGCTGTATCCGCTGTCGCCCGGTTGTATTCCTGCGCCTCGCCTGTATAAAGCGGCGGGAGGCGGAACGCCGAGCGCAGCTTATTTCTGCTTTTTTCATCGTACTCAAGAAACAAGGCGTCGTTTTGGAGAATTTCCGCCAAGGATTTGATTTCCACGGAAACCGGCGTAATGTCCTCGCCACCGTGCAGGTCCTTCTCTTTCGCGATTCCCTCCGCTTCAATCAGGAGAAATTTATGGGCATTTTCCACACCTTCAAGATCATTCATATACTCTTGCAGCTCACGATAAGAAGCTTCTGACAGCATCCCATTTTCCACTGTGATCGCAGCGGGTACGTGCCGTCCCTGTTTAAAATACATAAAATTGAGCTCTTCCGCTTTTCGCGCACCGTATAAATTGACGATATTGCCGACCCAGCGGGGCACCCCGTATACGCCGCTTCCGATTTTGAGGTGAATCGCTTCATTCGCTTGATGCTTCTCTGCCAATGTGTTTACATATTCACCCGTTCGCATGTCCATTTTTCGCGGATCGCCGTATTCCTTGAAAAATACTTTCTCTCCATTCATCATTTGCACATATTTTCGGAAGCGTTTTTGCCTTTTGATCCTTTTCATTTTCCCGTTTTCTTCATATACAAATGAGACCTCGACTGGCTCACCGGCTCCGCATACCCGCATATATTTCACATCTAAATATTCGATGCCGGCTGGTTTTCCCATTCCGTCGCGTAGCACTTCCATAAACCCGTTGCCTGTTTTTTCTCTGTCTTCAATGGCATAGCCTAAAATCATTTCGGCTGATTCGTCAAAGTGAAGACATTTATAAAAGGCTTCGAGTCTGGCCCATTCTTTTTCCGCTTTTTGCTTTTTCGTCTGATCCACGTCATTCGCATTGACATCAAACGTGTACTCAACATCAAAGCCAAAACCTGTAATATTCACCCTGTACGCATCAATGCATTGCTGAAGAATCGTCGAGTATTCAGCAATGGTTTTAAGCTCGATGATGTTGTAGGGCGGTGCGATAATATCCTCTCCATACAAATCAGAAAAGTCATCTTCATAGATTTGTTTTGTCTGAGGAGCGGCGGCATTGGCTTTGAATACAGTCGCTCTGACGGTTTGATTGTGCATCATTTATGACCTCCTCCTTTCCCGGTTCGGCCGGATTCGTTTGTGTGCTGTCTCTTTCATATCAGCCACCTCATAGTCATCAAGCGCATACCAAATGGCAGACAGCGTATGCGGGTCAATTGTGAATTCATCCTCTATCAGCGCGCCGTTTTTGTCTTTGGCATACGTCAGCGTCTTCAGCTCATAGATGATATTTTCACAGCGGTCCGAACAGAAGATCTTTTTGAATCGTTTCACCTTTTTGGTGTATTGAAGCCTTGAGCCGGGAAACTTTCTGGCTCCGACCATCTGAAAACCCTGCTGGCGGAAATATTGAATGCTTTTCGGCTCAGCGGAGTCGGCTTTGATCAACTCCTGTGTGTCAATAAACTCACGCAGCGCCTCAGCCGTCCGGTCATCTGTCATTTTGTTTTGATAATACTCCCAATAAATGTAGAGATATTTTTTTTCAGGGTCGACGGCGAGCCGGACGACGGCATTGTAGGATTCCTCGAAGCCAAAATCCATCCCTGTCCGAAATATCGGCTTGCTGATGGCTGCGATGCGTTCTTTTACTTGGCCGTGCGGGAGCACCTCGAATTGCGGCAGCACCCTGATCCCGTTAACGCCGAATCGTCCTTTGCGGGCAATCCGGTACAGGTCAGGATCATACGCCTTGAGTCCGTCAAGCTGTTTCACATAGCTCTTCGGGAGAAAGAGGTTGTCGTTTGCTGTGGAATGATGATAATACGTATCTCCCTTCACAATCGTCCGCTTTTCGTAAAGCTCGCTGTCATCCAGCACAAACCGTTTATTGCGTTCATCACGAAAAAAATGCCGGTACGTCCAATTGGAGGTGCCGACGGGATTGGTGGTGCAGATCATATGAAGCTTCAAGTCAGGGTGGCGAAGACGTCCGATTAATTCCTTAAAGCCTTCATACTTCACCTCTGAGCACTCTTCAATCCATATTAATGAAATGTTATGAACTGATTTTAATTTCGCAGGATTGTCCATTCCTTTGAACATGATCCGGCTGCCGTTTTGAAACCGCAGCTGCAGCGGGGAAGAAAGGGGTGCCACAGCCTTTGTGAGGCCGAGCTCTTCGACCACCTCTTGAAACAAGGCGAAGGTCGAATCCCGATGGGTATCGAACACCTCACGGATGACAAGCGCCGTCCGTTTTTCCTTCAGCAGCTTTAACACGATTTTCAATGCGGTATGATAGCTTTTGGATGAGCCGTAGCCGCCGACGAGAAACTGGTACGTCTGCTCCCAATTGAACACGTAATCTTCGAAATGAGGGTTGATTTCTTTTACAATCATGGCTTGCCCTCTTTTCGTTTGATCATAATTTCAATCGGCGCTTGGCTGTCATCTGTTTTCTCCGCTTTTTGTTTGGCAAGTTTTAATTTCTCGTTTTCAATTTTTTGTTTAAATTGATCCGGAAACAAATCAAAATATAAGGACAGCTTTTCGAGCGCCTTCATTTTATCGGCCAGCTTGATGGCGATGCCTTCTTTGCCGAGCTTCGCTTCCGTCACAATGGTGCCGTCAACAAGCCCGGAATCTTTGACATCGACAAAGCTGATTTCCTTCATAATCGGATTATCATCTTCATCAAACAACGGCCCCGATTTCCCGACAGCCTGGACCTCTTTTTTTCCGAAAGTCACATAGTCCGTAATATCCGCAAACGCGATTTTAATGTAAACCTGCAGCACGTCCATCGCTTCAATAAACATTTCATTGACCATTTCTTTTTTAACGCGTCTGATTTCAGCAGCGACCTTTTCATTCTTTAACAGCCGGCTGCCCGTCACATGGGCGCTGTCCGGAGAATAGCCCGCTTTGATTGCTGACTGTGTGGCATTGAAGCTTTTGACGTAATACAGGCAAAACAGCCGCTGCCGTTCATTTAATTCATCATTATCTATCCGGCGCTGTTTTTGTTCGTTTCTGGTTTCAGAAAACAAGGCCTCTTTCCATTTGTCTTGTTTTTTCCAGATACCGATTGTTTTCGCGGAAACACCGATTGTATCCGCAATCGCCCGATTTGTGATCTTTCCTTGATATTGTTGATAGATTGCTAATGCTTGTTCGCGCTGTTGTGTTTTCATGCTACGGCATCACCGCCACCTCCAGCATGGATGTCTATTCATAAAAGCGGCTGATTCTGCCAGCCGCTTATGTGTCATGCTCTATTCACTTATAGGTGGCAAACGTATGACAAGCTTTCAGGCAAGCGATCGATTTATTTCTTCCTGCTGTCTTTGCATCTTTACGATCGCCCGTTTAATGGTCGTTTGCACCGTTGATTTTTTCACGCCGAGAAGATCAGCAATCCGTTCGTAAGAAAAGCATTCTACCTTATGCAGCAAAAACATTTCTTTTTCTCTGTCCGTTAACAGGGATAACGCTTCTCGGATTCTCTCTCTGTCTTCTTCTGATACCTGTCCGTCCGGCTCAAACATCATAGCGCTGGAAAATGATTCGATGATTCTCGGATCTTTGATCATCAGCCGCTGGTACGCATCACGCCGGTCAATCGCCCGTCTGATGCCGGGCTGTCTTCCTTTTTCAAGCCATTCTGTTACATATTCCAGATCAGTAATCATGTTTCTGATGATTTTTTTATCCTTCAGCTCTTCAGCTGAGAGTATGGATTCATCTGCTTCTGCGAGCGGTTTATATTGTGTTCTTGTTTGTTTTAGCGTGCGTTTATATTCAAATAGTAAGTCTTGCATTCTATGATCCTCCTTATTTTTAGCAATAAAAAACGGACACCAATCAACGCACAAATGCTGTGCAGTTGATCAGTGTCCGCAGGCTTTCCGTCTTGGACGTATTCTTTTTTCGCTTTAATTTAATTTGTAGCCGATTTCAAATTCCACGCGGGCAAGGTCTCCCTTTCTCGTTTCGACGAGCGTTTTTCCATGCTCTGGCGCTTCTGTGATCCATGCTTCTTGCTTGATGCCGTCCACAATAATCACACGGATTTTTCCGTCCTCCAGCTGGCTCTCCAGCGTGATGGAATCAATATTTAATAGTTTTTTAGGATCTGTCATGTTTCTTTTCCTCCCTTTTGCGGTTTTTCCGCGCTTGTTTTGGCTTTTTCTAATAGCTGAATGATGCTCTCCTTTGAATGAACAGAATTTCCTTTCAGAAAATCAAGAGCTGCTTTAGACGCTTCCAGCAGTTCAGGTGCTGCCGCCATCAAAGCAGCATTGTTTTTTTGCGAATATGAGCTGAGGTCAAATACAGCGGCAATCAGCCTCCCGTTTGAATATGGGAACCTTTCTTTTTCTTCTTCGCTGTAAGCTGAATAAATATAGATCGGTTTCGTATCCCCGCACGGGACGGCACGCCACGGTGCAGGGCTTTTCTCTGCCTGTTTCGTTTTTACCAACACTTTCACTTCCCGTCATCCTTATACCATTGTTCAATGTTTTTTTCCGTTCGCTTCGCACGAATCAGCAAAGCAATTAAAGCGGTCAGTTTTTTAATCATGGACATTCAGCCTCGCTTTTCCCGCTGTCAGCATTTCCTCCAGCTTTTGAATGACCGGCGTTAAATCAGTGCCGGATCGGCAGTTCGGACATGGATGAAAAACGGCTCCAATTTCGGTATGCTCCACAATGACTTTTTTTGTTTGACAAAGTTTGCACATTATCTGATCCCCTCCAATCTATGGTTCAGCTCGCAGGCAGCTCCTTTGATAATCACTAAATAGTCACTGCACATTTCGTAGATTCTCGTGCCGAGCGCTTCATCGACCCGGACAAGGGTTTCAATCGTCAGCTCGCTCGAAAGCAAAAGCGGTTTATGATTTAAGTAGCGGTAGTTAAGTACCGAATACATTTGCTCTAATTGCCAATCTGTGGCGCGGGGTTTGCCATTAACCGGTTTAAACAAGTCATCGATGAATAGCACATCTGCCTGCTTCATCCGGTTCAGCTTCGCTTCCAATAGATCAAAGTCATTTTTCAGATCGGTAAAGCCCTCCACATACGGAAAATAAATGACCGGCACATGTCGTGTTCTCATCAAATCATTGGCAGCAGCGGTCAAAAGGTGTGTCTTCCCTGATCCAGGCTGTCCTAAAAGGGCGATGCTGTTTTTCCGGTTTTCCTTGATTTGTTCATAATCCGCCACATACTCTTTTGTGCATTCAAACGCGTCTTGTATGGCCTGCGGCTTTCCCTCAATGCAGAACTCTTTGAAGTCCAGCTGTCTGAAGGCAGGGGTAATCTCACTAGCACCGAGCAGCCGCTTCACTTTTCGTTCTGCCATACAGCTGCACATCGTCCATACTTCCAGATCGTTCTGCCGGATGAGATAGCCTCCCTGATCCTTGCATTGCGGGCAATCATAGCGGCTTGCGTCTGATTCGGCCGGTTTGTCCGCCAGTAATGGACGTCTCCCTCTTCTCAGCTCGTCCAAAATCTGCTCGATTGTTCGTTTTGTCATGTCTTTCCATCCTCTCATGTTGAATTGCGCCATTCTTTTTGGCCTGCTGCGCGAAAAATCGGTCTTCAATGAATTTCGAGCAATAGCGAAAGGCCTTGATTGTTTCTGAAGCGGTGGTCCGCCGGTTTTCAAAGGCTTGAAAGCATTCCTCAAGCCATTTGATTGTTTGCGTTACTGGAACGCCGACGGCGACAATACGGGCGATGGCTTGATAATCTCTGGAGGAAGGATACACGGTGCGTCCTTCTTGAGCCGACCGTAATTGTGTAAACCGCTTCGCAATATGATCCACTGCATCATCAGCAGCAGTATTTATGTTTGTTTTATCTTTATCTGAGCGGACGTCTGTGTCCGGTGCCCGCGGCGAAAATGTCCGTTCCGTTATACCCCGGTGTACAGTTTTGTCCGATCTGAAGCTGAATTTTTTGGAATGCTTTACCGAAATCACCAGTCCGTACGGCGCGCGGACAGCCTTTATGTACTCATGCATTTCGAGGAGCTCCAGCCATCTTCTGACGGTTTTTTCACTGATACCGAATACAGCTGCCATCTCTCTCGCTTTTAACGGCTTATGGCCAAGCACAGCTCCCCAGCTTACACCGTCTTTTTCAATTTCTTTTGTTGTTGAGCTGATGAACCAGAGAAACAGCCATAGCGCCGGACCCAATTTGTCATAATGTTCTGAATTCAAAAGCCCTGAATACACAGGAAAAGGATAGCTTTTATCGGTTTGCATTGTACGGAGCTTCTCCTTTTAACAACATGTATGTTTGAAACTGCTCTTGTGTTTCAAAGTGGAATACCGGATGGCCGCACGCCGTAAACGAAATGGTGCCGCCGGATTGTCCGAGATGGCGCTGATCTATGGGGTTTTCACTAAAAACAATTTGGATGGGATACATATGATCACTCTCCTGACATGTTTTCGATACATTTCGTATCAACTGTTACCAAGTATAAACGATACATTATGTATCATCAAGTTATTTTTGATACTTTTTTTATCATAACTTTATTTTGATACAAATTGTATCTATAATCATAAGTAACTTAGGGAGTTAAAAAAGAGAGGTCATAGCATGATAGGCGGCAGATTGAAGAGTCTCAGAGGGAAAAGGACACAGGAAGAAATCGCATCACACATCGGTGTGTCACGGGCACGATATTCCCATTATGAAAACGGGCGGAGCGAACCTGATTACGACACACTGCAAAAGCTGGCTGATTACTTTCAAGTAACGGCTGATTACTTATTAACAGGGAAAGACAAAAAATCCGACGACGATATGTTCTCAGATCCGGACTTGCAGCTCGCATACCGTGATATGCAGGATTTTTCCCCAGAAAGCAAACAGCAGGCCATCGAATTTATCAACTATTTAAAAGAAAAAGAGAAAAACCGAAAACCGAAAAATAAATAAATCTTTCTCTGTTCTCTAAAACATATAAAGAATAGACCGATATAAAGAAAAAACTGTTTATTTTTTTTAGAAAAGGGAAAGATTTCTACACACTTTCCAGTCCTATACGGGCTTTTCTTTCTCGCTAAAAACAGAACACATGTTCGAAAGGGAGTATTCAATTGGGCGATTACTTATCACATCTGGAGGAATACGTAAAAAATATATACAGCCGGCTGGGCGTCACCTCCCCCCATCACATTGACATGCTGAAAATCGCAAAGGACCTTGATATTTGGGTTCATTTTGAGGATATGGGGAGCATGATGGTCAAATACGACGGCATGTACAGTATTGTATTGAACCAGAGAAAATCACCGGAAGAGCAATGGGAGGATTTCGGCCATGAACTGTGCCACGTGTTAAAGCATGCAGGCAATCATTTTCACATGAACAAGCTATTCAGGGAATTGCAGGAATTTCAGGCGAATCAATTTATGTACCACTTCTGTGTGCCAACCTTTATGCTGTTGCAGATGGAACTGCCGCAATGGAGAAGCCAGGCGCTCGCTACAATCGCGGCGGTATTCCGGGTAACAAAGGAATTTGCGGAAAAAAGGCTTGAAATGTTTGAACGGCGTAAAGCAGGTATTCAATTTCAGAAGCGGCTCGCTTACTTATTATCGAACAAGCGGCCAAATGCGTACGAGGAAGACGATCAGCAGCACTTGCAGGTCGCCGAAGAAAAAGCGTTATATCATATCGGCAATAACAGATAAGCAAAAACGAACTGGGAACAGAACTCCTCTATCTCAGCCCGGCAGAGAAACTAACATTTCGACATTGGGGGAATGGTATCATGCACCCACATAGGCGCCGGTTTAAGATGAGGCGCAGGCCCGAACGCAATCGGGGCCGGAATATATCTAAACTCGCCCCGGCCGTCAAAGGCTTCGCCATGAGCCCATCTTCCTTGTGAGCTTTCATCCCCTCTGGAAAAGTTAAACAGGTCATAAGCGACTTCCCGTTTTTCGAGTTCACGCGGGAACGTCGTTGGAACGACAATATCCCGTTCTCTTTCTTCGAGCTCTTTAATGGCCGCATACCACATATTTTGATGATAAGTATCCCTTGCAATTAAAAATGACAGCATATCTCTTACGCCAGGATCATCCGTCATCGCATAGAGCCGGGTTACCTGAAGGCGCCCTTGAGATTCCGCATTTAAGTTTGCGCGAAAATCCGCCAGCAAATTCCCGCTTGAAATAATGTATTTGGCATTCCATGGATATCCTTCACTGTCAGCCGCCATCGCGCCTAAACCTGCGACAATGGCGTGCTGCGGATTCATGCCTGACATCACAGCCGCAACAGCCGGATCACTCTTATAAGCATCCTCCTGCACATCAGCCGGCGCATGATCCAGAAGCCTGGAAATCATTGTCGCCAGCATTTCCACATGGGCAATCTCTTCCGTTCCGATATCACAAAGCAAGTCTTTATATTTCGCATCAGCGCGGCAGTTAAACCCTTGGAACAAATATTGCATCATGACACTGATCTCGCCAAATTGGCCGCCCAGCACCTCTTGGAGCTTTTTCGCATAAACAGGATCGGGATGAGCCGGCTTTGCTTGATATTGAAGCTCTTTAATATGATAAAACATTGATTCATTCCTCCCTACACTTTCGCACAACCTCAGCGTATGAAGGAATAGGCGGATCGTGCAGGTCCCGCTTCAATCAATCATAAAAACCAAGCTTAACAGCTTCCACATATCGACAAAATAAATCGTTTTGTTTGTAACCTTCATCACGGCAGCCAAAATTGCGGAACAACGCGTTTCGCTGTGCCGTGCTTACTTCCAATTGCAGTCCCATTTTCCTTTTGGTCCGATTGACAATATTGTTCGGATGCACACCTGCCAGCCGGTCTTTCTCACTCGTAAGCTCGGCACTGAAGCCCGCTTCATTCAGTCGCTCACAAATGCGCCTGGCTTTTTTACGATCCGCGCCACCGACCAATGTATGCGGAGTTTTTGGATCATGATACCCATGAAATGCTAATGCGCAGTGGTGGGCGTTCACTTTTTCTAAAGCCAGCGGCTCGTCAAACCGAGTGCTTGTCAGGTGTAAGGAACGGTTGTTTCGCTGCTTCACACCTTCAAACAAATAAATGGAACATTGATCGGAAAATGCCCGCACCAGCTCACTGACGCCGGGCTCAATTCTTCCGCCGTGAGGACCGAGAACAATCAGCTCACTCCCGTTTTTCTCTTCGTAAATTATCCGGTACTCTGATTCAGATGCAGAAAGGGCTGCAAAGCTGTCATACCTATCTTTCATTTTGAACGCTCTCCTTTGCCAGTCAGCACCAGTTTACTCTACTCATCTATGAATGAAAACCTTTTTATAGTATGATTTGATAGACTACATATCAGGAGGTATATGATGGGATTTATTGATGGATTACTTGGCAATGCGTCAACACTGTCTACAGCTGAGGCAAAAGAAGAGCTGGCTCGCATTTTACTGGAAGGTGAAAATGTTGATGCCGCGTTTAAGTTGGTTCGAGATGTCATTGTCTTTACTGATAAGCGGCTTATTCTTGTAGATAAGCAGGGAATCACAGGTAAAAAAACGGAATTTCAATCGATTCCGTATAAAAGCATTTCCAGATTCAGCGTGGAAACCGCCGGCCGCTTTGACCTAGATTCAGAATTGAAAATTTGGATTTCCGGCGCGGAACTTCCCGCTGTCTCAAAACAGTTTAAAAAAGATGAAAGCATTTATGATATTCAAAAAGTTCTTGCAGCAGTTTGTATGTAAAATGAAAACGGAAGCTGCCGCTTCCGTTTATTGATTACAGCTTTTCCTTTATTTTCGCTTTCGTTTTCGGACCATAAATTCCATCGGCCGTTAATCCGCTGACAGACTGAAAACGTTTCACGGCATTTGCTGTTTTCGGGCCATAAACGCTGTCAACGCCGTGATTTTTCGCTCCTTTATCAGGATAAAAATAAAGGGCAGCTAAAGCAGTCTGCACCTGTTTTACGTTTGTCCCTTTCGTCAGCGGGCTTGTCACTTTGATCACTCCGGATGGGAGCGGGTATGAAGACGAGGCATGGCTTTTAGAAGCAGACACCGTTTGCGACAGTTTAATCATCTGACCGACTTGGATGTGATTCGGGTCAATAATATGATTTATGCTTTGCAGCGTTTTCACACTGACACCGTGCGATGCGGCAATACCCGACAGTGTGTCGCCTTTTTTCACATGGTATACAGACGCCGAAGAAGAGACTGAAGCCTTTTTCGCTGACACGCCTCCGTTTAATTCCTTTTCAATGGCTGCCTTCACTTGATCCCAGCGCCCGTCCGATAAAATGCGGTGCGGACAGTACTTTCCGCTCCAGTCCTGATGCTTTCTCACCCGATCGATTCCCCAGCCGCGCTCCTTTAAAAGCTGTGCGACAAATGAAATCGCCAAGGCTTCAGCTGCCTCGTACTTTGGACCTCCCGATTTACTGTAGCAAATCTCAACGCCAATCGATTTGCGGTTGCCTGTCCCGTTTGTGCCATCACCCGTGTGCCAGGCGTTTCGGTTAAGCGGCAGACCTTGAATCACCTCTTTATCATCCACCGCAAAATGGAAGCTTGTCGAGCTGGTGTTCCCAATCATATAACTGATTTCATTAGCCGCTGACGCATCGTTTGCCGTGTTGTGAATGGTAATGTATTCAGCGCACATCGCATTGGGGCACTTCAACGCGTATTTCGCCTCAGAAACCAAATTTTTCTTCACTTGAATGCTCACCCATCATCTCTCCTTTTTTTCTTTTTCATCAATAGGTGGCATTCGTAGGACGAAAAGCTCATTTCATCCGTCACCGCTATATGGATAATTGTGTTAAACTGAAATTCATTAGGAGGGGAATGATCATGCATACGTATTTAATGCTGACAACAAGAACAGATCAATTCAATCAGGAGCATGTGGCTGGACACTATGAGTTTTTGGACCGCTTACAGGCAGAAAAACGCATAAAAATGTTCGGGCCATTCAGCGATGCCACAGGCGGAGCCTACGTCATCGAAGCAGGTTCGCCGGAAGAGGCTGCGAAAATCGGACATGAAGATCCGCTGGTGGCAAGCGGATCTTCCGAGCTGACCATAAAAGAATGGAATCTGAAATAAAAAAGACCCCTTGGGGGGTCTTTTTTCGTCATCATCATGTTTGATTACGTGCCGCAACATGAAATGTTTTATCTTCTGTGTCTGCTGTTTCTCCCGGATGTACCATCACCTGAGTAAAGCTGAACCCGACCGCAACGAGCAACAAACCTGACATCCATTTAGATTTCATATAAACAATCTCCTCTCTGGATTTGTTTTTGTGCGTGCACCATTTTCTCATAAAACGAAAGTGCTTTTTCGGGCTGTCCGTTTTCTATATAGAATTGGGCAGCATCATGCGCCAGCTCTTCAATATAAGGATACAGCATATGTTCTTCAAGAAATTGAAAGGTGTGTGAGACTGATTCTGTGTTTACGTTTTTTCCGTATAACGCATGTAAAAATTGAAAAAGCTCCACAAATAATTCATCACTGTATTGACGGGCGATTTCCAATCCTTCATGATACTTTTTTTGCGCTTCGGCTTCATTTTTTTGTTTATACAGAACCTGTGTTAAAGAGTAGATAGAATGCGGAAGATTATCGAACTTTTCCGACTTGCAAATAGAAACAGATTTCTCAAAGTATTCGGCTGCCTTTTGCAGTTCACCCATTTTCTCATAACAGTTTCCGAGATTGTACAGGGCAGAACTAATCAGGCGGGGATTGCCTTCTTTCTTTGCAAGATCTAAAGCCAGTTCTAAGTGGGGCAATGCTCTTTCTGGATACTGCATATCATCATAATTCCCTGCAATAACGAATTCACATTGGATTCTGCGGACGGTGTACGTTTCATACATTTGGTACGTTTCTAACGCCTGAACGGCGTAGCTCATCGAAACATAGGTTTGTTTTAAATTGTAAAAGATCTCGGCCATTTTAAAAGCGAACTCGGCTTTCTCAATATCATCCGAGACAAGGGCCAGATTCTTTTCCGCCCGTTTATAATACATCATGGCACTGACAAACATTTTCTGCTTAAATTCATACATTCCGCGAAAAAAATTAAAGTAATAATCGAGAAGCCCTGTCAGCTTGTACTGATTCCCCTCAATGTCTTCTAATAATTCTGAAAACTCAAGCTGCGACGTGTCCTCTCCAAAAGGCTTAATGTAATCCAGCATGACACGATGCCTGAAATCCATTAAAGAATAATACAGCAGCAAATCTTGGTCTTCTTCCATATCCTCGATTTCTCTTTCTACTTCGAGCTTGACCCGTTCGGCTTCAGCGACGTGAAACTGCCGGATATGGGTATACCATTCATTAATTTTAAGCCCGACATAAGAGGACGGAATCGTCTGCTTCATCCTCAATTGATCCCCCCTTTTAAGTTACCCGAGATATGTCATATTTTATCATATTTAATAGAAAAAGAAGAACGCAAAAAGACCGCAATTGTCAAATTTCGGCTAACCGCAACAAAAAAGCGCAGGTTTTTTAAAACCCGCGCTTTTATTTAGTGAAAACCGACCTTGTTTCTTTCCATCCAACTTCCCTGCCGGCTTTTTCGTTGCTCTCCTGTCATGTCTTTCACCATGGTTTCAATATGATGATTCCCTTCTTGGTGCCATTGAAGGGCTGAAGATACATATAATTCTCCCAGCTGTGCAAAGGAAAAGCCTTCTGTAAGCTTCGCGGCGCTTTTTATGTCTTCTTCACTCAAAAAGATGTCAAAGCCTCGCATTTTCATATAGTCCCGCCGCAGCCCTTCATCCGGAAGCCCGACTTCATAAGCACGGTCAAACCGTCCTGCACGATTCATCAAACCTGGATCAATCTCCTCAGGATAGTTTGTCGTGCCGATGAGAAATAGCCCCTCTTTTGATGTCGCGCCGTCCAGCGTATTGAGAAAAAAGGACCGCACATCTTCCGGCATTGAATCGATATCCTCGATGACCAGAACTGCAGGAGCAAGGCGTCTCGCTGACTGAAAGACTTCTTCTATTGTCTCACTCGACGTAAATTCTGTTATTTGCCAATAAGCAACAGGTGCATCGATACTGCCTGCAATTGACTTCACTAATGTCGTCTTTCCATTCCCGGGAGGTCCATATAACAGAATACCGCGCTTGTAAGGAATGTCGTACGTTTGATAAAACGATTTATCACTATGAAAAAATTGATCAATTGATCGGTATATCTCTTTTTTCAATAACGGATTCATGATCACCTGACTTCGTTGAACCTCTCTGACAATCGCTTCCTGCTCTCTTGAAGTCCCTCCATCTCCATCCGTAAAAACGGTCACTTTCCGCTTGCTTTTTCCCCAGAGGCGCGGCCTGACTCCCTCTAGAAATGCACGCATCTTTTCATCGTTAACCGCAAACAGACAATCGAAACTCATGATGCTCCCATCTTGAAAATATGGAATTCTGGCAAAAGCGACCCCCTTTTCAGGATAAGCATATACGCTGTTTCTGATAGATTTATGGACGGTATAATCCGGTTCTTTTTCATCTTCATCATAAGCAAAGGTTTTCTTTTCAAGCTTTTCAAATATATATGCCACATGCTCAGGCTCCAATGAACCGCTCCGGACATCTTCTTCAAGAAGCTCCCAGTACTCAGTGTTCGGGTCATCACTGGCATAGAGCTCGTAGAAAATGCCGTATTGATCATAAAGCGCCTCTTCAATTCGTGTGATAAGGTAACCGAAAGTGCCGTAGCCTGCCGCAGCTCTTTCATTCTCTTTTTCTTCGTACTGATAAATGAAAGGTATGTTTGTCATGTTTATACTCCATTTCATATTTTGTGAACATTATGTATACGATTGACATAGCATTTTGTTTCATCCCACAGCATATTGCTTGTGAATTGATAATTGTTGGTATAGGATTTCATTGCACCATTCATTTTACATATGGAGGAGATCATATTGAGTCAATCCAATCAAATTGTCAGCCATTTTTTATCCCATCGAAACGTGACAAATGAGCTGGCTGAAAAAATCAGCAAAGACCATTACAGCTACAAACCGGCTGAAACATCAATGTCAGCGGAAGAGCTGTTCAAACACATTCTGACGTCTTTCCACTTGATTGCAAATGTCATTAAAGAAGGCAATGCCTCACCATTTCAAAACAAACAGGAAGAAACAGAAACAGATCTCAATGTACTGGCAAAAACATATACAGAAAAAACGGCCGCTATCCTTGAACAGCTGACTGAAGAGCAACTGGATAGAGAAATTGATCTGACAGCCACTTTCGGCAGAAAACTCACAGGCAGCGCACTGCTTCAGCTTGCAATGGAACATGAAATTCACCATAAAGGCAACCTATTCGTTTATGTGCGGGAAATGGGTCACACAGAACTTCCTTTTTATCAGCAGCGCATGTAAATATACGAGAAAAGATACCTGTTTAAAGGGTATCTTTTTTTGTGCCTCCGGCTTCCTTCTCGATCTTGACCAGACACTCATTCTAGGGCAAATGAATAAAGATATTGGGCAAACCAAAATTTTAAGCAGAAAACGCACAAACATTCTAAACATTCAATTGATTAACACGACCTAATCATATATAATCTGATAAAAATAGTCGGGTTTTCAGGAGGCCTTTATCATGAGTGTAAGCATCATATTGATGGGTTTGTTTGTCGGAGCCTTAGTGGGATTGACGGGAGTGGGCGGAGCGGCCTTATTAACTCCTCTTTTAATTGTGCTTGGAATTAATCCTTCCATCGCGGTCGGTACGGATCTTGTATATAACTCGATCACAAAGCTGTTTGGCGTTGCCTCCCATTGGCGGCAGAAAACGATTAACTTTAAATTGGTAAAATACTTAGCCATCGGCAGTATTCCGAGTGCTTCGCTCGCCATTAGCATATTGCATTTGTTCCCCTCCTTCCATCAGCATCAGGAAGACATTATTAAGCACGCTCTTGGCTATGTGTTAACGCTTGTTGCCATTTCAATCATCGTTCGCTTGTTTTTGGATCAAAAACTTCGCCCGAACCGCTGGCAGCTGATGCCGCTTGAAAATAAGCGAGCGCTGACGATTCTCATTGGTGTTGTGTTCGGATTTATCGTCGGATTAACATCAATCGGTTCCGGCTCATTATTTGCAATCGCCATGATTTACTTATTTAACATGAAAGCGTCACAGATTGTTGGAACCGATATCGCACATGCTTTTCTTCTCGTGACGGCAGCAGGCATTTTGAACGCAAGCTTCGGAAGCGTCGACTATATGCTGGCAGCTAATCTGCTGCTTGGCTCGATCCCCGGCGTGCTGATCGGAAGCCATCTCTCGCCTCGATTCTCTCCGCGTCCGCTGCAATTTATTATGGCGTCCATCATTTTGATCAGCGGATTGAAGCTGATTTAATGAAGAAGGCTATCCCCTCGTAGGATAGCCTTCTTCATTATAACGTCACACCTGATTTAAAAATGGCGAGTTCTCTGAAATCATTTTTTTCATGGTTCACAAGCTCGCCGCTTGCGACCTCAATCATATAGTGGATAAACTCCTGCAGCACATATTCCTCATGAACATCATCCTCCGCTAAAAGACCTGCGTTGAAATCAATCCAATGCGGCTTCGCCTCGTACAGCTGGGTGTTTGTCGCGACCTTCATCGTCGGGACAAAGGTGCCGAACGGCGTGCCTCTTCCCGTTGTAAACAGGACAATTTGGCAGCCGGCCGCCGCCAATGCGGAGGACGCGATCAAGTCATTTCCCGGCGCGCTCAAAAGCGTCAGCCCTTTTGTCTTGAGCACTTCGCCGTATTTCAAGACATCCGCGACAGGAGAAATCCCCGCTTTTTGCGTGCAGCCCAGCGATTTATCCTCAAGCGTAGAGATGCCTCCCGCTTTGTTGCCCGGTGAAGGGTTTTCGTACACCGGCTGATCGTGTTTTATAAAATATTGTTTGAAATCATTGATTAAATGGACAATCTTATGAAATACTTCTTCATTGGCAGCCCTCTGCATCAGGATGGTTTCCGCACCAAACATCTCCGGGACCTCCGTCAGCACCGTGCTCCCTCCCTGTGCGATGATATAATCTGAAAAACGGCCAAGCAGCGGGTTTGCCGTTATGCCGGAAAAACCGTCCGAACCTCCGCATTTCAGCCCGATTTTCAGTTCGGACAGCGGAATGTCTTCTCGCCTATCCCCTTTAGCGGCTTCATGAATTTCCTTCAGCAAAGCAACACCTGCCTCCATTTCGTCGGTCACCGACTGGGATTCAAGAAACTTCACCCGATTCAGATTCACATCCTGCAGCGCTTCCTTCATTCCTGCAAGCTCGTTGTTTTCACAGCCAAGCCCTAACACCAAAACGCCGCCGGCATTTGGATGGCGAATGGCATTCAGCAGGATTTGCTTCGTATTTTCGTGATCATCGCCAAGCTGCGAGCATCCGTATTGGTGTTTTAACACGAGCATGTTATCAAATGGAGCGATATCCCCGGTTTCTCTGACAAAACGCTGGAGCATTTTTTCAGCTATCCCATTGACGCAGCCGACAGTCGGCACAATCCACAATTCATTGCGTACACCGGCATCTCCATTTTCTCTTCTAAATCCTTTAAACGTCCGGTTCTTTTTTGAGTACGGATTTTCATCAAATCTCGGTGTATAGCTGTATGTTTGGATCTCAGACAGATTTGTTTTCGTATTATGGACATGAATATGCTCTCCGATCGATATATCTTGTGATGCATGCCCGATTGGAAACCCGTATTTGATGATGCTGTCGTTTTCTTTGATGGGCTGCAGCGCGATCTTGTGGCCTCTTTTGATATCATCCTTCACTTCAATCGATACGCCTTCCGGATTCAGCCGCTCCCCCTTCTGGATATCCCGCAAAGCAAGAAGGACATTATCTTGTTTATGAATCTTGATAAATGACTTCATCGCACTTCTCCCCTTTGTGTGCAGCAGTGTTCAAGAGCCCGCTGCATGCCCAGCTCATGAATCTGATTCAAGTAATCCGCGACTCTCTCAGTCAGCATCGGTATCTCGTTGAGGTCTGTTCCCCACAGCCGCTGTTCGCCTAACACTTTTGAGGCGATACGAAGCATGTCTCCGTTCTCCTGATCCCAAACCTCTTTGAAAAATTGAAGAACAGCCGGATCATCCTGCAATTTCTCGTTTCCTTGATAAAAATAAAGCAGAGCGCTGAATGAAAACACCAAGCGTTCAGGAAGCTGTCCCTTCTGTTCGGCATATTCCTGAATGGTCGGCAGGTTTCTCGTTTTGAATTTGGAAACGGAGTTCAATGCTATGCTTTCTAGGTAATGCTTCATATACGGGTTTTTAAAACGGTTCAGCACATCGTCAGCATATCGAGAAAGCCCTTCCATTTTTAAAACAGGAAGAATGTCATCACCGATCAGCTCTCTCATAAACCGCCCCACTTCCGGGTGCTCGACAGCATCCCGTACCGTTTTCAAGCCGTATAATAAAGCAACTGGCGTCATTGCCGTATGAGCGCCATTTAAAATTCTCACTTTTTTAATCCTATAAGGGGTTAGGTCACTGACAATCTTTGTATGGAGCCCGGCAGCCGCAAAGGGCAGTTCTTCCCCAATCCAATCCGGCCCCTCGATGACCCATAAATAATACTGTTCTCCCACAACAATCAAATCATCTTGATAGCCCAGATCAGCTGTGATCTCATCAATGCTGTCGACAGGAAAACCCGGGACAATGCGGTCTACTAAACTATTGCAAAACGTGTTGGCCTCATGAATCCACTGTGTAAACCCTTCTTCCAGCTTCCATAGATCCGCATAATGAAGAATCGTTTCCTTCAGTTTTTCTCCGTTATTCTCAATCAGTTCACATGGGATCAAAACACACCCTTTTGTCTGGTCTCCTTTAAAAGCCTGATAGCGAAAGTAGAGAAATGCAGTTAATTTCCCAGGGAATGTTTTTTGTGGTCTATCCTTTAACCGATCTGTTTCATCACATACGATACCGGCTTCAGTTGTGTTGGAGATGATAAACCGCAGCTCTTCGCTTGAAGCCAATTCTTTGTATGCTTCATAATCAGAAAACAAATCAATTCCCCGGCTGATTGAATTGATAATCATATGCTCGTTTACCGCATCTCCGTCTTTCATTCCCTGTAAAAAAAGCGTGTATAAACCATCTTGATCATTTAATCTTTTGATTTTTTCTGACCCTCTCGGCTGGACAACTGCGACACTCCCATTAAAATCAGTGTGTTGATTCAATAAATCAATCTGCCAATCGACAAACCCTCGAAGAAAGTTCCCTTCTCCAAATTGGAGAATTTTTTCCGGGTACTGAGTATAGTGATCGTACACGTCTTTATTCAGTTTCTGCACCTTCATTGCCTCCCTCTCTCATTTATGCACACGTTAACATTTTTCAGTATAAAGAATGCCCGCTGAAAAACGGGGGCATCACGTGGTCCATTGTCTAACAGAATCACGCACCATGAATTCTGTATTTTCAAAGATTTTTTCTGCTTTTATTTCCGGCTCGCTGATCAGTGACAACAGTTTTTGTGCGCCAAGCACACTGATTTTCTCAACCGGACGCTTCACTGTCGAAAGCCTTGGCGTAATGTATTGCGAAAACCCAATATCATCAAATCCGATTACGGAAATATCGTCAGGAACACGCAGGCCCTTTGCGAATATCGCATTCATCGCTCCGATTGCCATATCATCATTCGAACAAAAGACAGCGGTTGGAGGATTCGGCAGCGCCAGCAGCCGTTTCATCGCTTGAAAGCCGCTTTCCATATCGTATTGCCCTTTGACACTGTATTCATGTTTGATCGGAATATGGTGATGAATCAGTGCGGCTAAGTAGCCCTCCTTTCGCTGCTGGGAGGATTTAAAGCCTTCGATCCCCTCGATGATGGCGATGTCTTGATGTCCGTTCTTAATGAAGTATTCTACAGCTTCCTGAGAGCCTTCCTTGTCATTAGACAAAATATTCGTGATGCCTCGATCATCAATATCGCGATTCAGCACGACGAGCGGGATATTTTTTTCCCGAATATGATAAATAAAAGAATTATCAATGTCACTTTGGCTCATTAAAATGATACCGTCATATCTCATCGGCGTAACGGAGTCATAGTTTTTTAGATCATCAATGCCGCGCACATACAGATTGTAATTCTCACTAATGGCTCGATTGACGCCTTTGATTGTATCAGCAAAGAAGCTGTGTGAGGTTCCGTTTGTGATGCTTGTAAAGAAAAGCCCGATTGTATGTGACTTTTGCATCGCCAAGCTCTTCGCGTTTACATTCGGCGTATAGTTGAGCTGTGCTGCGAGCTCCAGTATTTTTTTCTTCGTATGTTCTTTGATGTAAGGGCTGTTGTTGAGTGCTCTTGAAACGGTTGTGTGGGATACGTTTGCGAGTTTTGCGATATCTTTTATGGTTACCATCTAATTCCCTTCCTTATCATACCGGCTGCGATTATTTACTGTATATTGTATCATCAAACATACCGTCTCTCCCACTATATTTCCAGATTAATAAGACACCGGATTCTCAGCTTCTGTTCCTGCCGGTTTTCCGATGATCGGACGGACAAAACGAATGACAGCCCGACAGATAGCATCCTGTCCAATAAACAAAGAACACTGACAAAGCATCCGATTCTTCATCTCTTTAGATGAAGATCCTGAACGATCTGTGCATGCTGCTGGTCTGTGAGTTTATAGAGAAAGCCGATAATGATCATCGCTAATGCCAAAGCAATGGCCGGATACAGAAGCAGCAGCGCTTTGATGCCGATCAGCGCCTGTGCTGACTGGACAGCATTCGGCACATAGCCGATAATCCCCAAACCGATGCCTGAGAGAAAACCCGACAATGACTGAGCAAGCTTTCTGGAGAAATTAAATAGTGAATATGTTGTAGCTTCTTTCCGTTCCCCGGATTTCCATTCGCCATAGTCAATAATATCGGAGACAAGCGCCCACGTGATGCCATTTGGGATACTGATTCCGATAAAGGCGATGCTGGCGAGAATCGTAAACATATAAACGTTTGATGGAAGCATAAAGTTGATCAGATCCGCGGCCACACTGATGCCGAAGCCGATCATTGCCGTTCGTTTCTTACCAAATATCTTGACGAGCTTTGGCAGGAATACGACGCCCAAAAAGGAAGAACCGATAATTATAAAATTCATATAAGCCATCAGTTCAACATTGCCCAGATTATATTGTGCGAAATAGATGAGCATGGCGGATTTAATGTTGTATGCGGAAATTGAAAAAATCGTCATCAGGACCAGAGTTAAGAGCGGTTTGTTTGTGATAAATGTTTTGACGACAGATGAGAGTGTTAATTTTTCTTTTGGCGCCTCCGATATGACAATGCGCTCTTTGCAGTTGCGGTAGCAAATATAAAACCAAAGTACACCGAGTGCGGCGAATAAGCCCATGACCACCGGGTAGCCGACCTTCGGATTATCAAACTTGACGAGCAGCGGCATCACGGCCACACTTGTGATAAACAAGGCTCCAAGCGATCCGATTTGGCGGAAAGTCGAAATGGAGGTCCGATCCTCAGAATTTTGAGTCATCGCTGCTCCTAATGAGCCGTACGGAATGTTCACAAACGAATAGCCGATGCCCCAAATCATATAGGATGCATATGCATAAATCAGTTTTCCAGTCGTTGATACATTGGGAGACAGAAAAATAAGAACAGTAAGCAGCGCAAGCACGATGCTGCCGATTAATAGATAAGGCCTGAATTTCCCCCGTTTGCCGATATGTTTGCGATAATCAATTGATGAGCCGACAATCGGATCGGTTATCGCCGCAAACAGCTTGCTGACTAAAAAAATGCCGCCGGCCATCGCAGCCGGGATTCCCGCTACATCAGTAAAGTACTTCAATAAATAAATCTGGCCGAGATCAAACATAAAACCGTTGCCAAAATCACCAAATCCATAGGAAATTTTTTCTTTCAACGAAAGCCTTTTCTCCGTTTCAATCGACACAACCTTATTTGCCAGTTCAGTTCGCATCTTCCACCTCTGCATCATAAAAATTTTCGGGTAGTGGTCCGCTCAGGACGACGCATGATCACGGTGCTGAGCGGACATTTGGTTACACGTTTGCTTTCTCTTCTTGAAATTGAAAGTAGTGTTTCGCATTGTCATAGCAAATTCCCTGAACAATGCTTCCCAAAAGCTTCATATCATGCGGCACTTCACCGTTTTCCACCCATTCACCGATCAAGTTGCAGACGATCCGCCTGAAATATTCGTGGCGCGTATAGGAAAGAAAGCTTCTGGAATCTGTGAGCATGCCGATAAAACGGCTGAAAAGGCCGACATTTGACAACGCTTTCATTTGATCGAGCATCCCGTCTTTTGTGTCGTTAAACCACCAGGCTGTGCCGAATTGTATTTTCCCGGGGGTGATGCCGTCCTGAAAACTGTTGATCATGCTGGCGATAACATAGTTATCGTTTGGATTAAGTGAATATAAAATCGTTTTAGGCAGCTGGTGCTTCATTTCAACTGAGTTCAGCAGCTTATACAAAGGCTTAGCGATTAATTCATCATTCATAGAATCATAGCCTGTGTCGGGTCCGAGCCTCTTCATCATTTTTGTATTCGTGTTTCTTAAAGCGTTGATATGAAACTGCATTGCCCAATCGAGCTCCGCATACAAACCGCAAAGAAACTGAAGCGTATACGTCTTAAATTTTTTCTCATCTTCATAAGAAACCTCTGTCCCTTGTAATCTGTCAGAAAAAATCCGCCCCGCTTCCTCTTTTGTCGTTTCGGCAAATACCATCGAATCTATCGCGTGATCAGACACTCTGCCGCCGGCTGAGTGGAAGAATCGCACGCGTTTTTCCAATGCCTTTAGAAATTCACCGTAGGTTGTAATCGATATGGTTGCGGCATCTTCAAGCGCCTTCACCCAATCAGGAAAGCCTTCACGATTGATCTCAAGTCCCTTATCTGGCCGAAATCCCGGCAGTACGCTGACAGGAAAATCTTTGTCTTCTTTTAATAATAGATGGTATTCAAGAGAATCGACAGGGTCATCAGTTGTGCAAACGACCTTTACATTTGATTTCACGATCAAATCCCTTGCCCCGAAGCCCTCTCCTTGGAGCAGTTCATTCGTCCGTTTCCATATAGCCGGCGCGGATTGCTCATTAAAAATCTCATAAATCCCAAAAAAGCGCTGCAGTTCTAAGTGAGCCCAATTGTAGAGCGGATTGCCGATCGCCATCGGCACAGTTTTCGCCCAAGCCGTAAATTTCTCCTCATCAGACGCATCGCCGGTAATGTATGTCTCATCAATTCCATTGGCTCTCATGACGCGCCATTTGTAATGGTCTCCATACAGCCAGGCTTCCGTTATGTTTTGAAATGTCTTATTTTCATAGATTTCTTTCGGGCTTAAGTGGCAGTGGTAATCAATAATCGGCATGTCTTTCGCATAATTGTGATAGAGGCTGACAGCGGTTTCATTTTTCAGCAAAAAATTGTCGCCCATAAAGGGTTCCATGTCCTCACCGTCTTTCATTCGATTTCAAAATGTTAACGTGAACATTTTGATTTAGCTTTATTTTACCTTTATATTCCTCTGCGATCAATCTCTTTTTGAAAATGAAATGTTAACGTTAGCAAACAAGTGAAAAAAAAGACATCGCCGGAAAACACTCCGTGAGGAACGCTTCCTGCAATGTCGATTCTTTAAGATAAGATTAGTAAGCCAGACTGAAAAGTCCTTTAATATGTGTTAAGTAGCGTACGTTACTTGCTTCTTTCATCAAGGAAGCAGGAAGACCTTTAAGCGGTGTAGAATTTTCACCAATGATGGCAACCGCGTCTTTGCGTCCAAGGCTTGCAAGTGTACCAGAGTTTACTGGATTGAATGTTTCAAGCGTTTTGCCTTCTAAGTAAGCGAATAGGTTGTAACCGATCAGCTCACCCATTTGCCATGCGATTTGTGCAGTCGGCGGGTATGGGCGGCCGTCTGGAGCGAAGTAAACTGCGCTGTCTCCGGCAACGAATACATCTTCATGAGATGTAGATTGCAGGAAGTCATTTACTGTCGCGCGTCCGCGGTTCACTTCAAGACCTGATTCACCGACTAATGGGTTGCCTTGTACGCCGCCAGTCCAAACAAATGTGTTGGCAACAACTTTAGATCCGTCTTTCAGATCAATCACGTTACCTTCCACATTTGTAACAGGAAGACCTGTTAAGAACTCAACGCCGCGTTTTTCAAGGCTTGCAGTCGCGCGTTCGATCAGATCATCCGGAAGAACAGGAAGGATTTTCGGACCTGCTTCAACCAGTTTCAATTTGATTTCTTTATGGTCTACGCCGTATTTTTTCGTAAGGTTCGGCATGATGTCAGCAAGCTCACCGACAAGCTCAACACCTGTTAAGCCGCCTCCGCCGATAAGGATTGTTGCATCAGCTTCGTTTTTCGTTTGAGCGTACTCGCGCACACGATCTTCAACATGCTGGAAGACTTTGTTCGCATCGGCAGCAGATTTCAATACCATGCTGTTTTCTTCAAGACCCGGGATGCCGAAGTAAGCTGTTACAGAACCAAGACCTACAACAAGCGCATCGTAAGATAATGCAGAACCGTCAGCAAGCGCTACTTCTTTTTTATCAACAGAGAAAGAGCTTACTTCCGCAATTTTAAGGTCAATGTCTTTACCTTTGAAAAGTTTTTCTAATGGCATTGCAATCGCTTTTTCAGACACGTTTCCTGCTGCAAGACGGTGTAATTCCGTAATGATTTGGTGAGTTGGGTATTTGTTTACCACTGTCACTTTTGCTTGTTCTTTTGTGTAATGTTTGCGAACTGTTAGAGCAGAAAGAACTCCGCCATAACCAGCGCCTAGAATGACAATATGTTTTGACATCGTATATCCTCCGTCCTTTATATCAATTTGAATCTGAGATTATTTTTGGTTTTCGCGTTCGTTCATGACTTCAAGGTAGCTGTTAGCAAAACGGAACAGCTTTTGAGCTTGAGGATCTTTCAGCATGCGTAACAGGCCGAATAGACCAATCGTTTCACTGCTTGCATCAGCGCGGTCTTTCGCTTCGATTGCAGTCGCAGCCACTTCTTTCGCTGTTTCTTTTACAGGCTCAAGCATTTCAGTGATCGCACTGACAGTGTCGCTTTTTAACACTTCGTCAGTTGCTACAGACTGAGCGAAATCATAAGACTTCGTTAAAATATTCACTAACTCAGTCAGCTTTGGAAGCTGGTCAACTAAAACAGTCAGTGATTCTTGAACTTCTGGCTTTAACAGCTGATCAATAAGATCTTGCTGGCTTTGGCTGACAGACGCATTTGTTTGATCGATTGTTTCTGGCATATCCAATTCTCCTTTACTATAAGCAGTTTGCAGATTTTTTTGGAAAGGGTAGTGCCTCTCCCTGATCTCATACTTGAAAGCATAAGAATAAGGATTGTGAATTCATGCACAATCATTTACAAAAATAAATGTTTACTACCCAGTTTTTCATCTTGCCATATTCAGTATTATTTTTATCTCAAAAATAAACAATTGAATAAGTCAAAAATCCTTTACTCTCTCTGAAAATAGCAAACACAAAAAACTCCAATTCGATTACCTTCTATATGATAACACTTTTTGAACAAAATTTGAACGTGAATTGCTTCGATTATGAAATTAATTTAGATGGAGCCCGTGTCATAACGTTTCTGCGGCACTAGTTATTGACAATCCGGCAATTTTCTCCCCTTCACTTTACCCATATTTTTAAAAGAGGCGCTTTTTTTCCTGTGATCGGGTCGTTCTCCGGCAATGACACCTGCTTGATCTGTTTCATCGCTTCCTCTCTTTCACTTGGCTCTCCCGTCTTCATATCATACTGAACGCCTCCCGGATAAGCGCCAATGACGGTAAAATCGGAGCTTGCGCTTAGCTTTTTATGGCCGACTCCGGCTGGAATCACGACTGCGTCGCCCGATTTGATAGGAATGGCGGCCCCTTTTTCTCCCCCAAATTGAATCACAGCCTCTCCCCGGACTGCAATCAGGACTTCATGCGTATTGCTGTGATAGTGATGGTATGGAAAAACACTCCCTGACCAGCTGTTTGACCAGCCATGCCGATTGACCATCTGCTCTGCCCGACCGGTGTCCTTGAGTGCGTTTTGATACACAATAAGCGGAAAATCAGGGTGATTCGGAATCCTGCCGTCATCCTGAAAGAAATACGTCTGTGTCTCTGCTTCCATCAATGCCACCTCCATTTTTTGTCTTCCACACATAGCGGTTTGTAAAACATGTTTGTTTTCTCACGAATCCATTGATCTGGGCGATACCGAATAGTATAGTATAAAAAATAATGCCAGAATGAGGGATATCATGAAAGCAATCGTTATCGGAATATTGGCTTCACTCTTTTTCGCCGTTACCTTTATTTTAAACAGAGCGATGGAATTATCCGGAGGCAGCTGGCTTTGGAGCTCTTCGCTGCGCTTTATTTTTATGGTGCCGTTTTTATGTTTGATTGTCATCATAAGAGGGACATTCGCCCCTCTCTTACAAGAAATGCGGAAAAAGCCGTTTTTTTGGATCAAATGGAGCTTTGTCGGCTTCGTGCTTTTTTACGCGCCGATCACATTTGCGGCCGCATACGGTCCCGGGTGGCTTGTAGCCGGAACTTGGCAAATCACCATTGTAGCCGGTGTGCTCCTATCTCCACTTTTTTATGTCAAAAAAGATATGCCGGGAGGCCCGCAGCTCGTTCGGCAAAAGATTCCCCTTGTTTCACTTGGCACGTCCGTGATCATTCTGATCGGAGCGGCGCTCATTCAGCTTCAGCATGCAGAATCGCTTTCTGGGAAGACACTGCTTTTCAGTGTGCTGCCGGTTGTCATTGCGGCTTTTGCCTATCCGTTAGGGAACCGGAGGATGCTCGAGGAATACGGAGGCCGGCTTGATACATTTCAGCGTGTGCTGGGAATGACCTTGGCTAGCCTTCCGTTCTGGCTTATAGCAGCAGCTTACGGCTGGTGGTCAGACGGCCTTCCGACAGCGGGGCAAACCGTTCAATCCTTCATCGTGGCCGTCAGCTCAGGCGTCATTGCCACCGTTTTATTTTTCTGGGCAACTGATATGGTAAGAAACAATCCGCAAAAGCTCGCGGCCGTTGAAGCAACCCAATCCGGTGAAGTGATTTTCGCGCTGCTTGGTGAAATTGTTCTGCTGTCAGGCGTTTTCCCATCCCTATTATCATTTGCCGGTTTATTCATTATTATGGCGGGGATGGTATTGCACACCTTTGCTTCACAACCGGGAAAACTGAAAAAGAAAACACAGTCAAATCTGACCGCGTAGCATCTGCCGGAGAATGGGTGAAAACCTGTTCTCTTTTATTATTGCTATCCCAAAAGATATCTGTTTCACGTTATATTTACATATAGTATCAGCCTACTTTACTGAAAGGTGATTATTGTAATGGAAGCAAACAATCAAACACAAAACAAGCCAGCCATCTCCTTCAGATCAGTTAGAAAAAGCTATGAACAAGATGGACAAACCTCTGATGTGTTGCAAGATGTCACCGGAGACATTCAACAGGGCGTCATCGCAGCCGTTTTAGGCCCTTCCGGTTCAGGCAAAAGCACTCTCCTGTCCATGTGCAATTTAATGAGAACGCCTGATAGCGGCGAAGTAAACATATACGGAAAGGAAGTCAGGCATTGGAATGTCAATGAGCTAAGGCGAACGGCAGCCCTCGCGTTTCAATCAGCCCCCGTCCTCGACGGGACAGTGCGAGATAATCTAAGTCTGGTCCAAAGGCTGCATCAATCCCAGCTGTACTCCCCTGAAGAGCTCGCTTCTCTTACAGGGCTCCCGCCAGAGCTGTTAGACAGAAGCGCCAAGGATTTATCGGGCGGGCAGCGGCAACGGCTGTCACTAGCCAGAACGCTCACTAATCCTTCCTCTATTCTATTGCTGGACGAAATCACATCGGCCTTGGACCCGGTTTCTGCTCTTGAGATTGAAGAACTGATCAAACGTCAGCATCAAGAGAAAAAATGGACAGTCATGTGGGTGACTCATAATATGGAGCAAGCAAAACGAGTTGCCGATACCATTTGGTTTATGGCGGATGGCCGGCTTCTAGAAATCGCAGCAGCCGAAACCTTTTTCTCCGATCCGCAGCATGAAGCAGCCAAAGAATTTTTGAAGGGAGGCACCCGGTAATGGATTACCTTTCCCTCTCTTTAACGATGATCTTTGTTTTGATCGCCTTGTTTTTATCAAAATCCTTTAAAGCCGGCGTTGAAAAAGACATGATCATCGCCACGATCCGGGCCGCGGTACAGCTGCTTGTCATCGGTTATGTACTGTCGCTGATTTTCCGCGGAGACCACCCTGTGTTTATTTTGCTGATGGTGCTGTTAATGCTGGCAGTGGCGGCGCAAAATGTCATCAAACGAAAGAAAAATACAGTTGGTTCGTTTTGGAGAGTGTTCGCAGCGTTAGCGATTGTAGAAATTGTGACGCAGGGAATTTTGCTGTCTCTTCACATCATTCCGCTTACCGCTCGATATGTCATTCCGATCAGCGGGATGGTCATCGGAAATTCGATGGTGCTCGCAAGTCTGTTTTTAAACCGGCTTAGCTCAGAAATCGGCGTTCGCAAAGAAGAGATACAATTGATACTGTCTCTTGGGGGCACACCGAAGCAATCCATACAGCGTATTCTTACTTCAGCGATGAAAATGAGTATGATCCCGACGCTGGAAAGCCAGAAAACGCTGGGGCTTGTTCAGCTTCCAGGCATGATGACCGGGCAGATTTTAGCGGGCGCGGACCCGATTCAGGCGGTACGCTTTCAGCTCTTAATCGTATTTACAACGATGGCGTCAGCCGCACTGACATGTGTGATCTTAAGTGTGCTGACATACCCGTCATTATTCACAGCGCATCAGCAGCTGAAGGAAAATGGATAACCGAAAAAGATGAGCCCTTCCCGAAACGGAAGGGCTCATCTTTATTTCACGCCTAAAAAAGCAGTTGGGTTCAAATAACAAATCTCATCAGCGATTTTTTGATTGAAATCAAATCCGTTTGCTTCAGCAGCTTTTTTTACCTCTGTCACATATTCCGTATATGCCTCAGTCACTGTCCCATTCTTTAACTGACCGAAATCCGTCGATACGCATATGCGATCTGTTCCCCATGTTTTCAGCACTTCAACTAAATCCTCGTGCCGATCGTAACCGATTTTGCTCATTAAAACAGCAAATTCAACATAGACGTTTTTTGAAGAAGACAGCATGTCGATGACCTCAGCCATTGTAAAATTCGTGCACTGGTAAAACGGGTGAGTAATCATCAGCTTACATTTTTGCTTTTCTGTTTCTTCAATTAGCATATACACTTCTTCTTTTGAGGAGTGGCCTGTCGCTAATGGAATGTTAAACGCCGATGCTGTTTGAATGACTTCCTTTGTTTCTTGACGCAATTTTCCGTTTTCGCTGACCCTTTCATATTTCACTGTATGTTCAGCTAAAACCGGGTGAGATGTTGTTTGTTTTGTTTTTGGTTTGTTTGACGGTATGGTCAAAGTGGGAAACCAAATCATCATTGAAGAATGATCCGGGCCGTTTGCAGCAATCGCTGCTTCAACCACCGCACGGTTGATACCGCCGTTATACTGGTTCAATGTAATAGACCCAAAGAGCGGAAGACCCATCTCCCGGGCCGCATGCGCAAGCGGCGTTGTGGCCATCAAATGGCTTTTCATAACGGCTGCACCATTGTTCGCTTTTAATTCTTCACCCAGATTAAAAATCGTATATCTTCTATTGTACGTATCAGGCCATGCGTGGACATGAAGATCTAAAAATCGCTCAAGCTTCATTTGGCTGTCACTTCATTCTCCCAAGGGCGATGATAGTTATACATTTCACGCGCTTCTTTTAAATGTATGCCTCGAGAAACGGCTTCTTTGATTTTTTCTTCCGTTTCTTCAATGGCTCTGGAACGCTTGATGACTTCTTCGGCAACGTCTTGGGGAATGACGATCACTCCATTTTGGTCCGCGCGAACAAAATCGTTCGGCTGAATGACCGTACCGCTGATCGTGACGGGCACCTGATGGGCTGTTTTTTTCGTTCGGCCTTTTCCCGTTTTCATATAGACAGATTTACTGAACATGGCGTACTCCGTTTCTCGAATATAATCAATATCACGGCAAGCACCATCTATTACAGTGCCCGCGATTTTCTTTTGAATAGCCAATTGAGTTAAAATGTTGCCCCATACGGTACAATCCGCACGGCCGTTATTAGCAAGAATAACGACTGAATCCTCTTCAGCCGCATCAATGAAATCGGCTGCTTTGGCAACTTGCTGTTCCTCTTCGTTCGGGTCTCTGTATTCCACTGTAAACGCTGTTCCGCAAATATTTGCAGACGTGTTTCGCGGTACGATACCGCATAATCCGCCATCTATATGTAAACTGTCCAATGCGTCAGAAATCGTCGGCGTATCAAACGATTTCAATTCTTTTATGATTTGTTGATTATCCACTTATTTGGTCCTCCTAGCAGTTTTGAATGATGGCATTTGCCGTTTCTTTTGTGCTTGCGATACCGCCTAAATCGTACGTTAGCGTTTTTCCTTCTTTTAACACTTTATTGACAGCGGTTTTGATCCGCATGCTTTCTTCCATATATCCGCAATGCTCAAGCAAAAGAGAAATGGTTAAAAATTGAGCCATCGGATTCACTTTCATTTTACCGGCATGTTTTGGGGCTGAGCCGTGTACCGGTTCAAAATAAGCATTCTCGTACCCGAAGTTTGAACTCGGTGCAAGGCCTAAGCCGCCCATGATTCCCGCCCCGAGATCGGAGAGGATGTCGCCGAATTGATTTTCACTGACAATGACGCCGAAATGTCCCGGATCTTTCACCATCCACATCGCTGTCGCATCAACGTTTTGGACCTCCCAATCCACTTCTGGGTAGTCCTTCGCCACTTCTTCTAAAATGGTTAACGCAAACTGACCGGACTGTCTCATCACATTTGGCTTATCTGACCACGTCACTCGTTGGTAGTTGTATTTTTTCGCCCATTCAAAGGCAAACTTCAACAACCGCCTTAAGCCGTTTTTCGTAATCAGCCGAATTGCGGCGCCGCCATCATCTTCCCCGTCAAGCTGCCAATTATTTAGTCCGTTCTTGTTTGCCTGAATAAAATCAAACAGGTCTTTGGGAATAGGTGAAAAGTCGAGTCCCGCATAAAGTCCCTCTGTATTTTCGCGAATAACGGTCATTCTAAACTTCTTAGATTGCTGATGGTCTAAACTATAAGCCGGACGCACATTCGCGAACAAATTTAATTTTTGTCGCAGCTGAATGACAGGCGAGACATACTTCAGGTTTTGATCTTGTAATGACGGATCTAATTCTTTTAAGCCCTGGGCGTGAGGTTTGCTGGTGATTGCGCCTAATAATGTCACATCACTTTTTTC
Organism: Bacillus sp. 0209A; assembly: GCF_036765095.1. NCBI lineage: Bacteria > Bacillati > Bacillota > Bacilli > Caryophanales > Bacillaceae > Bacillus > Bacillus sp. 0209A. The sequence goes on from NZ_JBAIZV010000001.1 coordinate 773,458, forward strand.
AATTAAATCCCACGTTCTTTGCGGAACTGGGTCACCTTCTTTTTTCCAAAACTCCCATCCGATATCACCGAACTTTAAATCAATATCGACACCTAATCGATCAAATACCGGTAAACTGCATTCGATAACCTCAGGACCGATTCCATCTCCTGGTAAAACCGCTGCTGTAATTTTTGCCATATGTTTTTACACCTCTGCTCCAAAATGTGAATCAATAAATTTTTCGATTACTTGTTTGACTTCGTCTGGTTTTTCACCAAACATGCGCATACCGCTGTTTTGGATAAAATGAATGTTCGCCTGCGGCATATATTTTTCGAAGTATTCGGACTCTTCTTTCCCTAATAATATCGATTCTTCTCCGAAAATGATTTGAATCGGCGACTTCATCTGATCATGATATGTTTTGCCGTTATGGTTTATAATGGCTTGCACACCGGCTTTCATTTTGGCAACGGCAATCGCCTCATCTTCTATGTCTGTTGTCTCCAATCGGAATATCGGCAGCTCGCTTTCTTTTACGACCCATGGCACCAGACCCGCTTGAAGCCCTTTGACGCCAAATTTGTCGCAAAGCATATACCATGTGGAAAAGACCGCCTTTAATTTTTTATTTGGATAAAGCATGGTGGACACCAATAAAATAGGAGTGTCTGCATATTCATTGAACGTGCTTAAATACTGAGCCATCATCCCGCCGAGAGAAAAGCCCCAAATCATATAAGGTGTGATGTTGTTCTTTTTGACATAATCATGTGCCCACCGAGCCAATTCAGGAACAGTAAATGAATCTTTTTCCTTATTTTCTTGAATCAGTTTTTCCGGAACATCTAGAATGATAAATGTATAGTCGTTCATGTACGGCGCAAGTGACACCATCCATTCTTCCCGGCTTAATGCGTCTGCGTCCATTCTTGGCAAAACCAAAATCACTCTGTCTCCGGTTCCTAGCTCTAGTTTCCAGCTGCGTTTTACATTTTCTTTGTTCATCATCATACTCACCCTACTTGACTCAGCTCGGTGCTTCGCAGCGCAAATTCCGCACGATTAACCAACGTCTGCTTTTCTAAAATGACTAATAGATCCAATAATTTAAGGCCGCTTGATTGTGCCATTCTATCGAGCGTGTCCAGTACATCTAAATTCAAATTATGCAGTCCCGACAAAATCCCTTCCTCTTTGTCATAGAAGGAATTCTCTGATGTATCATTGATGAACAGGGAGTAGGCTTGTCTTGATAACTGGATTAATTCACAAATGTCATATTTTTTGCTGAGGTCTAAGCGATTGAGTATCGCTGCAAATGTCTCGATGCACAGGTTCCCCGGTCCTTTCCCAAAACCGTATAAACTTCCGTCAATCAACTGAACACCGCATTGAATCGCATCAATCGCATTTGCCGAAGCAAGGCCTAAATTGTCATGAGGATGAAAACCGAGTTCTACAGATGAGTGTTCTTTCAGCTTGGTAAATAAAGATGAAACAGCGGGCGGCATCATGGCTCCGTTAGAATCAGCCAAGTAAATGTAATCGGCTCCCGCCTCTATAACTTTTTCTGTAAATACGATGATATCTTGGATATTCGCGTGACTTGCCCTGATTAAGTTTGCGCTGACATGAATCCCGTGTGCTTTCAATTCTTTGATAACCGGCAGGCTGGCATCCGTTTTCGCAAGAGGAATGCATAAACGGACCATACCGACTGAAGGATGCTTCATCCGTTCGAGAAATTCTTCTTGATATTGTGCCGGATGCAGCATGAGCACCAATTGTGAGCTTGACCCCGCACCTATCGCGCAAGCCATTTCTTCTATGTATTCAATCGGACAGCAGCTTTGCAGATTCATCCCTTCGTTCGAAGACACATATCCGATTTCGATAAAATCAACATTCGCTTTTGAAAGTCCGCTGACGACTTGACGGGCAGCATCTAAATTGATCTTCGCCCCTTCAACATGAACTGATTCTCTTAACGTGACATCCATTAATTTTATACTCATCTTAAAACCCCTTTTTGTTTGGATTTGATGTTATACCGCTTCTTTTTTGCTTGTCCTCACCGCAGGCATCACAGAACGCCGTCTCTGATAAATATTATTTAACACAATCGCACCGATCGTTAAGAAGGCTCCACCCGCTTCAACAGGCGACATTTTATAGCCTGTGATAATGGAAATCATAAACGACACAATCGGAACCAAGTTCATAAACAAAGAACCGTTAATCGGTGTCAGTATCTTATTGCCGATATTCCATGCAAACACACCGATAACACCTGCAAAAATACTCATGTACATCATTTCCCATTTGATCTCCATGACTTGATTGACAGCAGGTACTTCTACTTTTCCTAAGATTACGAATATTGAAATTACAACAATGGATGTGACATTTCCGTAAATACAGCTCAAAGCGGTGTAACGCAAGGATGACCATTCTGGAAAGCTGCTGCCTCCAATTGTATAAAGAACCCAAGCTAACACGCTGATTGACATTAAAATAATAGGAACTGCCTGCTTATTGCTGTTTGCAAAGAAAGCAATATCTCCTTTTGTCACAACCAGCAATACGCCGATGAAAGACACCGCAACCAAAAGCAATGTAACATTCGCCGGTCTGTTCTTTTTGTAAACCCATAAAACAAGCAGTGACACCATCGGGATCAATGCCATTAATATAGAGCCTAAAATAGCCCCGTTATCACCTGCCATCTTTTGCCCTAAAAACACAAGAAAATTATAAGCGCAGAATGCCATACTCCCATAAAACCAAATCGGAACCAGTTTCCCTTCCGTCTTAAAACTTTTAGCTCCCTCTGTAAAAAACAGAATGATAGATAGTACGACTGCCACAATCAGATAACGTATCAGTGTAAAAAAGAATGGATCAATATGTTTCAGGGCTCTTCCAGCTACAGGCCATTGCGCTCCAAAACAAATACCTGCAATCAGGCAAAAAAGCACGCCTTTCTTAAAATGGGATGTTGTCATGTTCGCCTCTCTCCTTTTATTGAAATACTCCCAATTTTCTCCTTTCCGTAAGATATTTCCTAATATACACAGGAGGGTAATATTTGTAAACTGTTATTTTCAAAAAATTTTTATTTTTATTAATTTTGAATTAACAACTTTAGACTTACGAAAAAACACATTAAAACCCTAATAAATCAAGGTTTTACGCATCATGGAAACGTGTACATCTCTCCTTATTATTTTTCAAAAAAAATGAATTCTTTTATTTTTTGGAGATTTTAAACAAAAAACAAAGAAAATATTGCAAGCAGAATGTAACCCATATAGAATGTTAAAGTGACATAAGGTATTTAGAAAATTTCGAAAGGTCGTTTTATCAAATGCAGAAATTATATTTTTCCAGCTATATCAGTGCACAAAAACCGGAAACCATTGTCAATAAGCAAAACGCCTGTCCTTTTTGTGACCGCGATAACCTTACCGGCATTTTAGAAACTGACGGGGATATGATTTGGCTCGAAAATAAATACCCCACCATCCAAGATACGTACCAAACGCTGATTGTGGAGACAGGCCAGTGCGACGAAGATATAACGACTTACAGCAATAAAAAAATGAGAAGACTGATACGGTTTAGTTTAGAAAAATTGATACATATGGAAAAAGATCCTCAATACAAAAGCGTTATATTGTATAAAAACCATGGCCCGCTTTCAGGCGGCAGTATAAAACACGCCCATATGCAGATTGTCGGATTGAAACATGCGGATTATATGGAATCGCTCTCATATGAGAATTTTCTAGGGATCAAGGTTGCAGAGAATCCGAATCAAGTTGAATTCAATCTGTCGGGCGATCCGATTATGGGTTTTACTGAAATGAACGTCATCATAAGTGACTCGCTGGAGCATACAGACCTAATGGCTGATTACATTCAAACAGCTGTTACATACTTAACCCAAGATTTCAGCTATAAATGTACAAGCTATAATTTATTTTTCTATCATACAAATCATCATATCATCTGCAAAATCGTACCGAGATTCGTCGTTTCCCCTTTCTTCGTTGGCTATAAAATCCCGCAAGTCTCGGTAGATGAGCGATTACATGAAATAAAAGAAGAATTGCAGAAAAAACTGAATACCTCGATGAAAGAAAACAATGTGCTATAGAAAACGAATGCTTCGAAGTTTGACAGTATAAAAAAGCAACTGAGCGTTTTTCATATCCTGTTGCATGCTTCAGTCTTTGCCGATATACAAAAAAAGCCGCTTCCCTTTTGGAAAGCGGCTTTTTGCACTGGTTATTCCTTTTCTTCATAATACTTAGACAGCTCGATAATCATCGCGCCCATCCGCTCAATCTCCGGAGCAAGCAGTCTCGTGATGCCTTCTTCCCGCAGTGCTTCAGCAGTCACTTTTCCGACAGCCGCAGCGATGGCGCTCTCTTCGAATACGGCCTTCAATTCATTGATATAGCCGCGCTCCTTGGCAAAGTCAAACAGGGAACGAACCTGAATTGCGGTTGTAAAACAAACGGCGTCGATCTCACCGTTCATCAGCTCCCGGCATAACTGCTCCACTGTTTCCTTCTCAGGCGGGATGTGCTGATAAGGCAGAATCGGCAGGACAGACGCGCCCTTTTCTTCAAGAAATGCCATGAGGGCCGGCGCGTTTTCTCCATGAAGCTGCACCATAACTGTTTTTCCTGAAAAGTCGTAAGGCGCCAAGGACCGGATTAAGCCTCTTGTTGTCCCGTCTTCGTCAGAAGCTTCCGGTGTGATCCCAAGCTTTTTCAGCACAGACAGCGTTTTGTATCCCCGGCATGCCGCTTTGGCTTGGCGAATCGCCTGCAGAAACTCCTCTTTCATACCAATTTTCTCTGCCATATCGACAAGAGTCTCTGTGCCAATACCTGTCGTGAAAATGACCCAGTCAGCTTTTTCCTCCGCAAACGCCCGCAAATCCGGCTCCACCTGCTTCTCAGCTAAATAAACCGTTCCTTGGAGAGGCCGGATGACAGAAGTTCCGCCCTGTTTTTCAATGATTGTGCTGATTTCTTCCATTTTTCGGGAACCCCCGATCGCCACGCGTTTTCCATGTAACCCTTTTCCCATACCCGTTTCCTCTCCTCTTTGCATCATTTTTTTATGTATACGAGCTTAATAAAGCTATTGTGGCGCAAACCAAGGGAGAAATCAAGATAAACCCAGACCTCTAAAATCCATTGAATACACCGGAAGCTTGCTGTAATATAAACAGCAGACACGTTTGCTAACGGAGGATCGACATGGAAACAAAAAATGAAGAATATGAAACAAAAGGCTACGATACATCGATCGTTTACGAATTCAATGAATACCCGGACGTCCGCAGCGGGCGCTGTGACAATTGTGATTACACACTGTTCAAAAGCTCTGTAAAAGGCGGAAAATTTCTAAGAGAATGCCGGAGATGCGGGTTGAAAAAAAATATCTAAACAAAAAACCGAAATCGAATTTTTGATTTCGGTTTTTGTGATTTACTGCGGAACAGCCGTTTTTTTCATAAACACTTCAATCTCTGCCGCCGCACGCTCCGCTCCGCCTGCTTCTTTTACATCCTTTTGCATGTTTTTAACGCGGCTTAACACCTCTTGATCACCGGATACGGCCTGAACTGCTTCCCGCAGCCTGGAAACAGTGACTTCCTCTTTCGGCAAATAAACGCCAAGGCCTAATTCGTCGGCACGCTTTGCGGTGAGCTCCTGCTCATACATTTGCGGAATGACGACAATCGGCACACCGGCATTCATCGCTTCCATCGTACTGTTCATCCCGCCATGAGAAATAAACAAATCGGCTTTCGCCAACACCTCAAGCTGCGGAACGCTTTGGCGAATGGTAAAGTGAGCAGGGATGTCACCAAGGCTTTCAGGATCAATCGATTTCCCGACCGACATGATCACTTGCCACGAAGAATCCCGAAATGCCTCGATGCACATCTTGTAAAATTCCGGCCATGCGTTAAACGCCGTTCCCAATGAAATCAGCATAAGCGGGCGATCACCCTTTTCAATCAACAGGCTTTCTTGTTCCGTCCGTTTTCCAAGGGAAGGGCCGACAAAACAGAAACGGTCATCGAACGTCTCATGCTGGATTTGAAAAGACTTCGGCATAAAGACAATATTTAATGCTTCCGGCACAGCTAATTGTTCAAATGAAACAACCGGCAATTGCTCTTGCTCCAAGTAGGCTTTAAATTCAGCCTCGGCCTCTTTTATCATTTTCAGCATGTCTTCGCTTCCGAGCTGAAAGGATTCATTTTGGGCATATGATGAACAAAGCTTGACAGCGGGCACATTGAGCTTGTCAGCAAACAATTTTCCAGCCAGCGCGACAAAATCATAGATGATCAAATCAGGCTGATCATCTCGATATAACTCCTCAAGCTGCGGCAGAATGCTCAGTGATTCTTTTAAGAGACTGAGCGGCGCGTCATTCTTTTCCATCATCTCCCTGATTTGCTTAGGGTCAATGTTCAACGAGGTATGATAAATCAGTGCTTCTCCGCCGGCTTTCTGAACAGCAGGCGCGAACTCCTCCGTCGTGGCATACGTGACACGATGCCCTCTCTCACAAAGCTTCTCTACTAATGCCAGCGTAGGATTGACATGCCCGTACGCCGGAATATTGATCATCGAAATATGGTGCTTTTTCATGAAACCAGTCCCCTTATTGATTAAATTTTGACACGAAAGCTCTTTAATCCGTATATCACGCTGTTTTCAATCGGCGTGATACTGACACATTCCATATGAGGAAAAGCAGAAATCAAAAACGTTAACGCGATATTCGCTTCAAGACGGGCAAGCGGTGCCCCAAGACAAAAATGGATGCCGTGTCCAAACGCGATATGCGGATTGGGATGGCGGTGAATATCAAACAGGTGCGCCCTGTCAAACTTCGTTTCATCACGATTTGCGGACGCCACAAAAGCCAGAACCATATCACCTTCTTTAATGTGGTGTCCCCCAATCTCCGTATCCCGCTTGGCAATGCGCCTCAAAACCGGTGCAGGCGCCCTGAAACGCAGGGCTTCCTCCACTGCCTGAGGCATTAGTTCAGGATGGCACCGCAGTTCCTCGTAAGCATCCGGCGTTTCCAATATGCTGTACATCGCATTTGAAATCAGGTTTGTTGTGGTTTCATTCCCGGCCACCAATAACAGCGTGCAAAACGGAATCAGCTCTTCTCCGAACAGCTTCTCGCCTGTTTCTTCCGCTTTCACTAAAATTGAAATGATATCCTGTGCCGGTTTGTTTCGCTTTTCTATGATGTTGGCAAAGAACGCAGCCAGTTCTTCCTCGCACTTGTTTCGTTCTTCCAAAAAGGCTTTTTCAGCTTCTTCACTTTTATCCTTCGGCGTGCTGACCAGAAGATCGGACCATGTTTTAAAACGCTCCATATGCTCAGAAGGAACCCCGAGCAGCTCAGATATCACGATGACCGGAAGCGGATATGAAAAATCGCGCACAAGATCAAACTCGCTTCGCCCCTGACATGTTTCAATCAGTTCATCTGTGATTTCCTGAATTCTCGGTTCCCATTGTTCATCACACCGGTGTGAAGGCTTTATTCACTACAGAACGGATTTGCGTATGCCTTGGCGGGTCCATATTAATGATGGAATTCCCAATAGCGCTTGATTGCTGCGGCATATAGCTGGAAAACACCTCTTTATCTCCAATGACTTTTTTGACATCATTATAAAGAAAAACGCTCCACACCTGGTTGTTTTCTTCATCATAGGAAACAGGCGCATCCCTTCTCATCGATTCGTACCACGGAAACGGATGATAAGCATCCTGTTTGTTTTTTCCATTAAGCAGTGCTCGCTGCAAGGCTTGCCGGCGGTTTAACACATTCATGTATTGTCACTCTCCTTGAAAGAATTCAGCAATTGGCGCTCCTCTTCACCTCCCGCTTTCGAGAAAGAGAGGGACAATCAAGTATAGACAGATTGATAACAGCAGGCAGGCGATCATGAAGTCCGATGCAGGCATCATATATTCCCTCTCGAATTCCGTTCATCTTACCATAATCTCTCAATTTTTTTCTATTCTGCACTACCATTTGGGCTCACAACGTGACGTTAGGCATAGGCATGCAAATTCAATATGCATTCAATTGCACACGATCCGATGCGAAAACACCCCTATTTCCAACCAATAGCACTAACTTAAAAAGATGACTTTTCCATTATATAAAGCAAGCTGACTTTATGATTAAATAGAAGGTAAAAGGTGAAGGAGAGAACAACATGGCAGCACAGACTGATTTCCAAAAACAATTTGTCGGCATCCTGCTTTCACTTGTATTTGTATTGTTTGTGTTCTCTTTTTCTGAGAGACATGAAAAACCGCTTGTTGAGGAAAAAAATCAAGAAAACTGGCATGCTGTCGTCGACAAAGCTTCTGTCGAGATTTACGGCAATCGATTAGTTGAAGAAAACAAATTAAAGCAAAAACTCGGCCATAAACAAGCCGATTCTATTTTGACCCTTCTGAAACTCGCCAACGAAAAACATATTGCGCTATAAAAAAGAAAGAGCCTTCCGGGCTCTTTCTTTTTTAGTCAAATAGCGTGTTTTTTTCTGGATGGCGCATAAAGTCAAACAGCATGCAAAGCTGTGAGGGTGTGTTTCGTTTTGGAGAAAGCGGCGGGAGCCTGTCCTCCGGAAAAAAAGCGGCATGGTTCGTCTCAATTCCCGTTTCCCCCTGCCCGCCCGTTATGCTGCATGCAATGAAAATTTTATAGTAATGATACGGCTGAGGCGGATGGGGATGCTTTTGGCTGTCCAACACGGCCAGCAATCGGGACGGTTCTGTATCGTACCCCGACTCTTCTTTGATTTCCTTGACCACGTTTTCAGCCGGTGATAAGCCAATCTCGCAAAACCCGCCCGGCAGTGACCACAGCTCATCATGCTTCTCCCGAACAAGCAAAATCTGATGATCTCGGAATACTGCGCCACGAACATCCGCTTTCGGTGTCGGATAGCCTTTCTCGCCCTTCCATAAATCAGTGATCACCTCAATTTCCGTTTGCGTGTAATCCGCCATCATCTCTGCGCTTAGCTTCATCAGCTCTTCGTACCTTTCCCTGTCATACACATCCTTTGAAAAAGCGAGTCCCGCCTGCGCGATCGCCCGAATCCGCAGCGCCCGTTCCAGCCATTTGGTTTGCACTTTTATCACTCATCCTTTCACGTTATTTATCACTATAAAAAAAGCACGTTTCCCACTGATGAGAACGTGCAACTGTAAATCAATTTCTAATCTAACTTCACCAAATAATCAATATTGTCCTTCACTCTCTCTTCAATATTATTGGTTGTGATATCAGCTAAATACGGATTATATACCAGTGTGTAATGTTTTTGTTCCCCTTTAGGAATGACATAACTAAGTACACCTGTAACCTTTTTCCCTGATATTAGTGTTCCTCCCATAAGTATTCTGCCCTGCTCTTCTATAGAAAAAACTGGCCGGACTGATTGATCATTCTTGTCTTTTAAGTCTAACCCAGTGAAATTGTAGCTTATCGAGTCTTTCCCTATATTTTCTATCGTAACTTCTATAATGAGCCGTTCCTCATGATCTTTTATTGTTTTTGTCTTCGCATTTTCAGCCCCGCCAATATTCGTATATTCACCTTTTTGCACTCTATCAACTTTATTCACTGTAAAATTCGTATGTCCTGCTTTAAACGTTTCTCCTATTTTATGTATTTGATCATCTTGTTTAATCTTCGGCTCACCGTGTTTTTTCAATTCCTTATCAATTTCCTTTTTAAGCTCTTCTTCCGATTTTTTCTCTTTCGGTTTTTCTTTTACTGACGCATCGCTCGATTGGCTGCACGCGGAAAGCGCAAGCCCGATCGTCAGGGCAAATAATAGTATTAAGACTTTTTTCACGACTGTTCCCCCATCTAAAGTAATCGATTTCTATTATAATCAGATTTTACCTTTTCCTTACAGGTAATAAAGTAACAATTTTATTTATTTTATCTATTACCAACTGACTCTTTTCTAGTGTTTGAACATTTTTCACTAGTTCATTAGTCCTTTTCATCAAAAAAACCCGAGCTGGCAGCAGCCGGCTCGGGCAGGTAGTCAATCTCGCTTATTCATATCCCTTTTCTCTCTCGGTTCCTGTTGTTGTTTTTGGTGCTCCGGAGGCTGCGTCGTGCGTTCCATCTCCTTTGTATCTTGTCCCATTCCCTTTAAAAACGAGAAAAGCAGTGTAATTGATTTGTTGATTTCCGGGTCTTTGAGCGAACGAATGATATCGAAATAACCTGTTTTCTCTTCGCTGTCCTTCTGTTCCACCGCGTTTGCCACCCCCGCATTCACTTTCAAAATGAGGGGCTCCAGCTGTTTCACATCCAGCATGCCGAGCGTTCCAAACAGAAGAAGCAGATTTTTCAGCGTATTGGCCGTTTCCTCTGTATCTGCTTTTTTGACTAGGATATCAAGGACTTTATCCCCTTGGCCAAAAAGGCCGCGGAGCAATGGCAGGACGCCGCGCTCGTTCATGTGGCCGAGCATTTGCAGCGTTTCTAGAATGACTGCCTTATTTTCAACTAATGCATCTTCAATTTCTTTCATATCACGCTTACGCTGATCCTCTTCGGTTACTTGGATTTTCTGGATTTGTTTAATTGCTTTAGCCATTACGCCCAATCCCCCTTTTCACTGCGTCACCAGGGAAAATATAATCCTTCCGCGCCCATTTCTTTTGCACTTGCACACCGATTTGCGGCTGCGGGTTGCCGTTGCGGTGATTGATTTTAGGGAGCGGGTTGGTTCCGTCCCGTTTCAAAATTTCCATTTTGGCTGACGTTTCTTTGTATGCCGGCGTATCGGTATCCTTATCGGCATGGCTGCCTGTTAACAGGTTGATCGCTGCTTCCCCTGAATCGTTCATTGGCAAATATACTTCCTTCCCTTTGACACGATCAGTGATCAGGCATTTCACTTTGACATTTCCGAAAGGCGAGGTGAGTCTGACAAGTGTTCCGTCCTGAATTCCCCGTTCTGCCGCTAGCTCAGGAGAAATTTCTAAGAATACTTCCGGTGTTTTCTCCGAAATCCCTTTTGATTTGTAGGTTAAGTTTCCTTCGTGGAAATGTTCTAAGAGCCGCCCATTGTTGACGTGGATATCATATTCCTCACCGAACTCATCAGGCTCCGTCCACTGAACAGGATAAAGAATGGCTTTGCCGTCCGGAAAAGGAAAGCGCTCTGTAAAGAGTAAAGGCGAATCCTTTCCATCGGCGCTTACAGGCCATTGAAGAGAATTGTAGCCTCGAAGACGTTCATAGGTAACACCGGCATAAATCGGCGACAGCATGGCTGCTTCCTCCATAATGTCACTAGGGTGTTCATAGCGCCAGCCAGCGCCAAGCTTATTGGCTACTTCCATAATAATTTGCCAATCAGGCTTTGATTCGCCCAACGGTTCAAACACCTGATACAATCGCTGAATACGACGTTCTGTGTTTGTGAAAGTACCCTCTTTTTCAAGGCTTGGGCTCGCAGGAAGAACAACATCGGCATACTCTGCTGTTCGTGAAAAGAAAATGTCCTGCACCACAAAGAAATCAAGCTTTTCATATGCGGCGTGCACATGATTGATGTTGGAATCAACCAGCCCCATTTCTTCCCCTTTTACATACATCGCTTTCAGCTGGCCGGAATGGATTTTTTCAATCATTTCGTGATTGGTCATGCCCGGCTCCTTCGGCATCGGCATCCCCCATGCCCGCTCGTATTTTTGGCGGACTTGTTCATCCGTTACATTTTCATAGCCAGGCAGTTTGTTAGGCATGCTTCCGAAGTCACTTGCCCCCTGCACGTTGTTATGACCGCGCAACGGATAAGAGCCTGTCCCCGGTTTTCCGTAGTTTCCTGTCACAAGCAGCAGATTCGAGATCGCCGTGCTCGTGTCGCTTCCGCCAATATGCTGTGTCACGCCCATCGCCCACAATGCGCACACACTGTCAGCCTGACCGATCATCTCCGCCATTTCGATGAGAGTTTCTCGATCTATTCCGGTTTTCTCCTCGGCATATTCGAGTGTGTATGGAGCCAGGCTTTTTACGTATTCATCCCGTCCGTTCACTTTTTCTTGTAAAAAGCGTTCATCAGCCTTGCCGTTTTCAATCAAATATTTGGCGATGGCATTCAGCCAGACGATATCTGAACCCGCACGCGGCTGGACAAATAAATCAGAGCGCTCTGCCATTTCGTGTTTTCTGATATCCGCTACGATCACTTTCTGTCCTCTCAGCTTATGAGCCCGTTTAATGCGAGTGGACAAGACTGGATGGGACTCAGACGTATTCGAACCGATAATCAACACAAGGTCTGCTTGCGCGATATCTGTAATTGACCCTGAATCACCGCCATAGCCGACTGTTCGGAACAGGCCGGCAGTCGCAGGAGATTGACAATAGCGCGAGCAGTTGTCCACGTTATTTGTGCCGATGATCCCTCTTGCCAGTTTTTGCATGAGGTAGGATTCCTCGTTTGTACATTTAGAAGATGTAATAAAGGCAAGTGAATCAGAGCCAAACTCGTCTTTCAAATCGGTGAACTTGTTGGCGATCAGCGTTAACGCTTCCTCCCATTCCGCTTCCCGGAAATGGTCGCCTTCGCGGATCAGCGGCTTTGTCAGGCGCTCCTCGCTGTTTACGAAATCCCAGCCGAACTTTCCTTTTACACAAGTAGAAATGCCGTTGGCTGGCGCTTCCTCCTGCGGCTCCACTTTCAGAATGTCTCTTCCCTTTGTCCAGACATCAAAGCTGCAGCCCACGCCGCAGTATGTGCAGACGGTTTTCGTTTTCTTGATCCGTTCATCACGCATGGCGGATTCCATATCAGAAATGGCGAGAATCGAGCCGTACCCTGTTTCTACGCCTTTTGTGATCTCGATCATCGGACGGAGCGTTTCGTGATCAATGCCTGTTAAATATCCGGCTTCCCCTTCCATTCCTTTTTCCATCATCGCGTTACACGGACAGACCGTTGAACAGTGGCCGCATGACACACAAGACGACTCATTGATCGGCACATCGTTATCCCAAATGACGCGCGGGCGTTTCCGCTCCCAGTCAATGGTCAGGGTTTCAGTCACCTGAACGTCTTGGCAAGCTTCAACACAACGGCCGCACAAAATACATTGGTCTGGATCGTACCGGTAAAACGGATGAGATTCATCCTTATGATAAGGCTTATGGTCAAACGGGATGCTTTGGTGATTGACTTTCATTTCTTTCACCGTATTATGTATTTCACACCCCCCGTTGTTGTAATCGCAAACTGTACAATAAAGCTCATGATTATATAAAATCTTGTCCATCCCGATGACCTGCGCTTTTTTGACATCAGGCGAAAGCGTATCAATGACATCCCCATCCTTTACTTCAGCGGAGCACGATCTCTTTAGCTCACCATTGATGCTGACGATGCACGTATCACATGTTTCAATCGGCCCTAAGCTGGGATGATAGCAAACTTGCGGCACTTCAATCGAACTGTTGTTCAAAAGCTGCAGCAGCGTTTGATCTTCGGAGGCTTCCATTTCAACGCCGTTTATTGTGATTTTTTTCTGTTGAGCCATCTCCATTCCCCTTTCTTGCCAGTGTATATACCGAATTACCCATTTCTCTTCCCTTACAAGAGATCAATAAAACATACAAAACGCACTCAAATGTTTTAGCACATTCACACCGGGAAACGAGGTGGTAGATGAAAAAGGAGGGATATCATGAACAAAACAATGTCTGTTCTAACCGCGACAGCCGCACTGACAGCCTCTCTTTCCAGCTTTGGCGCAGCACCTTTTCCAACCCCTGTAAAGGCCGAAACTCAAGCAACAACGCTCTCCGAAGATACGAATCAATCCGCCGCCGAGCTTGTCAAAAACCTCTACAACACCGCCTACACAGGGGAAATGCCTCAGCAGGCGCAAGGCCTTACCATTAACAAAAGCACGAAAGGCGATGTCCATGCTAAATTAGGGGAACCGGAACGGCCGTCCGGAGGAGACAATCGGTTTGATTTATATCACTGGAATATGGGGAACCCGGGCTACGGATTTTCCTATCATCAAGACATGACCATTTCAGAAATCCGCTACTTTGGAACCGGCGTGGAACGGCAGCTGAATTTAGGAGGGGTTACCCCGGAAGTGCTGCGAAATGAATTAGGCGCCGCTAATCGAGTGTTAACCGTCCCGTTTACCGATGAAATAGATTATGTATATAATACAGGCCGATATGAACTCCATTTTGTAATTGGCAAGGACCAGACCGCCGACCATGTAAACCTTAAAGCGAAATAATCACATCATGCGGCTGTTCAGCCGCTTTTTTTATTGGACAAATAGAGGGTATATTCCTTACAATACATGGGAGTTGAAACAGAGACGGGGTATCAATTCTCAATGAAGCGAAATCGATGGATATATGCAGCTGTCACCATGATGATCATAGCGATGGGGCTGGGATCCAGAGCATTCTCAAGTGTTCTGCCGGATGCCGTCAATCCTTATCTGGGGGACTCGCTGTGGGCGGCCATGATCTATATGGGATGCGGGTTTCTATTTCGGAAAATGAAGACAATGATGACGGGCATGATCAGTCTTTCTTTCTGTTTTTTCATTGAAATCAGCCAGCTGTATCACTCAGATTGGATCGACCGGATCAGAGACACTTCTCTTGGCGGCCTTGTACTGGGGTACGGTTTTTTATGGAGCGATATCGAAGCGTATACGATCGGAATTGCACTCTGTGCAGCCATAGAACTGCTCGTCCTAGGAATCAAAGAGCGCCACAAAATGTGACGCTTTTTTCATATAGAAAACAACTTTTCATATTGCTCAAAGGTTTTTTCCATTACAAGATTCATCCTGATTTCCCCCTTGTTAAAAACATACGGTATGCCGCAGCGTAAGGGTCAACATGGAAAATTAAGCCCTTTTGCACTGTAAAATCATCCAAACCCGCCGATAGGTAAGGCATAGGAGGTGGAACGATGGATATTCCCGCTTTATCAGTTGCTATGCATCAAGCATCACTTGCCCAAAATGTTGATATCGCTTTAACGAAAAAAGTGTTGGACACGGCCCAGCAAAATGCCGATCAAACCTTAAAGATGATTCAGCATCCGACACTCGGACAAACCATTGATATAAAAGCTTAATCACACACCAAAGGCGGCCAAGGACTCCATCCTCCCGGCCGCCTTTATTGTTCACAAAAGAGCATGCATGTTTTGACTGTTCCTCCGTATGATGTATTGTTTGCCATATGAAGGAGGTTATTAAAAGACATGAAAAGATTGTTTACGAAAGCTTCATTGATATTATTCGCAGTTGTATTTATTTTCGCCGTCAAAGGGACGCCCGCCAACGCCGAAACCCATGCCTACGATGGAAAAAGCCCTTATTACAATGATTGTGCATCCAGCGGCTCTACAAAAAAATCCTCAAACTTAGTGAATGCCAACAATCAAGTCATCGGGGTGGTCGAGCTCAAATTCAGCAGTGCATGTAAAACGGCTTGGGCAAAAATCACGATGAATCATACATTGACGTCAGGCTATGAAGCAAATGCGGAGATTACCCGGAACACGGACGGAAAGAGATATAACTGTGATTCTGCAGGCGGCAATGGAAAAGCGGTGGCCGGCCAAAAATCTTGTTATACACCGATGGTATATGATTTGGATCCACGGACTTCTTACGCTTTCGGTAAGTATTCAGGACCGAATCTGAATGTTTGGGCCACTACAGGCTCTTACTAAAAAGAAAAAAGGCTGTCCAAACGGGCAATATCCGCGGCAGCCTTTTCGTATTAATTCGCTTCTCTTTGTTTTTTAACCTCTTCAAGCTGAGAGACCGTCACCAATTGATAGCCTTGATCGGTGAGCTTTTTGATAATTTCATCGGCCGCGTCAGCAGAGGTGCGGTAAATGTCGTGAATCAAGATGGTTCTTCCATCTCCCGCCTGACTCATGACCCGGTCAACGATTGTTTTTTTGTTGCGTTCTTTCCAATCTTCCGGGTCAATATCCCATAATGCGACATCCATTTTCAATTGACTCCGCAGCTCATCATTAATGCCGCCGTATGGAGGTCTTACAAGCGTCGGACGGTATCCGCTTATTTTTTCAATAATATCCTGCGTGTCGTTGATCTGCTTTAACGCTTCTTTTACTGAAAGCCTTGTGAGAAGCGGGTGGCTCCATGAATGGTTCCCCACCTCATGTCCTTCTTTCAGCATCCTTTTAAGCGTTTCCGGATAATATTGCACCCTGCTCCCGAGAACAAAAAACGTGGCATGCCCCTTATGTTGCTTCAAGGAGTCCAAAATTTGATTTGTTGTCGCAGGATTCGGGCCGTCATCGAAAGTAAGCGCAATGACTTTTTGATTTGGATCAACCGTTTCCTCTTTAGGCAATGAAATCACTTCATGCTTCGGCTTTTGCTCTTTGATTTTATTTTTGTTTTTTGCTTTATCAATATATTGTTCTTTCACAATGTCTTTCAAGAGGCTTTTCTTAATCGCAATCGATTGCTCCCCAAGATAGCCTGCTGCGACCTGATATGTATCGAAATAAAATTCGATATAATCTTGCTTGATGGCAAAGCGGCTGAAATTTTCTTTTTTCGGTGCCGTTCCTTCCTTTAACAGCGCTTCGTCAGCAGCAATGTCCTTATCTTTTTTCAGTTCATGATAAGCGATTAACGAAAGCTTATGTAAATAGTCAGCGTCCTCTTTGAAAATATCATCAATCGAAAGAAAAGCTTGTTTACTAAAATCATAGTTAAACGTTTTTTTCACGGTTTGCCCGTGTGCACCGCCGATATATTTATATTCATTAAATACAATCGCTACTGTCTGTTTGGCGTAATGGGCAATTTTATAATCAACATTTAATTCGTTGCGTTTTGTCGTATGCTCCTGATCAACGTCTTTTGTTTCCTTTTGAAATTGGCGAACCTCTTTCTCTGCGAAACTCTTTAATGCCGCATCCATTTTTTTATTTTTAAAAACTGGATAATTGACTGCGTAATTGAACGTTTTCCCGTCGTTCACAAGCGTTGCGATCTCCACGTTCCCATACTGAGAATCAGTTTTCACTTTAGTCATAACCGTTTCTTTTTGTAATGAATTATGGAAAAAGCCAATAAGGCCCGCCACACATACAACTGCTAATAAGATATGAAACCATTTGATTCTTTTTGCCAACAACCCAAATTCCTTCTTTCATAACCATTTCGATTTATCCTTATCAGTTAGAACTGTATCTTTTTAGAAATATTCTTGTAATATTACAGTAACATTTATTTCACATTTGTAATACTATGAGATTTAGTAGTTCTTGTCAATCCTTTTTCAGGGATTTCATCATAAAAAAATCGATTTCACGAATGTACATACACCCAACTCACACATCAAGAATATGGTAAAAGGAATAAAAAAAACATGGGAGGTTTTCCTCTTGGATTATCCTTTGAATGAACAGACATTTGAACAAATGACACCTTATGATGAAAGACAGCCTTATTATTATCCGCGCCCGAGACCGCCATTTTACCCGCCTTATTATTACCCTAGACCGTTCTATCCGTTTTATCCGCGTCCGCCTTACTATTACCCGCGCCCGAGACCGCGCCCACGACCGCCTTACTACCCTTGGTCCGGTTATGGCGGCGGTTTCGGCGGCGGATACGGAGGAGGTTACGGCGGAGGTTACGGATACTAGGCGTCGTTTACCAAAATGGGGGCAGTCCAGCTCCCTATTTTTTTGTTTTAAAAATGACAATATCATGACAAATATAGGAAATGATTGTAATTCTCATAGCCGTCTTGTTACGATAACAATAGCATGCAGTTTTGGGGGAGGCGTCTATTTTTGGAGAATACAAGTGATTCTGCAGCTATATCTGAAACGAAATACATAAAACCTTCAAATCGGGTAACAATTTACGATTTTATCAAACTTGCAAAACCCGGCATTATCATATCAAACTCGATAGCAGCCTTCGGCGGATTTTGGATCGCATTTGCAAGCGCAGAAAAACCATTAACCGGAATGGCTTTTTTGATGACAATGGTGACAGCAATGTTTGGAACCGCGTTTGTTATGGCTTCCGGAACTGTCTATAACAACTATTTTGATCGGCATATGGACGCAAAAATGGCACGCACCCGCAGCAGAGCCTCGGTCACAGGGAAAATGCCGCCAGCTATGCTCTTAACGTATGGCTCTGTTTTAGGAATCACCGGTCTTGCGATGCTCTATTCCCTCAATCCATTAACTGCCCTTCTCGGACTGGCCGCTTTTATTTTTTATGCGATTATCTATACGATATGGGTGAAACGAACTTCTGTGTGGAGTACATTTGTCGGGAGCTTCCCCGGAGCTGCGCCGCCATTGATGGGGTATTGCGCGGTAACCGGAGACATCAGTATGACTGCAGTGCTGTTGTACGCGATCATGTTTCTGTGGCAGCCCCCGCATTTTTGGGCGATTGGGATCAGACGCAAAGAGGAGTATCGGGCAGCGGGCGTTCCGCTCTTGCCTGTTGTAAGAGGAAATCATGTAACAAAAATAAAAATGATTCAATATCTTGCAGTTTTGGTGCCGGTCACGTTATTATTTCCTTTTACTCTCGCCAGCGGCCATATCAGTCCATTTTATTTCTTAGCTGCCCTGGTTCTCGGAGGCATATGGATCAAAAAAAGCATCCAGGGATTCAAAACAGATGATGACGTGAAGTGGGCAAAGGATATGTTTGTCTACTCGCTCATTTATTTTTGCTTGCTGTTTTTGATTATGATGGTTGATTCATTTGTGATGTTTTTGATCAGATAATAGTTATGCAAAAAGAGTCACACATTAATGCGACTCTTTTTTGTTTGGAAACACAGCATCTAATAGAAATGTCATGATCAAAAACACAGCCATGCAAATCAAAAATCGTACGATCTCACTCAAAATCCAGCTATCAGCAATACGCATACCATCGGTTTCTCGTAGGCTTGCATATATTGAAAAAATCATGAGTATGTTTTTTAGGGTTTCTTTGTTCATGTCATACCATCGCTTTCTTGAAATGATTACTGTAATGCAAAAATAAAAGATGAGGCAAAATCCATCCGCTTAAAAACATATCCGCATCACTGCATGTTTTGATTGTATGAAATCCTTGTTGTTTCAGCCAGCCATTTGCAAAGTTCAGGCAAACAGATAAAAAACAATAGACACTTGTAAGACTTCTCCCTTTCTTAAAGGCTTTATTTCAGTTTAGATACAAATTTTACTTTCAGGCCTTATCCAAGGTTTACGAAACTTCTTGCTCGAACTACCGTATAGCTTATCAGGAGGGATCAAACGATGAAAGAGTATGAATTCGTAAGAGTTGAACTGAGTACGATGAGAAGAAGGCCTAAAGAAGACTACCAGCAAATCATCCATGACTATGCGAAAAGAGGCTGGACATTGATTCAGATTTTCGCTCCCAGTATCGATGGGTATGGAGCGGCTGCTTATTTTGAAATCATATTTGAAAGAGATGCGGAAAAAGCTTAGTCTATGTGTCTAAGCTTTTTTATTTACCCTTTGTATCCCAATCTCGTTGCGGGCCATCTATACAATTTCTGCAAATGCAGCATCACATGCTTTTGCTAAATCTCGCGGCGCTAGCTTTAGCTGCATACCGATTTTCCCTGCACTGACAATGATAAAATCAAATGTTTCAGCGGCCGCATCAATATAGGTCGGGAACCATTTTTTCATGCCAATTGGTGAGCAGCCGCCGCGAAGATAGCCAGTTACCCTTAATAGCTCCTTCATTGCAATCATGTCTATTTTCTTTTCACCTATTACCTTTGCCGCCTTTTTTACATCTAATTCCTTTGCAACAGGTACAACAAAGACGTAGTAATGATGGGCTCCCGCTGTTGCCACCAATGTTTTATATACATACTCCAAAGGATATCCGATTTTTTCCGAAACAGAGACGCCATCTACCGGCTGGCCCCCTTCTGTTTTGTAGCCTAATAACTCATAGGAGATGTTCTGCTGTTCGATCAGACGAACCGCATTCGTTTTTGCCATTTTTTTCGCCATCCTTTTCCCCCACTATCAAAAAAATTCCTGAATTCCTGTATGTCTACTTTATTACAGTCAATATAAATACTAACACTAGAGATATCCATATTCCACCAAGCTGCATGTCCAACTCCCAAAACACAGTCATTGTCCTCACACCTTTCGTTCTATTCTTAGTTAACATGAAATAAATCAGGAATGAACGAAATAAACCCACATACAATTTGTATGAATGTAAAATGAAGGAGTGGTTGCTTTGTATCCTTACTTTCATAGTCCTCCGTCAATTCCTTACTTTACACCTACTCATAACTCTCAGAGAAATCCAGACTTTACAGAAAGACAGCGAAGAAGACAAATCACATTGAATGTAGATGGCGTTGTACCACCCTCTTCCTATGAGGATCTCGGAGACGGGTTTTATTCTTACGCATGGACGAACCAACAGGTCATAAATCCGGGTGAATACCTTGTTTGCCACCTTGAAGGAAGGGATATAAAAGTGATGAATGGCGGTTTTGCATCACGTGATACTGCTCCATTATATGCGATCGCAAGCTTTCCAAGGAGAAGAAACCAATGGGTTATTACGCTTCATAATCCTGTTCAAACCCAAAGAGCCATATCGCTTTATCTGATTGCGAAAAGGTGATACGAAATGCCCTCAGAAAGCATTCAGGTGGCTTAATGGTCCTTCTTGAAACGAACAGTTACGAGAAGGATGAACCTTCTTGATACCGCATCTAAACGAGATCGGTGAATAACTTTTTTGAAACAACACCTTATTTCCGTGAGAATTTAGTTAAAAACAAGGGGACAAAAGAATTTGACTCATGGATAATTTTAAAGAAGGATAATCAGGAAATTGTTAGAGGAACCATTTTTAGGTGACCATTTAAAACAATAAAAAAAGCAGGCATTCCGTCTGCTTTTTTGAAGGGCATGTAAAGAGTTAAAACCCTTCCTCTAAACTGAGAGCGGGTTTAAACAATGATTTATGAAGTTTCCTTACTCATCTTTTTTATCTTTGTCGGTATCTTCAGGATCCTCAACTGGATCTTCGGGATCAGGGTCATTATCGTTTTCATCATCTTTATTGATGGTATCATCCTCGTCGACACCTGGAACGTTGTTATTGTCAGTATCTTGGTTGTTGCCGTTTTGATCTTGATCGTTCTCCTCGACGTCTGGAGCATTGTTATCATTATTATCTTGATCATTATTACAGCCCGCTAATACAAAACTGGTCAGAAACAACGCACTTATGATTTGCAGCCATTTTTTCATATTCACCCTCCTTTCTTCTTTTTAATCCCTATCAGTTTGTCCAGCATGTTTACTTTCATTCGTTTGCATTCTTATATTTCTTTCTTTAAAACTAAGTAACGCAACAAATATTATGAAAGGACATGGCTCGAAGATGAATCATTTCCGGTAGATAACTGTCCTTATCTGGCAATTAGGAGCCAGCATAGCTAACAGTATGAGGGAGGGGGCTAAAATAAAGGGATCAGATCACTCCCTTTTAATTCAATCAAAAAACCCTTCAATCGAAGAAGGGTTTTTCCATTCATCAACACCTTAGTCTGCTACAGTCAACAGTCAAGACCAGCATGAATTGGCGCACTTGTTATCTTGATCGTGTCATAGATAAGAGACGATACACTCTGCCTGCCCCTCCAGTTTAAATTCTCCAAACCCGTAAGGCAGCAACATATGATCTCCTTTTTTGAAGCGATTGACACTCCCATCGGAGATGATACGGCCTTCTCCTTCAATCACACTGACAAGAAGGAATGGTTTTTGCTGCTTTAATCTTGCTGATTCTGATAAACTCCACTTTCCCACTGAAAAGTAAGCACATTCAATAAACGTGGTTGTAAGCAAATCATCTGTTTGCTCATAATGAACAGATTGCCGATCTGGAATGGATGGAACCTCTATGACTTCTATGCTTTTTTCCAAATGCAGCTCTCGCAGCTTGCCTTCTGCATCTTTTCGTTCATAATCATATAATCTGTAGGTTGTATCTGAATTCTGCTGCGTTTCCAAAACGAGAATGCCTTTTCCAATCGCATGAACGGTACCGCTTGGCACATAGAAGAAATCCCCCGGCTTTACCTTTACGCGGCGCAAGAGCTCGTCCCATTCTCCAAGCTCTATCATCGAGCTCAGTTCTTCTTTTGTTTTTGCGTTGTGGCCGTAAATGATCTCCGCGTCTTTTTCGCAATCAATGATGTACCAGCATTCGGTTTTTCCAAGTTCCCCGTTTTCATGTATTTTGGCGAACTCATCATTCGGATGCACCTGAACGGATAAATCTTGATCTGCATCTAAGATTTTTGTAAGAAGTGGGAAACGATCCCCTTCCAGATGTCCGAATAAATGTCTGTGATGATCCCATAATTCGCAGAGCGTGAACCCTTTATACATTCCGCTTTGAACAATGCTTTGTCCATTTTTATGAGCGGCAAAAGCCCAGCACTCCCCTGTTCGTTCTGACGGAATGTGATAACCGAAATCAGCTAAAGCGGTGCCGCCCCAAATCCTCTCTTTGAAAACAGGCTTGAAAAATAACGGTTCAGTCATCATGAAAATCCCCCCGCATTAAATGATTTCATCCAGCAGTTTGTATGCTTCTTCTTTGGTTTGCACGGAGAGCAGCCGCTTTCTATAACTGTCATCCATTAGTTTTCGGGATAACATCTGCAATATTTTCAGATGCTGGTTTCCTCCACTTTTTTTTGGCACAGCAATCATAAAGATTAATTTTGCATCTGATCCATCCAGGCTGTTCCAGCCAACACCTGATCGTTTGATCCCAAAGGCAACACTCGGCTTCCTGACCGCCTCAGACTTTCCGTGCGGAATCGCGATATTCATGCCAATCGCCGTTGTTCCCTGTTTCTCACGATCCAAAATGGCTTGTTTAAACCCGCTCTCTGAAAGCAGCATACCTCCGCGGGACAATGTTTGAATCATTTCATCAATGATGTCATCTCTCGTTTCTCCGGATAAATGTGGTTCTATCAACTCTGGGCTGATGATGTCTGTCAGTTTTTTGATGTCCTTCATTTCAGCTTTTTGGCTTTCAGCTTGAATTGGCTTCTGTATGTCTTTTACTGCAGCAGCTTCACTTGGCGGTGCAGTTTCGCTGAGCACAGGAGACGCCGCCGTAATATCCTTTTTTAGTACATTGACGAACAGAGCAGTGACAAGAGATCCTGCAATCACAGCAATAAAAAACATCAAGACATGATCAACTGCACCAAGCACTGCAACGATAGGTCCGCCGTGCGCCACTCTGTCTCCCACATTGCCAATCATCGCTATGACAGAACCAGTCATAGAACCTGCCATAATACTGGGAATGACTCGAAGAGGATCCTGCGCCGCGAATGGAATAGCTCCTTCAGTGATGCCGAAGAGTCCCATCGTAAATGCCGCTTTCCCCATTTCTCTTTGCGGCGCCTCGAATTTTCTTTTTCCAAAAAACGTCGCGATGCCGAGGCCAATCGGCGGTATACAAATAGCAACTGCAATTGGGCCCATGATTTCGTAGTTTCCCTCACCAATCATGGCCGACCCGAACAGAAATGCCACTTTGTTTACGGGGCCGCCCATATCAAATGAGATCATCGCGCCTAAAATCAATGCCAGAAGGATCGAGCTCGAACCTTGCATCCCCGCCAGCCAAACCGTTAAAGATGTGAAAATTTGAGCTACAGGTGCGCCGATCAAAAACACAAACGCTAACCCTACAATCAGGGATGCAAACACCGGAATAATAATAATCGGCATAATCGGCTGGATTGCTTTTGGAACTTTTAATTTTTTGATCCCAAGTGCCGCGTATCCAGCCAAAAATCCGGCAATGATTCCGCCGAGGAAACCGGCGCCGCTTGCGCTGTCATAAAAACTTCCAGCCGCTGCAATATATCCGCCAATCATTCCTGGCACAAGTCCCGGCTTATCAGCGATGCTATATGCGATATATCCGGCTAATATCGGGATCATGAATGAAAATGAAGCACTGCCGATCTGTTCAATCGTTTTCCAGAAGGAATCATCTGGAATAACTAATCCTTTAGGTGTTTTTTCGCCCCCAAGCGTTAATGCAACCGCTATCAATAATCCGCCGACGACAATGAAAGGAACCATAAAAGAAACGCCGTTCATTAAATGACGGTAAATCGGATTTTGCTTCTTCTCCTGTTGACTGCCGGATTCCGATTTTGAAGCGGAATGATAGACCGGTATATCCCCGCTAAGTGCTTTTCGAATCAATTCTTCCGGTTTGCGGATGCCGTCCTGAACCCCGACAGACAGCAGTTTTTTCCCTATAAACCGATCTTTGTTTACGGAGCGGTCTGCCGCAATAATGATCGCGTCTGCCTCCTGAATTTCCTCAGCGGTTAGCTCATTTTCTACCCCGATTCCGCCCTGGGTCTCAACTTTAATGCGAACGCCTAATCTATCAGCAGCTTTTTGCAGATTTTCCGCTGCCATATACGTATGGGCAATTCCATTCGGACAAGAGGTTATCGCTAACAGTTTCATATAAATCCTCCTTTAAACTATGAATCGTAAGATCTTGACTCAACTGTATACTGAAATCAGGCCGTAAAAATCGTTTTATTTTACCGTTAATTCCGGAAATAAAGGCATTTTTCGCTATAAACAAAAAAAGCAAGGTTTCAACCCTGCTTTTAATATTCCAAATGAGATAAAAATGTCATGACGTCTGTTTCTTTCGTCAGCTTCTGGACGATGGCCGGCTGCTCACTCAGGTATGAAAGCTCACTAAACAGCTGCTTTGTCATATTTTGATCCTCATGTTTGACAGCCAGCATAAAAACAAGCGATACTTTCTCATTTCCCCAATCAAGCGGCTCTTTTAATGTAGCAATTGCAATGGCTGATTGTTTAATGTATTTAGCGTTTGCATGAGGAATGGCTATGCCTGCCCCAATGTTTGTCGCCGCCATTTTTTCCCGCATAACCGCATGAACCGCATATTCCTTTTCAACATAGCCTTTCTCATACAAAGCTGTCGCCAGCTGTTCAATCAACTTGTAGCGGTGCTCTGCCTCTTGCTGCAAAAAAACCAAAAAAGGAGTCGTATTGTTCAGCATATGAAAGGTTTTTCGTTTTTGGCGGTGCGATTCGTCGAGCTGACGTATAAATGCACTCAATTTCTTCTCGTCACCAGGCTCCAAAAGCGGTGATACAACAATATGGGGAATCGTTACACGTTCCAGCGCAATGGTAGAAATGACAAGATCGATATCTTCATGCTTTTTTATATAGCCCTTTAAATCGGCCTTTGCAATACAGGCCACTACAGCGATTTGATGATATTTCCGTTCAATTCTCGTCCGCAGCAATTGAGACATTCCAATACCCATGTGGCAGACGATGATCGCCTTTTTATGTGTCTCGCTGCTGTGGTGCAGCCGTTCGATCGCTGCCTGAAAATGCAGCGTCAAATATGCTGCCTCTTCCTCAGGTATATAAAGATCAAACGATTGATTGATGTCTTCCAGAACGTCAATGATCAGATGAAACAAATAAGGGTACATCTTTTTGATGTCATTGAGCATAGGGTTTGATACAGAAAGATCGTAGCTCAGCCGTTGTAGCACAGTATTGAGATGAATGTTCAATCCGTTGACCAAATCCTGATCTTTATGAAAATCCAGCATTTTCAGCTCTGAAACACGATTGATTAAATGCCCTACAACCTTTGGAAGCACTGCATTTTCAAGGTTATTTGTCTCTTCTTTCTGTAATGGATAACGAACTTTCCCGCCCAATATATGTAATGTTAAATACACAGCTTCTTCTTCAGGAAAGCGGATGGCAAAAACCGGCTCAAGCCGTTGTAAACAAGCAAAAGTCCATTGATATTCTTTCTTCTTTTTTACGACCGCCTGTTCTCTTGGAGATATCGAGATCGGCTGTTTCATTTTGATTCGGCGGATCATTAACAATGTATGCAGCAGCAAACTCTCAAACGTCTCATCTGTGAAATAGAGAGAATGCTTTTTTTGTAATGATTTGATTTCTTTCATCACAAAATCGACTTCATGACGTAAGAACTTACTTTTAATAAATTGGCTAGTAAACTCCGTGTTATCAATCAAATCAGATATTCTTGCCAATGCTTTTCTTTTATTTTTTTCGTTCCCTTCAACCTTCAAACCAATCCGCTGCTTCGAAACCAACGTGATCTCATACCGCTTCAGCCACTCTTCTAGCGCACATAATTCCTTTTTAATGGAAGAGCGATTCACAAAATGCTGAGCGGCTATTTCTTTTGCGGAAACAGGCTTTGCATTCATTAATAAATCATAAGCAATATGCAGCATTCTCTCTTCATCGGTCCGCTGCCTAGAATGAAAATGTTCAGTATATAATTGTTGGCTTAACCAGGTCCTTTCCTGTTCTTCTATATTTAGATAGACACCAAACCCTGGCTTCCGAATGAGCTGCGCATGAGAATGTTCATTGAGATAATCCTCAATCGCTTTCAAATCATTCCTGATCGTTTTTTCAGAACACTGTACCCTGTCTGCGAAATCTTGCACAACTAAATAGTCATCAGGTTCAGATAACAACAGATACAAAATCTCTTTTTGTCTTGTATTCATGTATTTCATCTGTTTTTCTATCCTTCCTGTCAGTATCCACTTGAACAAATTAATAGTATAAGTATACTATAAATGAAACCGTTTACATCATAACGTAAAATGATAGAGTCAAAAGTTTCGTTTTTTACCGAAGCTTCCGGAAAAAAGGTTTTTTTATGTTGTTAGAGGTTCTATGCTCCAGTACGTTACCCACTCCCCATTCCAATTTAATAGAACAAGAAACGAGACACGGTAATGGTCCACCTCTATCCTGCGCCTTAAAAATCTAATCATCGACTAAGTCAACGCAATAAAAAACGGCTAGAAACGTTGATATAACGTCTCTAACCGCCGTGTATGATTCCAACTGGCTCGAACCAGCGACTTCAACCCTGTCTGCCTTTTGAACAAGTATATTCGATTCTGACCAGCCCTATTAACTTCAAGGCCTATTGAATTGTACTTCTGATGACTTCTGAATGAAAATGATGAAAGTTGATAGCTTTAGACAACAACTGCCAACTTTATCTCTCTTTTTAAGAAGCCTTTTAATCATTCACATTGCTTTTCATTAACCATTCAACTTCCGTTAATTCCTGTTTTTGAACATCTTTTGTGTGTTTTTTCGTGAAATGGGCTTTAACAGCTTCTTCGTTTTCCCAAATCTCCCAAAGCATTATTTTGCGTTCCGATGGTTCAAGCGGATAAGCATGGAATGTGATACACCCTTCTTCTTTGTTCGTTTCTTCCTCAAGTTTTTTGAATTCCTTCATTATCTCACTAAGGTCTTTATCACTGATAATTTTTAAGCATGCCGTTATGTAATGCATCGAAATTCCCCCTCTTCACATTATTTTATGGCTTTTCATTATAACATTTTCTTGAAAATTATAATCTATAAATCATTAAACGACATTGGGAGCCTTTTAGACCAACTTTCTATAAATTCTAAAGCAGCTAAAGGGTACGTATCAGACGATTTGGTCCTTATTTATGCTTATTCTGACCTTTGTTTTGGCCCAAATAGAAAGATTTTTCAAAAAAATGATTCTATTAGAGGGTGCCCTTGGTGGTATAATATTAAATATATGTAAATAAAAGGAGGTATTCGATTGTCTGTTTCGGATTTAATCCCATATCATTACGTAACTACAGACATTAATCATTGGTATGTTGTAATAAAGCAGGGTCGAGTTGAGAAAGCAAAAGAAATGAAACAACAAGTTGAAAAAGAATTTGATATGATGGAGAAAAATGAAAAGGTAGCAGTCTATCTTCAGTTATTAAAGCTACGGCACGAAATAATGCTGTCTTATATCGAGCCTGACTCTGTTAAAAATATAGATGGTGTTTATTCTGATCTCAAAAAGACACGGGAAAGTATGGCTCCTGAATCTCTTACGAATACAATTGAGTTCTATTATCACTTTTTCACCGGTATGTATCATTTCAGAACAAGAGATTTAGTTATTGCTTTAACATATTATCGAGAAGCTGAAAAATATCTTGATTTATTAGACGATAACGCAAATACAGATAAAGCAGAGTTCTATTTCAAAGTGTCAGAGGTCTATTACTATATGAAAGAGACTCATTTCTCCATGAATTATGCTCAGCGTGCATACTCTATATTTAAAGAGCAAAAAGACGCTCAGGGTCATCTTACATATGGCAAAGAAATGGTCCAATGTCAGTTTGTTATTTTTGGAAACTGGCTAGATAAAATGTGTTATGATGATGCTTTAAAAACAGCTAAAAAGGCTTTAAATGATGCTTTAAAAATAGGGGAACAACATTTAATTGGTTCAGCTCATTTTAATGTGGGTTTATGTTATAATAACCTTGAAGAACTTGACAATGCTGAGAAACATTTTCAAATCGCCTATGAAATCCATAGGGATCGCAAACACATTTATGAGTCTAAAGCGATTTTTAATCTAGCATATGTCAAAGCAAAGAAGAATGATTTAAAGGCTGCTTTAGAATTATACCAGGAAGGTCAGAAGGTTGCTGCCAGACACAACAACCAGGAAGTAACGGAGAAATTAAAACTGGTTAAAGGTCTTTATTTATCATTCGACTTACAAACACTTAGAGAAGTGTTCAAGTTCTTCAAAGATAAAAACCTTTATGGTGATATGGAAGAATACGCTGTTGCTGTTGCTGATTTTTTGACCAACAAAGAAGATAGACATGATGCGGTCGATTTTTATCAAATGGCAATTGAAGCACGCAAACAAATTCAAAGGGGGAAACATTTAAATGAAAAAATGTAAAATTGCAATTTGTTTAGCGCTCTTGCTTGGCATTGTTGGAGTATCTAGCGCTTCATACGCTCTTTCTGAGCAGTCCACTTATAAGGTCGCAGATAGAGCAGCAACTTAATATGATATTAAGAAAAAACCCCATTTTGGCCTTTGAAGTGCACCCCAAATTTTAGACACAGTCTAAAATTTGGAGGTGCTTTTTCTTTTATTAACACATCTGTTTCTTTAGTGAAGGAACATAACATATTCTGCCACTATACACTTTTGGTTCTGCTGGATAAGGAAAACATCATTGCTTATACCATTAGACATATTACAGATTGCTTAATTTTTATATAACTGTTGGAAAGGTTTTTTTCGTCTGCGATAATTAAATAAGAGGTGAAATCAATGAATGGTATAGAATTTTTAGAGTCCGTGTCGCAACTGGGACAAATAATTTTATTGTTCTCCGGCTACGCCCTTTATTGGAGATTAGGCAAAACAAAAAAAGAACGAAAACTTACAAAATATGAAACTTTTCTTAGGTTCTTTGTAATGTTCGGCATATTTGCATGGGCGCTTTCGTTTCTTGCTTTGCATTTGTGGTAACAATCTTCTAAAGGAATTAGATGATTCGATTTAGACCAAATTTCTAAGTTAATGTTAATACTACAATACGGTTGCCTAAGAGCAACCGCAATTCTACTATTAGCTTAAACGTAAAAAGCACCTGTTTTCAGGTGCCCCAAACAACTATGATATTCTCCTCAATCTATTCGCGCCGAATCCACTGCTTTGGTATGTTTTGACGAGATCGCCCAATCGTACCGAAAAGCCCAAGATGCCGCTTCCCCTGTTCGTTCCACGTGGTACATCATACCATTTTCCGCTTAATTCCACCGCCCCACTCCAATCGTAACTCACTTCCCCTTCAAACACATTGGTCCAATTATGACCACTGCCGTTGTCGCTTAATCCTACCCACCAGATCTTATTGTTATCCAGGTGCCGGATGTAGTAAATGCCTCCATCGTCGCCTCGCCAGGTTCCTGTCAAATCGTACGCAGGTTGCCTCCAATGAGTTAGTATAGGTACCTGATTGTAGTACATAAGCAGCACTCCTCTATTGGAATTTTTATTCGTTACAGCATAAGTCCACAACAAACAGCTGGCTTTACCATCGAAGTCGTTGCCATGTAGTCGCGGCAATTCCACCGGTTACCTTGGTCAACCGGTCTCCACTACGGGCGACGACCAAGGTACCGCTTCCCCTGTTCGTTCCACGTGGTACATCCGCCCAATTTCCAGAGATCACCTCTGATCCAGTCTCATCAAACATCCGCATTCCATGAAACACGTGTGTCCAGTGTTGCCCCCTGCCATTGTCGCTAAAGCCTGCCCACCAGACATGGGGGTCATCATGCCGGATGTAGTACACTCCTCCATCGTTGCCTCGCCAGATTCCTGTCATATCCGTTTCCTGCCGAGTCGCTTGTGCATCAACAAAAGACTCCCGATCATGCATATGCCTCCAATGAGTTAGCATAGGAACCTGATTGTAGTACATAAATAGCACTCCTCTATTGGAATTTTTTGGTTTTATACGTAACATATGCTGAAACAAAACAATTGAACCTAGGCAAATGCTGATTTAAGATTAGAAATCTCAATATGATCTGATTCGAATAGCAGGTAAAATGACATACATCGTATTGATCATTTCGCCCTTTAAAATCACATTATATTCTGCTTCTTCTTTTTCCCATGGTAAAATCTCGTTGGAACTATTCAAACGATAGGATATAAACATGAAAGTATTTGAAGCCAAGACGTTGCTTTCTGAAGCAGATAAACGTGCAAAAGAATACAAAGAATTAAGAAGTCAGATGGTCAATCTAAAAAAAGCCTTCAAAGCTGTAGCTGATTTAGATGACAGTGAGTTTTCCGGCAAAGGCGCCGATAATATCAAAGCATTTTATCAAGATCATGCCGGAGTTGCTGACAATTGGATTGATCTAATTGATATGAAAATTGCTTTTTTGACAAGCATTTCAGGCGCTTTAGAGGACGCCAGCTTAGCCGATGCATACATAGAAGAATCCTTTTTAGAACATGAGCTGGCTAACGCCTACACAAAATCAAAATCTATTATGTCTGAACAGAAGAAAGCGATGAAAGATATCTTACATGATATAGATGATATCCTTCCGCTTGATTTGTTTTCGACTGAAGACTTTAAAGACGAACTCGCCGATGCGGAAGACAAACGCAAAAAAACGGTTGATAAACTAGGCAACGTAGACGAAGCACTTATATCTGAATATGCTCAGTCAGAGCCAAACGAGCAATTCATCAAGCAGGACTTCCAAAAGCTTGAGGAATCAACAGGCAAAGGCAAGAATGCTACACCCATCCATTACAATGCCAAAGCTTATCGAGAAAGTGATATACATAAGAAAAAAGGCGATATCGAGAAACAGACTGAAGCTTATTTGAAGATCAAGAAAGATGAAGCGAAAGAACGAGAAATCAAAGATTTAAAGAAGAAGCTAGCTGACAGAGTGACGGATCCGGATGAATACTTAGAAATTGCCAAGAAAGTCGGATATGAGAATCTAACCCCTGAACAGCTCCAATACGCAGTGCAGCTTGAACAAGCAAAACAGCTGAAGTCCGTCGGTGAAAGTATAATCAATGCCGGCAAGACAGTAATTGATTTCGTTGAGGGAGTTGATGATGGTATTGACGATGTGATTGACGATACCATATATGGCATTAAAGACTTGGCTGTGGGCGCATGGGAATATTCACAGCTCCCTATCGAACTGAAACTGACAAAAACAGTTACAACCATTTTGAGCGTACCTTCTTATTCTAAAATCATCTGGACAAACCTTGCCGACTCATGGAACGATAAAATGAAAATGGCAATGCATACGAAAAAGGGCATTATATCAGTTATGTGGTAGGAAATATCGTTGGTACAAAAGGTGCGGGTTCCGCAGTGCAAACCACGACCAAGCTTTCTAAAGTAGGTAAAGTGGTTGAAGCTGGAACAGCCGCTGCTCATGTCAATAAAGGGCTTTTAAAAGGAAAAGACTTTATTAATCCTTTATTAAAAAATAAATATGAACCTGCACTTGTAGGGATAGCTCAAGATATAGAGAATACCTACAATGTGAAAAATACATCTATATTAAAAAAAGAGATTCAATCAAAACAAGATCAATTCGTCCAAGCTGCACCATATACACATAAAGATGCATTCGGTAACACCGTCACAACCAACTTAAAAAATGGACATTTAAAAAATGATGTTCATCCTGTAACCGGAGTACCTTATGATAAAGATGGCTTCCCGATTTTCGAACCAGTTACCGAAGTAAAGATTGATAGATCATTATATCTACAGAAAGATACTGCACAATTTAAAAAAGCCACTGAACTATTACAGCAAGAAATTAATAAAAATCCAGAGTTAAAAAAACATTTTACAGAAATGCAGTTAAAGCAGATTTCAAAAGGCAAAAAACCAAAAGGTTTTACATGGCACCACCATCAAAATGAAGGTATAATGCAGCTAGTAGATGCAGATATTCATGGCAAGACAGGACATACTGGAGGAAGAAACATATGGTGCGGAGGTTCCAAATACAGATAAAAGGAGTTTATTAAAATGGTTGAATGGGATTTCGGAGAGCATCCTGTTAGTAACGAGGAAATTACTGAAGTAGAAAACATGTTACAAGTCAAGTTTCCAAAAGATTATTTAAAATATGTCAAAATCTATTCCGGTGCTACCCCCTCTCCCGAAACTTTTGATCTTGAAGATAGGGAAGGAATTGCATTCGGATACTTACATAGCTTCCATAAAGAAAGCGAGTCATACATAGTTAACGTTTCTAATCGTTATCGAGATGGTAGAATGCCCGCCAAAGTAATACCGATTGCGGATGATGTGTTTGGCAATGAAATCTGCTACGATTTTCGAAAAGTAATCAGTAGTCCTTCTATTGTTTTTTGGGATCATGAAATTGCATATGAAAATCCTGATGGAGCATTGAGTCATATATGTGATTCATTTACCGAGTTGGTTAATAAACTATACGAGGAATAACGGATAACTCCCTTCTCATTACGAGAAGGGATTCTCTTATTTTAATAGAGATTCAAGCTTCGCTTTCGTTTTCGGTCCAAATGCCGTCAGGATTTAGTCCATTCATCAACTTGAACCGTCTGCTGTGTCGGCGATTGAAAAGGAGATAAGGCAAAGAAATATTATATACCTTTTAACGGAAACGAACATACTTATAAATCCCTTTTAAAACATTTAAATAAATAGGAAGTGTTGATATGACTTTATACGAAGAATGTCTAGAAGCTCTTGGAGATAACAAAGAAGTCCTCACTATTTCTGAGACACGCAAATATCATGAACAACTTGGCGAAAGTTTCCCCTTCACATCATGGGGAAGAATTAAATGGGATGAAGTAACTACTCACAGATCTATTGATTATGCAGAAGATATTGAGGAATGGTTAATTGAGAATAAAATAGATGATAAAACTGTTATTCTCCTTTGGGCTTACGGTGATTATCCAGCTGTAAAAACCAGCTTAGACAACGCCTTAAACGTAATTGATGATGTAACTGCTGTAGGTTCAGATACTTTCATGTTCAGCGAATCTGGTTATGTGATTGAATTTTTCCATGATGGAGATGTAACAATAGGAAAGGCAATATGAAAATATTAGCCCTTCTTAGTTAAGAGGATCAATATGAATTTAGAGAAAAAAATGGAAGCTATATTAATTAAAAGAAAAGAACTTAATCTTAATGATGACTATGGAATTCAAAAGAGTTGGGATGAAATAATTAAAGTGCTCTCAGAAAATGAGGAAAATACAATTAGCTATCTAGAAAATTGTAATAAAGAAGATTTATATTGGATCAGTGAAGTATTTGAAGATTTAGCTGAAAGTTTGCAAAGTAAAGAACTTATTAATGGTTTAAGAAAATTAGATGAAAAGTACCCTGACTTAGAAATGACAAACGATATTGATATAGCAGAAAGTTATATAGAATAGATACGTACCATTTCTCAGATTTGAAGTTAACATTTCTTGGTGGTGATAAGTAATGATTGAAATCAAAGTTTCTGATCCTGTGTTTAGATTCCTTGGTGGGTATTTCCATCAGGATATTGATTCTCCAGAATCAGCACTGGACGAATACTTAGAAGAGATTCCAAAAGAAGAGCAAGAAACTAATATAGTAGCATTAAAAGATTTTATTAACAGTGATTATACGGATGAAGAAAAGAATGATTTTATCGATGAAGCTGCTGACGGAGTAGACATTCGAAGTTACAGAGTATCTCCATTAGTATGGCTCGAACAAGTTATTCAAAAAATCGAAAAGAATATTGAAACCTTATAATCCATTAAACCTAGCACAGAAACAGAGCTGATTTTGAATTCACTTCAAAATCAACTCAAAAAATAATTTCGTCCCCAACTCGATGAATGATGACAAAATCAATAAATAAGCAAAGTAAAAAACCCTTGCTGCGCAAGGGTTTAAGCTATGATTCCGACTGGGCTCGAACCAGCGACCTCTACCCTGTCAAGGTAGCGCTCTCCCAGCTGAGCTACGGAATCATGATATGTATGTGTTGCTGGGTATGTTGTTGTCTTTCTGACAAGTTCTATTATATAACCTCCTCCTCTATTCGTCAACTGCTTTTTCAGAAAAACTTTTTTTCGGACTTGCTGTTCTGTTCCTCGACTATTATAATATGTTTTAATTTTCTAACAATAGAGGTGATGGGGTTTTGCATTCTTTGATTTCTTCTGATGATGTTTGGGTATTGTGGGGGTTTATTGCGGTGTGGGCGGCAGTGAGCATCGGGCTGGAGCAGCGTTTTAAGTGGGCGTCCGCTGTGTCTGGCGCTATCATTGCGCTTGTAGGTGCTATGGTGTTTACAAATATAGGAGTGCTTCCTGTTGAGTCGCCTGTATATGATACTGTGTGGTCTTATGTGGTGCCGCTGGCGATTCCCCTTTTGCTGTTTCAGATCAATGTGCGGCAGATTTTTAAGGAAAGCAGGCGTTTGCTCTTTATTTTTCTGATTAGCTCTGCTGGCACTGTGCTTGGGAGCGTCCTCGCTT
This sequence comes from Bacillus sp. 0209A, assembly GCF_036765095.1. NCBI lineage: Bacteria > Bacillati > Bacillota > Bacilli > Caryophanales > Bacillaceae > Bacillus > Bacillus sp. 0209A. The sequence continues at coordinate 808,650 of NZ_JBAIZV010000001.1, forward strand.
TTTTTCTTTTCAAACAGCATATTCCTTATCTCGATAAAATCGGCGGGATGATCAGCGCCTCATATATCGGCGGCGGGATCAACTTCGCGGCGATGGCAGCAAAATTTGAGACACCGGGGGAATATGTGTCAGCTGCCGTTGTGGCTGATAATGTTATGATGGCGCTTTTGTTTTTTATCTTAATCAGCATTCCTGCGGTTAAATGGTTTCAGCGGCATTATGCTATGTCGTTTGAAGAAAAAGTAAAAGCCGATGGAAAGAGCGGAAACAGTGCAGAAAGCTATTGGAAACGGAAGGACATTTCCTTAAAGGATATCGCTTTTAATGCCGGTGCTGCTTTTGCGCTTGTTGCAGTTAGCGTGAAGATTTCCAGCTTTTTCAAAAGCCTTTTTTCTCATCCTCTTTTGACCGGAACGCTTGGCGATCAGTATCTGATGCTCACGTCTTTAACTGTTCTTATCATTTTTCTATTCCCGCGTTTTTTTGAAAGGCTTAATGGATCTCAAGAGCTTGGAACCTTTTTGATATATTTGTTTTTTGTGGTGATCGGCATTCCTGCAGATCTGCGCTTAATCGTCACCAAGGCGCCTCTTATTCTCTTATTTGTCTTAGTTATTGCAATCATCAATGTAGCGGTTTCCTTAGCCGTCGGAAAATTGTTCCGCGTGCGGCTTGAAGAAATTTTGCTGGCTGTCAACGCTGCTGTCGGAGGGCCGACGACAGCGGCTGCGATGGCAATTGCCAAGGGGTGGCGGGAGCTTGTCGCCCCGATTATGCTTGTCGGTACACTCGGCTACTTAATTGGGAACTATGTCGGCACCTTTATGGGAAATTGGTTTTCTTCCTTTTTATAAAAAGGATATTTGCAGTTTCTTCAGAATAATGTAAGAGATATGCTGACATGAGAACGGAGAGATCACTGTATGTTAAAAGGAAAAAACATCTATGTAAGACCTTTAGAATTAAAGGATGCGGAAGAAAATCTGCGGCTGCAAAGCGAAAATCGGGACTTTTTTGAACAGTTCTCCATGATTCGCGCGGACGATTACTATACGGTTGAGGGGCAAAGACAACGAATAAGCGAGTATCAGCAAAGACTGGAGAAAGATGAAGAGTATCATTTTGGCATTTTTACTGCGTCAGACGATACATTAATTGGGACGGTTTCGCTCTTTCAAATCATTCGCGGAGCGCTGCAAACGGCGTTCATCGGGTATTTTTTAGACAAAGCCCATAATGGAAAGGGCCTTATGACAGAGGCGGTCAGATTGATTGTTGATTTTGCGTTTCACGAATTGAAACTGCACCGTATTGAAGCCGGTGTGATGCCCCGCAATCTCGGGTCCATGCGTGTATTGGAAAAAGCGGGATTTCATAAAGAGGGCATCGCCCGTAAAAATGTGAAAATCAACGGCGTTTGGGAGGATCATCAAGTCCTCGCGATTCTGAATCCTGATGATGAACAATAAAAGAAGCCGGGCCATCCCCGGCTTCTTTTTTAACGAACCGGCACTGCCGCGATTTCTTTCAGCGCTTGTTCGAAATCACGTTCTAAATCGTCTGCGTTTTCGACACCGACACTAAGACGGAGCAGGCCGTCTGTGATGCCGCGTTTTTCCCGCTCTTCCTTAGGCATTGCCGCGTGAGACATCGTTGCCGGATAGGACAAAATCGATTCCACGGCGCCAAGGCTCACAGCAAAGACCGGAAGTGATACATTCTCTACTAACTTCTTAACGGCCTCTTTGCTTTCAAGCTCAAAAGATAGCACAGCCCCCGCTCCCGTTGACTGGCTTTTATGGGTTTCAGCGCCCGGGTGATCAGCCAGCCCCGGATAATAGATGCGTTTCACAGATGGATATTTCTGAAAAAACTCCGCAAGCCGCTGCGCTGTTTGGCTTGCTTTCTCCAAACGGATCTGCAATGTTTTTAATCCGCGCAGCACAAGCCAGCAATCTTGCACGCCAAGGACGGCGCCGAACGCGTTTTGCAGCTTATACAGCTGTTTCCCAAGCTCTTCATCCTTGACAGCAGCCAGGCCTGAGAGCACATCGCTGTGCCCGCTCAGGAATTTTGTTGCGCTGTGAAGCACAATATCCACGTCGAGATCAAGCGGACGCTGCAGAGCAGGAGTCATGAAAGTATTGTCCAGAAAGGTCAAACAGCCGTTTTCTTTCGCAAGCTGAACAACCGCTTTAATATCAGTAATGCCAAGTGTCGGATTTGACGGTGTCTCCATATAAATGACCTTTGTATTCGGCTTGATATTCCGCGCCACTTCGTTAATATCAGTCATGTCGACAAACGTATGCTCAATGCCAAACCGGGTCAGCACCTCTGTTACCATGCGGAAGGTTCCGCCGTATACATCTTCTGTCACAAGAACATGGTCGCCCTGTGAGAGAAGTAAAAATGCTGTAGAGATCGCAGCCATGCCTGAACTGAAAGCAAATCCTCTCGTCCCTCCTTCAAGTGCGGCAATGGTTTCTTCGAGAGCTGTTCTTGTCGGCGTGCCTGAGCGGCTGTAGTCATATGCGCCGAACTCTTCAAATGAAGTTTGATGAAATGTCGATGCGTGCTGAATCGGCACACTGACCGCCCCGGTTGCGCCGTCTGTTTTAAATGGATTGTGCACGAGCTGGGTTTCCAGCGTCCAATTGTGATTACTCAAATGAAACAGCTCCCTCTTTAACGTGACATAACGCTTGTTTTACGTCTTCTTTTAAATCTTCCACATGTTCAATTCCGACCGAAAAGCGCAGCAGACGATTGCAGACCCCGTTTGCGATGCGGATCTCTTCAGGAATATCCATGTGCGTCTGTGTGGCAGGGTATGTAATAAAACTCTCCACCCCGCCGAGGCTTTCCGCAAAACAAATGGTCTTCAGCGCTTTTAAAAACGGGTTCACCCACTCTTCTTTTTGAAGACGGAAGGACAGCATGCCGCCTTTTCCCGGATACAGCACATCCGCAATTTCTTCCTGCTTTTCTAAAAACGCCGCTAACTCCTGCGCGTTTGTCTGGTGCTGGCGCATTCTGAGGCTGAGCGTCTTCATTCCTCTCATCAGAAGCCATGAATCAAACGGAGGCAGGACCGCGCCAATGGCATTTTGGTGTTGAAACATTTCCTCTCCAAGCTTTTCATCTTTCACAACGACAAGCCCCGCAAGCAGGTCGTTATGCCCGCCTAAATACTTGGTTGCGCTGTGAATCACAATGTCAGCCCCCAGCTCAAGCGGTCGCTGCAAGACCGGTGTATAAAATGTATTATCTACGATCAGCAGAAGACCGTGCTCTTTTGTCATCCGGGCGATTTTTTCAATGTCCGCCTCCTGCATGAGCGGATTTGTCGGTGTTTCCACAAACACCGCTTTTGTATTCGGCGTAATCTTAGAGCGTAAACAGTCTTCGTCGCTGAAATCATCATAATGAAAGGTCAAGCCGTATTTTTTCCATTCATTTTCAAACAATCGGTACGTGCCGCCATATAGGTCCGATGAAACGATCAGTTCATCTCCGCTTTTAAACAGCGCCATAATCGTTTGGATGGCTGCCATTCCCGAACTGAAGGCAAGCCCTCTCGCTCCGTTTTCTAAGCTGGCGATCGCGTCCTCCACAAGCTGGCGTGTCGGGTTTTTTGTGCGGACATAATCAAATCCGGTTGATTCTCCGATCCCTCTGTGGCGGTATGCTGTTGATAAATAAATAGGAGGACTCACCGTTCCCGTTGCTTCGTCGCTTCGGTTCCCGATTTGGGCTAATTTCGTTTCAACATGCTGTGACATAAGCAGACACCTTCCCTTTTCAAAATAAAAAACCCCTTCTTCATAAGAAGAAGGGGTTTAAACTTCTTCTTATCTTCCAAGCATAAAACGCTTGCTGGATTTAGCACCTTGGCGCTTTGCACATACGCAAAACAAGCCGGTTGCTGAGGTTTCTAAGGGCCAGTCCCTCCACCTCTCACGATAAGAAATATCGATTTCAATTTTCTGATTGTTTTATATTAACGCAATTCGCAGTTAATTTCAACACTTTTTTCTTCGGGTTCCGAACAGTTTAAAGAGAGAAATTTCTAATAATTCATGGTACAATAATGGAAAACGCAAGAAAGTCTAGTGATGTCCTGGAGGAATGCATTATGGCACCGAAAAACGGCACAGTGCAAGAAAAGAAAGTCTTTTCGAAAGAGCTTAACGAGGAAATGACCTTGCTCGTTTATCTGCCGTCCAACTACTCCCCTCTTTATAAATACCATGTCATTATCGCGCAGGACGGCCACGATTATTTCAGGCTGGGGAGAATTGGCAGACAGGTCGAGGAATTGCTGTCCAAACGGGAAATTGACCGGAGCATTATTATCGGTGTTCCTTATAAGGATGTTCATGAGCGCAGAAAAACCTACCATCCGGAAGGCTCTAAATTTTCGGCGTATAAACGGTTCATCGCCCATGAGGTCGTACCATTTGCGGATAACGAGTATCCTACCTATCAGGTCGGCTACGGACGAACGCTGATCGGGGACTCGCTGGGAGCGACCATATCTCTTATGACAGCGCTTGATTATCCGAATATGTTCGGAAACATCATCATGCAGTCTCCCTATGTTGACAAACATGTATTGGATGCCGTGAAGCAATCGGACAATATCGAACACCTCTCTATTTATCACCAAATCGGCACAAAAGAAACTGACGTCCACACGACAGACGGGAACATTCTGGACTTTACAGAACCGAACCGGGCGCTGAAACAGCTGCTGGAGAAGAAGCTTTCCGATTATGATTATGAGCCATTTGACGGAGACCACAAATGGACATACTGGCAGCCGCTTATCACGCCGGCGCTGAAAAAAATGCTTTAATACTATATCATACTTTATTTCCAGGAGGGACATAATATGAAATACGGAATCGTTTTATTTCCATCAAAAAAACTTCAAGACCTTGCGAACTCTTACAGAAAGCGCTATGATCCAAGCTATTCCCTGATCCCGCCCCATTTGACGCTGAGATCATCGCTTGAATTGACGGAGGAGAAAGCGGATCAGCTTGTATCACATCTGAGAAACATCGCGAAGGAGTCCCATCCGGTCGTTCTCAAATTGACAAAATACAGCTCATTTGCGCCTGTCAATAATGTCATTTACATCAAAGCAGAGCCGACGGAAGAATTAAAAACACTCAATGAAAAGCTATACACCGGTGTGCTGGCCGGTGAACAGGAATACGCTTTTGTCCCGCATGTGACGGTCGGCCAAAATCTTTCCGACGATGAGCATTCGGATGTACTGGGACAATTAAAAATGCAGGAAGTGTCGCATGAAGAAATCATTGATCGTTTCCATTTGCTTTATCAGCTTGAAAACGGATCATGGACAGTATATGAAACCTTTTTGCTAGGCAAAGGAGAATAATGTTTGGAAGCAGTTATCGCAAAAAATGAAGAACAAATGAAAGACGCATTTTATGTAAGAGAAGAAGTTTTTATCAAAGAACAAAACGTACCTGCTGAAGAAGAAATTGACGAGCTTGAAAATGAATCGGAGCATATCGTCGTATATGACGGCGAAAAGCCTGTCGGCGCCGGAAGATGGCGTATGAAAGACGGCTACGGCAAGTTAGAGCGAATTTGCGTAATGAAAAGCCACCGCTCCTCCGGTGTCGGCGGCATCATTATGAAAGCGCTCGAAAAAGCGGCGGCAGACGGCGGCGCTTCGGGCTTCATTTTAAACGCGCAAACGCAGGCTGTGCCGTTTTACAAGAAACACGGGTATCGCGTGCTTTCTGAAAAAGAATTTCTCGATGCAGGCATTCCGCACTTACAAATGATGAAAGACTAAACAGCATCCGGGTCTATTTAGATCCGGATCTTTTTTTGCATATAAAAAACCGTTCTCTGGATGTGAACGGTTTTTTATACATATCGATTAATATATGTGCCCATCCCTTTTTCTCGCAACCTCTTATAAAGAGAGCGCTTACGTTTCACCTCGTTTACTTTTCTTTCAGCGGCCGTTTGATTCTCCTGCTGCTTTTCCAGTTCCTTGTATACCCGCTGAAACGGGACATAGCTGATTTTTTCGGTTCCGGCGTAATCCTGCTTATATCCCATCGTTCTATTTGCATATTGAGCGTATTGCTGGTTTTGAATTTGACCTGCATATATCATACGATACCCACCCTTCTGCTATCTCTTTTCCCTTAAACTTACTTTTTGAAACACGTTTCTTTTGATATGATAGTCTTTGTCTGTAATGAACACCTTTTTTTGATTGGGAGGACCCCTTTTTGAAATGCGCCCGACTGAATGATCGAACGATACATTTACATACATATTCAAGAGAACATTATCAATTCCTCTTTGAAGAAGGAATAAAAGGACATTTATTTTGTTCTCATTGCGGAAAACCCGTTTTGTTAAGGCTCAACATCGCTGATCCGCCGGAGTTTATCCACCGCCAGCCAGGCCACTTTCCAGCATGTGAGGAGGCCTGCGAAACGAAGCCCGCTAAAGAGGAGAAAAAAGAAGAGTATCAGGAATCCGGTGTCTTTCGTTTGCCCAAGGGAAAAGCAATTGCTGCTGACTCGTCTCTTGCTGTCACGGAATGGCAGCGGCCGAGAAGCATTAAACCCAAAACACCATTTGTGCAAAAAACAATAGAACCTGATACGAGCCTTTTCCCGTCTGTCGGCTTGAACACGGATCAGCTGAAAGCTGTCACGGAAACGGAAGGCCCGCTGCTTGTGCTTGCAGGTGCGGGAAGCGGAAAAACACGCGTGCTGACGGCTCGTGCCGCCCACATGATCGAACACTTAGGCATACCGCCGGAAAACATGCTGCTTGTCACCTTTACGACAAAAGCTGTCGCCGAAATGAAAGAGCGGATGGCAAAGCAGTACGGATTACAGCCGGCAAAAGTCAGAAGACTTGTCACCGGAACATTCCACAGCTTATTTTATAAAATCTTATATCACGATGATCCTGCTAAATGGAACGGCGAGCATTTGCTGAAAATGGAGTGGCAGCGGGAACAATATATCAAAAAAGCACTCTATGAAGAAGGGATAGATGAAAAAGAGTTCCCCGTAGATCAGGCCTTGCAGCAAATCGGTTTTTGGAAAAACACATATGTGCCGAACGAACGCATCCCTTTGCAAGATGAGTGGGAAAAACAAGTCTATCGATTATATGAACATTATGAACGCCAGAAAAAAGAACACAACCAATTTGATTTTGATGACATGGCTTCTGCCTGCTACGAATTGTTTATCGATCGGCCGGGCCTTCTGGAACAGTATCAATCCCGGTTTACTTATATATTGATTGATGAGTTTCAGGACATTAACCCCGTTCAATATAAAATCATGCAAATGCTGGCAAGCCCGGAACAAAACCTGTGCTGTGTCGGGGACGACGATCAGTCCATCTACGCGTTTCGCGGAAGCAATCCATCTTTTATTCTTGATTTTCAGAAGGATTATCCCGGAGCGAAGACGATTTATTTAACCGCAAACTACAGGTCCACGCACCCGATCGTCTCCAGTGCTGATATCGTGGTGAAAAAGAACAAAAACAGGTATGCCAAAATGCTTGAAGCGGCGCGTGATGACGTCCAGGTCCCTATGCTGTTTTATCCTTATGACGAAGAGGAAGAGGCCACAATGGTCGTTTCCGATATCAAAGAAAAAATTCAAAACGGGGCAAATCCTGAAGACTTTGCGGTTCTCTACCGCACAAACAGCGGAGGCCGCGCCATTTACGAAAGGCTTCATCATTCATCAATTCCGTATACAGCTGACCGCGGCGTCCAATCGTTTTACAGCAGACGGATTGTCCGCCAGATTCTCGCATACTTGTACGCCAGCCAAAATGAGGATGATACTGAGGCGATTAAGCACTTGCTGCCCGCCTTGTTCTTAAAGCAGTCTGCTTTGAACACGCTGAAGGCGCTCTCGATTACCGAGGACTGTTCCATGATTAAAGCGCTGGCCAAACTGCCTGATCTGAAGCCGTTCCAGCTCAATAAAATCAAGAAGATCGTGCCATTTTTTGCAAGCATCCGCACGATGAAGCCGGTGGAAGCGATCACCTTCGCCGAAGGAAAAATGGGCTTCTCCGAGTATTTAAAAAAACGGGGAAATGAAGGCAACAAACTGGAAAAAGGCTCCGATGACCTGCGTGACATCAAGGTCGTCGCCAAAAAATTCAAATCAATTCCTGACTTTCTCGCCCACGTAGACCATATGAGGGCCGCTGAGAAAAACAAAACGGATGAAAACGGTGTTCAGCTGATGACTATTCACCGGTCAAAAGGCCTTGAATTCAAAACCGTTTACGTGTTAGGCACGGTAGACGGTTCGATTCCGCACGATTTCTCATTAGAAACAGCGAGAAAAGGCGATGAAGCTCCCCTCGAGGAAGAAAGACGCCTTTTGTATGTAGCCATGACCCGGGCCAAACAGCACTTATATTTGTCTTGTCCCGCCAACAGGCGCGGCAAAACGGCCCACCGTTCAAGATTTTTGTATCCCTTATTACAGCAAGCAAGACAGCCCTTGCATAGCTAACAGCCCGGCAGATCACTGCCGGGTCTTTTCTGTAAAAAAGGCCCGCTGTCAAAAGTCAGCCAGGCCATCCGATTATTTATTATCCAGCATTTTAGAAATCGTCCCAAAATCAAGCTTTTCTTTACCGCTTGTAATGGACTGGACAATTTTATCCTCTAATTCTTTCGGCACGCGTCTGTTTGCCAGCTGTGCTACGCGGCTAATAACACTGCGTACTGTGTTTTCGTCTTTAAAATTGGCGTTTTGAAGAGAGCCGGCAAGATTCATAACATCCTGCATATTGACGCCTGTTTTCTTTTCGATGTTCTTAAAAAATTGATTATCCATAATGCGCCTCCTTTTGGCGGAGTAATACGGTATTATATGAACACTAATGAGTGATGTGCCTATCTTATTACATTTGTTTCCTCGAATGGTTTTCAGACTGCAAGGAAGCGCGGATTTCCCGCACTTCCTCTAAAGTTTTAGCAGAAATAAGATGCACCTACAATGATTAGGAGAATGAACAATACGACTAAAAGAACAAATGTTGAACCATAGCCGCCGCCGTAACCACCGGCATAACCGCCGCTATAGCCGCCACAGCCGCCGTAGCCGCCTCCGAATCCGTATCCAAAGCCCATAGATAAGCACCTCCTTTACTCTCTATACACTATGTGAGCCATTTGATTCGGCTTGGATATTCGCATAGGGCGTTTGCGGATTTACGATGGATCATACTGAGCCTGATTTTTTTGAAGTAACGATTCCGTTTTTTCAGCAAGCTCTTCAATCTCCTCTTCAAACGCCACACCGGCTTCATCAAATGCTTCCAAGTCTTTTCCGATGCTGCTCATGATATCTTCATGTTCTTTTTTCTTTTGTTCGTGAGGTTCATATCTTCTGTCTATCCATTTTTCGAACTCATCCATTGGTATCCCCCCACTCATGATATATGCTGAGCGAGACCGCTCCGTTAAAAAAACAAAAACCGGAGATCTCCGGTTTCGTTGTCAGGCTATTGAGGCTTTTTCTTTTTATTTCCGCACCCGCAGCCTTTCTTTTTGATCTTTTTTGATTGATATGATGAATCTGTATATGGAGTTTTTTGGGAAGGTTTATTGAATTGATTCATTTAGTTCCCTTCCTTTCCTTATGTCATATATGCTACTTTATGCGTATTCTGGCAGAAAGTTGCTGGTGATAGCGCCTCATTCTTGCAGCCATTTTGATACGAGTGTTTCTATAATGCCGGCAAGACCGGCGATCGCCAATAGTAAAATCAGCCACTGCGCCGCTTGAGGGAGCAAGGCCTGGCATAAAATCAAAAAGCCGGCGCACCACACGCCTGTACACCAATAGCAGCTCAGCAATTCACCAATAAACGCCCTTACCCCCGTTCCCTTAATCACGATATACGTTTCAATGTTCCCGTCCGCATCCTTTTCTTCCTTCTCTTCATGAAACAGGCTGCGAAGCGGCGCCATAATCGTATCAAACACCAGCAGCCGAGCGAGCCGGAAAACCGCAAGCGAAAGAAGAACAATTGTCAGCCCATTGATAACCACTTGTTCACTCCTTTCAACATCCCCTTTACATATATGCAAAAACCCTATACTTCATGAGTTGCATCTTGTCCCCATGAAATTTGGTTATTTTTCTTATTCCGCTCTGTACCCTTTTTGCATTATATAAAGTATGGATAAGAAAGGAGTGAAGGTTATGTCGATTGATGAAAAAGTTGCCTCCCTACAACCTGCAATATATGAGCAATTGACAAATGAATTTATTCAGCAGATTGAAATCATTGATTGCGAAAATATAATCATTGATACGACGCATCTTACATCCGCCCTTTCTATACAAGCGACACTATCGGCAATGCTCTTTTTGGCTATACAACTTGTCGTCACCGATGAAGACTTGGCTGATACAATCGCAAGCGAATTACTCATTCTTGACAAAAGTCAAATCAAAAAAAGAACAACAATAAAAATCATAAACAGCCGAAATATCAGAGTCACTCTTCTTTCAGATCAAACAATAACCTTTATTCAAATGTTAACTCAGGTAATCGACACTTTTCTCATTGCATCCGGCATCCTTTAACTCTTTCTTTTTCACAAACTACAAAACGAGGTGAAAACAAATGTCAGATAATGAAAAACTGAAAGAAGAACTTTCAAAACTTCCAGCGATGGATCCAATGACTAAAATGCTTGTAGACAATGTTCTGAAAAAGCATGGTGTTACAAAAGATAAAATGAAGAAATTATCGGATGAAGAAAAAGAAATGTTCTTGAAAATGCTCAACGATGTTAAAGAAAAAGCACAGGCTTTAGCAGATAATCAAAATAAAAATAAAACAGTTACAGAAAAAACGAACCAAAGAACCGAAAAACAAAATACCCGCAGAGAACAATTAATTCAGCAACTAAAGCAGAAACGCCAAAATAAAAAAGAACAATAAAAATAGTGATATGAACCAAGATGAATGCCCCAATCAAAATGAATCTATCTTTCATTTAATAAAAGTAAAAGAAAAGGAGGAATAAAAATGGAAAGCAGACCATATTCATGGGTAGCATTAGATCCAGACTGTGATCACCCAAGAGAAATAAAAGAAGAGAAAAAATGCGATGGTTGCTGTAACTTAAAAGGCTTCGGTTTTAATGACGCCTTTGTAGATCAAGATGTTATTCAAGCTCACCTCAACAGACAAATCTCTGAAGAAATGATTGTGATTAGAGACTCTTGCGATGTTAATGTTCAATCAGTTGATCAACAAGCATTAACTTCAGTATTTGTTTCTATCAATGCCTTAGTTGTCATCGTTACATTGGCAGTTATTACAGATGAGACGCTTGCTGAACTGGTTGCTCAAGATTTATTACAGCTTACAGAAAGTAAACAATTGAACCGTCAAAAGATTCTTATCGACAACTCACGCTGCGTAAACGTTACTACACTCGATCAAGATGCTGCGACCCTCGTTACAGTCTTAATCAATGCCCTTGTAGCAATTTTCGGAGTTTTGATTCTCATCTGATCTCTAAAAGCAGAGCTAAAAAACGCTCTGCTTTTTCTTATTTTCCAAGCATATGATGAATATATAGACGTTCACCCACACCAAGTGGGGCACCAGTACATATGTTGTTAAGGACTAAAGTCAAATACCCTATAAAGAAGGAGCTGAAATCAATGAGCTGCGGAAAAACCCATGGCCGGCATGAGAACTGTGTATGCGATGCAGTGGAAAAGATTTTAGCAGAGCAGGAGGCAGTTGAGGAACAGTGTCCTACTGGCTGCTATACAAACCTTTTGAATCCGACGATTGCAGGTAAAGACACAATTCCGTTTCTCTTGTTTGATAAAAAAGGCGGATTGTTCTCCACATTCGGAAACGTGGGGGGATTTGTGGATGATATGCAATGCTTTGAGTCCATTTTCTTCCGCGTTGAAAAATTATGCGATTGCTGCGCAACACTGTCTATTTTACGCCCGGTGGATGTCAAAGGCGATACCTTAAGCGTTTGCCACCCTTGCGACCCGGATTTCTTCGGGCTTGAAAAAACAGATTTTTGCATTGAAGTGGATCTCGGATGCTTCTGCGCCATTCAGTGCCTGTCGCCAGAGCTGGTTGACAGAACATCCCCTAACAGAGATAAAAAGCATCATCACAATGGATAAACACTTGTAAAGAGGAATCCCCTTCCAAACTCTATTACAGGTGCAAATTATTCAGCTGCTTCCGGCGTGAGGCAGCTGACTCTCCATCATTTCGCCAGTCTCAAGAAATTTATAAGGCAGGAGGGATAATAATATGAGCCAGAAAACATCAAGCTGCGTGCGTGAAGCTGTAGAAAATATTGAAGATCTGCAAAACGCTGTTGAAGAGGACTGCCCGACTAGCTGCCATTCAAAGCTTTTGTCACCAACTCATTCGCTAGGCGATACAGTGCCTTTCGTGCTGTTTACATCAAAATCAAATCCTCTGGTCGCTTTCGGCAATGTTGGCGAACTGGAAAACGGACCTTGCTTTAATACTGTATTTTTCAGAGTGGAAAAAGTTCATGGCAGCTGTGCGACACTGTCATTATTAATCGCATTTGACGAACACAAGCACATTTTGGACTTCACCGATAAAGATACGGTTTGTGAAGCGTTTCGACTGGAAAAAACAAACTACTGTATTGAAGTGGACTTAGACTGCTTCTGCGCAATCAACTGCTTAAATCCTCGGTTAATCAATCGCACGCATCATCATCATTAATGATAAGGCGGAAAAGCTTGCAGGCCTGCAGGCTTTTCTCTATGAAAATAAGCTGCCGGGAACATCTGCCGGGCAGCTTTTTCATTTCCATTAAAAACCGAGCGGGTGCAAGGAGGTGATTTCATCAATCGCCAGTTCAGTCGGTGCGCCGTTTCCGGTCGTGCGGAGCAGGACGGAATCGTTTCTTCTGCCGACAATCACGCCTCTGTATGTTCTTCCATTGGCTTCAATCAAACAAAGCGCTCTCGGCATGTTATGAGGCAGCTTTGTTAAAAAATCAATTTTTTCGTGGATCGTCATCTTGCTCATCGGTTTTTTCACTTTTCTTGCCGGCGGTGCTTTTTCCTCCGCTTTAGCGGCATTATGGACAGCTTCCGGTTCTTTTTCAGGTTTATGCGCCTTAAGTGCAGGCTCTTCCTTTTTTTCCGCTTTCGGAGGCTCGTGTTCGATGGTTTCTTCGACGGTTTCTTCGACGGTTTCTTCAACGGCTTGCAGCTCTGCTTCCTGTTCCTGCTGCTTCTTTGTATTCTCTGGCTCTCTCACCTCTTGTATTTGCTGGCTCACTGGCTCAGCGGCAGGCTTATCGTCTGCTTGCTGGACATCTATTGCCACGGCTTCCTCCTGCTGTTTCTCATGGTAGTCCGGCTGTTCTTCTGCTTTAGGCGGAGCGGGTTTGTTGGTCTTTTTTTTAATAACAATCTCCTGCATGGATGACCTTGTTGTTTCTGCATAATCCGGCTGAACAATATACATGAGCGGTTTTTTATCCGCGTTTCTTTTCTTATTAGACATCTTCATCCCTCCGATTGTGTCATGTTCTATCTATATGACAGAAAGCTGAAAATCAGAAGAAATAAAAAAGCAATCCCTGTTCGGGATTGCTTGACATAGGTCCTGCTTAGCGGGCAGTGATATGGAAACCTGAATCAACGTGAAGATTTTCACCTGTAATGCCTCGGGACATATCGCTGAATAAGAACGCAGCTGTATCGCCCACTTCTTCAGGTGTTGTCGTGCGGCGAAGCGGCGCACGCTCTTCGATGTCTTTTAAGATAGAATTGAAATCGCTGATGCCTTTAGCAGATAATGTTCTGATCGGGCCTGCAGAAATGCTGTTCACGCGGATATTTTCTTTTCCTAAGTCGGAAGCTAAGTATTTCACACTTGCATCAAGAGAAGCTTTCGCTACACCCATGACATTGTAGTTTGGCATCACAAGCTCTCCGCCAAGGTAAGTCAAAGTGACAATGCTTCCGCCTTCAGTCATGATCGGACGTGCCGCTTTGACAACAGCTGTCAGAGAGTATGAGCTGATGTTATGAGCCAAAAGGAAACCGTCACGATTTGTGTTTAAGTATTCGCCGACAAGCTCTTCTTTGTTGGCAAACGCGATACAATGCGCGATACCGTGGACCACACCGACCTGCTCCTTAATGCTTGCAAAGCAAGTTTCGATTTCCGCGTCGTTTGTGACGTCGCAAGGAAGAATAATGGAGTCATTGCGTTCTAATGTTCCGGCAAGCTCTTGAACTGATTTCTCCAGGCGTTCTCCTGCGTATGTGAAAATCAAGCGTGCTCCCGCTTCATGCAGAGAGCGCGCAATTCCCCATGCGATACTGCGTTTGTTGGCAACCCCCATCACGACAATGTTGCGGCCTTCAAGTGAAAAATTCATATGTATAAAGCCTCCTATATTTAATAAAGACATAGTATTAGTACCTGATCTTAATTGATATCATATCATAACCTTGTCCAGATGAAAAGCGCAGACACCGACAAACGTGAAAGAGACCACCATCAGCTGGTGATCTCATCGGCTTGTTTTTAAGCTGTTTCGTTTAAAAGCGAAATGGTTTGTCGGCCCGTGGCCCGATCCGATGCCAAGCGTATTTTCCACCGCTTCGCGGACAAAGTTGGCCGCTATCTCGAATGCCTGATGGATACTGTCACCTTTAGCGGTTTGAGCTGTTAATGCCGCTGCAAAGGTGCATCCTGTGCCATGCGTATGTTTCGTATCGATATAGGGATGGCTGATTTGCATAAACATGCTCCCATCGAAAAGAAGGTCAGTAATGTGATTGTCCTTAGGCTGGTGCCCGCCTTTGATAATCACGTTCTGCGCCCCCATCTCGACGAGCTGTTCCGCTGCTTTTTTCCGGTCATCCAGCGAGCGGATTGTCATTCCAGTCAGCGTTTCTGCTTCCGGCACATTCGGCGTAATCGTGTAGCTTCTCGGAATAAGCAGCTCTTTTAAGGCGGCAACTGATTCATCACGCAGTAAGGATGCACCTCCCTTTGCGATCATAACCGGATCAACAATCACACGGTTAAACCCGTACTCGTCAATTTTTCTCGCCACTTCTTCAATCATTTCAGAATTCCAGAGCATTCCCGTTTTTATGGCGTCCGGTCTCAAATCCTCGGCAACAGCGTCAATTTGCTGTCTCAGCGCCTCTACAGACAGCGGATACACCCCATGGACGCCCAGCGTATTTTGAGCGGTTACCGCCGTAAGCGCAGACATTCCGAACACATCGAGCTCTTGAAAGGTTTTAATATCTGCCTGTATCCCTGCGCCGCCGCCTGAATCAGAGCCGGCGATTGTCAATGCTTTATATATACTCATTACACTACACTCCTTTGATTACCCGATCCATTTATGATAAATGGATTTTGCCCGGGCAATATCATTCGTTCCATGGATCAATGCTCTGCCGTCCCGGAACAGCACCATTTTCATATCAGCCGAACGGCAGGAAATCAAATACGGGTTCGCGGCTACATCAAGCCCGGCTTGCTTCAGTTGACCCGCCAGCACTTCAAGATCCGTTTCTTTTGTAAAGGATGATCTGATTTGCACGGTGTTCCTGCCGCACAATACAGCCGCTTTTGTTTGATTTTCATAAGACAAAAACGGAAAATCCTTTGTGCCGCAGCTTGGGCATGCGTTCTGTTTGAGACCCGCCGCTTTCACCTCTGACCGCTCATTTTTCCATAGGTCAAAGGAGCGCAGCACTGGCTCGCAATTCTCTCCCGTCAGCAGCTTCAGCGCGTCTGTCACCTGAAAGACCGCTACCTGCAATACAGCCGGACTGATGATGCCGGCTGTGTCACATGTCGCTCCGGCAATCGGAAGTGTATCGAGCAAGCAATGCAGGCAGGGAGTCGATCCCGGCACTACAGTAAAAGTGAGGCCGTAGCTCCCTACACAGGCACCGTAAAGAAAAGGAATCCCTTCTTTGACCGCAGCATCATTTACGATCAGGCGGGTTTCAAAATTATCAGCCGCATCCACAATGATCGAAGCGCCCTTAATCAGCTCGAAGATATTTTCCACTGTCACATCCAACACAAGGCCAGTCACATCAACATCGCTGTTAATTGAACGGAGACGATGCTCAGCAGCGGCCGCTTTCGGCATTTCTTTTTTGACATCATCTTCTGTATACAGCTGCTGGCGCTGCAGGTTGCTCCATTCAACGTAATCTCTGTCGGCAATCTTCACAGAGCCGACACCCGCTCTGACCAGCATTTCTGCACTGGCTGTTCCGAGCGCACCGGCACCGATAATCACGGCGCGCGCTTCTTTCAATTTCTTCTGGCCGGCTGGGCCGATTGGAGCAAACAGCTCCTGTCTGGAGTACCTGTCCGTCATACAGGAAGACCTTCTCCCGGACTGCTTGCCGTTCCGTACTGCTTCCGCGGAATACGTCCCGCCTCATAAGAAAGGCGTCCTGCTTCCACCGCGAGCTTCATGGCATGAGCCATTTTCACAGGGTCATTCGCACCTGATACAGCCGTATTGAGGAGTACGCCGTCAGCTCCAAGCTCCATTGCGTATGCCGCGTCTTTTGGCGATCCGATGCCGGCGTCCACGATAACCGGCACTTTCGCTTGTTCAATAATAAATGACAGATTCAAAGGATTTAAGATTCCTTGCCCAGATCCGATCGGAGATGCCCCCGGCATGATGGCATGAACGCCAAGCTCCTCCAGTTTTCTTGCCAGCACAACATCATCCGACGTGTAAGGGAGCACGATAAATCCTTCTTCAAGAAGCTGTTCGGACGCCTTTAATGTTTCAACAGGATCAGGCAGCAAGGAACGGCTGCATCCGATGACTTCGACTTTAATCATGTCACAAAGCCCTGACGCTTTCGCCAGCCTTGCAATCCGAACCGCCTCTTCAGCGGTCCCGGCGCCCGCTGTATTCGGCAGAAGCGTGTATTTAGATAAATCAAGCTGTTCCAGAAAATTAGGCTGAGACGCTTCAAAAATGTTCATTCTCCGCACAGCAAATGTTAAAATATCAGACTCGGAAACGGCCACCGCTTCCTTTTGGATGTCAAACGATGGGTATTTCCCCGTACCCAGCAGCAATCTTGATTGAAATGATTTCCCGCCAATAGTTAACATGCTCATCCGCCTCCTACAAAATGGACAATTTCAATGACATCGCGATCACAAAGCTCAACCTCGTGATAGTGTTCTTTGCCGATAATTTCTTTATTTCTTTCAACGATAACGATTTTATTTTCAAGCTGATAGGACGCCAGCAGATCTTGAATTGTACCTGTGTCTTTTTCCCACTTCACGTCTTTACCGTTCAGCTGTAGCATCATATCTGAACCGCCTCCTTGCGATCAATTCGGAATGCGTGCAGCCAGTCCTGATTGACCCCTTTATTCATGATGAGGTCACTGATCAAAGCCCCCGTTGCCGGAGCAAGCAGAATCCCATTTCTAAAATGGCCCGCCGCAAATAAAATACGGCTGTCCTCAGGGTGTCTGCCGATGTACGGTTTCCCATCCTTTGTTCCCGGCCGCAGTCCTGCCCAAAAACGATCCACCTTCATATTCTGAATGGCCGGCAGCATCGTTTTTGCTTTTTTCATAACAGATTCCAGTCCGCCAAGATCCGGTGTTTCACTCCAATCACCCGGCTTCATTGTGGCGCCGACAACCAGTCTGCCGCTTTTTCTCGGCACGATATAGCAATGATCATGGTAAAGTGTTTTTGTCAGCGGGATTTCATCATTCCAAACAGACAGGCATTCCCCTTTTACAGGGAAAAATGAGTTGTTCAGCCCGAGCTGTTTAAAAAACATTCCGCTCCACACCCCGCTGGCAACCGCGACATAATCCGCCGATACGTTACCATTCGGTGTCTCGATGGACAGCACTTCACCGTCACGGTCGACATGCATGACGGGAGTATGCTCAAAAATCTCCGCGCCAAGCGCTTTCGCTGCTTTCGCATATGCCTTGCAAACGAAATAAGGCTCAACATGCACATCATCCTGAATAAAGGATGCCCCGGAAATGTCACCGGACGTATACGGCTCTATTTCTAAAACTTCTTCTTTTGTATGCCAGCTGACTGATTCCAAATCATCCATCTTCCTCAGCCGCAGCACGTCTTCTTCAGAAAACGCCAGCTTAAACATACCGCCGTTATGTCGCCTGATATCAATACCGGATAATGGGTAAAGCTCTTCTCCAAGACCTTTGTACAGACGCTGGCTGTGCATGGCGAAGTCAAAAAACGCGTCACGTTCCTCGCACTCGGCATGAGCGCCCAGCATTCCGGCAGCGGCACTTGTTGTTCTGCCGCCCATTGTCCCGCTTTCAAACAATGCGATTGTTTTGTTTTCCTTTGCTAAATGATAAGCAATCGCGGAACCAATAATCCCGCCTCCAATGACTACTGCATCATAATGCCTTTTCATAGCGCATCTCCTTTAGCTTACGGGAATATCGTCTGGCAGCTTCCAAAGGGTCAGCGGAAGAGAAAATTCCTGACATGACAGCGATGCCGTCTGCTCCCGCTTGTTTTACGTCTCTTAATCTGTCCGGTGTCATGCCGCCGATGGCCATAATCGGGATGGACATCCGCTGTTTGATTTCTGACAGCAAGGACACACCTCTGCCTTCAAGACCCTTTTTGCAATCCGTTTCAAACACATGGCCGAACAATACGTAGTCCGCATCTTCCTTTTCTGCTTGAACGGCTTCCTCCAGTGAATGCACCGACCGCCCGATATGAAGGTGAGGAAATCTGGCTCTGACCTGCTTCGGTGAAAAGCTGTTGCTCGGCAGCTGCACGCGATGAATAGATGAAAAAAGTGCAATATCCACTCGCCCATTCATGACCAATTTTCGTTTATCTCCCCCGCCTTCAGAAACAAGCTCAAGCAGTTTCAAAATGTCAGCCGCCGATTTAGACCGTTCTCGAATGTGAATGTAATCAACTTCATTCTGAATCGCTATGATGACTCTCGCTAACGTTTCAACCGGCTTGCAGTCATCAGTTATGGCGTGAAGCTCCAAATTCCTCCACCTCTTTTATGCCGCGGTCGGACCAGCCTTCTTTTCGATTGGCCATTCCCCAAAATTGATACTCATAGAAGCTTGAAATAACAAAATTCTCTTTCATCTTGGCACGCACTTCCTCCGTGCTGTTTTCCGCCAACTCATCAAAGCGGTTGATTTGCTCTTCGACCTGCTGTCTGAACCAGTCACCGCCGTATGTGCTGATCCACTTCTGATAAATCGGATGCCCCGGATCACATGTCAGCAATTTCTCGCCAACCTCGTAATACAGCCAGTAGCATGGCAGCAGGGCCGCTAAGATCTCAGCAAAATTCCCACTCAAAACCGAACGGTACATATGGGATGTATAAGAGTACGCTGTAGGAGACGGCTTAAACGCCTTACGCTCTGCCTCACTAATCTCCAACAGCTCCGCAAACTCGCGGTGAAGCGCCATTTCCGCCTCATATGTACCTTGGGCGTGGCTTGCCATGCGGCCCGTTGTATAAAGGTCCTTCGCATAAGCGGCACCGAACGATTGTACCTTTGCAAAATGCGTTAAATAATAAGAATCCTGAAGCACATAGTATTTAAAACGGTCAATCGGAAGCGTTCCGTCACCGATTCCCTGAACGAAAGGATGGACAAAGCTCCCTTCCCACCATTCTGCGGCTGCGTTACGGCATTCTTCTGAAAAATTCACACGTCATTCCCCCTGTCTGATAATTAAAAAAAACCACTTTCCCGCAAGGAAAAGTGGTTTGGAATTGGCATAGTAAACTAACACAAATACCGCTCCACTTCCCTACGCAGGTCTGAACCTGTTCAAGTTATGAGGGTCTAAAAGTCACACTTTTATCTCAGCCCTTATGAAGGACACCCCTAGTGGTTATACGAATACATATTGAATTGTTGTTGCACCTCTATATTAACACGAATCCCTATTTGGTCAAGGTTTATCCTTCTAATGTTTTCTTAAGTTCCATTACATACACCCTAGACCCGGTGACAATTAAGCGGTCTCCCAGTTTCAGCCTTGTATCCCCATGAGGAACGATGCTGTCCACACCTCTAAAAATCCTGACAAAGATGACGTCTCCTGTAAAAGGGAATTCCCGTAAAATCACACCGTCGTACGTGCTGTTTTCCATATTAATTTGATACAGAGAAGACTCTTCGTTCGTGAGCAGCTTCATGACACCAGGCGCTTCTATTAGCGCGCGAAGCAGTGTTTTTGTCGACAGCAGCATAGAAAAGATGTTAATTCCCTGCGCCTTCAAAGTTGCTTCATTCTCGGGTGATCCAACGCTGGCAATGACTCTTTCTGTTCCTTTTTCTTTTGCAAGTAACGCAATGTCCGCATTCATGTCTTCATTCCCAGTCGCGACAACCAGGATATCTGCATCAAAAATGCCGAGTGATTCAAGCGTCTGGTGTTCATAGTCAGAGATGGCTTCAACGGTAAATACTGATTCTGACAGTTTTTCCTCCGCATTCTCTTGATAGACATGCACAACACGCACGTCATACTCCTCTTCCGGCAGTTCAAGAGTAACAGGCAATGTCATTTGGTTTGCGCCGATAAACGTAATTGTCTTTTTCTCCTCCGGTTGCTCTTCCCGTGTGTATAATTTTTTAAATAAGACCGGCGAAAAAATACTGGCAATGACGGCTACTAACGTCAGCGCTCCTGACATATTTGCGCTGATCACGTGAAGCTGCTGTCCGATTGTCGCAGCGGCAATCACGAGCGAGAGCGTTGATGTCAGCAGGAAACCAGACGCCAAAATGGTTCGTTTATCATACCACTTCTTCAAGTACAGGACAGGAATGATTTTGCTGACTAACAGCGCCAAAAGCAGAAGCGGGATCATGATTAAAATTTTCGGATCTTGGAAAAGGGTCCAAATATCGAGCTTCACACCGACCATTACAAAGAAAATCGGAATTAAGAACCCGTAGCCGAATGAATCCAGCTGCTGAACAAGTTCTTTGTTTGGCGAAAGAAGGGAAACGAGAACCCCCGCTAAGAAAGCGCCGAGAATATTTTCCGCCCCAAGTGATTCAGACAGGGCAACGAGTACGATAATTAACGTAAAAATGGCACGCGTCCCGATCTGAATCGTCCCTTTTGACATCGACTCAACAAATGAGCGATGTTTAAAGACCCGGCCGAAAAAGTAAAGCACCACTCCGGCTGCAAACAGGATCATCAAGAGCCACATGTTCCCGCTGTCTTCTCCGTACAGAGAAGAAAACACAGCAAGAAGAATCATCGTGACCAAATCAGCAATCACGGCAACAAGCAAAATAATCTGCCCGATATTTGAATTCATAATCCGTTCTTCTTTTAACGTTGGAACGACAACACCTAACGAAATCGTTGAAATAATTAGCGTCATTAAAAGTGCATTTTCGATAAATCCTGCCAAGACGAACCCATAGGACAGCAGCAATGATAAAATAAATATACCGGCAAAAATAATGGACGCCGTAGCAAACGTATTAGGCGCCGCTTTGCCGTTCGGCAGGAGCTGCTTTTTCTTTCCTTTCTCAAACGATGAAAAATCAATTTCAAGCCCGCTTAAAAACATTAAAAAGATAAATCCGAGCAAAGAAAGCGTCTCAAGCCATGTATCACCCTCGACAACTAAATTAAGACCGCTTTTTCCGATAATCAGCCCCATAATGATTTCCGCAACAACAACCGGGATCGTCAGTTTAAAGCGGTGCAAAAGGATGGGTGTTAAAAATGCAACGATAAGTACAACAACTAAAGATGCGACAGATGAATGCGCCATAATCAGAACCTCCTTTTTAGGTCAGGGTTATTTCAGTTCTCAATTAAAGAACAAAACCTCATTTTTAAAAAACATAACGCGATTTTAACAAGGATGATGATAAAAAATAAAGTAAAAAGGTCTTATTCCTGTTTAGAAAATAATTCTTCTATAATTTGCACATAAAAGCCTGTGATGACTCACAGCACTTTGCTCCATAATAAATAAAACAATCGGCAAGGAGGATCACGCATGGCTTACGATATAATCAGCGATATGCATGGCTGCTATGATGAAATGATGGCATTAATCCAAAAGCTTGGCTATACAATGAAAAATGGAGTGCCTGTCCACGAAGAAGGCAGGGTGCTTGTTTTTGCCGGAGATTTAACTGATAGAGGACCGAAATCAATAGAGGTCATCCGCTTTGTAGCCGGCGCTTACGAAAAAGGCGCTGTACGTTATGTTCCGGGAAATCATTGCAATAAGCTGTACCGCTACTTAAAAGGAAACCCCGTCAAAGTGATGCATGGCCTCGAAACAACAGCGGCAGAGCTTGAAGAACTTTCCACAGAAGAAAGAAAAACAGTCAGCGAACAGTTTATGAAGCTGTACGAAACGGCGCCGCTTTACGACATCTTACATAACGGAGAATTAGTTGTCGCCCATGCTGGCATAAAGGCTGACGATATCGGAAAATTTACCCGCAGGGTGAAAGACTTTGTGCTTTACGGCGATGTGACGGGTGAAACGTATCCGGACGGCAGACCTGTCAGACGTGACTGGGCTGCATCCTATAGTGGAAGCGCTTGGGTGGTATACGGCCATACACCTGTGAAAGAGCCCCGGAAAGTCAATCGCACCATCAACATTGATACAGGCTGCGTATTCGGAAATAAACTGACAGGCTTTCGCTTTCCAGAACTAGAGACCGTCTCTGTTCCAAGCTCCCTGCCTTATGACGAATCAAGATTTCGCCCAATATAAAAGGAGAGAATTACGGATTCTCTCCTTTTATCAGTTCTTTCATATCTTGAGGCAGTGCAGCATGAAACACCATGTTCTCCTGTGTCAGCGGATGGATAAACGAAAGCTGCTCGCTGTGCAGAGCCTGCCGGCCAATTTCCCGTCTCGTTCCGCCATACAGTGTATCACCGCACAGCGGGTGCCCAAGGTAGCTCATATGTACACGAATTTGATGGGTCCGGCCTGTCTCAAGCTGCAATGTCACCGATGTGATCTCGTCAGTTGCGTGTGTGACATGAAAATGGGTAACAGCCTTCTGGCCTTCCGGTGTCACCATCCGTTCAATAATACTGTCAGGATGTCTGCCAATCGGAGCATCGACTGTTCCTTCCATCTGTGTCATCCGCCCGTGGACCACTGCCGCGTACCGGCGTTTCACAAGCCCGCTTTTTTGCGCTGACGATAAAATCGAGTGGGCAAAGCGATGCTTGGCAACAAGCATAAGACCTGATGTATCCCGGTCCAGCCGGGTGACAAGATGAACTGTCGCCCGCACTCCGTTTTTTTGATAATGATGGATCATTCCATTCGCAATGCTGCCGGATGGGTGCTCTCTCGAGGGGATTGATGATACATAAGGCTGCTTGTTGATCACAAGCACATGCTCATCCTCATACAAGATATCGAGCGGAACAGGCTCTGGCAATAACGTCTCACTCACCTGTTCCTCGGGAAACTTCACGACAAGAAGATCTCCCTCTCGCAAAACGTATTTGACCGTTACATGTTCACCGTTGATCAGCAGGTCACCCCCGGCAAACTTGATGTCGGTTAACAGACGTTTCGAAATCCCCAGTTTACCCGCGTATTCTTTTACAGTCATTCCGTCTTCAGCGGAAGTGATGTTCTTTCTGATAAAAAATGGTTCCACGATACGTCCTCTTTCTATTCACCTTTTCCGATAAACGAATCCTGAACTCTTTTCCAAAATGGAAACGGACGAAATCTCGCAAACCTCACATTTTCGGCTGCAACCTGGCAGCGGATCGACTTCACGTCCTTATGAAGAAGGGTTAAATGGTCAATCGTCACTTGAAAGTCAACTTCGTTTCTCGGTTTAATCATGCAATCATGATGGGAAGGCAGAAGCAGCGGCGATCCGACCGTCCTGAAGACACGGTTATTAATAGAAGCCATTTCCGCGAGCTGGATCGCTCTGATAGACGGATGGATAATCGCTCCGCCCAGCGCCTTATTGTAGGCTGTGCTGCCGGATGGCGTTGACAGGCAAAGGCCGTCGCCCCGAAAGGTTTCAAAGAGCTGCCCCTTGATTTCCACATCAGCCACAAGGCTTCCTTCTATGCTTTTAATTGTACATTCATTCAATGCTAAATATCTTTCTTCCCGCTCATTTTCGTGATAGGTCACAATCACTTCGAGAAGCGGATATTCGACTGTATGATACGGCGTTTTCGCAATCGCAAGAACAAGCTTTTCAATTTCATGAGGAACCCAGTCGGCATAAAACCCCAGATGACCCGTGTGAACGCCGACGAATGCTGTTTTGTCCAAGCGGTCGCTGTATCTGTGAAAAGCATACAAAAGCGTTCCGTCGCCTCCGACTGAAATGACGATTTCCGGTTCATTTTCATCCAGTTCCATATCAAAATCCAATAAATACGCCTGTATTTTGCTTTTCAGCGTATCAGAAACTTGATCTCCTTTTGATGATACGGCAAATTTCATGCTTTTCTTCCCCTTTACTATTGTTGCTCGCTTCCTTTTTTCTTTCTTGAAAAGGCAGCTTGAGCTTCCTGTATTTCACCCCTGATCTCCGACATCTCTTCATCAAGCCGGGAAGCTGCTTCAGAAGCACGCTGAAGCCTTAGTTTTACTTTTTCAGGAATGTTTCCGCTGTATTTATAGTTCAATGAATGCTCAATGGTCGCCCAAAAATTCATCGCCAGCGTACGGATCTGTATTTCCACGAGAACATGCTTTTCTCCGGATACCGTCTGTAAGGGATAAAGCACGACAAGATGGTATGACCGGTATCCGCTCTCTTTATGTTCCGCAATATAATCCCTCTGATCCACAACGGTGAAATCTTTTCTGGCGAAAAGCATCTCTTTTACGATTTGGATGTCATCGACAAATTGGCACATGATTCTAAGGCCTGCGATATCCTGCATGGTTTCAATTTCATGCAGCGGTATGCTTTTCTTTCTCGCTTTTTCAAGTATGCTTGCCACAGGCTTGACGCGTCCAGTCACAAATTCGATCGGCGAATGGACATCCTCGTATTCATATAGTGTGCGAACCCCCTTGAGCTTCACTTTCAACTCTTCGACAGCCTGGCGGTACGGCACTAAAAAACGCTCCCATTGTTTGTCATCCATCATACATCCCCCAATTCGAACCAGTTTCTATAAAAATACGCGTTTCACTTTATCTTCCATTTCTTCTCCGTAGTTCACATTATCTTTAATATTTTCTAAAAGATATTCCAGTTCCTCATGCAGGCCAGCCAGTTCTATTGATTCGTCTCCCGCCTCTAAAACAACCGGAATTCTTTGTGCATGGGCCCGCTTCAGTTCCGGCCATACATGTTCCTTTATAATGACATATTCAAAAGAATCTGCTAATTCAAGTATGTATACAAAAGCAAAGTGGTCAGAATCAACAAGCATTTGACCTGACGGCTTGCGTTCCGCTTCATTTCCTTCTGCCTCACAGGCAAGGCGAAGCTGATCATCCGATAATATTGCGTTTAAGATTTCGATTCTGTTTTGCATAATGCTCTCCTTTTTCAAAAAAGTACAGATTCATTTTATCATATCAAGCTCAATATTGATAAACGTAACATCTAAAGAGATAATAGTAAAAATAAGATTTACAGGGCGGAAAGGAAGAACAATATGAGCCAAGAAATTGAAATAGAATTTAAAAACATGCTGACCAAACATGAATTTGAGAAAATAACTTCAGCACTCAAGCTGACAGAAAAAGATTTTACAGACCAAAACAATCACTATTTTGACACAGACAGCTTTTCGCTGAAACAAAAACACGCTGCGCTTCGAATCCGCAGAAAAAACGGTGAATATGTCCTGACATTAAAAGAACCTGCAGATGTGGGGCTTCTGGAAACGCACCAGCGGCTTTCAGAGATATCAGATCTTGCTGGCTTTTCAGTTCCCGAAGGCCCTGTGAAGGACCAGCTGCACAAGCTTGAGATTAACACAGACGCCATTCAATACTTTGGATCTTTAGCAACAAACCGTGCTGAAAAAGAAACAGAAAAAGGCTTAATAGTTTTAGACCACAGCCGATATTTAAATAAAGAGGACTTTGAAATCGAATTTGAGGCGGCAGACTGGCATGAGGGCCAACAAGCCTTTGAGAAACTGCTTCAGCAATACAGCATTCCTCAGCGCGAAACCAAAAATAAAATTTTGCGTTTTTATGAAGAAAAACGAAAGTCTATATAAGGTGGAATGACATCGTGAACGTAACGAATTGGGCATCTTTACTTCAGCTTCAGGCATTACAGTCCATATCTAATGCGCGCAGCACAGGCACTCAAAATGATGCGGAAAGCCCGCTCTCAAGCTTCAGCTCTTTGCTCAGCCAATATACAAACGGACTAACGAATCAGCAATCACCAGCATCTTCTGCATCGTCAAACCCGCTCAGCCTGCTGAACAGCGCTTCTTCAACAGCGCCGTCACTGCTTTCAGCTTATGGGCTTCACTCATATACAAACAGCCATTCGGGTTATATCACAAAAGCGTCAGAGGGCACAGAAACAGCTGCTGCAGAATTTTCTTCAAACAAACAAGAAACAAAACAGATCAGTTCGGGAGACTTCTCCATTGACAGCGCGATTAAAAAAGCCGCTGATAAATATGGTGTCGATGAAAAACTAATCCGTGCCGTCATCAAGCAGGAATCAGGCTTTAATACAAAAGCTGTCAGCGGAGCAGGGGCGCTTGGCTTAATGCAGCTGATGCCGTCAACGGCAAGCTCACTTGGCGTTTCCAATCCACTGGATCCGCAGCAAAATGTAGAGGGCGGAACGAAATATTTAAAACAAATGCTGAATAAATACGACGGCAATGTGTCTATGGCATTAGCGGCTTACAACGCCGGACCGGGAAATGTTGACCGATACGGAGGCATTCCTCCCTTCAAAGAAACGCAAAACTATGTAAAAAAAATAACTTCAGCTTATTACGCATAACCAGAGCGGCTCTTGCCCTCTGGTTTTTTTGCGAAGTGAAATCCTACGCATTCCTGATTTTTATGTGATATGATATGAAATACAAACCTCGGCTGTAAGCCGAAACTTGTTAACAAACGCATAAAAGGCAGTTTGTTTGTAGAAATGATGCCTTGTTGCTAAAATAAATCATAGATGAAATGATGTACTATATAAAATTACTTTTTGCAATAGGATTTATGATTCCTATTAGCCATATTTAAAGGAGTAGTCAACATGGGACAATCGTTTAACGCACCTTATGAAGCGATTGGAGAGGAACTTCTATCGCAACTTGTTGATACTTTTTATGAGCGTGTCGCGTCTCATCCTTTGCTGAAGCCGATTTTTCCGAGCGATTTAACAGAAACCGCCAGGAAACAGAAGCAATTTTTGACTCAGTATCTAGGCGGTCCTCCGCTTTATACTGAGGAACACGGCCACCCCATGCTCAGAGCAAGGCATCTTCCCTTTCCAATTACAAACGAGAGAGCTGATGCGTGGCTCAGCTGTATGAATGACGCAATGGACCATGTAGGGCTCGAGGGCGATATTCGTGAGTTTTTGTTTGGCCGGCTGGAATTGACCGCAAGGCATATGGTGAATCAAACGGAAGCGGAGGATCGATCATCTTGACAAACTTTCAGCATGAGCAATACTTCGCCCATTGTCACGGCCATCCAAAAAAACCGCTTGAAATTTATATGTTTGTAGACCCTTTATGTCCAGAATGCTGGTCCTTAGAGCCCGTCATGAAAAAGCTAAAAATCAGATACGGACGTTTTTTCACCTTACGCATTATCGCTTCAGCAAGCCTTACCGCGTTAAATAAGAAACGGAAAAAGCATCTTCTTGCAGAGGCTTGGGAAAAGATCGCGAGCCGCTCCGGCATGTCGTGTGACGGCAATGTCTGGCTCGAGCAAGACCACCCTCTTTCATCGCCTTATATGGCTGCTCTCGCTTTTAAAGCAGCCGAACTGCAAGGAAGAAAAGCCGGCATGCAATTTCTGAGAAATATGCAGGAGAGTCTGTTTGTTTCAAAGAAAAATATTACGAATGAAAACGTGCTTTTGGAAATTGCGGAAAAAACGAGTCTCGATCTTGAAGAATTCAAAAACGATCTACATTCTCAAAGCGCGGTCAAGGCGCTTCAATGCGACATGAAAATCGCCGCTGAGATGGATGTTTCCGTTAATCCGACACTGACGTTTTTCAATACGCAGCATGAGGACGAAGGACTTAAAGTACCCGGCAGCTATTCGTATAATGTATATGAAGAAATCTTATTTGAGATGCTTGGCGACGAGCCGAAGCCATCGGAAACACCGCCTCTGGAATGTTTTATTGAATATTTCCGCTTCGTTGCCTCAAAGGAGATTGCTCTGGTATATGACCTGAGCCTTGAAGAGGTGGAAAAAGAAATGAAAAAATTGGCGTTTGCTAAAAAGGTTGCCAAAGTGGAGGCCAAACACGGAATGTTTTGGAAGTCTCTCAGCACTTATTCTGATGAATATCAATCATGTGAAAAATAGCCGCAGGCGTATATATGCTTGAGGCTGTTTTTTTGCGCCCTTAACCAAACGTACGTTCTATTCATAACACTAAAGAAACCGCGCCGGGATAAGCGCGGTTTCATATGTCTTAACGACAACAAAGGGGATGGGAGAAATTTTTCACGGTCAAACAAAGGGGTAATGTTTGTTTGTGATCAATTTCACATCCTTATGATAACAAAAGATGTCGAACTTTGGCAACCTCTATGCTTAATGTTCATATTTTTGTCACAAAACATAACGGAGTACATTCACTCATATCCTAATAAGGAAAAAGGACGAGGAGGAACGCTATCATGTATACTGTTATCTCAATTGTGTGCATAGCCATTTTTTTCTGTTTGAATATACTAGGTATGATGCAGATGCTGCCGCTTTATATTACCTCTCCTCTGCTGTTTCTGTCTATTTTGTTTACCCTCTACCGCCTGAACCACCGTAAAACCTTTAAAGGGTTTTAAAAAAGCCTGTGCATATTTCTGCACAGGCTTCTTTTTTAAGACTGCTTGACTTTCATCAGCAGCTCTTCCATTTCATCAAGTTTTTCTTCAAACATTTTGCACGCAGCTTCGATTGGCTCTGGAGATGTCATATCAACGCCCGCTTTTTTCAGAACATCAATCGGGTATTGTGAGCTTCCCGCTTTCAGGAAGTCAATATAACGGTCAACCGCCGGCTTTCCTTCCTTCAAAATCTGGCTGCTTAACGCTTGGGCAGCGCTGTATCCCGTCGCGTACTGATACACATAGTAATTGTAATAGAAGTGCGGAATCCGCGACCATTCAAGGCCGATTTCCTTATCAATCACCATGCCGTCTCCGAAATACTTTTTATTCAGGTCGTAATAAACATTCGTCAGAAGCTCAGGGGTAAGCGGCTCCCCTTCTTGCGCCTTTGTATGGATCAGATGTTCAAATTCAGCAAACATCGTTTGTCTGAAGACCGTTCCTCTGAAGCCTTCAAGCATATGGTTGAGAATATATAAGCGCTGTTTTTCATCGTCTAAATTGTTCAGCAGATATTCGCCAAGAAGCGCTTCGTTTGTCGTAGATGCAACTTCCGCGACAAAGATGCTGTAATTGCCGTATGGATATGGCTGATGCTTTCTCGTATAGTAGCTGTGTACGGAATGGCCGAACTCGTGCACGAGCGTAAAGAGATTATTGACGTTATCATGCCAGTTCATCAAAATATACGGATTCGTTCCGTAAGATCCAGATGAATAAGCGCCATTGCGTTTGCCTTTATTTTCATAAATGTCGACCCAGCGGTTTTCCAGCCCTTCTTTTAAAATGGAGGCGTATTCTTCTCCTAAAGGCGCCAGACCTTTCAGCATGTAATCTTTTGCTTCCTCGTACGTGACCTTCATCCCCGCATCCTTCACAAGCGGTGTATACAGATCATAGATATGCACTTCATCAAGCTCAAGCACTTTCTTTCTCAGCGCGATATAACGGTGCAGGAGCGGCAAATGCTTATCAATCGTTTTGATGAGGTTGTCGTATACTTCCTCAGGAATACTGTTGTTAGAAAGCGCAGCTTCACGCGCTGACTTGTACTTCTTCACTCTCGCGTAGAAGTTGTCCTTTTTCACAGTGCCGCTTAGCGTCGTGGCCATTGTGTTTTTATATTGTCCGTATGTTTTATATACTGCGTCAAATGCATTTTTGCGGACTTCACGGTTTTCACTTTCTAAGAAATTAATAAAATTGCCGTGAGTAATCTGCTTTTCATTTCCCTCTTCATCTTTAATGGACGGAAATGTAATCTCGGCATTATTTAACACGCTGAACGTATTGGAAGATGAACCTAGTACATCAGAAGCTTCAGCAAGCAGCGCTTCTTCCTTCTCGCTCAGCACGTGCGGGCGTTCCTTTGTAATCTCCTCAATCGCATGGGAGTACAATTTCAGTTCTTCTTTTTCAAGAATAAACTGCTGCAGTTTGTCTTCTTCTATGGATAAAATTTCCGGAACCAAATAAGCTGTTGCGCTTGCGGCCTGTGTATACAGGTTTCCCGCCTTGTCATTCAGCCCCTGATAAAAGGAATTCCCGGTATCTTGGTCAGAGCGCATATGCGCATATGTGTACAGCCTGCCCAGCCGCTCCATCACTTTATCTTGAAACGTAAGAGCCTCGTATAAATGATCGGCTGAATCTGCCAGCTTCCCTTTATACTTAGATAAATTCGGAATTAATTCTTTTACAGCTTGAAATTCTTTATTCCAGGCCTCATCATTAGGAAAAATATCCTCTAGTCTCCATGTGTCTTCTGCCTTTACCTCACTTCTGTCAGGCAGTTGGTTTGCTTTTTTTTCCTCAGCCATGGTGATCCCCCTTGTTTTCTTTGATTCAAGCCAATTGAAAAAACCGCTGTTTCTCAATAAACTTGCGTTGTGAATATCTTCCGGTTTTTCACTGCCTTTTGTCAAATCATATGCAGTAATGAAGAGAACGAATGCCAAAAAAGCAATAAAAACTCGAAAAACCTTTCCTTTTGTGCCTCTCAAAGCCAGCCCACCACCTTTTGTCTTAGGGTGAGCCAAATGAGACAAACTCATTCTATAAAACAGCTGCGGTCTCTTTCTAAGAGTTCCTGTAATGAGCGTCCGCCCTCTGCAGGCTGATTCAGCATATATACTTCTTTCTGAGTCTCCCTTAAAAATCCCTTCTTGCACAAAAAATCAATGTACTGTTTAACGGCTTCAGAAAGACAATCTTCGCTGCATTCGTATCTGAGCGCAATGTTCTGTTTATGAATGTGCAGTTTGCACTGCTGTAAAACGGCTGAAAAGCGAATTGGCGCGCGTTTATGCCCTAGATCTGTTATAAACAGATAAAGAAACCCCTGCCACACAAAAACAGGACTTCTAAAAACGGCCCCTTTTGTAACAGGGACAAACACTTCAGTCGGAAGAAAAGAAAGGGGCGTCTGCCGTTTCTCATAAAACAGCAGCCTGAGGCGATTTGTTTCTTTTGAGATGAAGCGATGGGGTTTATGGCGAAAACGATGAATAGCCTTCATCCAGTTGTCATAACGCAATGAGGATTTAGATTCAGCAAAAAAGAGATCTCCTGCAGATGCCTGGTGGATAGGAATAGTTTGTACGGAGCAAAAAGAATGGTTGGTGTAAAACGGTATACTAGAGCTGAGCTGGTGAAAAAAGCGTGTTTCGGGGCAATAAAATAAAAGCTCGCGGTGAGGATGGTCATGAATAAACTGCCAATGGAAAGCGGTTAGCTGATAAAAGGATGGCGATGTTCTTTTTAAGCGGCTGCCTCCAACAATCCACTGCGGAATGATCCCTGCTTGTTTGAAGCCCTCTGTCCGCTTTTGAAAGACATCTTGAGCAAGAGTGGCACATTGATACTCAACAGCAAGCATGCGCCTCTTGATCTTTGCCATGATGTCGGGTCGTTGATTGATGTTCTTAAGATACGGTTCTAATACTGGAGATGCCTGTTGCGTTTTCAGCCATACATATAGCTGTCTTTTTCCTTCTAAGTGGTAGGCGCTTTCCGGTTCTGCTTCTATCGAACAGGACTTGTTCTGTTTATGAGCGAAATGCGGCGCTTTTTGAAGTCCAAGCTTTACATCAAGCTCTCCCCCGCATACCGGGCAGAAGAATCGTCCCCGCTTTAATTTCTGGCTTCGCTGAGCGCCTAGAAGGTGAAACATTTGGCCATCTTCAGTCACAGCACTAAACAATTGTCATCTCTCCTTTCCAGATGAGGTATACTTTCTGGAAATATTGACCTACTCCTGCTCGCTGTCTGTTTCACACGTATGCCAGTTTTTCGATTTCACATCTCAAAAATGGCATATCAGCGCATAAAAAAACCGATTTCTGAAAAGAAATCGGTTTTTTATGATGCAAAGTGTTTTTTTATCGTTTCTAGAGCATGCTCTGAAATAATCAGCTTGCCGTATTCTTCAAGACGGTGTATGCTGATTGAGGATTCAGTTGCGTACTCCAACAGGATGCTTAGCTGATTTTCAACCTCTTCATCAGTCATATTGCCAAAATCCACATATAAATAATATCGGTTCTCAAACGAATATAAAGTCGTTTTGCTTCCGTTAACGTTTAATTTAGATAGAGAAATAACATCCTCAAAATCGCCAAACCGCAAGACAAATTGAAGCTTTTGCTCCTTCTCTTCCTGATTGACGTCTTGCTCTTCTTTCTGGAAATCATCCAGCAAGGCGTCCAGATCTTCAGATGCTGGTTCTTGCTTTTTATCCTCAGGAATCGGCAGTTCGAGCTTTTGTCCGTCTTTGGAAAGCTGGGCTTTTGTGACGATAATTTCCAATCCTTTGTCCAGTGCCTGCACTTGAATCCAAAGAGGGCCTTCCACAGCGAATTCCTCTTCCTCATGAACTTCATCCATGACTTCCCAGAAAAGTTCTTCACTGCGCTCACGGTTATACCAAATTTCTTCTCTGTCAAAACCGCGATCTTCAATATCTCCGTAAGACATATAAAATTTTACTGTATGCTCGTTAATTCTTTCAATTTCCATTTGCCAACCTTCCCTTCTATATAAGATGTTGAAGGGACATCTAAGCTCCCGATTAATAGTACTTTACTACACTTTACCCATTCCGTCCACATCTTAACCTTGAAGCAAGGCCAGTGTGAATTCCTTTGTCTTTCTATTTTATGATAAAACCGCCGCAAAAGAAATAAAAATGCACCTTTGCCCAAAAAACGGCATATCTGCGGCTGATATCATAAAATACAACCCGTCTCATATAGTAGTAGTACAAGCGATGGAACGAAAGCGAGGTGCCGATTCATGGAGCATGACTATCTGATTTCTCTGCTTGTCATTGTGGGGATCGACCTGATCCTGGGCGGAGATAATGCGGTCGTCATTGCTATGGCCAGCAGAAATTTGCCGGACAAGCAAAGACAGCAAGCCATTCTTCTCGGAACATTTATCGCCGTTGCCATGAGAATCGGATTAACAAGCGCAGCGGTATATCTTTTGAACATTCCTTTCTTGCAGTGCGCCGGCGGCATTTTCCTGCTGTATTTAGGATATCAGCTGCTGATTGAAAAAAAAGACACGCAGCACATCAAAAGCAGCACCTCCCTGTGGAGAGCGATACGAACGATTGTGCTTGCAGATCTCTTTATGTCGCTGGACAACGTCATAGCAGTTGCAGGAGCGTCACACGGTGAATTTTCTCTCGTGATCATAGGTTTGTGTGTATCGGTGCCGGTTATTATTTGGGGCAGCAAACTCATCCACATTGCACTTGAGAAAATACCGCTCCTGATTTACGCGGGAAGCGGGCTGCTTGCTTATACAGGCGGAGAAATGATTGTCAGGGACAAAAAGCTGTCATTTTTTATGGCGCAGCACGGGGCAATCGAAACGCTCCTCCCCATTTTAACGGTCGCGTTTGTCATTCTTGCGAGTATTTATTATCAGCAGGTTGAAAAATAAAAGAAGGCTGATGACTCAGCCTTCTTTTGATGATATGATCTATTAGTTTGCCAAACGCTGCGCTTCTCTTAATTGGAAAGAGCGGACTTTTCTTGGCAGAAAACGTCTGATTTCATCTTCATTGTATCCGACTTGCAAACGTTTTTCGTCAATGATGATCGGACGGCGAAGCAAACCTGGGTGCTCGTTGATCAAGCTGTACAAATCTTGCAGCGGCATAGATTCAACGTTCACATTCAGTTTTTGGAATACTTTTGAACGGGTGGAGATGATTTCATCTGTTCCGTCCTCAGTCATTCGCAGAATTTGTTTTATTTCATCAATTGATAAAGGTTCAGAGAAAATGTTTCTTTCTTCAAATGGAATATCGTGCTCCTCCAGCCACGCTCTCGCCTTTCTGCATGAAGTACAGCTTGGTGATGTATATAGTGTAACCATTCATCTTCACTCCTCTAATTAGTAGGATGAACATCTATTTTATTCTTAAATTGAAATTACTCTAAAAAAGGAATCTTTATAGGTATTATACTATAAAAAAGTAAGTGTGAACAGTATCCTAAGAAAAAAATGTGTCAATCCAGCAAATTTTTAATTTCAATGATATGTTCTGATTCTCAATTAGTCTAACTGATCGAAAATATTTTTTTGTTTTTCTTCATCAATGAGTTCCAGGACCTCATCCGTTTTTTCGTATGATTCCCCGTACCATTTCTCATCTTTATAAGTATGAATGTTTTCATATGTCTGTTTCATGGCTTCAAGAATTTCTTCTTCTGATTCTGTTTTCGGTGACCAGTACAGAATCTCCATCTTGTTTACTTCATTCGTAGCCAACGACCGGCGCCGGTACCCAATTGACTGAGCATGGTTGAAATGCTCTCTTTGATAAAATCTCAGGCGTTTTTCTGTATCAGCATCATCTTCATCCACAGGCTCCACCTCAAGCAATATCGGCTTATTTTTCTTTTTCAGCTTCGCGATCAATTTGCCGCCAAGCCCCTGCCCTCTTGCATCCTTAGACACATACAGATAATCAACGAAGATAAAAGAATCGAATTCCGCAAACATTAAGATATGATGTTTGCCTTCATCTTTATGATAAACATCGCTCCGCTCTTTCAAAAGAGCTTCCATATGCGCTTTTGATTTCATTTCTTCAATTGGAAAGTACTCGCTAAGCTTTTCATACCAGTTCATTGATTTGCTCCTTATGAGTTCATTGTCTTCATACTTTTAGATATACCCCATTTCTTCTTGTTTAAACAGCTTTACATCTATAAAGACGTACGAACTTCCGCCTTGGTTTCATTTTTTTTCAGCCAGGTGCTCGGTTCATGGTGAAGGGTATGCAAAAAGGTCTCATGGAGTGCGGGTTTCTCTCTTATAATGAAGCAGCCGGGGCTGCGCCAATGCGATAAAAAAGGTCATGCCATATAGTGCGGCAGCTGTGATAAAAACCGTTTTCGCACCAGCCGCATCAGCCATGAGCCCCATAATGGAGTAGGTGACGCCTGACCAAGGAGTCAAAATCGCATTTTTGGCAGCCATGATCCCGATACGCTTCTGTTCCGGGATGACCTCCTGCAGCACGGTTTCCTGGCCAATATCACGCACCTGATAAAAAGGCCCCATTGCAGCACAAGCGAGAGCGCATAAAAACGGGATGGGAGAAAATGAGAACAAAAGGGTCAGCACCGACATGACTAGCGAGCTGAACATAATGGCAAACCCCATTTTCCGCTCAAAAAAAGCAGAAAAGCGAATGGCAATCACGCTGCCCACAATGGCACCTATAAAATAAGAAGCGTTAAACATCCCCCACCACACCTCTGTTTCATGCAAAACAGCCGCAGTAAATGCGAGGAGAATAGCAGATGACCAAACAGAACCCGCCAAAGCTTCTATTATGTCCATTAGAGTAATGTCTCTTACAATAGGAATGACCATTACATCCTTCCATATACTTCTGGCAGATGCTGATTCAGCTGTGCCATTAGCCGCTTCTTCATTTACTTGTAGCAAACAAATCGAAGCCCCCGAAAGAACAAACAGGCAAATAGCTGCACCGACAACGAGTTCAAAAGGTACGGCATACGTCAGAAGGCCTCCCAGCCCCCAGCCTGCTGTTAGAAACAACTGGTTTGAGAGGGAGATCACGCCATTCGCTTTCACATATTGCTCTTTTGGCACGATCATCGGCAGCAGCGCAAATCTTGCCGGCTGAAAAAAGGCGCCCGCGAAAGAAAAAAAGAACACAAACAGCAGCGTTATCCAAAAGAAAACCTGCCCGTGATGACTGACGCTAAAAGCCATCAGTATCGCAAAGACCGCTCTCAGCAGATTTGCGCCCGCAAGCACCTTTTTAAAACCGAGATTGCGAAGCACCGCAGAGATGCAAAAGCTTGCTGCTATACTCGCAAACGACATGAACGATAAAACAAGGCCCGCCAAAAAGACGGAATCGGTCATTTGATAGACCCGGACCATTAAAACGATTGTGACAAGGACTCCTGCTAAAGATTGAAGAGATTGAGACAGCAGCAGCGCAAAAACATTTTTGTTATGCAGAAATTGAATCGTATTTCGCCTCCGCTTTTTCCTCTAATTGTAAATGTTATGATTCTCACTTTCTATGATTGCGCAAAAAATCCTTCAAGAGATTTCTCTTGAAGGATTGATGAATCATGAATACGTTTTAAATTCCGCTTCCGTGCACATCACAAAATGTCCCGGTTTAACTTCACGGAATTCCATCGTTTCCCCATCTTTTAATTGATGGACAGACGGATCGTATTTCTGGCGGGCGCGATTTCTCTCGTAATCCGGATCGGGAAGCGGAATCGCCGAAAGCAATGACTTTGTATATGGGTGAAGCGGATTTTCATAAAGCTCATCTGCCGGCGCAAGCTCAACAAGTTTGCCGAAATACATCACTCCGATGCGGTCGCTGATGTATTTGACCATCGATAAATCGTGGGCAATAAACAGATATGTGAGCCCTTTTTCTTTTTGCAGTTCTTTCATTAAATTCACGACCTGCGCCTGAATGGATACATCCAAAGCAGAAATCGGCTCATCCGCGATAATAAATTCCGGATCAACGGCAAGAGCTCTGGCAATCCCGATTCTTTGGCGCTGGCCGCCGGAAAATTCATGAGGGTAGCGGTTTGCGTGCTCCTTGTTTAATCCGACTGTTTCCAAGAGCTCGTGAACCCGCTCCATCCGCTCTTTTTTCGTTTTCGCCAGCTTATGAATATCGAGGCCTTCAGCAATAATATCAGCAACTGTCATTCTCGGATTCAGGGATGCATATGGGTCTTGGAAAATCATCTGCATTTTGCGGTTGAATTCCAGCAGCTTTTTCCGTGATTTTTTCCCGTGCACATTTTCGCCATTAAACAGCACCTCGCCATCGGTTGCCTCGTACAGCCGGATAATACTTCGGCCTGTTGTCGATTTACCGCAGCCAGATTCACCAACCAGCCCTAACGTTTCACCTTTATAGATATCAAATGACAAATCGTCTACAGCCTTAACCGTTCCTTTTGGCGTGACAAAGTGCTGTTTTAAATGATTGATTTCTAATAGTTTCTCAGTCAATTTATTCACCTTCTCTCACTAAGACAGGTTTTTCATACGTATTTGCCAGCTTACGCATTTTCGCTTTTACCGCTTCAGGCGGCTCTACCTTTGGCGCGTCGGGATGAAGCAGCCAAGATTTGACATAATGAGTATCGGACACCTTAAACATTGGCGGCTCCTGTTCAAAATCGATTTTCATCGCGTAAGAGCTCCGCAGCGCAAAAGCATCTCCTTTTGGAGGGTTTGTTAAATCAGGCGGCGTGCCCGGGATTGCAGTCAGCTGTTCTTCTCCTGAACTATCCAGTGTTGGCATAGATGCAAGAAGCCCCCACGTATACGGATGTCTCGGATCGTAGAAAATCTCGTCGACCGTACCGGTTTCTACAATCTGTCCCGCATACATGACAGCGACCCGGTCAGCAACGTTGGCCACAACACCAAGATCGTGTGTGATAAAGATGATGGATGTGTCAATTTTCTCTTGCAAATCCTTCATCAATTCGAGAATTTGCGCTTGTATCGTTACATCAAGAGCGGTTGTCGGCTCATCGGCGATCAGAAGCTTCGGATTCGCCGCAAGGGCCATGGCAATGACAACCCGCTGTCTCATTCCGCCTGAAAATTCGTGCGGAAATTGATTGACCCGTTTTTCCGGCATCGGGATACCGACTAACTCCAGCAGTTCGATTGCGCGTTTTTTCGCCGCTTCCTTGGAAATCTTATCGTGTTTAAACAGCACTTCGGTAATTTGTTTGCCAACTTTCATCGTCGGATTTAAAGAGGTCATCGGATCCTGGAATATCATCCCGATATCTTTTCCACGGACATTCTGCATCTCTTTTTCGGAAAGCGGCACCAGATCCTTTCCGTCAAACAAGATCTCACCGCGCTTAAAATAACCCGGAGGCATTGGAATCAGCTTCATGATCGCTTGAGAGGTCACACTTTTTCCGGAACCTGATTCTCCGACGATAGCCAGTGTCTCTCCCTTATTCAGATGGAAATTCACCCCGCGGATCGCCTGAACCTCTCCGCCATATGTTTTAAATGAAATCGCTAAATCTTTTACTTCTAATAGGCGTGTCACCCGTATCACTCCCTTATTTACGTAACTTAGGATCCAATGCGTCTCTTAATCCGTCGCCGACCACGTTAAAGCCAAACATCGTAATGCAGATGAAACCGGCAGGGAAGAATAAACGCCACGGATAATAGGTCAATGCAGGCAATCCGTCAGAAGCCATCGTTCCCCAGCTTGCCAGCGGAGCCGGAACACCAAGTCCCAAATAGCTTAAAAAGGCTTCTGTAAAAATCGCAGTCGGAACTGTCAATGTCATCGTAACCAAAATGGAACCCATCGCGTTTGGCACGATATGTTTAAACAGCAGACGGGATGTTTTTGCGCCGAGTGTCTGTGAAGCAAGCACATACTCCTGATTTTTCAGCTGGAGCACTTGACCGCGTACGATTCTGGCCATATTAATCCAGCCCGTAATGGTCATGGCAATAATAATGGTTAACAGCCCTTTCGGCAGAACAACCATCAGTAAGATGACCATTAATAATGAAGGAACTGCCCAAAGGATATCGGCGATACGCATCATAATTTCATCCGTTCTGCCTCCGCGGAAGCCTGAAATGCTTCCCCAAATCACGCCGATCAGCAAATCAAGAACAGCGGCCGCTACACCGATAAAGATCGAGATTCGCGCACCTACCCATGTACGGACGAAAATGTCCCGTCCAAGGTCATCTGTTCCGAACCAATGGTCTTTTGAAGGCGGCTTATCCGCATTTAAGAGATTAGTAGTCGAATAATCATACTTTGAGAACAGCGGCGCAAAAATCGCCATAAGGATAATGAGAACAATAATGATAAGCCCGACCATTGCAAGCTTATTGCTGCGGAAGCGAAGCATCGCATCTTTCCAGAGGGAAAGGCTCTTTTTACTGATTTTTTCTGCATCGCCGGCATTCGCTGCGGCTGGTTCAAACAGGTTTTTCGGAATGTTTTGCATGGCCTAGGCTCCTTTCTTTGCTTTGGAAAGCTTGATTCTTGGATCAATAATGCCGTATAGCACATCCACAATTAATACACACAATAGCAAGATGACACTGAAGAATACCGTTACACCCATAATGACTGTATAATCGCGGTTTGTAATACTGTTTACGAAGTGTGACCCCAGCCCTGGGATCCCAAAAATCGTTTCAATAATAAAGCTCCCCGTTAAGACCTGCGCGGCCATCGGGCCCATGTATGTAACGACTGGCAAAAGCGCGTTTCGGATGGCGTGCCGCACTGTAACTGCTGGACGGGACAGCCCTTTTGCTTTCGCTGTGCGAATATAATCACTGTTTAACACTTCAATCATGCTTGAACGGGAAAGTCTGGCAATAAACGCCATCGGCATGGAAGCAAGTGCGATTGAAGGCAAAAAGGTGTATGCCCAGGACTCCCAGCCCGCAACAGGAAACAGATCAAGCTTCATGGAGAACACATATTGCAGAACAGCCGCCATGATAAAGCTCGGAACTGAGATACCGAATATCGTTAAAATCGCGACGGTATAATCCTGCCACTTATTATGGTAAAGAGCTGCTATGACCCCAAACAATACACCAAACGCTAAAGCGAGGAGAATAGCCTCTGCTCCGAGAGTGAATGAAACGGGGAAACCTGAACTGATCAGGTCGTTAACACTCTGACCTTTATATTTAAATGACGGTCCGAAATCCCACATTGCAACTGATTTCAAATAACTGGCGTATTGTACAAACAGCGGCTTGTCCAAACCGTAATGCGCATTTAAGTTTGCTTCAATTTCAGGCGGAAGCTTTTTCTCACCTGAAAATGGCCCGCCCGGTGCTGCCTGCATTAAGAAGAATGTCACAGTTACAATCACAAATAATGTGATAATCATATAGACTAAGCGTCTTCCGATATATTTTAGCAAGGGGGAACACCTCCATGGTTTTTACATTTTTATACTCTTTCAGTAAGAAAGGTATATGGGAAATAGGTCCCCATATACCTTGAGGTTATTGTTTTCACAAATAAGACTTATTGAAAGTACGCGTTTCTGAAATAAATTTCTCCGGTTCCAGTAAGGATGGTTCCTTTCAGATTTTCGTCTTGCACCCAAGGAATCGTATAAAAATAAACTGGCGCAACCGGCATTTCATCAATGAAAATACCTTCTGCTTTTTTCAGCAGCTCTGCACGTTTTGTTGGATCTGTTTCAGTTTGTGACTGATTCAGAAGCTTTT
Source organism: Bacillus sp. 0209A (assembly GCF_036765095.1). Classification (NCBI taxonomy): domain Bacteria; kingdom Bacillati; phylum Bacillota; class Bacilli; order Caryophanales; family Bacillaceae; genus Bacillus; species Bacillus sp. 0209A. The sequence continues at coordinate 849,648 of NZ_JBAIZV010000001.1, forward strand.
TGAATTCTGGATTTTCCCAGCCAGTATCGTTATTGCCTCCGTCTTTGTCACGGAACAATTCAAGGAAGTTAATAGGATCATTGAAGTCGCCGAGCCAGCCCATACGGCCGATTTGATAATCTTGGGTATGAAGCTTATCAATATATACATTCCATTCTGAGTTATCAAGCTCAACATTCACGCCTAAATCTTTCTTCCACATTTCTTGTACGGCTTGAGCGATTTTCGCATGCGCGTCATCAGTGTTATAAGACAATTTGATTTTCGGCAGGTCAGATGCCTTGCTTAAGCCCATTTCTTTCAGGCCTTTTTCAAGGTATTCTTTTGCCGTTTTGACATCGTTGTCTTTGAAGTAGCCTTCTTTGTTATCTTCAAACCCCTTCATTGTCGGCGGCACCGCAGCCATTGCCGGGATTTGTTCACCTTGTGTAATGTTTTTAACAATTGATTGGCGGTTAATCGCATAAGATAATGCTTTACGGATATTGACGTTGTCTAACGGCTTCGCTTCAGTATTGAATTTGTACCAATACACACCTGCCATCGGCTCAACATGTAAAGAACCATCTTTTTTCAAAGTAGGGAGCGATTCAGTCGGAAGCTGTCCGAGCGGCAAACCAGCCCAATCAAGTTCACCAGCTTGGAATTTTTTCAGTTCTGTATTGTTATTGTTGATCATAACCATTTTAATTTTCTTCAGTTTGACTTTGTCTTGTTCCCAATACTGGTCATTTTTCTCAAGAGTAATAGATCCGCTGTGTTTCCATGCCGTCATTTTGAACGGCCCGTTTGAAACATAATTTTCTCCGGCATTTGTGTTCCACTTATCATTTTTCTCTGCAATTTTCTTGTTGATCGGCATATACGTATAGAACGCCGTTAATTCAGTGAAATATGGAGTTGGGTTATTTAATTCAACCTTCAGCGTTTTGTCATTTACAGCTTTTACTGCCACATCATCAAGACTGCCTTTGCCGGTATTCGCCGCTTCAGCACCTTTTATGTAGTAAAGCTGGTAAGCATATTGTGATTCGTTATTAGGATTAAGCGCCCATTTCCAAGCATATTCAAAATCTTGTGCTGTTACAGGGTCACCATTAGACCATTTCACGCCATCACGAATAGTGAACGTATATGTCTTTCCATCTTTGCTCGTTTCAATTTTAGAAGCCATGCCTTCTTCAGGCTCTCCTTCTGCATTGATGCGTGTCAATCCTTCAAAAGTCTGACGGATGACACCGCCTGATACTGAATCATTTGCCAATCCCGGATGTAAGGAGAACGGCTCAGTTTTAATATTAATGTTAAGTGTCGTCTTTCCTTTACTGTCCTTTTTTCCTTCACCGTTTGATCCGCTGCCGCCAAAGCCGCAAGCGCTCAGCACGAGAGTGAAAATGAGCATCAACGTGACAATCGACCAACGTTTTTTCATATTCGCAAACCCCCTAATATAATTTTTTCAGCTCATTACGGCTAAATCCTCAGAAATATCAGACAAATGAACCTGTGTTTCCATAACTTTTATTCTGTTCCGTCTTTTCTGATTATTTTTGTAAAAAAGCTGTAACAATAGAGTGAACAAGTTCATTATAATGAAACAAATAATTTATTGCAATATTATTTTATCAATTTAAAATATTTGAACTTCGTTAGTTTTTCTTCCACGAACATAATATCCTTCTACCATTTAAAGCATAAATTGATTAAAAACTATTTAATCATTTTTCTTCCCATATTGCTTTTTACATATAATATCTAGCTGTTTTCACGCTGATAGCAGTTATCATTTAGGGATTTGCCTGCGCGTCCGTGATTTTTATATCATTACCATGTTACTGGGAAAAGAATGTTTTTTCATGATGACAATTGGTTATAATTGATTTATAATGAAGCAATCAAAAGAAAAGCGTGCTATGAAAAAGAGTAGTACACATTTCACCTGTTTGAAGAGAGTCTGCGGTGCTGGGAGCAGATAACGGGCAATGTGGAATGGACTTTGGAGCAGCTGACCGAATCCTAAAAAGTAGGCTCAGCCGGAGCAGTCTCCGTTAAAAACGTCAGAGTGATTCCATTTTAATGGAATAATCAGGGTGGCACCACGGTTCATTCGTCCCTTTTTTTACAGGGGAAGAATGAGCCTTTTTATTATGTTTTAAGAAATGAGGTAGATGTTTTCATGAAACAAACGATTTTTTCAGGTATTCAGCCAAGCGGATCTGTTACGCTCGGCAACTATATCGGTGCAATGAAGCAATTTGTCGAACTGCAAAATGATTATAACAGCTATTTTTGCATCGTGGATCAGCATGCGATCACCGTGCCTCAAGACCGGATTCAGCTCAGAAAGAATATCCGCAGTCTGGCGGCGCTATACTTAGCTGTCGGGCTTAATCCAGAAAAAGCAACATTGTTTATTCAATCAGAGGTTCCCGCGCATGCGCAGGCCGGATGGATGATGCAGTGTGTCGCGTATATCGGCGAGCTTGAACGGATGACTCAATTTAAAGACAAGTCCAAAGGCAATGAAGCTGTCGTCTCCGGCCTGCTAACGTACCCGCCGCTGATGGCCGCCGATATTCTGCTGTATGGAACGGATCTTGTGCCTGTCGGCGAGGATCAAAAGCAGCATCTTGAGCTGACGCGGAATCTCGCAGAACGCTTCAACAAAAAATATAACGACATCTTTACGGTTCCGGAAGTGAAAATTCCAAAAGTCGGCGCACGCATCATGTCTCTGAATGATCCGCTGAAGAAAATGAGCAAATCCGATCCGAACCAGAAATCTTATATTACCTTGCTGGATGAACCAAAGCTTCTTGAAAAGAAAATCAAAAGCGCTGTGACAGATTCTGAGGGCATTGTGACATTTGATAAGGAAAATAAACCGGGCGTTTCCAACCTTCTTACAATTTATTCAATCCTCGGCAATACGACGATTCAAGAGCTTGAAGCTAAGTACGAAGGGAAAGGCTACGGCGAGTTTAAAGGGGATTTGGCAGAAGTCGTGGTTAACGCATTAAAACCGATTCAGGATCGCTATCATGAACTGATTGAATCTGATGAATTAGACCGTATTCTTGATGAAGGCGCGGAACGTGCGAACCGGACAGCGAACAAAATGCTGAAAAAAATGGAGAACGCCATGGGTCTTGGCCGAAAAAGACGCTAATTCAAAAAACCGCTCTTGGCAAAGAGCGGTTTTTCAGATTGTAGACAAAGTCCTAAAACGGTTTTCGTTTTAGGACTTTGTCGTCTTTTCAGCGTGATTGAAAACCCTTGAAGTCTAGGAAGGGCGAGCATCGGAGCACAGCGAATGTAGGAATTCGTGAGCACCGACGCGCAGGCCTGACAACGAATGCGAGGGTTTGTCGACACGCTGAACCACTCTTGGCAATGAGCAGTTTTTTTCAGTTTACCTTTGATTCGTTTTCCATTTCCCATAGCTTTTCGAAAAAAGGCTGTCCTTTTATCAGGTTTTCGCAAAAAGCTAAATGCTTGTCCGACCAGCCTTCAATTGTTTCGTTATACAGCATGTCCCAAATCTCTTCAAAGCTCATCCGTTTGATTTGTTCATACATATGCGGGTTCCATTCTGTGTACCAGTAGCCGATTTCAGCGCGGTTTTCCAGCCCTTTTAATTGGTCCAGCGCCATAAACATCAACTGCTTGATTTGCCGTTCTTTTCTTGTCAGCCCTCTGACGTGCTCTGGTGCTAATGATAAAATATGATATTCTTTGGAGGATTCGAGCTTCTTTGGCTCAAATTCATATGTTTCAGGCTCTACATCTTTTACCATTTCATAAACGAGCTGCTCCTGCCTTGGGATCAGACGGCTTTTTCTGACAGGGATCGTGTAGCCGATTGTGTCAACAGCCAAAATGCCGATTCCGTCTGTTACGACAAAACAATACTCAAGCTTTGTCCGCTCATGATTTTTCCGAATGTACGATTTCTGATGTATATCTTCAAGTAAATCTTTAGGAAGCTCAGATAAATCGTTTTCTATGTAATGAAACAGTACCGACGGCACCCTTAACAGCGGCACCTGATCCAAAAGCTCAACCGTATCTTCCTTGCGCCATTCGTGAAAGTGGCAAACATTGTAGCCATTTTCTTCCCCTTCAAACCAATTGACCCACACATCATGAAGAAATAACATCTCTAACCCCTCACTTTTATAAAAACTGTTGTCCACAGTATAGGCAAGGGACAGAGAAATTATTCCAAAGAAGTTGAGGAAATCTGGAATCGCTGGGTTAATATCAGAATCACAAAAAGCAGATCTCTTTGTAGATTTTCTGACAAAAAGAGACCTGCTTTTCTTCTATTTTCGTTACATTTTGTAACAAATATTGTTTTCATTTTTATTTAATATTTTTTGGATCCAATGCATCTCGCAGGCCATCACCGACAAAGTTGAAGCATAAAACGGTCATTAAAATAAATAGCCCGGGAAATAATGGGTACCACCATGCCTGAATCATCACTGTGAAATTTTGTGCGTCTTGAAGCATATTTCCCCAGCTTGCGATTGGCGGCTGAATCCCGAAGCCTAAGTAGCTCAGCGCTGACTCAGCGAGAATAACTGAACCTACCTTTAATGTTGCTGACACAATAATCGGTCCTAACGCATTGGGGAGAATATGTGAAAAGATAATTTTGTGAGTCTTCGTTCCGATTGTTTTAGCAGCCAGAACGTATTCCCTTGAACGAAGCGATAGAAACTCTCCTCTTACCAATCGTGCCGTTGTTGTCCAGCCGGTGAGACAGAAAATTAAAATCAGTTTGTCCACACCGGGCTTGAAGATGGTAACTAGCGTGATCAGCAAGAAGATATCAGGAATGGATAATACAATGTCGACCAGACGCATAATGACAGCATCGACTATTCCTCTGAAATATCCCGCTAACGCCCCTAAAACCGTTCCGATCAAAATCGAACCGACTACTGACGCAAAACCAACCAATAAAGAGACACGCGCCCCATACAAGATTCGGCTGAAAATATCTCGGCCGAATTTATCTGTTCCCATCAGATGTTCAAGGCCCGGCGCCTTATATTTATCAAGCAGGCTTTGCTGCTCTTGGGGATAAGGCGCAATTAAAGGAGCGAAAACAGCCGACATAATAATGATAAACAGAATGACGGCACCTAGAATGGCCAGTTTGTTTTTCGAGAATTTTTCCCAGAAAATCTTGGTCATCGTCTCTGGTTTTTTCGAAATATTTTCTTTCAGCCTGATCTCCGGCGAGGGAGTTGTTTGCAGCTCTGACATCTCTGTTTCCCTCCTTTTAATATTCGATCCGCGGATCAACAATCGCGTAAAGGATGTCTGCAATGAGGTTTCCGACAACGACAAGAACCGCCGAGATCACAGTCATTGCCATGATAACCGGATAATCGCGCTGGAATGCCGAATCGACAAACAGCTTTCCTAGCCCCGGCCAAGTGAAAATCTGCTCTACGACAACCGCTCCGCCGATAAAGGAGGGAATCATTAAACCGAAGATCGTAATAACAGGCAATAGCGCATTCCGCAAGCCATGCTTAAACAATACTCGATTCTCTTTGAAACCTTTTGATCTGGCAGTCCGGATATAGTCTTGGTTTAAAACATCGATCATATTGGATCTTGTATACCTCGTTAAGCCTGCCATATCAGCTGTCGCCAGCACAAAAGCGGGTAAAAGCAAATGATGAATCCGGTCTACATAACTAAAATCCGCATTAAGCGTTGCAACTCCCCCGGTCGGGAACCAGCCGAGATTCACGGCAAACACCATAATTAAAATCAGTCCGAACCAAAAATTCGGGATCGCCAAACCGATAAATGAAGTAAACGTAATACCGTAGTCCAGCTTCGAATAAGGTTTTTTTGCAGAAATGACTCCGAATGGGATGGAAATGATCAGCGCCAATATCGTTGACACCAGCATCAAGAGGAGTGTGTTGGGCAGCCGTGCTAAAATCAGTTCTGAAACAGGCGTCCCTTTTCTGATGATGGACGTGCCGAAATCCCCTTGAACCATATTGCCGAGCCATTTTAAATATTGAACGTACTCAGGATCGTTGAGGCCGTATTTTTCAATAAACTGCGCCCTGTCTGCCTGGCTGATCGTCGGGTCCATCATAAGCGTCATCGGGTCTCCTGGAGCGGCTTTCATAATAACGAAAGACAAAATTGTAATTCCCAATAAAATAGGAATCGAAGATAGCGTTCTTCGAATGATATATGTAACCATATTCTTGTCCCCTTCGTTGTTCTTTTTCAAAATTAAAGGGGAAGGAAACGCGCTCCCTCCCCTGCAAGGGAAATTTATTGGGCAAGCCACCATTTTTCAATTTGGTACAGCTCGCGTTTCGGATGATACACATAACCCTCTAAATTAGCCGGCATCGCCATATGGTTGTTCGGATAATAAAGGAAGGTGTACGGCTGGTCTTCAGCAAGCTTTTGATAAATTTTTTCATAGGCTTTAGAATATTCCTTACGGTCACTGATTGATTTTGCATCTTTGAGAAGCTTATCAACTTCAGGGTTTTTGTACCACATATTATTCAAGCCGTTTTTAGACTGGCTTGAATGGAAGATATCGTAATGATCCGGGAACGTGGACAAACTCCACCCTAAAACCATTGCGTCATAGTCCCAGTTAGGGGCACTTGTCTGTTCGACTAACGCGCTCCATTCCACGATTTGCGGCGTTACTTTAATACCGACTTTCTTCAGCTGTTCTTGGACAACAACTGCAATGTCTTCACGGACTTTGTTCCCTTGGTTCGTTTTCAGTGTAAACTCGAATTTTTTACCGTCTTTATCTAAGAAACCGTCACCGTCAGTATCTTCCCAGCCGGCTTCTTTCAGCAACTTCTTCGCTTTTTTCACATTGTATTCAAATTTAGGAACCTCTACATCTTTCGGGTAATTCCATGAAGCAGGGCTTTCAGGAATGTAAGCGACCTCACCGTCCCCATCCAATACGGTTTGCACCATTGTTTCACGGTCTAAAGCTGTCGTAAGCGCCTGGCGAACTTTTTTGTCTTTAAACAGCTCGTTTTTCTCATTCCAGCCGATATACGCGTAGCTCAGCGCCAAATCTGTAACGACTTTGACATTATTAAACGATTCCGCTGTCTTATAGTCCGTTGAAGGCACGTTAAAGAAATCGATATCTCCCGCTTGAAGCTGGGCAACCGCAGCATTGGCGTCAGGAATGATTTTATACGTGACACTGTCTAAATACGGACGGCCGTCATAGTAGTCATCATTAGCAACAAGCTTGACGTATTGCCCGTCTTTCCATTCCTTAAATTTGAAAGGACCCGAGCCGATTGGATTTTTTCTATTAAAATCATTATCCTCAAGCTCTGCAACCGGTACATCTTTTAAAATGTGCTCCGGCAGAATTCCGTAACTGTCTAACGTGTTGTTATAGAAGTTAGGGTCTTTGTACTTCAGTGTAAATAAAACCTCGTAATCTCCCTTTTTCTCTACCGATTTCAGCATTTCAAAGTTCGAGCCGCGCTCTCCTTTGTAATCCTTGTTCAATGGAATGTTGTACGTAAAGACCACATCATCGGCAGTAAGCTCTTCTCCGTCATGGAACTTAACACCTTTTTTGATTTTCACATCATATTTCAGTCCGCCATCCAGCTCTTTCACACTTTCGGCCAGTGACATTTTGACATTTAAGTTTTCATCTGTTTTTGTTAAAAAGCTGTAAATCATTTGTTCAATATCTGTGCTCGATTCATCAGTTGAATATAGTGAGTTGAAAAGTGTTGGCGCTCCGATTGAACCAACAACCAAATCCCCGCCTTGCTGCGGTTTTCCGTTTGATTTTTTCTCACTGCTGTTGCTCGATTTTGATCCCGAGCAGGCCGATAAAAAGATGGCCAGAACCATCAATACACTTAGCATCATCAGTGCGGTTTTCCGTCTTTTCATTCAATATTCCCCCTCTTGAAATGTTCGTTCTTCTCAGCTGTTGTTTATGTAGTGTGCATACCCCCTCTCAAAGCTGTGCGGGCAACATTAGCTATAAAGGTGACAAGCCACAAAGTGGCTGGGAGCAGCTTCTTTGAATGCTGGTATTTGTTCCTTGCATATCGGCTTTGCAACAGGGCATCTCGTATGGAAAACGCAGCCTTTTGGCGGATTAGCCGGACTTGGCAGTTCTCCCTTCAGGACGATGCGTTCACGTTTGACAGAGCCTATTCTTCTTGTAACCGGAACGGATGATAGAAGAGCTTGGGTGTAAGGGTGTAGCGGATGGTCGTAAAGCTCATGCTTGCCGGTCAGTTCCATCATTTTGCCAAGATACATCACTCCGACTCTGTCGCTGATATGGCGGACGACACTTAGATCATGAGAGATAAATAGATACGTCAGATTAAATTCTTCCTGTAATTCTTCCATTAAGTTAATCACTTGGGCCTGAATGGATACATCAAGTGCGGAAACCGGCTCATCTGCGATGATCAGTTCCGGATTCAAAGTGAGCGCTCTGGCGATCCCGATCCGCTGACGCTGGCCGCCGGAAAATTCATGTGGATAACGGCTGGCAAACGACGGGTGGAGACCTACTCTCGCAAGCAGTTCTTCGACTTTTTCGTTTCGTTCACGCATCGTATACATGTGGTGCGTATGTAACGGCTCCTTAATGATAGAACGCAGCGTTTTTCTTGGATTCAAAGAAGCAAACGGATCTTGGAAAACCATTTGAATATTTTTGCGGACACTTTTCCGCAGCTTCTCCTCTGACAAATTGGAGATATCCTGCCCTTTAAAAAGGATTTGGCCTTCTGTCGGTTTGTACAGCCTGATCATCGTCCTGCCGGCAGTCGATTTTCCGCAGCCCGACTCTCCAACGATCCCGAGTGTTTCTCCTTTTTTTAACGAAAATGAAACACCGTCCACCGCTTTCACATCGCCGACTTTTCTTTGAAAAAAGCCTGAGCGGATTGGGAAGTATTTTTTTACGTCACGTAGCTCTAAGATTGTTTCTTGATTAGCTGCAGTCATGATTGTTCGGCACCCTCTTCCTCATATAAAAAGCATCTCACCGTTCTTCCGCTTTTGTGCGTCAAAAGCGAAGGCTGATTTGTCCAGCATTTATCCATGACTTTCGGGCACCTTGGGGCAAAACGGCACCCCGGCGGCAGGTTATCCGGTGTCGGCACGCTGCCTTTAATCGCATTTAATTTATCAATCTCCCCATCTATGACGGGAATCGACGTCAGCAGGCCTTCTGTGTAAGGATGAAGCGGCTCTAAAAATAAGTCGTCGACGGTGGCGTTTTCCACGACTTGTCCGCAGTACATGACAATTACTCTGTCAGCTGCTTCCGACACGACACCTAAGTCGTGTGTGATGAGAAGAATTGACGTGTTGAACTTCTGACAAAGATCTTTCATGAGTTCCAAAACTTGGGATTGGATTGTCACATCCAGCGCTGTCGTCGGTTCATCGGCAATGAGCAGTTTAGGATTGCAGCTGAGTGCGATGGCAATCATTACCCTCTGCCTCATTCCGCCGGACAGCCGGTGCGGATACTCCTTCATCATTTGCTCTGCCCGGGAGAAACCGACCATCTGCAAAAGTTCAACAGCTTTTTGGCGGGCTTCTTTTTTCTTCATGTTTTTATGGTAAATCAGCACTTCGGTAATTTGGTCTCCGATTGTTAACACCGGATTAAGGGAGGTCATTGGTTCCTGAAAGATCATAGATACTTCGTTTCCGCGGATTTTGCAATAGTCATTTTCAGTGAATGAGGTGAGGTCTCTGTCTTCGAGTTTAATAGAGCCGTCCATGATTTTTCCGCCTGAGCTTTGGACGAGGCCCATAATGGATAAAGAAGTAATGCTTTTTCCGGAGCCCGATTCACCTACAAGCGCTACGGTTTCGCCTTTGCTGATGTGAAAATCGACTCCGTCAACCGCAGGGATCGGCTCCTTTTTCCTAAAAAAATAAGTCTTTAAATTATTCACTTCTAAAAGTGTGCCCATGCTAGCTCCCCTTTCCCCCTCTTGTTGTCAAACATTTTCAAGAGAAAGCAATCCCTTTATTCAGAAATAATAAATAATAATGAATTATCTAAAAATTTTATAGTTGTATATTATTACAATCATTTTGCAAAATCAAGAATTTTTTAGGATAAATGTAATATTATTAACGAAATTCCATTATTTTATTCTTTTAAAGCGTTGCATTCAAAAAGGTTTCAGCAGGAATGGACAGTCCGTCTGCCGTGTTTGCTTTGTTGGCTGTTAAATATTTTTTTACTATATTGAATCCGACTGCGTATCCAAGCATTTTGGGCTGATATCCTTTGCCGAATAACAGCTGTGAGAATAATCGATTGTCCCGTTTGATATCCTGGTTGGGTGCAATTTTTTTCTCGTATAAAGCCTGCAGCTGCTCCGGGGTATACCAAGATGCCCATTCAGCCGTTTGACTTCGGCCGAACCTCTCATAAACAGCATATTCTGCAAGCCCTTCCATGATGATTGTATCAAGTAATGTGACATCTTTTTCATCTTTTGTCAGACGATCTAACCTGCAAACGTGATGATATTCATGTGTCATCAGGGCAGAAACTGACGCAAAATCCAACTCTGACGAGAGAAAGAGGAACATTTTGTCTTGAAAAGCGAGTCCTGATTTTGATCCGAATTCTAAACGGATTCTCCTGTTTCGTTCGTCAACCGGCAGTGTGACAATCGGCACATCGGGACCTTGCCATTTGTTTTTAAGGTACTGTTCTTCTTTTTGAATATGCTCAAAAAAACCTTTTTCTTTCAGCTCGGAAGCAGTATGGATGCCCTCTTTTATGTTTTTAAACATTCCATGATGCTGAAGGTGCCCCAGAATGCCTTTCCAGTTCTTTTTCTCCACACCTGAAAAAAGCGGGACAATGTAATGCGCCAAATCATCTATTGACGCGGCCTTCCCGAGCCAACTGTATGTTTGTTCCACACTCATATGTGATCGCCTCCTCTTTTTATCCTATGCGCACACAAAAAAACCGGCTACCCTTTAGGGCAGCCGGTGTGGCGTGATCATGATTGGTATTTCTTAAAGATTAATGTTGCATTGTGTCCGCCGAATCCCAATGAGTTGCTTAGAACATAATTGAGATCCTGTCTGCGGGCTTCATCAGGCACATAATCTAAATCGCATTCTTCGTCTGGTGTTTGAATATTGATTGTCGGCGGGATCACACCTTCTTTAATGGCAAGCACAGAGAAAATCGCTTCAATTCCGCCAGCTGCTCCTAAGAGGTGGCCTGTCATCGATTTTGTAGAGCTTACCGCAAGTTTATGGGCATGCTCGCCGAAAACGGTTTTAATCGCCATTGTTTCGTATTTGTCATTGTAATACGTGCTTGTCCCGTGAGCATTGATATAATCAATGTCTTCAGGAGAAACGGCCGCATCTCTAATGGCTTCTTGCATTGCTCTCGCTCCGCCTTCACCGTCTTGGGCCGGCGCTGTGATATGATAAGCGTCTCCCGTTGAGCCGTAGCCTACAATTTCTCCGTAAATCTTAGCGCCGCGGGCCAGAGCATGTTCAAGTTCTTCAAGAACAACAATCCCTGCACCTTCACCCATGACAAAGCCATCTCGGTTTTTATCGAACGGGCGGCTTGCTGTTTTCGGATCTGGATTAGTAGACAGCGCTTTGTTGGCGCTGAAGCCCGCGAATGACATTCTTGTCAGCGGCGCTTCTGTTCCGCCTGTGACCATAACATCTGCATCACCGCGCTGAATGACTTTAAACGCGTCACCGATGGAGTTCGTTCCTGTAGCGCATGCTGTAACCGTACAAGAGTTAACCCCTTTTGCTCCTAATGCGATGGAAATCTGCCCTGTCGCCATATCCGGAATCATCATTGGCACGAAAAACGGGCTTACTCGTCTCGGGCCTTTCGTTAAGAAGATTTCAAATTGAGACTCTAGTGTTTCAAGTCCTCCAATACCGGAGCCTACCCAAACGCCGACTCTCGGCGCGATCTCATCGGTAATGTTAAGATCCGCGTCTTCAACCGCCATTTTCGCAGCTACGACCGCATATTGTGTGAAGCGGTCCATTTTTCTGGCTTCTTTTTTATCCATATAATCTTCAACATTGAAGTCTTTTAATTCAGCAGCTACTTTTGCCGGATATTCTTCAGCATCAACACGAGTGATCGGACCGATTCCGGACACACCGTTGATTGCGTTATTCCAACTTGTATCAACGTCGTTGCCAAGCGGAGATAATGCTCCAAGTCCTGTAACAACTACTCTTTTTTTACTCATCTAGTGTGCACCTCACCTTTTTTTAGCGGCCCCAGCGAATTGCAATGGCGCCCCATGTTAATCCTCCGCCGAACCCTACCATGACGACCACATCGCCGTCTTTGATTTTACCGGCTTCCAATTCTTCTACAAGAGAGATCGGAATGGATGCGGCAGAAGTATTTCCATATTTATGAACGGTTTTAGACATCTTTTCGACAGGAAGCTCTAAACGCTCGCGAGCGGCTTCCATAATGCGGATGTTCGCCTGATGCGGAATCAAAAAGTCGACGTCCTCTTTTGAGAGTCCGGCTTTTTCAATGACATTTACGCATGATTCTCCCATTTGGCGGACTGCAAATTTGAAAACTTCTCGTCCATGCATGATTGTATGTCCTTTTTCATTCAGATACAAGTGCTGACCGCCTGTGCCGTCTGCTCCTAGTTCAAATGAAAGAATTCCTCTGTCATCACTGACTGGTCCGACTACCGCAGCGCCTGCTCCGTCTCCAAACAGAACTGCTGTATTTCGGTCTTCCCAGTCTGTAATGCTTGAGAGCTTTTCTACACCGACAACAAGAACATGCTTATAGGTTCCGGATTCAATAAATTGTTTACCGGTTATAACCCCGTACATGAAGCCCGCACAAGCCGCGCTGATATCCATAGCGCACGCTTTCTTCGCGCCTAGCTCTTCTTGAATCATACAAGAGACCGTAGGGAATGACTGATCAGGTGTAACAGTTGCCACCAGGATCATATCCAGATCCTCTGCCGCGACTTCAGCTTGTTCCAGCGCCTTTTTCGCTGCTGCAACAGCCATATGTGATGAATACACATCATCTGCGGCAATTCTTCTTTCTTCTATTCCTGTTCTGGTACGAATCCACTCATCAGAAGTTTCAACCATTTTTTCAAGATCATGATTTGTTAAAACCTTCTCAGGAATGTAACGACCAACACCAAGTATTCCAGCTTTCATAAGGGAAGACTCCTTTATATTGTAAATTTAGAAGATCAATCAGTTGTGATCAATTATTAGTATCAGGTACTAATTCTATCCTATTTTTTTTCACATGGCAATATATTCGTCTAAACTATCAGTTCATCTTAATCATAGAGTATTGTATATAGAAAGGAGGCGTATGCAGTTGGATGTGTTTTCAAAGATGATGTTCGGCGATTCCGCAAAACAAACAGCAGAGAAGGAAGAACAGCAAGAGGAGGTTTCCCAGGCAAACGAAGAAGAGACGAATCATTACATGCATATTATGGACCAAATCGGTTCAATTATGAACTCTGTTGATCAAATCAAGCCCGCTTTAAAGGAGCTTGCGCCTATGATTTCCGCTATTAAAAAGAAAATCATGTGAAAAGCCACTTTCACAAAAGTGGCTTCTTCTTATTCGGTTTCAGATTTTGCGTCAGACTTGCCAAGCTCATAAGCTTCAGCCATTACCGTGGTAAAAAGATTCATAAACGGCTGTATGGCCTCCATTGACAGCTCAATGCCTGATTTTTCAAGCTGTTCTTTCGCTTCAGGAAGATATTTCATGGCAATTTGCAAGAACTCCAGTGATTTTTCATGCTGCATATGACGTCACTCCATTACTCGTTTTTTGGCAGTTCGCCTGTTTTGTTGTACGTTTTGATCAGCTTGGCGATTCTATGCTGAAAGTCTTTATCGACTAGCGGGCTGAATGTTCCCATTTCAACAACTCCGGTTTTCAGGTCGTAGTAATGATCGCCGCCTTCAAGGGAGCCTTTGTTGAATTGCTCAGCGATGATTTCATAGGCCTTGTCCACATTTTGCACAGTGCTGGTTAATACGGTATTCTCACCCAGTTCTGATTGATCTGTGACGTAGCCGATGGCATAGAGGCCGTCTTTTTTGATTTGCTGAATGACAGGAACATTATACCCGTCTCCAGCGGGATACACAACATCCGCGCCTTCGTTCTTCATTTTTTGATAAAGCTTTACTGCCGTCGTATCATCATCCCAATGAGCCGTATATTTCGTGTTTACTTCTATATCCGGATTTTCATATTTGGCCCCTTTGATAAAACCGTCAACCTCTGGCTGCCACGTAAAGGAAGCAATGACGCCGACCTGATTTGTTTTCGACATATGGGCAGCTGTCATTCCTCCAAAAAAGCCCATTGCTTCGCCGCTGAAATGGACACTCGTCACATTATCGCCTTTCGCTTTCGCATTGGAAATGACGAATTCCATATCCGGATAATCTTCGCTGACCAAGTTAAACACTTCTGCATATTCACTCCCGTGGCCATAGAGAAGATTGACGCCCCGCTTATGAAAATCCTCAATCGCATTTATGATATCTTCATCTGTTTTTACGCCTTCTTTATAGTAGACGTCCACATTGTATTTTGATTGTATATTCAGTAATCCTTTATACCCTTTTGTGCCCCATACGAGATCGTTAATCGTATCAGGAAAGAGCATGCCGACCTTCTCAATTTTTCCTTTAAACGGAGTTTGTCCACATCCGCTTAATAAAAGGAGGACAGAAAAGATCATGACAAGCCTTGTGATCAAGTCATGTTCAACTCCTTTTGACAAGCTATAACATGTATCATTTTTATACGTTTATTGTATCTAGAAAACTCGAAACATGGAAGGTTTTTCTTAATATTTGTCGAAAATTGATGAAAATTGTCTTTTCCACTCGATTATTTTTGTTTTTGCTTCTTCTTTTGTGGTTTTTTCTGTGACTTGCAAATCGAAAATCTGATCTTTGCTTTTTTCGAGGCTTGGTTCAAGCAGGAACCTCAGCAGCTCCTCAGCGACATCGTCTGTGTAACAGCCGTCTTCTTCGGTTTCTTCTTTCCACGGTCCATACATTTTCGGCAGGATCACCGCTTTTTCTGAGCCTGCCTTTTCACGTTTTTCCCATTCTTTTCGGTCTTGTTCATATACTAATATATAGGGGGAATCAAATTGGTCTAAAGGCAAAAAGCCGCCGAACTGGATACAAATTGTATCATATTTTTGATCTCCAATGCGTTCAAGCTGGCGAAAGAGTCCATTTCTCCCAAGCCACAAGAGTCTTTCTTCTAAGTACATTTGTCTATTTTCATCTTCTGTTTCCGCCAGAATAACGTCAACATGTATGCCTTCATCCATCATTCGCTCGCATAATGAAAGGCCGAAAAATTCGTCCGCACCTACAATCAGCGTTGATTCCATTGCATCTGCCGCCTTTCCGGTTTTTCATTTCCAAAGCAAAACAGCCTCCGCAAAAGAGAAGGCTGTTGTTATTGTATTCTCTATAACTCTTTTTCATGACTGTGAAAGAATTTGCAGATTGATGCATAAATTCTGCTTGGATGCTCAAATAAGTGAAATGTCATGTCGACTGGTGAACCTCGCTTTTGCTGTTGTTCCTTGAATGCTTCCGCATGTACGCTGTATGGATAGGGCGCTCCGGTCATTCGCTGCCATATATGAACCGGCACGCCGCTCGGATAGCTTTCAATTGTTTTGTAACGGAACGCTTCCGCTTCTTTTTCAGTTATTCCGCAGCTTTCCGATACCTCTTTCAAAAATTGCTTATAGAAAAATTTATTTTCTTTCTCTGATTCATAATGAGCCTGAAGATCGAGACAAGGATTCAACATTGCGGCTGAACGGATATGATCCGGGGAAAAACGAAGTAGTTCATCGGCCACGAGAGCACCCATTCCTTCTGCTAAAATATGAATCTTCGGATTGAGTATTTCCTGCTTCAGAACGGAATGTATCAGCTGTTTGGCATAGGCGACCGCTTTTTTCGCGCCCCAATGCCTTCCGTAGAGATTGCTGTTAAAAAGAGTGTATCCTTCATTCCTTAGCATGTTCAGAAGCTGATTTCTGCCGTAATGCTGCAGCCAAAAGCTTGAATCATTTCCGACAAAGTGGGTTCTGTCCCCCAAGATAAAGATGCCAAAGCCGTTTGGGCGATAGGGCAGATGAATCACATTCTGCTCCGTTCCCAATTGAAAGTACCTTTCCGTTATTCCCATCGCTTGCCCGCCTCCTTTCACACTTCATCTCACGCTATCTTATGTAAAAAGAAAAGAAACGAATAAGGTAAAGTCCTAGCCTTTATGAGTTTTGGCTATTATACCATTCGATGTTTTTTGTTTTATTTAAAGTGTATCGAATCAGACTCTTTTGTCACCTCATTTTTCTTCTAAAATTGGATTCCCCCTTCGCTTTTTGTATGGTATGATAGCTTTTAGAATAGAATGAGAAGGACGAGGTGGAAACGTGCGATATATTATTGCCTTTATTTGGACGTTCCTTTTATCACATATGGCATGCTACTTGGTTGCCAGCATGAACAGCGTTGCGTATCAATTCAAAACATCATCTGTCATTGCTGTAGTACTGTATGTCTTGATCATGGTTTTAGCAGAAATCATGCCTATGAACAAAAATGCAAGCCAGCATTAAAACGCCAAAAACCCAAAACATTTCATTGTTTTGGGTTTTTTCTTGATCACGGCTTTCTTTTATATGTCCACAGCCGGTTGTGATTTGATGTCTCAGGAAACATATCCCCTGCTGACAAATGGATCTTTTGCGGGTTTTTAACCATACTACCTGTCTCGCCGATTTCAACGTAGACGCCATTGTTGGGCGCCTTCTGTCCCGGACGGAATTGATGCTGCTGACCCACTGTTTTTCCTCCTTTTCCTTTTTGCTGTAGTATGCGCCTATTCGCCTGTCAATATGTTTCCATCAAAAAAACTGCTGAGCTCAGCAGTTTTTCGATGATTCCCCTCTGTATAAAACGGCCTTCAGCAGTGCTTTTTGCACGTGAAGACGGTTTTCCGCCTGCTGAAATACCGCCGAATTCGGCCCGTCAATAATCTCAGCTGTCACTTCCTCCTCACGGTGCGCAGGGAGGCAATGTAAAAAAGTATAATCAGGCTTGGCATGGCTGACCAGCGCCGCATTCACCTGATAAGGGGCAAATACAGTGAGACGCTCTTGTTCTTCCGCTTCCTGCCCCATGCTTGTAAACACATCAGAATAAATCACGTCCGCGTCTTTTACAGCTTCAACCGGATCAGCTGTAAGCGTGATAGAAGCGCCCGATTGACGTGCAGATGTTTTTGCCGCTTCAACTGCTTCATCTAACACTTCGTATCCCTTTGGCGAAGCGATCGAGACATCACAGCCCATTTTCGCGCAGCCGATCATTAATGAATGCGCCACGTTATTTCCGTCCCCGATGTACGCGACTTTCACGCCTTTAATATTCCCTTTTATTTCCTTTATCGTCAACAGATCCGCCAGCGCTTGGCATGGATGGTATTTATCCGTAAGTCCGTTGATGACCGGAATGTCGGCTTCTTTGGCAAGCTCCTCCACTTTCTCATGCTCAAAGGTCCGGATCATAATGGCATCGACATAGCCTGACAGCACTTTTGCCGTATCAGCGACGGTTTCACCGCGCCCCAGCTGCAGATCTTTCTGGCTTAAGAAGAGAGCGCTCCCGCCCAGCTGCGCCATGCCTGCTTCAAATGAAACACGGGTCCGCGTTGATGATTTTTCAAAAATCATTGCCAAGGTTTTGCCTTGGAAAATAGGCTGAATTTTGTTTTGTTTCAGTTCACCGGCTTCTGCGAGCAAGGCGTTTATATCCTGTTCACTAAGATCCTGTAACGTTAATAAATCTTTTCCGTATAAACTGGTTTCCGTCACTGTGTGCATGATGCCACTTCCTTTTTATAGAGATCTTTGAGAGATACAGGCTGCGGATGGCCTGAACCGCTTTGTAAAAACGCCCGCACGGTTTCTTCTTCTGTAAAGACGGTGATGCCGTGCGTCATGGCTTCTAAACGTTCTTTGCGCGCTTCTTCAGAGCCGCTCAAATTGATGTGGATCGCTTTTCCTTCCAGCTCCATCCATGAGGCAAATGTCCCTTCATGTACCGTAAAACCGGCGTTTTCCGCTAATTCCTTGATATCGTCCGGCCCATTTTGGAAATAAATGCTTCCTTTTTGATTCCAGACACGTGTATAGATTTTTTTCAAGGCGCTGTCGGCATCGTATGCAACACACATGCCTTCTCCCGTTGATTTCATTTCCGGCCCAAGCTTGACATCTACATCTTGAATCGCATGTGATGAAAAGACCGGGAACTTTACAGCAACGCCGTGGTGATTTTGAACTGCGGGGTTTACATCTTTTAAAGACGCCCCCGCCAGCAGCCGTGTGGCGAGCGGAATCATCGGAACGCCCATTACTTTGCTGACGACAGGAACCGTGCGGCTCGCTCTCGGATTCACTTCAAGGACGAGAATGTTTCCACTGTCGATCACAAATTGAATGTTCATGATGCCTTTAAATGAAAGCTTTCGGGCAATTTTTTGCGCGGCATCTTTTATGTCTTGCTGCAGCCCGCTTGTGATGGACGGTCCGGGAAGGATGGCAAAGCTGTCTCCCGAATGGACCCCTGCCCGTTCAATATGCTCGGTATATGTCGGGATAAAGACATCCTCACCGTCGGATATCAAATCAATTTCGACTTCCTTACCTGACACATACTGATCAATTAAAATCGGGTACGGCATGCTGTCCTCTCCGTTCAGCAGCTGAGAAAGCTGAGTTTGCGAGTCAACAATGATCATGCCCATTCCGCCGATGACATAAGACGGACGGATTAACACCGGATAGCCGATCTCATCAGCTTTTTCAGCCGCCTCTTCTTTTGTATAAGCGATTTCTCCCTTTGCGTGCTTCAAGCCAAGCTCATCAAGAAGCTGATAAAATTGATCCCGATCCTCTAACACGTCGAGCGTTTCAAACGAGGTTCCGAGAAGGGTAATGCCGGCTTTTTCGAGCGCTTCAGCAGCATTGATCGCGGTTTGGCCGCCGAATTGCACGATTGCAAAATCGATGTTTTCCTGCTCCGCCACGTTTAAAATGTGCTCCGTAGTCATCGGTTCAAAATACAGGCGGTCCGCAATTTCATAATCTGTGCTGACCGTTTCTGGGTTGTTGTTCATCATGATGGTTTCGAACCCAAGCTCTTGCAGTGTCAGCACGCCATGAACGGCACTGTAATCGAATTCAACTCCTTGGCCGATGCGAATCGGTCCCGATCCGATAATCAGCGCGCGTTTTTTCTCTTTTCGGCTGATGTCACCATCTGTCTCTCCGAAATATGTCGAGTAAAAGTAGTTTGTTTTCGCATCAAATTCAGCCGCGCATGTATCGACAATTTTGAAGGAAGGTGTAATGCCCATCTCCTTGCGAAGCGCGCGCACCTCTTCTTCTGTTTTGCCGATCAGCGAGGCAATCGTTGCGTCTGAAAATCCCTTCTCCTTTGCTTTTTTCAATAAGTCAAAAGAGAGATCGCTTCCCGCCTCCATCAAGCGGTTTTCCAGTTTGATGATGTTGTCAAAGGTATGGAGGAAAAACGGATCAATTTTTGTTTTCGCATGAATGTCTTCAATCGTCACGCTGCGGCTCAACAGCTCCATGACAACGAAAAATCTGCGGTCGTCAGGAGTGACTGCCAATTCCCATAGCGCTTCAATCGACAAGCCGCTGAGCTCTGGAAGATGCGTACCGATGTTTTTCAGTTCAAGGGACGCTGCCGCCTTTTGTATCGCCGCTTCTAAATTCCGTTCAATCGCCATCACTTCACCGGTGGCTTTCATTTTTGTGCCAAGCTTGCGGTCTGCGTTTTTGAATTTATCAAACGGCCAGCGCGGAAATTTGACGATCACATAGTCAAGCGCCGGTTCAAAGCTTGCGTAAGTTGACCCTGTGAGCGGGTTTTTCAGCTCATCAAGGGTATATCCGACCGCCAGTTTCGCAGCCATCTTGGCAATCGGATAACCGGTTGCTTTAGACGCGAGAGCCGATGACCGGCTTACCCGCGGATTGACTTCAATGACGTAATATTGCTTGCTGAATGGATCAAGCGCGAATTGAATGTTGCAGCCGCCTACGACATCAAGCGCTGAGATGATCGTCAGACTTGCCGTCCGCAGCATTTGATAGTCTTCATCCGTCAATGTTTGTGACGGCGCCACAACGATGGAGTCCCCTGTATGCACACCGACCGGATCGATGTTTTCCATATTACACACGGTAATGCATGTGTTATTGCGGTCACGCATGACTTCATATTCGATTTCTTTAAATCCGGCTATGCTTTTTTCCACAAGGCATTGATTGATCGGGCTTGCTAACAGCGCCTGTTTAATCATGGCTGTAAAGGCTTCTTTATTAGGGGCGATGCCTCCGCCCTTTCCGCCTAATGTGTAAGCAGGTCTGATAATGACAGGAAAACCGATGGATTCCGCAAAACGGAGGGCGTCCGCCTCGTTATCTACAATTTCACTATCCGGCACGGGCTGGTTCAATTCATTCATTAACGAACGGAATTTTTCCCGGTCTTCACCTTTTTGTATGGTTTCAACGGATGTGCCGAGCAGTTTGACGCCGTGCTCTTTTAAAACACCCGTTTCTTCAAGCTCCACCGCTAAATTCAACGCGGTCTGCCCGCCTAAATTGGCAAGAAGCCCATCAGGCTGTTCTTTCTTAATGATATTTGTCAGGCTTTCTGCTGTCAGCGGCTCAAAATAAATGTCATCAGCGAAGGCATCATCGGTCATAATGGTCGCCGGATTATTGTTGACGAGGATCACCCGATAGCCTTCCTCCTTCAGCGCGATGCACCCTTGAGTGCCTGAATAATCAAATTCCGCTGCCTGCCCAATGATGATCGGGCCAGAGCCGATTACTAATATGCTTGAAATACTGGTGTTTTTAGGCATGCGCGATTTCTCTCCTTGCTGGTATCACATTCTTTAGATAATCATCAAAAATCCATTCGCTTTCCGCCGGTCCGGGATGGGCTTCCGGGTGGAATTGCACACTCATGACAGGCCATTTTTTATGGGAGAGCCCTTCAACTGACGTATCATTAACGTGATGAAACCTGATCGTGAGCTCTGCTTCATTAATAGACTGTTCATCAACCACATAGCTGTGGTTTTGGCTAGTCATGAAGACACGTTTCGTTTCACGGTCGATGACCGGATGATTTGCGCCCCTGTGTCCGAACGGCAGCTTAAATGTATTCCCTCCGAACGCGAGCGCGATCAGCTGATGTCCGAGACAGATGCCGAGCGTCGGATAACGGCTGACGATGCTTTTGATTTTTCCTAAATAAGGCTGAATGGCTTTCGGGTCTCCGGGTCCGTTCGATAACACAATGCCGTCCGGCTTTATATCGTATACAGCTTCCATTTGCTGATACGGCACAACGGTGACCTTGCAGCCCCGTTTCACGAGTGATGACGCGATGGACTTTTTATAGCCGAAATCAATGAGGGCGATATGTTTATGGCCGTCGCCGAATGTGCTGATTTCCTGCGCGGATGCCTGCTCTGCCACGTTTTCTGGCTGAAGGGCGATCTCAGCGGCTTCTATAGAGCCTGTAACAGTCGCACCCATCGTTCCGTTTGCGCGGATTTTTTTCACGACAGCCCTTGTATCAACATGGGTCAACAGCGGAATGTTCCATTTTTGTAGATACTCCTTGAGGCTGTATACGGCTTCATGATGAGAAAAATGATCACATGCCTCGTAGACAACCGCGGCTTTCACTTGCGGTTTCTTGCTTTCAAAATCCTTTTCATTAATGCCGTAGTTGCCAATCAGCGGGTAGGTAAATACGATAATCTGTCCTTTATATGATGGATCTGTAAGCACTTCCTGGTAGCCTGTCATTCCTGTAAAAAAAACAGCTTCTCCCGTGCAGCTTCCATGACCGTCCAGCTCGCCGCTGAACGCTGTTCCATCTTCTAACACTAAATAACCTTCCATCTAACAGCCCACCTCTTGATGAATAATTAATTATAAAAATGAATTTTTATACCTTGATGTCGAAAAAAAAATTACTGGTTTACAGCGGAATAATGAGCGATCGCCTGTTTCAGCTTGCTGACGGCTTCTGCTATTTCATCCTTTGTCACGGTGAGCGGCGGCAGCAGCCGAATGACGTTCGGGCCGGCCGGCAATACAAGCAAGCCTAATGTCTGCAATTCAGTAATGATGTCGGCAACCGGTCCATCACATTCAATTCCAAGCATTAATCCTTTACCGCGGATTTGTTTGACAAAAGGATTCTTTAGCTCAGCCTCGAGCTGTTTTTTTAAAAATGCCCCTTTGTCAGCAGCCTTTTGCAGAAAGTCAGCCTGGAATATAGTTTGCAGTGTGGCATTCACAGCAGCCATCGCCAGCATATTTCCTCCGAAAGTCGTTCCGTGAGAACCTGGGGTAAACGCTTCTCCCAGCTGTTTTTTGCCGATGACAGCACCGACTGGAAAGCCGTTTCCCAATCCTTTTGCGACTGTGATGATATCAGGTGAGAGCCCAAAGTGCTCGTAGGCGAAGCCCTTTCCTGTGCGGCCGATGCCGGTCTGGATTTCATCAACGATTAAAAGAGCTTCCTTTTCCTTGCAAAACGACTGTACGGCTGTTAAAAATTCAGCGCTTGCCGGATTGACTCCGCCTTCTCCCTGCACTGTCTCAAGCATCACAGCGGCAATGCCGTCTTCCTCGCCAAGAGCCTCAAAAGCGGACGGATCGTTGTACGGAAGGTAGTAAAAGCCTTCCAGCATCGGGCCGAAGCCTGTTTTGATTTTATCCTGTCCGGTCGCGGCCATCCCTGCGTACGTGCGGCCATGGAACGACTGAAGAAAAGTGATGATTTTTGTTTTTCCAGTTGCTTTTCGGGCGAGCTTTATCGCGCCTTCATTCGCTTCCGCGCCGCTGTTGCAGAAAAAAACGAGATCTCCCGCACTGTGCGCCGCCAACTTTTGTGCAGCTTGCTCCTGGAGACTGTTTTGAAACAGGTTGGATACGTGCCATACGCTGTCGAGCTGTTTTTTGACTGCTGCCGTGACCGCTTCATGGCAGTGGCCTAGATTAGACACCGCAATCCCCTGAATGAAATCGAGGTAGGTTTTGCCGTTTTGATCCTCAACGTACGTTCCCTTTGCTTTTTTGATGTCAATATCCCAGCGTCCGTAGGTTTGAAACAAGCTGCTCATGAAACAGCCTCCTTTGCTTTGACAATTTTTGTTCCTTGAAAGGTTTGTTCTGTGAAGAATGATCTTTTTCCGTTTACGATCATGACTTCAGACACCTGATCTGATAAAGCCGACAAGGCTGAATTGACCTTCGGAATCATCCCCCCTGTGATCACTTCCTGTTTGATCAGCATTTGAATCTCCTCAGGGGTCAGGACGTCGAGACGCTGCTTTTCTTTCAAGATTCCATCGACATCTGTGACGAACATCAGCTTATCGGCTTCAAGCGCTCCGGCGACTGCTGAAGCAGCCAGATCGGCATTCACATTCAGCGTCTTGCAGTCACTCGTCATAGACAGCGGCGCGATAACAGGAATGATGCCCTTTTCCATCAGCGCGTTCACCATGGATGTATCGACCTTTTTGATTTCTCCGACTTCCCCGTATGTTTCCGGATCGAGATAATCCGCCTCCAGAAGACCGCCGTCCTTACCGGAGATGCCTGCGGCACGCAGTCCGTGTTTGGCAAGCTCGGCAACGAAAAATTTATTCACCGAGCCGGATAAAACCATCTCAGCCACTTCCAGCACCGGCTTCGTTGTTTTGCGCTGTCCTCCTGAAAACTCTGTTTTGATATTTAACCGTTTCAGCATATTTGTGATTTCCGGGCCGCCGCCATGAACGATCGCCGGTTTCCATCCTGACGCCATCAGTTCTTTCAGGTTATGAAAAAATTCCTCCGACAGCTCACGGATGACACTTCCCCCGCATTTAAAAACGATTGTTTTCTTCATCATGCTCCCCTTTATTATGTGCGATAGCTCGCGTTAATTTTGATATAGTCATAGGTCAGGTCACAGCCCCACGCTCTTCCGTTCCCGTCACCTTCATCCATCTTGATGATAATGGTGATTTCATCTCCTTCAAGATATTCCTTGGCGAGAGATTCAGAGAATGCCTGAGGTTCATTATGCTTAAACAGGCATTGGCCCCCGAGATAAACCTCTACTTCTTCCGCCGTCACCTGAGCTGTGCTGTGCCCGATGGCACCGATGATGCGCCCCCAGTTGGCATCTGTTCCGTAGACTGCCGTTTTCACGAGATTTGAACCGACTATTTTTTTCGCAATCACGTTCGCGTCAAGATTATTTTTCGCTCCCTGCACTTGAGCTTCGATTAGTTTTGTCGCGCCTTCTCCGTCTCTCGCAATCTCTTTAGCCAAATCCTCGCAAGTTAGCAAGAGCGCTTTTTTAAAGACCGGCCAGTCTGGGTGATCTTCCGTCAGGCACTCATTTTCGGCGCAGCCGTTTGCCATGACCAATACCATGTCGTTCGTGGATGTTTCACCATCAACTGTGATTTGGTTAAATGAAACATCAGTGATGTCGCGAAGCGCCTTTTGCAGCGCTTTTTCTTCAATTGCCGCGTCTGTCGTCACAAATCCCAGCATCGTGGCCATGTTCGGATGAATCATTCCCGAGCCTTTAGCCGCTCCGCCGATCGTGACTGTTTTGCCGCCGATTGTCAGCTCATAGCACGTCTGCTTGATCACCGTATCGGTTGTTAAGATCGCTTCCTCAAAATCTCCCGATCCCGCGGGTGTTTGTGTCAGCAGTTTGATGCCTGCCTGAATTTTTTCCATGTCTAAATACTCGCCGATGACGCCCGTTGATGAAACGGCGACAAACTCCGGCTCCATACCCAGCTGTGCGGCAAGACTCTCCCGCATTGTGTATGCGTCCTCTATGCCCTGTTCTCCCGTGCAGGCATTGGCAATGGCGCTGTTAACGATGACAGCTTTCAATGCTGATCCATGCTTTAAGCTGTCTTGTGTGACTTTGATCGGAGCGGCCTGAAAGTGGCTTTGGGTATAAACCGCCGCACTTACGGCCGGTGTCTCGCTGATAATGGCGCCAAGGTCTTTTTTCGAGTAGCGCAGCCCGCAATGCACGCCCTTTGCCTGAAATCCTTTTGGCGAGGATACATCACCTGTTACTTTTATAATTTGCTCTTCACTTAACTGAATCATGGTTCGATTCTCTCCCGTTCTATGGATAAATTGGCGTCATGGTGAGCCCGGTTTCTTCATTCCAGCCATTCATCAAATTAAAGTTTTGCACAGCCTGACCGGCGGCACCCTTCATTAAATTATCGATTACCGAGACGATCGTGACTCTGTTCGTTCTCTCGTCCAGGGTAACGGCGATATCACAGAAATTACTGCCGCACACTTCCTTCGTTTGCGGATACTGCCCTTTTGGCCTTATTCTCACAAAATATGAATCTTGGTAAAATTCCGAATATAAATGATGCAGGTCATCTGCTGATAGGCCAGAGGTTAATTGCGTATACATCGTTGCCATGATGCCCCTTGTCATCGGAACCAAGTGAGACGAAAATGTAATAGGCCCCAGCCCTGGCTGCCATTCTTGCAGCGCCTGTTCAATTTCCGGCGTGTGCTGATGTTCATTGACTTTATAAATTTTAAAATTGTCGTTCAGCTCAGAAAAATGAGTTCCCATGGATGCTTTTCTTCCCGCTCCGGAAACACCGGTCTTCGCGTCAACGATAACGAAGGATTCATTGAGCAGTTTCTGTTGAGCCAATGGCGCGAGGCCAAGCAAAACAGCAGTTGGAAAACAGCCCGGATTGGCAATGAGTTTCGCCTGTTGGATTTGCTTTTGATTCAGTTCTGCCAGGCCGTAAACCGCCTCATGAATCACTTCCATCGGTGCCGATTTCCGTTTATACCATCTTTCATATTCAGCGGGCTCTTGTATCCTCAGATCACCTGACAGATCAATCACCGGAATTCCCGCATCTGCCAGCTGCGGAGTCAATTCACTCGATACCCCGGGCGGTGCAGCAAGAAACATGATATCTATTTCGTGTTTGATCGTATTCATTTCAATCGGCTTCAGCTTCTGTTCGGCTAAGCCGGTAAGATGAGGATAAACCTCGCTATAGACATTCCCTTCACCGCTGGATGAATAAAGTATACATTCCTCTGCATGAGGATGATGCGAGAGAATCCGGACAAGTTCGGTGCCTCCATAGCCTGTAGCGCCTACAATTCCTATTTTCAAAACAAGTTCACCTTCTTGGTCTTTGTGAAATTATTTAACATTATAACATGAATAAAAATTAATTCAATCGTATATTTAATATTTTTATTCATTTGTACATTTTCTGTTCAATGAAAAATCCGCTCAAAAAAAGTAACGTTGTTGCACCAGAAAACGTTGATCTGCCGCTTTTTTAACTGAATAAAAAAACAGGCTGACGCGCTCAGCCTGTTTTCATCATCATCAATCCGCTTAAAAAATACAGAATAGAGCTTGCATAAAAAATCATTTGCACCGTAAAAAAATCGGCGAGAAAGCCGCCGAGCATAATGGCTGCTGCTGAAAAGACAGCTGTCCAAAAATGGTAATTCCCAATCTTTTTTCCCCGCTCTCCGCTGTCTGTAAAATCGGCGATCAGCACTTTTTCTCCGTGCTTTTGCATCGCACCAAAGAGCCCTAACAGCACTTGGACGATATACATTTGAACAACGCTTCCGATATGCGGGACATACAAAAGCAGCACGGCCATACCCCAAGAGTTTGCAAGCAGAAAATAACGGTTGTCAAGCCTCTCAGACAGCCGTCCGAGGAGCGGATAAATGAGCGCTCCGCTCAGCCCGAATAATCCGTAGGAAAAACCGAACTGCGTGTAGCTTGAGCCGATATTTTTCACAAACAAAATATAAAACGGAAAGATTAAGCTGCTTGCGAAAAACACGCTGCTTTGTGATAATGTCAGCCATTTTAATTTGTTTTTCCCCATTATTTATACCTCTGATAAAAATAATTCATAAAGCGCTCATCCGGGTCATACGTTCGTTTTTTCTGAAAAAACGCTTCGCATTTCGGATACGCCTGCCTCATTTGCGCTTTTGTCTGGTACGTCATATACGGCAAATAATAGCTGCCGCCGTGCTTGATGGCAACATCTGTCATGCGCCTGATGATCCGGGCAGTGTCTGCCTGGGCTTCTTTTGAAAATCCCTCGTTTATTAAAAGCACGAGCGAAAACATATCATCCTTCGCATAGGAAAGGTCGGCTTTTTCATTTTTCTGCACGTAGCGGATGGTAATGTTCACAAGGTTCAAATCTTCGTCCGACAGCGTTTGTCTCAGGTCGTCAATATAGGACGCATACTCCTTCACCGGCACAAAGTATTCTTGCAGAACATCTGTGTTGTCATTGTTTTCATATTCGAGAAATGTTGATTCGGACCGCATGACGTTATTGCGTGAGATCTTTGTGCCGTTTTGGCTCTGGAAATAGGATTCCTGCGTGTTCCACAGCCAATTTCTGCCCCATTCATACCGTCTCGACAAACCGAGTGCAAACTTTGTGATCCCGGTATACTCATCTTCTTTAAGATCGCTGTATGATGACAGCCGATCTTGATCATTTGCCAATTCATAATTCGTGACATACATGTCGTCCAGAAAACCTTTTTTCGCTGTTGAAATTCGCGCCAGATGCATTCGGACATCCGGATTTCCTTTTACGTGCTTTGTAAAATAGTCTGCGTATCCGCTGTAATTCATTTTTTCAGTCTGCATGACATATAGCTCATCATCCGTCAGCTCAAGCGTTACATCAAGAATCACGCCAAAAAGACCGTACCCTCCGATGACTGCTGTAAACAAGTCATCTTTTGGAGTAACGGTGACGATCGTTCCGTCCGCTTTTAAAAGCCGAAATGATTTGACAGTATCAATCAGCGAGCCGTAGCGGATATCACGTCCGTGGGCATTGGCGCTGAGAGATCCTCCAATGGTGAAAATATTTTGTGACTGCATGACTTTTACCGCGAGTCCGTATGGATTCACGTATTTCTGGATGTCATTCCACGTCGCGCCGCTTTGGACTCTGATGATTTTTTTCTCTTGATCGAACGACAAGATTTTATTGTAGCCTGTCATGTCGAGAACGATGCCGTCCTCATAATATGTATGGCCGCCCATGGAATGCTGGGCTCCGGCGATTGAGATCTTTATGTTTTTTCGATTTGCTTCTTTGATCGTGTCAATGAGCGTTTCCTCTTCCTGCCCTTTTACTGTCTGCTTAATTTTCACCGGCATCAGTCGGCTGACATCCGTCATCTCGCTTGTGTCTGTTTTTTGATCTGAGTGCACAGAGTACGCAAACAGGGCCGCATACGCGCCTGTACAAAGCGCGAATGCAAGCAATTTCTTTTTCATGGCGCTCTCCCTGCTGTTTTTTATGACCATTATACCAGGTCTGCGCCCTCATTTTTCCAGGCTATCTCCTTGCCCGTTTTTCGGCGCGGCGGTCGGCAACGATAAAACAGGCGTGAATCGCGCCCGGCAGCCAAAAGATACAGGTCAATATGAGATTCAGCAATGCCTGAACCGGTTTTCCCGAAAACAAAACTGCGAGCGGCGGGCATAGGACAGCCAGCAGATACATCATTTCCTTCACTCCTTCCAGCTGTAAAAAAGGACAGCCTCATATGTCAGGCTGCCCTCTTTTGTTTTATTGAATGCCAAGCGCGATTTTCGCGTATCTGGACATTTTATCTCTTGTCCAAGGCGGATTCCACACAATGTGAACCTCCGTCTCTTTCACTTCGGGAATGTCCGCTAACGCTTTTTTCACTTCATCCACGATAACCGGCGCTAAAGGGCACCCCATTGATGTCAATGTCATTGTAACGTGTGTTAAACCGTCGTCATCCATATCAACATCATATACCAAACCAAGGTTCACGATATCAACGCCAAGCTCAGGATCGACAACCTGCTCCAGGGCGCCCATGATGTTTTCTTTTAATGCTTCTTCCACGTTCCCTCACTCCTTTTTTTCTACAGTATAACGTAAATCCTGCCCTTGTTAACACCTTTGTGCTTTATAAGTGTGTCTCAAACCATTCAATCGTTTTTAACACAGCTGTTCGCGGGACTTTATGATCGGCGTGTTCATCTCCGATAAATTGAAGGCGTTCCGGCTGCTCGCTGTAATCGGACTTGATCGTGTCATAAAATTTCCGGGTCGGCGCGTAAGGCACGACTTTATCTTTTGCGCCGTGCCAAAATAATAGCGGGCGCTGGCGCAGTTTCTCTGGCTGAAGGCTGAGATCCCGCAACTCGAGACGCTTCATCAGCTCCTCTACCTTTTCTTCCGGCACGTCGATATCGATGCCCTGAGATTGAATATGGTCAATCTGCTGCTGAAACAACTCCACGTAATTCGGGCTTCCCATCAGGCTGACGCCGGCTTTTATCCAATCATAAGCAGTCAGTGCGCCAAGCGTTGTGATGCCGCCCATTGACGTGCCTGCGAGGCCGATGCGGCCGCCGTCTATCAGGCCCTCTTTTTCAAAATGGGTTTTGAGTGCGCCGATCTCTTCAATCTCGTTGAGGACGATGTCCCAAAAATGGACGGCCAGTTCTTCAACAGCCATTTGCTCTCCCCGTTGGCCATGGTGCAGAGCCTCCGGCAGAACGGCTCTGAAGCCCTTCTCCGCAAGCAGATAAGCAATATGAAGGTTATGTTCCTTCGCGCTCGTAAAACCATGTATAAAGATCACGAGAGGAACAGCGCGGTGCCTGTTCTCTTCCTTTACAATATGTAAAAACGGAATACCGGAAACGGTTTGATTTTCAATTTGAATCACAGTGTGCCCCTCCTTAGGATAACCATAATCATAAGTGTAACATGTAGACAATAAAGATGGTAAAAAGCTACACTGTAATTAAGGCAAAACAAGCAAACTCTAAGGTTAAAGGAGCTTTTCATGGAGACAAAACCCTATTTAATCGCATTAGATTTAGATGGAACGTTATTAAAGGATGATAAAACCATATCAGAAAACACCCTTCGGACGATACAGCACCTAAAAGATGACAGGCATTATGTCTGCATCTCAACAGGACGTCCGTACCGTTCAAGTTCCATGTACTACCAGCAGATGGAGCTGACTACGCCAATTGTCAATTTTAACGGAGCGTTTGTCCATCATCCGCAGGACGACAGCTGGGGACGGTACCATACCTCGTTGCCGCTTGATGTTGTGAAACAGCTGGTGGATATCAGCGAGAGCTACAACGTACATAATGTGCTCGCTGAAGTCATTGACGACGTGTACTTTCATTACCATGATGAGCACTTGATTGATGCTTTTAACATGAATACAACAAACGTGACGGTCGGAGACTTGCGGGAAAATCTTGGCGAGGATGTCACATCCGTTCTCATTCACGCAAAAGAAGAAGATGTGCCGGCCATACGCTCCTATTTATCGAATGTGCACGCCGAGGTGATCGACCATAGAAGATGGGCCGCGCCGTGGCATGTCATAGAAATTATTAAAAGCGGCATGAATAAAGCGGTCGGCCTGAAGAAAATCAGCGATTATTACGGCGTGCCGCAGGAGCGGATCATTGCTTTCGGGGATGAGGATAACGATTTGGAAATGCTTGAATTCGCCGGCTGCGGCGTTGCGATGGGAAATGGAATTGACGCGGTCAAGCAGGTTGCCAACCGAACAACCGTTACAAATGAAGAAGACGGCGTGGCAAGATTTTTGAAAGAATATTTTTCACTTTAAAGGCCGGCCCGTATTAATATTTTCCCATTCATAAACATGACTTCGCCCCACCATACTATTGAAGACGACTCATCTCGTCAAAGTATGGAAGGGGGCAGTCTCAAAATGGGTAAACGAAGCAAATCCAGAAGGTTTATTCACCAGGGTAAAGACTCCGTCGGGCTACACGCCGCAAAATTTCCATATCGGTCTACTTTAGAAGAAGCTCACCAGCATGCCGCGGCACGAGACTCGGCGGAAAGGCAGTATGAATATTAAATGAGAAATGAACTGTTTCAGCAGGCAAAATCATTCGTTCAACAGGCTGTCATGGTGACAAACGGCTTTGAGGAAGGCGATCAGGATCAAGCGATTCTGAGAGCCAAAAATGCTGTGTCTTCTGCGTACGCCAACTCGACAGATGCAGAACGTCGCCAGCTCCATCAATTTCAGGATCAGCTGGAGAAACTTCAGTAAAAAAAGGCTATGGCGATTTGCCATAGCCTCTTATTTCACTTCAAACTGCTGAACAGCCTGAACCTGTTTGAGATTTTCCGCTCTGCCTTTAAATGTCACCTTCACCTCGTAGGTTCCCGGCTCAGGGACTTCCTTCCACACATCAGAAAAATCATAGGTTTCTCCAGATTCAAGTGTCAGATTTTGAAAAGCTTGCGTAAACATTTTGTCTTTCGAATAACGGTATCTTTCTTTGTGCTCAGAATCATACACGACAAGTTCAAATTTTTGTCCTGTGCTGAATTGAAACTCGATAGCACGTTCACTTTGGTTCTTCAGCGACATGTTAAACTTGATTTGTTCAGGCTCCTGAATTGCGTCAACAGATAAAACAACCTCTTGATTCTCCATTCCGCCTGATACCTCCTTATCGGGTTCAGTCTGCTCATCTTTCCCGCAGCCTATTAAAAGCAGCACGGGCAAGAGCAGCACAAGCAGCCGTTTCACGACTTCCACCTGCTTTCGTCAGTCTTTTCTAAAGAAACCAAAAATCCCAGTCGTTTGAACAATGTTTGTAAATGCTTTCGGATCGACTTCTTTGACAATCTTCTCTAAATCGTACAGTTCATACCTTGTGATGACAATAATCATCATCTCTTTCTGTTCGTTCGTAAAGGCTCCTTTAGCCGGAACAGTGGTGATGCCGCGCACCATTTTTCCATAAATGGCTTCTTTGATTTCGTCCGCTTTTTTCGTCACGATCATCGCCGTGAGCTTCATGTGGCGGGTGTGAATGGCGTCGATCACCCTCGTTGTCACATACAGTGTAACCAGGGTATATAATGCTTTCTCCCAACCTTGCAATAATCCTGCCGTCAAGATGATAATCCCATTGAGAATGAAGAAATACGTGCCGATGGGTTTATCCTTCCACTTTGCAAGCACCATGGCAACGATATCGAGCCCGCCTGTGGAAGCACCGTATTTTAACGTTAAGCCGATACCGACCGCGGAAATGACGCCGCCGAACACCGCGTTCAGCAAAATGTCATGTGACAGGCTTGTTTCCGGCAGGATTCCCATAAACAATGTAGTCAGCCCGACACTTAAAATACTGTACACCGTAAACGATTTGCCGACCTTCATCCATCCTAAAATACCGACCGGAATGTTTAAGAGGAACAAGAGCGTTCCCGTCGATATATAAAAGGGGGCATATTCAACAATGACGCTTGATAAAAGCTGGGCGACTCCCGTAAATCCGCTGGCATATACGTCTGCCGGGATCAAAAATAAGTTCAGCCCGGCCGCATTGAGTAAAGCGCCGATGATGACGACGAGTAATTTTTTTGTTTGATCTAGTACCATGGCTTGTTCCTCCGCTCTTTCTTCTTTATTATGTTTTCCCTTAAAACAAATATTTGAACACGATTTTGGCAAATTAATATGATATAGTTGGCTTAACTCTTATGATAACGAGCGATAACAGAAAGAAGGGAAGCAATATGACAGTTCATCTCATCGCTGACAGCGCCGCCGATCTGCCCCGTTCTTACTTTGAAGAAAACGGCATTGGCTTTATTCCGCTAAGGGTTTCTCTCGGCGATAAAGAATTCGAAGATGCAGTCACGATTGATGCGGATCAAATATTTGAAGCGATGCAAAAAGGAGAAACGCCTAAGACGTCCCAAGCCTCACCGCAAACGATTAAAAATGTATTTTTGCAATATGCCAAAACAGGTGATCCCGCTCTTTACATTGCCTTTTCCTCAGGCCTTTCCGGCACGTATCAGACAGCTGTGATGATGGCCAATGAAGTGAAAGAGGAATTTCCCGATTTCGATTTGCGGGTCATTGATTCTAAATGCGCTTCATTAGGATACGGTCTGGCCGTCCGGCATGCCGCCGATCTCTGTATCAACGGGAATACAATACAAGAAATTGAAACGTCTGTAAAGAACTTTTGCGAACAGATTGATCACATATTTACCGTGGATGATCTCACCTATCTTGCACGAGGCGGCCGCATCTCCAAAACATCCGCTTTTGTCGGAGGTCT
The DNA here is from genome assembly GCF_036765095.1 of Bacillus sp. 0209A. Taxonomy (NCBI): domain Bacteria; kingdom Bacillati; phylum Bacillota; class Bacilli; order Caryophanales; family Bacillaceae; genus Bacillus; species Bacillus sp. 0209A. The sequence goes on from NZ_JBAIZV010000001.1 coordinate 883,122, forward strand.
GCTGAATATTAAACCGCTGCTTCAAATGGAGGACGGCAAGCTGGTGCCTCTGGAAAAAATCCGCGGACAGAAGAAACTTTTTAAACGGATCATCGAACTCATGAAAGAGCGCGGTGATGATTGGAGCAATCAAACCGTCGGGATCAGCTATGCCGCGGATGAAGAAAAAGCCATTGGCATGAAACACTTGATAGAGGATGAGTTCAAGCCGAAAGAGATCATCATGCATTCGATCGGTTCTGCGGTTGGCTCACACGCCGGCCCCGGCACATTGGCGATATTCTTTTTAAGAAAATAAGCAAATAAAAACAGTCAGGCTCAAATGTCCTGACTGTTTTTGTTTGCTCATTGAATTCCGACAGCTTTATACGCTTTTTCGACTGAGGCTGATTGCTTCGAGCCTTCACCGTATAAATCATTGGCCGCTTCGATTGCCGCTTGCTTCATCATACTGAAATCTGTAGACGGTGTTACATAATATGTTAAAGCCCGATAGTAAATTTGTTCACATGCTTCACGCCCAATCCCTTCAACCTGTACATCGTGGTGCACGCCTCCTTCTGCCAGAAGGTAAGCTGCTTTATTGTGGATGGACGAATTGATATGGACTCCGCCATAATCCTCTGTTCCTGTGTAACGGTTCGAGTAATGATCGGGATTTCCCTGCTTGGATGGGTCCTCTAGTGATCGTAATGAATCTCCCGCCATATCCGGGGTATAAACATCCTCGCCGATTTCCCAATCATCACGGTCTGCCATCGCCCCCATAATGTCGGAAATGGACTCGTTTAATGCACCGGGTTCTCCTTGATATAAAAGACCGGCGGAATACTGCGTGACTGCGTGTGTGATTTCATGTGCGACAATGTCGAGTGATCCGGACAGCGGCTTAAATGTTGAGCCGTCTCCATCACCGTATACCATCTGCACACCGTTCCACGCCGCATTGTTCCATTTTTTGCCGACATGCACGGTAGACGTAATCCTTGCTCCGTTTTGATCAAAAGAATCTCGGCCAAATGTCTGGCTGTAATAGTCGTAAACGGCTTGCGCATTTGCATGCGCGTCCACAGCCGCCGGTTCTTTAAATACCGGCGTGCCGCTGACTATTTCTTTGCCCGTATACCCGATCAATTGAGACAAAAGCGTAAACAAGGTTTCATTCAGGTTCTCCGCATCAAACGTATTGATCCCTTTTCCCCTTGTTTCGTCCGCCAAATAATAGCGCCCATTCTGTTCTGTGACTTCAAAGCTTTTTTCATCACCTGAGACGCCGATTCCTGTACCTGCCGCTTCATGAATGGCGTTAAAAGACTCAATGACCTTTCCGCTTTTGGCATCGATGAAATAGTGCCAATAGCCAGGCTCAGGTTCAGATGTCGAGATTCTCACAAGGTAGGCAAGATCATATGCCCCGTCGTGCGGATAGATATATAATTCGCCTTTCGGTTCCCCATCAATATATTCGATTTTCCCTATGGAAGCCTCGAGCTCACGCCGCGCTGTACGTATTGCTTTTTCTTCAGAAATAGACGGTGTGACGGATACGTCTTTTATTTGCGGATGCACCTTTCCAAAGAAACTTTTCACCTGTTTGTTTTCCTTCATTGCGACCGCTTGTTCAAAGCCGTAAATCGGAATTCCTTTGTAAACTTCCGTTAATTTAAATAACGTTTGTTTTGTCTTTGGATCCTTTATTGTTTTCGAAATGCGAAAATGGCTGTTCGCATCCCCTTTGAGCTTAAAATGCGTTTGATGCTTGTTAAGATAGGAAAATAGTGATTCTTTTTGGGTTGTGTTTTGTGCTTGCTTCGGTGATGATTTTTCGATGATGTATGAAGGGGTTTGATACGTATTGTCATATTTGATGCTTTGATCAGCTGAGGCCTGTGTTACAAAAACCATTTGGGCCGCCGTGCATAAGCCGGCTAGCAATAGAGACTTCTTGGCTAGGTTGCGCAAAACACCACATCCTTCCTGTTTTGGAATCTATCATTTTTCTTCATCCTATCAAAAAAACAAAAACTTGTATGTGGTGCATCGTTCTTATTTTCCAAAAAAAAGAAGGGCAGAGATATTTCGCTCTGCCCTTCTTTTGCTACTCTACTAATTTTTTATTGACATAAATAATAACCCCTGCTCCATATGCCAAAATAAGCGGCGGAATGAGCTGCTCCTGGCCTTGAAACGAGATAAAGCTATTCAGCAAAATGAACAAACCGGAATTCAAGAAAAAGTAGCCTGCTATTCTGGCCAGCCGATCTTTATCCCGGATACGGGCCTCATTAAATCCGGCCAGCATCCACGTTTGTTTTTTGATCCCGACAAAATAGGCAACTACAAAAAATAAAAGCGCGATGACAATTAACAGATAATTGATGCCGATTTCCATATTTGAGCCTCCTACAACATTACTTGACGTTTAGAAAAAGAAAAAAAGCGGCGCAGCTTACTGCAATCAGCAGCAGGACGACGGATGCATTGAGGAACGGCTGCAAAAGAAGCAGCACAGCCAAAAACAGCAAATAAGCCGCACCCACTCGCGAAATCGTGACAATCTCCTTTTGAGAGCGTAATTTGTTTTTTCTGACGCCAGCAAACATCATCAGTTTTTTCCGCTTCCACACATATCCGGCGAGCACCGTTAAATAAACAACCAGCGGCAGATATCTGTAATCGGGCGGCAGCAGCGGCAGGGCGATAATCACGGCAAGGAGAAGGACCGAAAGCCAGCTTTTGCCCAATAAAGACCCCCTCCTTTTCGCCTCTCCCCCATCACACCTCATCGCTTCGGCAAGCTCCTTCGGATGAGAAAATTCGGTTTCAACAGCTTCCAGCAGTTCCTCTTCACTAAGGCCGGCTTTGATTCTGTCTTGTACGAAAGCGGTTATATGCCCCTTTAATTCGCAGATGGCGTTTTCTCTCTCTACATCAGGCATATTCGCCAGCTCTGCATTTAGTTCCTCCATGTACCTGTCAATGATGTGCTGTGCATTCATAGCAAATCCTCCGATAAAGACAGTAAGGCTTGATGGGTTTCCAGGTATTTCTCCAGCCGTTCTTTTAACATTTCTTCTCCTTTTTGCGTCATTTTATAATACTTTCTTTTCGGGCCGTCCAGCGAATCCTCCCAAAAAAATTCGATCCATCCCTTCTCGGTCATTCGTTTCAGAATCGGATAAATCGCTCCCTCTGAAATAGCCAGTGCCGAGGTCGTTTTTAAGGATGACGTCAGCTCATAACCGTACATCGGTTTAGAGCGCAGCAGGGAAAGGAGGGCCAGCTCGAAAATCCCTTTTCGAAATTGAACAATCCAGCGGTCATTAATTTGATTCGTTTTCATGGTTTAAATATATCGAAAAAACCACTATATATCAATCACATATAGCAGTGAAAAAGGTCCTGTTTTTTCTTTTAACAAAAATGGAATTTCTCATACTTTTTAACCTTTTTATTACATAAATGTTTTTATATTATGAAAAGTGAAAAAACGATTCTTGAGGTTAAAAGGAGCAGTCGAATGCAGAAATCGATATCATTTTTTGTCATTTTTTCAGTCCTTTGGGGTTCGTTATTTCTGTTTTCTATTATTGGCAGCTTAGGGACAACCCCGATTCCGCTGACAAAGGACGCCAAATTTCTCATGTCCAGCGTCATTCCTCAGGGCTGGGGCTTTTTTAGCAAAAATCCCCGTGATACTGCGATCGGATTATATGAGGATGGCGAAGAAAGCGCCAAGGTCAGCTGGCCCAATATGAGGGCTGATAATCTATTCGGCCTGTATCGGTATGGGAGATCTCAAGGCGTTGAAATGGGCGTCATCTACAGCCAAGTCGGCAAGGAACAGTGGACAGCATGTAAAGAAAATGACCTCGGCGCCTGCAAAAGCAAAGCCAAAACCGTGCAATTAAAAACACCCGCTCCCCGCCCGCTGCTTTGCGGCAGCTACTTTTTGACGAAAGAGGATATTGTTCCTTGGAGCTATTCTAAATACACCCCTTCGTCTTATCAGGTAAAAAGCATAGTCAAGGTTGTGATCTCATGCTCGAAAACATAAAACAGACCATCACCGGATGGGACGAAAGAAACCCGTGGACAAATGTATACGGCCTCGCGCGAAGCATTATTGCGCTATCCAGCCTGCTGACGCTGCTCGTCAATCATCCGAGTCTCATCATGAAGCCAGCGAGCGGAATCAGCAGTTATCCTGCCTGTAAAATGAATCTCAGTCTCTTTTGCCTCGGCGAAAATAACTATATGATGTTAAATCTTCTCAGATGGGTCTGCATTGTCATTCTGGTGCTTGTCGTGATTGGCTGGCGCCCTAGAATCACGGGGGTTCTCCATTGGTATGTGAGTTACAGCTTGCAGTCATCGTTAATCGTCATCGACGGAGGCGAGCAGGCAGCAGCTGTCATGACCTTTTTATTGCTCCCCATCACGCTGACCGATCCGAGAAAATGGCATTGGAGCACGAGTCCTCTAGAAGGCAAAAGAACACTTGGAAAAATTACAGCTTTTATTTCTTATTTTGTGATCAGAATCCAAGTGGCGGTGCTTTATTTTCACTCTACCGTCGCTAAGCTGTCTCAGCAGGAATGGGTGGACGGAACAGCCGTCTATTATTTCGCCCAGGAAAAAACCATCGGCTTTAACGGCTTTTTTCAGGCGTTAACGAAGCCGTTTGTGACAAGTCCATTCGTGGTGATTCCGACATGGGGGACGCTGTTGGTTCAGATTGTCATCTTTGCGGCGCTGTTCGCGCCGAAGAAGCATTGGAGATTGATTTTGATTATCGCTGTTTTTATGCATGAGATTTTTGCAGTCATGCTGGGCCTCATCAGTTTCTCGCTTATCATGGCCGGCATTTTGATATTGTATCTCACTCCTATCGATTCCACGATTCAATTTACATATATTCGCAGACTGTTGTGGAATAAAAAACAAAAGAAGGGAGAGGTTTCAGTTTGAAGAAGGCGTTTCTAGTGTTTTTGTCGGTTGTATTGGTGACGACTGTGTTTTTGGTGAAGCAGCAAGAAAGTGTGGCACAGGCAAAGCAGCTCGAGTATTCAGGTGAGGAAATTTTTAAAGGGTTTGTATTTGCTCAGGGGGAAGTAGGCAAACAGCTTCCAGAGGTCTTCAATAAAGCCATGACTGACAAACTCAACACAAAAGAGGCAAAGGCATTTGCCAATCAGGTTGTTGCTGATATTAAAAAAGAGGATGCTGACTTCTTTGATAACCTGAAGAAAGCTGTTTACAGCAAAGATGCATTGAAAGTGGATGAACTGCTGAAAAAAGCGGGTCAAATCGTTGAAGAAAAAGTGGAAGCCGCAAAGGAAATCGCCGCTTCCAAGGATGATACGTCCAGAGTTCAGGCCGAGCTCGTCAACACGGTCGATACCGCTAACTATTTCTATTATGTTTCTTATGTTGCTGCAGCCGGCGCCCTGATTCTGATCATTCTTGCCATTGATATTACGCCGATTGCGATTTCAGACAATGTCGATCGCGAAATGGCAATCAGAACGCTGGTTGATGAATTAAACTAGAAATAAAAAAAGGCTCGCTTTGCACTCCTGCTGCAGGCGAGCCTTTTTCATGCTATTTTTTCTCGTATGTCCATCCGTCTTCCTGATACACTTTTCCATTTTTCATTAAATGGCCGAGCGCGCGTTTAAAAGCGGCCTTGCTCATGTTAAAACGTTCTCTGATATCGTCAGGCTGGCTTTTGTCGCCGTAAGGCATAGCGCCGTTTCTTGTTCTTATATACGTCAGAATGTACTCGGCATCTACAGACAATGCATCCTGTTTTCTCGGAAGCAGCGACATATTGACTGAACCGTCTTCTTTTACTTGAATCACCCGTCCCGTGATTCTTGAACCGAGTCTTGGCTCCTCTTTTCTTTCTGACGGATGGATAAAACCGCGGATACCGTCGTCCGTGATAATGAATGAACCTGTTGCGATCAGTCTATACACCGTACCTGTCAGCTCTTTATTCATCAGATCCTCTGAGGCATCGGTAAACAGTTCGCTGATGATGTCTTCCGGCGCTGGTTTGGCAAACATGCGCCCCCGGTTCGTCACTTTCAGCATACAGTAGAGCTTGTCGCCTTTTTGCGGCCACACATCTTCGTATGGCGGCAAATGCTCAGTTGCAACAAGCGCGTCCTTAGATAAACCGACATCAACGAATACACCCATATCTTCCACTTTATCCACCACTTCGACCCAGCCGTACTCATCCGCGCTGATGACCGGAATTCTCATCGTGGCCGCAAGCCTTTCCTGCTGATCGACGTATATAAAAACCTCTACTTCGTCTCTGTCCTCGATATCCTCAGTTATTTCACTGTTATGTAAGAGAATCGTGTCTTCTCCGTCGGTTAAAAAGTAACCGAAGTCCGTTTGGTGATCTATACTCAAGGTTAATTGCTGCCCTGGTCTCATGCTATCGTCCTTCCTGTTCCGCTTATTTTTCTGCGGATGCTGTTAACATTTTTTCCAATCATCACAAATTGATTCTTTGTTCTGTTGGAAGTTTCTCTTTATTCTACTATAATCAACACATAAGTTAAATGTTATGGAGGTTTTCATATGGCAAAAGAAAGTTCATTTGATATTGTATCCAAGGTGGAATTGCCTGAGGTGCAAAACGCGATCCAAATCGCATTGAAGGAAATCAGCACACGCTATGACTTTAAAGGAAGCAAAAGCGACATTTCTTTAGATAAAGAGGAGCTTGTCCTTGTTTCCGATGACGAATTCAAATTAAGCCAGCTGAAAGATGTGCTGGTCAGTAAATTGATTAAACGAAACGTGCCGACAAAAAACATTGATTACGGCAAGATTGAAAACGCGTTCGGCGGAACGGTGCGCCAGCGCGCAAAGCTTGTTCAAGGCATTGACAAAGATAATGCCAAAAAAGTCAATATGATCATCAAAAACTCCGGACTGAAAGTAAAGTCTCAAGTGCAGGATGATCAAGTGCGCGTCACCGGAAAAAACAAGGATGACCTGCAGCAGATTATCTCAGCTGTGCGGGACGCAGATCTGCCGATTGACGTTCAATTTATAAATTTCAGATAAATTTTCTGAATCCTATTGATTATTGTCTTTATTTTCGGTAAATTTGGAGAAAGGGAAAAAGCCCGGAATCTTTTGGCATTTCCTGAACACGAAAACTTCATATCCGTTCTTATCAAGAGAAGCAGAGGGACTGGCCCGACGAAGCTTCAGCAACCGGTGTAATGGCGATCAGCCATGACCAAGGTGCTAAATCCAGCAAGCTCGAACAGCTTGGAAGATAAGAAGAGACAAAATCACTGACAAAGTCTTCTTCTTAAGAGGACTTTTTTTATTTCTCTTTTTTCCTTGCTGAATGTGAATAAAGGAGGCAGACAATGGGACTTTTAGAAGATTTGCAAAAACAGGTGTTAATCGGTGACGGCGCCATGGGAACGCTCCTCTACTCCTATGGCATTGACAGATGTTTCGAGGAGCTCAACATTTCGAAGCCGGAGGAAATTCAGCGCATACATAAAGCGTACGTTGAGGCGGGAGCCGACATCATTCAAACGAATACGTACGGGGCCAATTATATTAAATTATCGAGACACGGGCTTGAGGATGACATTAAAAAGATGAATCAAGAGGCAGTAAGAATCGCGCGGGCTTCAGCAGGAGATGCGTACGTCCTCGGGACGATGGGCGGCATCCGCACATTTAATAAAAACGCGTACAGCCTTGACGAAATCAAACGCAGTTTTCGCGAGCAGCTGTACCTGCTGCTGCATGAAGAGCCGGATGGCTTGCTGTTAGAAACGTATTATGATTTGGAAGAAGCCCGTGAAGTGCTGAAAATCGCGCGCAAAGAGACTGGGCTTCCGATTATGCTCAATGTCTCTATGCATGAGCAAGGCGTACTGCAGGACGGAACTCCTCTTTCTGAAGCATTGCGATCGATTGCGGATCTCGGGGCTGATATCGTCGGCATTAACTGCCGGCTCGGCCCTTATCATATGATTGAAGCGCTCAGCGAAGTGCCGATTTTTGATGACGTGTTCTTATCAGTTTATCCGAACAGCAGTCTTCCTTCGCTTGAAGAGGGACGGCTCGTCTATGAAACTGACGACACGTATTTTCAAAACAGCGCGTCAGAATTCCGCAAGCAAGGCGCGCGGATTATCGGCGGCTGCTGCGGCACCACGCCGAATCATATCCGCGCGATGGCGGAAGCGGTTGGCGGGCTTGCTCCGATTACGGAAAAAGAAGTCAAAACCCGGGCGAAAGAATTTATCTCTGTTCAGCATGAGCGGACAGAGCCCGGCCTGAATGAGATCGCGGCGGAAAAACGCTCCATCATCGTAGAGCTGGATCCGCCGAAAAAATTGAGTTTTGACAAGTTTTTGTCCGCCGCTGCTGAATTAAAAGAAGCGGGAATCGACGCCCTGACGCTCGCTGATAATTCCTTGGCGACTCCGCGGATCAGCAATGTTGCCTGCGGCGCCCTTGTGAAGCAGCAGCTCGATATGCGCTCCCTTGTCCATATTACGTGCCGTGACCGAAACATTATTGGCTTGCAGTCACATTTAATGGGCCTTGATACGTTAGGGCTGAATGACGTGCTGGCCATTACAGGCGACCCTTCTAAAATCGGGGATTTCCCGGGGGCGACGTCTGTTTATGATTTAACATCCTTTGATTTAATCAGGCTGATCAAACAGTTCAATGAAGGGCTGTCCCTGTCTGGAAAACCACTTGGCAAGAAAACGAATTTCTCAGTCGCCGCCGCATTTAATCCTAATGTCCGCCATCTGGATAAAGCGGTAAAACGGCTGGAGAAAAAAATAGATTGCGGCGCCGATTATTTTGTTTCACAGCCTGTCTATTCCGAGCAGCAGCTTGTCGATATCCATAACGAAACAAAGCATCTGAAGACGCCCATCTATATCGGCATTATGCCGCTCACAAGCAGCCGGAATGCTGAATTCATCCACAATGAAATTCCCGGGATTAAGCTGTCAGACTCCATTCGCGAAAAAATGGCTCTTGCAGGTGAGGATAAAGAGAAGCAAAAAGCGGAAGGTCTCGCAATTGCACGCTCCCTGCTGGATGCGGCATGCGAGCTGTTTAACGGCATCTACTTGATTACGCCTTTTCTCAGATCTGACTTAACCGCTGAGCTCACCTCGTATATACAGCAAAAAGACGAACAACGCCAAAATATTTATTTGCGTTAAATATGGCTGCCTGAGTCAATCAGGCAGTCTTTTCTAATCGGATTCATGTTACGATATAGAAAACTTTTTAAGAGGAGGAACATCATGCTTGAAGTTAAAACCATTTCCGCGGAAGATACATACGACATCCGGCAGCGCATCCTGCGTCCCCATCAATCCATCGAACAATGCAAATATGAACAGGACCGTGCGGAAGGCGCTTTTCATCTCGGTGTATTTTTTGAAGGAACGCTCATCAGCATCGCTTCTTTTTCCCCTCAACATCAGCCATTATTAACAGCCACCTCCGCATACCAGCTGAGAGGCATGGCGACGCTTGAAGGATATCGCGAACAAAAAGCCGGCAGCGCGCTGATCAAACACGCGGAGGAGAAACTGGCCGAGAGAGGCGTACAGGCGGTCTGGTGCAATGCAAGATACCATGTCAAAGGCTACTACGCAAAGCTTGGCTGGAAGGAACTTGGCGAACCATTTGAAGTTCCCGGCATTGGCACACATATCGTCATGTACAAAAAACTCGGAACAAGCAGGTGAACTGTGTGAAGGTAATGGAAGAGCTGATTGAGCTTCATGAAGAACATATTCCCGGCCTATTGCGGCTTTGCAGGCAAGCCGGGTGGCCGGATTATGGCGAACAAGAGCTGAAAATGCTTTTCCAACAAGGACGCTTTTTCGGTTATCAAAATGTCCGCGGAGACATCATCTCCTGTATCGGCTTGTTTTTGTTTGGCCGTCTTGCTTCTATCGGACTCGTCATCGTGGATAAGGAATACAAACGGCTCGGTCTCGGGCGCCGGATGGTAAACGCGTGTATCAGCCAAACGGATGAAAGCACCACCATCAGGCTTTGCGCCACAAAAGAAGGTTTGCCGCTTTATGAAAAGGCAGGTTTTCATACGGCGGGTTCAGTCCGAAAGTACAGCTGTCACAGTTTTCAACCGATTGAAAAGCAAGATCACCTTGATGCAGAACTGGCATCCTTTAGAGAACAAGATTTTCAAGAATTAGCCGCTGCCGACCTGGCAGCCTTTGGCGGAGATCGATCAAACCTTATGCAGCAGCTTATTTCCATTTCAAAGGAATGTATTATCGCCAGAAACAACAAGGGTCAGCTGATTGGCTACGGCCTTTCTGTACAGACACCTGCCAATCTGAAATTCGGCCCCCTCATCGCCCCATCGTCAGACGTTGCTGCAAGATTAATCAACAGGCTGGCCGACGGCAAACAAGGGCCAATGCGCATCGATATACCGGCTGAACACACGACTCTGCATGACAGACTGGAAGCGATGGGCTTTCACTTAGACGATGAGCCCCCGCTCATGCTTTACCCAAATAAGACACTGCCCGCTAGAAACGGACAATTATTCGCCTTGATCTCACAAGGGTTCGGCTAACCCTCTTTTTCCCGAACAGGTATTTTCTGTTCGGTTTTTTGCTGTCTGAACGTTGAATAAATGAAGCTATCAGGGACATTCTAAGCAGAAGAAAAGGAGTGTGCTCTGAGATGGAATCATCAAAACAAAATAACGGAATGACGATTGTTGCAATCGGTTCAATCCCTTTAATATTAACACTTGGAAACTCAATGCTTATTCCGATTTTGCCAAAAATGCAATCTGAACTTCATTTATCTCAATTTCAGGTCAGTCTCGTAATCACAGTATTTTCCTTGATTGCGGCGTTTGCCATTCCGATTGTCGGTTATCTCGCCGACCGATTCTCAAGGAAAATCATTATTATCCCTTGCTTATTTCTGTATGGTGCCGGCGGCCTGTTAGCCGGTTTTGCCGCAGGTTTTTTTGACAATGCATACCCTTGGGTCATGGCAGGACGGGCGCTGCAGGGAATCGGAGCAGCCGGAACGGGCCCGATTGCCATGGCGCTGACGGGTGATCTGTTTAAAGGCGCCCAAGAAAGCAAGGTGCTCGGCCTCGTTGAAGCCTCAAACGGCATGGGAAAAGTGCTTTCGCCAATCATTGGATCGCTTATCGCTTTGCTTGTTTGGTATGGCGCGTTTTTTGCCTTCCCGGTGTTTTGTATCATTTCGATCGTGCTGACTTGGATTTTTATTAAAGAAAAGAAAAAGGAAAAAGAACCGCCCCCGATCGGAAAATATGCGAAAGGCCTGTTAAGTGTTTTTAAACATGAAGGCAGATGGCTGTTTACCGCTTATTTAGCGGGTGCGACTTGTTTGTTTACCTTATTCGGGATTCTCTTCTACCTATCTGATGTCCTCGAAAAAACATACGATACCGATGGCGTCAAAAAAGGCTTGATTTTGGCGATTCCGCTTTTGGTCATGTGTGTGACGTCCTATACAACCGGAAGCAAGATCGGGAAAAAGCAATCGTTAATGAAAAAGCTGATCGTTCTCGGATTGGCCTTTATGACTGTTTCTTATGCGTCATTGTCTTTCATTGAGAATCTTGTGTTTTTTATCAGCGTCCTTGTGCTGAGCAGTATAGGCTCAGGCCTTGTCCTTCCTTGCGTGAACAGCTTTATTACCGGGGCTGTCGGTAAAGAAAGAAGGGGATTTGTGACCTCGCTGTACGGATCGGTTCGTTTCTTAGGGGTTGCCATCGGGCCTCCGATTTTCGGCCGCCTGATGCAATGGTCCAGACCCGGCATGTTTTTAAGCATTGCCGGATTGACGCTTGTTGTCGGCATTCTCGTGATTTTGCTCATCCATGTGAATCAAGACAAAGAAGAAACAAAAGAAAAAGAAGATCCTAAAATGTCTGGCAATCGGCTTCAGCCAGCTGAGGAAAGGTAGTATCCAGTTTGAAAATCGAACGGATTGAGACCTTTCCGCTTTTGCATCGATTAGAAGAGCCATACGGAGACGCAAACGGATTGAAGCGCTATCGAACTTGCTATCTCATCAGAATTGTCACCGAAAGCGGGATTGACGGCTGGGGAGAGTGTGTTGATTGGCTCCCGGCTCTCCATATCGGTTTTACCAAACGGATCATTCCCTATCTTTTAGGGAAACAGGCCGGCAGCCGCCTGCCATTAGTGCGCACGATTCAAAAATGGCATCAGCGGGCGGCCTCCGCCGTAAGCATGGCGCTGACAGAAATTGCGGCCAAAGCTGCGGATTGTTCGGTTTGCGAACTATGGGGCGGGCGGTACAGAGAAGAGATCCCTGTATATGCCTCTTTTCAATCGTATTCAGAACACTCGCAATGGATCAGCCGATCCGTTGCCCGAGTAGAAATCCAGTTAAAAAAGGGCTTTAAGCAAATCAAAGTCAAAATTGGCGGGACTGCGTTCGAGGAAGATGTACGGCACATTAACGCACTGCAGCATACGGCCGGCAGCTCCATTACGATGATCCTGGACGCAAACCAAAGCTACGACGCCGCGACCGCTTTCAAATGGGAACGCTATTTTCATGAGTGGATGAACATCGGCTGGTTCGAGGAGCCTTTGCCCTTTGATCACCCGCAGGATTACGCGTTGCTGCGCAGCCGTTTATCTGTTCCTGTTGCCGGAGGAGAAAATATGAAAGGCGCGGCCCAATTTGCGCCCCTTCTTTCCCAGCGGTGCTTGGATATCATTCAGCCCGATGTCATGCATGTTAACGGAATTGATGAATTCCGGGACTCCCTCCAGCTCGCGCGTTATTTCGGCGTCAGAGCATCCGCACATGCATATGATGGATCGCTCTCACGCCTATATGCTTTATTTGCACAAGCGTGTCTGGCTCCATGGTCTAAAATGGAAAACGATCAAATTGAACCGATTGAGTGGGACGTCATGGAGAATCCTTTTACAGATCTCATCGGCCTTCAGCCTTCAAAAGGACTGGTCCACATCCCGAAAGGCAAAGGCATTGGCTCAGAAATCAATATGGACATCGTCAATCGCTACAAGTGGGACGGCTCAGTCTATTAAGCTGGGCCATTTCTTTATTTGCAGACATAAATCATGGACAGCCTCATAAAATGGAAACAGCGGACAAGTCTTTTCATAAAGGAGCAAACGACTTAATGGCTGAACTGCTGATGAAAGCAAAACTCACGTTTATGATTGTCGCAGGCGGCGTATTACAGGGACTCGGCATGTCCTTGTTTTTATTTCCGCATGATATTCCGACAGGCGGGGCAGCAGGTATCGCGGTGCTATTGCATTATCTGTTTCAAATTCCTCATGGCTTTTCAGTATGGGCCGTGAATGTGTCGATGCTTTTTACCGCTTTAAAATGGCTGGAGATGAGAACATTCACCGGCACCCTCGCCTCGATTACCGTCACCTCTGTCTCGGTATTGATCTTTGATGTGGTTTTACCGGATATCACATCAAACCTGTGGCTTGATCTGGCAAGCGGCGCTGTGTTATTGGGACTCGGCATCGGACTTTTATACAAATATAAAATTTCAAACGGAGGATTCGGAGCCCTTGCCCTGATGATTTCCATCTACCGCGGCGGGAATCCCGGAACGATCCTGCTCTTCATGAATTGCATCATTTTTATGGTTACTGCGTCTATTATTGACTGGGGCATCGTCATTCAAGCTTTGATATGCCAAGTCATATCGACAAGAGTCATCGACTTCATCTATAACATCCGTCTGACTTCACTCCCCTATCTCACGCCTATGTACCGCCATAAAAAATAATAGGCAGAGGCTCTCTCACGACGAGAGCCCCGCAGCCGCCGTTTTACAAATAAAAGGTATCGGATCTTAACCCTAAACGCAGCGTCTCCAACGCGATTGCATCTTGAAATGGGATATTGGCCAGATTCACATTCGACCCGATCCTATGGATAAACCCATGCTGGAGCGTTTTGTTCGGCGCTTCAAAAATCAGCCGGGTCATATCAATATCTGAGGAAATGATGTCATCGACAATTTGAAACCTAACATCGCCGCTTCTCGAGCAGATTCCTCCTGTCCCGCTTTCCCTGGCCTCCGTCATCACTTTTTCCGCGCCCGCTTCCATATCCTCAACGATATACTCAAGCCATTCCTCAGAGCTTTGCCGGCTTGATAATTCCGCATCCTTACTGCCCACTTCGCTGAACACATGAAATTCATCGGAAAAATCGGCAATATAAGCCGCTTTCTCTTTATTTGTCATGGGGAGCGTACCGTTTGAAATCTCAATATATTCACAGCCGAAATAGGTGCAGTACCGATGAAATTCATTCACTTTTTTCTGGCTTACATACTTCTCAAACAGTGTGCCGCCAAAGAAAAATTTAATGTCATGCTCTTTCAGCGTGCTGATTTTCCCTTCAAGATCTTTCGTAAGTAATGATGTGCCCCAGCCGAATTTCACAAAATCAATATAGTCGGACGCCGCGGCTATTACATCTTTGAAAAAATGCAAAGGATAGCCGTTATCGATTAAAATGGTCTGCCCGGTTTCTCTCGGCTTGCTTGTTCTCACTGGCAATTCTAGTGAAAAATCATTCATATTATGACCCTCTCTATCGTTGGAACTTCGCTTTCTTGTTTCACTTTCATGACGAAATCGCCTGTCAATTCTTTTGTACAGTATACGATGTCTTCCGAATCAAACAATGGCTGGCGGCAGTCAAAAAATTTCTCCGCAACAGATGAGCGTTTTATTCTTTCAATCGCCTCCGCAGCCGTTGCCTCATTTGTCTCTTCAATGATGCCCTTTATATACTGCGCACACGCCATGTCGTCATCACCTGACGGATGGGAAGCGACAATGTTCATGACACAATCCTTTGCCGCGAGCGTTTTCACATGCTCTGCAGTTGTTCTGGCGTTTGAAAATCCGGTCACGAACAGATGCTTGGCGTTCAGCGCCCCTAACGCCGCTGTGACGCCGTTTGTTGTCTTCTGGATCAGGCGCTTATCCGCCATATCCTGCTCCGCCATGCGTTTTGGTGAATTATCCAAATCAAACCCGCTGATACCGACCCCCTTTTCTTCTCCCGTCAATACGTAATCCGGATAGGTGTCTTTCAGCGCAAAGGCTTCGTCAGCTGTCCGGACCAATAAAATTTCTTTCGCCCCGCCGATAAACGCATAATGGGCGACTGTAAAGGCTCTGATGACATCAATGACGATATTAATATCCGCCGGGGCAAGCGAATGATGATGCCCCTGATAAATGGTAATCGGCATAACACCTCTCCTTGGGCATAAAACCATTTTGCTTAAAAGCATATTCAGCTGGTCTCTTAATGGTTCCGCCCCTCATTTTAGGCGGACGCCGCACCTAAAAACCTGAACCTTTATGCAAAAAATGAATAGTCTGCCTATAACTCGATCAATAGATTAAAACAGACAGATGCAAACGGGGGGAAAACGTTGAACGAACAAATCATCACATATGATACATGGAACGACACGCAGGCCAAACAGATAACGGGTCAATTGATCGATGAGCTCGATGTGCTGAAATGGGCTTACCGAACATACGGGGATAAGATTGTGTACGCGTGCAGCTTTGGTGCAGAAGGGATGGTGCTTCTCGATTTATTATCAAAAATCAACAAAAACGCGCACATCATCTTTTTGGATACAGGGCTGCATTTTCAAGAAACATATGAGCTGATCGAGAACGTCAAAGAGCGATATCCGAGCTTGAGAATCCAGCTACTCCAACCCGAGCTGAGCTTAAAAGAACAGGAGACGCAATACGGCGAAGAACTGTGGAAGCATAACCCTAACCTATGCTGCCAATTGAGAAAAATCGAGCCGCTGAAAAAGCACCTGTCCGGCATGACAGCTTGGATTTCAGGGCTGCGCCGGGAGCAGTCGCCTTCAAGAAAGCATATTCAATACGTGAATCTGGATCAGAAGTTTGAGCTCATTAAAATTTGCCCGCTCATCCACTGGACATGGGGTGACGTTTGGACGTACATCCGCCTGCACAATTTACCTTATAACAAACTGCACGATCAACATTACCCGAGCATAGGCTGTGAAATGTGTACATTGCCTTCCTCGGACCCGAACGATGAGAGGGCCGGAAGATGGGCCGGACGGGAGAAAACAGAATGCGGCCTGCATCAAGAATAATGGCCGGCATGTCCTTGTTGAAAGAATGTTGAACGCTGCTTTAAAGCTTTGAGCAAGCGCAGAAAAGAGAACAAAGGAAACGTAAAAATGGAGGTTGAACACGTTGAATGGAAACGAGCCCCATGGAGGGGTGTTAATCAACCGCTGCGATCCCGCATGCCATTTTGAAGGGTGCACGTGCGAAGCGGAGCTGGATCAGCTTGCACTGAGCGACCTGGAGCTTATCGCGATCGGCGGCTACAGCCCGTTAACTGGTTTTTTGGGAGAAAAAGATTATCATTCTGTTGTGAAAGAGATGAGGCTGGCAAACGGCTTACCGTGGAGCCTGCCGATTACGCTCCCTGTCGGAGAAGAAACAGCAAAACAGTTGTCTGCCGGAGATCGCGTCAAGCTTGTGAAAGACGGCGTTGCCTACGGCATGATCACAGTCATTGATATATACCAGCCTGATAAAACACAAGAAGCACTGTCTGTTTTTAAAACAAGCGATCCTGCCCACCCAGGCGTAAAAAAACTGCTGGAGCGTCCGGATTACTATATCGGAGGGCCTATCACGGTGAGCCGCCTACCCGACAAAACCTTCGAACAGTTTTACGCAGCGCCTGCAGAAACAAGAGCGGCCTTTAAAAAACTCGGCTGGCACACAATAGTCGGTTTTCAAACCAGAAATCCTGTTCACAGAGCGCATGAATACATTCAAAAAACAGCGTTAGAAACGGTCGACGGTCTGCTGCTTCATCCGCTCGTCGGAGAAACGAAGTCAGACGATATCCCAAGCGATATCAGAATGGAAAGTTATCAGGTTTTGCTTGATCACTATTATCCAAAGGATCGCGTCATGTTATCGGTCTTCCCTGCCGCCATGCGGTATGCAGGTCCGCGGGAAGCGGTTTTCCACGCGCTCGTCCGCAAAAATTACGGCTGCACCCATTTTATTGTAGGCCGTGATCACGCGGGTGTCGGCAGCTATTACGGAACGTACGACGCACAAACTATTTTTCAATCATTCACAGAGGAGGAACTGGGCATCAAGCCCCTGTTTTTCGAGCACAGCTTTTACTGCCGGAAATGCGGAAACATGGCCACCTCGAAAACATGTCCGCATAGCCAAAGAGACCACATCCACTTATCAGGCACAAAAGTAAGAGAGCTTCTCCGCCAAGGAAAAAAACCGCCTAAAGAATTCAGCCGGCCTGAGGTCGCAAACGTGCTGATCAAGGGTCTACACCAACAGCCCGTTGCCATCCAGCAAAACAGCGGGGGATTGCAATGACGCATAATCCGAACATCATTTGGCACCCCGCTGCAATCTCAAAGTTTGACAGACAGTCCTTAAACGGACACAAAAGCTGCGCCCTCTGGTTTACCGGGCTGTCCGGCTCAGGAAAATCAGTGCTGGCCAATGCCGTTGATGAAAAGCTGTACCGTATGGGCATTCAGAGCTATGTGCTTGACGGCGATAATATCCGCCACGGCTTAAACAAAGATCTTGGTTTTCAGACTGAAGACAGGATTGAAAACATCCGCCGGATCGGAGAAGTGGCGAAGCTGTTTGTCGACAGCGGGCAAATGATTTTAACGGCTTTTATTTCTCCATTCAGAGAGGACCGGGACATGGTCAGAGCGCTATTCCCTGAAGGAGAGTTCTTCGAAATTTATGTGAAGTGCCCGCTGCATGTTTGTGAACAGCGCGATCCGAAGGGACTTTATCAAAAAGCGCGAAACGGAGAGATCAAACATTTTACCGGAATCGATTCTCCGTATGAAGAGCCGCTTTCACCGGATTTGATCATTGAGTCAGACCAGACATCTATTTCCGATGGAGCTGATCTGATCATTACAGAACTGCAAAATAAAGGCATCATATGAAAAACCCGATCAATATCGGGTTTTTTCTCATGATTTGGCAAACTGCGCAATCAAACTGTTGATCTTCTCTTTTTCCTCATAAAAAGCTCCGTGCCCGCTTTTTGCAAATGGAACCCATTCAGACTGCTTGATGCCGCGCTTCAATTCTTTTGCAAAATCAAACGGCGCAATTTGATCCTTTCTCCCGTGCAGGATCAGCGCAGGCACCTTGATTGACGCAAGATCCTTTCTGAGATCCTCGTCTCTTAATGCAATGCCTGAGTGGATCGTCCCATAGGAGGAAGCCTCCAGCATCAAATTGAGAAACCACTGTCTGAGCTCTGGCGACACTTTTTTCTCAAAAAACCGTGTCCCTAAATCAGCAAGTGTTTTGGGCCGATCCATTTTGAATTGTTCGATCATATCGTCAATATCCTGCTTCCTCATTCCGTACGGATAACCCGGGCGTTTTGTAAATGCGGGGGCCGCTGCCGACAATAAAATCAGCTTACCAATATCGGCTCCGTCATGCCTTGCCATATAACGGATTGCAATTGCGCCGCCCATCGAAAAACCGGCAAGAATCGCGTTCTCAAGCTGCAGTGTATAAATGACAGCTTTGACATCATCGGCCATCGTGTCATAATCGTAGCCTTCCCATGGGCGGTCAGATTGCCCATATCCCCGTAAATCAACGCCGATAAAACGGAATCCTCTTTTCGGAAGCTCATTCATTTGATATTCAAACATCTTATGATTCAACGGCCACCCGTGCAAAAAGATGATCGGCCTTCCATGCCCGATATCCTCTACAAACAGTGTCACATGCTCCTCGGTTTTGATGTAATGCCCCATTCCGCACTCCTCCTGTTCCCTTTTCTTTCCCGGTCTGTAAACGCCTTGACGTACAGGAAGCTTTCCATTTATGCTTACAAAACAAGCGGGCTGCCATACCAAGAAAAGGCTCTTCATGATTCACTATATGTAGCAATTCCCGTAACGATCTATTAAATTGATCCCGGAGGCTTCTGGTTTTCGGGCAGCAAAGGATGTCATCGCATGAATAAAATAGTGATTCAAAAACCTCACATACCGGAAAACCTGCAAACCGCAGATTTCCATAAAACCGCGGTGCAGGATGATGTAATCAGCATGCGCTTGTTTGAAGATTGTACAATCTGCGGCGAAGATATTGAAAAACTTTGTGTGGAAAAAACGGTATTCAGAAATGTCGTATTTATTGATGTGTCTTTCCGGCAGATTGAACTGACCGATGTGATCTTTGAAAAATGTGATTTGTCAAACACCGATTTCAGCGGAGCTGTCATTCACAGAACTTCCATTAAGCAATCAAAAATGGTTGGAATGAATGTGGCGGACTCAACGCTGCGGAATGTTTCATTCGAGGAATGCCACGGACATTTCAGTTCATTTTCTTACTCAAATATGAAACAAGTTCGATTTGATCACTGTGCCCTTATGCAAAGTGAGTGCAGCAATATGACGCTCCAGCAGACACACTTTGACGGGTGCGAACTGGAAGGCGCCAGCTTTACCGGCACGTCCCTTCAAAATATGGACATCAGCACCTGCCGTTTTGAACAGCTTCATGTCTCCCTCGACAAATTGAAAGGCTGCAAAATCGCGCCGGAGCACGCGATGGCTTTCGCCAGGGCGCTGGGAGCTGTCATTGTATAACAAATGTTAGATCATCAGGCGGCGGGCTGTATCGGCTGCCGCTTTAATGCCTGTTTCCAAATCCGCAAGAGATGCATAGGAATATGACAGCCTGATGCTGTTGCGATCTTCGCCGTTATAAATAGAACCGGGATTCACCAGCACCTGCTGTTTCAGCAGTTCATGAAAGAAACGGCTGACAGGCAAGGGTTTGTGAAATGTCACCCACATATAAAAGCCGCCGGCGGGAATCCGCCACGTCGCGATGTCCCCGGCATACCGCTCGAGAAACTGAACTGCCGCATCTCTCCTTTGTTTTAAAACCCCGCGTATCCATGTCAGATGCTCTTCATAATACCCCTGTGACAGCCATTCGGCTGCCGCCCACTGGGACAGGCCGCTCGATCCGTAGTCTGTCTGCATTTTAATGTCCGCCAGCCGTTCAATGACCGGCTCCGGTCCGGCCAGCCAGCCGATTCGCAGGCCGGGGCTCACTGTTTTTGAAAACGTGCCCACATATAAAATATTGCCTTCATGATCCATTGCTTTTAACGGTTGAGGCGGTTTTTCTTCAAACCATAATTCACCGTACGCATCATCCTCAATGATTGGCAGCTGCTCTTTTTTTGACAGGCCAATGATCTCTTCCCTTCGCTGCTCTGACATAACAGTGCCCGTCGGATTATGAAACGACGGAATGGTGTAAAGCAGCTGCCCTCCGTACTGTTTTCGATAAGAAGAAATAAGCCCCGCCTTGATTCCCGCTTCATCCATCGGCATGCCGCGAAGCCGCATCCCCGCTGATTGAAACACATGCAAAGATTGAAGGTAGGACGGCTTTTCCGTCAAAATGACTGAACCTCGTTTTAAAAGCCCGATCGAGATAAGCTGAAGCGCCTGAAGCGCGCCGGACACAATTAAAATCGCTGACGGTGATACATGGATCTGCTTGCCTTTCAAATGATCCGCCACCGCCTCCCGCAGCTTACGATTTCCTTTCGGCTGCTCGTATCCTAAAGACAGGGCGTGCGGATTGATCTGCTGAAACATCCGGCGCATTGTGCCAGCAGGCAGCAGGTCCGGTGAAAGCTCCCCTGTGCCTAATCTGATGATATCCGCTCTTGGTTCGTTTTGATTAATCTCCTGGATGATGGAAGAATTAGGGTGATGAATACCTGAACGGACGTAATTGCTCCAATCGAGAGGAGGCTCAGCCGCCAGCACGCTCCACGTACTGTTTACAACCTTCGTGCCGCCACCTCTTCTCCCCTCAAACAGGCCTTGAGACGTGAGTTCGTCAATGGCTGCTGTCACTGTGCTGCGGTTCACTTGAAACATGTCGGCCAGCGTTCTCTGTGAAGGGATTTTCGTCCCTACAGCCCACTCTCCGTGAAGAATTTTGTCTTTCATGTACTGTTCGATCTGCCGATGCAGCGGAACATCCGAATATCGGCTTGGCCGCCATTGCGACAAGTTCATCCCCCCTCTTTTCTTCACATTATACATTTGGCTGGTCTTAAACCCAACCAAATGGCCGGAGACTTGGGAAAAAATCTCCCTTATGATTGAAAAAACAGATGTGAAGGGAGTTTTTTCAGCATGAATGCAATCATTCACGGAGTTGTGCTTGCCTTTGGCTTAATTTTGCCGCTGGGAGCGCAAAATGTATTTATTTTTCAGCAAGGGACATGGCAAAGGCATATTTGGCGGGCACTTCCCGCCGTCATCAGCGCTGCTGTCTGCGATACCCTATTAATCGCATTAGCCGTTGCGGGTGTATCTGTCATTGTTCAGCAGCTGCCTGTGTTTGAAACAGTGATGATGGCCGGGGGATTTTTGTTTCTCCTCTATATGGGTTGGGTGACTTGGAACAGCCATCCGAAAGCAAACCAAAATGAGAAAAATACGTTCACAGCTAAAAAACAAGCTGCGTTTGCGGCCGCCGTTTCTCTTTTAAATCCACACGCCATTCTGGACACGATCGGCGTCATTGGCACAAGCTCGCTCCAATACTCGGGGCTTGAAAAATGGCTCTTTATGGCCGCCTGCATCGCTGTGTCTTGGTTTTGGTTTATCAGTCTTGCGATAGCGGGCCGGCTGTTTCAGACAATGGATACGAGCGGCAGGCTTATGCTGATCGTAAACAAATGCTCGGCAGTGGTGATGTGGGCAGCAGCAGGGTATTTCGGAGTATCACTGTTAAGAAATTGAAGGGAAAACAAAAGACACAGCGAATGTCATAGAAAAGGAGGCAATGCTGATGACTGATGCTAAACAGTTTTATGACTACCATTCCTGGGCGAATAAGCGAATCTTGAATCATATCGAAAGCCTGCCGGAGGAAACAGCTTATCAAGAAGTACAGAGCGTATTCCCTTCTATCAGCGACGTGCTGCTTCATATGTGCAGGGCTGACTACATTTGGCTGAAAACTCTTTCAGGAGCAACCTACCAAGAGGTGATAGACAGCGTCGGAAAATTCGAGGCCGCGCATCGTGATATGGCAGTGATTAATGGGCATTTTTCTGAACTGGAGGCACAGTATCACGATTTCTTCAGCCGCCAGACGGACTTTGAACAGCAGGTCTTATTTCAGCATCCGACACACGGAACACTCGTAACAACTTATACAGGCGTCATCCTGCATGTCATCAATCATGGCACGTATCACAGAGGGAACGTGACCGCCATGCTGAGGCAGCTTGGCCATCCAGGCGTACCTACTGATTATGTATACTATTTATATGAGAAGAAAGAAAGCAAGGGCTAAACTGTCCTTGCTTTTTTGATCGGAAAGATGTGCGGGTGTGCCGACGCCTATAACCGAATGTGAGCACTTTTCACATCCAGCTGTACAGGCCTGCCGCTTCGATACGATTGGGTCGCGGCAATGCCGACTTCTAAATTGATCGTTGCATCGACATCTGTCACGATCGGTGTTTTTCCATCCCGGACACACTCGGCAAAATGCTGCAGCTCTAAGCAGTAGGCTTCATGAAAACGAGTTTGAAAGTCTGGTATAATATCATAGCTGCTCCCTTTCGCCGACAGGATGGTCACGTGTTGATTTCTCAATGTCCCTATGAAAATACTGCCCTCAGTCCCGATAACTTCCGCCCGGATGTCATGTCCGTATGGAGAAGTTCTGCTTGCCTCGACGTCCCCCGCTGCGCCGGAGTCAAATTCTATATATGTCAATGCCTGATCGACATCGCCATACTCCTCCATAAACGGATTGTTCAAGATCCTGCCGTGTCCGGAAACAGAAGTGATCTCTGCTCCGAGCAAATAACGGGCAATATCATAGTCATGGATGGAGCAGTCTATAAAGATCCCGCCGCTGTGTTTGATAAACGCTGCCGGAGGCGTTCCTTTATCGCGCGTAAAGCCTTTATAATAGATGGGTTTGCCGATTTCTCCAGCGTCGATCCGCCGTTTGGCGTCTGCGTATGCGGGATCGAATCGCCTCATAAAGCCGACTTGGCAAATGACACCTGTCTCTTTCACTTTTTCAGAAACCGCTTTTGATTCCTCAAGGCTTAATGTCAGCGGTTTTTCAACGAATATCTGCTTGCCGTTCTCCGCTGCTTTGATGATCATATCGCTATGTGTGCTTGTCGGCGTTACGATAATGACAGCATCAATGCCGGGATCTTCCAATATCTCATACGGGTCCTCTGACCACTTTTCAATACCAAATTCTTTGGCAACTTGCTCCGATCTCCCTTTCAACGGATCACCGACACTGACCAGCTTTGCCCCCGGAACACTTGTGACGAGATTTTTCGCATGGTTATAACCGAGCCTTCCTAACCCTAATACCGCGCATCTTACTTGATGTTCCACGTCCCATCCTCTCCTTTATCGCATTTTGGAACCGCCTTAAGAAAGCGCTTTCTATCAACAGCTAAAAAACAGCGCTCCAATCCGCTTTAACACGTTGCGCAAGCGCTTTCTCAAAAGATGGTTTCATTTTACAATGTCTTTTCCCTGCACGCAATATGTTTTTTGGCTTCAACTGTCAACATGAAAAAACCCGCTCATTAGCGGGCTCAAGTTTTGAGCGGTGATGTGGAATGTCTGACCACAAGCTCAGGCGGCAGCACGATTTTTTGTTTCGTCTTTCGTTTTCCTTCGATGGCTTCGGCCAGCAGTTCGGTGACGCTCCGCCCCATATCTTTAATCGGCTGGGCCACGGTCGTCAGGGGCGGGGCCGCCATTTCTGCAAGTATCGTGTTATCAAAACCGATAATCGAAAGGTCGTCCGGCACTTTTATGCCTCTTATCCTCGCAGCTTGTATGGCGGCACAGGCCAGTACGTCGTTGAAGGCAAAAATAGCCGTCGGGGCGTTCCTGTCCAGCAATTTTCCCGCTTCTTCCTTGCCGCTTTCCAAAGAAAATCGCGTCGGGACGATAAGCGATTCATCGACAGGCGCGTTCGCCTCCTCCATCGCCTGGCGAAAGCCTTTGATTCTGTTTTTTTCACCCGTCGTTGACCCGTCTCCAACAATGCAGGCGATGTTCGTATGGCCGAGTGACAGAAGATGCTTGGCAGCCTCGTACCCGCCGCGAATGTCATCCACCACGACAATATCCATCGGGAGCAGCGGCTTATCCTGAGAAATCATGGCAAGCGGGATTTGTTCGCTGGCGATTTCCTCCAAAGCAGACATGCTGTCATGATTCTCAATCCCTGTCGCAAAAATAATGCCGTCCACCTTTTTCTGCTTCAGGACAGAAAAATATTTTGTTTCTTTTTTCGAATCGTAATCGGTGCTGCAAATCATCATTTGAAAACCGAGCTCACCCGCCCTTTCCTCAATGCTTTTGGCAAGTTCGCCGTAAAAAGGATTTGAAATATCAGGCGTCACAAGAGCGATCATATTCGTTCGTTTTCCCGTTAACGCCGAGGCGTGGACATTGGGCGTGTACGCCATTTCTTTCATGATAGTTATCACCTTCTGCCGCGTTTTGTCACTGATTCTGCCGGTATTGTTAATCACACGCGACACAGTTGTGATCGAGACACCCGCCGCCCTTGCCACATCGTAGATTGTTGTTTTCATATTCATCCCTCGTCTGGTTATTGAACTTTCCTGCTGACAATTTTCCGGTATTCAATTGGTGAAATGCCTTCTATCTGCTTAAAGAGTTTTGAAAAGTATGTCGGGTCTTCCATTCCGATCGTTTCCGCAATAACGCCCATTTTATCGTTTGTAGAGGATAAAAGTCGCTTCGCTTCCGTCATTCTCACCCGGTTCGTGTATTGTGCAGGCGTAACGCCAAGCACCTGCTGCATGCAGCGGCTCACATAATCCTGATGATAGTGAAGGGCGAGCGATAGATCCTTGATTGTTGTCTTTTCTTTATAATGCTCCTGTAAGTACCGGGCCGCCTCCCAGGCAACCCGCTCTTTCGCAGACGGAATTTGAAACGCCTCTTTTTGAAGATGCAGCATCAGCTCTTCAAATAAGATTTGTTTTCTAAGCGGCAAATCGGAGTTTTCCGCGGAGTAATCGATCAGCCTTTCAAACTGCTGCGCCATAAACTGCGGGCGCTGCACCTTGCCTTTTCTCGGCAAAGCCAGTCCGTAGCGGGCCGGCTCCTCGAAGCTCCCTTTTTCCTGCTGAAGCTCAGACCAATTGCTGCCTCCCTTTGCCGTAAATTTATACCGATGTTCATCAAAGTGAAGCCAATAATAGGAGGCTGCTTCATCACTGCCCTTCGTCCCATAGTGTTCAAGACCGGGAGAAAGCAAGATGTACTCGCCCCCTTCAACTGAGAACGATTTTTCATTTTCCGTAATATATAACGTTCCCTGCTTGACGTATATCAGGTCAAACACAGAGAATACTCGTTTCACATGGGTTTCTCCCTTTTTAAAAACCCCTTCTCCGGCTGCGATAAATACCGGAAATGGCGGGACTGTAAACTGGATGCGGGGCATTTTGATCATCCTCCTTTTTAAGTCGGATTTTTGCAAGAAGTATCGTTTCTCTCCCTTTTTATTATAGGAAAATGGAGGTACACTTTAAAACGTTGATTTTATTTACGAAAGGGGTTAGACACAATGAAACAAGCTGTCTTCAAATCAACTGCTTTGAAAAAACCCGCTGACAAATCGTTCTCATTATTTTCGCTTACTTGGCCGATCTTTATCGAGGTCTCATTATATATGTTTATGGGTAATGCCGATACACTGATGCTCAGCCAATACTCAGATAACAGCGTGGCAGCAGTCGGCGTCAGCAACCAGATTTTGAATTTAATTATCGTGATGTTCAGCTTTATCGCAACAGGAACGACCGTTATCATTTCACAATTTTTAGGGTCACGGCAAAAGAAAGAAGCCATGGAAGTCGCTTATGTGTCAATCGGCGCCAACTTCTTCATCAGCCTTGCCATCAGCGCCCTCGTCTTTTTCGCGGCGGTCCCTCTCCTTCATATGATGGGATTATCAAACGAACTGATGCCTGATGCGAAAGTTTTTTTACAAGTTGTCGGAGGTCTGTCCTTTATTCAGGCTTTAATTATGACGTTCAGCGCGATCTTAAAAAGCTACGGCTACACAAAAGATACAATGTTTGTCACAATCGGCATGAACCTTTTAAACATTGCTGGAAACTTTATTGTGATTTTCGGCCTGTTCGGCTTTCCTGTTCTCGGCGTTGCCGGTGTGGCGATATCTACATCTATCGCCCGCGTCATCGGATTAATCGCGATGATTGTCATTGTCAACAAACGCATTCAGCTGAAATTGTCGTTGAAAAAAGTCTTTCATATGCATAAAGAGCATCTGCGCAAGCTGCTGAAAATCGGCATCCCTTCTGCGGGAGAACAGCTTTCATATAACCTGTCGCAAATGATTGTCACTTATTTTATCGCCATCATGGGCGCGCAGGCTTTGACAACTAAAGTGTACACGCAAAATATTACGATGTTTATTTTGCTGTTCGGCACCGCGATCAGCCAAGGCACACAAATTTTAATCGGCCGCTATATCGGCGGCAAACAGTTTGACGCCGCTTATGAACGCTGTATGAAGAGCCTATACTGGGCCCTCGGAATTGCGGCGGCAACGTCTGTTTTAATGACGATCTTTTCCAAGGATCTCATCGGCATCTTTACACAAAGCCCTGATATTATCGCGACTGCAAGCTTATTGATTGCGATGACGATTATTCTTGAACCGGGCCGTTCATTTAACGTCGTCATTATCAACTCCCTGCGGGCGGCTGGCGATGCGAAGTTCCCTGTCTACATGGCAATGATTTCGATGTGGGGCATCGGGCTCCCGCTTGCCTATCTATTCGGCATCCACCTCGGTTTCGGTCTTGCCGGCATTTGGATTTCCTTTATCGCGGACGAATGGGTCCGGGGAATCTTAATGTACAGAAGATGGCGCTCACGTATCTGGATTCAAAAAGGCATGGCGTAACACCCGGTTCAAGGCCGGGTGTTTTTTAGATATCAGAACGCTTCGTTCTCTGTGACAGTGTATTGATGTTGAAAGACATCGTATTGCTCCGACCGGATTTTTTCTAAAACAGCACGGTACAAATGAAGAGCGGCTTTCACCGTTTTTTGCGAATACATTGGGAATAGCGACAAGGCATCCTGGCACTCTTCAAGGTAGGCTTCCGCTTCAAAAGCGATATACTCCCATGTCATGGTGAACGGCTTATTGACGACGCCCTTCTGAAGATCGTCCTCTGTATATCCAAATTGCTGCATCACCTGCCGAGGGATGCGGCTTTTTTGCTGTTGATCCGTGCCGATATCTCTTAAGATTTGAATCAGCTGTATAGCCAAGCCGAGAGAGACGGCTGCTTGTTTGAGCTGATCTTGGTTTCGGCGTGTCAGTATCGGCAGCAGCATCAATCCGGCCGCACCACCCGTCTGATATGCGTGCATGAGCAGTTCATCAAGGCTTTCGAACGGTTTATCTTCCGCTTTCTGTCCGGCAATGAACTCACGGAACAGCCCGCTGTCCAATGTAAAGGTCTGATACGTATGGCCGAAAGCCTTCCATAAATAATCATTTCCGTTATATGTCCCGGAAAAAACCTGTTCCGCCTCAGCTTCCATGGCAAATAACGCCTTCTCATCCGCACTGGCCGCCGTATGGCAAAACGCCATGACCGCCCAAGCGGCCTGTCTTTGCTTCAGCGGCAGAAACGAGAATGCTTTGTAGCAGGCTGGTTCGCGGGCGCTGACGATCTGCCCGCACTGCTGATAGGCTTCTTTTATCTCTTTCATTTCTTTTCACTCCTATGTATCACTGCTTCTTCAAGTCTATTATGTTTTCTCCCAATTGTATATGAAGAAAAAGCCGATTCCCACTTTGTAAAAGATAAGTGAGTGTATGTTTTTATGATGACAGCTAAACTTGCCTTTCATGTCACAGGCAGGTTACTTCAATAAAAGGAGGAATGTAAGGGAAAAAGGATAATTGTTATTTGATGTATCCTATTATTGGAGTGATTTAAGTGATAAAATTTTTTGAGTATAACTGGCAGGTAAGAGATGAATGGTTTACTTGGTGTCATCAACTATCCACTGAAGAGTTACTGAAAAACCATCTTGGTGGGGTAGGAAGTATTTTATATATCCTTTTTCATATTATTGACGTGGAATATAGTTGGGTTCGTGCTATCCAAGGGAAAGAAGATATCGTTGTTCAGTTCGCTGATTATCATACACTAGAGAAGGTTCAATCCCTTTCAATTAGTTTCCGAACTGACATTATTGACTTTTTAGAAACAAATTCAGATGAAATAAAAGATGAACTTGTAAGCGTTCCTTGGGATAAAGAGGTTTTATATACGAGAGATGATATATTACACCATATCATTGCTCACGAAATTCACCATATTGGCCAACTTTCTGTATGGGCTAGGGAATTAAAATTAAGCCCTATATCAGCTAATTTCATTGGGAGAAAATTGAACTATTGAAGTAACGGGGGCTTTCGTGCAACAACAAGTCGAAATTGGTTCTGCAGTACAAAAAAAGGATAAGTAGAGCATATTTTCTGCTCACCTATCCTTTTTTGTTTATATATATACCTTCTAGATCATAATGTTAAATATCTTTATCCCTCATCAATATCAATGCGATACGCTTCAAACCACGTATGAATTTGGGCAAGGTGGGCGATCAGCTGAGGCCCCTTCATGAGCTGTCCGAACCACGGAACCTTGAAGGAGGAGCCTTCCGTTTCTAAGAGCTGATCCAATTGTTTTCTGTCCAGCAGGGTATGGAGCACGGAGTCCTTTTGGCTTCTGATCGTTTTCAGCCATTCGCTGACGCCTTTTGTATATTCAGGGTGGTGTGTTTTCGGATACGGGCTTTTTTTGCGATACAGAATGTCATCAGGCAAAATGCCCTCTAGCGCTTTGCGCAAAATGCCTTTTTCCCGGTTGTCATGCATTTTCGTTTCCCATGGGATATTCCAAACATATTCCACGAGCCGGTGATCGGCGAACGGCACCCGCACTTCAAGGCTCGCTCCCATGCTCATGCGGTCCTTCCGATCCAAAAGGTTCGTCATAAACCAAAGCATATTTAAATAGAATAACTGTCTTCTTGCTTTGTCCACACCCGTTTCTCCGTCTAATAATGGTGTTTCCGCCAAGGTTTCTTCGTATTTGGCATTTACGTATTCTTTTAGATTCAATTTTTTCTGCCATGATTCAGATAGCAGCTTGATCCGCTCCTCTGTCGATCTCATCCACGGAAATCCCGACTCAACGTCTGCTGTATGGAACCACGGATACCCTCCGAAAATCTCATCCGCGCACTCTCCCGACAGGCTGACGACAAAGTCCTTTTTGATTTCCCGGCAAAACCAC
This sequence comes from Bacillus sp. 0209A, assembly GCF_036765095.1. Taxonomy (NCBI): domain Bacteria; kingdom Bacillati; phylum Bacillota; class Bacilli; order Caryophanales; family Bacillaceae; genus Bacillus; species Bacillus sp. 0209A. The sequence goes on from NZ_JBAIZV010000001.1 coordinate 912,756, forward strand.
AACAGGGATGAGTCGACATCAGCCATTCCCGGCAAGTCTTTAACCAATACGGCTTCCTCTAAATGATCGACGAGATCCTTTTGGCTGATGACGCATTTGTGGTGCGTTGTGCTGAAGGCATCTGTCATTTTTTCAATCCAAGGCCCATCGTCATTAGGCTGAAAAGCGCTTGCTTGAAAAAATTTATCATTCTCTTCGTAATCAATCGAATAAGTATGAAGCGGGGCTTTTCCTTCCTTTTCAAAATGGCCTGCCGCAACCGCTGTAATGGCGCTTGAATCCAGTCCGCCTGATAGGAACGTACAAACCGGCACATCCGATACAAGCTGCCGCGTCACCGCATCCTGAAACAACGACCTGACATTGGCAACCGTGTCATCAAAACTGTCCGTATGTTTTTCGCTTTCAACATTCCAATAACGCCAAATGTTCAGCCCGTCTTTGGAAAACGTCAGCGCGTGAGCCGGCCGGACTTCTTTCACGCCTTTAAATACGCCAGTACCCGGGGTTCTGGACGGTCCAAGTCCGAAAATTTCAGAAAGTCCTGTTCTGTCCACTCGGGCTTTTATATGAGGGTGTGCGAGAATCGCTTTGATTTCTGACCCGAAGAGAAAAGAAGACCCCTGCTCCGTATAAAAAAACGGCTTCACGCCGAGACGGTCTCTCGCGGCAAACAGCAGTTCACGCTTTTCATCCCACACAGCAAAAGCGAATATGCCATTGAGATGGTCTACACAGTCTTCCTGCCATTCAATGTAGCTGTGCAGCAGCACCTCGGTATCTGACGTTCGCTCGAACTGATGGCCCCGCGCCCGCAATTCTTTGCGCAGATCTTCCGTGTTATACAGCTCGCCATTGTAAATAATGGTGTACGTATCTCCTTTATAGGTGCATGCCATCGGCTGGCGCCCGCCTTCGATATCAACGACCGCAAGCCTTTTATGTCCGAATAAAACATGGTGCTCCCCCCAAACGTTAGAATCATCAGGCCCCCGTTTGGAAAGAGTGTCTGTCATTCTGTTGATCGTTTGTTTTTCCTGGACGAGCTGCTTTTTAAAATCGACCCAACCCGTAATTCCACACATGTGATATCAGCTCCAATCCCGTTTCTTTCGTCACAATTTCGTTTCTTTCAGCACCTTAGTAAGTTTATGCATCTATAGGCAGATAGTTGATTTGTCCACAAAAGAGTTGTATGGGACAGGCTTGAATTGGAAAGAAAGGAGAGGAAAGAAGAAAAAGGAGACAGCATGCATGAAACGGAAGCAATTATTATATAAAGAGGAACGAAAATGGGAATACGGCACCATCCTCATCGAAGATGGAATCTGTTTAATCGAAAACGGAGAAGGCGATATACTGCTGGCAGACAGTCTGCATCACAGCCCAATCTGGCTCCATCATAAAGGAAAGTGGGAACCGGCCGGCTTTCAGGATAAATCAATTCTGGCATGCGGTGAAGAAAACATCTCCCTTTCAGGCGGAGAACGCATCCGCTATGAGAAATCAGTCAAGCGCCCGCTCATGACGCTTTTGGATTCGCTTGATGACGAAACCTTTCTCGCATTTTTACAGCATTTGCACAGCTTTGGCTTATCGGTATTCGATTGCGTGTTTTCTTATAATAAAGGAGTCTTTACGAATACATCGGAGGAGCAGGGTGTTTCTTTTTATCACTTTTCAAACGACACCGCCCAATGCGCGATGCAGCATCACTATAGCAGCGAAGGGACAGGAGACCGGTTCGAATGGACGGCATCAAACGGAAAGCGATCCATTATGTATTCAGCGGTCCAGCGGGGGCGCAAATAAAAAAAGCGGTGCAGCGAGCACCGCTTTTTGGTTATTTTTCAACGACGACTTTTACATTCTTGCTTTCTTTTTTGTCTGTATCAGCAGCCGTGACGTACAGCACCGTTCCGGCTTTTTGTTTTTTGATTTTCACCGTGAACGTTCCTTTCGCGTCAGCTTTGGCAGAAGCGATGACTTTCTTTGATTTGTTTTTCACTCTGATCATTGCTTTGCTGTTCGCCTTTCCTTTCACTGCCGTATCTTTCGTTTTCACTGCGTTTACTTTCGGTGTGCCTGAAGGTTTTCCTTTGACAACGACAATTTTATACGACGTTTTCGCATCGCCTTTTGCTGCTTTTACATACAGTATTTGATCTTGTTTTTGAGTTGGGATAGTGACCTTAAATGCACCATTTTTTCCGGCTTTGGCGCTGCCGAGTTTTTTCTTGCCGCTCATCACTTCGATAAGCGTGCCTTCCTTCGCGCTTCCTCTGACGGCTGTTTGTGTGCTTTCAAGCTTGTTGACTTTGAGCTGTACATCAACTGCGCTGACAGCCTTCATGACATTCAGCCGCCCGTAGCCTGAGTGCCAGTCAACTCCGGGGATCTTCGGAATGTCAATCGGATCACCATAATCGTCATACAATTCTTCTTCTTCGCCATCGACACTTTCAAACGAAATATCATCCGCCGTCTTTTTCAAAATATCCTCTGCTTCTGTTCTTTTCAGCTTAGGGTTTTGTGCAAACAGCAAGCCTGCAGCAGCGGCAGCATACGGTGTCGCCATAGACGTTCCGCTCATGTACGTGACATTTCCGTTCGGCACTAAGCTCGGGATATCAGACCCTGGCGCGGAGATATCAAGACCTTTTCCATAGTTAGAGAAATCTGCGGTCACATCCATGCGGTTCGTTGCTCCGACTGACATCACATATTTAGAAGAAGCGGGATAAGATAAGGAATTGGCTCCGTCATTTCCGCTGGCTGCGGCAATCAGGACATTTTTGTCAGCCGCGTATTTCAAAGCAAATTCAAGTACGCGGCTGTAGCCTCCGCCTAAACTTAAATTAATCACCTTTGCCCCTTTGTCAGCAGCATATTTGATGCCAAGGGCAATTTGTTCAGTATCTCCGGCTCCTGTGGAATCAAGCACTTTTACCGGGATGATTTTCGCTTTGGCGTTTAAACCAGTCATTGAATAGCCATTATCGCTTTGAGCGGCGATAATGCCGGCGACGTGCGTCCCATGCCCCTGATCGTCCATTGCGTTGTTATTCCGTCCGACAAAATTGCGTCCGAGATCTGTTCTTACTTTTCCTTTTAAATCGGCAAGTGTGCTGTCCACACCTGTGTCTACGACCGCAATGAATGTATCGTTCAGCTTGCGTTTGGACAGCAGGGAGCTGGCAGGCTCGTATTTCACATCCGCGTTTTTAACACCGCCGTTTTCACCGTTGTTTTTAAGCGGCCATTGGTAAGGATATTGAATATCGTTTGACAGGCTTTTGTATTCCTGCACAGGTTCCGCAAACTCTACGTTAGACATCTTGGATAATGTCGCAGCAGCGCTTTTGACCCGTTTTGCGCTTGCCGTATATGTGCCGTTCTGTTTTTCGTCTTTCGGAAGCTCAAATGAATAAAGATTGTCAAACAGTTTCTTTGCCTTTTTCACATTGGAAATGTCTTTTTTCGATTGCGCGCTTGCAGAAAAGCCCTTCATTTCATTATGTACGGATGAGAGGCTTTTATTGTTCTTCACCTTGAAAATGACCTTTGTTTTCTGAACTTCACTTTTTGCCGCAAGTTTATTTTCAGTTAAAATCGCTCCAGCTGTTTTGCCTTGCAGCTGCTCGATATTGAATCGTTCCGCCTGTTTCTTTATCTCCTTTTTAAGGAAAGACGGGACGGATTGTAAAGCATTCTCGTATAGCCGATTGATCGCTTTTTGATCCTTTTCAGTTATCTGATATGAAGATGATGCACCGTTTTCTGACACATCATCAAACAACGGCTTTAATGTCACAAGATCCTGATAGATTTCATTTCTCGCTGTTTTATTGAATGCGAGCTTTGCCACAATAAACGGTGCCGCTTTGTAATAAAGGCTTGTCAGTTCTTTGCCTTCTGCTGTTTGGTTTAACTGGTCATCGCGAATCGCTCTCAGCTTGTCCAGGATGCTTTTTCCCGATTTTTTCTGATCGACACTCATTTCTACCGGACAAGCTTCTTCCTGTTCTAAATCTGACGGTTGCTTTTTCGTGCCTTTATACCCAATCGTATACTTGGCTTCCGCGGCTGCTTCCGCCGTTCCGCCGTCCTCTGGTTCTTCTTCCCCGAGGTATTCAACTTTTACATAGTAGGGGCCGCTCCACGCGTACGGAAAAATCACTTCGCTTTTTCCATCCTCCGCCGTGTAAGAACGATACATTTCAAACGTTTCATCTTTAAGCGCTTTTTCCATACTTGGATATACAGATACATTCAATACTGAATCACTCTTTACGGTCAGTGCCATATGTGAGTTTTTCTGAATATCCGCTTTTCCCGGAGTCACTTTGTACCATTTCACCTGTTCCGGTTCCTTCATGGTGCCTGTCTGTTCTTTGCCGTTTTCCAGAGCAGCCGCCTGATCGATCGCGCTGGCCGCCGCTTTGGTTCCCGGAGAAAAAAGGCTGAAGATCAGTGCAAAAATGAGCACTGCCGCCACCAACGAGCTGAATTTTCTGCGTTTCATGATATCCCTCCTGTAAAATAATGAATCTTCTTGAAGGTATCATAATTTCATAGGACGAGATACCGCTTATAGGGAATTTTAAGGTTATTTTAAATGATTTGGAATATAAGGGATAAATCACACAAAAAAACCCGACTCCATCCATAGAGCCGGGTTCGCACTGTTTCTATTAAAATAAGTGAAAGCCGATTGGCAAATGCAGACCGAGCAGCACTGTCAGCACAAGGACAATGACGAAGCCGATCCATAGGCCTCCGGTTGATTTTTCTTTTTTCTTGCGGATGAGGAGCATTTCCATCAGGCCGATAGTGATAATGCCAAGAATCATTTTGCCGGCGTATTCTCCGTTCCAGTTGGCGAAATCGACAAACAGCCAAGCTCCGGTCAAAATAATTAAGATATAGAATAACCGCAGAATCATATGAGTGATTTTTGCGCCCTTCGCACTTCTTGACGCATACAGCGAGTAGCTGACGAAAAGCAGAATCAGCGCTACCACCCATGTCGTAATATGTAAGTGTGTCATACAGGTTCCCCCCTATCAGATAAATTACCCCACTTATAGTACCATGAACTTGTCCTCTGCCACAAAGATGAATCTCAGAAAAAAAGGCGGGTCCGCGTCCGCCCTTCTGTTTGGTTCAGCCGATTGGGTTTGACAGCGTTCCGATCGGATCAATCGTAATGTCGATTTTGTCACCTGACCGCAAGAATTTCGGCGGCGCAAATCCCTTTCCGACGCCAGACGGCGTACCGGTGGCAATGATGTCTCCCGCTTCAAGCGTCATCCCCTTCGAGAGGGTTTCAATTAACTCCGGAATGGAAAAGATCATATCGCTTGCCGAACCGGATTGGCGCAGCTCACCGTTGACTCTCGTTTCAACCTTGAGGCGCTCAGGCTCCTGAATTGATGATTTATGTACAAGCACAGGCCCCATTGGACATGTTGTATCCAGACTTTTTCCGATAAAAAACTGCTTATGCCTTTTTTGCAGATCACGCGCCGTGATATCATTCACAATCGTATATCCGAAAATATGGTCATATGCGTCTTCTTTTGATATACGGTTGCCGCTTTTTCCGATGACGACAGCAAGCTCTCCTTCATAATCAAGCTGAGAGGTGACCCCTTCATGGCTGTTTACGATATCACCATGCCCTATAACTGTAACCGGCGATTTTGTAAATACCATCGGATGTTCCGGAATGTCGGCCTCGCTTCCCATTTCAATCGCGTGATCCCTATAGTTTTTGCCGATGCAGATGATATTTTTTGATGGCCTAGGAATCGGTGCATGGAGCTTCACCTCAGATAATGAATACATAAATGATCCCAGCTCATCATTCGGTTTCTTTGCCCACTCGGCCAGCTGCCTCGCATGCGTAACGAATTTATCCCCTTCTGCGATACATTCAATCAGCGATCCCGGAATCGTCTCAAGTTCAAACAGTTTCTTCTCAGCCTTTTGCAAATCCATGATTTTCTCATCATCAATGATCAGGCCGACAAACTTTCGGTTGTAAAGTTCCCCTGTCGCAAATTTCATGTTATTCCTCCATCATCTTTTAAATCAGACTGCTTCTTCATGTATTCTCTGTCGAATGCTGAAATCCCTTTTTATCACGACCGTTTTCATTTCGTTTCAGGACGGGCTTGCAGTACATATCATACAAATGTCGTTTTGAGGAGGAGGAAAAAAGATGGAGAGCGTACATTTATTTTTTCATCGGCATCAGCTTAAGAAAAAAGGAACTGCCAAGGGGCTTCTGGTGACAGACTTATCAGTTTCTCCCATTCTTCTCACACAGCGTGACAGAGCGGAAAAGACATCCTATGAAATCAGCTGGGAAAAGGCTCCGCTAGGTGAAAGCACACTTTTTTTGAATGCGGAACAGGGTGATCCGTCCCTGATGCGGCGCAGGCTCGCTTATTGTCTTTTTGGCGAGATCGGTGTTCCTGCTCCCGCTGCCTCATACAGCTTTCTGACCATCAATGGCCAGCCCGAAGGCATTTATTTGAACATCAAGAACCATCAGCTAGCCGATAAGAAAGCTTATCGAGTAAAGACTGCCGATCCGCGGGTTCCGCTGTCCGTTTTTAAAGATGAACCTTCCGCGTTTTCACACGAATTTTTCACGCTGATTCGTACAGCGGAAGATGCCGAATTAGCTGAACGCATTAAAATGTATCTGGATATCAAATTGTTTTTTTTGTGGCTGATCGGCAGCGCCTGCACCCGTCAATGTTTTTATTACACATTTTGTTTAAACGAATCCGGCCGGCTTCACGTTTCCCCGACAGAGACACGATCGCTTGCCGCACACGGAATAGCTGACGAAGATCCTCTGCTGACTAAAGGACGGACGCTTGCGTCAAGGCTGCTTTCCATTCCCGCTTTCCGGTCGCAATATCACACATTAATGAAAAACGTGCTGGACCGGTCGTTTACCATTGAACGATTGTCTCCTTTCATCAGCGAATGGCAACTTGACATTTGTCAAAAAGCTGATGATGATCCGTTTATAAAAAAAAGCCCCTTTCAATTCGAAAAGGAGCAGACAAACATACTTAGAGAAATTGAGGAACGGCAGGACCTTTTGCAAGCATACTTAGCAAGACTATAGTCCTTCCTTGCATGAAAAAAGGCCGCAAAAAAATTGTCGCTTTTTTAGTCAAATTGACGAAAGGCAACCTTTTCAGCAAAAATGGGTTATACTAACGATATCCTGTTTTGATCAAAATAAATTCTAGAATTGGAGATAGGGTAATGAATAGTAAAATTGAAGAAATGAGAATCACACTAATTGAAACAGCACAAAAATACGGCATGAACTCAAAGGAAACGATTCAATGCAGCCAAGAGCTGGACAGTCTTTTGAACACCCGAATTAAAAAAGAAATGGTTTTTGGGGGATATCCTGAAAACTCCCGTATGTGAATCATTTTCTATAACATTGAATTCACCATATGTAACTCCGCTTTTTGCTCAGCACTTCTGAGAGATACCTCAGGGCGAGAATGTGTCCGCCCAAAAAATCGGTTACCGCAGCACGACATACTCCAAAAAGCATTTCCTACACGCAAAAACACCAAAGAAACTGAAAAATCACGCAGGCGGATAGCGGCATCCATCGCCGCAATTCCGCTCGGTTTATACATTACCCGGCTTATCAAACAATTAAACATATCGGCTGAAAAAATTTAATCGTTTGCATGAAAAGCTGATATGTCCCCTTTAAATTTCCCTCACACATATGCGCGTTTGTCATAAGCTATCGTGAATAGCCCAATTGAAATCAAATTGTATTTTTACTTTACCCGCCTTTTTTCAATTTTTCAACAAAGGATGTGCTCGTATGCCGGCCATTGTCGGAGCGTTTAAAATTAATGCGATTGGTACGAGCGGAGTCGTTCACATCGGGGACTGTATTACGATTTCTCCTCAGGCACAGGTCAGAACGTTTGCCGGTGCGGGCAGTTTTAATACCGGTGACAGCCTCAAAGTGACGAATTACAAAAACGCGACGAATGTGTATGACAACGATGCAGTTGATCAGCCGATCGCAGGGAATGCGTAAAGGAGTGAGGCCCATGAATTTCTATGTGAATCAAACCATTCAAATTAACTATCTTCGGCTGGAATCCATCAGCAACTCCTCTATTCTGCAAATCGGAAGCGCCGGATCAATCAAATCTTTGTCAAACTTGTATAACACGGGAAGCTACGCAGAACCCGCGCCAGAGGTAACCGCCTTGGGGCAGCCAGTCGAGTCGCAGGGACCCGATACAGGTGCATTGGTCCCGCTCCAGCCTCCTGGCCGTTAATCATATGAAAGAGGTGAAAGACCATGTATGATCAATCTGTTTCCTCTTATTTGCAAAACTTGAACTCCTTCGTTCAGCAGCAGGCGCTTCATATTCAGCAGCTCGAACGTCAGCTGAAAGAGATTCAAACTGAAATGAATTCGATGAAACAGCGGCCGGCCACAACCATTGAGCGTGTGGAGTATAAATTTGACCAGCTGAAAATTGAACGGCTCGACGGGACACTGAATATCGGCTTAAATCCGACAGACCCGAACAGTGTCCAAAATTTCGAAGTCAGCCAAACAACACCTGAAATCGGGATGATGCAGCAGGAAGAGAGCGCCCAGCTCATGCAGCAGATCCGACAAAATGTCGACATGTTCTTAACCGAAGAAATTCCAGATGTTTTGGAGCAGCTTGAAAACCAATATGACAGCAGGCTTGACGATACAAACAGGCATCATGTCATTGAAGACATCAGAAAACAAATGGACAGCCGGATTCACTATTATATGTCCCATATCAAAAAAGAAGAACAGACACCGCCTAAACAATATGCGGAACATATCGCTGAGCATGTGAAGCGGGACGTGATCCGTGCTGTAGAACATTTTCTGGAACATATTCCATCCGAAATGAAAGGAGATGAGCAAGCATGATTTTCACAGTTGTCAACCGTAATCTGGAGGTCGGGGATATCCGAATGAACGGTGTGTCCAGCTCCTCTATTTTTCACATCGGAGACACTGAAGCGATCTATCTCTCTTCAATTTTCGACACTCCGCCTGAATCTCTTATTATCGGACCGTTTGCTCCGCTGTCGCCGGCATAATGCTTAAGCGTATATCCCGCATCAGAACGATTAAATTTAACTCTCTCGCAATAGCAAGTGTGTTTCAAGTTGGCGACACAAACGAAATCGATATGAGCATAAAAGTACTTGCTGTACAACGCTCGCTGTCTACGTTTTACAATAATGAAGGCTCATTTCACAGCAAGGATTACCCGATCTTTCAGCAGCAGGCCGTGACACCGATTCCGGAAACAGGGGTGCAAAGCGCATTTTGCCACGAGGTTCCGGTCATTCATGTTCGCAACGTCAAAATTCAAGGGGTCTCATCCTCTTCTGTCTTTCATGCAGGGGCGGCTTCGGTTGTCCGCGGCGATGCGAGAATCAAACATATCAGGCAGATTCAGTCTCCGCGCTCACAATAGTCCGCCAAGAGCATATACTAAACAGAGACTTCGATAAAGGGTGTCGTTTATGCCAGCAATTGTCGGGCCTATAGCTATCAATTCGATATCGGGCGGAGTCGTAAACTTTGGTGATTCCTTTTACCTTTCTCCGAAAAGCTCTTCAAAATCTGCGCTCGGTTCGGGAGCAGGAAACACGGGAGACTTCCTTCTATTAAACAATGCAGTCAACGCGACAAATTATATAGACCCCGATGTCAGCGATCAAGATATGGTTGGAAATGGATAAAAGCAGCCGCTCTGCAAAGAGAGGGCTGCTTTTTAGTCATTTTTTTTTCGTTCATTCGATTTCTTTGTTTTGATCAGCTTCTCAGATGGCTGTTTTCTGATCCATTTGACAAACCGGGCAAGCTGCGGATCACTTCTAAGTTCATCTATTCCGTTTAAGCGAACCGCAAGCTCTTGATTGGTATATAAGGCATGAATCTGTTTATGGCAAGGAATACAGAGCATGGCTGTCGGCAGGAATGTTCCACCTTCCTCTTTCGGTGTGAGATGGTGCTCTGTCAGCTGGACATCACTCCGGCCGCACAGCTCACATATTCCGGCAGTCTGCTTTGCCATATCCGTTTCCCCCTTCTTACATCAACTCAAGTGATATCCGTGTACCGCGGCCGCTCGGTTCAGCCGGATGGACAATCAGCTTTTTCGGAAGCCGTGCCCGCAGTTCCTGCACATGGCTGATGACACCGACAGACAGATTGTCTGACTGCAGTTTTTCCAAGGCTGTCACAACCGTATCCAGCAGATCTTGATCAAGGGTGCCGAACCCTTCATCTAAGAAAAAGAACTGCAGCGGGTATTCCCCGCGAAGCTGGATCTGCGCGGACAGCGCAAGAGCGAGAGAAAGCGAAGTGAGGAAGGTCTCTCCTCCAGATAAGCTGGATACCGGGCGTTTGACGCCCCCATTCGCGTCATCCCGCATCACGAATCCGCCTTCTGAATCCACTTCTATGGCATAGCGCTGTCTCGTCAGCATGCCAAGTCTTGCTGAGGCGTCCCGCGCAACGCTTTCAAGCTGCTCCTCAGCTAAAAATTCAACGAAGGTATTGCCTTTAAACACAGCTTGCAGCTTGTCCAGCCTGTCAATATGCGTCTGCCATTTTTTCAGTTCAGCTTCAATTTCATTAAACCGTTTATGATGGTCGTGAATGACGGCCAGCGCTTTCGATGCTGCGCCTTTTTCCTCTATAGCAGCGCCTAATGCGTCCTCAGCTTCTTGTAATGCCGTAACGGTTGCGCTCCATTCGCTCTCTGATAAGGCTCGGCCGGCAAGTATCTCTGCTACCCGTTTTAAGTTTGCAGCATTCTGCTTCAGCTTATCCATAAACTGGTCGATGCCGGCTTTCATCTTGTCAAGCTCTTCGGCTGGGATAAGACTTCGCTCCACCTCCTCAGCCCGGGTAAAGCGGGTGCTTTTCGCATGCTCGAGCCAAGCGGCTTCCGCTTTTTCCAATCTGTCTTTCGCCTCTTGAAGCGTCAGCTCGCTTGCTGAAGCGCGGCTTTTCGCCTGATTGAGCTTCATCTGGGCGCTTTGCAATTCTTCATATAGAGATTGCTCTTTTTCCTTTAACTGCTTTAGATCCTGTTGGACAGAGCGAAGTTTGATCTCGATCGAGTCTCGTTTTGCGTAATCTCCGAGTTCGTGCTCATAATCCGCGATCACACTCTTGATGCGTTCAGCCGCATAATGAAGCTCCAGCTTTTCACGTTCAAGCTGATGCCCCGACTCCCGCAGCTTTTCCTTTTGTGCTTCATGCTCAGCAAGAAACGCGATGCTCTTCTCAATGCGTTTTTCGCATTCTTCTGCAGCCCGGTCCTTTTCTTCAATGGCTTGCTGCCATTTTTCCGCTTCATTCACAGACTGATCCTGAAACGCTTCATTAAACATTTTCAGGCGGCTGTCCATCGAGGACTGAAGCTCGGTAATGATGCTTTCGATACGGTCAGCCTCTCTTTTTTCAAAACCGATTTTTTCATTAAGCTGATCGGCCTTTTTTAAAGACTCCTGATAAGCGCTAATCATTTGCGCCATTCGTGTTTTAACAGAAAGAATATCCTGTTTGACTCGTTTCCATTCAATTTTGGCAGTATCGAATGCCTCATGCACCGGCTGATTCTCGTAAGAAGCTGCCGCTTCAAGGTTCGGCGCTTGAATCGTTTGCAAAAACGGACACTGTTCGATAAACCGTGCGGACTGTTCTTCAAGTGTGATTTTGGCTGAAAGAATCTCCTGGCTGAGAGCTGCCGCTTCCGTCAATAACACATCTGTCTGTTTGATGTTCTCTTCAAGACTGCTGTCGAGCTCATATGTTTCATGTACTGAGGCAGACGGATCATGATTCGTTGAACCGCAGACCGGGCAAGGCTTTCCGGCGGTCAGTTTTTCGGCTAATTCTTTTGTGAGCAACGCCATTCTTGCTTTTTCACGCTGTGCGTGAAGCGTTTGTTGTCTCTTTTTAGCCTGCTCAGTCATACCCGCTAATGACCGTTCCGTCTCACACACCAAATGGTACACGGTTTGTACAGCCTCATATGCCTGTACGATATTGTTTTCTTCCGCCCCTGTCTTTTGATCGAGTGTACTCTTCTCTTCATTCATCTTCTGCAGCACGAGGTTCAATGCATCACTTCGTTTTTTCTCTGTCGTGATTTGCTCCTCAGTCTGTCTGATGCGCAATGCCATCTCTGCGGCCTGCTGGCAGCTTTTTCGCTCATCTAATGTCACCTGCAGAGATTTGAGCTGCTGCTTCAGTTCCGTCTGTCTGTTTTGCCCTCGTAAAAGACGGTCTGTTACAGTCTCCAATTCATTCATGACAGATTGAAGAGCCTCTTCTTTCTGCTGGAGTTCAGTCTTTTTGCGTTCTTCCTCTTGCTTGGCCTCACTTCGTTTGATTTCAATCTCCTGCAAGCGGGAAAGCTGCTCCTGCTCGGTTAAAAGCTTAGGTTCTTTCTCGCTTTTATACCGGCGCCACGCTTCATACTCTTCATGTTTTTGATGATAGTATGCTGTCCGGTCTGCTAAATCCTTTTGGGCAAGCATTTGTTCCTTTGCAGCCTTCTCCTCTTGCTGGATCGCTTCTGCATACCTGTCCGCATAGGGCTTCAGAGCAGAGGCTGTTTCTGCTTCCAGCAGGCGTTTTTGCATGCTATCTACGTGCGGCTGTTCCTCTTCGAGACGTTTTTTCTCTTCTTCATAAGCCGATTGTTCCTTTTGAACATTCCAAATCTCCTGGTGCTCCGTAAACCGCTCTTTTGCCTGATCACGATTCTTCCTCATTGCTTCCAGATGAGCTTCGGCTTGTTCGAGAGCCTTTTCCGCCTGCTCAACCGCTTCTGAGCTCGCCTCACCTAGACCGGACTGTTCAGCAAGCATTTCATTTTTTCTCGCATTGGCTTCCTGCGCTTGCCGTCTCAGCTTTTTCACGAGCCGGTCTCCATACTGCTCCAAATGAAATAAACGCTGAAGCATATGTCTGCGCTCCGCCCCTTTTAAAGACAGAAATTCGGCAAATTTCCCTTGCGGCAGCACCACCGCTCTTGTAAAGTCGTCGATCGTCAGCCCCAAGAGCTCCTCGACTCTTTTATTCACTTCGCTGGCTTTATCAGCCAGCACCGTGTGCTCGTCTTTGATTTCGATGAAGCGGCAAAGTGCCGTTTTCACCTTCATTTCATCCGTTCTCTTAAACACACGCTCGACTTTGTAAGAGATTTGATGATTCGTCTGAAGCGCAAAGGTAAAGGAAACAGACAGCGTATCTTCCGCATGGTTTAAAATTCCGTGCGTATTGTTTGCGGCCCGCTCCACCTTTCCGTATAAAGCAAGCGTCATTGCATCGAGGATAGAGGATTTACCGCTTCCTGTCGGGCCGAAAATGCCGAAAACACCGGCGCCTGAAAGGCCTTCAAAATCTATCGTCTGCTCTTCTCTAAAGCTGTGGAGCCCCTTTATAGTTAAGACGATCGGCTTCATTTCGCATCCTCCTCTTCAACGCCTGATGCAAGCTCTAAAAACAGCTTCACCATTTCTTCATCCGGCACCGCGCCGCCAGTTTGTTTTTCATAAAATTTCTTAAAACGGTCTTCGATCGACACATGCTTAACCTCGATCTGTTCCCGGTCTTTGTTCTGTTCTTCAAAAACCGGCCTGATATGGATAAAGCCCGGGTGCGCCTTCCGCAGTCTGTGGATTTCTTCAAGTGATAACTGGTCCGCCACACGGATTTCAAGGTCAATCCAGGCATTCTGATCCCTGCCTTCATCCAGCCAGCTGTACACCTCGCTTAAGCCATTTGCCGCTTTCCACTTCACAAGGGGCTTGCCGCTTGATAATAAAACCTCATGCCAAGAGGCCTCTTCCCCCGGCTTCGCGTCCACGATTGTCACTGATTTGGCGTAGCCCGCTTCAGAAAAGCTGTAGGCGAGCGGAGATCCTGAATAACGCGCAAGCGTACGCGCCCGTTTGATCGTTTGCGGCCGATGCAAATGGCCGAGCGCAACGTAAGCGGCATCAGCCGGCAGGCTTTCAGCGGCCACCGTATAAGCCCCGCCGACTTCAATCGGCCGCTCTGAATCCGTTTGGTTTCCGCCTGCGACATAAATATGGCTGGCGGCAATCTTCACTGCGTCTTTGCGGAACCGGCTTGTCATATGCTCAAACGCCTGCCTGATTTTCACATCATAATGATCACGGAGCAGCTTTTCATCAAATGTATCAGAAAGCACTTCATTTAACCGCGCTTCAGATGGGTACGCTAGTGCTCCGACAGCCAAAAGCTCCCCGGCTGAAGGCACTTCAATATGAAGCGGTTCTGTTGTCGGATAACCGATTAAATAAATGCCGTTTTCATGTGTCAGCGGTGAAGCGGCGGACAAACGGTCAGGATTATCGTGGTTTCCGGCAATGACAGCGATCGGGCGCTTTCCCCTGTCGCTGAGCGCAGACAGGCTTTCATAAAACAGCCGCTCGGCTAAAGCCGGCGGGTTTACGGTGTCAAACGCGTCCCCCGCCATGACAATGGCATCGACCTGCTCTTCTTTTACAATCGTATTCAATTCATCAAGCACATCGGCCTGTTCACTCAGCCTGCTTCTTCCTTCAAGCGTTTTTCCAAGATGCCAGTCCGCCGTATGTAAAATCCGCAAATGCTTTCACCTCTCTTTTTTGTATAGAAAACGAGATCCGCTCCGTCTGAAATCGCGGAGCTTACGGATCTCGCTATAATGTCAGTATGTGCCCTCCGTCAAAGAAATAAAGCGCACATCCTTTTACCTTTGTTTTCGCAATTTGCTCAACCGCCTTCGTGTACAGCTGAATTTGCGTTTCATATCGTTTCTTCAAGATCGGGGCCGCTCCTTCAAAGCCGTGCTGGAATTTGCCCTCAATCCGGTCTGATTTATAGTCCAAGAGATATAAGCCGTTTTCAGTTTCATAGAGACAGTCGATGATTCCCTGCACCAAAAGCGGCTCATCCGCCTCCTGTGCATCAGGATAGATTTCCTTTGCCGGAAGCGCTAAACTAAATGGCACTTCCCGGTCCTTCCATTTAGCGCCGATCAGCTGTCCGCCGATTTCCGTATGGAAAAATCGCACGATTTCTTCTATATCAATAGCGGCTTTTTGTTCTTCAGTGAGCAGCTCCTTTTCATAAAGCCTGTGAACCGTCTGCTCCGCTTCTTCTATCGTCAGCACATGTGTCAGCGGGATATGCTGCATCACCGTATGCATGGCTGTCCCTTTCTCCGCCGCTGTCAGGCCCTGTTTCATCATAAAAGCGGGGCGCCTGTACAGAATGCTTCCGTCAGCCGGTTTAACGGGAGCCCTGCCGCTGTATTCATCCTCGTACTCTCTTTTTCTCTTGATCTCAGAAACCGACTGCTTTGTTCGAATTTGTGTGACCTCTTGATGCGGGTATGTCCAACTCAGCTGCTCGCGGGCTTTTTTATCAAATGCAAACGAGCCGGGAACTGGTTCACCTTTGCGGATCGCTTCTAGGCGCTCGCTTTTTTCTTCCATTCTTTCTTCCAAATCATCATCAAGCAAATCATAGGAATGAATCATTCGAACGGCAAAACGAGCCGGGTGTCCTGATATATCAGCATGCGCTGCCGCACCGTTTTCAGCTGAATTCTCCAAATCTCTGTGTCTGGCAAGAGCCGGCCCGATGAAATCTAAATACGTTTTCGCCTGGTAGCGGTCAAATTCGGGCAGAAGCCAGTCAGGTTGGGACGCGGATGCCTGCCATTTTGCGAGCTGTTTCTGATGATCCTTGCACGAGCCAATCAGAAACAGTTTTTCTTTCGCCCTCGTTAATGCGACATAGAGAACACGCAATTCCTCTGACAGCAGCTCTCTGCGCATTTTTTTCTTCATCGCGATGAGCGGAAGCGTCGGGTAGCTGATGCGCATTTGCGGATGGATAAACTTCGTGCCAAATCCAAGCTCCTTGTCCAGCAGGTACGATTTGTTCAAGTCCATCATGTTGAAGTTCCGGCCGAGACCCGCCGCGAACACGACTGGAAATTCGAGCCCTTTGCTGCTGTGGATCGTCATTAAACGGACAACATCCTCCTGCTCGCTGAGCGCTCGCGCCGTTCCAAGATCATCGCCCCGCTCCTGCATGCGTTCGATAAACCGCAGGAAACGGAACAGGCCGCGAAATGCCGTCGATTCATATTGGCGCGCCCGGTCATAGAGAACACGCAAATTGGCCTGGCGCTGTTTTCCGCCCGGCATCCCGCCGACATAATCCATGTATTTCGTGTCGCGGTACACTTCCCAAATCAGCTCAGATACTGAGTGGTTTTTCGAAAACGAACGCCATTTTTGCAGATGTCCGTAGAAAGTTTGCAGCTTTTGATAAAGCTCGTCGTTACGGTCACCCGCCGCCAAATAGTCTTTCATCGCTTCATAGTACGGCGCTTTTGTATTTTCAAGCCGGATCAAAGACAGCTCGTTTTCATCCGCCCCGACAATCGGGGAACGCAGCACAGAGGCAAGCGGTATATCCTGATACGGGTTATCGATCACCTTCAGCACAGAAAGCGCGACGGCGACTTCGACCGCTTCAAAATAACCTGACGTTAAATTGGCGTAAACCGGTATGCCCTGTGCTCTCAGCTCCTCCATGATTTGCGGCGCCCACGGCATGGAACGGAGCAAAATCACGATATCGCGGTATTGAATATTGCGGTGTGTTTTCGTTTTTCCGTCATACACCTTAAATGGCGATGAAATCAGCTTGCGAATTTCCTTGGCGATCGCTTTCGCTTCGAACTGCACGGTTTCCAGCTCTTCTGCTTCCTCACCTGCATCCGTCTCTTCTGTGTTGTCGATCAGCAGCAGCTCCGTTTTCGTCTCATCATTGTCCGGATACGCCGCACCAAGCTTCAGCTCAGCCTGCTCGTCATAATCAACCTCACCGATTTTGCCGCCCATTAGCTGTTTAAATAAAAAGTTCGTGCTGTCTAAAATATCAGTCCGGCTTCGGAAATTTTTATTCAAGTCAATTTTCCGTCCCGTACCTTCTCCGCTCTCTGTAAATCGTTTATATTTGGAGAGGAAAAGAAGCGGCTCAGCAAGCCTGAATCGATAAATTGACTGTTTGACATCTCCTACCATAAACAGGTTGCCTGTCTCTTCCGGCCCGCTTGTGACGAGCTGCAGGATCGATTCCTGCACGAGGTTGGTATCCTGGTATTCATCAACGAGCACCTCGCGAAACTGCTCCTGATAAAATCTTGCTGCCTCGCTCGGCTCGCGTTTACCTGTTTCATTCTCTGCTGTCAAAATGGATAAACAGTAATGCTCCAAATCAGAGAAATCAATGATTGATTTTTCCTGCTTCGCGGCTTCGAATCGTTTTCCGTAGCTGATGACAAGCTGTACAAGCGTTTCAATGACAGGCTTCATGTCGGCCAAGCTTTTCAAATGCTGTTCAGGACTTCTCGTGAAGTAATCGGTTTTAAGCTTTTCAAGCAGTTTTTTTGCGCTATTTCTCAAATCCGTCGCTTCTTCAAGGAGCGCAGGATCAAACTCGTCCCCTTTTACTGCTTTCGCGCGCTTAAAAGAGACTGCGGGCACCCGTTTATAAAGTTCAGTGAAATCACCCTGATGCTGAATCAGTTCATCAATCTGCGCAAGATCATCAAGAAAATTGTCAGCGCGCGGCGCGGGGCCGCCCGGCGCTTTTGTCAGCTCAAGCGCGCGCAAGAGCTTTTCCTTCGCTCCGTGAAGCACCATCGCAATATCCTCTTTGACATATTGATAAAACGGAAGCTCTTCGATGGCGCTCTTTTCCGATACATCATACAAATGAACAAAGCTCTCCAGCCATGCCTCCGGGTTCGGGTGGGAACGGGAATACTCGTACACCTGTTTGACGAGAAATTGCAGATCCAGATCATGCCGGTCTGTCGTGTAGCGGTCAACAAGCTCAAAAAACGCCTTCTCGCCCTTTGCGTATTCGTCTTCAAACAGCTCGTCCAGCACCTCATCCCCAAGCAGCTCGCCTTCTGCCTGATCAGCCATCCGAAAGCCCGGATCAAGATCGATTAAGTAGTAATATTTCTTCAGCACTTGCAGGCAAAAGGAATGAAGCGTCGAAATGCTGGCCCGGTTTAAAAGAGACAGCTGGCGCCTGATATGCAGTGATCCGGGGCGTTTTACAAGCTCTTTTTCCAAGGCATCCGCGATCCGGTGTTTCATCTCTGCCGCTGAGGCGTTTGTAAATGTCACAACGAGAAGCCGGTCTACATCAATCGGGTTTTCTTCCGCGGTGATTTTCCGGATCATTCGTTCAACGAGCACAGCGGTTTTTCCGGAGCCCGCCGCCGCTGCCACGAGAATATCCTGGCCGGTTGAAACAATGGCATTCCATTGGTCATCTGTCCATGTGCTGTCTGCCGGTTTAGGAATGTTCATTGCCATCCGCCTCCTTTTTTATCCACTCAAGTATCGTCTTGTCCTTTTCAGCCTTTAATGGTCGATACTCGTTTTCTTCTAATGATTCATCAAATTGGCATACTGATTTGAACGAACAGTATGTGCACGGCGTCTTGTTCTTCATTTTATACGGCTCAATCGATACACGTCCGTCGGTGATTTGTTCGCCTGCTTCTTGGAAGGTGCGGCGCACATGCTTCGTCAACAGCTCAAATTCCTTTTCGCCGACTGCCGCTGAATCCGACCTGAGAGAGCCGTCTTTCTTCAAGCCGGCGTTAATGATATTTGACCGTCCCTCTTGAAGGGTCGTATCCATGAGGCGAACCGCTTCCTGATCGCCGAGGAGCAGGCCCTTCATTTTAAATTTCTTAAAGATCTCCTGTTCAATCTCGTCAAGCCCAAGCGGGAGATTAGATTGAATCATCGGGTCATGAATATGGAAATACAGCACTCCGGCCGGCGTCGCTCTCATTCCGAGCCAGTCGGCTGAATGTGTAATTGATAAGTCAAGGTACGTCAGCATTTGCAGCGCCAGTCCGTAATATACTTCCGCTAAGTCAAGGCCTTTGTCGCTTGATTTATAATCGACAATCCTGAGGAGCAGGCCTTTTGAGCTTTCCGCTTTATCGACACGGTCTATTCGCCCGACGAGCTCCATCGTGCAGCCGTTTTTCAGTGTAAAGGTCAGCGGCGGAAGGGGCCCTTTTCCCCCAAAGCCCAGTTCAAGCCCGATCGGCACGAATCCGCTCGCTTTCGCATGCTCGCTTAAAATGCCTGACACACGGGTCACAATTTTTTGCAGCTTTTCCTTTACATAATAATGCCGGTTTGAGCTGAGCAAAATTTCCTTTTGCAGTTTCGGTGCCAGCCGTTCTACCGCATCAAAGGAAAACAGCTCGCACTGCTCCTTCGTTAAATCGCGCCAATCAAGCTTTTGCTCACGCAGCCGGTCTGAAATCAGCTTTAAGCTGGAATGAAACAGCTGGCCGATATCCGGTGCTTCGAGTTTGAAAAATTGCCGTTCCTTCAGATGAAGCCCGTGTGACGCAAAATGGGAGAATGGGCACGCGTTAAAGCTTTCCATTCTCGATACACTGCCCTGAATGCGTTCGCCATAGAGCTGTCTCGACACGCCGCGATCAAGCTGCTTCACTTCATTCCGGAAAAACAGGCTTGAGAACAGCTTTTTCGATTGCAGCCTGTCCGGCTCACTCATTAGCACATTGTACGTGCTCCACCAAACGTCGCTGATGTCGTATTCCCGAGTCCATAATCTGAGCTGGCTTGCGGTAAAGGACTGTGCCACGCTTTTATTGACGACATACTTAAGCTGTTCCTCATCGCTGACCTGCTCAGGTTCATTTGTCAATAGGCGCTCCTTATGCTGCGGAAACAGCTCTTCCAGCCGCTTAATGACAATCGACGGCAAAAGCGTTTTTCCTTCCGCATCAGCAATCGGATACGACACATAAAGCCGGTCAGACGGACTGGAAAACGCCATATAGATGAGGAAATGCTCATCAAGCAGACGCTCCCGCCCGCCTGAGGAAAGTTCAATTCCTATGGTTTTCAGCCATTCCCGGTCATCGTCCGACAGCACCCCGTTTTCATCAGGGCGCGCCGGCAGAACGCCGTCGTTTGCCCCCAGCACAAAGGTGCAAGCGGTGCCATACATTCTGGATAAATCCATATTGCCGACAAACACCTGGTCAAGCGCAGGCGGAATAAGAGAAAATGTGAGCGACTCCGCGCCGGCTTCCATCATTTGCTGAAACAAATCTAGAGAAATCTCATCATCCCCCATCATTTCAACAAACTCCTCAAGCAGCTGGATGACTGCATCCCACGCCTGCTGATGCTGCTGCGCTTCAATGATTCTGCCGTCTTCCTCAGCGCGCTGTCTCTCCTGATCCAGCTTCAGCGGCACATCTGTCTCCTCTAAATAACGGTAGAGCGCCTCCGCCCTCTCCTGAACTGTCTTAGCTTTTTTCATTCGTTTCTGGAGCTGAAAAAGCGGCGGAACAATCCAGTCGCGTGTGTCATTCAGCATGTTTTCCATTTCGATTTCCTGATCGGTCTGCGCAAAATCATCATCCAATGATACAAAACGTCTGTAGTGGAAACGGTCGCCCTTTGTCCAGCGGTCGCCTTTAATACCGTAGGCGATACAGTAATTTTCAAGCTGATCGACCTGTTCTCTCACCTTCGCCTTCGGTTCGTTAAGCGGGAATAGCAGTTCGGTTTTCACGCAGCGAAACACCGCTTCATAACGCCAATTCCCTTTCAGAACATCAATGCTCGACCGGATAAATTCGATTAACGGATGGTTCAGCATAGATGCTTTTCCGTCAATGAAATAAGGAATCTCGTAATCAGCGAAAACTTCCTTCACCATATCCTTATAGTCTTCCGTCTGGCGCGCAAGAATCGCTACATCTTTATAGCGATAGCCCTTCTCTCTGACAAGCGCGTGAATTTCCCGGACGATGCCTTCCAGCTCAGCTCGTCTATTTGCGGCCTGCATCACAGTTAAGGCCTCTTGTTTTTCTCCGTACGGGACAGACGGACGCGCTTCATACTGCGCCTCTAGATGCGCCAGTTCCGGCGCCTGCGTATGCCGCTCAGTTCCGTTTAGCTCTTTATAGGTGATGTCCAGATTCAGTTCCTTCGCCTTCTGATGAAGGCGGTAATAGGCTTTTCCCGTCATTCTGAACAATTCCAGTTCATGCGGCTCCCGCTCATATGACGGCTTGTCCGCTGTCAGCGAAAACGTGATATGCTCTGCATGAACCATAAGCTGCTCCAACACCCTGAATTCCTGCGGTGTAAACTGATAAAAGCCGTCCACATAGATATGCGCGCCTTTTATATCTTCCGCAAGCGGGATATGCTCTGACAGCAATGTCAAATAATCCTCAGAGTGAAGATATTGGTCTGAAAGGCTTTTTTCCATCTGCTGATACAGAATCGATAAGTCATGAAGCTTTTCAGATAAAACACGTTCCCCGCGATACTCGGAAGCCGTTCCGCTTTCCGCCATCCGGCGGATATCTTCCGGTTCCAGACAGTAACGCTTAAACTCTGTCAGCATGCGCTCTACCTGTGCGGTAAACCCGCTTTTGTCACTCGCTTTTTGATAGACTTTAAACTCCTGTTTATGCTCCTCAATGAGCTTCCGCAGGAGCATCTGTACGCCTGTGCTCGTAAGAAACGGCCTGCTCATTCCTCCCGTATGCTGGAGAACGCGCCAGGCCAATCGTGAAAAACTGAACACTTGAGCACGTATCATTCCGCCCATATCAGGCGTTTTAGCAAGCTCGTATTCCATTAAAAACGTCATTTGATCCGGGACTAGAAAAATGATCGGTTTCCCGAATGGAGCCCGGCGCAGTTCATCCTGAATGCTGTCGATGATCAGCTTCGTTTTTCCACTCCCGGACCTGCCTACTAAAAACTCTGCTCCCAAAATAGAAGACCCCTCTCTTTTTATCTCTATATATTTTATCGAATGTTGACGAAAATGACCAATCTGATTTATTGGTAAAAACGGCCTTTTCGCATATAAAAAGCTGAATTTCTCCGCACATGTCTCCCCGCCCTGCATATATTTTTTACAGAAGCCCAATTCCTAAGAATGGAGTTGAACCCCCTTGCACTACAGCTACTATCCCTATCCGGCGCCGTGCCGGGAAGACCCTGTTTTGATTCGGAATCTGGAAAAGGCCATTAACGGCGAATTCAGCGCAGTTCAATGCTGCCGCAAGCTTGCCGAACTTGCCCGCCGCGACGAAATCAGAAAGCAGATAGAAGACATCAGGCGTGCCGAAATGCGCCACCTCCGTGAATTTTCCACATTGTACGAAGCCATTACCGGCCAACACATTATGCCGAAACAAACGGGGGAATGCCCGGACAATTTCACGAGAGGGCTGAACGCTGCTTTTAAAGATGAACAAGAAACAGTCCGCTTTTACTTGCGTGCGGCCGAGGAAACCTCAAACGTAAAAGCGAAAAGCCTCTTTACGCGCGCCGCACGGGATGAACAACATCACGCTGTCTGGTTTCTATACTATTTGACGGAACGTTACATATACCCCGCCTGTTTTTTCAAATAAAGCCAGAAAACATAAAACGATACGCAGAGGGGATCGGCCACGGAGAAAAATTCTGAAGCTTGTACCCGAGGCTCTTCAAGCATGATGCGCGCGGCACAGAATATGAAAAGCATGGTCACGATCATCGCCAAGACCTCAGCATGGCAGCGTCATAATAGACAGCGAGGGTTCAAGAAAGAACCCTCTTTTCATTTAGACAGCCACACGGAGTACAAATCAATCCATCCCTCTTCATCAAGCATCAGGCCTTTCACATTCTCGCTTGATGTCACCCGCAGCACATTTTGATACAGCGGAATCACATTGAATTCCTGTATAAGCTGGCGGTCAATGTCCTGCAGCATATTGATTCTCAAACAGCGGTCAGGCATCGAAAAAAAGCGTTCTGTCATTTCTGAGCATATCTGTTTCATCTTTTCAGATAGATGCTGGCACAAAAAACTGTTCTCAGACAGCAGCAAATGCAGAAAACCAAACTCACTGTCTTGATAAAACGTCGCACTGTCATGGATGATATCCGCCATCTGCACGATTTCGGGCCGGCGCAGATCAGCAGAATCACAGAATTGAAGTGTAAGCCTGATGCCATGTTGGGCGCAAACATTTTGAATCCACTCGGCGTCCTCGCGATGATCCGTTTCCGAAAAGGTATACAGCACCAGCGTTTCTCCTTTGTAGCCGCTCTGCTTCAGCAATTCAGAAGGTGAAACGCCTCCCCAATCAAAAGGACTCGAATGTAAAAAAGACGTAACCGGGGTTTTGCGGTGCCCTCCCGCTTCACGAACGAGCCGTTCAGAGGAAATCAGCAGGCGGAGCGCTTTTCTAAAGCTTCGATGCCAAAGAGGCCCCTTCTTTTTCAGATTGAGCGACAAATACTGAACATGCCGCTCGTCAAAAACCGTTTGCTTCTCAGAACATGTTTGTTTTTCTTGAATGGTAAAACCATTCATCTCTCCGGCTTGTTCAGAAAACACAAACTCAACGCGATCCAAAAAAGGCCGTCCCTTAAAGTAGCGCTCATTGGCTTCAAGCACAAGCATCCGGCCGTGATGCTGCATCACCCGAAAAGGCCCTGTTCCATTGATTCCGCCGCCCTGTTCTGCCGGCAGAATGGACAGCCGTTCATCACAAAGAACATACGGCAAAAGCTCATTCGGCTTATCAAGTATAAGCTCCACGCAATAAGAGCCGTTTTCTAAGACTTGTTTCACTCCGTATAACAGCCATTTATATGGGTTGTCAGCCTGTGCCAAAAAGCGCCGAAGCGTAAACGCAACATCCCGCGCCGTCAGCGGCTGTCCGTTATGAAAAGACACACCCTTTCGAAGAAAAAATCTCCACCGTTTTTTCCCGTCCTCTTCCCATCCATGAACCAAATGAGGCTTCGGCTCCTGCACATCCGGATCAAACGTGAGCAGTGTATCAAATATTTGTTTGACGAAATGCCCCTCAGACCGCAAAAAGATGCGGCACGGGTCCAGACTGCTGACAGCTTCAGGGGTGATGAACAGCCGAAGCACATCCTTCGCTCCATCCCCGCCAGTCTCTGTCACAAAGCCGAACACCTCAGAAAACCACATATCATATTCGTTTTGAAGCCCCGGAAACGCGGACTGATACTGTTGAATCAGTTCCTTTGCCTTCTTTAGCTTTCCAGCCATTGTATATTCCTTGGCGGTTTGAAAAAGCAGTTCCTCAGGCTGGCGAAGAAACGCGATTTTGGATTTGCGGCCGCGTCCCGCCCCGCTTTCCCGGACAATCCAATTCTTATTCTCCAGCTTGTGTAAAATGAGCTTTGCATTTCTTTCTGTACAAAATAAACAGTCAGCAATCTCAGTGAGCGTCATTTCATTCATTTGTCCATACGCAGCGTGTCCTGTTTTTACAAGTGCCACATAGTGCTCAATCAGCTTCAATCCCCGCACCTCCCGATAAAAGGGGAATCTTTTTCTCTTCTTTTCTTCACTTTTTGGGCCGCCGTCCCTTCTATACACTACTACTATATCAAAACGCGAAAGGCGGCGATCACATGTTATCCAGCTTTCAATCTATCAAATCGAGATACACCGCTCCCGTTTGGCTCCGCTTTTTCGGCGAGATGCTGACAAGCCTGACAGGTGCAATGATGGGCCCTTTTATGGTGCTGTATTTGCATGAACAATTAAACGGGAGTGTCATGATTCCCATGTTGATCATCAGCCTTCAGCCATTTGCCGATATTTGCCTGACGCTCGTTGCAGGACGGGTGACGGACCGGCTTGGGCGTCGCACCGCGATTCTGATCGCATTGCTTCTGCAATCAGCCGCCATGACGGGTTTTGTGTTTGCTGAGCATGCGTATGTTTTCGCCATTCTCTATGTCATGAATGGTATGGGGAGATCATTGTACATTCCCGCCTCCCGCGCCCAAATTGCCGAAAGCACGCCGGAAAGCAGACGTTCAGAAGTGTTTGCGGTCATCAATGTGATCTATTCAGCTGGCCTGACGGCAGGGCCTGTGCTGGGAGTGCTGCTGTACAAGCATGACCCCGTGTGGATATTCGCTTTAGATGCCGCGGCATTGTTCCTTTACTTTCTGATCGCCGCACTGAAACTGCCGGAAACAAAGCCGATGATAACAACTGGTGCATCGGCGTTTTCCCCGAGCTTTACGATATATAGGCCTGTACTGCTTCTTTTGCTGCTTTCTCTCCCCATCAGCATGTTATATGCGCAAACAGAAACAACTTACAGGCTGTTTAGCAAAAACATGTTTTCCGACTATCTATCCATGCTGACCATTTATTCGGCGGCCAAAGCTTTATTCAGCTTTGTTCTCCAGATTCCCCTTGTCAAAGGAACCGAAAAGCTTTCAATGAAAACGATCCTTTTGATTACTTATATTTGTTATTCCCTTGCAGCTGTCGGCTTCGCATGCTCAACCTCTGTGACAATGCTTTTGGTAACGGCAGCGGTGATGACGGTTGGCGAAAGCATCGGATTAACCCACATCCAGACCTTTATTTCGAAATTGGCACCGCCTTATTTACTCGGCCGGTTTTATGCGGTATACGGCCTGCATTGGGATATCTCCCGCTCAATCGGCCCCCTTGCAGGAGGGCTGATCCTGACATCGTTTGGCGGAGAAGTGATTTTTTACACTCTGGCCGTGTGTTTGCTGGCAACGGGTCTATGCCTGACTTACACAATAGAGAGGCTCGAGCAGAAGGTCATAAGAAAAGTGAATGGATAATAGAAAATAATTCATCATTTCTTTATCAACGAAAATATACTATAGTAATCATACATTCACTACGTGAACAATTGGAATGTTACGTGAAAAGGAAGAAGGGTTTTACATTGAAGAAAGACGAACATCTCCTCAAAGATCTATGGTTTATCGCAATCAGTGCAGCCGGGGGATTTATTCTTTCATTAACCGGAATATCAATTGGATGGATGATCGGAACGCTGATTATCGCCTGCTGCCTCGCCATGATACGGCCGGCATGGCTGATGATGGCGCCGGACCAAAAAGGAATTAACCGCCGATGGCTCGCCCTCGGTCAGGTGATTCTCGGCATCGAATTGGGCCAAAAGCTGAATTTATCCGTTCTCTCTGTCCTCAAAGACCATTGGTTTTCAGTCGGCGTTATGCTGGTATTGTCTATACTTATGGCCATGCTGTCAGGATATGTGCTTTGGCGTTTCAGCAAAACGGATATGATGACCAGCTTTGTCGGTACGGCTCCCGGCGGGCTGTCCGCCATGCCTAGCATCGCACAGGAGGTCGGCGCCAATACCGCCATTGTCAGCCTCGTACAAATGATGCGTGTGCTGCTCGTTGTGCTGTCCATCCCGTTTTTGGTCATCCTCATCTATACAAAACAAGATGGTTCCGCAAGTGCCACAGCAGAAACGCTTTCCTCGGCAACGACGGATTTTAGGCTCGCTCCCGTTTTGTGGACCGCCGTTCTGATTCTCGCTGCCTGGGGCGCCTGCAAAGCCGCGAAATGTTTAAAATTTCCGGCACCATGGCTGCTCGGCAGCATGCTCGGTGCAGCTCTTATACATGTTGGCGGTGCTGCGGTGACAGGGCAAGACATGACGGCATGGTGGCCGTCACAAGCTAACCATGTGTCGCAAGTATTTCTCGGGGCAACGATCGGCTCTAAGATGTACAAAAGCATGTTTACCGGCGTCACCCGCATTATCATCGTCGGATTTGTCTCATCCGTCGGTTTAATCGCGGCTATGTTTTTAAGCGCCGTTATCGTTTCCAAGCTGACAGGAATCTCACTCATCACTTCTGTTCTGGCATTTGCGCCTGGCGGCATTGCAGAAATGGCGACGACGTCTGTTACCTTGCATGCCGATTCCACCTTTGTCGTTGCGGTTCAGGTCATACGCGTCATCCTTGTCATTGCCCTATTGCCGCCGTTTTATCGCCTGCTTTACCATCTTCATGGTGAGAAAAAAGGCACAGAGCGTTCGATAAGCGGCAGCAATCCCTAGTTGAAAAAATCCACAAGTGGTATATTTATATGGAAAAGGGAATTGTTCACTCTATTTTGTAGAGTATGGAAGACTTCAAAATGGGGCAGGTAAGTGTAAAAAGCTTCGTATGTGAATGCGTTGATTGAAATTGCTGACACAAATGAATTACAAGTAAAAGCGGATACATCATAGAGAGCCATGAGTAATGAAAAATCATCAAGACTCCTGATGGATTGGTTGAAATGGAGTTTATGAAGGAAGTCACTCTAGATTACCACTCTTGCTTAATAGCATAGGGTGGTTTTTTTATTGTGTATGTCCGCTCATCCGCATTGCTGAACAAAAATTTGTTTGATCAGAATATGCATCAGATTTGAAGGAATGCTACCAGAGGGCGAAATGAAAGGCGAAGAAATCATTGACGACTTTGGTATAGAAGCATTTATGAGAATTTCAAAAAACAGGCTTCCTGATTGAAAAAGAGGTTAAATATGAATAACCTCTTTTTCTATATAAAGATATAAAATGATACGGAAGTGAAAACCTAGAGTTAAGTTGATTCTCTTATAATAAGATTTGTTGGCAGTTTAATAATTTTTCTGTTTAAAGAAGTGTTACCCGAAATATACTCGATTATTTTCAACACAGCCTGTTGACCTAATTCTATTATGGGAATATCAATTGTTGTTATCGTCGGAGTAACGACTTGGCAAATCAATTGGTTGTCAAACCCAATTACAGCTAAATCTTCTGGAACATGAAAGCCATTTTTTATCGCCTGTTTAATAATCCCTGCAGCGACTTGATCATTTCCTGTAAATATTGCTGAGGGTCTGTCCTTTAAATCCTTTATCTTATTAAAAACACGAAAGCCATCCTCGATATTAAACAATTCCCCGAATATCCATTCGTTTCTATGATGTAAATTGTAATCTTGTAAAGCTTTCAAGTAACCCTCTTTCCTCTGACATTGAGCTTCGCTATTTGGAGTATCAAAACAAAATCCAATTTTTTTATGTCCTCTTTCAATTAAATGTTCAACCCCCATGTATGCGGCTTCAAATTCATCATACCCAATGATCGTGATGTCCGCTGAGTGATGATATTCATTACATAATAAGATAGGACCATACTTTAAGAAAGGGGATATCTTATCCCATTCATTTTCTAAAGTTCCAAGAATAATACCATCAACTTCTTTGTGTTTCAATAACTCTAATAGTTCTATCTCTGTCTGTTGGTCATAAAAGGTTTGAAATACAATGACCTTGTAATTCTTAAACAGCGCTTCATGAGAGACCCCTTTTATTAATTGAGCAAAAAATGGATGGTCGATACTCGGAACCGATAAAGCTATCGTTTGTGTCTTATTTCTCCTAAAATTCCGAGCTAAATAATTGGGCGTGTAGTCAAGTTCGTTAATAGCGTTTAAGATCATATCTCTTTTTTCTTTCGACACATAAGGGTGATTATTCAATACTCTTGATACTGTGGTTTTAGACACGTTGCATAATTTTGCTATCTCATCAATTGTAGGCATATTTTCCCTTCCTTAAAAAAGTTATTGACATGTTATCGGTTTCAGAAATTAGGATAAATTTGTAACAAATTTTTAAGATTAAAAAAATCATTGGAGGTACTGTTCATGCAAAAACAGGTTAAAGTTTTAGGTAAAAGTAAAGAAAACATGTTACTACTAAAACACTTAAAAGGTGACGTACAAAGAAAAGAACTTGTTATTGAAGACAGTATTGTAAACGAGCGGTGGAGACAAGTATTAAAAGAAAATACAGATATTGAAAATGACCTTTTCAACTACCAAAAAAATCGCGAAATAAGTAAAGTCCCTTTTATGCCTGTCGATAGATTAATAACCAATGATGAAGTGGATGATATCTTAAATGCTTTAACTAAAGTTTTGCCAACTGGAAAATTTACGAGCGGTTCCTATTTAGATCAATTCGAAAATGTTTTATCTACATATTTACATAAAAGGTATGTAATTGCAACCAGCAGTGGAACGGATGCTATTATGATAGGATTACTGGCTTTAGGGTTAAACCGAGGGGATGAAGTAATCATGCCGGCTAATAGCTTTTCAGCTACTGAAAATGCTGTGTTAGCTGTGGGTGGCGTTCCTACCTATGTCGATATTAACCCACAAACATTCTGCATCGACCCTGACAAAATTGAGGAAGCAATAACTCCTTATACAAAGTTTATTCTACCTGTGCATTTATACGGAAAACATTCAGAAATGAAGCATATCCGTCAAATAGCAAATCGTTATCAATTAAAAGTCATTGAGGATGCTTGCCAAGGAATTGGACTGACAGACTTAGGAAAGTATGCAGACATCACTACATTAAGCTTTAATCCATATAAGAATTTTGGTGTATGTGGTAAGGCTGGGGCAATAGCAACCGATGATGAAGAACTCGCTAAAAAATGCATTCAATTTAGTTATCATGGTTTTGAAGTAAATGTGAAAAATAAGAAAGTCATCAATTTTGGATTTAATTCAAAAATGGACAATATACAGGCAGCAATTGGATTAGAGAGAATGAAGTATCTTTCATTAAACAACTTCAAAAGATTATTCTTGGCGGATAGATATATTACTCAACTAGCAGAATTACAGAATAAAGGCCTTATTGAATTACCAGAATTAAGTGAAGATCATGTGTGGCATCTGTTTCCTATTAAGGTAAGAACAGAAGATAGAACAGATATCATGACTAAGTTAAATGAAGAGTTTGGTGTTCAAACAGATGTATATTATCCAGTACTGTCTCATATGCAAAAAACTCCTTTAGTACAGGAAAAGTATGCAAAACTCCAATTGGTTCATACGGAAAAGGCTCATAGTCAGGTGCTGCATTTGCCTTTATATCCGTCATTTACGTTAGAAGAGCAAGACAGAGTAATGGAGGGACTGTTTCATGTTATTAAGCAAGATGTCGGAGTATAAAACGTTATCCAAGGTTGAACATCCTAAGTATATTGTTTTTTGTGATTTTGATGAAACGTATTTTCCGCATACAATCGATGAACAGAAACAACAAGACATATATGAACTCGAAGACTATCTAGAACAAAAAAGTAAAGATGGTGAACTACTAATCGGATGGGTTACTGGGAGTAGTATAGAATCTATTCTCGATAAAATGGAACGAGGAAAATTTAGATATTTCCCGCATTTTATAGCTAGTGATCTTGGAACTGAAATTACGTACTTTTCAGAGCATAACTTCGGACAGCAAGACAAGGAGTGGAACAGTCGTATAAATGAAGAGTTTAGTAAAGAAAAGATTGAAATACTTGTAAAACAGTTACATGAAAATGAAAACATTCTTTTGAATCCTCAAACTCAATTAGGAAAGTCACGGTATAAGCATAATTTTTATTATCAGGAACAAGATGAAATAAACGACAAGAAAAACCTGTTAGCAATTGAAAAAATCTGCGAGGAATACGGAGTTTCAGTTAATATAAATCGCTGTAATCCCTTAGCAGGTGATCCAGAAGACAGCTATGATGTAGATTTTATACCCATGGGTACAGGGAAGAATGAAATTGTGAAGTTTATGTTAGAGAAATACAACCTAAATACCGAAAAAGGGGTCGCATTTGGAGATAGCGGAAATGATGTTCGTATGTTACAGGCAGTCGGGAATGGATATCTGTTAAAAAATGCAACACAAGAAGCCAAAAACCTGCACCAACTTATATCTGATCGTGAGTACTCAAAAGGAATTACGACTACCTTAAAAAAAATCATTGGATCATGAGGAGGAATTAGATATGAAGAAGATTGGTATCATAGGTGCAGGTGGTATTGCAAGAGCTCATGCAACTGCTTTATCTACAATAAAAAATGCAGAGTTAGTAGGGGTTTATGACATCAATCAACAAAATGCGGAAAGCTTTGTAAAAACTTTCGGCGGGAAAGCATATGAAAATGCAGATGAACTCATTGATGTCTCAGAAGGTTTAATTGTAGCATCTCCAAACTTTTGCCATAAAGAACATGCTTTGCAAGCATTAGCAAAACATAAGCATGTATTGTGTGAAAAGCCTATGGCCATTTCTCTTGAGGAAGCAAGCATAATGAAAGATACCGCTGAAAGGTTAGACGTAAGAGCTAGTATGGGATTTAATTATAGATATCTGTCTTATGTAAATATCTTAAAAAGCTTAATTATCAATCATGAACTAGGTAACATACTGTCCATAAAAGTACACTTCAAGAAAAACAGTGCAATTAGACGTAAGAAGTTTACTTGGAGAGATGACGCTAATAGTAAGAAGACTAGTGGATCATTGGGGGATCTGGGTATTCACCTTATCGACATGGTATGGTATTTGTTTGAGAGTGACTTCATCCCAGAATCAGTAAGGGCAAAGATGAACACAAATGTAAAAACAAAAGAGGATAAACAGGTACTTGTAGATGACTATGCAGAAATTTATGGTCAGCTGAAGAACAAGGTATTTGTAAATATCATCACATCAAAATGTTCTGTACCTGAAGACTGTGGTTTTAGCATTGAGGTAGTTGGACACAAAAAAGAGTTTAAATACCACACAGGTAATCCTCACGTTTACAAGCTCATAGATGGCTTGAACGTGGCAGACTGCCCGGTACCCCAAAGTCTATTAAATGATCCGCCAAACGAATTTTATGGTTGGGCTGATTCTTTTAGAAACGAGTTAATCAATTGGATTGCATCAACTCAGAAAGATTGGATTGAGATCCCTTCTTTTAACGATGGTTTTAGATCGCAGGAAGTATTAGAAATGTTCTTTGAGAAAGATAGCAACCCTCAAACAATGTCTGTTCTTTAGCAGTCAATTCGTATTTCGAAGAGGTAAGTTACTAAAGAAGCAGGAATTTATTTTCCTGCTTTTTAATATAGGGGTGTAATGAATGTTAAGAGGGACATATTTATTTGGATATGCTTTCTTTTTTACAGTAGGTATTATCCATATATCAACAGGGAGTTTGACACCATTTCTATTAGAATCTTTTAACAAGACAACAGATGATATTTCGGTTATCATTTTCTTTCAGTTTACCGGATTCCTAAGCGGCGTATTAATCGCACCGTTAATGATTAAGAAATACAGTCACTTTAGGACACTTACGTTAGCTTTGACAATAATGCTTGGAGCGTTAAGTATCTTTTTTCTAACGAAGGATTGGTATTATATTGTTGTAATGGCTTTTCTCTTAGGATATGGAGCAGGTACATTAGAAACGACAGTTGGTTCCTTTGTTATTGCTAATTTCGAAAGTAATGCAGAAAAAATGAGTAAGTTGGAAGTTCTCTTTGGATTAGGCGCTTTATCTTTTCCATTATTAATTAATGCCTTCATCGATATTAATAACTGGTATTTACCGTATTACTGTATATTCACCTTTTTGTTCGTCCTATTAGCAGGGTGGTTCATTTTCTTATCCAAGAACCGAAAGTACGCTAAGAGTGCTAATCAGCAAGTGGCCTTGCCAAATGTAGGAGCATTTCAATACTTTATAGGAGATAGAAAAAAATCAAAGCAATTAGGCTTTTTTGTATTTTTCGCTTTCCTATATGCTGGAATTGAAACAAATTTCGCCAACTTTTTACCTTCAATCATGATAAACCAAGACAATAAACAAATTAGTCTCATAAGTGTCTCCTTTTTCTGGGTAGGGATCATCATAGGAAGAATACTGATCGGTTTAGTAAGTAGGAGGCTTGATTTTTCTAAGTACCTCCTCTTTAGTTGTAGTTGTTTAATTGTTCTGTTGATTGCCTTCTCTTATATAAGTAACCCAATACTTCAATTGGGTGGTACATTTTTGATTGGTTTAAGTATAGCGGGCATATTTCCCATTGCTTTAACACTAGCATCAATCATTATTCAGAAGTACGTTGACGAAGTTACAAGTTTATTTATTGCTTCGGCAAGTTTCGGAGGAGCGATAATCTCTTTCTTAATTGGATGGAGTTTAAATCAGGATACGATCTTATTAACCATGGGAATATTTACAACTATGGCAGTGATTCTAGTAGGGAT
Organism: Bacillus sp. 0209A; assembly: GCF_036765095.1. NCBI lineage: Bacteria > Bacillati > Bacillota > Bacilli > Caryophanales > Bacillaceae > Bacillus > Bacillus sp. 0209A. Next base: position 945,941 of record NZ_JBAIZV010000001.1, read on the forward strand.
TTCTGTAAAGATTAGGAGAACTAAAACAGAAGACCCTATTTCACTTGAAAGTAAAGCTTCAAAAACACAGTAAAAACGTGTGAATGAAAGATACTCATAGACATATTGTAAGTAAGAAGAGGACTTCATGTCCTCTAGTTCCTTCCTTGTTTATATGGAGAAAACAGTGTTTTAGCACGGGAGATAGAAGTGATTGTAATTGTGATTCTTGACCTGTCCGAGATACGCACAGGTGTCGTAGCAAAGGTATTTACAGAATTGTTTTATGATGCATCCATGAATTAACCTGTTGCTGCCATCAACAATAGCTGCTGAATTGGAAACGCTCATTAGCGCATGGTTAAAGAAAATTAAAAATTTAACTATCAAATGTGGAGATTTCAAGAAAAGTGTCAAACTAGACATTCAGTATAAGGACAAACCTATACTTTAGGATATGCTGAAAATGTCAACGAAGATGTATGCAAAGCAAAGTTGAATATTATATATTTTTGTATCACAATAGGAATTTAGAAGCAATGGATGCAAAAATGCCCATTCTTAAAGAAAAGAAATTGTGGTCAGACGTGGCAGAGTTATCAGAAAACGCAACTGTGTACTTTAAAAAGAAAAATAATTCTAACATTTCCTCGACATATTTTAAGGATGCATCAAAAGCCAAAGATCAAATTTTGAGATTAACCGAAGATGCATGTAAACTAAAGGAGAAACCTTAAAGTTAATGGGGCGTTATGATGAAAAAGATTTTTAAAGGGGTTTTGCTGCGCGACAATCCCGAGAAGGCCATGCACTTATATTACGGATTATGTTTAGGTATCTGGCTGATTTACAATTTAGTGACATCCGGTTCCCCCGGACTGCCGCTTATCATTTTAGCCGGAGGAAATTTGATTTACGTTACAATCTTGAAAAAGAAAGAGGAAACGTAAAAAAAACACCCCCGGTGCGTGTTGATTGTTGACAACATCCTAAAACGATGAATCGTTTTAGGATGTTGCCATCTTTTCAACGTGATTGAAAACCCTTGCCGCTTAAGAAAGTGAGTATGGAAGCAAAGAAAATGTTCTCATTCGTATGCACCAACGCGCAGACCAGACAACAAACCAAAGTTTGCCGTCACGCTGAACCACGCATCCTGTGCATGGTTTTTTATTCAAAAACGCTGTGGATCCCTTCTTCAATCTCTTCTGAGGATGGATACCACTTTGTCACCAAATCCCGTAACAGCCGTTCCGCAAAAAGAATTTCTTCCTCAGTGTACCGGTCAAAAAATGACAGAAAACGCTGTTCGACCTTCTGATGATAATATTTATGCAACCCATGCAGTTTTTTTCCAGCCGGCGTCAAACGGAAGTAGACCTCCTTCTTATTATCGCTAAGCTGTGTTCTGTGAAGGAAGCCGGCGCCAAGCAATTTTGTGCTGATGCGTGACACCGTCGCTTTTGTTGTATTCATTTTTTCTGCAATAGACGTGACATTAATCGGCTCATTGTCTCCGACACAGGATAGAACATGAATTTCTGTCATCGTCAATTGTGATTTACTCCCGTGCTCATCATCCAGCTTCTTCAACTCGTCAGCCAAAAAGGCTTTCATGAGTCCCTCCCATTTCTCCTGTTGATGAATGAGCTCCGCATATAATTCAAAAAGATTGTGTTTCGTATGATCTGTGTTCATCGGGTTTTCCATCCTTTTTCATTCGATTGTTTCTTCTATCATACCTTTTTGTTACAGATGAAACAATCGAATTGCGTTACACCGGACTGGTGACGGAAAACCACCGGCTGATTCCTGTTTGAATCACCCCGGTACAATCGGGTGCTGATGCATCCACCGCCCAGGCAACATGTCCATCAGGGCGAATCAATACCGTATGCACGTCCCGCCACTTTTCATTCGGTTCTGCAAGCGAGGCGTTTACCGTACGCAGGCCTTTCACTCGGCTATGATCATCAGCTTCTTGGATCAATGACAGTAAAACGAATGTTCCGTTTTGAAGACAGCTGTACAGCCGTTCCGAACTGCCATCGGGAACATTCAGCTTCATATCCGGGAGTCTTAACCCGTTCAAACGATGCGGCGGCATATCCGGATCAGCTTCATACCTGACATCAAGCGCGGAAATTTGCCCCGCTACATATCGATTCACTTCAGGGAAGGCGAGCAGCTCCGATATCATACTGCGCAAATGGAGGCCTGCTTGAGTGAAATCAATCAGTTTTGTCTGTGCCTCTGTGTTCCTCAGGAGCCCTTCAGCAGCCGGGTGCCGCTCCCTATGGTAGCTGTCCAAAAGCCACGAAGGCGCAGCGCCCTTGACGGCCGCCGCCAGCTTCCACCCAAGGTTCATCGCATCCTGAAGGCCGACATTCAGCCCTTGGCCGCCCGCTGGAAAATGAATATGCGCCGCATCCCCCGCAAGAAAGATTCTGCCGTCCCGATACCGCTTCGCTTGACGTGCGGCATTCCCGAACCTTGACATCCACGAAGGCTCGCTTAAACCGAAGTCAGTTCCGCAAATTCGTATAAGATCAGTTTTTAGCTCCTCCTCAGTGACCGGCACATCTTTCGGTGTCTGAGTTCGGTATGGGCTGATTACGACGACACGGTATCGACGCGGAGAAAGCGGAACAATCATCACACCGCCCTCTTTTGTGCAAAGGGACAGCACTCCTGACGGCGGCGGAGAAAGGAGCGCCACATCTCCAAGCGCCGCTGTAACGGTGCTGTCGGTACCCGAAAACTCAATTCCAGCCTGTTTCCGGACAGTGCTACCTGCACCATCGGCACCAATGACAAATTTGCTTATGATCGTCCGCACACTCCCCTCCCGATCCTTGAAAATCGTTTGCGCCCCTTCCCTGTTTTGCGTAACCGCCAGCGCCTCTGCTCCTCTAAACACCTCTGCTCCCAGGCTTCGCGCATGTTCCTCAAGCAGCTGCTCCGTTTTAACCTGCGGAAGCAAAAGCGTGTAAGGACAGCTCGTATCCAAGCCTGAAAAATCAAGACGGGTATCCAGCATCGAAAAGTGCCCGGAAGGTATCTTGCTCCCCTTGGATACAAACCGCTCCAAAAGCCCTCTCATCTCAAGTAGCTCCAGCGTGCGGGGATGCAGCGTCAGCGCCTTGGAATAAGGAACAGGCTTTTCAAGCCGCTCAACCACACATGTTTTCACCCCGGCCATCGCAAGCTCGGAAGCCAGCATCAACCCGACCGGCCCTCCCCCTATAATCACGGCTTCAACATTCATCTTAATCACTCCTTTTGTTTCATATAAAACGAATAAAAACCAATAAAAACAACCCAAAATTAAAAACGAATTCTATTTTTGTTACACATGAAACAATTTTGATTATAACTCCTTACAAATTTTTCTTCAACACATTTTTCCAAACCAGCACAAAAAAGACGCCGTTTCAATTGGCGTCTTGGTTTTATTCAGAATCGGAGATCACACCGACAATCTTTTTTTCACTAATCGGACCAAAGTGCCGGCTGTCGAAGCTGTATATGCGATTATCTCCAACAACAAAATATTGTCCTTTCGGCACTCTGCTTGTTCCTGTCACATCTTTCAAGGTAAAATCACCCGTTACATGGCTTCCGGCAGAAACAGATTTCAAATGCTTCAAAAATGGCTCAGCAACCTGCTTTCCGTCCACATACAGCTGATCATCTTTATATTTGATCGATTCACCAGGCAGGCCGATCACCCGCTTAATCAGCACTTTTTGATCTGGGCCTTTGAAAAGGACAATATCAAAGCGATGAATGGTTTTAAATCGATGCGAAAATTTACTAACTAACAATTCGTTCCCTTCCTGAAAGGTCGGGTTCATACTGACGCCTTCCACCTTGTAATCAATAAAGACGGCATTTTTAACCTGAATGGCGAGAACGACGGACACTATACCGGCAAGAAACCAAAACCGTTTTTTCATGTTACTGCCTCCCCCCATCATGCTCACGCTGACTGGCTCTCACATGCAAATACCGCTCCACCTTTTTGCCCACATACCATAAAACAGCGATCACCAATACAGCAATGATCGTTCGTATCGGCTGTGTGATGAGCGCGTGCAGATCATATCCGATAAAGCTGATCATAAAAATCATGACAAGCTTCCCCGAGGCTGCCGCCAAAATAAACGGCCGCGTTCCGATCCTCGACAAACCGGCAACAACATTCACCGCGGCTGACGGTGTAAACGGAAAACAAAGCAGAAGAAACATAGGGCCAAAGCCGTGTCTTTCCACCCATAACATCAGCTTTCTGACCGACGGGTGACTGCGGATAACTCCAAGCAATCTTCTCTGCCCGTATTGACGGACAATGAAAAAGACAAGTATAGATCCAGCAGTTGATCCCGCCCAGGACAGGATGAATCCTTCCCAAAGGCCAAACGAGTTCGTATTCGCCACCACAAACACGATCAGCGGCAAAAACGGGAGAAATGCTTCTACTAAAGGCAGCAGCACAGCAATGAGCGGACCTAAAGCCCTGTAGCTTTGGAATAATTCAGTTAAGTTTTCTTGTGTAAAATAGGATAAAAAATGATCCAACATTTATACTCCTTACCGGGTTTGTCTATCCTTATTCTACACATTATCAGCAAAAAACTAAAAAGTTTTGGTGATTTTTTCTGTATTGAAACATTTCACCAGCCGATATAGAATATACAGAACGAACGTTCCCGCAAGAAAGAAGGAGTCAGCATGCCGAATTTACAGGAGGAAATATACGATTTAATTGAACGGGCTCTTTTTTTGCCCATGGCCATTACGATTTTAAATCGTGATCTCGCCGGAATTGAGCAAAGCGCTTTAAAATTGAAGCATCCTTATAAACAGCTTATCAGCGAATCATTAAAAATAGCACAAAAGGATTTGATTGAGGTCAGAAAAGAGCTGAGGAAAAGAAAAATTGTGATCCACGAGGCGGAACGCGATGAGGCCTTTACGCTTTATGTATTTGTGATCGAAGGTTATGAAGAAAAGCACCGTTATTTTAATCCGCGAATCCGTGAACAGGTTAGCGAATTATTAACGTTTTATCTATTTGCCCCGGACAGGCCATAAGTCTTTTGAATCATTTTGCGCCCTTCCGAAACTGCCCGCTCCCTCTTCGGGCAATTCTAATAATAAATTTCAGACAATTCACACTATACAAACAAAATGAATTTATTTATAATTCGAACCACAGCCTTTTACCCCAAAAAATGACATGTGCCGCCATATTTCCCGACATCATTTTCAGTACGCTCCGGCTTGCACACCCCACCTTAAAATAAAAGGAGGATTCTATGAAACTGATTCACGTTCTCGCCGCTTTGCCCTTTATTGGCATCTTACTCGGCATCCCTTTTGCAAATAAAATGACTCCCTATGTATTGGGCATGCCGTTTATTCTTGCCTATATCGTGATGTGGGCTCTTTTGACCTCTGCGTTGATGGCGATTGTATATGTCCTCGACAACGAAAATAAAAAGGAGGAAGCAGAATGAACGCAGCTCTCATCATCATTTTCGGCGTCCTGCTCTTGAGCATTTTTCTCGGTATACGCGCCCAAAAAGGAAAAGACATGAACCTTGAGCAGTGGACGGTTGGAGGCCGCGGCTTCGGAACCTTGTTCGTCTTCTTATTGATGGCAGGCGAAATTTATACCACATTTACGTTTCTCGGCGGAAGCGGCTGGGCCTATGGAAAAGGCGGACCGGCCTTTTACATCATTGCCTACGGCTGCCTGGCCTACATCCTTTCTTATTGGCTCCTGCCGGCTGTTTGGACGTACGCGAAACAGCATAAGCTGATGTCGCAGTCTGATTTTTTCACCCAAAAATATAACAGTCCGCTGCTTGGCGTACTCGTTTCACTGGTCGGCATCGCCGCGCTCATTCCGTATCTTGTGCTGCAGCTGAAAGGCCTCGGTCTGATTGTATCGGAGACATCGTACGGCAAAATCTCCCCGGCCGCCGCCATCTGGATCGGCGCCATTTCCATCACGGTTTACGTTATGGTTTCCGGCATTCACGGGTCTGCCTGGATATCGGTTGTGAAAGACATTATGATTTTGGTCGTCGTTCTGTTTTTAGGTGTGTATTTGCCCATTCATTACTACGGCGGATTTCAAGACATGTTTCAGCAGATCGAAACGGCAAAGCCGGGCTTTCTTACGCTTCCTGAAACGGGGCAAAGTACGGCGTGGTTCAGTTCAACCGTGCTCTTAACAGCCCTCGGGTTTTATATGTGGCCTCATACATTTTCCGCTTCGTATTCAGCCGAAAACCCAAGAGTCTTTCGCAAAAACGCCATCATCATGCCTTTATACCAGCTGGTCCTGCTCTTCGTCCTGTTCGTCGGCTTTGCCGCTATCCTGCAAGTACCTGGTTTGAAAGGTGCGGACGGTGATTTATCGCTTTTGAGACTGTCTCTGCAAACCTTTGACCCTTGGTTTGTCGGGATCATCGGCGCTGCCGGACTGCTGACGGCGCTTGTGCCGGGGTCTATGATCTTAATGTCAGCTTCCACCCTGTTTGCAAAAAATGTGTACAAAGTGTTCGCCCCCCGCACGACAGAACAGCACGTATCGACACTTGCTAAATATGCAGTGCCAGTGATCGCGCTGATTTCGGTTTATTTTACGTTCAAAGGCGGGAATACCATCGTTACACTGCTATTAATGGGCTACAGCCTTGTCACACAATTATTTCCGGCACTGCTGTTCAGCTTGTTCAGGCATAATATAGTGACGAAACAGGGAGCCTTCGCTGGCATCCTTACAGGTGTCGGAGCGGTGTCTTATATTACATTGACGGAAACAACGATCAGCACTTTATTTCCAGCGCTGCCGCAAGCCGCAAAAGACGTAAATGTCGGCATCGTCGCCCTGCTTTTGAACATCACGGTCATGGCAGCAGTAAGCTTTGTGACAAGAAAAGCGAAAAGCGCTGCGGCCGGTCAAGCGGCGTAACCAATAAATAGTAAAAGCAATCTGGCCATCAGATTGCTTTTCTTGTTTAGCGTTCGCAGGCGATATAATCTTTATCGCGGTCTTTCTTTTTATTGGCATCATAAAGCGCCTTAGAGACGTAAGGCTTGTACTTCGTTTTTCCGCCTTTATTTTTCACCTTCGACGTGCGGGCCACCCCGCCTTTGTATACTTTGTTTAACTCCTTGCAGTTCTTATAGACTTTCACCTTTGTTTTGGCTTCCGCCACATGGCCGGCTCCGTATGAAAAACCGAAAACGAGACCGAGTGACAACAAAACCGCCGCCGCTTTTTTCATGACGATTTACTCCTCCTCATACCCAATATTTAGTTGTTTATAGCTGGATTTCATCTTAATTCATACAGTCAAGTTTGACAAGATAAATATGGAAAAAGGGTTGGATTTTTCTTGTCTTTCAGCATTCAAACTGTCAAAACATGTTTTTCTGAAAATACTCAGGGGTACACATACGAATGTACACCAAACAGAAAAGGAGCGTTGATGATGTCTGATTCAAATCTTAGCAATCCTTTAACAGCATTTTTTCATGATGAATTTCCCGAACAATATCAACAACCGCCCGGCCTGCAGCAGAACATGAAGCCAGTGCCGGATTGCGGAGAAAAAAGCTACAAAGGATCGGGTAAACTAACCGGCCGAAAAGCGCTTGTCACCGGCGGCGATTCCGGTATCGGCCGAGCGGCAGCGATTGCTTACGCCCGGGAAGGCGCCGATGTGGCCATTAACTACCTGCCTTCGGAACAGCCTGATGCTGAAGAAGTGAAAGAACTGATAGAAGCAGAAGGGCGAAAAGCAGCACTGATCTCCGGAGACTTGAGTGACGAATCCTTCTGCCAGGATTTCGTCAAACAGGCGTATCAGGAACTTGGCGGTCTGGATGTGTTGGCGCTGGTCGCCGGCAAACAGCAAGCGGTCGAAAACATCGAAGATCTGCCCACTGAACAAATCTATAAAACATTTGAAGTAAACGTCTTTTCCCTTTACTGGGTTGTAAAAGCGGCGCTTCCGTATTTGCCTGAGGGCGCATCAATTATTACCACCACCTCAGTTGAAGGCTACAATCCAAGCCCGATGCTGTTAGATTACGCAGCAACGAAAAACGCCATTATCGGCTTTACCGTCGGATTGGGAAAACAGCTGGCTTCGAAAGGCATAAGAGTGAATTCAGTAGCGCCCGGGCCAATTTGGACACCGCTGCAAATTTCCGGCGGACAGCCGACGGAAAACATCCCTAAATTCGGCCAAGGCACGCCGCCGTCACCGTTAAAACGTGCAGGCCAGCCAGTAGAATTGGCAGATGTTTATGTATTTTTAGCTTCAGAGAATTCAAGCTATGTGACATCCCAGGTATATGGCATCACCGGAGGAATCCCGACTGCCTAAGCAGGAGAAGGAGCTGTCCTGTTTGGTCAGCTCCTTTCTATTTTCTAATACCGCTCCCCGAGCTCTCGCAAAATAAAATCATAAATCATCTTCGTCCGCTCTTCCTTCGGATACAGCATAAATTCCTGCCGTTTTGGCACGCGGTGTTCGATTCTGTCCTGGAATTTGGTTCTGAGCCACGCTGTCCGGTAAACCTGGTTTTCGAACGAATTGCAGGAGATCGGCAGCTCCATTGTTTTGCCGTTCGAAAATGTCACTTCCGTATCGTCGAATGCAGTCGGTTTGAATTCTTTTACGTACACATGGGAAATCCAGCCGCATTGGGGTCTTGTCGAAGAAAGTGTAGGGAATAAAAAGATTTGGTTCGAAGGGTCCACCATGATCGGCGGTTTGTGTGAAATTTTTGTCACTTCATAAGTTCCCGCTTTTCTTCCCGCATAGCTTGATCCGAAAAAACGGCAGCTTCTGTCGACGATTTGCAGCGGCTTCATGCTGACATAAAATACGCAGTCTTTTTCAATAATTTTGGAACAGATTTTGCCATCAATTTCTTCTGGCAGCACGGCAATTGTTGCGCCGTTTACTTCATACGATTCTAAAGGTGCGTCAGTTTTCTGACTCATATTATAGCCTCCATCCTTTTTCTGCAAAATTTATACTAATAATCTATCATCTGTTTTTATAAAACGACAGGTTTTTTTAACAAATAAGCTAAAATCATCTTTTAATGATATTTTCTAGCGCTAAATTACTAGTAATAACCCGATTTTACATTCATATGATCTTCCAGTTTACGGCATTTTGCAGGATATGTCGATAGATTGCCAAGTATTAGTTGTCTAAAAATTATAAAAATTGATTGATTTTTTCGACCTTTATCCATATACTATAAAAAAGGCATTGGGGGGATTCTTTATGAAAGAGAAAAAATCGTACACTGAGCTCATGAAGTCCCGCAACACGCAAAAAACAAAAGAATTTGATGTCACAATGACGGATGTCTACATTCAAATGGTGCTCGATGAATCCTTGTATAAGCGTCGGCTTGCCATGCTGACGGACCAAATCAATAAAGCCTTGGACGAAAAAGATAAAGATGCGTTTCTTACGCTCTCTAAAGAATATGCAGCGCTCAAGCAGAGCGAATAAGCCAATCCTTAAGGATTGGCTTTTTATCACCCATTCACAATTGTTCCGCCATTGACGTGAATCGTCTGTCCTGTGACATAGGTGGAATCGTTGCTGGCAAGGTATAGATAGCTTGGCGCCACTTCCACCGGCTGTCCCGGGCGTTCCATCGGCACATCTGAACCAAACACTTCCACATCCTTTGCGGAAAAACTGGCCGGGATAAGCGGTGTCCAAATAGGACCCGGCGCTACTGCATTGACCCGTATGCCCTGCTGAACAAGCGACTGTGAAAGTGACCTTGTAAACGTAACGATCGCTCCTTTTGTCGCTGAATAATCGATCAGCGTTTTATTCCCTTTATAGGCGGTAATTGAGGCTGTATTAATGATGGAGCTCCCCTTTTTTAAATGAGGCAGCACCGCCTTTGTTAAGTAAAACATGGAGAAAATGTTTGTTTGAAAGGTTCTGACCAGCTGGTGGCTTGTGATTTTTTCAATGCCGGGCTGGACATGCTGCTCAGCTGCATTGTTGACCAATATATCAATGGACGAAAACGATTGGCTTGTCTGCATAACCACATCATTGCAAAACGCTTCATCCCCGACATCTCCAGCAATCAGCAGGCATTTTCCCCCTTCCTTTTCTACATACTGCTTTGTTTCCTCGGCGTCCTGATGCTCATTTAAATACACGACGACCACATTAGCCCCTTCTTTTGCGAATAACACCGATACAGCGCGTCCGATTCCGCTGTCTCCTCCGGTAATAATAGCGGTTTTGCCCTCTAATTTTTTCGCTTTCTTCGGCTTATCAAAAACCGGACGCGGGTCCATGAGATATTCTAAGCCCGGCTGCTGGTTCTGGTGCTGAGGCGGCAATGTTTTCTTTTTTTGATTCGCCAATGCAATCACTCCTTTTCAACCCTATTATGTTATGAACAATGCCTGCTCCCTATGTATGAAAAGATAGAATATGGAAAAATTAAGAATAAATCTGATTGGAGGTATAATGGCTTGGCTAATCAATATTTTGCAAAGGAAGCACCTGAAACATACTGGAAAACATCAACTGACCTGCCTTCTTTTCCGGCGCTTCAAGAGGATACTGAGTGTGATGTCACCATAATCGGCGGCGGGATTACGGGAATTACAACGGCATATGAACTCGCGAAGAGAGGCTTCCGTGTCGTTTTGATTGAAGCAAATCAGGTGCTCAATGGCACCACTGCCCATACAACTGCTAAAATTACCGCCCAGCATGACATGATTTACGATGAATTTATCCGCAATTTCGGATTGAACCACGCAAGGCTTTATTATGAAGCCAATCAAAACGCAATAGATTACATAAAAGGAATTGTGGATGAACATCAAATTGATTGCGAATGGAGCGAACAAGATGCATATCTTTACACAGCAAATGAAGACGCTGTAAAAAAAATCCGAACTGAGCACGAGGCATACACAAAGCTTGGCATTGAAAGAGACCTTATAAAGGAGCTTTCGATTCCCTTAGGTTCTAAGCTGGCGCTTGTCATGAAAAATCAAGCCCAATTTCATCCGCTTCAATACTTAAAAGCGCTTCTGGAGCAGATTGTTCAAAAAGGCGGACGGATTTATGAAGAGACCGTTGCGCTTGATGTCAAAAAAGGCGAAAGGCCTGAAGTGGTAACAAAAAGCCGGCACGCCATTAAGAGCCGCTTTATCATATGCTGTTCCCACTTCCCTTTTTATGACGGAGGCGGATTATATTCTGCGAGAATGTACGCTGACAGATCCTATGTCCTCGCCATCAAGCCAAAGATCGACTATCCCGAGGGCATGTATTTGAGTATCGATCAGCCGTCAGTGGCCCTCCGCTATACAAACGTAAACGGAGAAAAACTGATTCTCTTTAGCGGAGAAAGCCATAAAACCGGCCAAGGAAAAGACATGTCGACACATTACGAAACACTGAGACAAATGGCAGAAAGCACCATCGGCATCGAAAGCATCCCATATTATTGGTCCACCCAGGATCTTGTGACAATTGACAAAATTCCCTTCATCGGACCGATGTCGGAACAGGAGGACAATATTCTTGTAGCGACCGGATTCAAAAAATGGGGCATGACGTCATCAGCTGTCGCGGCCACTCTATTGTCAGACCTTGTGGAGAAAAAAGCCAATCCATACGAAAGCATTTTCACGCCGTCCCGTTTCCATCTGAACCCCGGACTGCAGAAAGTGATTTCTTACAATGCCGATGTCGCCAAGCATTTCATTAAAGGAAAGCTTGAAAAGCCTGACGTCCAGTTTGAAGAGATCGCGCCGGGTGAAGGAAAAGCCGTCACCATCAACGGCAGACGTGCGGGGGCATTCAGAGATGAAAAAGGCTGCCTTCATCTCGTCGATACGACTTGCACCCATTTAGGCTGCGAGGTCGACTGGAACGACGGCGAGCATACATGGGATTGTCCGTGCCACGGATCCCGCTTTAAGCCAACCGGCGAAATTGTTGAAGGTCCTGCCATCAAGCCATTAAAACAAATTGACTTTGATTAAACCGTTCATTTTAGTGAACGGTTTTTATAAATATTTTTCATCTGTATCTTCATTCACGTTCCCCTTGACCGATAAAAAAGAAAAAGGCTTAAAAAGCCAAAAGGTAAACATTATATTTTTCCCAAGGGGGATCACAGTATTGTTATTTAAAAAAGATAGAAAACAAGAAACCTATTTTTCTGATTCAAACGGACAGCAAAAAAACCGCATTCAGCTCACAAACAAACATGCGGATGTTAAAAAACAGCTCAAAATGGTCAGATTAGGAGATGCCGAGCTTTCCGCTTTAGAGCAGCTTCAGCCACTAATCCAAGAAAACATCGTTTTCATCGTCGATGCGTTTTATAAAAACCTTGACCATGAAAGCTCATTGATGGATATCATTCATGACCACAGCTCAGTTGACCGCTTAAAACAAACGTTAAAACGGCATATTCAGGAAATGTTTGCAGGCGTTATCAATGATGAATTTATCGAAAAGCGAAACCGAATCGCCTCCATTCATTTAAGAATCGGCCTTCAGCCAAAATGGTATATGGGCGCCTTTCAAGAATTACTCCTGTCAATGATTAACATTTACGAAGCGTCTATTACAGACCATAAGGAACTGCTGAAAGCAATTAAAGCGACAACTAAAATCTTGAACTTGGAACAGCAGCTTGTTCTCGAAGCGTTTCAAAGCGAGTACAATCAAACCCGTGATGAACAAGAGGAAAAGAAAAACCTTCTTCACCAGAAAATTCAAGAAACCTCTGGGTCGATTGCAAATCTGTTTTCAGAAACGAGCAGATCTGTTCAAGAGCTTGTGGACAAATCTGAAGGCATTTCTGAAGCATCGAAAGCCGGCACAGTGACATCCGGCACCGTTGAAGAAAAGTCGATCGGCGGAAAAAAAGAGCTTGAAATCCAGCAAAAACAGATGAATAAAATTGACACGAGCCTTGTCAAAATTGAAAAAGAAATGGTCAAGCTAGATGAAATCGCACAGCAAATTGAAAAAATCTTCGGCATTGTCACTGGCATTGCTGAACAAACAAACCTCCTCTCGCTCAATGCTTCTATTGAATCTGCCCGCGCCGGTGAACACGGTAAAGGCTTCGCGGTAGTGGCTAATGAAGTGCGGAAGCTTTCTGAGGACACGAAAAAAACGGTCTCTACCGTGTCTGAGCTTGTGAACAATACGAATACACAAATCGAAATCGTCTCAAAGCATATCAAAGACGTGAATGGGCTAGTCGGCGATAGTAAAGAAAAAATGACGCAAATTAACCGCCTATTCGATGAAATCGTCCACAGCATGAAAGTCAGCAAAGAGCAATCAGGCAAAATCGACGTCGATTTGCAGGCCTTTCTCGGAGGGCTTCAGGAAGTCAGCCGCGCCGTTTCTCACGTGGCCGCATCTGTTGATTCGCTTGTTATTCTTACAGAAGAATAAACATCAAAAACCGGTCTGCCAAGCAGCCGGTTTTTTCACGCTTATATTGTTAACTAAAATTAAAAATTAGTTGACATAATAATGACCTGCATTTATTGTATAACCATATTTTATTACTGTTTGGAGGATTTCACATGCTGAGATTAATAGACATGATGCATATTGCCATTTTTACCGCACTGATGGCAGTGCTTGGCTTTATGCCTCCTCTCTTCTTATCATTTACACCCGTTCCGATTACATTACAAACGCTTGGTGTGATGCTGGCAGGCAGCATCCTCAAGCCTAAGTCTGCTTTCTTAAGCCAGCTTGTCTTTTTGCTGCTCGTTGCCTTCGGAGCGCCTCTTTTGCCCGGCGGCCGAGGCGGGTTTGGCGTTTTTTTCGGGCCGAGCGCAGGCTTTTTGATCGCTTATCCCTTCGCTTCGTGGCTGATCAGTTTAGCCGTTTCCAGACTGCGAAAAGTGACTGTATTGCGTCTCTTTTTCACACATATTGTATTCGGAATCATCTTTATTTATCTGCTCGGTATACCAGTACAAGCTTTTATCATGCATATTGATTTGTCACAGGCCGCCTTCATGAGCCTTGCGTATGTGCCTGGTGATTTGATAAAAGCAGCTGTATCTGCGTTTCTGGCGATAAAAATCACCCAAGCCTTGTCTCTTTCTGATACGATGTTTACGAAAGGAGGCTGATTCCATGACAATTACTCATACCTATTCATCTATTGCCGAAAGATCGCCCGGCCATGTGGCGATCCATACTGAATCGGAGCAAATCACATACAGGGACTGGGCTCAACTAGTCTCTCAAACCGCAAATTGGCTGCGGTCGCAGCCGAACATGCCAAAGCGTGTGGCGATCCTGCTCCCGAACAGCATGGCGTTTTTACAGCTGTTTGCCGGAGCTGCAGCGGCGGGGTGCACGGCAGTTCCCATCGACACACGCTGGAGCGCGGCTGAATGCAAGGAGCGGCTGTCCATAAGTGATGTGGATCTTGTGGTGACTTCAACCTTTTTCAAAAACAAACTGATAGATAACAAGACACCTGTTGTTTTGCTGGATAACTGTATGGCAGATATTTCGGAGGCATCCGCTGATCCCGTGCCTATCATTGATCCAGAGCACCCTTTTTATATGGGATTTACGTCTGGCTCGACAGGAAAACCGAAGGCCTTCACACGATCTCACCGCTCATGGATGGAGAGCTTTACGTGTACGGAAACTGATTTTTCGATTTCATCAGATGATAAGGTTCTGATTCCCGGGACGTTAATGTCCTCTCACTTCCTATATGGGGCTGTCAGCACCTTGTTTCTCGGGGGAACCGTTTGCTTGCTGAAAAAATTCTCCCCTACTCAAGCGAAGGAATGGCTGAACGGTAAATCTGTCAGCGTTCTCTATGCCGTACCGACGATGACAGACGCCCTTTCCCGAATTGAGGCGTTTCCCAACAGTCCTGTCAAAATCATTTCATCAGGTGCAGACTGGCCGGCAGAATCTAAGAAAAAGCTGGCCGCAAAATGGCCTCATCTCAAGCTATACGATTTTTACGGCACATCAGAGCTTAGCTTTGTGACATATTCCTCACCGGAAGACAGCAAACGGAAGCCGCATTCAGCTGGCCGCCCTTTTCACAACGTCCAGATTGAAATCCGCAGCGCTGCGGGAGAACGCTGTCAGCCCCGAGAAATCGGAAAAATATTTGTCAAAAGCCCGATGCGGTTTTCCGGCTATGTCAACGGCAGCGCACTAGATGAATCCGGCTGGATGACAGTGGATGATATGGGCTGTGTCGATGAGGATGGCTTTCTATACATATCAGGAAGAGAAAACGGGATGATTGTGTACGGAGGGTTAAATATTTTCCCAGAAGAAGTTGAACGTGTGCTTCTCTCCTGTCCAGAGGTTGAAAACGCGGCTGTCGTTGGAATCCCGGACGAGTATTGGGGAGAAATCGCTGTAGCTGTCATTCACGGAAACACTGATGCCAGAAAGCTGAAAGCCTTGTGCAAACAGAAACTGGCATCCTACAAAATTCCGAAAAAATGGGTGTTTACAAACTGCTTGCCGGAAACGAGCAGCGGAAAAATCGCCCGTTCCAGCGTGACGAAATGGCTAGAAGAGGGTGCAGTGTAACTTGAATGCGGTTATTGTTGATGCAAAACGAACGATCTTTGGAAAACAAAACGGGCTGCTGAATCACTTTCTCCCGGAGGATTTGGCGGGTCCTATCATCAGCTGTCTCAGCCGAAAGCTAGAGGATCAAATCAACGAGGTGATTCTCGGAAACGCAACAGGCAGAGGCGGCAACCTCGCCAGGCTGTCAGCTCTGCAAGCCGGACTGCCTTTATCGGTTCCCGGGATGACGATTGACAGACAGTGCGGCTCCGGCCTTGAAGCTGTACGCTATGCCTGCAGTCTCATTCAAGCGGGAGCCGGCACGATGTATATCGCGGGCGGCTCAGAAAGCAGCAGCCAATCGCCCTTTTCAGAACGGGCCCGGTTTTCTCCAGATGCAATCGGTGATCCCGACATGGGTATCGCAGCGGAATATACGGCAGCACGCTATTCCATCAGCAGAAAAAAGCAGGATGAATATGCGCTTCTCAGCCATCAACGCAGCAGAAACGCACATGATGGAGGATTTTACCGTCAAGAAATTGTTCCTCTCGGAGAATTAGAGATGGACGAAGCATTTCTGAAAAAGCGGCCGATAGAAGCGATTATTTCCCGTGCAAAACCGGTTTTCGACACCAGTTCCGGAACGGTTACAGCAGCCAACAGCAGCGGCATATCAGACGGAGCGGCCGCTCTCCTTGTAATGAAAGAAGAAAAAGCGGCAGCCCTAGGGCTTAAGCCTGTGCTCCGGTTTATCGGCAGCGCCGTCAGCGGGTTTCACCCAAACTATCCGCCCGCTGCACCGGTTGATGCGATCCGTAATCTCTTAATCACACACAATTTAACACCTGATGATATCGATTTATATGAAATCAATGAAGCCTTTGCCGTCAAAATTTGTGTCTGCTCTCAAGAACTCGGCATCCCCTTTTCAAAAATCAATGTTCGCGGCGGCGCGTTAGCTCTCGGCCATCCGTACGGCGCATCAGGTGCAGCTCTGGTAACCAGATTGTTTTATGAAGCGCAAAGACGGACAGACTGTCAATATGCCGTTGCGGCCATCGGAAGCGGCGGCGGAATCGGTCTTGCTTTATTATTTGAAATTATGGCATAGGCTTTTTCATAGGATGCGTGCTTTTGATTTAGTATAATAGCGATATGACCAAAGTCAGGAAGGGGATTTTATGACAGCCGTTTGCTTAGTAAGACATGGAGAAACCGATTGGAACCTGCAGCAAAAATGCCAAGGCAAAACCGATATTCCGCTGAACGCGACAGGTGAACGCCAAGCAAGAGAAACCGGAGAATATGTAAAGGATTTTTCTTGGGATGTCATTGTGACGAGCCCGCTGAAAAGAGCGAAAAGAACCGCGGAAATCATTAATGAATATCTGCATCTTCCGATTGTGGAAATGGATGACTTTAAAGAACGCGATTACGGCGATGCGGAGGGCATGCTGCTGGAAGAACGGACAAAGCGCTATCCGGATAAAATCTATCCGAATATGGAAACGTTAGAAGTACTCACTGACAGGCTGATGGGCGGTTTGGTCAAAGTAAATCACGCGTATCCAAACCAGAAGGTGCTGATCGTCGCTCACGGTGCAGCGATTCACGCACTGCTGACGGAAATTTCCGGCGGTGACCCAGAGCTGCAAAGCACGCGCCTCGTCAACGCCTGCCTCAGCAACATTGAATTTGCAGAAGAGAAATGGCGGATTAAAGACTATAACATCAACAGCCACTTATCCGGCTTTATCAAATAAGAAAAGACAGGCGTTTGCCTGTCTTTTCCTTTTATTTCTTCACAGTCGGCATCTCTCGCTGAAGCTCATCCAAAATGGCATCCGCTCCGTCCACACTGCGGCGCAGAGACCATACCGCACGGTCCACGTGGTACACATGGCCGTTTTTCACTGCCTTCAGCTTCTTCCAAAGCACATTCTTTTCGATCGGGCGTTTGCCGTCCGCGTCAATGTCATCTGTTTTTCCTGTCATCAGGATGATGACATCCGGATCTGTTTTCAGCAGCTGCTCAAGTGTCATTTTCATGTTCACTGAGTCGCCGCCATTGCCTGATTCACTGTTATCTGACGTGCTGATCGCATATTGATAGCCGACCTGTGTTAAAAGTCTGGATGTAAAGAAATTTTCATCTCTGGCCATAATTGTATCATTTGTATTTCCAATTAACAGCACGGATTCGCTGTTAGCACTGATTTTTCGTTTTGTCTCATTTAGCTTTTCCTCATGCGCCGTCAGCTTTTTCTCCATTTCCTTCTCCTTGCCGACCGCTTTTGCAATCGTAAGTGAAGCGTCAATTGTATCCTGATAATCCGCGTTTAAATTATCAAGCGCAATCGTCGGTGCGATTTTTTTGAGCTGATCGTATACCTTTTTATGCCGGGTCGTATCGGCAATAATTAAATCCGGTTTTAATGAAGCTATTTTTTCCACGCTTGGCTGTGAGCGGGTGCCGACAGATGTGTAGCCGTCAATTTTCTTCAGCACATCCTTGTTAATCAGCTGCTTCGCTTTATTGTCATCGGCCACCCCTACAGGTGTAATGCCGAGATCAAGCAGCGTGTCGATAAAACCAAGTTCAAGCACAACAACCCGCTTCGGATGCTCAGGCACATTTGTCTTCCCTAAATCGTGTGTTACCGCTACTTTATTTTCTTTGCTGTTTTGATTGCCGCTTGAAGACGAGCAGGCCGCTGTTAAAACAGAAAGAAGCAAAACTGTAAGAATCATCAGTGCTTTTTTCATATGTCCAAGTCTCTCCTGTATGTAGTTTCTAAGGGTAAGATATCCAAGAGATAGTATAACACGGAATGAGAATCATTATCACTAACTTTTTTTGAAATGAGAAGAGAAAGTTCAGCTTACAGGAAAAACTTGTTTTTCATTGTAATGAAGCAGGACGATAATGGCAAATGAAAAATTATTTTCAGGGCGCAGCAGTACAAACCCATGTACATAAAAAAGCTTGCAGAAAAACATAGCTTTTCTCTGCAAGCTGATCCTGTTAAAGCTTCACAATGACTCTTCCTTGAATGCGATTTTGCAAAATATCTTTTAGCGCAGCCGGCGCTTCCGCCAACGATACTTCCCTATCCACGATGGCCAGCAGCTGATCTGGTTTAAGATCAGAAGACATGCGCTCCCACACAGTGGCTCTGACATCCATCGGACAGTACACTGAATCGATTCCGAGCAGGCTGACCCCGCGAAGAATGAACGGATACACCGTTGCAGGCACTTCTCCCCCGCCGGTTAAACCGCTTACCGCGACAGATCCGCCATATTGGATTTTGCTTAGAACCGAGGCAAGCTGTTTTCCGCCGACAGGATCAACCGCTCCCTGCCATTGCTGCTTGGACAGCGCCTTAAGCGTTCCGTCATAGACATCTTCCCTGCTGATCACTTCGCTTGCACCAAGCTGCTTCAAATAATCAGCGGCCTCCGGGTTTCCGGTGCTTGCCGCCACATCATAGCCCCGCTTGTTCAGCATCGATACTGCAATTCCGCCGACACCGCCGGTTGCTCCAGTGACAAGCACGCTCCCTTTTTCCGGAGACAGGCCGTTCTGTTCAAGCCGGTGCACCGATAACGCCGCGGTAAATCCCGCCGTTCCGTACACCATCGCTTCTTTTAACGAAAGATTCTGCGGCAAAGGCACCAGCCAGTCACCAGGCACTGAAGCATATTCACTTAATCCGCCATCGCGGGAGACACCGAGCTCATAGCTTGTCGCAATGACCTCATCCCCCTCGGCAAAACGCGGGTCATTGGAAGAGACGACCGTACCCGCGGCGTCAATGCCCAAAATAAGCGGATACTCTCTGACGATATTGCCGCCCGTTTTTCCAGCCAGACCATCTTTATAATTGATGCCGGAATAAGCCATTTTAATCAGGACACCATCTTTCGGCAAATCCTCTGTTGACATGGTTTTCACATGGACTGAAACATCATCGGCATTTTCCTCTGCCAGCAATGCTTGAAATAACGTTGACATTCGGTACACTCCTTTTCGTTTTTATTGTAACCGAAGAATGTTCCAAAAACCAAATCATCAAGCTTCAATTTCACTTCGCCGGCACATTGAGACGATAATGGACAAATGCAGTATCCTCTTCATAGCCGTTTTGCTCATATAAGCTTCTTGCCGTCAGGTTGTGGTGTTCAGTCTGAAGCGATAAACGACTTGCCCCGTTTTCCGCAGCATAATCCTTTGCGGCAGACAGCAGCTGCCCGCCAGCTCCCTTTGTTCGCGCATGAGGAGCGACGAATAAGTCATTTAATATGTAGATTCTTTTCATTGACACAGAAGAAAACGTTGGATAGAGCTGGGTAAAACCTATGAATTCTCCATTTTCTTCAGCTATCAAAATAATAGACTCGTGATTTTCCAGACGCGCTTTCAAAAAAGCCTCTGCCCCTTTCAGATCGGACGCCTGCTTATAAAATTCCCGATACTGGTTAAATAACGGCGTGATGGCTGCTGCATCTGATGTCTTTGCTTGGCGAATGTTCATCTCATTTCTTCCTCCCTCTCTATAATCGCTTTATTTTAACTTTAATAGAATTTTCTGCAAAGTTCATTTTTCAGAATACTTTTATCATCATACATAGAAAAAATATCACGATAATATCCATTGACCTCACGGAAACACATGCAGGTCATTTGAAGGATTTTTTTCGACAGGAATTTGCTAGGGCTCAGGAGCATTTAACCTGAAAAAGCTTGGCATTTCAACATAATGAACATTTGCTCATGTCTAATTTCATTCTTTTCTGTATGAAATTAGTTGCTTCGAGACTCTACAGAAATTGCGAGAGATGATATACCTAAATAGAGATAAAATCATCGCAAAAAAATAGGTCTACTAAAATATGATTCCATCTATTACAATAAATTAACAGAATAGTCTTTTAAGTAAGTCTAGTCTGAATTTTAAAAAAGGGAGAGTGTAAAGAGTGAGAAACAAAAATTTGTGGATCAGCTTGTTGTTTGCGTTAACGTTAATCTTTACGATGGCGTTCAGCAACATGTCTGCGCAGGCCGCCGGAAAAAGCAGTACAGAAAAGAAGTACATTGTAGGATTTAAACAGACAATGAGTGCCATGAGCTCCGCCAAGAAAAAGGATGTTATTTCTGAGAAAGGCGGAAAAGTTCAAAAGCAGTTTAAGTATGTTAACGCAGCCGCAGCAACATTGGATGCAAAAACAGTAAAAGAATTGAAACAAGATCCGAGCGTTGCATATGTGGAAGAAGATCATATTGCACATGAATATGCGCAATCTGTCCCTTACGGCATTTCTCAAATTAAAGCGCCGGCTCTTCACTCTCAAGGCTACACAGGGTCTAACGTAAAAGTAGCTGTTATCGACAGCGGAATTGACTCTTCTCATCCTGACTTAAACGTGAGAGGCGGAGCAAGCTTCGTACCTTCTGAAACAAACCCATACCAAGACGGCAGTTCTCACGGCACGCATGTAGCCGGTACGATTGCCGCTCTTAATAACTCCATCGGTGTTCTGGGCGTAGCGCCGAACGCATCGTTATATGCAGTAAAAGTTCTTGATTCAACAGGAAGCGGCCAATACAGCTGGATAATTAACGGCATTGAGTGGGCCATTTCCAACAATATGGACGTGATCAACATGAGTCTTGGCGGACCTTCTGGTTCTACAGCGCTGAAAACAGTAGTTGATAAAGCCGTTTCCAGCGGTATTGTCGTTGCTGCTGCAGCCGGAAATGAAGGCACGTCCGGAAGCTCAAGCACGGTCGGCTATCCTGCGAAATATCCTTCTACCATCGCGGTAGGTGCGGTAAACAGCAGCAACCAAAGAGCTTCATTCTCAAGCGTAGGTTCTGAGCTTGATGTGATGGCTCCTGGCGTATCTATCCAAAGCACACTTCCTGGAGGCACTTACGGCGCTTACAACGGAACGTCAATGGCGACTCCTCACGTTGCCGGAGCAGCCGCTTTAATTCTTTCTAAGCACCCGACTTGGACAAACACACAAGTCCGTAATCGTTTAGAGAGCACTACAACATACCTTGGAAGCTCTTTCTATTATGGAAAAGGGTTAATCAATGTACAAGCAGCTGCACAATAATATCAAAAAGAAGCAGGTTCCTCCATACCTGCTTCTTTTTATTTGTCATAATCCTGTTCTGGTTTATTCTCTTCTTTTTCCGCGTGTTGAATCCGCTCCATAATCGAAGGGTGGCTGCCTCTAAAAATTTTTACAAGCACCGGAGGATCAACCTGGCTCAGTCCCGTCACGGCCAAATCCTGAAACGTTTTAACAGCTGCTTCTCTGTTCTCCGTCAGCTCGATCCCATACTGGTCAGCCTGATTCTCCTGATAACGCGAGACAGCATGAGAAAAAGGCGTGACCGCAAAGCTCAAAACAGACACCAAAAGCAGCAACAGCGGCAAGGCTGCAAGGTCATGCCGTCCCTCCAAATGAAACATACTGCGGGTAAAGCGGACCGTCCGCTTATAAAGCTTATCAATGACATAAAATCCAGCGAGCGACACGAGCAAATAGCCAGCCAATCCGATATAGACGTGCTTCATGACATAATGGCCCATTTCGTGGCCCATAATAAAGAGAATTTCTGAATCGTCAAGTTTGTTCAGCGTCGTATCCCACAATACAATCCGTTTGTTGGCTCCGATGCCTGTGACATAGGCATTAAGCGCATTTGTTTTTTCAGACATATTCACTTCATATACATGATCAGCCGGAATCTCGGCTTCTTCTGCCAGCTCTAAAATCTTGCTTTCAAGCTCTTTGTTTTTCAGCGGATAAAAATCATTGTATAAAGGATCGATAATGACAGGCTGAATAAAAAACAGAAACAGCGAAAACGGCACTGTTAACAGCCAAGCGTATAACCACCATTTTTTTTCATGCCGTTTGATCAGCCAATAAAACACAACAACGCAAAGCGTAAAGATCGGAAAGCTGATCCAAAAGTCTATAACCTGATCCTTAGCCCAGCTGGCCGCTGTCTGTGTGGAAATGTTGTAATCAAGCGATACTTGATAGCCTATCCAATCTAAAGGCAGCGTCACCAACGTTGTGATCAGCGAAAGCACAAACACAAAACCAATGATCTGCAAAAACCGAAAAGGCACGGCCGCTTCCATCCATTTCTTTATTTTCTTTGAAACGCCGCTGACCAGCAATACAAAGAACAGAAACCAATCAAGAGGAATCCCGATAAAAAATAAAAAATTCTTTACATTTGAATACTGCTCCGCCACTGCCAATTCAGACGGCTTCATAAAAGAAGCCGGGTCAGCCTGCGTCCCTTTCACAGCCTCCGGTACTGCGGAATCACCGGACAGAAAAAAATACCAATAAAAAAACAGCCCGTACAGCACGTAAGCAAGCCCTGCCGCCGCAATCCACTTGCGCATAACGCCTCACTCCTCACATCAACCCGTTACTTCTATTGTAATCATAAATTCAAATTTTTAGAACCAAGCTATGCGCCGTACTTTTCCGCCCTTTTAAGCATGGAAAGCCCGATCACTGGGAAAACTAACAATGTTTGGAGTGATGCAAATGAAAAAATTAGTGGCAGCCATCGTGGTTATCGGTCTTGTGTTTCTTGCATTTTTCTATCTTTACAGCCGGTCAGGTGATGTGTATCAATCGGTAGATGCGGATTTGATCACGCTGTCTTCAAGCGGCGGGGAAGATATCGAGATCGAAAGAAGGCAGAATGTCAAAGATATGCTGGACATTATGAATCAGGGAAAACAGCTGAAGACAGACAAAACATCAACCCCTGATTACGAAGGGACAATCAAGTTTCATAAAGACCGGTACGACTCATTCAGACTATGGATTGACGGCAGCCAGCAAGCCGTTTATTTGAAGGACGGCACGTACTACAAATTAAATAAAAGCGACACAAAGGCGCTGCTGAACATTGTGAAAAAAGAAGCAAAGGATTGAAAATGAAAAAGCGAAGCTTCGCCGCTTCGCTTTTTCATATTATTGAGGCAAAATATCTCTCAGCGCCCGCCTGAGCATTTTCCCCGTCGCGTTTTTCGGAATGTCGTCAAGAAACGTTATGGCGGCAGGCCGTTTGTATTTTGCCAGATGTTTTTCACAGTGCTGCATGATGTCTGCTTCTGTTACGCCAGAGTGTTTCGGTACAACATACCCTTTTACCGCTTCCCCGCTTTGGGCGTCCGGCACGCCGATGATAACCGCCTCCTTGACATCCGGGTGGCGGTACAGCACTTCCTCCACCTCACGAGGATACACGTTGTATCCTCCTACAATGATCATGTCTTTTTTACGGTCAACAATGTAAAAATAGCCGTCCTCATCCCGTCTCGCTAAGTCCCCCGTATAAAGCCACCCGTCTTTTAACGCATGCTTTGTTTCCATCGGCATTTTATAATAGCCCTTCATCACATTGGGGCCTTTTACGATCAATTCGCCGACCTGATGATCGGGCAGCTCGCGTCCGAGGGGATCTACGATCTTGTTTTCGACATGTAAAATACTTGTCCCGATGGAGCCCGGTTTTCTGCCTCTGTCAAACGGGTTAAAGCATGTAACAGGTGAGGCTTCCGAGAGCCCGTAGCCTTCCAAAATGGTAACGCCGAATTTTTCTTCAAACGCCGTCAGCAGCGCGACTGGCATGGCTGCGCCTCCCGAAATGCACAGCCGGACGGAAGAAAAATCATCTTTCTTGCTGTTCTCATGCTGAAACAAGTAATTATACATCGTAGGAACACCTGCAAAAATGGTCGCCTGCTGCTGCTTAACGAGCTTAAAAACAGATGCCGGACTGAATTGAGGTTCAATTAAGACAGTTGCGCCGCTCATCAGCGGAGCATTCATGCAGACCGTTAAACAAAACACGTGAAACATAGGAAGAGCGCAGACGACATTGTCCTTCTCATCCATTCCCAAATAGCCGGCGACATCGTTGGCATTGCTGTACAGATTTTGATGGGTCAGCATCGCGCCTTTCGGTTTTCCGGTCGTTCCTGACGTATATAAAATAACCGCGTTATCATCAGGAACAAGCTTTGGGCTTTGTTTAGCGGCAGATGTCGGGCGCGCTATTTTTGCAAACGTTGTCATTTTCATTCTGACCTCTGGGTCTGAAGCTTCGGGCTCGGCATCTCCCGTCTTACATAAAATGACGAGCTCAACCTTCGGCAGTGATTCATGCATGCTTTCATAAAGCGGCAAAAGCTGATCAACACCCACGATCGCTTTTACATCGCCATTTGTCAGCATATAACCGATTTCTGTCGGCGTATACATCGGATTGATAGGCACGGCCACGACCCCAGCCTTTAACGCACCAAAAAATGCGATGATAAAATCCGGCGAATTGCCAAGCAGCAAAGCAAGATGGTCCCCTTTCTCCATACCGGCTTCCTGAAGGCCGTCCGCAAACCGCTGAATTCTTTCATTCAGCTCCTGATACGTCATCATGTGATCCTTAAACCTGCATGCGATGCTGTCGGGCTTCTCAGATGCTGTCTCTTCCAATTTCGAAACGAGATTCATTCTCCCACCCCTTATAGTGAATGAACAGTCATTCATTATTGAAGATAAGCTTTCTCTTTCATTATAGAGAAACACAAAAAAACACTCAAGAGCAAAAAGCCCCGAGTGTCATTCCTGTTATAGCTTCTTTAATGCTTCGGCAATCGGTGTATCTCCTTCTGTCAGATCAAAAGCCCGATTTTCCGTATTGGTTTCATCTAAAGAAGCAATGACCGTTTTCGCCACGTCATCACGGGAAATGAATCCCCGTTCCAGATCAGCGGCTGCTGAAACACTTCCCATTCCAGGCTCATTGCGAAGGCCTGCCGGACGGATAATTGTATAGGTTAAACCGCTGGATTCGAGAATTTTATCAGCGTAATGCTTGGCCACATAATAAGGTTTAAGTGATTCATTCCAGTTTTCACGGTTGTGGGCTTGCAGGGTGCTGACCATAATGAACCGTTTGATGCCCGCGATATCCGCAGCTTCAATGGCTTTTGCCGCTCCGTCCAGATCAACCAGCAGCGTTTTATCATAGCCAGTGCTGCCGCCGGAACCCGCTGTGAAAATGATCGCGTCGCAGCCTTTTGCCGCGGCGGCGATTTCATCCGGGCTGCCTTCCAGATTCGCAAGCACAGCTTCTGCACCGGCAGCTTCGAGAGACGCTTTCTGTTCTTCTTTTCTGACCATCGCTCTGACGGAATGGCTAGGGTTATCTTGGAATAGGGAAACGAGTCTTTGTCCGATTTGTCCGTTCGCTCCGATTAACAACACTTTCATGTGAATCCCTCCTGCCTCCATTATTTCAAAAACACAATCGCTCTTTCAAACAATGTGTTTCGCCTTAATAAATCAGATCAAGGAAATCCTCTTTCGTAATGTTCCCAAAGTAATGCTTGAGATTCACACCTTCCAGCACATCAGCAATGGCGCTGCGTTCATATTGTTTTCCGACCAGCAGGTTCTCAATTTCAGATACATCACCGACACCGAAGAAATCTCCGAAGATTTTGCAGTCCTCAATTTTGCCTTTCTTGACTTCCAAGCGTAAATCAATTGACCCGATCGGATAACGTTTTGAATGATTAAGGTTAAATTTCGGTGAGCGGCCGTAGTTCCAATCCCAATTCTGATAGCGCTCTTTCGAAATTTGATGAATAACCTCCCAATCTTTTTCTGTCAGCTTATACTCCGGCACGTTTTGAATGTCATTTGTGTTGAAAATATGCCGAAGCAAATGGCTGCGGAATTCCTCCGTGGTCATTTTATCATCAAGAAACTCACTGATGTTTGCCACGCGGCTTCTGATTGATTTGATGCCTTTTGATTCAATTTTATCCTTTTTCACCTTTAATGCTGACACAACATGATCAATGGCAGAATCAAACATGAGGGTGCCATGGCTGAAAATGCGTCCTTTAGTCGAAAACTGGGCGTTTCCGGATATTTTCCGGCCACCCGCTACAATGTCGTTCCGGCCGCTCAATTCCGCTTCAACCCCGAGCTGATGTAACGCCTGAATCACCGGCTCAGTGAACTTTTTGAAGTTATGAAAGCTGTCCCCGTCGTCCTTTGTAATAAAGCTGAAGTTCAAATTCCCCAGGTCATGATACACAGCGCCTCCGCCTGATAAACGGCGGACGACGATAATCCCGTTTTCTTCTACATATTTTGTATTGATTTCTTCTATTGTATTTTGGTTTTTGCCAATGATAATAGACGGCTGATTCACATAAAAAAGCAAATACGGCTGTTCAGGATCTAAATGTTTTACACAGTACTCCTCGATAGCAAGGTTGATCCGCGGATCATTGATATTTTGATTGTCGATAAATAACATGGTGCTCCTCCTTTATCCTTCCCACACAAAACCTGATGTTGCAATATTCACTTCGCCGTTAAAAACGGTTTTCGCTTCTTCGCGAAGATTGTTATGAACGCCTAAATGAGGCAAATGCGTCAGCAGCAGCTTTCCCGCTCCCGCTTCTTTTGCAATTCGCCCGGCTTCCAGGCTGTTCATATGGCCTGCGCTTGTCCCGTCTTGATCGGCATAAAAATTGCATTCTGAGATCAATAAATCGGCATTTTCCGAAAACGGAATAAATGAATCCTGATAGCTGGAATCTGCCGTATAAACGACAGTATGGCTGCCATCAGTAATCCGCATGGCATAGCACGTCACCGGGTGAATCGTTTTTAAAAAGGTGATTGTAAACGGACCGGCAGTCAACGGCTGATCCGGCTGATAGGCAATTCCTTTCGTATGTGTTTTATATGTAAGCTTTTGAAACTGTTCTATATCAGCATCATGTCCGTAAATCGGGAGCGTATGCTCTCCTTTGCCGAGAAACGAACCGACCTGCTTGGCAAATTGCAGCGGCCCGATATCTGCGATATGGTCATGGTGATAATGAGACAGAATCACCGCATTCAGCTTTTCCGCCGGTACATATCCAAACAGCTTCGATAATACTGCACTGCCGCAATCGACAAGCAACGAGTAATCACCTGACTGAAACAAATAGCCCGACGTCGCTTCATTTGCGGCCGGAAAACCGCCATAGCATCCGATAACTGTAACTTTCATAATGTCCTCCTATCTTCTCAAGAAAATTGATCCTCCTTCAATATACCCATTTTTCTTAAAAAAAGCATGTTTTAAACATTGTATCAAAACAGTTATTGATTTTTTAAAACTGTTATATTACAATGAAGACACTACAAAGGGGAAAGAGGGATTGGTTATGCTAGAAAAAATGACTGATTTTTTTAGAAACCTGCCTCCGAAAAAGTGTGCAGAATGCGGAAAAAAGATAGATGAACAGCATGAATGTTATATAAATATTTGCAGCGACTGTATAAAAATAAATGATATGTAAAGGGGCGAAAATCTCACACATAAAGTGTGAGATTTTTTTATTCGTTTAACTTCTATATATTTAAATAATAGTCAGGTTAGGTCAAAGCTCACCCGTTTTTAGATAATTCTGGTGATTTATATTGTGTTTTACAATATTATTTATTTTCTAAATATAATTTACTATAGACGAATTCATTTCTTATCTATTATAATTTGATCTAATAGTGAGATTAAATATATGTCAATTCATGATATATGTTGATACTTTGTTTTGGGAGGTAATCTATGAAAAGAATAAAGTTTGGATTAGCCACACAAATATTCGTTGGACTTATTCTAGGTGTTATTGTTGGCGTTATTTGGTACGGCAACCCAGCATTGCCTGCTTACCTGCAGCCAATCGGGGATCTCTTTTTACGCTTAATCAAAATGATAGTGATTCCTATTGTTGTCTCCAGCTTAATCATCGGTGTAGCCGGCGCAGGAAATGGAAAGCAAGTCGGTAAATTAGGCTTCAGAACGATTCTGTACTTCGAGATCATTACGACTTTTGCCATCATTCTCGGACTAGCACTTGCAAACATCTTCCATCCGGGTACAGGAGTTAATATACACGAAGCTCAAAAATCAGACATCAGTCAATATGTCGAAACTGAAAAAGAGCAAAGTAATAAAACAGTAGCTGATACGTTCCTACATATTGTGCCGACAAACTTCTTCCAATCCTTAGTCGAAGGAGATCTTCTTGCCATCATCTGCTTTACGGTGCTATTTGCATTGGGTATTTCTGCGATCGGTGAAAGAGGCAAGCCTGTATTAGCCTTTTTTGAAGGTGTGTCCCATGCCATGTTCCACGTTGTAAACCTCGTGATGAAAGTGGCTCCATTCGGTGTTTTCGCGCTTATCGGAGTGACTGTGTCTAAATTTGGACTCGGTTCTCTTCTTTCTCTCGGAAAGCTCGTCGGATTGGTGTATGTCGCACTTGCTTTCTTCTTGATTGTCGTGTTTGGAATTGTCGCAAAAATTGCCGGCATCAACATCTTCAAATTCCTTGCTTACATGAAGGACGAAATCTTACTGGCGTTCAGTACGTCCAGCTCTGAAACAGTTCTTCCTCGCATCATGGAAAAAATGGAGAAAATCGGTTGCCCGAAAGGCATTGTTTCATTTGTCATTCCAATCGGATATACGTTTAACTTAGACGGTTCCGTTCTCTATCAATCTATTGCCGCGCTGTTTTTGGCACAGGTATACGGTATTGATTTGACGATTTGGCACCAAATTACGCTTGTGCTCGTCCTAATGGTCACATCTAAAGGGATGGCTGCCGTGCCTGGTACTTCTTTTGTCGTCTTGCTTGCGACACTTGGCACTATCGGCGTTCCGGCTGAAGGACTTGCCTTTATTGCCGGCGTAGACCGCATCATGGACATGGCACGTACAGTTGTCAACCTGACTGGTAACGCGCTTGCTGCCGTTGTGATGTCTAAATGGGAAGGCATGTTTAATCCTGCGAAAGCAGAAACTGTCATGTCCCAAGCCAAAGCAGACCAAAACGCAACCATTTCCGGTTAATGAAAAGCCTGCGGGGTTCTTGCCCCGCAGGCTTTTTTTAGTCATGAACAAGCTCAAACAGCTCTGTCATCAAAACTGTATCCTCATTCAGCTCTAATTCACCGTTTTTGATCAGTTCCGCCCATGCCATCCGATGGTCTTCCTGAAATTTCTCAATTCGATCTCCATTGCCCTCTCCTTTGACTAACCTCATATCAGGTGCTCCAAAGGTCGTTTCAAACACATCTGTCACTTTTATATTGCATCTCGGATTGTCATGCTTATCATAAACGGTAACAAGCTGTCCCGCCGTTTGATACACTTCACTCAATTCATCTTTTGAATATAAAGATTTCGGGGCGCACGTGGCTGTTTTTTCTCCGGCGAGGATTTGCTGAATCAGCTGTTCCCCTAAGCCGTCATCTCCCTCCCAGCCGAATGTGCTTTTCATCTCATAAATGTTCATTCGCCTTTCTCCTCTGCCATCGGTGACTGTACATAATAATACAGAAGCTTGGCTGTATGGCGAAGAGATGATTGATGAGTGCGTTCAAATGCATGCGAAGCGTCAATTCCCGGCCCGATGAGTCCATGAACAATATCATGCCCGGATTTGATCGCTGCTGACGCATCCGACCCGTAGTATGGATAAATATCAAGCTTATAGTCGATATGATGCTTCTCGGCTAAATGGACTAAATGCTTTCTCAGCTGATAATGATACGGCCCGCTTGCATCCTTCACACAGATGGATACTGTATATTCATCTGTCGCCTGCCCGTCACCGATTGCCCCCATGTCGACCGCCAAATATTCAACTGTTTCAGGAGGAACATTCGAGTTCCCGCCGTATCCGATTTCTTCATTATTCGAAATAAGAAAATGAGTTGTATATGGAAGTTCAATTTCTTCTGTTTGAATTTGATGTATTAAGCGCAGCAATAAGGCGACGCTTGCTTTGTCATCCAAGTGGCGTGATTTAATAAATCCGCTTGATGTGATCTCGACACGGGGATCAAACGACACAAAATCTCCGACGCCAATGCCAAGCTCTTCCGTATCTTTCCGGCAGTGAACAGGTTCATCAAGGCGAATCTCCATATTCTCTTGATTCCGCTCAGCTTTTCCCGCGTCTTTGTATACGTGCACGGACGTTTGATGCATTAAAATGGTTCCTGTATACGTTTTTCCCGATGCGGTTTCAATTTGGCAATATTCCCCTTCAATCGAATTGTAACGGAAGCCGCCGATCAAATCGATTTTCAGCCGGCCGTCAGCTTTAATTTCTTTCACCATAGCGCCGAGCGTATCAACGTGCGCCGTCAGCATGCGATGCCGGGATGTGTCGCGTCCGGGAAGGGTGCCAATTAAGCCGCCCTTATGGTTCCGAACCGTTTGTACCTTCCATTCTTTTAAAAGGCTTTCAATATAATTGATCACCTCATATGTATTTCCTGTCGGGCTTGGGATTGATACAAGTTCTTTAATGAGCTCCATCGTTTTACGTACGGACGACATAGGACATTCCTCCTTTTATTTTTCTATTTAAAATATACTCTTTTCCCGAGGGACCCGTCCAATCTTTTCCTATCAGTCTCTCATATGCTGTAGAGAGCATGGGAATAGGAGGGATATCTATGTGCTGTCGTCATTCACATGAACGGAAACATCATTGTCGTGATTGGTTCGATGATTTTTGGTTCTTTGACGAGTGGTTCGATAAAGATTTCCATTGCAAGAAAAAGAAAGAATGCCATGACCCTTGCGAGAAGAAGAAAAAGAAACACCATTGTTTCTCTTGTAAAAAACACAGACACTGTTGCTGTCATTTCTAAAGACTGAATCAGAAATATTCTGATGACCCATGCTTCATGAATATTTCCATTCACATTTTTCCAAGCGGGCTGTACTGCTGCTTGGACTTTTTATTGAAACAGCCTATTTGCTTTTACAATCCAATAGACTGATACAGCCGCTATGAGAGCAACAACGATTTCAACAACAGCAGCATGTTCTATTATTCTTTTTTGGTATAAAACCGCCGGTACATTAAAGAGCGCATGTAAAAGGATAGAGTACAGCAGAAACTGCGGCCGGCGGCTTTTAATCGCATACAGGACAAGCAGGGACAGCCCGATTTGGACAGCAATGGCACTGATTCTTTCTATTCCGCCCAGCAGCCATTCATACGGAGGCGTATGCAGCAGCTGTTCCTGAATCGGCAGAAGCGCCTGTTTGATGTCGTCATTAATCAAAAGCTGTTCAAATGTTCCGCTATTGATCGCAAATGCGTATACAATAAGTGAGATAGAGGACAAGCCTGTAATCAGTACAGCCTCAAGCCCGCCATGGCCTGCCCCAAAAGCCAGTCCATCCGCCCAAGCATGATGGCGCTTCATAAAAAACCGCATCATGATATACCTTCCGCATTCCTCAAAAATCCCGGCCATCAAGCAGCCGTAAATGCCATACCACAATGGATTCTGCATGGCTTCTTTCGTCATTTCATTTACTTGCAGCACATAAACATGAACGCCGCCCTCCAACAGCTGGGCAAAGACAAAAAACGTGAGAGCGCCAATAAAGAACACCTTAAGCGAGGCGCCATACTTACGCTTAAACCATACAATCAGCCCGATTGGCAATAAAAACGCAATAGCCCCTGATAGCGCCATAAAGACTACCGCTCCTTGACTGACCATTTTTCAGCCTCCTTTTTCTTTTTCATAGATTCTCTATTTCACATTTTCTCTTTTTTTGCGAAAAATCCTCTTTTTTAGTACCAGATACTAATATCTAGTGTTATAATCTGATCACAAGGAGTGATTCATATGTCAAAAGCGAAAATTACAGCTATCGGCACCTATGCGCCGAGCAGACGCTTAACCAATGCTGATTTAGAAAAGATCGTTGATACGTCTGATGAATGGATTGTTCAGCGCACAGGAATGAGAGAACGCCGGATAGCGGATGAACAGCAGTTCACCTCTGATTTATGCATCGAAGCGATAAAGGATCTCAAGAGCCGTTATGGAGGGACACTTGATGATGTCGATATGATTCTTGTTGCCACTACAACATCCGATTATGCCTTTCCGAGTACGGCATGCCGCGTGCAGGAATATTTCGGCTGGGAAAACACAGGCGCTCTGGATATTAATGCGACGTGTGCCGGGCTGACATACGGCCTTCATTTGGCTAATGGATTGATCACATCCGGCCTCCATCAAAAAATTCTCGTCATCGCCGGAGAGACATTGTCAAAAGTAACGGATTATACCGATCGAACAACATGCGTGCTGTTCGGTGACGCTGCGGGGGCGCTGTTAGTTGAACGAGATGAAGAGACGCCTGGATTTCTTGCGTCTGTCCAAGGAACAAACGGGAACAGCGGAGATATATTGTACCGTGCCGGGCTGCGAAATGAACTAAATGGGGTTCCCCTTGCTGATTCCGGTAAAATGGTTCAAAATGGCCGTGAAGTGTATAAATGGGCAGTGAGAACCGTCCCCCGCGAATTTGAACGCCTTTTGCAACAGGCAGGGCTGACAAGCGGCGAGCTCGATTGGTTTGTCCCTCACAGCGCCAACTTGCGCATGATCGAATCGATATGTGAAAAAACACCGTTCCCGATTGAAAAAACGCTCACCAGTGTCGAATATTACGGAAACACGTCTTCTGTTTCGATTGTTTTGGCACTTGATCTCGCAGTCAAAGCCGGGAAGCTGAGAAAAGATCAAACCGTGATGCTGTTTGGGTTTGGCGGCGGATTAACCTATACAGGATTACTTGTTAAATGGGGTATGTAACAAAAAAAGAACTTGTTTCGAAGGAAACAAGTTCTTTTTCATTATGAAGCCGGCTGTTCTTCCGATGTTTCTTCCTTCCGGCTTAGCATCATAAAGTAAGTAATGCTCAGCAATATCATAAAGAGGGCGATGCCAATTAAGACGCCGGCCATCTGCCACATGTAGCCAAAATCGCCGTTTGAAATGACCGCTCTGAATCCGTTAATGCTGTAGGTCATCGGCAATGCGCCGTGGATGACTTGATAGAAATTCGGAAGCAATTCCAGCGGGAATGTTCCTCCGCTCGCTCCCAGCTGCAGCACTAAAATAATCACTGCGATAAACCGTCCCGGATTGCCCATCGTTGTGGCCAAAAATTGAATCATCGCCAGGAAAGCAAGACTCGTAATGATCGTGAACACGTAAAATCTCCACGTGCTCTCAACCTCGAGGCCGATTCCCAGCAGAAGAACCGTTGCCACTATCAGTGATTGAATGATTCCAACGAGCATCATAACGTTGAATTTGCTGAAGAACCACTCAAAACCGTTTCTCGGACGTCCTGACGCTTCCTTCAGCGGGAAGACAACCGTCAGCATGATGCCGCCGACATACAAGCCCATTGACAGGATATAAGGTGTGAGCCCTGTTCCATAGTTAGGAACGGAATGAATGGCGTCATCATTCGTTTTAACAGGATCGGCAAACATGCCGTATGTTTGATCGTCAGCATCGATATCTCCTGTTTGATCTGCCGCGTCCTTCAGCTTACTAGACAGCTCTCCTGTGCCGTCCAATAGCTTGCCTAAACCTGTATCAAGTGATTCAGATCCATCTGCAAGTTTTGATGATCCGCTTTGGACTTGTTTAGACCCGTCTAACAGTTTCAGCAAACCGCCGGATACTTGGCTGCTTCCTGTCACCAATTGCTCTGAGCCTGCTTTTGCTTTTGCGAACTGCTTATTATATTCACCGATACCGGCTGTCAATTTATTTTGGCCATCTGTCAGCTGCTGTGAAGCATTGTATATCTTCTCAGATCCAGCAGTTAATTTGTCAATCGCATCTTGAGTGGCTTTTGCGCCGTTATAAAGCTTAGAGGTAGCTTCCGGTAATGCCTTCACCTGTGCAACCTCTGCTTTCACATCTTCCAATGAGCTTTTTATCGTTGCAATGTCAGGCAGCTGATCAGCAGCAGGAAGCTGGCTTAACATTTGATCAAAATCAGGCGCATCAACTTGCGGAAGCTTCTTTTCAACAGAATTGATCAGCTGGCTTTTTTGCTCCGCAGTTAAGAAGTCACTCGAATTGATGAGATTTTTAAATGCCTGATCACGGTTTTTCAAGCTGTTTTCAAAGTCAGTCAACTGTTTTTTTAATTCCTTCATCGCTGTTTCTGACTTTTCCAGGTTGTTGACAGCTGTTTCAAGCTTCGTTAAATCGAGCGCATTGATGAGCTTTTCCGCTTTTGCTGCTTTCTCAGAACCTTCTTGGGCTTTACTGTTGAGCTGATCCAGTCCGTTTGTGAGATTAGGCAAGCCCTGCTGCACCTTTTGAAGGCCGGCATTCAGTTCATTCAGTTTGCCCGTTATCTTGCCTGATCCTGCGGCAAGCTTCCCTGAGTTTTCATAAATCGTATTGCTGCTGTCCTGGAATTTTCCGAGCGAGCTGTCAAGCGATTGGATGCCGCTTGTTACCTTTGCCGCTCCATCTGCAAGCTGCGCCGTTTTGTCACTGATGGTGGCGGTGCTTTCCTTCAGCTTCTCCAAATTTTCTTTCAGCTGGGCGCTTCCGTTTTTCGCATCCTTTGTGCCGTCATCAATTTTTTTCGCGCCGCTGCTCGCGTCGCTCAAACCCTTGGCGATATCTTTAAAGTTATCAAAAATGACTTTCGTATATTGCTCGGTCACTTCTTTAGAAACAGAGGCTTTCAGTTTATCGATCGCTTTTTCACCGATCGTTGCCCCTACATAGTTGGATCCGGCATTTGTATGGTATTTCAGATCCAGCTTTTTCGGATTTTTGTCCAATACCGTGCTGGCATTCTTAGAAAAATCCTCAGGAATCTCGACAACCAAATAGTATTTTTGATTTAATAAGTCCTTTAACGATTGGTCAAGATCACTGGAAAAATGCCAATCAAAGTTGTTATTATCCTTTAATTCTTTGACCAGATCATCACCGATTTGGAGTTTTTCTCCTTCATAGGTTTCTCCTTTGTCTTGGTTGACGACAACGACAGGGAGCTGGTCAACTGTGCCGTATGGGTCCCAATAAGCCTTTAAGAACACGCCGCTGTAAATAAGCGGGACAAACAAAATGGCAATGATGGGAATTAATAATGTTTTACTCGTTACGATGTCTTTCCACTGACTTCGTATTGTGTTCATCCTGATGCCTCCATTCTAAAACTGACTCATCATGAAAAATGGTCATTTTCTTGCAAAAAGAAAGGATTATCTAGTTGGCTGACAATCCTTTGACAACATACAATTCAAGCAGTTCCGCAATTGTCTGTTTATCAAGCGGGGGATGCTGTTTTTCCCAATCAAAAATGAGTGCGATATAAAGCTTCAGCATCACAAAAGCTGTCAGCTCAGGGTCGCACGGCTTGATTGCACCGCTTTTGATCCCGTTTTCTATCTTATCTTTCATATAAGATAGAAGACCACGCTCCATTTTTTGGATGACGTCCTGAACGGCCATTGTACCAATTTCAGCGTTTTCTTGGAAAATCTTGATCGTCAGCTGATGTGTTTTCCTGAACTCGAGAATGGCAAACAGCGCTCTGTGCACATTTTCATGGAATGGAAGATCCGGCTCCATCGCTTCGTCCGCTTTCTGCTTCATTTCCTTCAATAAAGTTGTGAAAATCTCGTCAAACAGCTCTTCTTTGTTTTTGAAAAAGGTATAAATGGTTCCCTTCCCCACATTCGCAAGCTTTGCCACTAGGTCCATTGTCGTCGCTTTATAACCGAACTGCGTGAAAGACTTTGTAGCAGCCTCTAAAATGAGCTTTTTTCGATCTATTGACATTGTCTATCACCTCGAAACTGACCGTTTGAACATTTTAGTCATTAAGTACATATGCAAATGTATCATAACCCGATGATCAATTCAATCATTTTTTACACAATATTGACATTCCCCACCAAAAAAACCTCCGCCGCAGCGGAGGGTTTTAGCTGAATAAATAGGTGAGCGCGTCAGACACGGCTGCTTTTCCTTGATCGATGCAGTCGGGAATTCCGACACCTTCAAAAGAAGCGCCTGTCATGTAGACACCCGGATACGCGGAGGCCAGTGCTTCGCGCAGCTCTTTGATGCGCTGCTTATGGCCGACATGGTACTGCGGCATGCTTTCATGCCAGCGGGTGACACATGCCATTTCCGGCTCCCCTTTTATGTTCATGACTTTCTTTAAGTCTTCTAACACAAAATTGATAATGTCGTTATCTGAGAGATCGACAATGGATTCGTCTCCGGCTTTCCCGACATATGCACGAAGCAGCGTTTTGCCTTCCGGCGCTGCGTGCGGCCATTTTTTGTTCGTCCACGTACAGGCTGTGATCGCGAAATCACTGTTTCTTGAGATCACAAAGCCCGTGCCCTCATGCTCCATTTGAACGGCGCCTTCAGGGAAGCCCAAGGCGACATTTGCCACGGATGTGGAGTGCATATTTTTCAAATGAGAAATGGCAGGAAGCTCTGAAAGCATTCCCGCAGCCGCTTTATGCGGAGCAGTCACAATCACTGAATCAGCATCAAGTGTGACTCCGTTATCCAACTCGAGTGAGTAGCCAGCGCCACCGTTGCTGATCTTGGTCACTTTTGTGCCTTTGTATATCTTCGTCAGCTTTAATTGCTTTTCGATCTCTTCGACAAGAGTCTGCAAACCGGTTGACAGGGTCTGGAACTGCCCTTGCTTTTTAGCCGTCAGCTGCTGGCCGGCGCCTTGAGGCCTTGTTTTTTTCATGCCTAGAATTAAACTTCTGTGCTTTTGTTCCGTCTGGTAAAATTGCGGAAAAGTCGACATTAGGCTGAGCTTGTCAATGTCGCCA
The DNA here is from genome assembly GCF_036765095.1 of Bacillus sp. 0209A. NCBI lineage: Bacteria > Bacillati > Bacillota > Bacilli > Caryophanales > Bacillaceae > Bacillus > Bacillus sp. 0209A. Next base: position 983,376 of record NZ_JBAIZV010000001.1, read on the forward strand.
GCGTAGATGCCTGATAGAAGCGGCTCGATTAAATTCTCAACCACTTCATCTCCGACACGTCTGCGGAAAAATTCTCCCAATGACTGGTCGTCTTTTGATTTGCTTGCAGGCAGGATGAAATCCATAGCGGCTCTTGCCTTCCCAGACAGAGAAAACAGACCGGTTGAAACGAACGGCGCGATTTTTGTCGGTATCCCCATTACGGCGCCTTTCGGCATTGGATGCAGAGTGCGGTTTACAAGCACATAGGATTGTCCTGTCGCATTGTTGACAAGTAAATGTTCAAGGCCTAAGTCTTTGACAAGCTCCGGAGCGCTTTTCTTCCGTTCCAGAAATGAGTCAGGCCCTCGTTCGATGATATAGCCGTCTTTTTTGACAGTCTGGATTTTCCCGCCGACTCTCGGACTTGCCTCAACGAGCGTCAGCTCAAGCGGCAGATCTTTTTCTTTGATTTCTTTTTCCATATAGAAGGCGGCGGCTAAACCGGTAATGCCGCCGCCGATGATGACTACATGTTTTTTGCCGTCACTCATGTTCATCGCCTTCTTTAACGTCCTAATTTTTTTAATACAACTGTTGCTAATGCATCAATAAATTCCGGCTTTGCATTCGGCATTTCCGGGCGGTAGTAGCTTGCGCCTATATCGTCAGTGACCACTTTGCATTCATAATCATTATCGTAAAGCACTTCTAAATGATCCGCTACAAATCCGACAGGGACATATACAAATGCCTGATAGCCTTTTTGTTCGAATAAATCACGTGTTAAATCCTGTACATCGGGTCCGAGCCAAGGATCAGGCGTGTTCCCTTCGCTTTGCCAGCCGACAGCATATTCGGAAACGCCTGCGCCTTCAGCAATCAATTTCGCCGATTCATGAAGCTGGTTCGGGTACGGGTCTCCAAATTCTTTGATTTTTTCCGGCAGACTGTGGGCGGATACGATGAGCATCGCCTTTACTCTTTCATCCTCAGGCATTGACGCATATGTTTCCTTCACTCGGTCAACCCAGTATTTCACGAACTTCGGTTCATCGTACCAGCTTTCAACAGACGTAATCGTTAAGCCGCCAAGTTTTTCAGCCTCTTCTTTGGCACGTTTGTTGTAGGACTGCACGCTGAATGTGGAGAAATGCGGTGCCAGCACGATGCTGACTGCTTCTGTGATGCCGTCCTTATGCATCTCTGCCACAGCGTCTTCAATAAACGGCTCGATGTGCTTCAGACCGATATACGCTTTAAATGTAATCTCGTCCTGAATGTCATTTAAGTGCTGTTCAAGCTTGTGCGCCTGCTCTTCTGTGATTTTGGCAAGCGGTGAAATGCCGCCAATTGCTTCGTATCTGTCTTTTAAATCTTGAAGCATTTCAGGTTCAGGCTTTCTGCCTCTTCTGATATGTGTATAATAACGTTCGATATCTTCTTCTTTATAAGGCGTGCCGTACGCCATAACGAGAAGCCCCATTTTCTTTCTACCCACTGTTTACACCCTCTTTAATGATCTGATACAAATATTTTGACAGGTATATCATCATGATAGCAAAAGATACGCTTAGGAATATTGACCCGTTTTTTTGTTTTGTGAATATTTATGGACAAATGCTGTCAGTTTTTTCAAAACCTCAGGACTGACGTCAGGAAATACCCCATGTCCAAGGTTAAAAATGAAACCGTCCGATTTCAGGCCCTGATCCAGTATATCCGCCGTTTTTTTCTCAATGACTTCCCAAGGCGCCAGCAAAATGGACGGGTCCAGATTGCCCTGCACTGTTTTGGCGATGCCTTTTGATCTGGCCTCCTCAATGCCGAGTCTCCAATCGAGCCCGACAACATCGAGGGGAAGGTCATGCCAATCACCTGCCAGATGGCTTGCGCCGACACCAAACATGATCAGCGGCACATCCTCCTGTGCAAGCTCTGTAAAAATCCGGTTCATCACGGGTTTGATGTATGTTCTGTAGTCCGCCTGATTCAGCGCGCCGACCCACGAATCAAAGATTTGAATCGCTTTTGCGCCTGCTTTAATTTGCGCTTTTACGTATACGATAATCATGTCGGCAAGCTTATGCATCAAAAGGTCCCATGCATCCGGCATGCTGTACATGAAGGCTTTTGTTTTATTGTAGTTTTTCGAAGGACCGCCTTCGATCATGTAGCTGGCAAGCGTAAAAGGCGCACCCGAGAAACCGATGAGCGGGACGTTGAGCTGCTCATTGACAAGCAGTTTAATCGTCTCTAGCACGTACGGCACATCCTGTTCCGGATCAATCTGTCCGAGTTTTTCAATGTCCGCCAGAGACCGGATCGGCTGATCAATCACAGGCCCGATCCCGTTTTTGATTTCAACATCCACTCCGATTGAAGGCAGCGGAGTCATGATATCTTTATAAAGGATTGCAGCATCAACCCCGTATTGCTCAACCGGAAGTCTTGTGACATACGCACATAGTTCGGGCTGATGGGTAATCTCGAACAATCCGTACTTTTCCTTCAGCTTACGGTATTCCGGCTGTGAGCGCCCAGCTTGTCTCATGTACCATACAGGCGTGTGATCCGCTTTTTCTCCCCGTGCAGCTTTTAAAAACGTCTCGTTAAACGTTTCTTGTTTACTCATCTGATTTCCACCTTTCATACTGCAACCATACGTTCGTGTTTCTTGACCATTACACTATACCTCGTTTTGGGCAAATGGTATAGAAATGAGGCTCAATGTTCAAAAAATCGCCGAATTCCATTAAGAGGAAAACAATTTCGGCTGAACGTAATCGGTTCCTTCCCCTTCTCTTTTTGTCTGTGTATTATAAGGCACAACTTTATAAGAAGCGCCTGAGAACAAGTTGGCATAAGGGATTTCATAGCTGCCCTTTCCTTCGACTGAATCAAGAAGCGTCTCCTTGCCATCCTTATTTACATAAATTCTGTATACGGTCCGATCATCCTCTTGAGCATCCCATTTTAATTCAATGGTAAACAGCCCCGCTGCTTTAAATGTGTAATCTGCTGTTAGCGTTTTGACCGGCTCCAGCTTAATCGGGCTTTCCAGTTCTTTGACGTTTTTAGGCTTCGTAAACACATCACCGGTTTCTCCAGCCTGCGTCAAAATATCTTTAAACAGTCTCGTCGAATACGCGCTGCCGCCTTTTAAATAATGGTTTTGGTCTGTTTTATCATAGCCCATCCAGACAGCCCCGGTTATTTTCGGCGTATAGCCGGCAAACCAAGCATCCTTTGTCGCGCCGGAGACGCCTGTATAAGAAGTAGAACCGGTTTTTCCCGCCAGATCGCCGTGATAAGTTCCTGACACGGCCGTTCCCTTTTTGACCACCTGCTGCAGCATTCTCGTCATATTCCAAGACGTCTGCTTGCTGAATACCCGCTTTCCTTCTTCTTTATGGTCGGCTATTGTTTCTCCGTCTTCATCCTCTATGCTGGAAATAAAGAACGGTTCAGTATACATTCCATCCGCGGCAAACGTATGAAACGCGCCGGCAAGCCGGAGCGGGGAAACGCCTTTTTCCAAACCGCCGAGAGCGAGGGCAAGGCCTTCATCAGGGATATCGATGCCGTTTGCTTTCAAATAAGATTTTCCTGTTTCGACGCCGATCTCATTCAGCGTCCAGACAGCCGGTGCGTTTTTGCTGTACGTAATGGCGTCAGACATGGTCACTTCGCCCTCATACTGGCTGTCATAGTTTTTCGGTGTATAATCTCCGTAGGATTGCAGCTCATCCTTTAATAGAGAATATGGTTTAAATTCCTTTTCCTGCATCGCCGGCCCGTATACCGCAAGCGGCTTCAATGTGGAACCCGGCTGGCGGGCAGCTGTGACGCGGTTGTATCCTTTGGATGTGTATTCTCTTCCGCCGATCGCCGCTTCCACACCGCCTGTCTTGTTATTGATAAAGACGGCGCTTCCTTCAGCATTCTGGTCTGTTCCGGGATAGTAGCTTCCCTGCTTCATCACCTGATAAGCCGTCTTCTGAAGCTTCGAATCAAGCGGAACCTTGATCGTGTATCCGCCTTGAAGAAGCTGCTCTCCGGAAATCGAGTACTTGTCTTCCGCCTCTTCAATCACAAGATCAATATAGCTGTCAAACCAAGGTGTTTCCGACTGTTTCTTCACGTTCAGACCGAGCGTCCTCCCCTGCGCGCTGACAGCCTCTTTCGCACTGATGTAGCCTTGGTCATTCATCATGCCGAGAATCGTATCACGCCGCTCCTTACTTTTATCAGGATGCAAAACAGGAGAATACGTAGAAGGCGCCTTCGGAATAGCGGCCAAAACCGCGCCTTCGGATATAGTTAAATCTTTTACTTCCTTATTAAAATAATAGTGGGACGCCGCTTGTATGCCGTAGACCCCATGCCCGAAGTAAAGCTGGTTCAAATACATTTCCAGCAGCTTGTCCTTGCTGTAATCCCGTTCAAGATTGATCGCAATGATCACTTCTTTTGTTTTTCTTAAAAACGTTTTGTCGTGTGTCAGAAAAATATTTTTGGCAAGCTGCTGAGTGATCGTGCTTCCGCCTTCCACCTTTCCGCCTGCTAATATATCGCGGTATACCGCCCTTCCGACAGATTTCGCATCAATGCCGTGATGTTCATAGAACCTTTTATCCTCAACAGCGATAAACGCTTCTCTGACCCGCTCCGGAATCTCATTAATCGAGACCGGCTCACGATTTTCTGTATACAGGCTGGCAACCTCCACTCCGTCTTGATCGACAATTTTTGAAGAGGCATGAAGAATCAGCTTCTTTTCATCTATGACATAATGCCCGAGAAAAATAATTGAAATATATCCTATTAAAGCGAGAAAAGCAGTTAACACTAAAATAATGATGGGTATAAATAGTTTCTTTTTCTTCACCTTAAACATGAACTCACCTCGCCTTTCTAAAGGTAGTATGGGAAAAATTGTTTAGAATTATGTTTGAAGCACTCGCCAATAGAAACTTATACCATTGTTTTGATATACTAGCAAGCAGGAGGTGGCTGATATGAATGTTTATATTACATATGGGACAGCCGATTTTTTAAAAACGCTCGTAAAGAAGCATCCGTCGGAAAATATCCTTTTGATGCAGGGCCAGGAAAACGCGATTTTGATCCACGAAACAAGCGGAGATACCGTTTTTCAGGCACCCCATGCCTATGAAGTGATTGACCAAGCCGGCGAGATGAAGAATCCCGGTTTTGCCGTCTTGAACAATATCGCCGTCACTCAGGAAGGACGTCCGCTGTTTGAAAACAGATTCAAAAACAGAGCGGGAAAAGTAGAAAATGAGCCCGGTTTTGAAGCAATTCGTGTGCTCCGCCCGCTTGACAGTGATACGTACGTCATTCTGACCTTGTGGGAAACGGAAAGAGCCTTTCAAGACTGGCAGCAGTCAGGTTCATACAAAGAAGCCCACAAAAAACGCGGCACGTCTGCCGGAATTGACACCACGTCGATCTTCTCCCGGCCTTCGTATGTCACCACATATTCAGCTGTCGAATAGCTGCCGGCATCTCCGGCAGCTTATTTATCGGGAGGAAAGCAAAATGAAGAACACTTGCCCAGTCTGCGGGTTTAAGGGACTGACTGAACCGGCATATGATAAGCAAGGGAATCATTCTTATGAAATTTGTCCGTGCTGCGGTTTTCAGTTTGGATTTGATGATTACGACATGCAGCGCGAGGATGGTTCATTTTTAAAACCATCGGAAAGCATCATCGCCTACAGAAAAAACTGGCTGGCTGATGGCGCCGTTATTTTTTCTCCTGAATGCTTCCCTGAGCATCAGCAGAAAGCGAATAGAGTGTTAAAGCAGCATTTGCTTGAGCAGCTCAAACAGATCAATGTTCATCTTCTATCATAACCCTGCCTTCTGTCCCCGCACCTTCCGCCTGCCTATGAATAATCTGTAGGAAGCGGAAGGAGTGATTAATGATGGAAGTCGGGATTTTGTCTGTCCACATACTGTATGTGTTTTTTATCGGGGCGATTATCCTATTTATGCTGCTGCGGAAAGATACGACCTTTATTTCCTTATTCGGCATTTTCATGATATCGCTTTGGACCAGCCATTCACTTTCAGCTTCTGTCAGCAGTTTATTCCACAGCTTTATTTACGCGGCCGGCGAACTGCTGCCCACGATTTTCATCATTTGTTTCATCGTTTCGATGAGTGATTTGTTAACAAAAACAGGGATAAATGAAGCAATGATTTCTCCCTTTACAAACCTTGTGAAAGGCCCTGTCACTGCCTATTGGCTGATTGGCGGCCTGATGTTCGCCATTTCTCTCTTCTTCTGGCCTTCTCCGGGTGTCGCTTTGATCGGCGCGGTCCTGCTCCCGGCGGCGGCCCGCGCCGGGTTGCCGCCTATTGTAGCAGCCATGGCCATGAACTTGTTCGGTCACGGTTTTGCTTTGTCAGGGGACTTTGTCATTCAGGCGGCGCCGAAACTGACAGCTGATGCGGCAGGCATTCCTGTCGGTGATGTCGTCTCGGCAAGCATTCCCCTTGTGCTGATTATGGGCTTGACCACTACAACCGCAGCTTTTATCATAATTCAGCGCGAACGCAAAAAACAGCTGGGTCCAGCTTCAGCTTCTTTTTCCCCTAAGCTTTCTGACGAACAAGACACCTCGCTGTATCTGCCAAAACGCCTGCGGTCCATATTGGCTTTTTTGATTCCGCTTGTCTTTCTTGGGGATATCGCCTGCATGCTCTTGTTTAATCTACAGGGAAATGATGCAACCGCGTTAATCGGCGGGTCTGCCATCTGCATCCTCCTGACTGTCCATTTTCTCGTGTATAAGCAAAAAGGGCTTGAAAAAATCACCGGTTATTTTATTGATGGGTTCCAGTTCGGCTTTAAGGTTTTCGGCCCCGTCATCCCGATTGCCGCTTTCTTTTACCTTGGCGGCTCAGGTTTTGAAAGCATACTGGGCACTGCACTCCCTAAAGGTTCCCAAGGCATTGTCAATGATCTCGGCATTGCTTTATCCGGCATGATGCCTATGTCAAAGGAGCTTGCCGCCGTTGCTCTAACTGCCGCTGGAGCGATAACCGGCCTCGACGGATCAGGGTTTTCAGGCATTTCTCTCGCAGGCTCTGTCGCACACCTCTTTTCGTCCGCTCTTCATACTGATCCCGCCGTTCTGACCGCACTCGGCCAAATATCTGCCATCTGGGTGGGGGGCGGAACACTGGTCCCATGGGCGCTGATTCCCGCTGCGGCCATTTGCAAAGTTGATCCTTTTGAGCTTGCCAGAAAAAACTTCATTCCCGTCGCGATTGGCCTTTCTGTGACAGCCATCGCAGCCATGGTGTTGCTTTGAAGTCAAGTTGAAATATTCAGACTTTTTCTATACAATCATGGAAAAGCATAGAAAAAGGGGGAAGCGGCTTTGTCCATATTTACACTGCAGAAAGAGATAAACAAACAGCTCGACAGCTGTTTTGAAGAAATGGTCGAGATCAGGCGCCATTTTCACATGTATCCTGAGCTCTCGTTTCAAGAAGAAAAAACCGCCGCATTTATTGCTTCCTATTATGAATCATTAGGCGTCCCGATCCGCACGAATGTTGGCGGCAGAGGGGTTTTAGCATATATAGAAGGCAGCGAATCCGGCCCAACAGTCGCGTTGCGGGCCGACTTTGACGCCCTCCCCATTCAAGATGAAAAAGATGTTTCTTACGCCTCCAAAGTGCCGGGTGTCATGCACGCATGCGGCCATGACGGCCATACGGCAGCTCTTCTCGCAGTGGCAAAGGTCCTTCACCAAAATAGACATGAACTGAAGGGAACATTTGTGATAATCCATCAGCATGCGGAAGAATATTATCCGGGAGGCGCAAAGCCAATGATTGATGACGGCTGTCTTGAAAATGCAGATGTGATATTCGGCACGCATCTTTGGGCGACTGAGCCGCTCGGAACCATTCTCTGCCGCCCCGGCGCCGTGATGGCGGCGGCGGACCGATTCACGATAAAAATCCGCGGTAAGGGCGGCCACGGCGCTCACCCGCACGATACAAAAGACGCCGTCCTGATCGGCTCGCAAATCGTTTCCTCTTTGCAGCACATTGTCAGCCGCAAAGTTAATCCGATTCATTCCGCCGTCATTTCGACAGGCTCTTTTATCGCCGACAACCCGTTTAATGTCATTGCAGACCAAGCCACACTCATCGGCACAGCGCGTTCATTTGACGATAGTGTCCGCAACGTTCTGGAGAAAGAAATTGAAGCAGTTGTAAAAGGAGTGTGCAGCATGCACGGCGCGTCCTATGAGTACAACTATGAACGGGGCTATCCGGCTGTTGTGAACCATCCTGCAGAAACGAGCCACTTGGTCAGCAGCGCAAAGAACACGGAGGGCGTTCACCAGGTCATTGACTGTGAACCGCAAATGGGCGGCGAGGATTTTGCCTACTACTTACAAAACGTCAAAGGCACTTTTTTCTTTACTGGTGCCGCTCCTGAACAGCCAGAGCGCGTCTATTCCCACCACCATCCGAAATTCGATATCAATGAAAAAGCAATGCTGACAGCAGCAAAGGTGCTTGCGGGTGCCGCGATCACCTATCATACACTATAAAAAAACAGCCGGAGTGTTTATTCTCCGGCTGTTTCCTTTGTAATTCTCATATGAAAAACGTGTCTTGCCGTCTCGCCAAGCTGAGAAAGCAGCTTATAATTGGCAATGCCGCCGACTGCCGCACCTACTCCGGGCAAAAGCTGCAAAAGCTTTACGACGTCGATATAATCGCGATATTCCTGCTGGAACACTCTCCAGTCGATACTCTTTTTCTCCGTCTCCCAATTGTCGATGACACAAAAAAGCGATTTGCGGCAGTCATCACTCGAAAACGCGAGCTGAAACACCAGCAGCAAAAACATTCTTTCTTGTGCATCCTTCACATCAAAGCCATAAATTGAGGATAAGGTAAATAAACACTTCATCTTAATCGAAAGCAGCAGCGGGAAATCGGCAATCCCTAAAAAAATGCCGCCCGCTCCGGTTCCGACTCCCTCAGCAGCCGCCACTTTCTGATAAGAAGCAATCGTTTTTTTCGCCAGTTCGTTTTTTTCACTGAGCGAAAGTGCGCTTGTATCCTTCTTATAGGCGATGATATTGGAGCCGGCCATCGTCGCTTCGACCATTTTTTTCACACTTTCGGTGACGGCCGCATGAATTTTTTCCGGAATCCGCTCATTCACCTTCGTTTGCATACGCTTTGAAAAGCGTTCAAACATGGAATCTTTTCGCAAAAAATGCATTTTCCATTGAAGGGCTTCATGCATCAGCAGCTGGTTATCTGTCATTTGACCTACCCCTTTTTAAGCTCACAGCTTTCCATGTTTTTTCAGTCTGGTTGTCATATAAGAAGGCATAATAACAAAAATCAGGACGGCAGAACCGATCAGCGCGTACAGAAACCCTGTCAAGCCGGCAGCATAGGCAGAAGCAGCAGACATCAGCAGCGCTTGTACGGAAAGTGCCGTTTTTAATAAAGAGAAATAACTTTTCAGCTTCGTTTCTTTTTTCACAGGGTACAGCTCTTGAAGCGCCAAATGGTCAAAGTGGCCGAACAGCGGAAGAAGCTGAACGCCCGTAATAAAAATGGTGAATACAGTCAAAACCCCTGCAATGAGCGGGCTTGCTGACATATACATAATGATCAGGGCGAAAATGACCGTCAATCTGACGAGGATGCCCAAATAATCACTTGAACGTAAAAAGGCCCGGGTGAACATGTAGGCAAACGTTTTGCGCTGTTCAAACGGCACGAGACGCAGCAAAAAGTCAAGATACGCCCTGCGTTTCGCTTGCTTTCGTAAATGCGGCACATCAGTGAACAGGTTGGCAATTCGGTAGAAACGCTGCTTGCGTCTCAATTCGGACTCAATATGGCTCTCCCATTTAAACGTTTTCCGTTTTGCTGAGGAAGACATATAGAGATAAAGACCTGCCATAATGACATAAACCACAAGCGCATACATATAGACAGATTGGAAAACAAAATAAAGAACGAGCGTATTCGCCGCAAAGCGAATGATCACATCCATCGGTTTCAAGCTTCGGTCATTCTGGAAGGTCGTGCGCCATTCCATCACCTGATTCCACGCTTTCAGCAACAAAAGCTGGGCAAAAACTGCCGCATACGATGCGAGCGAAGCCCCCGGTGCGACAGCGAAATAAAGCGGCATTGCAACAATGCTCAGTGCAATCAGCGGAAACAGCTGAGACACATAACTGTAGACAAACGCCTGCTTCAAGTAAGGCTCCATTTTTGCTTCAAGCGGCAATAAGAAGACAAGGTCAGCCTCTTTCAACAGCGTCCGCACATAAGAGCTTGTCAACACGAGCGAAAACAGTACGGCCATCACCCAGAAGGACGGAAAGTGAGCGGGAATGTCACGTATCCATTTGCTGTACCAGCTTGCAGCGCCCGCGAGAAAAAAGATCAAAACAATGACAAGGTGATCGTTGAGCATATATTTCATATACGTCCTTGTTTCTTTGATATGCTCCTGCAGCCGCGACTGCCAAATATCAAGCATATTATTCATGGCCCGCGTCTTCCTTTGTGAGTTCAAGATACAAATCGTCCAGCGCCGCGTCCTTCATTCCAAACTGCTCTCTGAGTTCGGACAGCGTGCCGCGCGCCCGCACCTCGCCGTTATGTAAAATAATAAACGAATCACAATAGCGCTCTGCCGTTGCCAAAATGTGCGTTGACATCAGCACGCTCGCCCCGCTTTTTTTCGCTTCATTCATCCGCTCAAGCAGCGCGTTAATCGCAAGCGGATCAAGTCCTAGAAAAGGCTCATCAATGATGTAGAGCGCGGGCTCTGCCAAAAATGCGCACATAATCATAACCTTCTGCTTCATTCCTTTAGAAAAATGAGCCGGGAACCACTTCAGCCTCTTCTCCATTCGGAATTCCTTTAAAAGCGGCGGCAGCCTTTTCTCCATCGTTTCTTTTGAGATACCGTATGCCATCGCTGTTAACTCCAGATGCTCCATCAGCGTCAGCTCTTCATATAAAACAGGTGTTTCAGGTATATAGGTGAATTGTGAGCGGTAGCCTTCCGGATCCTCAGCAAAGGTTTTCCCATTTAATTCGATTGATCCTTTATGCGGGTCCATCAGCCCGATGATATGTCTGATTGTTGTACTTTTACCCGCACCGTTCAGCCCGATTAAACCGACAATTTGATTCGGTTCAAGGGTGAATGATACGTTTTTCAAAACCGGATTTCTTGTATATCCGCCGGTCAAGTTCTTTACCGATAGCAGAGACATAGTTTCTCCCCTTATATTGTTTTCTTCATAGTACCAAAAACAAAGCATGATTTGAAACAATTCCCTTTTAACAAATGATGAATTTGCTGTCATAAAGAAACAGGTTTCGGGACATCATAATGGTTGTAGAGGAAAAGCATATCAACTGAAAAATGAGGTGTTTGTCAAAGACGTCTTAGATACAGTTGGATAGAAAATAAACATGTCCAATGCTCAAACCTTTTCTCTTCACTGAACTTGATGAATTCTTCTATGAAGCAAATTGTCAAATGAGGTGTTTATCGCAGGAATCGTTAGGCATTAAACAAGTCTTCATTTTATCGACAAATGAGGTGCTTACCAAAGGCATATCACATTTTCTTCATAAAGCTCTTCCTCTGCATTCAGGGTGAACGCTCGCCGTTCATCCTGTTTTCTATTTCCAGCATTTCTGTGGTACGATGAGTGTATACATACGAAACAATTTCATAAGGAGGAACTTTCATGCATAATGCAGAGAATTGTATCTTTTGTAAAATTATTGCCGGTGACATTCCATCCGCAAAGGTGTATGAAGATGAACACGTGCTTGCCTTCCTTGATATCAGCCAAGTGACAAAGGGACACACGCTTGTCATTCCGAAAACGCATATCGAAAACGTGTATGAATTTACGGATGAATTAGCAAAACAATATTTTCACGCTGTTCCGAAAATCGCCCGCGCCATCCGGGATGAATTTGAACCGATCGGCTTAAATACGCTGAACAATAACGGCGAAAAAGCAGGACAATCTGTTTTCCATTATCATATGCATATTATCCCGCGCTACGGAAAAGGAGACGGATTCGGAGCCGTTTGGAAAACACATGCTGATGATTACAAACCGGAGGATCTGCAGACCATCTCTTCCTCTATCGCGAAACGCCTGGCCTCATCATAAGATGGGGTTATTTTATTTGTGAGCATTTATAGCAAACATCCGTCAATTTCTTTTGATTATTCTAATTTTTTATACAAAAACTACATTTTTGTGATAGGATAATTGTATTATTTTATACATTAACGTGGAGAACAGGGAGAGGATCATAATGGAACGCACAACAAATTTTAACGCAGGTCCTGCAGCGCTGCCATTGGAAGTTCTGCAAAAAGCACAGAAAGAATTTATTGATTTTAACGAATCCGGCATGTCCGTTATGGAGCTTTCCCACCGCAGCAAAGAATACGAAGCGGTGCACCAAAAAGCGAAAAACCTTTTAATCGAACTGATGGGCATCCCGGAAGATTACGATATTTTGTTTCTTCAAGGCGGGGCAAGCCTTCAATTCTCAATGCTTCCGATGAACTTTTTAACACCTGATAAAACCGCACATTTTGTAATGACTGGGGCTTGGTCCGAAAAAGCCCTCGCTGAAGCAAAGCTCTTCGGGAACACCTCTGTGACAGCGACAAGCGAGGCAGACAATTACAGCTTTATTCCTGAAGTTGACCTTACAGATGTAAAAGACGGCGCGTATTTACATATCACGTCCAACAATACGATTTTCGGCACACAGTGGCAAGAATTCCCGGATTCCCCTATTCCGCTTGTCGCTGACATGTCCAGCGATATTTTAAGCAGAAAAATCGATGTGCCCAAATTTGACGTGATTTACGGAGGCGCCCAAAAGAACCTCGGCCCTTCCGGTGTGACAGTTGTCATCATGAAAAAAACGTGGCTGCAAAATGAAAATGCGAACGTTCCAAAAATCCTGACATATTCAACGCATGTCAAAGCGGATTCACTTTACAACACTCCGCCGACATTTGCGATTTATATGCTGAGCCTTGTTCTGGAATGGCTGAAAGAAAACGGCGGTGTTGAAGCTGCTGAACAACGTAATGAACAAAAAGCGCAGGTGCTCTACAGCTGCATTGATGAAAGCGGCGGATTCTATAAAGGACATGCCAGAAAGGACAGCCGCTCACGCATGAATGTTACCTTCACGCTTCGTAATGACGAATTAACGAAAACATTCGTTCAGGAAGCAAAAGAAGCAAAGATGATCGGCCTTGGCGGACACCGTTCAGTAGGAGGCTGCCGTGCTTCTATTTATAACGCGGTGTCTCTCGAAGACTGTGAAAAATTAGCTGCGTTCATGAAGAAATTCCAGCAGGAAAATGAGTAAAAAGTCTGGCTATGCAAACCGTTCGTTTGGTATACTGTTTGCATATCACATTCTTTAAGCCTTCGCAATAAATGACGAGCATATTATTGGAGGGCAAAAAGCTTAGCAGAGGAGAGCATAGATATGAAAACAAAAGAGTTAGTCATTATGGCTCTGTTTGCCGCAATCGGCGCAGCGCTTCATTCCATTATTCCGCCCTTTTTAGGCGGCATGAAACCAGATATGATGTTGATCATGATGTTCATGGGCATCCTTCTGTTCCCGCGGGTGCAAAATGTACTCGTCATTGGGATTGTGACCGGAATCATTTCCGCACTTACAACCGCATTTCCAGCCGGACAGATTCCTAACATCATCGATAAACCCGTGTCAGCGTTTCTGTTCTTCATCCTGTTCCTTTTGTTCAGAAAGAGCCAGAAAACAGGTGCAGCCGCAGTTCTGACAGCGATCGGGACCATTTTATCGGGCATTGTATTTTTATCGTCAGCTTTATTGATCGTCGGTTTGCCTGGCGGTTTCGCCGCATTGTTCGCGGCTGTTGTTCTGCCGGCCGCTGTACTGAACACAATCGCAATGATTATTATTTATCCGATTGTGCAAACCATTTTAAAACGTTCAAGCTTTATGGAAGCTGCTGAATAATTGTCACCCAAAACCTCTTCCGCTTCCGGGAGAGGTTTTTTTCGACAGAGAGTCCGCAGCCTGTCAGCATGTTTTAAGCAAAGAGTTTTGTGAAAAAGATCAGACATAGTGTAAAGGCGGTTCCGGTTGAACAAACAAGCGCTTTCTGCCGGATGACCTTCTTGGGCGGATAAGAAGCAGCCTGGCTAAGGAGTCTGATATAGTAAACAGCGCCTGAAGCGAAGGCAAGGGTGATGCAGGATAACACAATTATAAAGACAGACAACCTTCTCCCTCCTTTTCACTTAAAAAATATGCTAAAATAAAGCAAGCTATGTATAGAAGTTCAGGCTTTCAACAAAAACGAAAAATACTGAATGAATCCTATTTTCAAGAAAAAGACGGGGTGATTGTAATGGCGGACGGACGTTCTCTGCTAACAGGACTATTCGTAGGCGGCATTATCGGAGGGGCTGCAGTTCTTCTTACTGCACCTTCCTCAGGAGCGCAGCTGCGTGAAAAAATGAAAACCAATTATGATTCTTTCGAAGAAACGATCAAACGCTTAAAATCAGACGGGCTTGCGTTAAAAGACCAGCTGATCAAAGCGGCCAAAGAAAGTACAGATGTCATTAAAGATGTGAGCGGCGAGCTCCAAACGTCAATTAAAAAATGGCAGGAAGAGATCAAACCTCACCAACAGGATCTGCAAAAAGAAATCGCTGATATTGAAGAGAAGATCAAACAGCTGGAGAAAACCTTACAAAACTAATATCCTATTCAAAAGAAAAAAATGCGGGCCAAAACTGGACCCGCATTTTTTTTTGACCGAAAAAGCCTCTCACCGCAACGGATTGTGAATTTATTAAAAAATTCTTAAATTTTCATCTTTATTAATCTTTATTTTATTGGCATAATAGAGAAAAAGAAAAAGAGAAGCAGGTGACGTAATGAATCGAGTGGAACCGCCTTATGATGTGAAAGAGGCTCTGGTCTTCACCCAGAAAATGGCTCAGCTTAGCAAAGCTCTTTGGAAATCGATTGAGAAGGATTGGCAGCAATGGCTTAAACCGTATGACCTGAATATTAATGAGCATCATATTTTATGGATTGCGTATCAATTGAATGGAGCTTCCATTTCTGAAATCGCGAAATTCGGGGTCATGCACGTATCAACCGCATTCAACTTTTCAAAAAAGCTGGAAGAGCGAGGATATTTAAGATTCTCCAAACGGCTGAATGATAAACGGAACACATACGTCCAATTGACTGAGGAAGGGAATGAAGTATTCTGGAGCTTGCTCGAGGAATTCGATCCGACTCGCAACGCGGTTTTTAAAGGATCACAGCCACTTTATCATTTATTCGGAAAATTCCCTGAAGTGGCAGAACTGATGTGTATGATACGCCATATTTACGGCGATGATTTTATGGAAATTTTCGAAACGTCACTCACCAATATTGACAATGACTTTGAAAGCGTAAACGGAAAACTGAAGAAAAAAGCAAAGGACAGTGCTGCGGATGAACCGGCAGAAGAGCTCGAACCTGTAAACAGTTAATCAAAGTGCTTCATGATGCCGATAAAGACTTCCATCAGCTCTTGATAAAGCCCCTGCCCATATAGGGAAAAAATAGTTTCATGAACATCTAATTTTTCATTCAGCTGTCCGGCAAATAGCGCAAGGAGCTTATCGAAGGTTACAAATCCTTGCGCTTTTTGTGCTGCCAGCTCATCCGACAATTCATCGCATATCCTCATAACCTCTTCCCCTTCTTCCCTGCTCAGCCCTTTGTCAATGAGAAGCGCATAGAAAGGGTACCTGTCCATATCTACTGTTTTCACTAATAATTGTATGTAATATTCTAATCGCTCAATGCGATGATCCATCGAATCCATCCACACCACTTCTTTCTATCTTTAATCTTATTTTAGCTGATAATTCACTGAGAAGAAAGTTCTAACCCCATATTTCGCAGTTTGTTTGCTTGTTTCAAAAAAATAACTGCCGGATGATATTTTTTCTTAAAAAAGCATTGATTTTTTCTCTTAGGAGGAGTAAATTATTTTGAGATTCTAATCAAGATGTATGGAAGGATGACTTTAATGAATTGCTGGAAGACCATAAATCTCATGAAGGATTATGGCGCCGTTCGCATCATATTAATTGCTGTATGTTTTATGATTTTAGTTTTTATATCTACCTTTTTAGCATTTGAGCTGCTGCGGCCCGGCACAAGCTTAAGCGATGAATATGTACCTGTATTCGGCGGATTGCTCGTCTTTATTTTATTTGCACATAAAGTCATCCATGTCCTGCCGATCATCTGCAAAAAAAGAAAATCAGAAAAAAAGTTTTTCATATTGCGCATGCGCGCATGGAAACGGATACCAAAAACGACTATGCTGATTTCACTGGTAAGCCCGTTTTTGCTGATAACGCCTGTATTGTTTTACGCTGCGCTGGCTTTTCCAAATCATGCCCATTATTTCTGCATGATTTCGGGCATTCATGCCGGCTACTGTCTGCCCGACTTCTTGCTGGCCCTCAAGCTGATACAAGCGCCGAAAGCCGCTTTTATTGACCAGGAAGCAGACGGCTTGGATATTCTTGTTGAAAAGTAGCCAAACCTTGTCGCTAGTAGCGATTTTTCAATTTGCATTCTATCTTTTTTAATAAATATTTGGTAATGTAATATGGGACAGTTCAGAGAGAGGGGGAATCTCCCATCATTTTATTCTATTTTATCGTGGCTGCCATGTTTATTTTATATTTCATAAACAGGCTCACCAATACACTATGCCTTGTCAGAGAGATTCCTGAAGAGCGGCAGGATAAGGTATTCCGATTTATCAATGTATCTATATTAATTTTACTGATCTCTTCATTTGTGGAGATCTCCTTTACTGTGTAAATATGAAAGAAAGCCTGGCTGCTGATTCAGCAGCCAGGCTTTTTATTTTGATTAGCACAGCCAAGAAGCGCCGATGATAATCAATAAAATAAATAACACAACCAATAAAGCGAAACCGCCTGCAAATACTTCACCCATCTTAAAAAGCACCTCCTGTAAAAAGCTTTATTTTCCAATTACATCTTATGCAATTCATGATTGAAACGATTAGGCGCTAGTGAAAATAAAGGATCGCTTATCTTGCAAGCGATCCCCGGGTTGCTTAGTAGATGTAAGCTGCACCTACGATGATAAGCAAAATGAACAGTACTACAAGCAATGCGAAACCGTTAGAGTATCCTCCGCTCATGTTACATACCTCCTTTTCTTGATCAATATATAAGTATGCCATCAGCAAAAGTTTGACTAGACGAATGCCCTTTATTTAAAATCTTTTTACAGAAAGCCACAATGTGTTATGATACGCTTAGGTAATTTAATTTGGAATGATTAGGAGTGTTTGAAAACAATGAAAAAAATTGCAATAGCAGCTATTACCGCGACAAGCATCCTCGCTCTCAGTGCTTGCAGCGGCGGCGACAAAGAAGTCATCGCAAAAACAGACGCAGGCGATGTAACGAAAGGCGAGCTTTACACAAACATGAAGAAAACAGCTGGTGCAAGCGTCCTGACACAGCTAGTGCAAGAAAAAGTATTGGACGAGAAATATAAAGTGACAGATAAAGAAATTGACAATAAGCTGAAAGAATACAAAACACAGCTTGGCGATCAATATACTGCCCTCGAAAAGCAATATGGAAAAGATTACCTTAAAGAGCAAGTAAAATATGAATTGCTTACACAAAAAGCGGCTAAAGATCAAATTAAAGTAACAGATGCTGATACCAAAGAATACTGGGAAGGCTTAAAAAACAAAATCCGCGCAAGCCACATCCTTGTCGCTGATAAAAAGACAGCTGAAGAAGTAGAGAAAAAGCTGAAAAAAGGCGAGAAATTTGAAGACCTTGCAAAAGAATACTCTACAGACAGCACTGCATCAAACGGAGGCGACCTTGGCTGGTTTGCAAAAGACGGTATGGTGGAAGAATTCAGCAAAGCTGCATTTAAATTAAAAACAGATGAAGTCAGTGATCCTGTCAAATCACAATACGGCTACCACATCATCAAAAAGACGGAAGAACGCGGCAAATACGATGACATGAAAAAAGAACTGAAATCCGAAGTTCTTGAACAAAAACTAAGTGACAACGCAGCCGTTCAGGAAGCTGTTCAAAAAGTTATGAAGAAAGCTGATATCGAAGTAAAAGATAAAGATCTGAAAGACACATTTAATACATCTTCAACAAGCGAGAGCACATCTAGTTCTAAATAATAAAAAAAGCTGTGCAGGCTCATCGAGCTGCACAGCTTTTTTATGCGATGGAATGGTTTTGATTTTCGTCTTCAGGCCGCTGAGAACTGCGGCGCTCTCTCTCCTTTTCCATCCTCTCCATATATATCTGCCCTTCTTTTTCAATAAAGGACTGGTCCGCTTTTTCTTCCTCTTTTGCTGCCGCCACAATTTTATATGCACTGAAAATGATGCCTACAATACAAAGATACACCCACCATGGAAAAAATAACACGGGCTTCTCCCCCTTTTACATAGATTCTTTATTCTTAAATCTATGCGGGAATGAGACGAGTTATGAGCGCCAAAAGCGCATAAAAAAGGACTGACCTGAATGGTTCAGAATCAGTCCTTTTTTGATTATTTGTGAAAAGCCGGTTTGTAAAAGGAACGGTTTTCCAGTGCAAATACACGTTCAGTGTACTCGCCCGGCTTCACGCGCTCAAGCGCTCTATCCATCATATTCATTTTGGCATCCAGGTTGTCTATATAGTGCAGAATTTCCGCTTCTTTCACCATCGGCGGCTTCGGGCTTCCCCACTCCGCTTTGCCGTGGTGACTCAAAATCAAGTGCTGAAGAATTAACACCTCTTCAGAATCGATTTGAAGCTCTTCAGCCGCTTTTGACAGCTCTGTGACCATAATCGAAATATGGCCGAGCAAATTGCCTTCGACCGTATACGAAGTGGAAACAGGGCCGGACAGCTCTTTCACTTTTCCGAGATCATGCAGGATAACACCCGCATAAAGCAGATCGCGGTCAAGAGACGGATATAAATCCGCAATGGATTTCGCCAGATTCAGCATAGAGACGACATGATACGCTAAACCGGAGACAAACTCATGGTGATTTTTCGTAGCCGCCGGATAATCCATAAATTCTGCTTCGTGTTTTTTGACTAAAAACCTTGTAATCCGCTGGATATTCGGATTTTTCATTTCAAATATATATTGAGTGATGGTGTCCATCATTTCATTTTTCGGAATGGGCGCGGTTTCTAAAAAATCATCAATATTGACGTCTTCATGCTCGCTCACTGGTCTGATATTTCTCAGCTTCAGCTGGGTGCGCCCCCGGTAATGGTGGACATCCCCCACAACCTTCACAATCGTCTGCGGCGCATAGGTCACTTCATCACTTTGCTTGGCATCCCACAGCTTCGCTTCAATATCGCCTGACTGGTCTTGCAGCATCAGCGTTAAAAATGGTTTCCCGTTGCTCGCAATCCCTTTCGTCAAGGATTTAATCAATAGATATTGGTCCACCTGTTCGCCAACCTCATGTAGCATAATCCCTTTAGCCATTCTATTAAAGCTCCCTCCGTATCTTATCTTACATAATACCAGTATATCACATACCGATTTACAGCTATAGAACCTCTTTTATGACACCAAATGAATGATTTCGCTGCTTTTAAACGCATCCTTTACATGATCATGACATGTAAAATACAAAATCTGCCTTCCGCCTTCACATAAATCATAAAGAACGTCTAATACACGTTTGAGCCTTTCCTGATCAAAATGAACAAAGCTGTCATCCAGCTGGAATGGAAGCCTTGACCCATCCTGACGCGTAACGGCCAGAGCAAATCGGATCGCTGTATACAGCTGCTCACACGTCCCCTGTGACAGCTCTTCCGCTTGATAGACCGTTCCATCACAATGCATGACCATAATGGAATCATCCGTTTCGGAAAAATAAATCGTTTGGTAGCTTCCATCAGTCAGCGGGCGGAAAAATTCTCCGGCCGTCTCCAGAAGGCGCGGGAGCTCGACTTTTTTATGCCGCTCCAATTTGTTTCTGATCACTTGTTTGATCATTTGGATCGAGGCCCATTTTTTAGCGGTGTCTTTCACACGTTCCTTTTGCATTTCGGTTTGCAGCTTGAGGTCTGAGACCAACCCCGAAGCCTCTAACTGTTCCTGTTTGACAAAGAGCAATGCGATTTGGCTGCGAAGCTGTTGGATCTCCTCAGTCAGCCGCTCTTTTCTTTCCTTCTCAATTAATTGCTTGTTTTTCAATTCAGAAAGCGTATTGGAATCCGCCAGTTCAAGCTCAACCGGGTGTACGCTTTGAAGCTGCGCGTTTACATGATGGAGCTTGTTCTCCGTATCCTTCAGTTGCCTGCTGATCTCAGCTATTGCGCAAAACTCATTTCTGTCTTTTGCAGCCGCCGCGGCAAATAACTGTTCGATCCGGGCTTCAAAATACTGGATTTCTTGTTCCAGCTCCAGCAGCTGTTCCTTTGTATAATGAATATCTGTTTCAATTCCTTTTCTTTGTTTCTCGATTTCTTTTTCACGTTCAACGTTTTTCCGCAGTGTGTGAAGGGCGTCCGAGATGGACATATTCTGACTCTGATCCGCAGGATAAAGCATGCTGACGCGTTCTTCGAATGTTCGCCGGCGCTTTTTCAGCCTGCCTGCTTCAATTGTCAGCTCATGCTTTTTCTTCACGTCTTTTTTGACATCCTTCATTAAGCTGTATGCATCAAGCAAAAAAGACGGATCTTCCATGAATCGGAGCTCCTTCATAAAACGCTCGACCTGAGTAAAGGACGGGGCCATATCGGTTTCCCACTGTTCAAACTGCTGGATGACCCTTTCATAAGCAGCCTCTTTTTGCTGGAGCACTGCCCGCTGTGTGATGAGATGCTGTTTATTGCGGTCATCCTCCCATAACGCTTCTCTCAGCGCTTCGGCTTCTGCCGGCGACATGTCCGTCACTGGCTGTCTCGTCTCCCGGCTGTTTCGGGAAGACGGTGTTTTTTTACCTAATGCAAGCCAATACACAACCAGTGCAGCGCCGATGCTTATGGCAGGAATCCATTGCTGCAGCAGCAGAAAGAGAACGATGAACAACATACCAGCTGCAATGACAGTCTTTTTCTGTTTAACCTGCTGCCTTTCAAAAAACTTCAGCTGTTCTCGCAGCTTCGCTTGCTCTTGATGCTGCCCCTGTGCTTCATCATATGCTTTAAGGGCCGATTCTTTATCTTTTCTATTGCTGTTTTCAAGGGTGGCGGACGAAGCGGCATGAACGGCCTTTTCTGCGTCTTCCAGCTCTTGCCGGGCAAGTTCAAACGTCTCATCAAGCTGCCGTTTTCTGTCTCTTGCCCGCACATATTGCTGCACCGCCTGCTGTAGCTGCCATTCATAGTCATATGACGTGTTCATATTCAGGAGTTCATTTTCATCAGTTTTATTGAGCTGTTCCAGCCCTGCCGCTGCCTGTGCGGACGACTGGCGCAGCTGTGCCTGAATGGCGGCGAGCTGTTCTCCGCAGGATTGGTACATATGAAACGCTGCGGAAAGCTCTTGTATCAGCGTTTCTTTCGCCAACATTTCTTGATCCGGATTAAGCTTTTGCACCTGTTTGTTCAGCTCCGCCATCTTCACTCGAAGCGCCTCCGCCTGTGCGGATTTCGGGTGAAGGTGAAATTCATATTTTTCCAGCTGGTGCAGCCCGTCAGCCGGAAATTGTCCCGCCTGTTCCGGATATTGTGCCATCGCCTGTTCGAGCGCCGCTTTTTCATTTAACAGCGGCTTCAGCTCAATCGCTCCCTCAAACGATCGGATATGTCCTGCCGCCTCTTGCAATTCGGTATCTGCGGCTGCAAGACGGGATTCGAGCGTTCTTTTTTCTTCAAGAAGCTGATGATAACCCGCTTCCTCTGCTTCAGCCTGTTTTAGCTTCGCTGCCAGCTGCTTAAGCGTTTCCAGCTCTTGATTCAATTGAGGATTTCGCCCGTTTGGTTTATAGAGGCTTTCGCTTTCCTTTGTCAACCGTGAATCAAGCTTAGATACGGCTTCAGCGCCAAACAAGCTGGAAAACAGCAGAAATTCCCCAATCTTGTCCCGATTAAAGGCGTGAATTTCCTGCAGCCCGAATACATCAAATGAATAAATGGCTTTGTACAGCGCCCTGTCCGTGCCTTGAAACAGCTGCTTTAAAACATCTCCCTGCTTCACTTCGCCGTTTTCTGTGTACACTCTTAGCTTTTCTGCAGTCCCTTTCGTCCGTTCAATCCTCAACACCCCATATTCGGGATGTTCAGCTTCAAGAACACCTCCGTAGACACCGCCTGTTTTCGGTTCATATTTTTTCGTTTTCGGAAAACCAAACAGCATGCTTTCAATAAATGACATCATCGTCGTTTTTCCTGCCTCATTTAATCCGTAGATTAATTGGACAGGCGAGGCGGAAAAGTGAAAGGTCCGATTGGAAAATTTCCCGTATTGGTAGATATGTAAAGATTTAATTCGCAAAGCTTTCACCGCCTCATGTTTCAAGCACCTTAAGCTGTCTTTTCAATAAAATCTGTGCCTGCTCTTTTATTTCCTTTAGCTCCTCTTGGCTAAACCGGTCCGCGTGCCTTCTATACACAGGATTCCGCTCAAGCCCCTCCAGCACATCTGACAGATCGCCGCGATCAATGTCAGTAAATAAACCGCCAAAAAAAGGATCAAGGCTTGTAAGGGTTGTTTCATGTTCTGTCTCGTCTTCCAATGAGAGCGGCCAAATGAAGTGTTCTTCCTCCGCCTCTTGCTCCTGAAACGCTTCAAGAAGCTCATCCAAAGTGCCTCTCGGCGCCTCCAGCAGCCATTGTGGTGCGGCCCCTTGCAACACGAGTCTGACACAAACAGGGCTCCCCTTTATCCGCAGCTTCGAAAACGCGTCCTCAATCATTTGGAAAAGGGCGGTCACATTCTTTGCCTCCGTCACATCAACTGCGGCTTTTTCCCACAGGACATCATGCGCTTTCTGGAAGTCATACGAAATGTCTCCGCTGGCCACACGAACGAGATAATAGCCTTTGTCTCCCGTCTCCTTCATATGGCGCGCTTGCATGTTTCCCGGATAGATGACCGCCGGGTGCTCGGCAGAAAGAATCTGGCGTTTATGAATATGGCCAAGCGCCCAATAATCCATCCCGCTTTTCACGAGATCATCATGTGTAAACGGGCAATACGGATCGTGTCCTTCAGCTCCTGACAGCGTGCCGTGAAGCATACCGATATGAAACGGCGCGTCAGTCGACCTCCGATAGCGGACGGCTTGGTTTTCCGTCACGGCTCTCTCCTGATAACTGAAGCCGTAAATGCTTGCCATGCGCCTGCCTTCCTTATAAAACGATTTTTCTTCAGGTACAGCGGACGAAAAAACATGGACATTCTCAGGCCATTCAATCGGCATCCACTCCCCGCCAAGATGATCGTGGTTCCCAAAGATCACATAAACTGAAATCCCGCACTCTCTGAGTCTTTCAAACTGTTTTCTTAAAAAGAGCTGGGCCTTTAAACTTCGATTGGCTTCGTCGAACAGGTCCCCCGCCAGCAAAATGAAATCAACGTTTTCTCTCACTGCGGCATCTATCATATGTCTCACGCTTGCAAACGTGCTTTCTTTGATCCGGGCAAAAATCGGTTCCGGCAGATGCGATATCCCGTAAAACGGGCTGTCGAGATGTAGATCTGCCGCATGAATAAAGGTTAGATCAGTCAACATTCTGCTCCTTTCCAGGATGAAGTACCCTTATTTTAGCACCGATTTCTGGCGAATGCACGTTCTGTCAATAAAGAAACAGCCCGAGGATCCTCAGGCTGTTTTTCAATCAGTTTTTCGCTAAACGAAGCGCTTGTTTGATCGCTTTGAACGCGCTTGAATTGCCGTAAATCAACACACCGCCTTTGTAAATTCTGGCGCCGATGACAGCCAGTATGACAATGGTGAGCAGTGTGATTCCGATACCGGCAGCAGCCTGCCAGAACGGAATATCAAGCATGCCGACGCGCAAAAACATAATCATTGGCGTAAAAAACGGAATAAACGAGGTTACCGTAATGAATCCTGCGTCAGGTGCATTCAAGCCGAACATCGCAATCATAAAACCGGCGACAACCAAAAGTGTCATTGGCGTGATCGTTTGCTGCACGTCCTCTATTCTGCTGACGACACTGCCGAGAAACGCGGCGAGTGTCGCGTATAAAAAGTATCCGAGCAAAAAGAAAATCACAGCATAGATGACAGTGGCTGCTGAAACGTCGGTCAGATTAAGGAATCCTCCGACAGATGAAGCTGTTTCGCTCGTTTTGTTCAGCTTTAGCGACAATGAGCCAGCGGCTATGATGACAGCAAGCTGCGTCATTCCGACGAGCCCGATGCCAAGCAGCTTTGCAAACATCTGCTGGATCGGCGGCATGCTCGAGATCAGGATTTCCATGACACGCGAGGATTTTTCGGTTGCGACCTCCATCGCAATCATACTGGCATACATAATGACTGAGAAATAAATGACAAACAGCATAATGTAAACAAGCCCCGCTGTCTGGCCAAGCTCTTCCTCAGACTTCGCCCCCTCTTTCAGCGTCTCCTGCCCGACAGTAACGGGCGCATAAAGACTGCTGATCGTTTCCTGCGAGACACCGAGATCCGCTGTTCCGACAGCCGTTTTGGTTTGCGTCAGCGCCTGCTGCAGCGTATGGTACGTGCTATCATCAGAAATCGTTAACGCTTTATAAGTTCCTGAAATGGCCCCTTTTTCATCTCGTTTGATGATGAGCATGCCATCGAGCGCTTCATCTTTGACTTGCTTTGTGACCTCATCCTCCGATTGCTTCGACTGCTTCACATCTAGACCGCCGTCTGTATCCACCGCTTTCAGCTGGTTCGAGAAAATCGGATATAATTCGTTTGTTTCATCAACAACGGCGATTTTTTCTTTCGTATCATCACCTTGAAACATAGAAATGATCGACTCCATATTCGTTACAACTAAAACAAGCAGTACCGTGATGACAGTCGAGATAATAAAGGATTTTGCCATTATTTTATTTTTATATGTATGAGAAAGCATGAGCCAAAATTTATTCATAGACGGCACCCACCTTTTCTATAAAAATATCGTGCAGTGACGGCTCTTCAAGCTCAAACTTTCTAATAAACCCTTTTCCTTGGAGCATGGCAAAGATCTCTTGAGAAATATCTTCATTAGCGATC
This sequence comes from Bacillus sp. 0209A, assembly GCF_036765095.1. Taxonomy (NCBI): domain Bacteria; kingdom Bacillati; phylum Bacillota; class Bacilli; order Caryophanales; family Bacillaceae; genus Bacillus; species Bacillus sp. 0209A. The sequence goes on from NZ_JBAIZV010000001.1 coordinate 1,008,755, forward strand.
TGCAGCTTGACGCCGCCAGCCGTTTCCTTCCATTTGAGAATGCCTTCATGAGACTGCAAAAAACGCAGATCGTCATCGGAGTGGATCGTGACATTTTTCTTGCCGAAGGAACGCTTGATCTCCTTCAGCCTGCCTTGCACAACCGGCTTTCCTTTCTGTAATATACACAGGTGCTCACAAAGCTCCTCCACATGCTCCATCCGGTGGCTGGAAAATAAAATAGAAACACCGCTGTTTTTAAGAGAAATCACAGACTCTTTTAACAGCTCAACATTGACAGGGTCCAGACCGCTGAACGGTTCATCAAGGATCAGCAGCTCCGGCTTATGCAAAACAGCCGAAATGAATTGGATTTTCTGCTGGTTTCCCTTCGAAAGCTCTTCCACCTTCTTATTCTCGTAATCTGTTATATTGAAGCGTTCAAGCCATGTGCCGAGCTCTTTTACAGCCTCCTGCTTCTCCATCCCTTTTAATCTGGCAAGATAGACAAGCTGATCTTTCACCTTCATTTTCGGATAAAGGCCCCGCTCTTCCGGCAAATAACCGATTTTGTTGCTGATATTGTAATTCACAGGACGGCCTTTCCAGCTGATTGAGCCCTCCGTAATGCTTAATAAACCAAGGATCATGCGAAACGTCGTCGTTTTTCCCGCTCCGTTTGCGCCTAAAAGACCGAACATTTGCTGCTCCGGAATGTCTAAGTCCAATCCGTCAACAGCTTTATAATCTCCAAATGTCTTCGTTACGTGATCAATCTTAAGCACCAAATCTCCTCCTTCCCTGACCCATTATATACTAATTTTGGATCAAACTTAATAAAGGATTTTGAATTCTTTTTTAGAATATAAATATAAATGAAGAAAGACTGATAAACCTTGAAAATGGAGGGGAAACCTGATGGCTGATTATTTCCTTACAGCTTTTGAACCTTCGGGGGAAACACTGGTTAACGAGCGATTTGAGGCAGAGAATGAAGAAGCGGCTAAAATGCGTGGTGAAGCCCTATTAAAAGAAAAAGGGCTGCACAGTCACACCCATCGTGTAGTCAATGCAGCCGGAAAGCTGATTTTGTTTCATAGATGATCAGCTTTCCGGCTGATCTGTTACGCTTGAAACTTAGGCTCTCGTTTTTCCAAAAAGGCACGGATTCCTTCCTGGTGATCCTTGGTCCTTCTCATTTTCTCTTGGGCACTGCGTTCAAGGGCAAGCACCTTTTGCAGTTCTTCAAGCTGGAGGCTTTGAAAGATAGCTTTCGTTTCGATCATCGCCAAAAGAGGCGAGGCCAAAAGGGTTTCAATAAAGGGTCTTGCGCCTTCCTCAGGGTCTCCGGCAAACATCCCGTCAAGGAGGCCCATATCGGCGCCTTCCGCGGCGGAAATTTTTTTCCCGCTCCAAATGAGCTTTTTTGCCTTCGCTTCCCCAATTCTTTTCTTCAGCAAATAATGCCCTCCGCCGTCCGGAACAAGCCCAATGCCGATAAAATTCATCGCGAGAACGGCATTTTTTTCCGCGAGCACAATGTCAGCGCAAAGCGCCAAACTCAGACCCAGTCCCGCAGCAGCGCCGTGAATAGCTGCAATTGTCACTTTCTTCATCTGATATAATGACAGAGTGACAGCCTCAATCGTATCCATCAGCCGCTTAAATTGATCAGGGTCATGCTCTGATGTCATCATCCGAATATCTCCGCCAGCTGAAAAGCCTCTCCCGGTTCCTCTCAGGAGAACGATGAGCGCCTCGCTTGCAGCCGCCTTTTCAACCGCCTCCTTCAGTTCAGACAGCATCTGTTCATTCAGGGCGTGATGGGCTTCAGGGCGATTCAAGATAATCTCCGCAACGGTTCCATTCGATTCATATTGAATAAACTCCATGTGAAGCACCTCCATGTATGCGTTTTCTTTTTTCTTTCTCCTATACATTCCCCGCCATCCTCTAATAAACCTTTTTATTTTTCAAGATCAATAGATACTGAAAAATGCATATTGTTTGAGTGGAAACATAAAGTTTTATATAGTGAAAGAGGGCTATTCGAAAGGAGGAGAGGAAGCATGGATAAATTGCTTGTCAGTTTACTGTTAAGTTTATTTGTGGTGTACTTTCCCCCTTCGGACGTCGTTCTGCCTTCCCAGCTTGAAGAAACCACTGACAGCTATGTGCCTATGTCCTCATATCCGCAGGAAACACAGTCGGCCAAAACGCCGTCGCCGGGCAGCCTGTACATCGCAGAGCTAATCAAAGAATACAGTCCCCTGGCGCTGTCTGTCGGGCAGCTGTCTGTCAAACCCCTTGACGAACCGCTGATAAACAGGCTGGAAAAGGTTTGCGCCGTCCCTGTCAAATACCAGTCTAATTACCTCCGAATATAAATGTTCTTGTTTGTAACTCACCCCATTAGCCAACACTACATTCGGAGGGATTTTCATTGAATATTAAAGAAAACGATCTGCCGGGCATCGGCAAAAAATTTGAAATCGAAACGAGAAGTCATGAAAAGATGACCATTATCATTCATGATGACGGAAGAAGAGAAATTTACCGGTTTCATGACCGGGACCCGGATGAGCTTCTTTCCAATATCTCATTGGATGATTCCGAAGCAAGGCAAATTGCGGCTATTCTCGGTGGCATGGTCTATAAACCACAAGCACTGGAGTCCATCGAAATGGCCTTCAGCGATCTCATTATTGAATGGTTTAAGGTTGAAAAAGGCGCCAAATCGATCGGGCGAACACTCGGGGAGCTTGATGTTCGCCAGAACTGCGATGTCACTGTGATCGCCATCATCAAGCACAGCCGGGAAAAACTTTTAAACCCCGGGGCAGACTCGGTTATTGAAGAAAATGACACACTTGTCCTCTCAGGTGAAAGAAAGCATCTGAAGAAACTGATTCACGATTTTCTTTCTGGAGAGGGCGTGTAATCGGCCGATGGATCATCTTGTATTTGAAGTCGGGACTGCGCTTGTGCTTGTGGCGCTTGCCAGTGTGATCGCCAATAAAATTAAATTTTCGATTATTCCGTTTCTGATTGTGCTGGGAATGCTGCTTGGCCCCCACGCCCCGAAAGCGGGGATTATTGACCTTACATTTATAGAAAGCAGTGAAATCATCGCGTTTTTCGGGCGGATGGGCGTGCTGTTCCTCCTCTTCTATCTCGGACTCGAATTCTCTGTTGGAAAATTAATCAAATCTGGAAAGTCAATCGCGGCCGGCGGAACGATTTATATCTTGATTAATTTCAGCCTCGGGCTGCTTTACGGGTTTATCACTGGGTTTTCTTTTCTGGAAGTCCTCGTCCTTGCAGGCGTCATCACGATCTCATCAAGTGCGATTGTCGCAAAAGTGCTCGTTGATTTAAAAAGAACGGCCAATCCGGAAACCGAGCTGATCCTCGGTATTATCATGTTTGAGGATATTTTCCTTGCCGTATATTTGTCCGTTGTTTCCGGTCTTGTACTAGGTGATGCGACATCAGTCGGGAGTGCGTTTTTGTCCATTTTGATCGCCTTCAGTTATATGCTGCTGTTTTTTATCGCAGCCAGAAAGCTCCCGCCTCTGTTGAATAAGCTGTTGGACATTCGCTCAAATGAAGTGTTTATTATCGTCATTTTCGCCGCGCTCTTTTTTATTGCCGGATTCTCAGAGACGATTCATGTAGCGGAAGCGATCGGCGCGCTGCTGCTCGGTTTGGTTTTTTCCGAAACAGAGCATTCCGACCGGATTGAACACCTTGTCGTTCCGTTTCGCGACTTCTTCGGTGCGATGTTCTTTTTCAGCTTCGGCCTCAGTATTGATCCGTTTTCGCTAGGTGAAGCGGTTTGGCTTGCTTTAGGAGCAGTCATTCTGACCATTCTCGGAAACTTTATCGCCGGAATGGCGGCCGGACGGCGCGCAGGGCTTTCTCATAAGGCGTCATCGAATATCGGACTGACAATCGTATCACGGGGAGAGTTTTCGATTATTGTTGCGAATCTCGGGATAGCGGGCGGCCTGTCAGCCACATTAAAGCCGTTTGCCGCATTATATGTTCTCATTCTGGCGATTTTAGGACCGCTTTTAACAAAGGAATCAAAACGAATCTACCGCCTGCTGAACAAGGTATTTAAATGGAAGCCAGAGGTTCAGCCTGCAAGAAAACAGGGTTAAAAAAAAGCAGCACTGTGATCAGTGCTGCTTTGTCGTTTTCTCAAAAGTCTGCTCTAAATAGTTGATTTTTTCGTCCGTGTAGTGCTCAAATCGCTCATTGTACGATTTCGGATCTTTCGGATTGGCAAAGTGTGTGATTTTCCCTGTATCCCGGTCAATAAATTTACTTGCCGCGCCGCAGCCGATGCCGATAATCGTCTGCACCTCTTCCATAATCATAATGTTGTAGATGCTTTCTTGTCCCGGCAAAGAGTATCCGACATTCTCCAGGTTCCCGAGGATGTTTTTCTGGCGGTACAAATAATAAGGCACGTACCCATGCTCTTTCGTCCAGACTACCGCGTCATCCATCATTTGAGAAACCTCTTCCCTGCCGGCGACTTTGTACTTATGCTTGTTTCTTGTCATTTCTGACGCCCGTTTAAAGGAAAGAGTATGAACAGTAAGGGATTCCGGCATCAGATTTTCCGTTTCTGAAAGGCTGTGTCTAAACTCCTTCACGCCTTCCCCAGGCAAACCGATAATCAGGTCCATATTGATATTATTCATGCCGTGCCGGCGTGACAGATGATATTTCTCAATGGTCTCTTCAACCGTATGATGCCGTCCGATCGCCTTTAGCGTTTCATTTTCATAGGATTGCGGGTTGATGCTGATTCGGTCAATGTCATATTTGTTTAAAACGGCAAGTTTTTCTTCTGTAATCGTGTCAGGGCGGCCGGCCTCCACCGTAATCTCACGAATGTTTTTCACATCCGGGAAGGAGCGGACCATCTCTTCATACAGCAGATCCATTTCCTCCGCTGTAATGCTTGTCGGCGTCCCGCCGCCAAAGTAAATGGTTGTTACCTTAACATCATGTTCCTTCAGCCATTCACCGATTTTCTGCATTTCGTAATGCAGCCCCCATAAAAATGAACCGACTCTGCCCGCTTGCCCTTGGATGGCATACGCAGGGAATGTGCAATACGCGCATTTTGTCGGACAAAACGGAATGCCAATATAAATACTGACTTCATCCTTTACTTGATACAAATCCGGCACTGCCGCCAGCTGCCGGTCAACAATGTCCTGCATTAATTCGATTTTCTCATCGTGAATTAAATAGTCTTTTCTCAATTCAGCATGCGCTTGCTCCTTCGGCATTCCGCTTTGCAGCTTTTTATGAAGCAGCTTTGTCGGCCGGATTCCTGTGAGGATTCCCCACTTTTGCTTGATGCCCGTGTACGCTTGAAGAAGATTGAGGTACACATAAGAAATCGTATTTTTCACTTGCTTAAAAGCTTCTTTTTCATTCATGCCTGAAGAAAAGGATTTTGTATGCTGTTCCGTTATGCCAGTTCCCTTCACCTCTCCCGAAACCGTTACATGCTCATCCGTTTGTAAGCATTCTAAAGAAATAACAACATCTGCGAGCTCCTCTCCGCCGTACACCAGCTCGCACTCTTCATAAAACAAATTTGCAATATTTTGCAGAGGCCGATGCAGGCGGTCATCATGTATGCCTTCTATTTTAATTTGCAACTTCATCACCTAATTTATCAGATTCAAAACTTTCTTTAGTGTACAGAAATAAACTGCTAAAATCAATCCGGCAAAAAAGCCGCCGCACCTGTCAGGGCGCGAGCGGCTTTATTTACACACGTTTCATGTGGAACTTATCAAGAAATCCTTTTCGCTGCTGCATTCGGAAATATTCCTTCATCATGTAAGCGACACCCTGCTCGTCATTGCACCTTGTGACCCAATCAGCCTTTCTCTTGATCTCCGGAGCGGCGTTTCCCATCGCTACCCCAAGACCGGCAAGTTCAATCATCGGGAGATCGTCATACTGATGCCCGATGGCCACTACATCTTCCATAGTCAAACCCAGCTCTGAAGCGACGAGGGCCAGACCCGCTTCCTTCGAGACACCTTTCGGGACGATATTCAGCTTCTCATCGTTTACGCGAATAACGTCAACTGCAGAGAAGGCTTTCGTAATCGTTTCTGTAATGTCAAGCTGAATGTCGTGCTCCGTGTACACCTCGATGACAGGCGCACTCACCGGCTCATCCATGAGAAGATCGCTTAATGATTCTACAAACTGGACTGGATAAAAGATCGGATCAGACGGATGAATGAGTGCTTTCCCCAATAAATTTGAATTCACCTTTTTCTTGTTTCCGATCGAATACTTCTCGTGAAGAAGCCGAATATTGCATTGATAGCTCTCCAGCACTTGAACAATATTAAAGGTGTGATCGTCAGAAATTCTTTTTTCAAACAACGGAGCGTCTATTTTCTCAGCGATGTATGCCCCGCTATGAGTGATCAGCTTGGCATCAAGCTTCAGCGATTTTGCTATTTTCTGTGCTGAACGAAAATGACGGTTGGTTACGAGTGTGACATAAATCCCTTTTTTCTTAACATATTCGATCGCGTCTTTCGTTGCCTGATGAATCTTTCCGTTCGACCGAAGAAGCGCTCCATCTATATTTAAGGCAAGCAATTGTTTTGACACAGAGATGTCCCCCTCCTTGATGACTGTACTTGTGTATAGGATATGACCCTGTCTCTGTGTTTAGAACAACCTTTTCTGCCAAGCAAAAAAAGCCTGACTCAGCAGACTTTATGTATGGCATGATGATAGGATACGATCGAAGCTGCCATTCTCCCTAATATCGTTATTTCGATTTACGAAAAATCATGTATCAGGAACCCCTTGTTTGACCAATGACGCGCTCCGAACACTTACTCTCTCTGTTGCTTATCCCCTCTATATAACGGCATGATATGCGACCGTATCCAATTGAAACCAGGTAAGTGTAGGCGCTTTCAATGCTATTATCTCAGTTTTTCTTGCTGATGACAAGGGTTTTTTTAACTAAAAAAATCAACCAAATGTTGTATTCCTGAGGTAGGATTTATTGTTATTTTTTTGGAATCGAACACTTGATTCGGAACATACATTCCCATATAATATATATAATAAACAAAAAAGCGGTGATCAGATGGCTGATTTAAAAGAAGTATATAATGAAGAACTGATATTTCAATTGATACATCGTATAATGGAATCCTATCCTGATTTTAACAAAGACAAATTCGAAGAACAATTGCTTCAGGAAGACTGGCCTGAACTCGCTTTAAAAGAGCGGATGCGCCGCATTACAGCTTCCTTATACGAAACGCTGCCAAAACATTACGGTGAAGCGCTCGCGATTTTACGGAATGCAGCCCCTCATTTCAAAGGACTCAGCGGAATTCTATTCCCTGATTATGTGGAACAGTACGGGTTAGCGCATTGGGAAGAATCAATAAAGGCGTTGGAATACTTTACACACTATTCTACCTCAGAATTTGCTGTGAGGCCTTTTTTGCTTTTAGATCAAGAAAAAATGATCCAGCAATTGCTTGCATGGTCTGAACATGAAAATGAACACGTGAGAAGACTTGCGAGCGAAGGAAGCAGGCCCCGCCTGCCATGGGGAAAATCGATACCCGCTTTAAAATCGGACCCTGCCCCCGTTCTGCCGATCCTTGAAAAACTGATGCAGGACGAGTCCTTGTATGTAAGGAAAAGCGTGGCCAACAGCCTTAATGATATATCAAAAACGCATCCTCATTTGCTGAAAAAAATCGCAGATCAATGGCACGGAACACACCCCTACACCGATTGGATCATCAAACACGCCTATCGAACCTTATTAAAAAAGGGCGATAAACAGGCCTTACAGCTTTTTGGTTATGAAAATGCTGATTCGATCCAATTACATGATTTAACATGCCAATCCAGCCGTATAGCTATTGGCGAAAACCTCGAATTCTCTTTCTATATTCATTCAGAAAGGGATCAAAAAGTAAGAATTGAGTACGCAATTGATTTTATAAAAGCAAGGGGTCAGCGTCATCAAAAAGTATTTAAAATTTCAGAAACAAATATACGAAAAAATGAAACTAAGTCATACACAAGAATTCAATCCTTTAAGGATCTGACGACCAGAAAGCATTACAAAGGAATCCATACATTATCAGTGATCATCAATGGAGAAGTAAAAGATTCATTGAATTTCCAAGTTTGCTGAATCAATAAAAAATCCCTTCTTTTCCAAGAAGGGATTTCAGATGTTGACAAAATCCTAAAACGGTTTTCGTTTTAGGATTTTGTCATCTTTTCAGCGTGATTGAAAACCATTGAAGTCTAGGAAAGGCGAGCATCGGAGCACAGCGAATGTTGAAATTCGTGAGCACCGAAGCGCATCCTTGACAACGAATGCGAGGGTTTGTCGACACGCTAAAATCCCTTCTTTTCCAAGAAGGGATTTTGCCGATTAGCCTTCGACACTACCGTATAGCTCTTCTAAAGGCTTCATAATGATTTTGTTTAATTCACCGATCAGCACGCTCATGCGCTGCTCCGCTTCCATCAGCTGAGAAATTTTTTCGTGCTGCTGTACAAGCGCAACTGTTTTTTGAGCCTGCGTCACTTCTTCTTCTGTAATTTCTTCTCCTGCCATTTGCTTTTGCTGGAGTCTAAGCTGCACATCACGGAAGTTTTCGAACATGCTTTTTGCAGATTCATCTGCGTTTACTTCATCATAAAGGTTTTTTAAACGGGTGAACTCTTCGCTCCCGCGTAATGATTTTTCCAGTTCATACGCTACATCATAAAAATTACTAGCCATTGTGAATAGCTCCTTTCATCGTTGCCGTTTGACATACCACTCCACTATAACAGACTATGGAGCACCTTTCATTAATCAACAATCATTTCTTCTTAAAAAAGGGTGACAAACAATGCCTGAACCGCACCTATGATTCCACCTAGAAGGCCTCCCAAATAGGTAATCATTTTAAATTCTTTTTTTGAAATGGACAGCACCATTTCTTCAAGACGCTGCACCGGGAATTGATCCACCTGCTCCTTGACGATTTCCTCAAGGCGCATCCGTTTTAAGACACTTTCAAGATTGGCCGAAACCCCTTCAAGTAATGTATCTAACAATGCCGGAAGCATTTGCTGGGTCAGCTCAGATTCATAACGGAGGGTAAGGGTGCCAATCGTATTGTCGAAGAAAGGAGCCGTCGAAAATATTTGCAGCACTCTTCGTTTCAGGCTGAAAATGAGCGCTTTGGCATTCCACTTTTCGTCTGCTTCATAAAACGTATACTCCCTCAGCTTGCCCCATTCGTTTTTCAAGAGATCAGAAAGCAGTTTTTTTGTCTCCTCATTCCGCAAAAACTTGAGAAGCTCCGGAAGCACGCGATCTGCAAGGCTTGTATTGCCTAGAAACATTTGCACCATGCTTCCAAGCATGCCGCGCTCTTTTAAAAAGTCATCAATCATATTGCCGAGACGGATTTTCCCTTCATCACTTTCAAAATAATGAACACCGCGTGACAATATATATCCTGAAATCATCGGAATCTTTTCCTCAAGCTTTTCCTGCACTTCCAAAGGCACCAGCTCTTTTAATGATTGGTGCTCGTATTGGCGGAAAAGCTCATTCAGCTTATCATCCGTCCAGCTGCTGATCCATGCGTCTGCCGCTTCATCAGGACGCTTAACTCCGGCTTTTTCAAGCGCTTCTTTTACTGTCATTTCAGAAAGTGACAGCTTTTGAATCAGCTGTTCCCCAACTTGAAGAGCCTGTTTTTTGGCTGTATCGGAGACGAGCCGCTTTTTAATACCCGCAGGGGTTAAGAGATGATTGACGACCATCAGTCCCATTTGTTTTGCAAGTTCATCCCGTCTTCTCGGAATCAGTCCGGGGGTAAAAGGGACTCGTTTCCCAAACAAATAGTACGCTTTATATGGCCTAAATAGCATTTGAATCGCTAAATGATTGGTCACTGCGCCAATGACAGCGCCGATCACAATCATAAAAATAAAGGTTCCTGCAATACCCATTCCTATTCATCTTCCTCCATCTGTGCTTCATCTTTTTTCTAATAGATCATGTACCTATTCGTATTATAGAGGCTGATGCAATCACTTAGCAAACGAGGAGACTAATTCGTGTTGTCAGAAAATCAGCTTGTACATCTGGAATAGGGCAAGGTGAAGAATCGTAATCTGTAAAGTAGAATACCGTCAGCTGCGTTCGTCCTGAATGTTTTTACCGTAAAGCTGCTGACACCCGCCGGCAGCTTTTGAATAAAAGGGGGAGTCTCATCATGATAACACTCGGTTTTATGTCCTTATCCCGCCAGCATGAAGCGGATTATTCCGCAGAACTGGCCGAAAGAGCACCCGAATTCGGCATACGATTCATCCGCTTTACACCGTTTGATATTTCACCTGACACCTTGCGTGTCAAAGCATCGGTCTATCATTCGGCCAGCGGCACTTGGAACGAAACTGAATTGGCGATTCCAGATTATATTTATGACCGCTGTTTTTATGGCAAGGATTCACAATCCCAAAAAGCGAAGCCGATTGTTGAGTGGCTCAAAAAATATCCGAAAACGGAATTCATCGGGCGGGGTCTTCCTGATAAATGGACCGTCCTTCATGATTTGCAGCAGCACGCTGTGATCAATCCTTATATTCCGGAGACGATGAAAGTAAGCCGCTATGAACAAATCCATTCCTTTTTATCCAAGGAAAAAGCCTGCATCTTAAAACCGGCGTTCGGCGCAGGAGGCAGAGGCGTTATTTTATTGGATCTCGGTAAGAAAAACATAACCGCCACGTATCACATCGGAAAGGATAAGCAGACAAAAACCTTTTCCAACCATGCTTCTTTTAAAACATGGTGCAAAAAAGTGCTTCAGCATCACTATTTGCTTCAGCCTTATTTAAATATTCAAGATAAAGAACAATACCCGTGTGATATTCGCCTGTTCATGGAAAAAAACGAAGCAGGTGAATGGAATACAGTCGGAAAAGCCGTGAGACGCGGATACAAACACGGGCTGTTGGCCAATTTGTCAGGCGGGTCTGATGCGCTGACATTCGATTCTTGGTTTGAAGATATACCGAAAAAACAGCAAGTAGTCTTACTTGATGACGTGTTCTCGATTACCCAGTCGGTTCCGTATTATCTTGACGAGCGCTATGGGCCGCTGTTTGAACTTGGTCTCGATATATGCCTTGCGAAGGACGGGAGAATTTGGATCTTAGATATTAATTCCAAACCAGGCAGAAAGTCAATTCTGCGTGTCTCTCCCGAGCAAAAAGATCAGCTGTACACTTGTCCCCTAAAGCGCTGCCAATATCTGTTTTCTGAGCAACGCCAGAAAGGAGTTCTTCCGCGTGAATCATAAACAGTTTTTGATCGGCATAGACAAAACGAGTGAAAATACCCTGATTTTGCCCTCTTCGCTGAAGCGAGACGGTCTCTTGCATGCCGCGTTCGGGACGAAGGTTGTCAGATGCCACGTTTCTTACAGGCGGCATTTAGAACAAACCGTACTTCTCTCTGAAAATCTGTTTCACGAGCTTTTTCTTCCCCATCGAAGCAGGGCTGACATTCTGATTCATGATCATACGGTACATATCGGGCCGTTAATCGGCATTTTTACGGCGGGGTTTACCGTATCTCTTGAACGCCCTTTTAAAGATCGTTCCCTCTTTTTTTCTAAGCTTGTCACATTACACGAGCAAGCTGGAGGCTACTGCTTCGTTTTTGGCGCTCACCAAATCAATTGGGAGGAAGGCACGATTGAGGGGCTCCTATACAGGGAAAACGGCTGGGAGAAAAAAATCGTCCCGCTGCCGAACGTCGTTTATGACCGTTTGCCAAACCGAAAAATTGAAGATTCGCTTCTCTTGCAGCATACAAAAAAGAGACTGATCGATGAATATCAAATTCCATGGTTTAATAAAACATTTTTTAATAAATGGAGCGTTCATCAATTGCTCGAAAAAGATCCGAGAACAGCCCCATTTTTGCCGAAATCCGAGCTTACGCCATCTGAGGAGCGGATTGATGAGCTCTGTGATGCATACAAAAAAGTCTATATCAAACCAGCGAACGGAGCACTCGGCACCGGAATTTATCAGCTGACAAAAACAGACGATGGCCTGATGGTGAAACATACGAATGACGCCAAAACATTTTCTTCTATCAATTATTCCGACGCCGCCTCATTTCTGGCAGAATTTCAAAAACAGCACGACCTGTCTGACTTTCTCATTCAGCAAGGTGTGGATCTGATTGAATTTCAAGGCAAACCAGCGGATTTCCGTGTCCATACCAATAAAAACAGAAAAGGGAAATGGACAGTGACTGCAATAGCAGTAAAAATTTCCGGAGAAAACAGCATTACAACACATCTATCTAATGGCGGAATCGTAAAAACACTTGCAGAAGTATACGATGTTCCCGCTGAAAGAATTGAGGTCATTAAAAAGCTTTCCGCGGCCGCACTGACGGCAAGCCATGTGCTTCACGATCATATCGAGGGGTTTATCGGGGAGATCGGTTTCGATTTTGGCATTGATCAAAGCGGTAAAGTATGGATGTTTGAAGCGAATTCGCGTCCGGGCCGCAGTATTTTTTCTCATCCGAATTTGCATCATGTTGATTCTCTGACAAAACGAAGAAGCTTTGAGTACGCGTCATATTTATCCGAGAAGGCGATCACCACCCCTGAAGCGCTATGGCCTTCGTAATCTGTCCGCTTTTTTGATAAAGCGGGCTTATCTTTATCCATCGCTGGGACAAACTGCATCACAAAGACCTTAATGATGTTCTAAAACAGTGATACAATGAAAATAATTCGTTCGTCATCAGGTCAATTGATATCAATGTTAAGGAGCGTGGCCGTCATGATTTCGCATTTCAGCTGGAAACCTTTGTTCCAAAAAGAAAAGCTTCCGGGATGGAGAATTTCGTTTTATTATAAAGGAACCCATTATGAGGGCATCTATCATAAAAGCGGAGAAATTGAATGGGGAGATATGTTTCCCGCCCGCGCTGACAAGCCTGCTCTTACGAACGAAATACATGAACTGATGCTTTTTCATATTTATGACTAGCTTAGCCTGAACGGCTAAGCTTTTTTATGCTTTCTCAACATTTACCACTCAATTTTCCGTATGCGTATCCGTCCACTTTAACATAATACTAGTAACAAGCCGGCAAAGCATTGGGTTACGCCGAGGCGGCAGTGACACCCGAGACGGGTCCACAGACTGGTGCAACTCCAGTTAACCCAACCATACTAAACAAAAAGGAGATTTTACACATGGCTAACCAAAATTCTTCAAACCAATTAGTAGTTCCTGGCGCAGCTCAGGCTATCGATCAAATGAAACTTGAAATCGCTTCTGAATTCGGCGTTAACCTTGGAGCGGATACAACTTCCCGCGCTAACGGTTCTGTCGGTGGAGAAATCACTAAACGTTTAGTCTCTTTCGCTCAGCAGCAAATGGGCGGCAACGTTCAATAACAACTCAATATATGGCTATAGAGGGCGCGGTTTTCGCGCTCTCTTTCTATTTGTCACCCTTTTTTCCCACTTCACATATCCTAGAAAAAAAGGGAGGAAATAAAGGTGGCCTTCATTGCCATTGTGAATTGGGAGCTGGTTCAGTTCGTCAGTATATCCATGCTTCATGAATATGTTTCCCATCGTTCTGCCTATTTGTACAGGTATTCTTTCCCGCGCTGTTCAAACTGAGAGCATCCTTTTATAATGAGGGGCAAGGAGGTTTTTTGATGAAAATCGCTTTATTTGGAGCCAGCGGCCGCGTCGGACAAGCTTTTTTAAAACAAGCTGCCGCAGATGAACAATTTGATATATACGCTCTGGTCAGATCTCATCATGCTGAGCTCCCCCTTTCAAAAGACCGGATCGTCATAGGGAATGCGCGCCGCCGGGAAGATGTAAAAAAAGTGATGAAGGATGCTGAGATCGTGATCAGCTGTCTCGGCACAGATGGTGATGATACCTTGTCTGTAGCGATGGCAAATATAATCGCCATTATGAAAGAACAGCATATCAAACGGGTGATTACGATCGGCACCGCAGGCATTCTTAATTCCCGATATGAACCGGGAAAGTACCGGTTTGAAACAAGTGAATCGAAACGAAAGCTAACCCGAGCAGCCAAGGAGCATGCAAAAGTATACGAAATGCTAAAAGAATCCTCTTTAGACTGGACAATCATCTGCCCCACTTACCTCCCGGACCGAGCAGCAACCGGCGATTACCGTGTGGAGCGTAACGTTTTGCCGGAGGGCGGTACAAGCATTACGGTCGGCGATACAGCTGATTTTTTATATCATGAGCTCATTACAGGCGAGTATGCCGGATATCGTGCCGGACTGGCTTATTAATTACATAACAACCCCAAAACACGATTGTTTTGGGGTTGTAAGCATTATGCTATGGAATGTTTCTTGCCTTTTTGCAGCTTATACATTTGATAATATTGTCCTTTGACGGCCATTAATTCCTCATGGTTCCCTCTCTCAACAATTTCTCCTTTATCAAGGACCAAAATCTGATCCGCGTTTCTGATTGTTGAAAGCCGATGGGCGATGACGAAGGTGGTGCGTCCTTGTTTCACGACATCGAGCGCCTTCTGGATCACGGCCTCTGTCTCTGTATCAATATGCGCCGTTGCTTCATCTAAGATCAAAATGGCGGGATCAAAGGCCAGAGCTCTTGCGAAAGATATTAATTGCCGCTCTCCAGAAGATAGCGTGCTCCCTTTTTCAATCACGGGTTCATTGATGCCTTGGGGCAGCTTTTCCAAAAGGCTCTCAGCCCCGACTTGCCGCAGTGCTTTTTTGATCTTTTCATCGGTCATTTTTTCATCATCAAGGCTTACGTTAGAACCGATCGTGCCCGAGAATAGGTAAGGGTCCTGAAGCACAATGCCCATATGGGATCTGAGTTCCTGTCTTGACATGTTGTAAATGCTTTTTCCATCAATCAGAACATCCCCTTTTTGCGCATCATAAAAACGAAACAGAAGATTCAAAATCGAGCTTTTTCCTGATCCGGTATGGCCAACGAGCGCTACGGTTTCGCCTTTTTGCGCGGTAAAAGAAATATGTTTTAACACCTCTTCACCGTCATGATATGCAAATGACACATTACGAAATTCAACCCGCCCCAGCGCGCGCTCCTTCGCCGGTTCACCCGCTTCTTCCGTATTCTTTTCTTCAAGCAGTTCGAAAACACGCTCGGCGGAAACCCGTGCCAGCTCCAGCTTTGAAAACTGATTGACGATGCCTGTGATCGGCTGAAATAACCGGTTTAAATAATCAACAAACGCGTACAGCACTCCGACAGAAACAATTCCGGCCGCATTCAGGCTCGCACCGCCAAAGTGCCAGATCAGACTGACAAACGCAAGGTTTCGGATCACATTGACAAGGTTATGGGACATTAAAGAGTTTAAATTCAGCATCCTGTTTTGAAAATAAAAATGAGCTTCATTTAATTTCTCAAATTCTCTCATCGTTTCCTTCTGGTGACGGAAAGCCTGAATAATTGTCATGCCTTGAATGGACTCATTCATCTTTGCGTTAATGTCACTGTTGATCGAGCGGATTTTTCGATTGTAATAAGACGCGTATTTCCGATAGATAATTGACCACAGACAGATGATCGGCACAATTGCCAGACACACTAACGCGAGCTTAACATCAAGCAGAAACAAAGCTGCGAATATGCCGACCATATAGATTCCGCTTGTCACAAATGTTGACAGCACTGTGACATATAAATCCCTGACGGCTTCTGTATCATTGGTAATCCGCGCAACCACTTTGCCTGCGGGAAGGTTATCAAAATAGCGTATCGGCATTTTCTGTATGTGCGAAAACACGTCCTGCCTCATCTTCTGGATAATCCGATTGGCGCTCATCTGCAGCAAATAATGCTGTCCGTATTGAAAAAATACAGAAAAGACGAGCAAGCCTCCATACAGACAGATCAGAAACATCATTCCCTTTATTTCCGGCTGATAGAACTGGAAAATTTCCTCTTTTGTCAGCTTTTCGGCAGCATATGTCCGGCTCTTGTCTCCGTTTGTGATTGTCAGCTTTCCGTCAGAAACCGTTCTGTTCCCGTCAAAGCTGACAGCCTGATCAACAAAATAAAACGCCATTCCCACTTGATAAATATGCGCTTCTTTTTCTCGAGAAACAGGTTCCTGCATCCGGTCCTCTCTCACATAAGAGGTGCCGTGGAACTGAACGGCGTTTTTATCTTTTTCCGCAGCTTCGTACCAAGTTTTCTCAATACCGAGGATATGATCGTCAATCATTTTTTTGCCGATAAACGGCCCGGTCAGTTCTGCTCCGACGGCGACAGCTAGCAAAACGACGGCTATGAGCAGCAATTTTCGATAAAGGAGTGCGTATCTCCATAACGTTTTTCCTGTTTTCATGCCCCTGCTCCCCCTTCTTCCGCAGTGAACAGCTGCTGTCTTTCATATTGTTCCCGGTACCACCCATTATTGGCCATCAGCTCTTGATGGGTGCCTCTCTCAGCAATCACGCCGCCGTCCATCACAAGAATCAGGTCAGCATGCTCCACCGCGGATAAACGGTGCGTCAAAATAAATGTCGTTTTCCCTTTGCGGTTTTTTCTGATATTGCTGATAATCGCTGCTTCGGTTTTGGCATCAACAGCAGAAAGCGAATCATCCAGGATCAAAATCTCCGGATTCGCCATAAGTGCTCTCGCAATCGAAATTCTTTGTTTCTGCCCACCGGACAGCGCAACGCCTTTTTCACCGACCATTGTCTCCAAGCCGAATGGAAGCATGTGTACATCCTTTTCAAAATGTGCTTCGGCAATGGCTTGCCGAACCTCTTCATCACTCGCATCCTGTTTTCCGTATAGAATATTTTCTTTTACCGTCCGCGAGAACAGCAAATGATCCTGCGGCACATATCCGATCCACCCGCGGAGCCGGTCAAGGGGGATTTGTTGGATCGGTACACCTGAAAATATGATGCTCCCTTTGCCTGAGGGATACTGGCGCAAAAGCTGCTTAATAATCGTCGTTTTTCCGCTCCCGGTTTTCCCGGCAATCCCGACAGTCTGCCCTTTTTGCACCGCAAACGAAACATCTTGAATATTGCTGCTTGTTGAGCTTGGATATGTAAAGCTGACATGGCTGAAAACGATATCTCCAGGCTTTTTCAGTTCAGCGGGCCGCTTGGGATCTGTCACGTCCGGCTCATAAGAAAGGGTTTCATTTACCCTGTCTAATGACGCATTTCCGCGTTGCATCACATTAATGAGTTCACCGATTGCAAACATCGGCCAAATCATCATGCCGAGATAAACGTTAAAGGAAACTAGCTCGCCAAGCGTCAGTTCATTCCGAAACACAAGAAACGCTCCGTAGCCGAGCCCGATCAGATAGCTGGCGCCAACAAGCAGCTTCACCGTCGGCTCAAACAGTGAATCTATAAATGCCACTTTCATATTTTTCTGATAAACATCAGCGGTCATTTCATGAAACCGGCGGACATCGTTTGTTTCCTGTACATACGCGCGAATCACCCGCACGCCTGAAACGGATTCAAGCACCTTGTCATTCAGCGCCCCGAACGCATTTTGGGCCTCCGTAAACCGCTCATGAATTTTACTTCCGTATAGACTGATGGCAATCGCCATAATAGGAAGCGGGAGAATGGCGGCAAAGGTCAGCTTCCAGCTGATCAAAAATCCCATCGTCAAAAAGATCGTCATCATAAACATCGTAGAATCGACTAATGTCAGGATGCCAAACCCCGTCGTTAAACTGACAGCCTGAAGGTCATTCGTCCCCCGCGCCATCAAATCGCCTGTCCGGTTCTTTTCATAAAACGGCGGCGACATGGCCAGCAAATGCCCCATCAGCTTCGTACGAAGAATTCTCTCCATCACATTCGCTCCGCCAAACAGCTGGTGCATCCAAAAATAAGACATGATATACACGACCGCCGTCAGCACAATAAAGATACCGATATAAAACAGCAGCCCATCTGCAGTAAACACCCCAGATTTCATATCATCTATGGCGTTTCCCAAGAGCTTCGGCGGAAACATTTCAATGACATTGACTCCTAATAAAAGCACAATCGCAATCGTATAGCGCAGCCAGTATGCTTTAAAAAACCAGCCAAGCTTTCTCAATACTGAGAACATCAATCCTCATCTCCTTTATCTCATCAGCCGCCTTCTATTTTTTCCTTGCTTCCTTTTTCGTTCAGTTTGGTACAAGTTGGTCTTGTCTCTGTATTTGTCTTCACATCCCATACACCTGTCTTTCCTTAAATTTTGTATATAAAAAAGGCATGAAGCGTCAGCTCCATGCCTTTTTTGACCAATATGATATGCACAGCGCTTTTCAGCGCGCGGCTAGATTTAAAAAACCGTCAATCAAACAGAACTTGGGTTTGCCGCGCCAATATGAAACTGTTTTGTAAACACGCAAATTCCTTGGCATAGCAAACCCTCCTTCCACTTTTTATCTTTTTTTCATCATATAAACAAAACCTTTTTTTGTCAATCATTTCTTCATAAGGAAAAGGTTAATTGTACTTGAATCCGGGTATTGTCTTGTAAGACGTTTTTTGAAGGGGTGAAAATGATGTTTCATGCTGACCGTATTATCGTTGCGTTTGACGGAAGTGAAAATAGTAAGAGAGCGCTTCAGACAGCCATTGATCTTGCTAAAACCGTAGATGCCGCCATTACCGTCGCCCATTCACATGATATGAAAGACACTCAGACCATCATCAACCCGCCGAGGCCCGAAGCAGGAGCAAGTTATATGGGCGGAGGCATGACGAGTGTTCCTGATCCGCTGATATCAGATGTCGCACCAACTGAGCCAATCATCTACGAGGACCGTACGGAAGAAGTCATCGCCGAAGCCAGAATGATGCTCAATGACCAGCAGGCCAATGGGGATATAGATATAGTAGAAGGCGATCCTGCTGAATCCATTATCGAGTATGCGAACCGCATTTCTGCTGATATGATCGTAACCGGAAGCAGAGATCAAAACAAGCTGAAAAAGTTATTATTCGGAAGTGTAAGTGAAAAACTTTCAGCGAAATCGGATATACCCGTCCTGATTGTAAAGTGAGCACGCCCAGTGCTCGCTTTTTTAAAGTCATAATTGTGAAAAAACATAGATTTTCGTTTTTTTCTGTTATAATGCTTTCGTGCCCAAAAGCACAAAAGCATTAAAGATCATATGGGGTGTTATTTTGGATTCTCAAAAAAAGCTGACATTTCCGTTAGCCCTCGGTTTATTTATATTTATGTTAGGCATCATTATTTCTTGCTTATTCTTGCTTCATACAGAACCGCATATCCCTCTGTTTCTATGTGTTGTCATGCTTTCAGCAGCCGGTTTATGGTTCGGTTTCTCCTGGAAGACCCTAGAAAAAGGGATTACAGATGGGATCAAGAACGGCGTACAGCCGATTATCGTACTGGCGCTGATCGGCATCTTAATCGGCGCTTGGATGTACAGCGGCGCAATACCGTCCGTAACAGTTTACGTCCTGTCCTTTATTGAACCCAGCCACCTTCTTTTGACGGCTTTGTTTTCCTGCATGATCATCAGCACGCTTGTCGGCTCAAGCCTGACAACTGTAAGCACGATTGGAGTCGCACTAATTGGCGTGGCGAGCGCGGCCGGCGTTCCGCTTGAATGGACGGCAGGCGCGGTCATATGCGGCGCATGCTTTGGTGATAAAATGTCGCCGATGTCGGACACAACCAATTTTGCCGCCGGCATAGGCGAAATACCGATCTTTGAACACATTCGGCATATGATGGGCACTACTATTCCGGCTTTGCTCATCACCATCGTGCTGTTTTACTTTCTCGGTTTATCAGTATCAGCGGACACGGCTTCAACCGATGATATTCAACATGTCATAACCGGCATCAAGGATGCCGCAAATGTGACGCCATGGGCGCTTCTTTCACCGCTCTTGGTCGTTTTGCTGGCGGTTAAGCGTGTGCCCGTGATTCCCGTTCTAACTGCAGGAATTATTTCCTCGGGAATTTTGACTGCTATCTTTGTACCTGACAGCAGCATGCAAGCATTTATGACAGCTTTGCAACATGGCACGGCGTTCGAAACTGACAATGAGGCTGCCGCTAAAATTATCAACAGAGGCGGACTGCAATCCATGATGGGCTCAGTCTCGCTTATTATGATTGCTTTTGCACTCGGCGGATTGATGGAGAAAATCGGGTTAATTTCCGCGCTATTGGAGGGTGTCATGAAAAGCATCCGCTCGAAAGGCCAGCTGATTGCGGCGACTGTCTGTTCAAGCATCGGCGTCAATTTGGCAACCGGTGAACAGTATTTATCAATATTAATACCGGGACAATCATTTAAAACCTTATACGACAAACAAAACATCCAGCGAAAATTTCTTTCCAGATCCTTAGAGGACGGCGGGACATTAATGAATCCGTTGATCCCTTGGGGAGTATGCGGAGCCTTTATGGCGAGCGCGCTTGGCGTTCCCGTCATAAACTATATCCCGTTTGCATTCTTCCTTTATATATCGCCGATGATCTCAATTCTGGTTGGATTTATTAAAAAATAAAAAGAGCTCCGCTTGCAAAGCGGGCTCTTTTTTATGCGTCATTACGAAATGCTTGCTGCCTGCTGAATGCTTTCTTGAAAAGCAGCCTGAAGCTGTTTTGTCACCGGTCCGGGGTCGCCGTTTCCGATTGAGTCCCCATCGAGCGTCACGACCGGAATAATCTCTGCCGTCGTTGACGAGATAAAGATTTCCTCTGCCTGTCTCAGCTCTTCCTCACTGACAGGCGTCTCATCAAACTTGAGCCCGTTCTTTTCAATCAGCCCTAAAATATTCATCCGTGTAATGCCATTAAGAATGAGCCGGTTAGCCGGATGCGTTCGCACCGTCCCGTTGATAACGGCGTAAACGTTAGAGGATGTACCTTCCGTAACAACACCGTCTCTAATTAAAATGGCCTCAAAAGCTCCAGCTTCATAGGCCTTTTGCTTCGCCATGACATTATACAGTAAATTCAGACTTTTAATGTCACACCTCAGCCAGCGAAGATCCTCATCTGTAATGGCTGCCACTCCATACGCCTGTTCTTGCTGCGGTTTTTTCACAGAAAATGTGTAAGCAGTCGTCTGCGGCTCAAGTCCAGCTTCGTACTGGTGCTTTCGCGGCGCCGCACCTCTTGTCGTCTGAATGTATACAGCTCCCTCACTGACCGCATTCTCCTGAACAAGCTTTTCCAGATCCCACTCGAGATCTTCTATACTGAACGGGAGTGAGATTCCGATTTCAGCCGCACTTCTGAAAAAACGCTCCGCATGCTCGCGCAAGCCGAACAATACCCCTTTGTACACCCTGATAACCTCATAAATACCGTCGCCAAACTGATAACCGCGATCTTCCAAATCGATTGATGCTTCGCTGCGTTTGATCAGCTGGCCGTTGACTAAAACCTTCATAATAGCCCTCCCTTTTCGAGATTTCCCTGAAGTTTTTCTAGCTGTCATTGTCACTTATTCTACCATATTGGATGAGCTGAAAAACAGAAAGAACAAGAGATCTATAGCGGGAAGGAGTTTATTTTTTCCTTAAAATCTGACATTTCGACATTTTTTCTATGTTCTTCCCATTTTTATTCCTGTATACTTGACTCGTAATACATAATTTGTAAACTTATGCATCTTGATAAGCTGCCTGCTGTATAGCGGTATGTAGAGATTTTATGCCAATGGAGAGATTGTTATGCGACAAACGAGAGGAGACGCTTCTCCTTCTGCAGTTTCGCTTGCCTTTAAATTTGCAAGTTTAGCAGTTTTATGTGTGCTGCTTTTGATTATGGTGATGTTGGTTTATTCCAACAGCTCAACGAAAGCAAAGGAAGTCACTGTCACAACAAACGGCGAGCTTCGCAATGAGAAGGAAAGCCTGAAGCTGAAAAACGACTCCCCCGATCTGCTGATAAAACATCTGCAGACGAAACAGAACATGGGAGATAAGACGGTTTACCTAAC
Organism: Bacillus sp. 0209A; assembly: GCF_036765095.1. Taxonomy (NCBI): domain Bacteria; kingdom Bacillati; phylum Bacillota; class Bacilli; order Caryophanales; family Bacillaceae; genus Bacillus; species Bacillus sp. 0209A. Next base: position 1,030,865 of record NZ_JBAIZV010000001.1, read on the forward strand.
CTTCGATGACGGCCCGTCAGCCTATACAAACCGCTTGCTCGACGTATTGAAGCGCGCTGATGTAAAAGCGACATTTTTTATGCTGTCACCGCGGATGAATGAATTCAAACAAGCTGTGAAAAGATCAGAAAAGGAAGGCCATGCACTCGGTTTACACGGCGTCACCCATAATAATAAACTATTCTACCAAACACCGACATCCCCGTTAAAAGAAATGCGAGAGGCGCGTGACACGCTGCAAGACATTACAGAATATAAAACCGATCTTGTCAGAACGCCATACGGCAGCAAGCCGTCATTGACCTCCTCACAAATCCGCAATCTTGAGAAAAACGGTTTTGTGTACTGGGATTGGACCATCGACAGCATGGACTGGAAATACCGGAATTCAGCATATGTGACGGCCGTCTTACAGCAGCTGGAGAATATGGAACACAGCCATTCAAGCCGGCCATATGTGATTCTCATGCATGATCTTCCGGCTACAGTGAACGCGCTGCCGGTATTAATCAATAAACTAAAAGAAAAAGGCTATTCCTTTGGGGTATTAGAGGACACAATGGTTCCTGTTCACGAATAAAAAAGTGAGGCGCATGAGTGCGGCCTCACTTTTTTATTCCCAAACTTCGGGCAAACTCTCCAATTTTTTGATGGATGACCATGTCAAACAAGCTGTCGCAATACGTCGGTTCTAGGTTAATGATGACTTTCTTCATGCCGGGAATCCGGCTTGCGTCCTCAGGCACAAATCTTGCCGGAGCGACTTCGAGAGATGTGCCGATGACCAATAAAAGATCTGCTTGATCCAGCTTTTCATAAAGGGTCTCAAAGTGCAAGACGGCATCGCCAAAGAGAACCACATCGGTTTTTAATACCGTTTTGCAAATGGCACCATCTTTTCCGGACGCCGTACACTCCGGCACCTCCCGCTCCAGCAAATGAGGGAGATCATATGGCGCTCCGCATGCCGGGCAGGCTGCTGTCTGGATAGACCCGTGCAATTCGTACACATGTCTGCTCCCGGCTTTTTTATGAAGGCCGTCAATGTTTTGCGTAAAGATATCGACCTGCTTCCCTTGCTTCTCCAGCTCAGCTAAAAGCAAGTGCCCTTCATTCGGTTCAAAGCTGCCGCTCATTTTCATCTGGAACAATTCTTTGAATTTAGGCCAAAACTGACGCGGGTGGCTTAAAAAATAATCAACGCTCATCGCTTCCATTCTTGCGGCATCCTCCGTCCAGATGCCTCCTGCCGAACGAAAGTCGGGAATTCCTGATTCGGTGCTCATTCCCGCTCCGGTCAGCACGACAATTCGCTGCGCTTCATTTAAAATGTTTCTGAATGCTTCCAACTTAACACCGCCTTTTTTCTCTTATTTTACCACGAAAAAGACTCCGCCTCTGTCAGACGAAGTCTTTCCCTTTTTAAGCCCGTTCCTTTTCCTCTTTACTTACATTCACTTGGAACGGATCGTTTTGGTGCTTTTGCTTCACAAAAACCATTTGGCCGGGATATGCAAACTCGACACCCTCTGCGGCAAGGATTTCAATGATTTTATAGTTGATATCCTCTCTAATATCGAGGTTTTCAGCCCAAACCGCTGTTTTTGTATAGAAGTTGAAAAACAAATTGTAATAGCTGTCGGCAAACGTATCAAAGTTGACCATGATCGTTTCATTATCAACGCCCTCGTGCTCTAAGAGCATTGTTCTGAGAGTACGAATAGAGCGGTCAAGGTTCTCAACCGGCGTAGCGTAGGACACATGGATGGAAAACGTGATCTGGCGTTTGGTCATTCTTGTCCAGTTCGTGATCGCTTCCATCGACAGCGTAGAGTTCGGCACTGTTACAAGCGCCCCCTGTGCGGTTCTGAACCTCGTACTTCGGAAGGTAATATCCTCTACTGAGCCCGTTACCGTCGACGTCTCCACCCAGTCACCGATGGTAAACGGTTTTTCTGTAATAATAATGATTCCGCCGAAGAAGTTGCTGATGGTATCCTTCGCTGCAAGCGCAAAAGCAAGTCCGCCAAGACCTAAGCCCGCCACGAATCCATTGACATCATAATTGAATTCCTGAGCGATCACACTGACACTGAGCGCAATGATGACAAAACGAAGCAATTTGGATAAAAACGGTGCCAGAATGTCATCCATCTCCAGCTCAAAGCGCTGATTCACCTTATGGAAGATAAACGACGACGCTGCGGTCAAGTTACAAAGCCCCCAGCACAAAAGCGCCACAATCAGCGAGCGGTATATGTTGCTGATGACAGGCATTTGTTCGTCTAAAAACGGTGAATACCGGATCGCTAAAAACAGCCCTAAAGCCACAAAAAACCATCTGGCCGGCTTTTCAAACGCCACAACCACCTGTTTGAAAATTTCTGTTTTCCGCCGATTCGTGAGATTAAAAAGCAACTGAAAGAAATATCTTGTAAACAGTTTTCTGAGTATAAGAAACACCAGCAAAATCGCCAAGCTGATGCCGATTTGTATCATTTTATCAAGTGTGAAGTATTGTTGCAGATAATCTAGCATGACAGTCTCCCTTCTATTTAAATCAAATGTTTATTATACTAAAAGATTCGTAAAGATGCTCATCTAAATGTCTTTTTTCAGCACAAGACCCCGGCGGAACGCCGGGGCCATTTCTCAATTCATCTATTCAGCCAGATTCAACAGGGACAGTCACTTACTTTTTTTCGTTTGTGTCTGATCAAGGAGAGTTGCTTTTTGCATTTCAGCATCCGTTTCGGCTTTAATTCTTTCTTCCACTCTGATTCTCCCTTTTCCCATGATCTCGCCTCCTTTTTTGCTATTATAAAGTAACAGAATGTTTTGTGAATATGTCGAAAGGCCTAATTTCCTGACGAAATATGTTCTGATACGCTGAGTGTCTTTATTTAGATATACGCGGTTCTCAGCCAGGACCATTCCGATATGGCAGAAAAAATTCACCAGTTTGTATCGCCGTGCATATATGGATTTGATACAATAACAGAAATGCCCATATGAGGAGCTGACTTAGCTTGTACACCATTGCCCATCGCGGAGCATCAGGTTACGCTCCGGAAAATACGTTTGCCGCATTTGACCTTGCGGCGGAAATGAATGCAGATATGATCGAACTGGATGTCCAGCTTACAAAAGACAGGCAGATTGTTGTGATACACGATGACAGAGTTGACCGAACAACAAACGGATCGGGTTTTGTTAAAGATTTTACATTGGAGGAATTGCAGAAACTCGATGCAGGAAGCTGGTACGGCCCTGCTTTTCAGGGAGAGCGTATTCCTACCTTGGAAAAGGTGCTCAAGCGCTACCACAAAAAAATCGGCCTATTAATTGAATTAAAAGGCCATCCATCTCAAATCGGAATTGAAGAAGAAGTGGGACAGCTGTTAGGGCAATTTTCTTTTTCTATCAACAATATTGTCCAATCCTTTCAGTTCCGCTCCGTCCAGAGGTTTCATGAGCTTTATCCATCGTTTCCGACAGCGGTCATTATGAGGCCCAATTTTGGGATGCTGTCCAGAAATCAGCTGAAGGCCTGCCAATCTCTCGCAAACTATGTCAATATAAAATACACACGACTCAACCGGCTGATGATCGCTTCAGGCCATAAAAACGGCTTAAAAGTGTTTGCATGGACTGTCAATAATCAAAAGACAGCCGCAAAATTACAAGCCATGGGCGTGGACGGCATCGTAACAGACTACCCGGATTTCATCAAAAAGGATGGCAAACATGAAAAGATATAGCGCGGTGTTTGTCGGAGGAGCGCTTGGCGCCTGCCTCCGATACGGATTAAACATGTGGATACAAACCGATCAGTTCCCCGCTGCAACCTTGCTGGAAAACGCGGCTGGAAGCCTTCTATTAGGTATTCTGACCGGTTTTTTTATGATCAAGGCAAAACGGCCTCTGCTGCCGGTTTTTTTAGGTACCGGCTTTTGCGGCGGCTTTACAACAATGTCCACGTTTTCTAAAGAAACGGTGATGCTTTTGCAAGCACAACCCTCATTAGCTGTTTTATATATGGCACTCTCATTGATATCAGGAATCGTTCTTGCGCTGGTTGGCGTACTGGCGGGCCGCGGCATAGCAGGCATTCAGCAAAGAAAGGAGCTGCAGGAAAGATGACACTGGCGGGTATCTTTATAGCGGGCGGCCTTGGCGCGATGCTGCGCTTTTGGCTTGGCAATGTCATCACCGCCAAAACCAAAGGTCCCAGCCTGCCCATTGGCATATTAACAGTCAATATACTTGGGGCTCTCGGGCTTGGATTGTTTACAGGGCTCCACGTCACAAATGCTTCGGCCTCCCTCATCATCGGCACGGGATTTTTCGGCGCCTTTACGACCTTTTCCACTTTCAGCGTTGAAAGTGTTCAGCTTCTGCTGGCCAAACGCGTTATGGAAAGCATTCTGTACATCACCCTAACGCTTTGCGGGTCGCTTTTGGCGTTTTGGTGCGGCTGGACAATTGCAACGTAAAAAACCTTGAGCTTATTTCTCGCTCAAGGTCGCATTGTTCAGCATCACAGGCTCGGGCATCGGCAGCGTGTGGTGCGCGGTAACCCCGGTTGTGCTTGCTGCTTCTTTTATCTCGATTTGCTTGATTAATCGGCCGTCCATCTTCAGCACCTTTATCGTGTATGAACCGATGCGGATGGATTCACCAGCCTCAATATCGATGTTTTCTTTTAATATCAGCCCGCCGATCGTATCGACGTCTTCTTGAATCGCTGCACCAAGAAGGCTGTTCACCTGATCGATCCGAACCTTTCCATCCATGACATAATGGCGATCGCCAAGATGTTGGATCAGCGGCTGTTCATCCTCATCAAATTCATCTCTGATCTCGCCGACAATTTCCTCAAGAATATCCTCTGTCGTCACAAGTCCCGATGTTCCACCGTATTCATCAGACAATATGGCCATATGAATGCGTTCGCGCTGCATTTTAATCAGCAAGTCATGAACCGGGATGGTTTCAATCACTTCGATTACCGGCCGCACATACGGATGGATCGTCATCTTCATTCGTTCCTCTTCTGTCATAAACAACAAATCAGAAAACAAATGCTTCGTATTGACCAAACCGATGACACTGTCTTTGTCCCCGTCTGTCACAGGCCAGCGTGTGTATTTATCCTTCAGCATGACTTCAAGCATCTCGGCCATCGTCATCTCTGTTGACACAGCCGCCATTTCCTTTCGCGGTATCATAATTTCTTTGCCGATCCGATTATCAAATTCAAAAATCTTATTTACATATTTATATTCAGACGGATTAATCTCTCCGTTTTTTAAACTCTCAGACAACAGCATTCTGAGTTCTTCCTCAGAATGGGAACCATCATGTTCTGACGCAGGCTTTAAACCGAACAAGCCGCATAAAATCCGCGCAGATCCATTGAGGATCCAAATAAACGGAAACAGGAGCAAATAAAATAAACGCAATGGACCCGCTATCAGCAAGGTCAGCTGTTCTGCCTTTTGGATCGCGACCGTTTTCGGGGCCAGTTCACCTACTACAACGTGCAGAAACGTGATCAGGCCGTACGCGACCGCAAAAGAGATCGCATGAGAAACCGATTCCGGCAGGCCGAGCGGTTCAAACAATGGATGCAGAAGCCGTTCAAATGCCGGCTCCCCCAGCACGCCAAGTCCGATCGATGTCAATGTAATGCCCAGCTGGGATGCGGATAAATATTCATCCAAATCTGTTATGACACGCTTTGCGAGTATCGCCCGTTTGTTTCCTTCTGTTATAAGCTGATCAATTCTGGATCTCCTTACTCTAACAATCGCAAACTCGCTTGCAACGAAAAACGCGGTTAAAGCAATGAGCACACCAATTAAAATCAGACTGTCAATATCGTCCATTTAACCTTATCCCCTCATGAAAGGATAAGGAGTCACCTCCTGATATAATCATTTTTCCTTAACATTGAGGTACGCGGTGTATTGTTGCCTAAGCAGAGGGCCCCATCATACCACCTCCAAGTCAAAGTTTGATTATAAATTGTATATTTTATTGTAACACAACTCATTCCAAAAATGATTTTTAATTTTTAGACTTTTAGGAGCGGACGGAATCATTAACGCTCAGTTCAATCCCGAGTTCTACCGTTTGTTCTTTACCGAGCAAATTTAGCTGGACTTTTGCTCTTTTTTTGCGTTTATCAATTTTTTTAATGGTGCCTTCCAGCCCGTGAAGAGGTCCTGAGACCACATAAACTTTGGATTCCTCTATTTTAATCTTCGAATAGCTGATAATGTCGCCTTTTTCTATCAATTTAAATAAAACGCTCATTTCCTCTTCTCTTATCTGACAATAATATTCCCCGGCTTCTTTAGTGTAACAGCTGCCATTATTTACGAATCGATAGAAGTCAGGAATTGAACGCATTTTATGTAACATGTTGCCATTCATCCTTGTTTTGATAAGTACGTAGCCCGGAAATAATGTTTTCATGACATGGTAAATTTTACCTTTTCTTCGTTCGGGCACAACCCTTCTCGGGACCATTGAATAAAGTATATCCGCATCAAAATACATGCTCAAATACTTTTGGACAATTTCTTCTTTTCCGCTTTCAACAAAGATTGCATACCAGTTCATTTGATATTATCCTCCAAGTAAAATAGAAATATCTCATTTTAATGTCGGCGCCATCTCTTTGATCGGCAAAACAGCAGCTGCTCGATTACTGTGCACAGTATCTGGATTTAATCTGTCCCAATCTAGATGCGCAGCCTTGTTTTTTAACAAATTTTCACTGAGGTACCAGACATGGATTCGTTTTCAAGCAGATTTTAATTCAATTGTTCCGCCTTTATACCATCGGGGAGGGAGAATGCATAAAACAAAATTCGTCTGCGATGGTATAACACAAAGCCAATGTTTTTTTATTTTTCCGTTAAGCGGCGGCGTGTGCTTCTGATCCCTCGATCTAAGCTTTAAGATCCTCCTGATCACACAGTGCTGCCAGCGCCAGCTTTTGCCTGAGCCAGTTTACGTATATTATCATTACCCTCATCAATTTCTGGATAAGTTCTTTATCAGCAAAACAGCGGCCAGAACGGGCACCACAAAGTGAAAAAGTATTGGAACTGTTCACACCACTATCACATTGTCATAGCTTAAATCAAAGGTATCTCTGATGTATTTGAAACTGCAAAATCCTTATAAACTTCATCTATGAAGACGAGTCCGGAGAACATACGGGCCAGTCTTTCTGCTTCTGAGGATGGCTGCAGGAGCACTGTCGGAGCATTCGATGTCGGATATAATCGCATGTTCTCTTCTCAGTACTTCCCTGACTAAAACTGGATGTGGATATGAATTTTTACTCAGATTCAGCTTGATGGCGCTACCTTTTATGGGCTGGCTTGCAGATACATACGGGGTCATCAGTTTGATATGAGGCAAAGTGACAGACATGTCTTACAACCCTTAACTATTAAAATCTAGCAATTATATACATAAGTTTGAAAAAATGTTATGATTACCGTATCAAAATTTCAGAAAATGTTAAATGGTCAGTTTTTGCTTACTTTTGGATGTCAGTTTATTAATAAAGGAGTACTATCAGTGATTGAACTCATGCCGCTACTGAATGAAAAATCGAATATCCCTTTGTACATACAACTGTACCAATACATACGCGAGGAAATCATATCGGGGAGAATCAAACAGGATACTAGGCTTCCATCAATCAGAAATCTATCAGTATATTTAAAAATCAGCAGAACGCCTATCGCTGATGCCTATGAACTATTGCTAGAAGAGGGATACATCAGAAGCAAGCCTAGAAGCGGTTTTTACGCTGTTTCACCGGAAAACATATCGGATTTGCAAACTGAAGCTTCCAGAGAACCCAAAGAAGAGAACCCCAAAAATCAAATTGCGAGTTTCGACTTTCATTATGACCATGTCGATCTCTATCATTTCCCTTTTAAAAAATGGAAAAAATGGAGTAGTTTATGTTTAACGTCTGAAAATCTTCATCTGCTCCAAAAAAACGCAGACTTGCAGGGTGAATATGGCTTACGAAAGGAAGTTGCTTCATACTTGCATCAAGTACGGGGGGTGTGCTGTTCACCAGATCAAATTATAATCAGTGCAGGAACCTATCATTCACTTCAGCTTTTGTTTCATCTACTGAAGGATGATGTCAAAATAGTAGGTACTGAAGAAGCTGTGAACATTGGAGTAAAAGCAATATTCGAACAATACTCATCCTTCAGCTACCGCTCAATAACTCTGGAGTCTGATGGCATTAGTATGGAAGATTTATACAATAGTCAGGCTCAAGCCGTTTATGTAACCCCCTCTCATCAATTTCCTTTTGGTATGACGTTTTCGATTAAAAAGCGAATGGAGTTGCTGCAGTGGGCTTATGAAAAAAACGCTTACATAATCGAAAATGACTATGACAGCGAATTCCGTTTTAAAGGACGTCCGCTCCCGGCGCTCCAAAGTCTAGATAAGCATGATAGGGTGATTTATACCGGTACTTTCTCAAGGATTTTGTCACCTTCTTTCAGAATCAGTTATCTCATCCTACCCCGCTCTTTGTTTCACCGCTTTCAGCAGCAGACACACAGCTATAATCAGATTGTGTCCCCTATATTGCAAAAGACACTCCAATTGTTTATGGAATCAAATGATTTTGCAAGGCACATGCGGAAAATGCGACATTTATACCAAAAGAAACATGATATTTTAGTTGATGCGGTAAATTATTTCTTTCAGGATCAAGCAGACATTTCCGGGCAGGGGTCAGGCTTACATATTTTGTTGAAAGTAAAGAATGGTATGACTGAAAATGAACTGATTCTTGCCGCGAAAAAAGAGGGCATCAACGTGTACCCATCATCCATTTATCATCTGGAACCGTCAACGGCATCACCCGCTGCCGTTCTGCTAGGATTTGGTGCATTATCTGAAGAAACGATAAAGCACGGTATAAAAAAGCTGGCAAAGGCTTGGAGAATCAAACAAATATAAAAAGCTAACAGCACACACTGTTAGCTTTCTAGCTAGCTTATTCATGTGTTGGATATCTTCTTCAAATCTCATCAGCCAGTTATATCGAGGAAACAAAGATATGACAGGCGCGCTCCCTTTAAGGCTCCACTTGCTTCACTCTTTACACAAAATCTTTATATAAGGCAATAAAGATATCCCGTGAGTTTTTAATCTGTTCTATCGGCACACTGAAGGATAAACGGAAGTGCCCTTTCATTCCAAAGCCGCTGCTCGGCACGATTAATAATTTGTATTTTTGGGCGGCATGCACGCAAAATGCGACTTCATCTTCAATTGGCGATTTCGGAAATATGAAAAAACCGCCCTTCGGCATTTCAAATTCAAAACCTGCTTCTTTTAAAATGCCGACCATTAAATCCCTGCGCTCTTTATAAGCGCTTGCGTCTACTCTTAAATCATCCATTCTTGCCACAGCCCGCTGCACCATGACAGGCGCATTCACAAATCCAAGCGTTCGATTACAGAACACAAAAGCGTTGATCAAAAGGGCGGCATCCGGCATCTTGCTGTCTAATCCGATATACCCGAGCCGCTCTCCGGCTATGCCGAGATCCTTACTGAATGAGCTCGCCAAAATCACACGATGATACGATTGAAACGGATTTGCCAGCTCTTCATCATAGATTAATTGACTGTACGGTTCATCAAAAAGCACATAAATCGTCTGTCCGCTCTTCTCTTCTATTTCTTTTAATAAAGCGCCTAAATCATCTATATTTTTCTGGCTGAGAACAGTGCCTGTCGGGTTATGAGGTGTATTGAGGATCAGCCCTTTCGTCTTTGAGGTAATCGATTGTCTCACCGCCTCAATATCAATCTCAAACCGGGACGTCAACGGGCAGCTTACAGCTTTTCCCCCGTAGTTCTCAATATACAATTTATACTCGGCAAAATAAGGTGCGAGAATAATAACCTCTTCACCCGGGTTTACGATACTTTTTAACGCGACATTCAATGCACCGCCTGCGCCTACCGTCATGACGACGCGTTCCGCCGAGAACTCGGCTTCAAAACGGGCCCCCAAAAATTGCGCTACTTTTTCTCTTGCTGCCGGAAGCCCTTGATTTTGTATGTATCCGTGATTGCCTTTGGCAGCTTCCTCTATTAATGCTCTCTTAAAAGCTTCAGGCGGTTCAACAACCGGATTTCCGATTGAAAAATCAAATACCTGGTCATCCCCGAACTCTTTCTTCAGCCTTGCGCCTTCATCAAACAGCTTGCGGATCCATGATCCTTTATTTAAGTTTTCTTCAATTTCCCGGGATAACCCAGCCAATTTCATCTGTCCCTTCCGCACTTAAAAACTAAAATTCTATCTTTAATTGACCATCGCGAGATAACGCTGATTCAATAAATCGGCAGTTTCCGTTATTAATTTTTTTCCAATTTTATGGACGTGGCGGTTTCTCCAATTTTCCAGTTCTGATCCTTTGACCCATTGGTTAAAAGCGCCGAGAGCAGGACCACAGTGAATCTGATAGTTTACTTTTTGCTCTTCATCCCCAATTAGTGCAAGCCGCGTTGCGTTTCCGAAATACCATTTAAAGATAAGTGCCATTTTGTATTTTGGCTGACGTTCCGCTCTTTCTATCTCATGCGGAGACCTATATTTTTTTATGTCTGCATAAACTTCTTTAAATGTCCGGTGAAAATATTTATCTTCTACCATTTTTCTCGTTTTTTCATCTATTTCATCTATTGATTTATAATTCCGATACAAGTCATAAAGCTTATTAGCTCTGACAGGAAAAAATAATCCTTTTTTGAGTACTTGGACTTTGGCCCCGATTTCAAACATATCTCCAGCTGGAGCATAATCGGTATCTTGTACATTCGCGAGCTGAAGCAAATCCTTTACGGCATCGCTTGTCCCGGCTTCCACAGTACACTGGTTAATGGAGCCTGTCACAATATAATCAGCGCCGAGCATAAATGCAGCAGCAGCCGCTTCTGGCGTTCCAACCCCCCCCGCTGAGCCGATTCGTACTTTTTTGGGATAGCGGTATTCAGCATGAATCTTATCCCGCAACTTAATCATAGCTGGCATGAGAGCGTACGCAGAACCATTGTCCGTATGTCCGCCTGAATCAGCCTCAACAGTTATATTATCAGCCATCGGAATTTCTCTCATTAATTCGGCCTGTTCCTGAGAGATTTTCCCCTCTCTAGTTAATTGCTCTAATAAATGATTCGGGGCAGGTCGCAGGAAAACTTCTGCCACCTCAGGCCGAGAGACCTTCGCAAAAATCCGGTTTTTCGCTTCAACCTTTCCATTCTGATTTCGTTTGGCACCCCGAGCCCTATACATCACGAGCGGAGCGGTTAAGCTGATATAGGCGGCTGCTTCAATAATGTTTATCCCATACTGCAAATACAATTTTATCCTTTCTTCCTCTATATAAGGCTTATCCGGACTGCACAGTAAGTTCATGCCGAAAGATTCAGCATTTGTCAGTTCGCGTTGGATACATTGAATGGCTCGTTCAATTGATTCAATTTTCATGCCTCCCGTTCCATAAAACCCAAGCATCCCCGCTTTTCCGACTTGTACCACCATTTGTTCCGACGCAATCCCTTTATACATAGAACCTGTCACATATGCATATTGTAAGCCGTATTCTTCTTTAAATGCATTGCTGCCAAGAGCCTTCGGTGTAATCTTTGTGACGGGCTCAGACTGTTCTTTCCTATGATTCAGCTGAAGAGGCTCTGCTTCTTTTTGAATTTTTTGCGTCAGCTTCGTGAGCACATTACCTGGACCCACTTCCTCAATGGACTGCACCCCAATTGCTGACAAGTACCTTATGCTGTCTGTCCATTTGACTTGATGGGTAATTTGCATGGTAATATTCTTTTTGATGTCATCTCGGACATAAGGCATTCCTTCAACATTTGAAATAACAGGAATTTTTGGAGTCTTTAGTTGTATGCCTTCTAGAAAGTCGGAAAACTCTCTTTTCGCATCCGCCATATAACGGGAATGAAATGCTCCGCTTACCTTTAACGGGATAAAAGCAGCTGCGCCTGCTTTTTCAAAAATAGGCTGCGCCTGCAGGATATCCGATTCCAAACCAGAAATCACAATTTGTGTCGGTGAATTGTCATTAGCAATATCAACCGGCAGGCTATTTTCTTTTAATAGGTGCTTAATCTTTTGGACAGAAAAACCGATGACCGCAGCCATACCTCCGTTAACGGCATTGCCCATCAGTTCTCCTCTTTTTTTGACAAGCCGCAATCCAGTTTCAAAATCAAATACACCTGCGGCAAACAAAGCGTTATACTCGCCAAGGCTATGTCCAGCCACAAAATCAGGCATTTTTCCTGTTTTATTGACCTTGTTTAAATAGCATAATGCATTCACAACAAAAAGGGCCGGCTGAGTATATTCAGTTTGTTTTAGTTTTTGGTTTTCGTCATGTAAACATAAATTCTTAATTGAATATCCCAAAATATTATCTGATAGTTTTGTCAGGTTTGAAAACTCATCAAATAGGTTGCTGCCCATTCCCTTATATTGAGAGCCTTGACCCGGAAAAACATATGCTTTCAATCTCTTGTCTTCCTTTCTGTTTTGTAATAAGTCTGATTATTCTACAGCAGAGCAAGACCAATATTTCTTTTGGCGAAATTATCCGAAGACCATAAAAGATTAATTTCGACATATATATATGTAAACCATTAATTACTCTCAATCGACAGTCAATGATTTCATCTGCGAAGCGGACATGAGGCTGGTCACAGACAGCTTGATAAAAGGCGAACTTAATTACTGTAATATATTTCCAAGAGAATTACTAAAGAAGCATTTGCAAAGGGCTGCCAAACCGCCAAAACCGCAAATTCCAAGCCGCACCATCGCTGAACTCTCTTCTCTCCTTATCGTCCAGCTCAGTAAACAGAATTGCAAATCTATATCCATCTGATAGTACGAGAGCCTTGATTAGAAACCTAAATAAATACAGTGCGGTCATTCAGCATTTATTCCTTTATGTGCAAAGGATTAAAATCGGAATATTCAGAAAAATAAAAACAACATAATCAAATATACAGCTATAAAAAATTGTATATCATAAAGTTCGCAAGATCAATGCTAAGCACGCCAGGATATTAATCTGGTGAAATCTTGTGAGATTGTTTCCATTTCCCTTGATCTCTGCTTATGTTCCCTATGTTCCACCATCGTGCCGCAACATCGAATGGCTTCCCTTATTTCTTTTTCAGTTTCGTTCTGTATCACACTTGATTATGCAAAATATGTATCATTTAGTCAATGCTTTTATATGATATTTTCAAAAAACACACTAAATTTATATTCTTGCCTAAATTAGCTTCGCGAACTCATCAAAAACAATAAACTTGTGCAAGACACCCTTCATATATTAAACTATTCTCATAACTATAACGTGATGGTTGGGAGGGATATAGATGGGGCTGAGACTTATCGCATCAGTGAACTAGCAAAACTTGCCGGAGTAACGAAACGAACAGTTGATTATTATACGAATATCGGTCTGCTTACGCCGGCCAGATCCTGTTCAAATTACCGTTACTACGATGAAAATGCACTTAAACGACTCATATTTATTGTAGATTGCAAGAAGCAGCGATTGGCCCTGTCCGATATTAAAGATCGACTGGAGAACCAGTTTCCCTCTTCAGCTAAACTTGATGATGAAATTGGTAAACTGGCATTAGAAATTGATCATATGAATCAAAATATCTCCGGAATCTTGCATCGGTTTGAACGGCTGAAGCCCGAGGATCGTGACAAGCTGAAAAACAAGCTCCCACCCGATAAGCTCGCCGTGTTCCAATCATTTATGCTGCTGTTAAGTTAAAACCATTTTATCTAACAGGAGGTGTTACCTTCATTCTCATTCTAGAGTGAAGGTTCTAATTGGACATAGTGAATTTGATTTTAGTTGCTGTTTTAATCGCCCTGACGGCATTTTTCGTGGCCTCTGAGTTTGCCATTATCAGAATCAGAGGCTCACGAATCGATCAGCTGATCGCGGAAGGAAATAAAGCAGCAATAGCCGCAAAAAAAGTGACTACGCATCTTGATGAATATTTATCTGCGTGTCAGCTCGGAATTACATTGACTTCCATTGGATTAGGGGTTTTAGGCGAGTCCACAATTGAAAGGCTGCTTCACCCGCTTTTCATACAATTGAATGTGCCAGGTTCCCTTTCACATGTCATATCGTTTATTTTTGCGTATGCCATTATCACGTTTCTGCACGTTGTTGTCGGAGAACTTGCGCCTAAGACAGTCGCCATCCAAAAGGCGGAAGCAGTGTCTATGCTGTTTGCGAAACCGCTGATTTGGTTTTACCGCATCATGTTCCCGTTCATTTGGCTTTTGAACAATTCCGCACGGTTATTGACAAAAGCATTTGGCCTGGAGACCGTTTCAGAAAACGAACTGGCTCACTCTGAAGAAGAGTTGCGAATCATTCTGTCTGAAAGCTATAAAAGCGGTGAAATTAACCAGTCAGAGTTTAAATATGTGAATAAAATCTTTGAATTTGACGACAGGCTGGCGAAAGAAATTATGATTCCGCGGACTGAAATTGTCAGCCTTCCGCATGATATCAAGATTTCTGAAATGATGGACATCATTCAGATCGAAAAATATACTCGCTACCCTGTAGAAGAGGGCGATAAAGATAACATTATCGGGGTTATTAATATTAAAGAAGTGCTGACCGCCTGCATCAGCGGCGAGGTATCTGTTGATTCCACCATTTCTCAATTCGTCAACCCGATCATTCATGTCATTGAATCCGCGCCGATCCAAGATCTGCTTGTCAAAATGCAAAAAGACAGAGTCCACATGGCCATCCTGTCTGATGAATACGGCGGTACGGCCGGGCTTGTGACGGTTGAAGACATCATCGAAGAAATTGTCGGCGAAATCCGCGATGAATTTGATATTGATGAAATTAACGAAATCCGCAAAATCGGCGATGGCCATTATATTCTTGACGGAAAAGTGTTAATCGACCAAGTAAACGACCTGTTCGGCATTCATTTAGAGAACGAAGAAGTCGATACGATCGGCGGCTGGTTCCTTACCCAAAAATACGATGTTGAAAAAGATGATTCTATCATCGAAGAAGGCTGCGAATTTATCATTAACGAAATCGACGGCCACCACGTCGCTTATATTGAAGTCAAAAAACTCGCGGCAGAAGAGCTGGTTGAAGCTGGAGAACCGAAAGAAGCATAATATAAAAAGACACCTTTTATTGAGGTGTCTTTTAGATTGTAGACAAAGTCCTAAAACGGTTTTTGTTTTAGGATTTTGTCATCTTGTCAGCGTGATTGAAAACCCTTGAAGTCTAGGAAGGACGAGCATTGGAGCGGACTTCCGCAGGATGCGGTGACAAGGGCGTTTGAGCAGGACGCTCTAGCTTTTAGCCGCTGATCTTTTTTCACGTGAGCATCAACGCGCAGGACTGACAACGAATGCGAGGGTTTGTCGACACGCTGAGACACCTTTTATTGAGGTGTGTTTTTTATTATGTTTTGTTTCTAACCTTCCCCCATTCTTCTATAAATATAAATACTGCTGTTAATAAAACGGAAATCCTCGGGAATTCTAATCAGGGGACTGGATCTCATTTAAAAACAAGAAAAAGGAGTGAAATGATGAAAGTAGTGGTAACTGGAGCAGCAGGTAAAATAGGACGGTGGGCCGTAAGAACAATATTGGAGGCCGGCCACGATGTAACAGCATCAGATAGAATATTAACAGAGGAATCAGCATCAAAAACATTTATCCAAGCCGATTTGCGGGATTACGGCCAAGTATGCCAGCTTATTATGGGCTGTGACGCTGTGGTCCATCTTGGGAATATTCCGACCGATGTCAGAAATCCCTCCCAGGCGATATTTGAAAATAATATGCTTGTCAACTTCAATATTTTGGAGGCTTGTAAAGATTTTAAAGTGCGTAAGCTTGTATGGGCTTCGAGCGAGACGGTGCTGGGATATCCGTTTGTACCGAAAGAGCTCAGCTACCTTCCTGTAGACGAAGAGCATCCGACAATCGTAAAATCGTCTTACGCAATGGCAAAGCGTCTGACCGAGATCCTTTCAGATATGTTTTCAAAGCTGATGAATACACAAATTGTCACCCTCCGCTTTGCAAATATATATGAACCTGATGAGTATGAAAAAATTCCAGGCATGCATTGGAACGAAAAGCAAAAGGATATCCAAAAGAAAAATGCATGGGCGTATTGCGATGTGAGAGACGCTGCGCACGCTTGCCTGCTTGCAATCGAAAAAAACAATATCGGCAATGAGGTCTTCCACATTACGGCGCCGGATACCATCATGAAAGAACCGAGTGAAGACTTGGTAAAGAGGTTTTTCCCAGAAGTCTCTTTAAAGCGGGATATAAAAGGATATGAAACACTGATGGCGATTGATAAAGCGAAAAAGATCCTCGGTTATGAACCCCGTTATACATGGCGTTCTGTATTAAACAATGACGGCTCACTCAAAGCACTGCCAGAGGACCAGCTTTCATTATCCAAAATATAAAACAAAAAAGCAGCGGATGTTCATTGAACTTCTGCTGCATTTTTTATATCATATTCTTCTAAATCGATGTCTACGTCCATTTTAAGAGCCAGCTTCGCCAGCTGTTGCCCCATATAAGGTCCCATTGTCAAACCGGACGATCCAAGGCCATTTGCCGCTATGATCCCGTCCCAGCCGGGAAGAAGTCCGATCACCGGCACATCACCCGGTGTAATCGGTCGTAAACCGACTCTTGCTTCTTGAAAGGTGCTGTTTGCTATACCAGGAGCCATTTCCAATCCTTTGTTCAACAATTCCTGCAGCCCGCCTGCCGTGATCCGTTCATCACGGCCTTCTATATCATCTTCACGAGTCGCTCCGATGGCCATTCTCTTGTCAGCATAAGCTAACAGATATTCCTTAGAAGGCGGCATGACAGCAGGCCAGCTGTCCATATTGTTTGCGTCAGGAACCTGTACATATATGATCTGCGCTTTTTGCACGCTTACTTTAAAGCGAATGCCTAAAGGCGCCAGCAATTGGTCTGCCCATACACCGGCACAAACAATCACCTTGTCAGCAGAATAACATTCATCACCGACGGTTACTCCTGTCACTCGTTTCGAATGATATTGGAGCTTGGCATCGCCTGTTAAATAAACGGCGCCCATTCTATGAGCAGCACGCAATAATGCATCTCTCAGCATCTCGCCATCCACTCGGGCGGCTCCGCTTATATGAATTGAATGGTACCGTTTAGCCAGCAATGGAAACATGCCGGCGGTTTTGAATTCAGATAGAAAAGAAATGTCTCCGATTTCCGGGGCGTCTTGTTTGCGTTCTTGCACCCGTTTTTCAATCTTTTCAATCTTTTCTTTCTCGTGATGAATACTAAGAGCACCAACCGGAGCATAACCCGTTTCTATCTCGCCTGCTTTTCTAAGCTCCTCTATGAAACAGGGGTAAAAGTGCGCTCCTGCCTTTGCCAGCTTGTACCACGCCTGATTTCGCCTCGGTGACAGCCATGGACAAATAATGCCTTTCGCTGCATGGGTGGCCTGTCCCTTATCTTTCCGATCTATGACAAGAACCTCAGCCCCCATTTTGGCTAACTGATACGCTGTTGACGCTCCTAGAATTCCAGCCCCTACTACGATAATTTTCATCATTTTCCGTAACCTTTCCCAATAATTAATTCCTTATATAGTATAGCTAATTGCCAAGGAACTTATAAACAATCGGGAAATCGGGGAATGCGGGCACTGGTGGATTATAGCTGTTCCAGCTTGTTTTCAAGCTCTTTAATACTGTTATTTAAAGCCTCTGTCATGGCTGCAAGTCTTTCTTTTGACGGCAGGTGGGCAAAATCAGCCTGCTGAAGCGGCTCACCGATAATGAGCTTCATTTTTCCTTTTTTGAATAATCCCTTTCCGCTTGAAGGTCCTTTATATGCAGCGGGAACGAGCGGCGCTTTCCCCATTTGCGCAATTGTCACCGCGCCTCTTTTTAAAGGCACGTCCTCAGAGGTCCTTGTTCCGCTCGGGAAGATACCGACGATCTCTCCTTCTTTCAGCAGCTTAATCGGGGTTTTAATACTGCTTGGTCCGGGATTTTCACGATCTACCGGAAAGGCATTGATTTTCTTCAAGAACGAACCGATCCATTTATTTTGAAAAAGCTCTTTTTTCGCCATGTAGTGTATTTGATAAGGAAGAATCCCGACTCCGAGTGTGATCACATCAACCCAGCCGGAGTGTGTACACGCGATGACAAAACCTGAATCGGCCGGAAGGTTTTCTTTGTTATACACCTTCACTCCTCCGCGAAGAGAAAGAATAACTTTTAAAGCATTTGCACAAAACTTATACATATCGCACTTCCTTTGTCGTAATCAATGATTCTTTCTGCTTCTATTATAACAACATTTTTTATTACCTGGTACTAATTTTTAAGATTTCTCTGGTTAAAACGCCAAAAAGCTGAGGATCGCCCTCAGCTTTTGTTAGATTTCCTCCCTGGTCGGGGGTGCCATAAACTCGGGCCCGACCGGGTCTGAAATCGTATTTTTCAATATGGTATTGATGTCTTTATGATCTTCACTGCTCAGCGTCCAGTCTGTAATCTTCGATACCGCATCAACCTGCTCAGGCTTTCTCGCCCCCCAAAGAGCGATATCCGCTCCCGGCTGATCTAAGATCCATCTGACGGCCAAGTGAATCACTGATTTTCCATAACGTGTCTGCGCCAGCTCATCCAACTGATGAACAGCAGAAAGATACTCTTTAAAACGGGGCTGCTGGAATTTTGGATCATGATTTCGCAGATCGTCGCCCTCAAACGTGTACTCTTCGGTCATTTTACCTGTTAGCAGCCCTCTGCATAAACTGCCGTATAATATCGTTGTAATCTGTTTGTCTTTCGCATATGGAAGAACATTCTCTTCAATTTCTCTTTCAAACAAATTATATGGAGGCTGAATCGTTTGAAGCGGTGCAATGGCGCGAAATGTATCCAATTGTTCAACTGAAAAGTTACTGACGCCAATCGCCCGGATTTTGCCGGCATCATATAATTCCTTCATGACTTCCGCCGTTTCTTCAATTGGCACAAGCGGATCGGGCCAATGCACCTGATAAAGATCAATATAATCCGTTTGCAGCCGTTTCAAAGAAGCCTCGACTTCCTCTATGATTCTCGCTCTATTCGCATGGCGGAAGAGCTGGTTGTTCTTCCAGTCCACAGCCGTTTTCGTTGCGAGAATCACCTGATCTCTTTTGCCGTGCTCCTTGATCGCCTTCCCGACGGTTTCCTCGGACTGCCCGAAGCCGTAGGCCGGAGCGGTGTCAATCAGTGTGATCCCCTCATCAAGAGCGGCGCGGATGGTTTTGATTGATTGTTTCTCGTCAGTGCCTCCCCACATGGTTCCGCCAATCGCCCATGTGCCCAGGCCGATTCTGGAGGCTTTTATTTCGGTGTCTGCTATACTGGTATATTCCATTGTGCCACTCCTTCTTTTTTCACTCTCTTTTCCCCACTGGAAAAAATGTTAAACATTTCTCGGTACTATCTTTCGCGGCCATTTTTAGGTACTATATAGGAATGGTGTTTGATGAGGTATAAAAAGCCGTTTGCATGTAATGTGCAACTTTAAACCTTTCTTATGCGTGTATAACATAGAGGGGAGAAAAGGCAGTGACGATCGATGAAATTTATCAAATGTACATGAATGATGTTTACAGGTTCCTGCTCTCCATGACAAAAGACAAGCATCTTGCCGAGGACTTGCTGCAGGAAACCTTTATGCGGGCATACATACACATTCACTCCTATGATCACAGCAAAGTAAAGCCCTGGCTTTTTCAAGTGGCGCGAAACGCCTTCATTGATTACGTCAGAAAGCATAAGAAAGAAGTAACCATTTCTGATGACTTAATCGGAAGCCTCTTTCAAAGTGCTGTTCAGAGCCCTGCTCATCAGGTAGAGATAAAGGAAGTGCTGACTGGTTATATGTCCGAGCTCCCCGACAATTATCGGGAGGCCTTAACGCTATATTATTTAAAAGAGCTAAATTACAAAGAAGCATCGCATATTATGAATATTTCAGAGGCGAATTTTAAAAGTGTTTTATTTCGCGCCAGACAGCGGCTGAAAGCACTTTATAATAGAGGTGTTAATGATGAATGAAGAATTTAAAAAGCGTTTTGATCAATATAAAAATGGGGAAATGAGCGACCGGGAAATGACCGCATTTGAGGAAGAACTAGAGAAGCTCGAAGTGTATCAGGAACTGATTGATAGCGAGCTAGAGGACGATAACGATTGGGATGTCAGCATCAGTCCAGAAAAACAAAAAGCGATTTTAGCCTATGGGAAACGCAAGTCTTATTTACGAATTTCTGTCCTTGCCGTTATTTCGACCTTGATGATTTTGCCGCTTTGCACGCTGGGAAGCTACCTTTATTACGGAATGGGAGGAAAACAAAGCACCGGCAATGAGTTTATGGAAACCGCCGCAGTCACTGTAGCCCTGACCATGCCAAATGTTCTTGTCGATACATCCGGACTGAAAAGCCAAGTGAAGTTATTTGGCATGAATACCGAATTCCCGCTGCAAAAGCAGATCGGTACGAAGACAGTCGCAGTGGGGAATGAACGAGTTGAAATGTTTTATAATAAAGTGAAAGCGCCTGTCGTTAACTACTATGATTTAGAAGTGCATAAAACCGGCCATTACTTTACACACCCATCAAATGCGTCCGAACAATCCACTGCAAAAGCTGACCAAACGTTAAAGACATTGCCCGAAGGAACGGTTTCCGAGGTCTACCTTTCATATGACCGTGCATACCCGACAAAAGAAATATATAACAAGTTCAAAGGGTATGATGTGAGCTTTTTGTGGAATGCAATTGAAACAGAGAACAACAACAATGAGAAAGTATACGCAGAGCCGCTTGGCTATCCTGGAAAGGATTCAAAGTTCTTGGCTGCGCTTAATTCAAAAGGCAAATCAAATGGCGATCAGTTTATCAACGCCCTGACATTCATGTCCAAGCATGAAAAATGGGCACAGGTCATTTCAAAACGAAAAGACCTGAAAGTGGATAACCGATTGGATTATGTAGAGAAAAACGGTGTCAATGTATACGGCTCGGTCGTTACAGGACCAACCAAGGAAATCCAACGCATGCTGAAAAACAAATCTGTAAAATCAGCGAATGTCGGCGAGGTGGAATTATGGAACTGGTAAGAATTTTTAAAGAACACAATGTATTCGGCTGGATTTCAGTCGGGACAGCAATTCTGTCCCTGCTCTTGCTGAATTTGGCGATTATCAGCAATGTCACAATTTATTCCTATCAAATGCTTCCGTTCGCCATGGCCGCCGTTCCGTTTGGCATTATTGAACTCTTCATCAAGAGAGGGCGCACCGGGCCAGGCCTGCTCGGTGTCATCCTGAATCTATTTGTGATTATTTGTGTGTATACCATTGTATCTGTAGATACTAATTTACAGTTTGGCTTTTAAAAGAAGACGCCTGAGGGGGCGTCTTTTTTGATTACAGCGGCTTTCTAAACAAGTAGCTTTCTATCGTAAAATCCATTTTGTCTATATAAAATCGGTGTGCGTCTTTACGCTGAAGGCCAGATGAAAGACTGACAAAGCCAAGTCCGGCTTTTCTTGCCCAGTCTGCGGCATAATCCAAAATTAATTTGCCGTATCCCTTTGATCGGCAAGGCGCGGTTGTCACAAGATCCGCAATCCACAAATGCTCTCCCTTGTGAATGGAAACCCTCGGCAGCGCGCCGCACAGCGCCCTGATTGCCGTATCCTCATATAAGGCAAACAGCATATACGATTCTTGCTGCACACAGGCGTCAAGCCTTTGTAAATACGTTTCTTCATCCAGTTCTGTTCTCAATTCACTCATAACCGGATACGATTCAGCCCATTCTTCTTTCGTAGTTAACTGTTTCATATGAATCATCTTCTCAATCCCCTTTCCTTTCGTTACAATGATCATAGCTAATAAATGGCATTTACCAAATAGCCAATATCAAAAAACATGACCATGCCAGATATAAAGGAGACTCGAGATGGATATCACGCCGTTTCTTGATAAAAAAAGCAAAACACCGCTGTATGAGCAGCTTTATATCTTTTTCAAACAAGAAATTTCACACGCGAGAATTACGAAAGGAACAAAACTTCCGTCAAAACGCAGGCTCTCTGTCTTGCTCGGTGTCAGTACAGCAACAATTGAACATGCTTACGAGCAATTAACTGCTGAGGGCTATGTCAAAAGCAAACCAAAAATCGGCTGGTTCGCGGCGGGAGTAGAAGCAGATTTCCCAGCGGCTCCTGACTATTTTCAGCAGTCTGTGCAACAGGTCTTGCCTGAAGAGAACGCACCTGTTATTGACTTTCATCAAGGCAATGTCGATCCGGCCCGCTTCCCCTTTAACGCATGGAGAAAAAGCATCGTAAAAAGTCTGGACCGCTATTCCGGCCACACCTCTGGAGACCCTCAAGGAGAGCCTGAACTCAGGCGCATGATTACCCGTTTCGTCAGGCTGTCAAGGGGTGTCATTTGCGAGCCCGGCCAGATCATGATTGGTGCAGGAACGACCGTGCTTCTGCAAATTCTTTGTCTTACGCTTAAGCACGGCACAAAAATCGGGTTTGAAGAACCGGGTTTTCATCGTTCAAGAAGATTATTTGAAGCAAATCGCATGCATGTCATTCCGATTTATTCTGATGAAGAAGGCGTCCTGCCGGGTGAGCTTAAAGCGCAGAATCCATCTCTCGTGTATACGACTCCTTCGCATCAGTTTCCGCTCGGGAGCATTATGACGATAACCCGAAGACAAGAGCTTCTGGCATGGGCAAAGGAAGCAAACTCGTTCATTATAGAAGATGATTACGATGGGGAATTTCGCTACAGCGGCCAGCCCATTCCGTCTTTGCAGGGTCTTGATCCAAATGGCAGAGTCATATATCTCGGCACTTTTTCAAAGTCACTGCTGCCTTCCTTGCGGCTCAGCTACATGATCTTGCCCCCTGCACTCATGGAATCGGTCAGAAAAAACGCTCACTTAATGAAACAAACGGTCTCTTCCCACTCTCAAATGGCACTGGCAGACTTCATCGAAAGCGGAGAGTGGCAAAAGCATGTAAACAGAATGAGAGCCTTATACCGAAAAAAACACGCTGTCCTGTTAGAAGCCATACGGTCTGAACTAGGGAACAGCGTTGAGGTTCTCGGAAAAAACTCCGGTCTTCATATCCTCCTGCGGCTTTTGTTTCCGGCAAGTGAAGAAGAAGCGATTAGTGCTGCTGCCGACAATGGCGTAACCATCTATCCCGTATCTCCCTCTTATAAAGGACAGCCGCCATTTGTTTCTGTTTTAATCGGTTATGGCGGTTTGTCAGAAGAGGACATCAGGCACGGGATCCAAAAACTGAAAACGGCATGGGCACCGTTGATATCGTCTTATTAAATAAGAAAACAGGCCCCGGAAACGGAGCCTGTTGTTTAAAATGATAAAATCCCGATTAAATTTAAGAATACGATAATAATGGCCAGCGGTACGATAAAACGAAGCAAATAAAACCATGTATAAAAGAATGCTTTACCTGCATTTGATCCGTTTCTCATTTCTGCTAAAAGCTCGCGCTTCGAAATTTTGAGCGGTATAAAAAGAGAAATTAACAAAGCGCCTAATGGCATCAAAACATTGCTGACAGTAAAATCGGCAATATCAAAAAACGTTTTACCGAATATGTTCACATCGCTCAATACGCCATAAGACAAGCAACAAGGGATTCCGACCAAAAAGATCAACAGCCCGCTTGTCCATGACAATTTTTTTCTCTTCTTTTCGTCCCCTTTTCCGATTGTGGCGACAATAATTTCAACCATCGAAAACGCTGAGGTTAAGGCTGCAAATAAAAACGCAACGAGAAAGCCGATAAAAAACAACGTGCCGAACGGAAGCTGTTCAAAAACGGCCGGAAGCACTGTAAACAGCAATGTCGGACCTTCATTTGGCTGAAAACCGAATGAAAAAACCGCCGGAAAAATGGCCAGGCCCGCCAAGAGTGTCACAATGATATTCATCACGACAATGGAGGCTGCCGAACGAGGGACATTTTGCGTTTTCGGCAAATAAGAGCTGTAAGTCACCATCACCGAAACCCCCAGTGTTAACGTAAAGAAGGCCTGTCCCAGCGCGAATAATATAGATTCCGGAGTCAAATTACCGAAATGAGGCACAAGCAAAAATTTTACGCCTTCCATCGCACCATCAAGCGTGAGTGACCGAAGAACGAGCAGAATAAACAATAAAAACAAAATCGGCATGATCACCGCGCTGACCCGTTCAATCCCTTTTTGAACCCCTCTGGCGACGACCAAGACAGTCAGCACCATAAAAACAAACTGAGCCGCGAGCGTCTGCATCGGATTTTGAATAATAGAAGCAAACAGGGTTCCAAACTGTTCTTGAGAAAGCCCGGAAAGTGAACCAGATGCTGTTTTCACGATATACAGCAAAATCCACCCTCCGATTACACTGTAAAACGACAGCACTAAGAAACATGCGGCTACACCGACCCATCCCGTGAGAAACCAAGCAGTTCGCGGCGCTTCTTTTTTATATGCATCAATGGCATTCGTCTGGTTCCGTCTTCCAAAAATAAACTCTCCCACTAAAAGCGGATAGCCTAAGAGAATGGTAAATAACACGAAGATAAGAAAAAAGGCGCCTCCCCCATTGGTCCCTGCTACATAAGGGAACTTCCAAATCGCGCCCAAGCCGATAGCCGAGCCGGCGGCTGCCATGACGAAACCGATTTTCGAAGCCCATTGGACTGGTTTTTGCTCAGACAATAAACGTCACTTCCTTTCCACCCTATATTATCTCTTATTTTTGTCTTCATTTCTATAGATTCATTTACCAAGAACACAAAAGAGAGAGCGTCCTGAATGACCGCTCTCTTAACCACAAGATTATTGATTTAATTTTGAATGCTTTCTTGAATACAAGAAATAGATTGCCAATCCGATTAACAGCCACACAAGGAAGCGGACAATCGTCACCCATCCAAGATTTAAAATTAAGAACAGACAGAACAGAATCGCCAGACCCGGGATCACTGGAACCCCCGGACATGTAAAGGCTCTCGGTAGATCAGGCTGTTTCTTTCTCAAAACGATCACTGCCACAGAGATAAGCACAAACGCTGACAGTGTTCCGATGTTTACCAGTTTTGCAAGTTCATCCAGTGGAACAAGTGAGCCGAGGAGCGCCGACATTGTGCCGAAAAACCAAGTGGCCACATAAGGTGTTTTGTGCTTTGGATGGACCTTAGAAAGTGAGCCCGGCACCAGTCCGTCACGCGACATAGCAAACATGACGCGTGTCTGCCCATAAAGCATCACGAGCATAACTGTTGTCATCCCCAAAACAGCGCCAATATCAATGATGCCTGCCACCCAATTTTGCCCGGCGCTTTGGAGAACAAGAGAAACCGGATGATCCACTCCCGCAAACTGTGCAAACGGGATAACCCCTGTCATGATGGCTGATACAGTGACATATAAAATCGTGCAAACCAATAAAGAGAATATTATGCCTTTAGGCAGATCCTTCGCAGGATTTTTTGTCTCTTCCGCAGCAGAGGATACAGCGTCAAATCCGATAAAAGCAAAAAATACGAGCGCCGCTGCGCTGAATACGCCGCCAAAGCCCATCGGCATAAACGGCTGCCAGTTATGCGGCTTCACATAAACGGCTGCCACCGCGATAAACAGCAAAACAACCAGCACTTTCAAGATCACCATGATGTTGTTGACTCTTTTTGATTCTTTGATGCCTAAATAAAGCAAAAACGTTATCGCCATCACAATCACAAAGGCAGGCAGATTAAAGATGGTAAATGTGCCCTCCACCGCCCCCGGTGCTGCTGTTAAAGCAACCGGAAGATGAATGCCGAGCCCTGATAAAAACGATTGGAAATAACCAGACCAGCCGACTGACACCGCACTTACCGCCAGCATGTACTCTAAAATTAAATCCCACCCGATAATAAAGGCCAAAAGCTCTCCCAATGTCGCATACGTGAATGTATACACCGAACCTGAAACAGGCACACTTGAAGCAAATTCTGCGTAAGACAGGGCGGCGAATAAACAAGCCAGCGCCGCCACAACAAATGAAATGGTCAGCCCGGGACCTGCCGTGACTGCACCTGTTCCCGTCAGCACAAAAATCCCTGTGCCAATAATGGCTCCGATTCCGAGCAATGTTAAATCGAATGCCCCTAATTCTCTTTTTAAAGATTTTTCACCGCTCGTCGCAGCGATTAAATCCTGAATGCTTTTCTTCCTAAATACGCTCCCTTTCATTCCCCTTCAACTCCTAGACTAATTATCTATTTATATATATTTTATTTGAATTTTCTGAATTCCATGAGCGATAATGGTCAATTTTCTTTTTTTTTACTCTATTTGTACCGGTGAGCGAATCATTCCTTTCTCCTAACAATATTATATATAAAATCACAAAAATGAAAACCTAATTGTCAGAAAAGTCGACAAATTCTTATCTTGAAATATCTCCTCACATAAAAAAACCAGCGATCACGCTGGTTTTTCGTTGATTATGTTGAAATAAAACGGCCGCCATTTACATGAATGGTCTGCCCTGTCATATAGGACGATTCGTCAGACGCCAGCAGGACATATGCACCTGCATGCTCAACCGGCTGCCCCGGTCTTCCCATTGGCGTGTCCAAGCCGTGCTGTTTCACTTTTTCTTCCGGGAATGTCGCCGGAATAAGCGGCGTCCAAATCGGACCAGGCGCCACCGCATTCACTCTGATGCCTTTATCCGCAAGCGACATCGCCATGGATCGCGTAAAGGAAACAATCGCACCCTTTGTGCTGGAGTAATCAATTAACGCCGTATCCCCTTCATAAGCGGTAATCGATGTCGTATTAATGATGGCACTTCCCTCTTTCAAGTGAGGCAAAGCTTTCTTCGTCATATGAAACATGGAAAAAATGTTTGTGCGAAATGTCTTTTCCAGCTGTTCTGTTGAAATATTGAGAATACTGTCCTGCGGATGCTGTTCAGCAGCGTTGTTCACCAAGATATCAAGTTGGCCAAAGTGATCCGCTGTTTGCTGCACAGCTTGTTCACAATGATTCTCGTCCCCAACATCTCCCGGGATAAGCAGGCAGCGGACATTTTCCTTTTCGATTCGTTTACGCGTTTCCTCTGCGTCAGAATGCTCATCTAAGTAAAGAATGGATACATCAGCCCCTTCTTTAGCAAACGCAATAGCTGCGGCTCTCCCTATGCCGCTGTCGCCCCCGGTAATGATGGCAACTTTCCCTTTCAGCTTTCCGCTTCCTTGATAATCCTCGTCCTCTGACAGAGGCAGCGGATTCATTTCTGACTCAATGCCCGGCTGTCTGTCCTGATGCTGCGGCTCTTGCCCTTCTGTTTGTCTGTCCATTGGGTTCATATTCATCACTCCTAGACATGTGGTTGATACTGAACGTTACCACGCCATAGAAGCGAATAAACGGCAAAATATGTTTTGTTATGAAAGAACTTCTTCAGGAATGGTGCCTGTATATTTCGCTGACGGACGGAAAATCATATTGTTTTCTGCTTGTTCCAGCACATGGGCGCACCACCCTACCATTCGGCTTGCTGAAAAGGTTGGTGTAAACAATTCATCGTCAAAGTCGATGGCCTTCATCACAGCAGCCGCATAAAACTCAACATTTGTATACAGCTTGCGTCCTGGTTTATAGATTTCAAGCAAACGAATTGCCTCTGCTTCTACATGCAGCGCAAGATCAAGATCGCGGTCATTGCCGGCCACTTCTTCTGCTTTCTGTCTCAAAGCTTCTGCCCGCGGGTCCCTCGTCTTGTACACCCTGTGCCCGAATCCCATCAGGCGCTCTCCTTGTTCCAGTTTTTCTTTCAGGTATGCTTCAGCATGTTCTTTTTCTCCAATGTCTTCAAGCATTTTTGTCACCGCTGAGGGAGCCCCTCCGTGCAGCGGGCCTTTCATCGTGCCGAGAGCGGTAGTGACGGCTGACACTAAATCACTCTCTGTAGATAATGTGACCCGTGCAGAAAAAGTGGATGCGTTCATGCCGTGCTCCATGGCCAGAATCATATATGTTTCAAGCGCTTTCTTTTTTGCCTCTGAAGGCTGTTCACCTGTGAGCATATAATAGTAGTTTTCGACATGTCCGTACTGGGAAGATGGTGTAATTGCTTGTTCACCGCGCGCCCATCGTTTTCTATACGCAATGATGGAAGGCGTGATGGCAATCAGCCGAATTGCTTCTTCTGTTTTCGGATAGAACGTGTACGCATTTTCCCCCAATGCTGAAACAACCGTTCTCAGCACCGACATGTCGTCCATGTTGTTTGGCAGTGACTGAATCAATCGTTCGATGTGTTCCGGCAGATGCCGCTCAGCAGTCAGCTTATCTTCAAATGTCTGTAATTCCTCCGATGAAGGCAGCTTTCCAAATAAGATCAAATAAGCGGCTTCTTCAAAGCTGTGATTCAGTGCGATGTCTTTTGCATGGTGGCCTCTGTAAATCAGGCGGCCTTTTTCACCGTCAATATGGCTGATGGATGTTTCCACACATGTAATTCCCTTTAATCCGTAATGTACCATTTGTATTCCCCCTATCCTTTTCTGTTATTATAGTAAATATAATATTTAAAAAATATTGAATATTTTAAAGGATATTAATTAAAAATATTAATCAGAGGGAGAATAGAAATGGATTTCAAATGGCTTCACACCTTCGTGACTGCTGCGAAATATGAAAACTTCCGGAAAACAGCGGAAACGCTTTTTTTATCTCAGCCCACTGTAACCGTACATATCAAGCAATTAGAAAAAGAAATCAGCTGCAAACTGTTCGAACGAAAGGGCAGGCAGATCCAGCTGACTGATGAAGGCAGGGCTTATTTGCCGTATGCGCTCAGGCTGCTTGATGATTACGAAAACAGCATGGCAGAGCTTCACAGAGTGAGACAAGGCTACTCTCAAACCTTACAGCTCGCGGTTTCTCCGCTTATCGCAGATACAGTGCTTCCTTCTGTCATGAAGCGGTACACAGCAATGAATACAGAAACAGAAATGGCAGTGACGATTTTTGAATCGGCGGAAATCGCGTCGCTGATTAAAGCCGGGGAAGCAGATATCGGGCTGAGCTGTTTAAAGGTACAGTCTTCCTCTTTAACCTGCCACTGCTTATATAAAGACCCGGTAGTCCTTGTTGCCCCGCCCGATCAGCGTTTCATGGCAGACAAAGAAATTGATGCCAAAGAGGTGCTGGAGCAATACCTGCTTTTGACCCACAATCATCCTGATTACTGGGACGACTTGCTCCGTCAAGTCAGAGTGACATTTCCATTTGTGAGAACAATGAAAGTCACTCAAACACATATAACGAAACGGTTTATCAAGGAAGGGCTCGGGGTTTCATTTCTGCCCTTATCGACAGTAAAGCGTGAGTTGGCAGAGAAACAGATGATCAGAATCCCTTATCAATCTGTACAGCTTCCCTATGCCGGCGCTTATGCAATCGCCCTTTATGAAAATAAGAAAGAAAAAAAATTCTTGGACTTTTTATCACATTTTCATTTTTAGGAGCAACCAAATCGGAGATTCTCCGCCTAATGAAAAAACCCGTTCCAATGAACGGGTTTCCTTTTAAAATTAGA
Source organism: Bacillus sp. 0209A (assembly GCF_036765095.1). Lineage (NCBI taxonomy): Bacteria > Bacillati > Bacillota > Bacilli > Caryophanales > Bacillaceae > Bacillus > Bacillus sp. 0209A. Next base: position 1,060,735 of record NZ_JBAIZV010000001.1, read on the forward strand.
ATCTTTTCGCACCGAGGTAACGAGGCTTCCAGTAGCTGTTGTCCAGGCTGCTGATCTGAACACCGTTAGATCCTGCATGAACGAAATTGTTGTTGCCGACATAAATCCCCATGTGAGAAGGGCCGGATTTATATGTTGTGAAGAAGACAAAATCACCGACAGACGGGCTGGAAATGCTCTCCATAGAACTCCAGTATCCCGCAGTGCTTGTTCTGCCCACACTTGTTTGTTTATTCAGCACGTACCAGATAAATCCGCTGCAGTCAAAGCCGGAAGTCGTTGTTCCGCCCCATTTGTATGGCGTTCCGCTTAACGCCTTCGCATCAGAAACCAGCTTGCTAACATTAAGTGATGTAGTAGATGGTGCTTTGCTGCTTGAAGATGATGAAGAGCCGGAAGAAACAGTTTTTGAGCTTGTGCTTGTTCCTTTCACTTTCAACACTTGGTTGACATAAATCAAATCTGATTTTAAGCCGTTTAAGCTTTTTAACTTGCTAACCGTCGTGCCGTATTGCTTTGCGATTTTAGACAGACTGTCCCCGCGCTTCACTTTATAAGTGGAAGTTGAAGACGTTGATACCTTCGATGAACTAGAGCTGCTAGAACTTGTTGAACCTTTCAGTTTCAGGACTTGTCCGATACGAAGCAAGTCTGACTTTAAGCCATTCACTTTTTTCAGTTCACTGACTGTCATGCCATATGTTTTTGAAATTTTCCAAAGGCTGTCCCCGCTCTTTACTTTGTATGTAGAAGATGAAGAACTGGAAGAGCTGCTGCTTTTTGAACTTGAAGTTTTGCCGTTAATTGATAAAGTCTGCCCTGCGTAAATCATGTCTGAATGAAGGCTGTTCTCTGATTTAATTTTACCGATCGTTGTGTCGTATTTTCTTGAAAGTCCCCATAACGTGTCGCCTTTTTTCACCTGGATGCTTTGTGCAGATGCCGCTCCTGCAAATAGTGTCGATCCTAAAACCACTGCTGACGTAGCTGTAATGATTTGCTTTTTCATATTTTCCTCCCCAATGTTTATCTCTCTCTATATATGTATCTCTTTTTTTAAATTAATCTTATTGGTTTCTATTATAAGGATAGATTCCCAACAGAAATAGTCTTGACTTCATGTGACTAATTTCTTACTTATTCGTTCTTAAAAAAAGTTTTTAAGGGTATAAAATATTTCATTTTCGTTTCAAAGGTGACAAAAAACGCGTCCTTTTGTCATGTTTATTGGGCTATTTTCCATTATAAAGGGGATAAATGACAAACTTTCGGGGGTCAGCTCACATAGTGGAAAAGTGAGACATAAAGCAATTCGAGGAAAGCTGCGGTTATCCGCAGTTTTTTTATTTAAATAAACATATCACGCAAGGGCAGAGGGGTAAAGATTTTTCTGAAAAAATGAATGCTTTGATTGAAAAAAGGCAAGATAACGAAACAGATGTTTTCATTTCCTTACAATGCTTTACTTAATGTTTACACGATCAAAAGCCGCGTTTAACAAAATTTCCCTAACATGATAAACAAATACATTAAAGGAGGCATGCAAAAAATGAATTTGTTTCAAAATCTGAAATCTAAACTGCTGCCAATCGCAGCTGTTTCCGTGCTTACAGCCGGCATATTTGCCGGTGCAGAACTGCAGCAGACTGAAAAGGCCAGCGCAAAAAAACAAGACAAAGCCGAGATCAGAAATGTCATTGTGATGATCGGTGACGGCATGGGGACGCCTTACATAAACGCCTACCGTTCCATGAAGAATAACGGGGAAACACCGAATAACCCAAAGTTGACCCAATTTGACCCTAACCTGACAGGCATGATGATGACGCATCCTGATGACCCGGACTTTAATATTACAGATTCAGCCGCCGCCGGAACAGCATTAGCGACAGGCGTTAAGACATATAACAATGCAATTGGCGTCGATAAAAACGGAAAAAAAGTGAAATCTGTGCTCGAAGAAGCCAAACAGCAAGGAAAATCGACCGGGCTCGTCGCAACGTCTGAAATTAACCACGCCACCCCTGCCGCATACGGCTCCCACAATGAATCACGGAAAAACATGGACCAAATCGCCAACAGCTATATGGATGACAAAATAAAAGGAAAACAAAAAATAGACGTTTTGCTTGGCGGCGGAAAATCATATTTTAACCGCGAGGACAGAAATTTGACGAAGGAATTCAAACAAGCCGGCTATAGCTACGTGACAACAAAACAAGAGCTGAAGAAAAATAAAGATCAGCAGGTGCTTGGCCTTTTCGCAGACAGAGGGCTTGCTAAAGCGCTCGACCGTGACAGCAAAACACCATCTCTCAAGGACATGACGGTTTCAGCAATTGACCGCCTGAACCAAAATAAAAAAGGATTTTTCTTGATGGTCGAAGGCAGCCAAATTGACTGGGCGGCCCATGACAACGATACAGTAGGAGCCATGAGTGAGGTTAAAGACTTTGAACAGGCCTATAAAGCCGCGATTGATTTTGCAAGAAAAGATAAACACACGCTTGTCATTGCAACTGCTGATCATACAACCGGCGGCTTTACCATCGGCGCAAATGGTCAAAAGAATTGGCACGCGGAGCCGATTCTCGCCGCAAAAAAAACACCTGAATTTATGGCCAAAAAAATCAGTGAAGGCAAACCGGTCAAAGATGTGCTCACCCGCTATACAAATCTGAAATTCACCTCTGATGAAATCAAAAGTGTTGAAGCCGCTGCACAGGCTGACAAAAGCAAAGGCGCCTACAAAGCCATCATCAAGATTTTTAACACACGATCTAACAGCGGCTGGACGAGTGCCGATCATACCGGCGAAGAAGTGCCAGTATACGCGTACGGCCCCGGAAAAGAAAAATTCCGAGGACTGATTAACAATACCGATCAGGCAAACATCATATTTAAGATTTTGAAAGCGGGAAAATAAAGAGGATGCAGAACGCTGCATCCTCTTTTTTATAGATATCTGCGGTGAACACCTTTTCCATCGTACGAAAACATGACTTCCTTATCCTCAAGCACAGACTCGATGTGCACGCTTCTTCCCCATAGCTGGAATAAGTAAGGGAGCACTTTCTCTAAATATTTCAAATCCAGCTCTATGCCCTCATACCAATGCTTAATATAGAGCTCGTTATTTTTCATATAATCGCCGTCGTTTACTGTCAAATACGGAAACCCGCCGTTTACCCGCATGCTTACGAGCTGGTCGCGCACCGACTTCCACGCTTTATCGACGATTTTATAATCTCTGCCCTGTTTTTGAAACAAATAAAGATCCTCGCGCATCACTAAGTCTTTTGTTAAATAGTTGCGGATGAAAGAGATATCGGATTCAATTTCCCTGACCTCAAACATTTTCTCCCGGCCCGAGTCAGCCTGTACGCCCACTTTCTTCATTTCATCCGTCGGATTATTGTACCGCTCCTCAATGTTTTCAAATATTTTCAGCCCTAAATAATAAGGATTGATGCCTGTTTTGGACGGCTGGACGACACCAGCATTCAGCTTGGCGAACTCGACCGCTTCATCAGAGGTTAAATCAAGCTCGCGTATAATTCGCTGGTGCCAATAGGAAGCCCAGCCCTCATTCATAATCTTTGTTTCCAGCTGAGGCCAGAAATAAAGCATTTCCTCTCTCATCATCGTTAAAATATCACGCTGCCACGGCTCCAGCTCACGTGAATGCTCCTCGATAAATAGCAGAATATCTTTTTCCGGCCGCGGCGGGAAAGGTTTTTTCGATTTTTTCACGTGTTTTTTCGGTTTCTTTTCATCCAAAGACCATAAATCATCGTACGGCGTCGCTGCCTCTTCCATTTCATCTTCCTCATCATCCACACTCCATAGGAGCTTCGGACGGACCAAAGAAGGATCGATATGCTCCTGAATCGATAGGATCGCGTCTAAAAAAGCCTCTACTTCCTTTATCCCGTGAACCTGTTCATAGTACTTAATCCGCTCGGCTGTTGCCGCCATGCTTTCCACCATATCGCGCTTCGTGTTTTGGAAACGGCAGTTATTTTTGAAGAAATCACAATGGGCGAGAACGTGAGCGACAATCAATTTATTTTGGATCAGTGAGTTGCTGTCCAGCAAAAAAGCGTAGCATGGATCCGAGTTAATGACCAGCTCATAAATCTTGCTTAAACCAAGATCGTAATGCAGCTTCATTTTGTGAAACTGCTTGCCGAAGCTCCAGTGGCTGAATCTTGTCGGCATCCCGTACGCGCCGAATGTATAAATAATTTCAGCCGGGCAGATTTCATATCTCATCGGGTAGAAATCAAGGCCGAATCCTTTTGCAATTTCGGTAATCTCCTCAATTGCCCGCTGTAATCCCTTCTTCTCCTCCGCGTTCAACCGAATCCCCCCTACTTGGACTTATCTATAATGTATGAGCCCGCCTGACAAAAGATGATAGCCGCACTTGGGCAAGAAAAAAATTCACCCGGCACATTCATCTGTTTGCCGATTGTGCCAGTGGGTAAAAACACACCATATTATGAAAAAAAGGAGCGATACCAATTGAATGCAGCAGACATGCTTTCTTCTTATCTCAGTAAGCTGCCAAACTTAATCATTGCTTTACTCGTCTTATTAATCGGATGGGCTATCGCTAAAATCATTGAAAAAGCGGTATACAAAGGGCTCAGAAAAACAAAAATTGACGATAAGCTGTTTGCTGGGAAAAAGCCATCACGCTATTCCTCGGAAAAAGTCATAAGCAAGGTCGTTTATTTTATCGCATTGATTATCGTCTTTATTTTATTCTTTAACATTTTGCACCTGACAACAGTGGCATCACCGTTTGTCAGCATGCTTTCCGCCATTACCGCGGCTATCCCGAGCGTGCTGAAGGCCGGGCTCATTCTGCTGTTAGGATGGGCTGCAGCCTCTGTTTTGAGCTTCCTTGTCAAAAAAATCGGGATGAAGCTGAACACAAGTGACAAGCTGCGCAAGTGGAATGTTGTGTCTGAAGGAAAAGATATTCATCAGGCAGTTAATGCCGCTTCACAAGTTGTCTTTTATCTCGTGCTGCTTGTTTTCCTGCCGGGGGTCTTATCTTCTTTGAACATCAGCGGCATTTCGGGTCCGTTTACAAATATGATGGAAAGCGTGCTCGCTTTTCTGCCGAAATTATTTGCTGCCGCACTTATCGTTTTAATCGGCTGGCTTGTTGCCCGTCTTGTACGTGATATCATAACAAATTTCCTTGCAAGCATCGGCACGGAAAGATTCGCCGCACGTATGGGTTTATCAGTTTACTTAAAAGATACAAGCCTTTCTGCAGTCATCGGAACAATCGCTTATGTGCTGATTTTAATACCGGTTGTCATTTCAGCACTTGATCAGCTGGATGTCACCGGCATTTCGAAACCGGCTGTCTCTATGCTGAATACTATTTTAAATATGCTTCCGAACATCATCATTGCCATCGTGCTTGTTATAGCCGGTATATGGACAGGAAAATGGGTGAACAACATGGTGTCCCGACTGCTCCATCGCGCAGGCTTTGATTCTGTGTTAGGAAAAATGGGGATGGAAACAGGAACACCTGCAAAGCTGTCCCTATCTCAAGTTGTCGGCATGATCGCGCAAGTCATTGTCATTCTGCTGTTCACAGCCGAGGCGCTGCAAATTGTTCAGATGCACTTCCTCGTAGAGATTGCGACTGGCATTATCGCGTATCTGCCGAATGCCCTTGTCGCCGTATTCATTCTCGGAATCGGTCTTTACGCTGGAGAATTGGTTCGAAAAGTGCTTTCTAGCATCATTAAAGGCCAAGAATTCAAGTCTTTGGCGGCGATTGCCAAATATACGATTATCGCACTTGCTCTCTTTATGGCCCTGGATCAGCTTGGTGTTGCTGAAACGATCGTCAATTCCGCGTTCATCATCGTGCTTAGCGGCTTCGCACTCGCTTTCGGTTTATCCTTCGGCCTTGGCGGAAAGGATTTTGCATCACGTTATCTGTCTGCATTTGAACGCAAAATGCAAAACACCGAAATCGATAAAAACCGTAAAAACCAAAATCCGCCGAATAACATGTAAACAAAAAACGTGCACCCTACTGGGCGCACGTTTTTTAAAAATTCCTTTTTTTTCATTTTTCAATCGATTATGATAAGATATAGAAAATCTCTTTTTCCGAGGTCTTATTATGAAATTAACAAATTATACTGATTATTCATTAAGAGTGCTGATTTTTCTGGCTGCAGAACGTCCTGGAGAACTTTCAAACATAAAACAGATTGCCGAAACGTATTCTATTTCAAAAAACCATCTCATGAAAGTCATATACAGGCTCGGCCAGCTCGGATACGTAGAAACGATACGCGGACGAGGCGGCGGCATACGCTTAGGCATGGAACCTGAAGACATCAACATCGGTGAGGTTGTCAGAAAAACGGAAGACGATTTTAATATTGTTGAGTGTTTTGATGTGAATAAAAATCTTTGCATCATTTCCCCGGTGTGCGGCTTGAAGCATGTGCTTAATGAAGCGCTAATGGCCTATCTTGCGGTTTTAGACAAATACACACTGCGCGACCTTGTCAAAAACAAAGAAGATATCATGAAGCTTTTAAAAATGAAGGAATAGATAAAGATTCCTTCTTTTTTTATGCCCTTTTTCCCCCTTTTTGTTAAGAAAATTGGGCTGTTTTTAAAAAAAGGCAAAACGATGAGACGAAGCTGCCGATATAAAAAAGAAACAGTAAATTCAAATCATTGGGGGAAAAAGGAGAGCTCAGATGAAAAAGAAATTAGCAGCAGGGCTGACAGCTTCTGCGATTGTCAGTACAACTCTAGCAGTCACACCAGCTGAAGCAGCTACGATTAAGGTCAAAAGCGGAGATTCTTTATGGAAACTGGCCCAAAACTACAATACAAGCGTGGCGGCCATCACATCCACCAACCATCTTTCGACTACCGTTCTGTCGATCGGCCAGACGCTTACCATTCCAGGCAGCAAGTCCGGAACTTCATCTACTTCAAGCTCAACAACCAAAAAGAGCGGAAGTTCTGTTTACACAGTGAAAAGCGGCGATTCACTTTGGCTGATCGCAACTGAGTATAAAATGACGGTGCAGGAACTGAAAAAGTTAAACGGACTCAGCAGCGATATGATTCGTGCAGGGCAGAAATTAAAGGTGTCCGGCACGGTTTCTTCAAGCTCAAGTTCCAGTTCCAGCTCTAGTTCTAATACAAAAAGCAGTTCCAAAAAGAGCTCTAGCTCTTCATCTTCTGCCGGAACATACAAGGTGCAGCTTGGCGATTCGCTTTGGAAAATCGCAAACAAAGTCAACATGTCCGTCGCCGAATTAAAGGTCTTGAACCACTTAAAATCAGATACCATTTATGTGAATCAAGTGTTGAAAACAAAATCAAGCGGTTCTAATACGTCTTCCAAAGACACTTCATCTCATTCAAACCAAACGTCGGCAACATCGAAATACACTGTAAAAAGCGGAGATTCACTTTGGAAAATCGCAAACAGCTATAACGTGACCGTACAGCAAATCCGAAACAGCAATAGCCTGAAATCAGATGTGATATACGTCGGACAAGTGCTGAAGCTGACAGGTAAAGCATCTTCAGGCACTTCCTCACCGTCATCGTCTTCTAAGTCAAATGCAAGCTCTGGCACATCGACGACTACATACACGGTGAAAAGCGGCGATTCCTTGTGGGTGATTGCTCAGAAGTTCAATGTAACAGCTCAGCAGATTCGGGAGAAAAACAATTTGAGAACGGATGTCTTGCAGGTTGGCCAAAAATTGGTCATTACCGGAAAAGCTTCCCACTCTTCCTCATCCGGTTCTTCAAGCACGTCCAGCTCAACAAGCGCGAAGATTAATACGATGATTGCCGCCGCTAAAGAACAGCTTGGCGTTCCGTATCGCTGGGGAGGCACGACACCGGCCGGATTTGACTGCAGCGGTTTCATGTACTATGCGCTAAACAAAGTCACATCCGTATCAAGATTAACGGCAGCCGGATATTGGAACACAATGAAACCTGTCAGCCAGCCTGCTGTCGGAGACTTCGTGTTCTTTTCAACATATAAAGCCGGCCCTTCTCATATCGGGATTTATCTCGGAAACGGGGAATTCATTAATGCCAATGATTCCGGAGTTGTCATATCCAGTATGAACAACTCTTACTGGAAACAGCGCTATCTCGGTGCAAAACGATATTTCTAAAACAGAAACTGTATGGCCTTGGCGGCTGTACAGTTTTTTGATTAGAGCCGAAAAACGTTAATGCTGATCATATGTTTTGTCACCGGATGAAAATAGACTTCGGCCCGAACAGAAAAGGTGTCGTCATTCTGTCTGACCGTCACACGAAAGACATCTTTTGTCTGCTGATCATTCACCTCGGTCCGCCCCATATAAGCGTAATCAGAAAATGAAGCGCCCTTATATTCATCCTGAATTCTGCTCCAGGCGAGCTGTTCCCACTTTTGAACAGACTCGTTTGTGTCCGCTGAATGCCCTTTTGCAGCCATTGACACAATGATCAATCCGCAAAAAAGAAGCGCAATTGAATACGGCAGAGATTTCATATTTTCAGTCTCCTGTACCCAGATTTGTTCTCTCATAGGTTTTCCAAAAGCGATGGCTTCATTCAGTCATTTTGATTTTATGTCTCCCTCATATTGCTACCCTGTACTGCCGCAGACGCCAAGTTTTGCAACGTCAATTACATAGGATGCGGCATAAACTAATCATGAACTTCTCACACAAGAAAGGAGAAGCGATTCATGGATTATGCCGATTACGATAAAGCGCTGTATTACACCCACCGTTCCCAATGGGATAATTTATTAATTTTAATGGTGCGTACAGAGGATGATTTGTTATCAAAACGAATCGAGCATTTTCTGCACGCGTATCATTTTGAACAGGATTACGCTGTTCTTGAAAAGATGCTGTATTCCCTTCTCCGTTATATTGATCATGCCACAGAGCTGACTTACGAAGATCAATTAGCCCTGCTCACATAAACAAATCCCGGCGTTCAGACGCCGGGATTTCCTGCTTTTGCAAACATAGTGAGTTCTTCGACAAGCTCTTTTATGCTGATCTTTATAGGTTCCGTAACTGCAGCCTTTTCAATATCAATGTGCACTGGATCAAGTACAAGCTGTTTCGGAATCACATTGGCGTAGACACCCCGCATCACAGTTCTCATATTGTTCAGCGCGTTGATGCCGCCTTTTCCGCCTCCCGCCACTGCCAATAATGCAACGGGCTTATATTTAAATTGTTCGCTGCTTAGAAAATCCAGAGCATTTTTTAAAGCGCCGCTCATCCCGCTGTGATATTCAGGCGATAATAAGACAATCGCATCCGCTTTAGTGACGCGCTGCTTAAGCTCCTGTACCTGCAAAAGTTCTGATTGCTCTGCTTCACCGTTAAAAATCGGCAAGATAAACTCGCTTAGATCAATCAAATCCGTGTGATACAGCGCTGAAATGCAGGATGCGGCAATTCTTGTTCTGCCATGTTTTCTGGGCGTGCCATTTATAACTAACATGTTCATGTCGCGATCTCTCCATTCAGGTTATATTTTACTGCGAAAAGCGCTGCTTGCGTGCGGTCGGCCACTTCAAGTTTTGCTAAAAGATTCGACACATGGGTTTTCACTGTTTTTTCTGAAATAAACAAGGCCGCCGCGATTTCTTTATTGCTTTTTCCGTTCGCAATTTCGTTCAGAACGTCCTTTTCTCTTCGTGTTAATTGATAAAATTTTTCTTTTTCCGGATCGCGCTGATTTCTCATATGTGTTAGCACATGGGGCATAATAGCTGAAGAAAGCTTGTATTCTCCACCATGCACTTGTCTAAGTGTTTTCACCAATTCCTCGGGCTCCGTATCCTTTAATTGATACGCCTTCGCTCCTTCCTGAAGCGCGGGGATGACGTGATCTTGATCGGAATAGCTCGTCAGCACAATGATTTTGACCCCTGGAAATTGCTGAACTGCTTTTTTTATGGCTTGTATTCCGTCCATCTCGGGCATAGACAGATCCATCAGCACAAGGTCGGGCTTTGTTTCTCCGATGATACGAAGAGCTTCTGTTCCGGTTGCGGCCTCTCCGGCAACTTCAATATCATCTTGGGTGGCAAAGAAAAAACGAAGCCCCTTTCTGACAACATGGTGATCATCCGCTATTACAATTTTCATTGCATTGTCCTTCCTTTCTGATTGGCTAGCGGAAGCTTGACGGACACCTTTGTCCCCGCTCCAAGCTCTGACTCAATCAAAAACTCCGCGCCGGCTTTTTCCGCCCGTTCTTTCATACCCTTGATGCCAAGTGAAGGCAGACCGGCATGCGCTTCATAGCGAAACCCTGCCCCATGATCGATTATATCCAGCTCCGCATGGCATGAAGAAGCAGTCAGACTGACATACGCCGTACCAGTTCCGGCATGCTTTTTGCAGTTATTTAAAGCTTCCTGTACGACACGCCACAGCATATGCTCCTGCTCATCAGTAAGAACCTGACAGCCTTTTTGTGTGAAAATGACATTCAATCCGATGAGCGCGCCATAGCTTTTAATGGCTTCAGACAGCCCTTTTTCCAACCCTCCGGGGCGAAGCTGCCAAATTAACGCTTTCATTTCTGCGAGCGCGTCCTGTGATAAGTTTTGAATGAAATCAATCATCTGCTGCAAATTCTCATCTTTTGTGAGTGTCTTTGCCGCTCTGGCTGTTAAACTAACGGAAAACAGCATTTGATTGACAGAATCATGGAGCTCCTGAGCGAGGCGGTTGCGCTCCATTAATAGCGCATTTTTTTGTTTATATTCAGAAAGATTCATGCGCTGGATCGCGGTTCCGATCTGAAAGGCGACAGACTCGAGTAAATGCAGCTCCCCCTCATCAAACATGGTTTTTCCGGCCGCGGCTACATTTAACAATCCGAATCTCCTGTCTCCGTCTTCTAAAGGCACAGTTGCATGATGCGTAATCCCTTCTGTGTCAAAACAGTGCAGCTCTTCGGCCGACTCTATGCGTTTGCAGTTCATGATATTAGCCGCCCTTCTAAGCCCTCCGTTATTGAATTTCGTCAGGCAGTAGCACTCTCCTTCGCACATCAGCACTTTTTCCTTGCGGCTTAAAGCGGGGGGCAGATAGGCGTCGGCCGCTAACGTATAGGAGCCGTCTTCTTCGATTAGAAAAATCCATCCCGATTGAAGGTTCGTTACACTCAGCAATTCTTTTAACACCTCATCCAGTGTTGCTTTGACATCGTGTCCTTGATTTAAGGTTTCCGCAATCGTTTTCAGCGTTTTTAATTTTTCCATCCTCGTTTTGCTCACGTCACTCACTCCGGCATTCATCTCCTGTTATCTAAGATTATACCAGTTTTATGTCATTCATTACTTCGCTTGAGGGATGATTTTCTTTCAGACTTTTGGATGAGAAAAAAAGCCGGATCACATAAATGACCCAGCTTTTCTTGAACTATTTAGCTGTAGCCTCTACAATTTCGTCTACCGTCTTCATTACATCGTCAGAAAGCGCGGCAAGAAGCTTTTCACTGTCTTCTAAAGATGTTCCTTTTACGGCGAAATAGAATTTGACCTTCGGCTCGGTTCCGGAAGGACGAAGGCAGAACCAAGACCCGTCTTCCAAGAAGTATTTCAGTACATTTGATGTTGGCAAGCCGATCGCTTCTTCTTTGTTTTCCGTCAGAAGCATCCGTTTGCTTACTGCGTAATCTTCGGCTGTCACAACCTGTTTGCCAGCCATTTTTTGCGGCGGATTTTGTCTGAAGGAAGCCAAAATCGCTTCAATCTGTTCTGCTCCCTGTTTTCCTTTCAGCGTCAGGGATTTCAGCCCTTCACGATAAAAACCGTATTCGTTAAAGAGATTAATGAGCGCTTCATACAATGATATTCCTTGTTTTTTATAGAACGCGCAAACCTCAACTGCCAAGAGCGCCGCCTGAATGGCATCCTTGTCGCGGGCAAAATCCCCGATTAAGTAACCGTAGCTCTCTTCATAACCGAATTGGAAGGTGTACTGGCCTGTCGCCTCGTATTCCTTAATCTTTTCACCGATAAACTTGAAGCCTGTGAGCGTATCAATCGTATCAAGACCGAACGAAGAAGCGACAGCACGCCCGATTTCACTTGTGACAATTGTTTTGAGAACAACACCGTTTTCAGGCAGGATGCCTTGTTTTTTCTTTTCAGAAAGCAGGTAATGAAGCAGCAACGCACCGGTTTGGTTTCCTGTAAGCACTGTATATTTACCTTGTTCGTTTTTCACCGCTATGCCAAGACGGTCAGCGTCAGGGTCTGTTGCGATGAGAATATCTGCGTTCCGCTCTTCCCCGAGTTTAATGGCATATTCGAAAGCCGCATGCTCTTCCGGGTTTGGAGAGGGAACAGTAGAGAAGTCTGCATCGGGCAGCTCCTGTTCTTTGACAACCGCTACATTATTGTAGCCGAGTGCTTCAAGACCGCGTCTGACCGGCTTATTGGCCGTTCCATGCAGCGGTGTAAAAACAACATTTACATCAACTTCTTCGGGTAATTCAGGATGGACGGAAATGGACGTCAGTTTTTCTGTATAGGCTTTATCAATATCTTCACCGATGATCTTAATTAAGCCTTTTTCTTTTAATGTATCTTCAGTGTCGACTGTGATCGTCAGTTCATTTTCAATCGCGTTTACCTGCTCAATGACGATGTCCGCTTCCTTTGGAGGCAGCTGGCCGCCGTCATCTCCGTATACTTTGTAGCCGTTATATTCAGGCGGGTTATGGCTTGCCGTCACCACAATTCCCCCGTAGGCGTTCAGCTGTCTGACAGCGAATGACAGCTCCGGTGTCGGGCGAAGCTCATCAAATACGTATGATTGGATGCCTTGTGTCGCAAGTGTTTTTGCCGCTTCCATCGCGAACTCCGGCGATTTATGGCGGGAATCATAAGCAATGACAACGCCCCGTTTTTTCGCTTCCTCACCTTGCTCTGAGATGTATGCCGCAAACCCGGCTGATGCTTTGCGCACCGTGTAAATATTCATCCGATTCGTCCCAGCGCCGATTTCTCCGCGCATACCGCCAGTGCCGAATTCAAGGTTTTTATAGAAACAGTCTTCAAGAGCCTGTTCATTCCCCTCTAATTCAGTAAGGCGTTCTTTTAGTTCCGGATCTAAATGTTCTGTCTGTTTCCAGCGTTCATAACTTTTTCTCCAAGTCATATTCGTCCTCCTATGTATTAGCTTATGCCGTTATTTTAATATGAAGCGAGTGCTTCTGTCACTTGAAATCCTTGGATCCGGCGCTTTCGGCCCGTAAAAAGAAATAACGGGCTGAGAGACAGCCCGTTATGATTTATCGTTCGAGCGGCACAACCGCATCGTGTAAAAGCTTGTTGAGATTTTCAGTATGTTTGTTTTTCGTCTGCTCATTCCATTGGAATCGCTCGCTCATAAAATCAATAACGGCATCTTTATATGTTTTTACCCAATTGATATCAAAAAATAAACGTCCAGTTCTGCGGACAAAGAAGTCAGCAGGTGTTGCGGCCAACTCTTCTTCTATACTGTATTCTGCCTCAGCAAGAATATGAACCGGAATGTGGCGTTTCGCAGCCTCATCTTTCAGCGCTTCCACTCGGTTAAAAACTCGCTCTACGTTGGAGCCGTATCTGATCGCCAGCTGTTTTGCGTCTTTTTCTGATAAGCCGGCTGCGATTCCTTCTTTCGTTTTCGCGGTGACAAAGGATATGAGATTTTTCGAACCGCCGACGTGTCCCCCTGAGATTGGCATGTTTTTCGTTTTACATGGCCCGAAATCCTTTTCGCCTTCTTCTTTTAAGCGATCATTCACAAGATCGACGATATGCTCCGCCATTTTTCTGTATCCGGTCAGTTTTCCGCCGGCGATGGTGATCAAGCCTGAGTCAGATGTCCAAATCTCGTCTTTCCGTGAAATTTCAGAAGGGTCTTTGCCTTCTTCATGAATCAGCGGTCGCAGCCCCGCCCAGCTGGATTCGATGTCATTCACTGTGATTTTCAGCTCTGGGAACATGTAATTGATTGAACTGATGACGTAATCGCGATCCTCCGTTGTCATTCGTGGATGCTCCAGCGCCTCTTTGTAAACGGTGTCTGTTGTCCCCACGTATGTTTTTCCTTCACGAGGAATCGCAAATACCATACGGCCGTCAGGCGTATCGAAATATACCGCCTGTTTCAGCGGAAAAACAGACTGGTCAAATACAAGGTGAATGCCTTTCGTATGCTGCAAATGCTTTCCGTTATTCGAATGATCTTTTTCTCTGAGCTGATCGACCCAAGGGCCTGTCGCATTGACAATTTTTTTCGCGTACACTTTATATTCTTTCTTTGTCAGCATATCCTCAATTAATACGCCGACTGCTTTGCCTTTTTCGTAAAGAAGCTCCTTCACTTTCGAATAATTCACAGGCTCTGCTCCGAATTTCACCGCTTCCTTCATGACTTCGATTGTCAGTCTCGCGTCGTCAGTGCGGTATTCCACGTAGTACCCGCCGCCTTTTAAGCCGTCTTTTTTCACCAATGGCTCTTTTTGCAGCGTTTCCTTTGCTGAAAGCATGCTTCTTCGTTCTGATTTTTTCACGCCTGCTAAGAAGTCATAAACTCTTAAACCGATGGATGTTGTAAACGAACCGAATGTGCCGCCTTTATGAAACGGAAGCAGCATCCATTCCGGTGTAGTGACGTGCGGGCCGTTTTCATAAACAATCGCCCGTTCTTTCCCTACCTCGGCAACCATTTTCACTTCAAATTGTTTTAAATAGCGCAAGCCTCCATGAACAAGCTTCGTTGATCGGCTTGATGTTCCCGCCGCAAAATCCTGCATTTCACTGAGCGCGACCTTCATTCCCCTTGATGCCGCGTCAAGAGCTGTTCCCGCTCCTGTAATTCCTCCGCCGATAATAAATAGATCGTATGTTTTTTTCGTCATGTCTGTCAGCATGCGATCTCTTTCCAGACTTGAAAATTGATGTTTCATTATTGCTCCTCCTTGTTGTCACGGTGTGTAAATAGAAAAAGAGACCACAACATCCAAAGTGCATACTTACACTTTGGTGCTGTGGTCTCTCCTCATCTCAGGACCGTTCTTATTAACTTGTAACCATTATATCATACTCTTATTCTATTTAAAAGCCATAGCTGCTTTTACGGCTTTTTGCCAGCCTGTATACAGCTCATTTCGTTTTTCTTCTTCAAAATCAGGTTCAAACCGTTTATCCAGATTCCACTGGTTCGCGATTTCAGAACGGTCCTTCCAGAATCCCACAGCAATACCTGCCAAATAGGCCGCGCCAAGCGCAGTTGTTTCATTAATTTCCGGACGCTCCACAGGCACATTCAGAAGATCTCCTTGGAACTGCATCAGGAAATTATTTTTCACGGCGCCTCCGTCTACACGAAGCGTCTTTAATGAAATGTTTGAATCAGCTTCCATTGCATCAAGCACATCTTTTGTCTGATAAGCCAATGCCTCCAGTGTCGCGCGGATAAAATGCTCTTTTGTTGTGCCTCTTGTCAGGCCGAAAACCGAACCGCGCACGTCGCTGTCCCAGTAAGGCGTTCCCAAGCCGACAAATGCGGGAACAACATATACGCCGTCAGTTGAATCCACTTTCTCCGCGTAAGATTCGCTTAGCGAGGAATCTTTGAACATTCTCAATCCGTCTCTGAGCCATTGGATGGCAGAGCCTGCGACAAAAATACTTCCTTCTAAAGCATATTCAACTTTTCCGTCGATGCCCCATGCGATTGTCGTCAAAAGCCCGTGTTCGGACTTAATTGCTTTTTCCCCTGTATTCATCAGCATGAAACATCCTGTGCCGTACGTGTTTTTCCCCATGCCTTCTTCAAAGCACGCCTGGCCGAACAGTGCGGACTGCTGGTCGCCTGCCGCTCCCGCAATCGGGATATTTTTTCCGAAGAAGTGATAATCAACAGTTTCCCCATACACATGGGAGGACGGCTTCACCTCAGGAAGCATGGATTTCGGTACGTCCAGAATGTCTAACAGTTCATCATCCCATTTCAAATCGTAAATATTAAACATCAGCGTTCTGGACGCATTGGAGTAATCGGTCACATGCGCTTTCCCGCCGGACATTTTCCAAATGAGCCATGTATCAATCGTTCCAAACAGCAGCTCGCCTTTTTCCGCTTTTTCTCTCGCGCCTTCCACATTGTCTAAAATCCATTTTACCTTCGTGCCGGAGAAATACGGATCGATTAAAAGCCCCGTTTTTTCTCTAAATACATCATTATGTCCTTTTTCACGAAGCTCCTCACAAATGCCGGACGTCTGTCTGGACTGCCAAACGATCGCATGATAGACAGGCTTTCCTGTATCCTTATCCCACACAACCGCCGTCTCGCGCTGGTTCGTAATACCGATGCCGACAATTTGAGAGGCGCTGATCCCTGATTCAGAAATCACTGATGCGATAACGGCGAGGACAGAACCCCAAATTTCATTCGCATTATGCTCAACCCATCCTGGATGCGGGAAGTATTGTGTAAACTCCTTTTGAGCAGAGTGAACGATTTTGCCTTCTTTATTAAAGAGAATCGCTCTTGAACTTGTCGTCCCTTGATCTAAGGATAAAATGTATGTTTCCATAAGATGTCTCCCCTTTGATTAAATATATTTTGAATTTGATAATGTTTTAGCTGAATGTGTTTTCGTATAGCCATAGAGTCCTAACAATAACACAACCAATATAACGCTTACAATCCAGAAACTGCTTGTGATATGCCCTTTAAATGCAGCGTTGTAAAATACGCCGCCGAACGATCCGCCTAAAATGGGACCGACTACCGGTATCCATGCGTACTTCCAGTTTGATGGGCCCTTCCCCGGAATCGGAAGAAAAGCGTGGGCAATCCGCGGACCTAAGTCGCGGGCCGGATTAATCGCATAGCCGGTGGTGCCTCCAAGAGAGATACCGATCGCCACAATGAGAAAACCGACGATTAAAGGATTAAGCCCTTCTGTAAATTGATTTGCCCCAATGGATAAGATGCCAAGCACAAGGACAAATGTCCCGATCACTTCACTTAACACGTTTGAAAATGTATGCGGAATGCTGGGTCCTGTTGAGAAAACACCCAGCTTGGCAGCGGGATCTTCCGTTGACTTCCAATGCGGAAGGTAATGCAGATAGATTATCACCGCACCGATGATCGCTCCAATCATTTGCGCCGCAATATAAACCGGAACCTCTTTCCATGGAAAATCTCCAACAAATGCAAGCGCTATCGTTAGCGCCGGATTCAAATGGGCTCCGCTGATGCCGCCAACCGCATATGCAGCCATGGCAACACCCAATCCCCACCCGAATACAATAACAATCCAGCCAGACTGGAATGAAAGCGATTTCTTTAAATTGACACCCGCACAAACACCTGCCCCAAAAATGATCAGCAGCATCGTACCGATGACTTCTCCCCAAAATGCTGTCATAGCACATTCCTCCTAAAGTCACGATTAACAGTATGATAGAGAAGAAGAGAATAAAAAAACCACAACAAACCGCTTTACTGGTGCATAGACATGTACCGTAAAGAGCTGCTGTGGTCTCCGAGTTCTCCATCACAATGTATTAACCTAGTGCAATTGTATCAGTTGATGTAAGCGGTGTCAATCACTTTCTGTCAAAAAGTTTTCATATTTCTTCCATAATTTGGTGTTTGATGTTGTGACGGCCACAGCCCCCGCTTTCAAGGCCCGTTCCACATCCTCTTCCGTACGGATGAAACCGCCGGCAAAGATAGGAATCCCCGTTTTCTCTTTTATTTCTTGAATGAGTGACGGAACGATGCCTGGCAGCACTTCAATGAAGTCAGGTTTATGCTTGCCGACAAACTCCATGCTTTTCTCCATCGCGCTTGTATCAAGCAGAAAGAGGCGCTGAATCGCATAAATTTTCTTCTGCTTCGCTTTGGCAATCACGCTTGACCTTGTTGAAATAATCCCGGCAGGCTTGATGTCCTGGCAAATAAACTCTGCTCCGTATTCGTCATGCTTGATCCCTTGAATGAGATCGACGTGCACCATCATGTTCTTTCCGTGCTTTTGCGCTTCTCTGATCACGCCTTTCAGCTGGCCGAGATGAATATCAAGAATAACACCGTAGGAAAATGAACTGTTCAAAAACTCATCAAATTGTTTCATATTTCGTATAGCCGGTAAAATCGGCTGATTGTGAAAACTCATCATGTGCTCCTTTAATAAATCACTTTTATATTACATCGTTTGAAAGCTTTCTTTCACCGTTTTCACGATAAAGGAAAGGTCCTCTTCTGTCAGGCAAAATGGCGGCGCGAGCTGGATGACGTTGTTGTAGCCGGCGACTGTATCCCCGTTTTTGCCGATGATCAGCCCTTTTTCTTTGCACGCTGCAACCACTTGGTTTACTTTGTCGGCATCTGCCGGCTCTTTTGTCAATTGGTCTTTGACGAGCTCGATTCCGATCAGCAGCCCTTTTCCTCTTACATCTCCGACTGCCGGGTGTTCTCGCAAAACCTGAAGCTCACCCAAAAGCTTTGCCCCAAGGTCGCGGGATCGCTGAGTCAGCTGTTCGTCCTCCATAATTTGCAGGTTTTTCAACGCCACTGCACAGGCAGCCGGGCTTCCGCCGAACGTGTTCACGTGACGGAAACGGTCGTAAGGCGCTTCCCCCTGATACGCTTCGAAAATATCCCGTTTAACAGCAGTCGCTGACAATGGCAGATACGCGCTTGTGATTCCCTTTGCCATCGTAATGATATCAGGCTTCACGCCGTAGTGCATAAATCCGAAAGGCTCGCCTGTCCGTCCAAACCCGCAAATGACTTCATCGCAAATCAAAAGAGCGCCATGGCGGCGGCAAATATCCTCCACCTTCTTCATATATCCGTCCGGCGGCATTAGGATGCCCCCGCCTGTTATGATAGGCTCCATGATGACCCCGGCAATCGTTTCGCTTAATTCCCATGTCATGATGCGGTCAATTTCATTTGCGCTTTCAAGCGTGTCGGCATCCTCCGGGTTCCGGTATACATCTGGCGGGGCTGCATGCAGGAACCCCTGGCTTAAAGGCTCGTATTTATATTTCCGCTGCGCCTGCCCGGTAGCCGAAAGCGCTCCCAATGTATTGCCGTGGTATGCCCTGTATCTCGAGATGAATTTATAACGGCTGTGGCCGCCGTTTTGCAGATGGTACTGGCGGGCGATTTTAAAAGCAGTTTCGTTTGCTTCCGATCCGCTGTTGGAAAAAAAGATGACATAATCGCCGCCGAGCCATTCATTCAGCTTTTCCGCCAGTTGAATTGCCGGTGCGTGACTTTGCGTTAACGGGTAATATGGAAGCTCCTTTAATTGCTCATAGGCAGCCTCAGCAAGCTCCGTTCTGCCGTAACCTATATTGACGCACCACAATCCTGACATCGCGTCCAAATAACGGCGTCCGTCTATATCGGTCACCCAAGCCCCCTCGGCCTTTTGGGCAATCAGGCTGTCCGCTTGATGCGCTCCCTTCATGGCATGCCACACAAATTGCTCATCTTTTTGCTTTAATCCCTGATGTTGCTGAATGTTTTCCATCCCCATCATCTCCATTTCATTAGCGTTCACTAAAGTGCCAATTCAATTGAAACAGACCTTCTCTTATGTGATGTCTTGGTGATGATTTCCCTGCCTTCAATATAAAGCCAGACGGGGTTCGAGTCAATAAACCGCGGAATGAATAAAACACCCTCTATCTCAAGAAGAAAGAGGATGCAGCATCCAAAGCAAAACAGGCAAGGTGTTCTTGTTACAGATGCTTGGAGAGCCTATAAAACTATGCAAAGGAAAAAGTGATAGAACATTACCGTATTAAATTTAATGATGGTAAGACGTTATTAAAGGTTTGTACTTATTCAAATGTTAATGGACTGCACTCACGTCTAAAACATTGGATCAACCGTTTTAAAGGTGTGGCACTAAATACCTTGATAATGGTATCTGTAGATAGGCAGTAATAAAAGTACAAAACATAACATCAAAGAGCTTCTTTTGACTTCATTTGTTTTTGTGTTGAAAGAAACATATTACAATTTACGTTTATCAAAATTCGCTATTAAGTTCTTATTTAACTAACGGAGCAGAATAACTAGAATAAGAAACGTGATAAAACAAGAACGTTTTTGACGATATTTTATGACTAGACTATTCTATTCTAGAAAACATTGTATTACGTAGTATCAAAAATAAGGAGTACAAAACAGTGAATGAATTTTACAAGGCATTAACATATGTAAATAAATTGTTTTATGAACCAAATCACTTAACTATAACTGCTATTCGAGAAGAAGCTCAAAATTCAGATTATGGGGCTGGTGTGTTTCAACTACATTCAAAATCAGTTAGATTTAGAGTCGCAAAAATAACATCTAACAAGATAGGTCAATTTGTTACTTTTTGGGAAAAAGATAAAGATAATAAAAACCAAGCTTTTTCATATGAAAAGGCTACTGATTTATTGGTTATCAATACGTTTACTAGTAATAATAATTTTGGACAATTCGTTTTTCCAAAAGAAGTTCTTGTAAAACAAAATATCCTTAAAACAGCCACTACAAAAGGAAAAATGGCAATTAGAGTTTACCCTAGATGGGAAACCCCCACTAGTAAACAAGCTATCGAAACACAAAAATGGCAGTTAACATATTTTGTTGAGGTGAACAATACAAATCGTTTTTCAGTGCAAGAACTATTAAAGCTATATTCTAACTAAAATGGGATAACCCTGAGTCGGTCGGGTAGAAACCTCAAAATGTAACAGATTTTAAAGCAAGCGCGTAACCGTTTCAATTCCGCTTATGATAAAAAACCCGCCAATTCAGGCGGGTTTTGGGATTATTTTTTATATTGAATATGATAAATATCACGCCGTCTGTCTTTTAGCTGGCGCACCGTACCGTTTTGGCGCTGTCTTCTGAGAATTTCAAGATCAACATCACCGATGACGACCATTTCGATATTCGGATTTGTTTCACCGACAATGCCGTCTCTGGCGAATTCAAAATCGGATGGTGCGAAGATGCCTGACTGAGCGTATTGGATATCCATATTTTCCGTTTGCGGAAGGTTTCCAACCGTCCCGGAGATGACCGTATAAATTTGATTTTCAACCGCTCTTGCCTGCGAACAGTATCTGACACGCAAGTATCCTTGGCGGTCTTCTGTACAAAATGGCGTAAAAATGATTTTTGCGCCTTTATCCGCCGCAATCCGGGCGAGCTCAGGAAATTCTATGTCATAACAGATCTGAATCGCGATTTTTCCGCAGTCCGTATCAAACACGCGAACCTGGTCTCCTGCGCTGATTCCCCACCATTTGCGTTCATTCGGCGTAATATGAAGTTTGTATTGCTTCTCGATCGTTCCGTCCCGTCTGAACAAGTAAGCGATATTGTAAATCTTGTCTTCCTCTTCGACAAAATGCGACCCGCCGATGATGTTGACATTATACTTCACAGCCAAATCAGTAAATAAGCTGATGTAATCTTCTGTATACTCGGTAATTCTCTGAACCGCCAAGCTCGGTGACCGTTCCTCAAGGAAAGACATCAGCTGGGTTGTAAAAATTTCCGGAAACACAGCAAAATCAGATCGCGCATCTGAAGCGACATCGACATAGTATTCTACTTGATTGGCAAATTCCTCAAAGGAATAAATTTTCTTCATTTCGTATTGGATAACACAAATTCTCACAGGAAACGCCGATTTATAATAGCGTTTTGTCTGCTGAGGAAGATAATCGACATTATTCCATTCCATCAACGTCGCATACTTGATCGAAGCTGTATCGTCCGGGAGATAATTCGGGTTAATCCGCATAAGGGTAAAACCATTCATCAGCTGAAAAGATAGGACCGGATCGTAAATTTGGTGGCGTGTCACCTGCTCAACATACTCTCTCGCCGTCATTTCATCTGCATATTTGTGAAAGTTCGGAATCCGTCCGCCTATGATAATGCTTTTCAGATTTAAACGTCTGGCCAAGTCCTTTCTCGCCTCATACAAACGATGGCCGATCTTCATTCTTCTGTATTCCGGATGAACCATGACCTCAATGCCGTACATATTCAAGCCATCAGGATTATGATTGGTGATATAACCGTCATCTGTAATGTCCTGCCACGTATGGCGGTCATCATATTCATCAAAATTAATCAGGAGGCTTGAGCACGAACCGATTATTTCACCTTCGAATTCTGCACAAAACTGCCCTTCGGGAAAATGCTCCAAGTGGCTGATTAAATGCTCCCGCTTCCAAGGGTCCATCCCCGGAAAACAGTCCTTTTGAAGATCAATAATCTTGTCGATATCTTTCTCTTCGATATTGCGAATGGCCATTTTCTTTTCAAAACGGCTCAAATCTAATTTCTCAGACAATCTACTCGCTCCTTTTTAGTGTTGTGCGTTCAGTTGATCAAGCAATAGGGCGAGCTCCATCTCCGCCATTGATTCAAGCCTGTGATCATAGTCTTCAAACATCAAGGTACCAGTCACTTTATTCGGGACAATGACACACTTCATCCCCGCCCTTTTCGCAGCAATCGAACCATTGACAGAATCCTCGAACGCCAGACATTCAGATGGCGATACCCCAAGGTTCTTTGCCGCCAATACATACAGCTCGGGATTCGGCTTCACCTCTTCCACATCATCCGCCGTTTGAATGACCTCAAAATCATCAAACAGGCCGATTTGCTTCAAATGGCCGGACACCCATTTATAGTCAGAGCTGGAGGCAAGGCCTACTTTTAAGCCTAAATCCTTTGCCGCATTCAAATACGCTTCGACACCCGGTCTCGCTTTTTCTGTTTCCATGCGTTTCGTAAACCGCTCTCTTCTCAGTTTTGTCAGCTCTTCATGGTTCAGCTTTTGGCCGATCTGCTCTTCTAAATATTTAAAAGGCTGAAATCCCGCGGCTGTTCCGATGACCTTTCCCCAGACGGATAGCGGAAGGACCGAGCCATGTTCCTCAAATATTTCCTGAAGGACTTCATATTCGTGTGTTTCTGTATCGAGAATAAGCCCGTCAAAATCAAAAATTAACGCTTTAATCACTGCTTACAACTCCTTTAGCCCAAATTGAGACATATGTATACACTCACTATACCCCGAAACATGCCTGCTTTCAAAAAGTAAGGTTTATGTGAAGAAAGAGCCTGCACACCGCAAGCTCTTTCTTATTAATGAATGTTTTGATGAGAAATGTTTGTCAGCGCTACTCCCGCAGACTCGTTCGACATCTGATTGACTGCCAGGTCTCCAAGCGCAACGATCCCGACTAGATTGTTTTGATCTACAATAGGAAGGCGGCGGATTTGGTGCTGGGCCATCAGCTGCGACGCGTCTTCCAGGCTCATATTAGGATGACCTGATATGAGGTCTGTTGACATCACTTCTGAAACGGGTGTCTGGCCATCTCGGCCGTGAGCTGTAGTTCTTAATGCAATGTCGCGGTCAGTCAGCATTCCTTTTAAAACACCTTGATCTACAACAGGAATCGCCCCGACGTTATACTGGTTCATGAGAGAAGCCGCTTCCTGAATCGTTTGATTCGGAGAAACGGTTGCCACCTGCGTTGTCATTGTATTTTTAACTGAACTCATTGTCAGCACCCCTTTCACCCATTAGTATGTTCAGACACGCGCTGATTAAAAAGGGAGTTAGAGGAAAGGTTTTATGATATGATTTCTTTGATGCAAAAAAGAGCTTTTCTGAAAACGGAAAAGCTCCTGCCGCCGGATTATATCAGCCTTCTGTGACCGGAAAAGTCTTTATTTGTCTTCGTTTGAAAGTCAGAAAAAGCAAACGGAAAATATATCCCAAAATCATTCAGCATCTTGCTGTTTTTCTCAAAAATCGCCTGATTACTTATATCAGCATGCGGTGAAGGCTTTGTCAGAATAATATGTATCATTTGCAGACAAGCCATAATTTGAAATGCTTCTTTTAATGTTCCTTGGTAATCATGGTTATTTAAAGACAGAACGCCTTTCTTTTTAAAGCGCTGAATGTCCAGTTCGGAGAAATAAAGAGGAAATACATCATGGAAAAGCTCCATTGACAGCTCCTTGATAAAGCTCTCCTGTTCTTCAGTTGCTGCGTTCACAATTCTCACGTCAATCACCTTTCTTGCCATCGAATATCCTAACTCTTAATCAAGAATAGCACAGAAAAAAACCCGAATGCTAAGGTAAGTGTTTCCTATGAGAAACGCGGCCTTCCGCTTCGAAAAGGAGCCATTTGACATGAAACAAAAAGGCAGAGGGCTTGAGCTCCTCATCAATGAAAAACAGGATGGCCAATGGCTGTTTTCTGTACTGAAAACAGCGCTCAAAGCCTCTAAACCCGTGCTTCAAGACTGGGTGTCCCATCATCGGATAAAGGTCAATCACGAATCCGTCTTACACAATATAACCGTAAAAAAGGGAGACCGCCTGTTCATTGATCTTCAGGAAAATGAAGAATCTTCCGTCATTCCAGAATATGGAGAACTTGATATTTTATTTGAGGACAATCACATGCTCATCGTGAATAAACCTGCGGGCATAGCGACACATCCGAATGAGGATGGCCAAACCGGCACTTTGGCTAACTTGATCGCATACCATTATCAGGTGAATGGCGAAACATGCAAGGTGCGGCATGTCCACCGCCTTGACCAGGATACATCTGGTGCCATCGTTTTTGCCAAACATCGTTTGGCACACGCCATTTTGGATCAGCAGTTAGAGAAAAAGACGCTGAAACGCACGTATACCGCCATCGCTGAAGGAAAGCTAAAGACAAAAAAAGGGACAATTGATTCACCGATCGGCAGAGACAGATCACACCCGACAAGACGCCGGGTTTCACCAGGCGGGCAAGCAGCCGTCACTCATTTCAAGGTGATTGCCGCCAATGCGAAGGAGCGGCTGTCACTCGTTGAGTTAGAGCTGGAAACAGGCAGGACACACCAAATTCGTGTTCATATGGCGAGCACCGGCCATCCACTGGCAGGAGATGCGCTTTACGGAGGCGGAAGCACGCTGCTAAACAGACAGGCGCTGCATGCCAGAAAGGTACAAGCGGTTCATCCGATAACAGGCGAGCTGATTGTTGCCGAGGCGCCTTTCCCAGCTGATATAGAAAACCTTTGCCACTCTTATTTTTCCTGAAGAAAAGCCGCAGGCATCGCCCGCGGCTTTTAAGTAATCCGTTTTCCATATATGATATAGCGTTTCGGGGCATTGCCGATATATGAAAACGGATAGCAGGTCGTCAGAATGAGTTCCTCTTTTTCATGCTGGAGTGTAATAATGGATGTGTCATCTTTATCGACTATTTTTGTTTTTACTATTTCATACGTGAAATCGCCATATGACAGGAAAATACGAAGCCTGTCCCCCTTTTCCAGCTCTCCCGTCCGGCGAAACACGGTATCACGATGTCCCGACAGTACAATTTGCCCGTTTTCATCAGGATAATAGCTATCCTTGTAATGCCCGACACCTTTTTCTAAATCATCTGCATCGGTGCCCTCCACGATCGGAAGCTCCGCCTTAATTTTGGGTATTTCCAAAATGCCGCTCGCTTGTCCGGTCTCAGGCTTAAATGATGCTTTGTTCTCTGCTTGAACAGCGCTTTTTTTCTCGCGCGAAGCTACCCGCGGCTTTTCAGACGCCAGTTTCGCTTCTTTTAATGTCTGTTCGGTCTTCATATGGGTATCGATCAATTTAAGGCCACCATAGCCTGCGATCACTAGGCCGGCCGCAATGATGACGAGTGGAATAACCTTTTTCACGTTCTGGAGGCGCTCCTTTTTCTTCTGACATATAGATAAGTTCCGGACAGTGCCGCCGCCGCACCGATCACGATAAAGTTATAGTAGCCCGCTGATGTATCCGGAAGCTGATGATCAGACCCGCTTTCGGCAATCCCGTTTGGCACTGGCAATGTGCTGATACCGCCCGCAGTATCAGCGGTTTTTTTCGGTATTTCGTCGATTCTCAAACTGGCTGAAGGCGGAAGCTGATGAAACGGTACAGTACCCGGAGTCTCTTTTATATCAGTATGATCCTCACCAGGCTCTGGGACGTCTTTAACCGGCTGATTCGTCCCCGGTCCATTTCCCGGGTCTTCTGTTACAGGATCTTCAATGTCACTGGCTTCAGCAAGCTTAATTCTTCCCTCTTTTGTATACGCAATCGGTTTATCAAAGCTCTTCACGTACTCAACTGTCGCGTCCAAATCCTCGGGCCCTGTCACCGGATTTTTCCCAAGCGATCCGATTGGCTGATATTTGGTCCCTGTCGCCGTCGCCATAAAATTATTAACGGTCAGTGTGTATGTCGCATCAGGCTGAATCTCGGCGCCATCTGCCATTTTCATCTCGACAGCTTTTCCGGTTTCTTTATCCCACGTATACGTAAACCCGCTGATGCTGTAGTCAGGCCCAAAAACCGGCGAGATTTGCGCATTGATAATTTTTCTTAAATCTTTTCCCTTAATCTCAAGCTTCGTTAACACATTACCGAAAGGCTGAATATTGTAAAGATCTCCCCACGTAATGGGGCCCTTCTTCAGCGCTTCCCGTATTCCGCCGCCATTCATAAGGGCAAAATCCGTTTTCATGGCCGCTCTCATGCCATCCGCAATCAAATTTCCAAGAGGCGTGTCCCCGTCATTCGAATAACCGCCTTCCATGTCAATAGCCGCTTCACCGACAACCTCACTGATAATCGGTTCGGCTAGTGTTTGATATTTATTTAAAATAGCTGAGGCGCTTGGATCCGGTTCTATTTTACTCTGATCGACATATTCGATTTCCGCCGACTTTTTCACAATGTCTTTTGTCGTTTTATCGATCTCTACATCAACAACACCTATCGCTTTTCCATATTCAAAAGCCTGAACGATCAGTTTTCCGTTCACTTCGCCGTTAACAATCTTGTGATTATGCGCTGCAAAAATCACATCTATTTCAGCATCTGTTTTGTTTGCTAAATCTGCTGATTCACCTGTAATTGCAGTGCCATTTTGTTCAGCTGACATATGTGCGAGAACCGCGATGGCCTTCACGCCTTTTTTCTTCAGCTCTTCGGCCGCCTCATTCACCGCTGTCACTTCATCGGTAAATTCGATGTTTTTTATTCCCTCAGGCATGACCATACCCGCTGCCGACTGTGTGACAACCCCGATAAAAGCAACCGGTATGCTCTCCACATTTATGATGTCATATGCCGGCAAAAAGGGCTCTCCAGTCGATTTCATCTTACAATTTGCGCACACAAGGGGAAAGTTCTGTCCATCATATCCGCTTGTGCCTTTCGGGTGATCTCCGCCGTTTAAAATCCTCAGCAGTTCATCCGCACCTTCATCGAACTCATGATTGCCGACCGTTCCGACATCAAATCCGATATCCTCCATCAATTCTACAGTTGGCTCATCTTGTAGAAGAGATGAAACTGGAGAGCTGCCTCCGATCATATCTCCAGCGTGAACAATCAGCGTGTTTTTCTTTTCAGCCTTTTTTTCTTTCAAATATGCGGCGGCATAGTCCATGCGCCCAAAGACGCCGTCTGCAGTTCCGTTTCCATCAAGATCTAGCTCATACTGCTGATCAATCTTGCCATGCAAATCGTTCATACTGAGAATGCTAAGCGGCACATGTTGTTCCGGTGCCGTTTGCCTTTTTTTATATCCTGCGTTTTCCGCTTCACTTGCAGAGGCGAAGAAAATTCTATTTTCCACAGCTACCTGTTTCCATTCAGCTGGCTCCACATACGTTTTATTTGACGAATCTCCCACATATCTTGTCAGGCCTTTCCCTTGCTCTCTGGCTCTAAATTCAAAAGGCATTTCCATGAGGGGATCGTTTTCATTCCATATTCCTTTTTGTGCTTTTTTCGCAGCGGCTGCGGCAGCCTGAAACTGCTGATAATCCTCTTCATTGTCTACCGGCCAAATAAAATACGTCGGAGCATAGCCATTTTTCACAAGCTCTAGGTTTACATTGGAACCCGATTCCGTTATGACCTGCCCAAGAAGTCTGCCATAACTGTCCTTCGCTTCACTCCCGACCTTGACAGTAATCCTCTCTCCTGAAGACAAAATTGTTTTTAGATAGTCAGATGCTTTTTTGCCAAAACTTAATTGATTTTCGTCCGCTTCATTTTTTGGTGTGTGATACGTTTCAGGTGTATCTACATTCACAAACCGGACTTTTGTCGTTCCAAGTATGGGAGATTTGAGATGAATGGTATCACCGTCAACAACCCGATCCACAATACCTTCATATTCACCCTCCGCAGACGGAGGAGCTGGCTGTTCTTCGAGCAGCTTCAGGTCAGACGATTTTCGCGGAAGCAGCTGAAGGGATTGGTACCTGCTTAACACACCGGTAAATTCATACCATTTTCCCTCATCAAGTTCGCCTATGGCCCCTGTTTCATTCATAACCCGAAGCATCATAGCATGGTGATCTCCATCAATCATCGTTACATTATAGCCACCGCCGGCTGGAGAATTTGGAATTGAGGAAACAAACGCTTTTAGTGTCACAAGCCGGCCTTCAAACTGATCACCCAGACTGCTATTAACCAGTTCATTGATGGTTGAATGTATAGGAGCGGGGAGAGATTGGTTTGACTGGTTGATTTTGATGCCTGATGAGTTTGGAACGATTTCTGTCAGCCCTTGGTATGTCGTGATTTTTCCTTTTACCGTGATATCCATGCCTTCTTTTAACTCGGGAAATAGTTCAGGGGAAGACGAATAAATGTTAATGCCTCCGGTTTCATCCTGCACAAAGGTCGACAGCTTCCCGCCTCCGACCGCGCTTTGATCAGCAGTGACGATCCCTTTTATTGTTACTTCTTTATTCAGCCGACCCCGCGCTTCATTTATCGTCACCAGCTGTTCAGCCGGCGGTGTTTTCATGTCATCAGTTAAGTTCATCGACTGAACGTTCTTAAGTCCTGTCGTGTTAAAGTATTCTTCAAGCTGTCCTTGAACAGTTATCTTTTTTCCAAGAAGCAGCGGATTAGTTTGCAGCCCAAATCGGCTCCTAAAGTCGGAGGGGATTTGCACAGGAAGGATGTGTTCCGGCGATGCCTCGTTTTTACTGTCCGCCAGCGCAACATGATAATCATTTGAAAAAGGGCTTGTCAGTTTATACCGCTGCGGAGAAACAGCCTGGCCGACAGCATATCCTTCAACAAGCGCCTGTCCTTCTTTTTGCTGTACCGCCATATCAACCGATATCGGATGTTGCGGCTCAGCCGCCTTTACAGCTTCGCACGTGTACATCACATTTAAGAACATCAATGCCGCGACTAACACTATATGCAGAATACGCCTCATCATTTTTCCTCCCTTAATAAACACATTACAGCTTATCATTTCGACAGGCACCATATAATTCCTTTCAGGCTTCTGCATAAAACGCGGCAGACTGATACAAAATACAGCTGATCTGAAAAAAAAGGAGGAATTCGGTTTGGATCAGTTAAATCAGCAGCAGCAATCCCAAATGAACAAAGGCATCCCTGGCAAACCGCATAAAAACCACGGCGGACATGAACTGTTTGATATGCACGAGGTGCTTTCCGGAACACTTAATGTCCTTGACCAGTTTACGATGCTGAAACAATTTTGTAAGGATCAGGAATTAGTAAACATCCTTGATCGACAACATCAATTCATTGCGTCTCAATATAACTTAACTGCTGAATGCTTTAAAACAGGAAACGAACCTTCACAAAAAACAGCAACTTATATGATGAAGGAAGATAATCAGACTGTTTACGGCATGCAGCCATCACAGCCTAAAAAACCTGTTCAATCCATGAATGATATTGATGACAGCATTATCAGCCGACAAATGCTTTGCACTGTTAAAGCACAAGCCTCTATGCTAACGATGGCTTCTCTAGAAATGACGAATCCAGCCGTAAGACGCGTGTTGTCGGCGCAGATTCAACAGTATGTTGAAATGGCTTTCGAAATTTTCCTATACCAAAACAAACACGGCTATTACCAAGTTCCTCAGCTAGATGCGCAGGACATGGAACAAATGAAAAATTCATTTGCTCCGGCACAAGGACAAATGCCTCCAACTCAAGGCGGTATGGGCCAACAAGGACTTCATTAATAACAAAGGCATTGGATAGGATCTATCCAATGCCTCACTGTTTTCATCAAATGTTTTCTTAAAATCTTTTTCAAATTGATCAAGACTTTCCTTTGTTGCCGATTTAAACCCTTCTGTAAAGTCTCCTTTCTTTGCCGTTTCCTTTATCATTTTTGAGATAACGCCTTCCCCGTATTTGCCCGTCAGCTCATTGATCATATAAAAGCTTTGCAAATAGACATCAGTGTCATATTCGACTCGTGCTTCCTGCCAGTCTTGATCTGTCTGCAAACGGTCAAAGGGCACGACAGAAAACGTGACCGGATCTATGAGCAATTCATAGTTCGCGATCCACTCGCTTAACCCTTCATGAAACCATAACGGAAACTCAGCAGGATCTGCCTCAAGCTCCTTCAATTTCTGATGAAACGCATGGTGCGTATATTCATGAATCAACAATCTCTGATACAAATAAACCGCTACCTCGTCACCTTCTAAAAGCTTCTTTTTTTCTTCAGGCAACAAACCGATCAGCTGCTCCCGTTCAGAATAAAAACCGACGACATCCAATAAACCGGAGTAATCCTCCATCAGTTTTTCATTAGAAAAAAAAATAATATCAATAGGCTTTTGATTCGAATATCCAATCATAATCTGATTAATATTGACCGCATATTCAAGTGTTTCTTTCGTCAACGGCAGTAAGGACTTTTCCTTTGAAGTGTAATAAATATCGGCCTGTTTGAATGACTCTTTCTTCATGTGCTTCGTCACTTGTTCTTTCGTTATACCAGATGCCTGCCCTGGCAAAGACAGTATATACAACGTGCTGGATACGATGGCCGAGCTTACAGCCAGCATCACAAGGACTCCGCACAGGAATAGAGCGGATGCCGCACGCTTTCCTATGCCATCCCGCAAACGTCTCCCTCCCTGAGCCGGTCCGTCTTGTACCTTTTTTTTCACTCTATGCAGCAAGAGTTTGCGGTGTGCCATTCACGCCAAAAAAGCCGCACAAATTGTGCGGCTGCTTTGTTCGTCCTTATTCAGGTTGCGGGAATATACGCTGTACAGTTTCACTGAATTCATCGAAAAACCCTGCAACCGGATCGCCATTTTGAATCCGATCGCCATATCCCTGCATTCGGTCTACAAAGTCTGGGTTAGCTGAAACATAAACATTATCCATGTTTTTATCAGTATCTTTTACTTTTTCGGAAATTTTCTTTTTCAGATCCTGTCCAACATCTTCTTTTCCATTTTTCAATACAACTGCAACATACGCTTGATTTCCTGCAACGATCACATTTGCTTGCTCTACTTCTTTCATATCAGAAATTTTATCAGCAGCATCGTCAGCAACTTCTAATTGTTGATTCTCATTACCATTGTTATTGCCGTTATCGTTAACATTGTCTGTTACATTATTATCGACATTGTCACGATTGTTATTGACGTCGTTAATATTTCCTCTGCCGTTATCGTTCACCGGATTACGGTAGTTAACGTTTTCTGGATCTGCATTATCACGTCTGCCCTCACCCTGATTGGCCATACCGCAGCCAGTCATAAGCAAAGGGATAAGAAGCATGGACGCAAGGACTTGTTTTTTTCCAAGCATGTGAATTCCTCCTTTATCACTTTATCTATAGGTTTTTCTAAATCGCTTTAAATATGCATGTAAATCTGAAGGAAATGCTTTCCCGGGAAATAAAACGGTTAATTTGTCTAATGAGGGGGAAAATATGAATACACCAAGAAGGAGGGATTATGTTGTTCAATCAGCGAAGAGGAATCAGTCCCGCAGCATTGGTGATAGGCTCAACGATGCTTATTGCTGCGTTATCGCCTCAGATCCGCAAAAGATTCAGCGGGTTTATCACAGGACAAATGAACAGACGGAATTCTGATAATAAGATGTTTGATGCTTCTAATGTAGGAAACATGGTCAAACAAGTATTGGGCGGCGGCGATAAACAGGAACGTTCACAACATCAAAGCCAGCAGCAAAATGGCCGGCAGCATCAGCATGACGAACAGCAAAAAACACAGCACCAGCACACACATTCTCAAACGAGTCAAACCGAGTCAGCTGCGAAAAAAAGACAGTCTCATTATGCTGAACCCGTTCATTTTGACCAAAGCGCAATGAACGTTATGGATGATAACACCATGATGGGAATCCTGGAGGATTTAGAACCTGGCCGTTAAAAAAACGTGTCATCCAAGATGGATTGCATAATGGTTCAAATGGTTAATTTTGCTTTTCATTTTTCTTGTTTTTTATTTTTCTGCCTGTTTTGGAGTACAATTGCTAGCATTAAAAAATCCTTCTTGCGTGAAATGAACGTTTGAAGGATTTTTTATTTATGCTGCCACTGAAGCCAAAGCAATCTTTATTGATTGATGTTACTAAAAGGTGAAGCAAGAACACTAGTTAACACTGTTACTGCCAATATAACCCCTCTGAGTTTCATTAATAATCTCTCCCTTTTTATGTTGTTTCTTGCTTCAACACTCAACATATCATATTCACTTGACGTTGGAAGTCCTGTTTTCTGATGAAAAACTGCGTCACTTCAATCGCATTCTAAATTTTCATTCATTTTCTTTGAATCAAAATATACATATGCCCGCTAAATAATTCATACAAAAAGTCGCTTTCCCTTACGTAAGGAAAGCGACTTTTAGATTGAATCCCCCTTATTATCAAGCTTTTTGAAAGTGTGTTGACTATTCAGTTGAACTGTATTATGTTGTTATTAAGTTGAACTATATAGTTGAACTGAAGAGAGGGTGAGGGTATGAAACATAAATTATTACCGTTGTCTGAAACGATGCATTATATTTTATTAGCTCTGCGTGAACCACTCCATGGCTATGCCGTAATGCAGAAAATAGAAAAGATAAGTAATGGGACTGTTATGTTAGCAGCCGGTACACTATACGGTGCGATTGAAAACTTGAATAAGCATGGTTGGATTGAACCTGTTGGAGAGTCAGGCCGGAGAAAAGTTTATATGATCACTGCTGAAGGAAGCACCATTTTGAAAATGGAACAAAACAGGTTATTGCATATTTTATCCCTGTACGAAGGAAGTGAATCGAATGAAGAAAATGAAGATGTTTTTTGATATTGAAAAAGAGGAGCAATGGCTGAACGAGCAATTACAAAAGGGTTATCGTTGTACCAATATTAGTGGATTAGGCATATACACTTTCGAAAAAACTGACAAGAGATATGTGATGCGACTGGATTATCAAGATATTTTATTAAAGAAAAAGTTCAAAGATTACAAAGGGATCTATGAAGACTTCGGTTGGATGTATATAAATGGCTCCTTGCTTAGTGGAATACGA
Organism: Bacillus sp. 0209A; assembly: GCF_036765095.1. NCBI lineage: Bacteria > Bacillati > Bacillota > Bacilli > Caryophanales > Bacillaceae > Bacillus > Bacillus sp. 0209A. The sequence continues at coordinate 1,094,288 of NZ_JBAIZV010000001.1, forward strand.
TATTGGCAAAAAGAGGATGATGGTCAAAATGAAATCTTCTCGGATCGCCAATCAAAGTGTCACTATTATAAAAGATTGATAAATTATTCTTCTGGTTTCGGTTTACTGTGTTTGTTTTTTTCTTATATGATTTACAAGGATTCAGGTTTATATTTAACTGAAGGTCTTTGGAGTATGAAAGGTGCATGGTTTTGGAAAGCATTTTTATTTGAAACTCCATTTGCTCTTTTGAGGTCGCTTCCCGCCCTTATGTTTGCTTTCTTTGCCATCAGTTTCTATAAAGCGTATCGAAAGTATTCAATGTTAAAAGAAAAATAATGAGGCCATGTATTTACCACAGTCAGGCGCTTTTCTTTCATTCGTGGCCAAAATTTAGAAATCACAACATATCGCCGAAAGCCTCTTCAAGAATGTATTGATCATGGTCAAGAGGAAATCCTTCTGAACCCAGTTACATTTGCACAGTGGAATAAAAGCATAAAAAAGAACCCATGAAACCTTTACATTACAGGGTTCATGGGTCTTTTATTGAAATGAACATCAAAACGAAGCGGGTTACACGCTGTTACGCTTCTTCAGCTTCAATCACTCTGGATTGATCATTGAATACATTTGAATCAATTTCCTTTGTGATCTTACTCGTAATAAGACCTGATGTCATACTGCCGCTGACATTCAAAGCAGTACGCCCCATGTCGATTAACGGTTCGATTGAGATTAATAAACCGGCGAGCGCGACAGGCATATTTAATGATGATAAAACAAGAAGCGCCGCGAATGTCGCTCCGCCGCCAACTCCGGCAACACCGAAGGAGCTGATGGCAACGACTGCGATAACTGTGATGAGAAACACCGGATCAAACGGATTCTGGCCGATCGTCGGGGCAATCATCATCGCCAGCATCGCAGGATAAATGCCGGCGCATCCATTTTGGCCAATCGAAAGACCGAACGAACCTGCAAAGTTAGCGATTCCTTCCGACACACCCAAGCTTCTCTGTGTTTTAATATTCAGTGGCAAAGCACCCGCGCTGGATCGTGATGTAAATGCAAATATAAGTACAGGGAGCGCTTTTTTCAAATAAACGATCGGGTTCAAGCCGCTGAGCGTCAGCATCAGCAAATGAATGATAAACATTGCGATTAACGCGGCATACGAAGCAATTACAAACATACCTAGTTTTAAAATGCTGTCAATATCACTCGTCGCGATCGTTTTGGTCATAATCGCCAACACTCCATAAGGCGTCAGGCGCAAAATGAGGGTGACGACACGCATGACAATGGCATAAACGGCATCAACCAGCTTTTTAAATGTTTCTGCCTGTTCCGGCTGTTTACGTTTTACGCCGAGGAATGCCATTCCAAGGAAAGCAGCAAAAATCACGACAGCGATCGTTGAAGTCGGTCTAGCTCCTGTAAAATCTAAAAACGGGTTTCCCGGCAGCAGTTCAACAATCTGCTGCGGCAATGTTTTCGCTGCCATATCCTCTGATTTCTGCTCAAGCTCCTGCCCCCGTGAAAGTTCAGTATCTCCTTGGTCGACTTGGATCGCCTGCAAATCAAAAGAGAGCGCGGACGCAATACCGACAGCTGCAGCTACAGCTGTTGTTGCAACTAAAATCCCGATAATTAAACCGCTGATTTTCCCAAGATTTTTTGTCAGCTTCAGCTTTGTAAATGCACCGAGAATTGAAATAAAGACGAGCGGCATAACAACCATTTGAAGCAATTTGACATATCCGCCCCCGGCAATATTAAACCAGTCGGCTGTTTGAATGACTATATTTGAAGTCGGGCCGTAAATCAGCTGAAGCGCAAATCCGAATACAATCCCCAGCCCCAGCGCAGTAAATACACGTTTGGAGAAGGAAACGTGTTTTTTCTGCATAGCAAAAAGCCCTAAGATAAGTAACAATAAAATAAATACGTGTAATACGACTAGTAAAGTCTCCAAAGCAGGTAAACTCTCCCTTCAAATTTTCTTTTTTACTATATTACACTAATTCCGATAGGTCAAGTGCGAATTATTCCAGCTTATGATTCCAGTAAAAAAACCTTATATAATCCCTTTTTTGTTCTTTTCTTTCTCTTCCATCTTTAGTACCTTATATAAAGGTGATAACATTTGCTGAAAGAACTGTTTGTAAACTTGACCATTTTAATCACATTTAATTATCTCTTCACCCACCTGTTTAAAGAAAGGTTAGTGCATAAAAAAGACAGCATGCCCTTCCAAGCTGTTAAAGGACTGGCCTGCGGTTTGCTCGGGGTTATTCTGATGTTTTTCGGATTGAACTATCAGCATTCAATCATTGATCTTCGAAATATCCCTATTATGATGGCCGCTCTTTATGGAGGATGGGTTTCAACGGCAACGGCTTTGATTATGATTACCGCAGGCCGCATGCTGATTACGATGAACACATCTGCAATATACTCGGTTATTATCATTTGTATCGCTGCCATCCCGTCACTCATTGTTTCCAGAAGAAAAAAGGTTCAATTAAAACATGCTTTCTATCTTTTAATGATCACAAACAGTATGATTTCCTTTTCCTTTTATTTTCTTATAGATTTACATTCCTTTGAACTTCACTTGTATTTTTGGGCCACCTCATTAGCGGGCGGCATGCTCAGTTTATATATCATTGATCATGAAACAAATGCACATCTTCTTTTTAAACAATATAAGTTTCAGGCGCACTTTGACTTTTTAACAGGCATTTATAACCGAAGAAAATTTGAAGAAATCTCACAAGCCCTGTATCAACAGGCGGCCAATACCCCGCATTTCCAATTCGCACTGATTTATATAGATATCGACCATTTCAAAACCATCAATGACCAGTACGGACATCATGAAGGTGATCAGGTGCTGAAAGAGCTGGGTTCACGGCTGAAGCAGAGCATCCGAAATTCTGATCCTGCCGCACGGATTGGCGGTGAAGAATTTGCCGTGCTCCTGCCAAACTGTACGCTTGATAAAGCAGCCCAAATCGCGGAACGGATCAGGCGCGCTGTCAGTGATACACCGATTGCATTAACAAACGGCGATGAGCTGTCAGTTACGATATCACTGGGGGCTGCTCATTATCCCAATAATACAGAGCATCCAGAATCTTTGCCGATTCTTGCCGATCAAATGTTGTACAAAGCGAAAGAAGCGGGACGGAACAAAGTGTGTTTTTCAGAAAAAAAAGAATGAATTCAATGTTCGAATTCATTCTTCCAATCTGAAAGACGTTTCAAAGGCAGAAAAGCCGGGACAAGGTCTCCCCGATACTTTTTTTCTATAAATGCCGCTGTATCATCAGCTTGATAGAGCTCGATAATGGTTTGCAGTGCTTCCCGATCTTGATCCTCCGCTCTGACAACAATCAAATTCATCTCTTCCTTGGACATGAGCCCGCCGCTCTTTAAAGCATGTTTTTCCAGGCTCAACCCCGCTTTTTTTGCTTCAGAAGGTTTCATGACAAACACGTCGGCACCTCTCACAGCATCCTGTTGCCGGACTGCTTTCAATTTCAGGTGTCTCGGATTGTCTTTGATCATATCGACTGAACCTGTTCCGTTAAATCCGTTTTTCAGCGTTAGCAACCCCGCCTCCTGAAGCATCGTAAGCGCCCTTCCAAAATCAAACACTTTATCCGGAACGGAAACAACAGCTCCTCGTGGTATATCTTGAATTCGGCCATATCGTTTTGAATAAATGCCCATAGGCGTTATGTATGTCGTACCGAGCGGCGCCAGCTTATGTTTGTATTTTTCAGTGAACGACTGAAAATATGAAATGGTTTGCAAGGCGTTGGCATCAATTTCTTTATTTGCAAGCGCGATATCAGACTCCGCATAATCAGAAAAAAGAATCAGTTGAATATCCAACCCCGTCTCTTCTGCCTTTTCAGCAATATAGTTCCATATTGCCTCGTCAGACTCAGCAATTCCGATTTTTATCGATTCATGTTCTGCCGACGGTGAGCATGCAGTGAATGAAACGAGTAGAATAAAAACAAAACTGCATATAAGCCACTTTTTCATTGTGACCATACTCCTATCTATGTATTAGAGCATGCAAGCAATATCATACATAAAAATCAAACGCTCTCTTTAGTTGATAAACATTGTCATTTGCAATATTGATACGTTTTACCTTACTCATATCCAGTAGGGTTGTCAATTCCTATTATATTCTCTTCCCTAAAAGAAGATATCTCAGGCAAACGTATGATCACGTATCGAGAAAGCAGATGAATTTCAGTGAATAAATATCAAATTGAAAAATAAATATGGTATTTCACGAAAAAGTTTCGTTTAGCAGTTGTTTTTTCTGAAGATTACTGGTAGAGTAAAGGTAATTATTTTTGTTCGAACTATCTTTAAGAAGAAAGTTTTGTAAGAGTTTTCGTCTTGAAAGTTTGTTAAGAGCAAGAATAGTGAATTTAAGCGTTATGATCGCTTTAGGAGGAAATTTCATGTTAGAAGGTAAAGTAAAATGGTTCAACTCTGAAAAAGGTTTCGGATTCATCGAAGTAGAAGGTCAAGACGATGTATTCGTTCATTTCTCTGCTATTCAAGGCGAAGGCTTCAAAACTTTAGAAGAAGGCCAAACAGTTTCTTTCGAAATCGTTGAAGGCAACCGTGGACCACAAGCTGCTAACGTTACTAAAGAAGCGTAAGCATAAATTGATATGAAAAACTGCAGGCGCAAACCTGCAGTTTTTTTCGATAAAAAAGCTGTTTTGCTTAAGCAAAACAGCTTTTTACATTAGTTCGCAATATCCCGTTTCATAAAGATTCCGAAAGCCAGCAACAGGAAGACAACAAAGTAAACTGCCAGCATAACAACCGAGAAAGTCATCGTCATCCCTTCTACCAACGGTGATCCCTCTACATATTGCATTAAGCTGACATTGGCAAATAAAATATACTTTGCCCAGTCAAACTTCATCGCAATAAATGCAGTGGCTGTCGTACCCGTTACCAATAAAAAGATGGAAAAACCTACTGCCAGCGAGCTGTTTCTAAAGACAGCCGACAGCATAAATGCCATCGTTGCGATCATTAAAGCTGCAACAGATTCCGAGAGATATGTTTTTGCCAAATATCCCATCATATTTTGTTCAAAGATATGGCCGTCCTTGTAAATTAAATGAACATTCGCAGCAGTGTCGCCGCCTGTCCCGAAGAAGATCAACCCTAATAAAGCAGACCCCATAAATAAAATAAACAGCAATAAGAACCCAAACAGGAGAACTGTAATATATTTTGAGAGCAAAATCTGAAAACGGCTGAGCGGGCGGATCATTAACAGCTTAATCGTTCCCCAATTAAATTCGTTCGCGACAATTCCAGCTGCAATAATAATGGTGAATAGACCGGTCAGGATCGTAAAATTCGCTGAATCTGTTACATAAGACCATACAGTATACCCAGTGTCATCGGGGATGTTATGTTCAATACGATAGTTGTTGACTGTAATCGTTTCTTCATAGCCATCTTTCAGTGAAGGATCTTCTTTGATTTCTTTCTTCAATGCGGCATTTTCCGCTTGAAGCGTTTGTTTCCATTTCGGATTTGCTTCATCGGACGTAAAATGGTTTGTTAAGAATGCCCAGCCAATCATGGTCAAAGCCAGAATCCCGATCATCACCCATGTTCCGGCACGGCTGAAAATTTTGACCCATTCATTATAAATCAAATTAAGCATGTTGAACCTCCTCTTTTGCTTCACCTGTTACTTCTAAGAAACGGTCCTCTAATGATTTCGCCATTACTTTTACTTCATAAATCCGGATTTGCTGCATCACCAGCAATTCAATGGCCGCAGGGACTTCGTCTTTAGACAATTTGACTTCTACACCGTTTGTCTTGCCCACCACATCATACTCCTTTAGAACAGAAGCGGCTTCGTTCGGCTGCTCAACGTTGAAGAAATATGTATCTTTTTCATCAGTGATTTCATCTTTTACATTTTGAATATCGATAAGCTTCCCTTTTTGTAAAATCGCAATTCGATCACACATCAGTTCCATTTCTGAGAGCAGGTGGCTTGAAACAATGACAGCCATTCCTCTTTCTCGCGTCAGCTTTTTTAAATGATCTCTGATTTCCCTGATTCCCGCCGGATCAAGGCCGTTGGTCGGTTCATCCAAAATCAGCACTTTCGGATCGTGCAGAAGGCATTGTGCCAAGCCGAGACGTTGTCTCATCCCAAGAGAATATGTTTTCACCTTGTCATGGATTCTGTCTGTTAAACCGACTAGTTCAATGACTTCATCAATTTTTTCCTTCGTGACGCCCTTGACCATCCTTGCATATTGCTGGAGATTTTTATATCCACTTAAGAATTTATACAGCTCTGGGTTTTCTACGATCGCCCCAATATGCTTAATCGCCTTGGCATACTCTTTCGTGATCGATTGGCCGCAAATGAGCACATCACCTTTTGACAGTTTCATTAATCCTACCATCATTCTGATAGTTGTCGTTTTCCCCGCTCCGTTCGGCCCTAAAAAACCGAATACTTCGCCTTCTCGAATTGTAAAACTAAGATGATCAATGATCGTTCGCCCTCTGATGTTCTTTGTCACATTTTTCAATTCCAACACAGTCTTCATCATATTCCTCCTCTTTCTTTTCTAGTAAACTTCCATTTTAGATTTAAACCATTGCAAAACAGACATGCCTTCCTGCTCACGAATGTCCTCCACATCACGCTGCGCAACCTTCTCTCCATTCGCAAGCACGATGACTTCGTCAAGCAAGGTTTCTATTTCATCAATCTCGTGCGTAGCGATCACGACAATCTGCTGCTCAAAATCAATGTACGAAACCAAGCTGTTTACGATGGAATCCCTCACCATCGGATCAAGCCCGGAAAAGGGTTCATCCAGCAAGATGACGGATGCCCTTCTTGCTAAAGCAAGAACGATTTTCAGCCTGCCCCGATTTCCTTTTGACAGCTTTTTGATCTTTTTTTCCGGATCGAGCTGCATCTCATTCAACAGCTTATAAGCTTGGTCTGCTTGAAAATCAGAAAATTGAGACTGATAGAACTTCACCATGTCTTTTACAGTAAAATGCGGATAAAACATATCAAGCTCTGTCAGATAAGCCGTGTGGCGCACCATATCTCTCGTAACCTGCTTTTCATCCGCTTTTACCAACCCTGATGTAGGAAACAGAAGGCCGGCCATCATTTTTAAGGTCGTTGATTTACCGCTGCCGTTCGGACCGATCAGACCATAAATCCGTCCGGATGATAAGGAGATCGATACATCTTGAACGGCGGTGTGGCTGCCGTATTTTTTTGATACACGTTCTAAAGTGATTTCCATTTCAGCCTCCCTCAGTGAATGTTTTAATCCCTTCAACCATTTCTTCTTTCGTTAACCCCAGCTCTGTCATTTGCTTCACAAAGCCTTCCAGCACTTCTCGTGTCAGCCTGTCTTTCAGCTCATCTACGATGTCTGCTTTCTCCGCAATAAACGTCCCTTGACCTCTTCTTGTCTCCACAATACCCAGCCTTTCCATCTCACTGTATGTTCTTTGAATTGTATTGGGATTTACCTTGGTTTGAATCGCCATTTCTCTTACAGAAGGAAGCTTGTCTCCCGGAAGCAGTTCCTTCCTGACCAGCCGATAGAAGATCTGGTCAGCAATCTGCAGATAAATCGGTTTCGAGGATTGGAAATGATTGTCCATCTTCACACCTCTACTTTACGATCAAGCAGTTTTGAAGCCGCGATAAGCAGCAAGATTGTGATGACAATAGCGATAGGAAACCCAAGCACAGGTAGATGTATCGGTTTTAATTCCAATCTCCAAACGTCACGGAAGTGAAAATCAAAATTACAATAAACTGTTACAGGCCAGAAGTGCTTTTGAGATTCTAATAATGGGCTTATGAGGTATTTATCGAGAAAGAACCACACTGTGGCCAGCAGCCCCATCGCAGCCCATCGCATTGCGCGCCAATTCTTAAGTGAATGAAAAACAGTCCAAAAGACAACTATCGTTACTGACATATATAACGAGGAAATAAGCCCGTACACATTCAGCAAAACGACTGTGCTTGTCATATCAACATGATGCTCCAGCAGGTTTTTCACGGAGAACATATGATAAATCCATATGCCATAAGCGGTTAATGCCAATTGAATCAGAAATTGATAGAGCAAAGTTGCTGCCAATTTGGAAGAAAGCAGCCTAAAACCGCCATTTGGATTATACAGCCAAAGCTGTGATTTCCCTTCTTTGCGAAGGTGATAAAACACAAAAACAGGAGATAGGAAAAGCAGAAAAAAAGCAACTGCAACAAAGAAACCAAAAATGAAAAGAGGTTCTTTTGTGCGAGAAGCTATGATATGACCTGGCACCAATAAGAAAATGATTCCGCATACCCAAACTAGCAGCCACATTCTTGAAAGCTTTATATCTTTCTTTAACAGACCTAAAAAAGAATCCATGTCTTTCCCTCCCGGAAGCCTCTTCGGTGTATGAGTAACATAGTACACTAGTTCAAACCTGAATACAACATATTCCATGGATTTATTTGATAAAAAAATATAATTCATACATGCACACAGAAAAAAAGGCAAATCCGCTATGAGTAAACGGATTTGCCTTTTTTATTACTTATTCTTACTTTTCATGGAGAGCAGCGCATCACGATAGCTGCTGTCCTGCATTTTGTCACTTTCTTCAGTGACCTTTTCTTCTGACTGATCTTCATCAGAATGCTTAAACTTTTGCAGCGCCTGCCTGTAAATATCATCACCCATTGCGTCACGTTTCTCTTTTGGGGAATCGTTTTTCACAACGGCTGGCATATGCTCGGCAGCCCTTGTTTCAGCAGGGTATTGCGCTTCGTTTTTTTCCTCTTCTGGAGGGGAGATTCTTTCGGTTGTTTCTTGCTTCTCAGGTCCAAGAGAGGCGTTGCGGACGTTAAATGTTATAAGACCCGCAATGACAATGACAGCAGCAATAATTGCGATAATAATGGCCATTTCAACCTCTCCTTTACTGACCTGCTGTTAGGTTTCCTGTGACTTGGCTGACGCGTCTTCCTAAGGCGCGCCCAAGCTGAATACCTTCCTCAGACATTAACTCGTCACTGTCAACCGGACAGGTGACGCCTGCACCGTAATAAGAGCCGTACAGTGCGTTTTCAGGCACGTTGCCAGGCAGGCCGACAACGATCATGCCTTGGTGGAACATCGGCGTGATGAGATTGTGCATTGTCATTTCCAAGCCGCCGTGTGTTGTTGCCGTTGTGCAGAAAACAGCGCCGACTTTGTTGATCAGCTCGCCTTCAGCCCACAAATAGCCAAGTCTGTCGATCCAAGCTTTGAGACCGGAGCTGATTGTTCCGAAATGCCCAGGGCACCCCCAAATAATCGCATCCATCTCTTTTAGTTTACGGATATCAGCCTGATCGACATGATCGATCAGCACCTCAGCCGCCTCGTTTTCCCTCGCGCCTTCAGCAATCGCTTCTGCAAGAGCCTTTGTATGTTCACCTTCACTGTCATACACTACATAAATTTTCATTCAGGAAACCTCCTTGTACAGATTAAGATTCCTTCACTTCTTTAGGAGCCGGAAGCAATGAAAGCTCCTCTTTTCTCTTTTTCCGCAATTTATCTTTTCTGACGTCACGCAGGAACAGACTTAGAATTAAACCTGCCACACAGAACAATGTTGCCCACATAAAAGCGTCATTAATCCCCATGACGTTTGAATCGAGTGTTGCATGTTTATAAATATGAGAGTAAACATACGTTTTCGCTGTTTCGTAGGATACATTCATATTCACCATTATATTGGAAACCGCATTTTGGAACGCATGGAGGAAGTTCGGGTCCGCCGTGCTTGTTTTATCTGCAATTTGTGAATAATGGAATGTCGTACGGTTTGTATAAATCGTCGTAATTAAGCTTGTACCGATTGATCCGCTGATTTGGCGAAGCGTGTTGCTCATCGCCGTACCGTGGCTGTTCAGACGGGCAGGAAGCTGGTTCATCCCCGCTGTCATAACCGGCATCATTAAGAGTGACATACCGAAGGCACGGATTGAGTAGATCAGCATGATGTGTACATATGATGTATCAATCGTTAATTGTGTATATTGATAGGTTGTGACCACTGTCACGAGAAGCCCGATAATCGCGAGCGGTCTCGGACCGAATTTATCAAACAAAATACCAGAGATCGGTGACATGATCAGCATGACGATCGCACCCGGAAGCAGAAGCAGCCCGGATTGAAGTGCCGTAAAGCCGACCAGGTTTTGCAGGTAAATCGGCAGCAGGAACATACCAGTGTACAGCGCTACTGTAATAATAATATTAATGACACTTGATAGTGAGAAAATGTCGTATTTAAACACTCTGAAATCAAGCATCGGATCGTCATGACGCAATTGCTGAACAACAAAAGCAACAATTGCTATGACACCGATAATAACTGTAGACAGGACAATCGGATCTGTCCAGCCGTCAGAACCTGCTTCACTGACTCCGTATAGTAAGGAGGCGAATCCGACAATGGAAAGAATCGCTCCAAGCGTATCGAGTTTGATTTTTTGCGGCTCCACCATATTTTTAAAGATGAAGAAAGCCACGATAATAACAATTGCGCCGATCGGCACAAGTCCGTAAAACATGATGCGCCATGTGTAATGCTCAATAATCCACCCGGAAAGAGTCGGGCCGACCGCCGGAGCAAACATCATCGCAAGTCCGAAGATCCCCATTCCTTTCCCCCTGCTTTCAGGCGGGAAGATGAATAGAATAGTTGTCATAACGAGCGGCTGCAAGATTCCTCCGCCCACGGCCTGAATCAAACGGCCGATCAGCATTGTGGAGAAGTTAGGTGCGATACCGCAGACTAACGTACCAAGTGTAAAACAGAACATGGCGACGAGAAAGAGACTCCGTTGGCCAAATCGTGTAATAAGGAAGGCTGATAACGGAATCAAAACGCCGTTAACAAGCATGTAACCTGTTGTGAGCCACTGAATCGTCGTTGCGCTTACACCAAATTCAGTCATTAAGTGCGGCATTGCGACGTTAAGCAGCGTTTGGTTCAGTATTGCCAGAAATAAACCCGCCATTAGCACAATCAGCAATGACATTGGGCTTTTCGCTTTATTTTCTTTACCTGTAGCCATCTAAGACAACCTCCTTTCATGGTTTGATGACTGATCTGTTTTACTCAGAAATTTTAACAGATGCATTCATACCAGGAAGCACCTTATCAGATGGGTTTTTGATTGAAATTTTCACTGGAACTTTTTGCGTTATTTTTGTATAGTTGCCGCTTGAATTTGCAGATGGAAGCATATCAAAAGTTGAATTTGTCGCATAACCGATTTCTTCTACAGTACCGTCAAATGTTGTGTTAGGTTCTCCATCAACGACAACGTCTACACTATTGCCTACTTCAACATCCGCAATATCTGTTTCTTTAATATTCGCAGTGATGTACAGGTGATCCATGTCAATGGTTTGGGCAATTGTTGTGCCAGCTTGTACAGTTTGTCCGTTTTTCACTTCGTTTTTCACAATTGTTCCATCCATGATGGATTTTACGTCAACAGATTGTTCACCTTTGATTTTTGCAACTGTGTCGCCTTTTTTGACTGTTTTTCCTTCTTCAAGATCCCAGTCAGATACTTTGCCTGCTGCTGGAGCTGTAATAGCAGCCATATCGCCGGCTACTTTCGCTTCGTCTGTTTTGATAAAGTTAGTGCTTTGATAATAGTAATAAGCACCTCCGCCTATAATTGCAAGAACAACAATCAAACCGATAATGTTGGTCAGAATTAAACGTCCTCTGTTCATTTTGTTTTCTCCTTTCGTTTCATCCTCTATCATTTTGCGGAATGGTGGTGAAAATATGTGAGAAGTTTTTCATTACCGCTTTTCTGAACAGCCTTCAGCAATCTTCGTTAAGCTTCCGGCAAGCTTACGCAAATATTGAAGCTGGGATGTATCAAGCTTTTGGTACAAACCCGCCCCCATTTTCGCATAATGTACAGCGGCTTTTTCTAGCAGTTCTTCCCCCTCTTCGGTTAACTGAATCATAACGATACGGCGGTCATCAGGACTGTCATATCGATTCATCAATTGGCGCTTATACAGAATATCCGTCATCCGCGTCACAGAAGCAGGCTTAAGATCAAGCGACATTGCCAGCTTGCTTAACGGGGTGCTCCCGCTTTGATGAATTTTAAACATCAGCAAGTATTGAAGGACTGTAATATCAAAAGGCTCAAGCACAATCTCCAATATCTTCTTCTGTTTTTTATAAATTGCCCGAGACGTATCGAAGAGCTGTTCAAAAGTGAGCAAAGCACGTTCTGATTCAGTCAACTCCTTTTCACCTCAATCCTCAATAATAGTTCACAAGATAAAATATTAATAAATGAAAGGAGATTTGTCAAAGGAAAAATATCTTTTTTTCTCGTATTTTTTCCGCAACCGTTTTCTTACTTTTATTAAATTAAAAAAAGCCCTTAAATGGGCTTTTCTTTACGAAAATTGGTGGCTCACGCCAGATTCTTCATTTTTGAAAAAGTTCTTCAAAGCCTGAAAAACGTCAGACTTCTGTTTTAAAATATAGTACTTAAATTTATCGTCTTTCACATTTTTGTATGCAGACATTAACGTTGAATGCCTGTTGTACTGATTGACTTCGCCGTAGCAGAAAAGATTCGCTTTCTTCATAATATCATTGACCAATTTCACACAGCGCGCGTTATCAGATGTCAGGTTGTCACCGTCAGAAAAATGAAACGGGTAAATATTATAGCGGGCGGGATTGTACTTTTCATCAATCAGCTCAAGCGACTTTCGGTATACGGAAGAACAGATTGTTCCGCCGCTTTCTCCCTTTGAGAAAAAGTCCTCTTCCGAAACGACTCTCGCTTCTGTATGATGGGCAATAAATTCAATTTCTACAGTCTCATATTTCGTCCGCAAAAAACGGGTCATCCAGAAAAAGAAGCTTCTGGCCATGTATTTTTCCCAAACACCCATACTGCCGCTTGTATCCATCATCGCTAAGACGACAGCCTTTGACTGGGGCTTTGTTATGTCATTCCATGTCTTATACTTCAAGTCCTCCGGGTAAATCGGATAGAACGACGGCTTTCCTGACATCGCGTTTCGTTTAAAAGCTGACATCATTGTTCTTTTCTTATCTATATTACCGGTTAACCCTGTCTTACGGATATCATTAAACTCAATATCTGTATGAATGATATTGTCCCGCTCTTTTTGCTGGAGATTCGGGAGTTCTAATTCCTTAAAAAGCGCTTCTTCTAAATCCATTAATGAAACTTCTGCTTCATAATAATCTTCGCCTGCCTGGTCACCGGCGCCCTGCCCTTTTCCGGGTCCCTGTTTTTTGTCTGATCCATCCCGGGCCACGACATCTCCAATCTGGCTGTCGCCTTCTCCTTGGCCTACGTGTTTATTTTTATCATAGTTATAACGAATTTTATACTCATCCAGTGAACGGATCGGGATCTTCACGACATCTTTTCCGTTGGACATAATAATGCTTTCCTCAGTCACGAGGTCCGGAAGATTGTTTTTAATCGCTTCCTGCACTTTTTTCTGGTGACGCTGCTGGTCATCAAAGCCTTTGCGATGGAGGGACCAGTTTTCCTCAGAAATCAAAAAATGGCCGCTGTCATTTTGGGACATGAATTCCCCTCCTTAACCATTTGTGGTCGTGATACATACGTATTCCTGCTTGTGCGGGATTATGAAACAAGTCTTCGAAAAGATTTATATTCATCATATGCACAAAAGCACGGTTAATTGACAAACTATTTAGAAAATGAGACAGAATAACCCGCCCTATTCGGACGGGTCACGTTGCTTATCTGTTCAGCAGGCTGCCGACATATTTCAGCAGCTCATTGGCGCTCGTCGAGTTGTAGCCGTGCTCATCAATTAAACGGGCCACGACTTCATTTACCTTTTTCAGCTGCTGCTCATCTGGCGTTTTGGTTGAAGTCGTAATTTTAACGACATCCTTCAGATCAGCAAACAACTTTTTCTGAATCGCTTCACGCAGTCTTTCATGAGAATTGTAATCAAACCGCTTTCCTTTTCTCGCATAGGCCGAGATGCGAATTAAGATTTCTTCACGGAACGCTTTTTTGGCGTTTTCCGAAATGCCGATCTGCTCTTCGATTGATCTCATCAGCTTTTCGTCAGGGTTCATTTCTTCTCCCGTCAAAGGATCACGCAGCTTGTTTTTATTGCAATAAGCCTCTACGTTATCAAGGTAATTGTCCATAAGTGTTTTTGCTGATTCTTCATATGAATACACAAACGCTTTTTGAACTTCCTTTTTCGCAATGTCGTCATATTCCTTGCGGGCGGCAGAAATAAAATTCAAAAACCTCTCCCTGTCCTCGCTTGAAATCGAAGGATGCTGATCAAGACCTTCTTTTAAGGAACGTAGAACATCAAGTGAATTAATCGATTCCATATTTTTTCTGATAATCGTTGAAGAAATCCGATTGATCACGTACCGCGGATCAATGCCGCTCATGCCTTCATCATGATATTCTTTTTTCATGTCCTCAACGTCGACAGAATTATATCCTTCCACGCTTTCTCCATCATACAGTCTCATTTTTTTAACCAGATCAATATCCGACCTTTTAGGCTCTTTTAATCGGGTGAGAATCGAGAACATTGCAGCGACCTTCAACGTATGCGGGGCAATATGAACATCCGACACATCGCTCTCCGCGATCATTTTTTCATAAATTCTCTCTTCCTCAGACACTTTCAAATTATAAGGGACCGGCATCACAATGATTCTTGAGTGCAGGGCTTCATTCTTCTTATTAGAAATAAATGAGCGATACTCCGTTTCATTCGTGTGAGCCACGATCAGCTCATCAGCAGAAATTAACGCAAATCGCCCGGCTTTAAAATTCCCTTCCTGTGTCAATGAAAGCAAATGCCAGAGAAATTTCTCATCACATTTCAGCATCTCCTGAAACTCCATCATCCCGCGGTTCGCTTTATTCAGCTCCCCGTCAAACCGATAAGCGCGCGGATCCGATTCTGAACCGTATTCGGCAATGGTTGAGAAATCAATACTCCCCGTCAAATCGGCAATATCTTGAGATTTCGGATCTGACGGACTGAATGTTCCAATTCCTGTACGCTTATCTTCCGAAAAGAAGATGCGTTCCACCTTCACATCCTCAATTCTTCCTCCGTACTCTTCCTCCAGCCTCATGACATTTAAAGGAGAAAGACTTCCTTCTATTCTTATGCCGTATTCTCTGTAAAAGTCATCTCGCAAATGATGGGGGATTAAATGTAGAGGGTCCTCGTGCATCGGGCAGCCTTTAATCGCATATACGGCACCATTATCCGTCAGCGTGTACGCTTCGAGACCTTTTTTAAGCATCGTGACCAGCGTTGATTTACCGCCGCTCACAGGCCCCATCAGCAATAGAATCCGCTTTCTGACATCAAGCCGTTTCGCGGCCGGATGAAAATACTCTTCCACAAGACGCTCCAGTGATTCCTCAAGCCCGAACAGCTCACGGTCAAAAAAGCTGTACTTCTTCCGCCCGTCGACCTCCTCTATCCCGCTGTCTTTTATCATATTAAAAACACGAGAATGAGCAGATTGCGCGACCATTGGATTTTCTTTAATTATCTCCAAATAATCGGCGAATGTTCCTTCCCATTTCAGCCGCTGCTCTTCCTCTCTGTACTGTTCAATTTTCTTTAATATATCCATAAGGACCTCCTCCATCATGTTTGATGCGCTATACAAATAAGGTACTTTGATACAATCTATGCCGCCATCTCGTGATACATGCTTTGGTTTCTTAAAATAAAGATGCTTACACGGGCGTTGACAAGGCAGACCGCGACCGTTCATAATAAAGAAAATAACAGAATCATCCAGACTCAGGCAGCACGGAAAAATTGAAGAGGGGGAGAGACGGTGAATACAATCATCATGATGGGTGTCATTGTCACTTTTTTAGTATCAATTTTTACCGCAGGGTACGAAAGCAAGCCGGGGAAAGAATAAAAAAAGGGTGCTCCTCATAAGAGCACCCTTTTTGTATAACAGAACAGTGTTTTACAGTTTTATTTTTTCTTTAACCTTTGAATGATGATCGCATTCGTATTTGTTTTTGTACTCAATTGTTCCGATGCTGCAGCCCGGCCCGATGATCACTTCTTTTCCCCTGACAACTGCCGCCTCGGTATTCTCCAAATAAACCTGATCTCCTTCTATGACATTGGCAATCAGTTTTGTATTCTTCCGTTTAAAAAAGCTCGCGCGTCTTTTCACTATTATTGTTGTTCCGCCGATTTCCCGCACATAGCTTACATCATGGCTCAATCCAAGCTTAATGTCACCCGCATTCAATAATCCTGACACATCAACGCAGCCTGTGACATGGAACATTTCTGTTTCACAATCGCCTTTGACGCTAAGCTTCCCTTTCACATCGCACGATTCTCCAGTCATATTCCCGCCAATTTCAGTCAAACCTTTCAGATTGAATCGATCAAATTGAAGTGAACCGCTTACTTTCATTGTGCCGTATACATTGATTCTGCCGGCTGTCAGATCGCCTTTAAACTCACTTTCTCCATACACACGCAGCCGATCAGTCTCTGCTTTCCCGAGAAAACATCCTGTTCCGAATATGCGGCAGCCCGCGGCAGACAGCCCTTCACCGACCACACCTTCTCCTTTGATGCTGACATGGTGATATGCGCCTCCTGCAGCGTGACCGGCGCCATATAATTTTAAATTTCCCAATTTTGTTGTCTCCATTACGATCCTCCTCACATCTTCGTGCATGTTTCTACCGATGCGCTCGGATCACAAGTATAGTCCCCGCTGTATTCCACGGTTTCAATCTGGCAATTCGGTCCGATTTTCACTTTATTTCCTCGCACGGTTTTCGCCTTTGTATTTGTCAGCTCAATCACGTCCCCTTCAATCAGTTCAGCCGTTAAAACAGGCTGCGGCAACAGTCTGAGCAAGGTCAGCATCCCTTTTCTGCCAGTCACTTGAAGATGGCGGCAGCCAATTTCACGCACATTACTTTCCCCGGCAGAAAGCTTTATAATCACTTGGTCAGCATTTAAGAGCCCGCTGATGTTGCATTTCCCTTCCGATTGAAAGGTTTCCGTTTCACAATCCGCTTCCATGACTGCTTTTCCGCTAATGACAATGTCATCAGCCTTGACTGTACCGCCAAATGTCGATGATCCAGCGATATTCAATTGTTTTGCAGATACCTCTCCCTCAATTAAACCTGTTCCGTTAATCCGAATAGATTCTGCTTCAACGTCTCCATGTATCTTACCTGAACCGCTGATGGTTACCGCTTTCGCTTTGACGCTGCCGTCAGCTTTTCCAGTTCCGTTAAAAGAAAAAGTCTCACACTCTACGTCCCCTGCCACTGTTCCGCTGCCGTTAATCTCAACTGATTGAAACGTTCCTCCCTTTGAACTTCCTGATCCGTTTATCACCAGCTTTTCCATTACATCCATTGATGGCCCTCCTGCATATATGTTGTTTTTAATTCCTCTGACGCCTTAGCTAAATCTACCCGTTCCACAACCTTGACGGATGACTCAAATAGAATGCTGTCCGCCGCGGCCGCTATAAAACAAGTTGTGACACCGAGCTTCCGCAGCATAATCAGCTCCGTCTGTTTCTTGATCTCTTCAGTATCATGCTGCTTTAACACCCCTGCAGCCATTTTCGCTTCTGCCAAGCTCACATTTCCGGACTGCAGCAGCCCTTCAAGCACATACAGCGAAAGCAGATCACGTGAAGAAAAAACCGAATTCTCGCCGCCTTCTGAAAAGACATCAAGAGCAGTCCTTGAAATCAAACCTTTATGAATCAAATCATCAGCGGTCATGCTGACATCCTTCATTTTCGGCGACAGCATTTCCCTCATTTCATCCAGTGACAAATTTTCCTTCATCTTTTGAATCATTGAAATGCGTTTTAAAATATCCTCTCTCGGAAAAAACGTCTCTTGCCCTGTAAATGTGGACTTGCGAATAAACCATTCCTCAGGAATTAAGTTTTTCCGCTTCCACCGATACAGTTGACCGTAAGAAATCGATGTTTTTTCAAGTAATTCTTTTTTAGAGATTAATTGTTCTTCCATAGGTCCAGCTCCTTCGATGGATTCATTGTAACATAACACTGTTACGTTGTTAAGCCCAAATACAAAACAAAGCATCCCTAATAACATAAAAAACCCGCCCATCATTGATGAGCGGGTTTTTTCACTATTTTAAATCACGGTAATTTTGCTGGCGCAATGCTTCATAAATAAGAATCGCCGCGGTATTGGACAGGTTTAATGATCTGACGTGCTCTGTCATCGGAAGACGCAGGCAGCGGTCCATATTATTTTGAATTAAATCCTTTGGCAAACCGCTTGTTTCTCTTCCGAACACGAAGAAATAATCTTCGTCAAGCTCAGTGTAATCAAATGATGTATGAGGCTGCTGACCGAATTTCGTAATAAAGAAAAACTGGCCTTTTTGATATGCCTCAAACAATTCTTCCAACGAATCATGATAGACAACGTTAACAAACTCCCAATAATCGAGCCCGGCACGCTTCAGCATTTTATCATCTGTTGAAAAGCCGAGCGGACGAATCAGGTGGAGCGTTGTATTGGTTGCTGCACAAGTACGTGCAATATTCCCTGTGTTAGCGGGAATTTCTGGTTGATATAAAACGACATGTAATGCCACAATGTTCACCTCTGTTTTTCTTATCCGCCCATCATTATATCATTAATTATGCTTTTGTCGTATCATCAACGATATGAAAAAAGGCATATCGTATTGACGGCGTATATGCCGTAGAATCCTCATACGACCAAAATCTCATCCGGCTGTCATACGACTGGGCGTTAACAAGCGGCATATTGCCTTTGTCCTTCGCCACGACAATCGTTGTATGATTAAACCGGCCGTCTCCTTCAAAGTCATAGCAAATCACATCACCCGGCACCAGTTCTTCCGCTGATTTCACCCGCACCGCACGCAGGCCGGCCTTTGAATTCGACAAAAACATTTTCATAGAATGAGCCACCGTCCAGCTGTAGCTCCATGAACTTTGTTTCATCCACCAGCCTGACCCTCTGTTTGGATGGCCGCGCATCGGTGCGTCTCCCGCATGAAGACACTGAGAAATAAAATTCGTGCAGTTATCGCTGAAATTTTTATAAGCCGGGTTGCGCTTGTTCCAAAATTTCTCGGCATATTGCACAGCACCGAGACGATCGTATTGAAATGCCCTGCCAAACGCTTCTCTTTCCTCTTGAGAATAGTCAATAATGCTGGTCCCTTCATGAAATCCAGCCGGCTTTTTCTCAATTTCCTGATCACTAATTAAAATGTGATCATAAAGGAAAGCCACCCGCTCCTCTATGTGCTCTTCCATATACAAGCTGTCGTCCTGCTCCTTACACACGTATTCATAATGGATGGTATACATCATGCAGGTCGTTCCGTCATCCTCAATCCGCGCATGACCGATGACGGCCTTCGCTTTCGCTTTTACGATATCAACTTTACGCTTTTCCAGAAGCTTCTTCTTTCGCTCCATGACTTCTAGGTCTCCGACTTCAGACTCCTGTCTCATAGCATGCCCGTTCACCAAATAGCTCAGCCGCTCCTCCGCTAATTGTTCTAATATGTGCTTCAAGCTCACCCCACCCGCCATACTTTGTTATAGAGAAAAAACACTTGGATGCATCTCAAGTGTTTTTGCCTTCTGTTCTATACGTATGTCAGGACAGGCCTTGTTTAGTCATGCCAGAAGCTTTTAGCAACTCAATTCCTTTTTCAATTTCCTGATTTGCCTCTTCATCCTTCTCTTTTTCCAACGCTTTTTCAAGCTCTTCCGCGTATGCATGGTCTCCGATTTTACCGATCGCCCATGCAGCTGTTCCTCTGATAACAGGACGCGGGTCCTTATGCATCAGTTCCGTCAATTCAGGCAGTGCGGAAGCATCTTTAAAATGGGCAAGGGCGAGAATGGCGTTTCTCTGAATCGGTTTCTTCCCGCGCCAAGAACCTGAAACATGTCCGAATTTCTCCTTAAATTCCCGGTTGCTGATGGTTAAGAGCGGCTTCAATAACGGCTTAGCAATCTCAGGATCAGGCTCCATTTCCGGATGAAGATGAAAGTCCTTCCCTTTATTAAGAGGACACACCGTTTGGCACGTATCGCACCCATACAGACGGTTTCCGATCTTTGTACGGAATTCATCAGGCAAAAATCCTTTCGTCTGGGTCAGAAAAGAGATGCAGCGCTGCGCATTCAGCTGTCCCGGATTGACCAGTGCTCCCGTCGGGCAGGCGTCCAGACATTTCGTGCAGGAGCCGCACATGTCTTCAATCGGCACATCGGGTTCAAAAGGTATATTTGTGATCATTTCCGCTAAATACACATAAGAACCATACTCAGGCGTTGTGATCATACAGTTTTTCGCGCTGAATCCGATACCCGCACGCTCCGCAACCGCCCGATCAGATAATTCACCTGTATCGACCATTGACTTGGTTCTGATATCCTCATGCTTGCTTCTCAGAAATTCCTCCAGCAGATCGAGCTTTTCCCTTAGCACATCGTGATAGTCTTTGCCCCAGGAGGCTCTGCAAAAAATGCCCCTGCGCTCAGTTCTCGTGCTTCTCGGCGCATCCTTCATTCTAGAAGGATATGCGAGAGCAATCGCCACAATTGATTTCGCTTTCGGCAAAAGCAGCTTCGGCGTCACCCTTTTCTCGATATCCGGCTCTTCAAAGCCGGAGAGGTAGCCGAGTGATTCTTGAAGAATCAAACGGTCTTTTAAACTGTCAAAAGTATCAGCGGTCGTAAAACCAATCTTGTCCACGCCAATGCTTTTCGCGTATTCAATTAATTCTTCTTTGAGCTGATAAATGTTCATGCTTTGCACAGCCTCCTTTCTTTGTGATAAAACGATACAGCGTTTATAATAGGTTGATATCCCGTATCTGGAGTGAATGCTTGTGAATATCAAACTTGATTCTGTTATTACTGAACGTGCGCCCGGCTTACACGCGGCGGCTGTGATTTATGAGAATATCGAAGTTGGTTCCTCTCCGCAAATGCTGAAAGGCAGGCTTCGCCTATTTCAAGAATCCTTGTTTTTTGATTATGCGGACGGCGGAATATCCGATGAACCCTTCGTCAAGGAATGGCGAGAACTTTTTAAACAGCTTACCCCTTCATTTGAGGGAGAAACAACTCCAATGGAGGACATGCTGATCCCGATATCCAAAGAACAATTCCTGGAAAGCAAGGATTCAGCCCATGACACCATCGATTTTTTCGCATTAAAATATTCTCTGCCCATTATGATTTATGACGCCGGAAAGCTTCATGAGCCAGTCCGAATCTCGTTGGGAGAAAAAGAAAACATCCTGCTTTTCTCTGATGAAAACGGCATATTTGGCGATTTCAAAAACAGCGTCAATCGCTTTCCCGTTACTAACGAGACCAAGAACATGCTGCAAATCATCTTTTTCCCGCCATCCATAAAAAAAAGCAGCGCTGTTAAACTCTTATCATCATTAACGAAAATGTTTGAACAAATTCACGGCGGCGCCCATACAGTACATTGGCTTACGTAAAAGAACACAGATAATGTGTTCTTTTTTACATAAAAAAACGCAATACTTCGTTTATCTAAGAAACGAAACACTGCGTTAATAACGTATGTATGGAGCGGGTGATGAGAATCGAACTCACGACATCAGCTTGGAAGGCTGAGGTTTTACCACTAAACTACACCCGCATTTGTGATAGTCAGTAACAGTATTGCTCTGACTTTTTTTATATTACACGTTTATTGATTTTTCGTCAAGGGAGTATAAAAATTTTGTCGAAAAAATGTTTTCTTTTTGTAAAGTTGTTAAGTTGCATTTACATAATGTTAAATATACTATACAATATAATCAAATGAGATTGTGAAGGGGACAGACGTCATGATGAAAAATAAAGTGAAAGAGCTGAGGGCGCGTTTGGGCTATTCTCAGGAAAAACTCGGAGAAACAGTCGGCGTCACAAGACAAACGGTGGCAGCTATCGAAAAAGGCGACTATGTTCCCTCACTGTTGTTAGCACTAAAAATCTGCAAAGCTTTCTCCATGAAAATGGAGGATGTCTTTTGGTTAGAGGAGGAATACTAAGATGAGCATGAAAACAAAAGCAGCTTTTCAACTAGTTTTGTTTGGCCTTGCATGCTGGACGCTGATTGCATACTTTAAAGCCTCTGAAGGCATAGCGGCCTTTTCCCGTACAAAGAGCGGCGAGATGGTGTTTGAATTAAACCTCACTCCCTTTATTCTGTTTATTGCGGCGGCTGCGGTTTATATGTACTTGCATAAGAAAAGCCGTCCTGCCCGAAAGCAGCTTCTCCTGCCTGATGAATTTGAAGAGCAGGATGAAAGAGAGCAGATGATGACGGCAAAAGCATGCCGCGCGTCTTATATCGCCGTCTATTTCTCGCTTCCTGCCGCAGCGGTTCTTCTCATTTTTTATCCGCTTTTTCAATCGCATATTCCGTTTTTCCCAATTATTATTGTGTTTATCATCATGATCATCCAGCACCTATCCTACGTCATCGCTTTCAAGAAAAACGAAAAAAACTCCGGCGCGCTGTAATCGGCCGGAGTTTTTTCTTACCAGCTCGCTTTTTTCACACCGGGAATCTGGCCTTTATGAGCCAGCTCCCTGAAAGCGATTCTGGACATTTTAAACTTCCTCATATATCCTCTCGGGCGCCCTGTTACCATGCAGCGATTGTGGAGCCTTCCCGGTGCCGAATCTCTCGGCAGCTTGCTGAGTGCCTCGTAATCTCCTTTTTCTTTCAGCTCGCGTCTAATATCAGCGTATTGTTCAACAAGCTGCTGGCGTTTTAACTCTTTTGCCACTTTTGATTTTTTAGCCAAGTCACATAGCCTCCTTTTTAAATCGAAATTATTACGATTTAAAATGTATCACGCACGATTCAAAAAAGCAAGTATACCGCTTTGTAAAACAGACGGCCTGAAGCCGCCCGTTTCTAATGATGCAATTCCACATAATACAGTAGCGCATCTTGATGCTTAATGAGCTCTTTTTTGTGTTCAGAGGTGTGCATTGGTTCGTCAGTCCCTTTAATACTGCTGCCGATCAATACAGGTTTTTCGAAAGAAATCGGTTCAGCCGACGAAATCTTCTGAGTCACTCCCTGTGCCGCGCTATCATCACGCCGAAACGACGAATCAGCCGCAATATTTCCTTGTTTATCCACAATTCCAAAATGAACGGTGCTCAGTTTATTCTTACCTTCTCCCTCCTCATTCTCAAAGCAAACAAATTGTAATGAATCGGGTTTTTCCTCCGAGTAATCTGCACTTACCGGTCCAATGGTTTCAAGAAGTTTTCCATTTTGATAATGCTCTATATACATTTCAGCTCCAGAAATGCTATCGCTGATATTTGCGACCTCGGCAGTGAAGGTTTGTGAGGCTGCAACATCCATTCTATTTTTTTCGAGATCTGACATATCCGCCTCTTTGATTTCCATTTGTTTTGTATCTTCGCATGCTGACAGCATAGCAATCAGGCAAATGATTGTTGTGCTTATCAATGTTTTCAGAAAATCAGCTCCCTTCTTTACATATCATACCATGTGTTCAAGTGCTGTGTTTTACTTAAACCGGCGCCTTATTGGCAGAAGCAAAAGCCAAGTAAGTCTGCAAAATAAACACTTTTCTAAGTGAGGATACCAGTCATAAACCAACTCTAATTAAGCGAGATTTTGTCTGCCTGTTTATCACTTACTCTGCTTGTTTCGCAAATAGAAAAGAAAAAATCATTACCACACAAATTTTCATTGTTTTAAAGACTGTTATGACAGGGGTTTATCATCATTTTCAATACTAGATATCGCTTAATAGAGATAACTATTTTATAATGATTATAAAATAATATTGACTTTTTACTTAGAGATGATATTATGTTCTTATAAATTCCAAGAGGTGATCACATGAGTTCAAATAAACTGACAACTAGCTGGGGCGCCCCGGTTGGAGATAACCAAAATTCAATGACTGCCGGTTCTCGCGGACCAACTTTAATCCAAGATGTACACTTACTCGAAAAATTGGCCCATTTCAATAGAGAACGTGTTCCTGAGCGTGTTGTTCACGCCAAAGGAGCAGGCGCTCACGGATATTTTGAAGTAACAAACGATGTAACAAAATACACGAAAGCCGCTTTCCTTTCTGAAGTCGGCAAACGCACACCGTTGTTCATCCGTTTCTCAACAGTTGCCGGTGAACTTGGCTCGGCTGACACAGTTCGCGACCCGCGCGGATTTGCCGTTAAATTTTATACTGAAGAAGGAAACTATGACATCGTCGGTAACAATACACCGGTATTCTTTATCCGCGATGCGATTAAGTTCCCTGATTTCATCCATACACAAAAAAGAGATCCAAAAACACACTTGAAAAACCCTACAGCTGTATGGGATTTCTGGTCACTTTCACCCGAATCGCTTCACCAAGTGTCGATTCTGATGTCTGATCGCGGGATTCCTGCGACACTTCGCCACATGCACGGCTTTGGAAGCCATACATTCAAATGGACCAATGCCGAAGGCGAAGGCGTATGGATTAAATATCACTTTAAAACAGAACAAGGCGTGAAAAACCTTGATGTTAATACCGCTGCAAAAATTGCCGGTGAAAACCCAGATTATCATACAGAAGATCTTTTCAACGCGATAGAAAACGGTGATTTCCCCGCATGGAAACTATATGTGCAAATCATGCCTTTAGAAGATGCAAATACGTATCGCTTCGATCCGTTTGATGTCACAAAAGTTTGGTCTCAAAAAGACTATCCGTTAATCGAAGTCGGGCGTATGGTGCTTGACAGAAATCCAGAAAACTACTTTGCAGAAGTAGAACAAGCTACATTCTCACCTGGAACACTTGTGCCCGGTATTGATGTTTCTCCTGATAAAATGCTTCAAGGCCGGCTGTTTGCTTATCATGATGCACACCGCTACCGTGTTGGCGCAAACCATCAAGCGCTGCCAATCAACCGCGCACGCAACGAAGTGAACAATTATCAGCGTGACGGACAAATGCGCTTTGATAACAACGGCGGCGGATCTGTATATTACGAGCCTAACAGCTTCGGCGGCCCGAAAGAGTCACCTGAGGATAAACAAGCAGCATATCCGGTAAAAGGAATCGCTGACAGCGTAAGCTATGATCACAACGATCACTACACACAAGCCGGTGACCTCTATCGTTTAATGAGCGAGGATGAGCGTGCCCGCCTTGTTGAAAACATCGTAAACGCCATGAAACCGGTAGAAAAAGAAGAAATCAAACTTCGCCAAATCGAGCATTTCTGCAAAGCCGATCCTGAATTCGGAAAACGCGTGGCTGAAGGCCTAGGATTGCCGATTAAAAAAGATGCTTAAGAGATGCAAAAACCCGCTGTGCAATTAGCGGGTTTTTTATTTAGTTACGCACTTCGTATGCTTCATATCAATTTCCTCCATGGGCATCGCACTTCATAACCTCTCGTTTGTTTTCAAAATCAGAGCTTAAACGGCAAAATCTTATTCCCATTAATACAAAAAAAGGCCCTTATCTAAAAGATAAGAGCCTTCGGTGCCCCGATCAAAAATGCTGAAATTAGTTCACTGGCAATCTTTTATTTGTAAAGCTGGCTGCCTTGATTTACAAATTCTTCGGCTTTTTCTTTCATCCCCTCTTCGATGGCATCCCATTCACTAAGCTCTTTGCCCTTCGCATAGTCGCGAATATCCTGAGAAATTCTCATGCTGCAAAACTTCGGACCGCACATTGAACAGAAATGAGCGGTTTTCGCTCCTTCTGCCGGCAAGGTTTCATCATGGTATTCAAGCGCTCTTTCCGGATCAAGAGATAGATGAAACTGGTCTCGCCAGCGGAATTCAAAGCGGGCTTTCGATAAAGCGTCATCCCTTATTTGCGCTCCGGGATGCCCTTTGGCAAGGTCAGCGGCATGCGCAGCAATTTTATATGTAATGACTCCTTCACGTACATCATCACGATTAGGCAGCCCCAAATGCTCCTTCGGCGTTACATAACAAAGCATGGCTGTCCCATACCAGCCGATCATCGCCGCTCCGATCGCTGAAGTAATATGGTCATAGCCCGGCGCAATATCTGTCGTCAGGGGTCCCAAGGTGTAAAAAGGCGCTTCTTTACAAATGTCCATTTGTTTATCGACGTTCTCTTTAATTTTATGCATCGGCACATGCCCTGGTCCCTCAATCATCACCTGAACATCATGCTTCCAGGCAATTTGCGTCAATTCTCCGAGAGTCTCCAATTCAGCAAACTGCGCTTCGTCATTGGCATCAGCGATTGATCCGGGGCGAAGCCCGTCCCCAAGAGAGAAAGCAATATCATACGCTTTCATGATTTCACAGATTTCTTCAAAATGAGTATACAAAAAGCTTTCCTGATGATGAGCCAGACACCACTGTGCCATAATCGCTCCCCCGCGTGACACGATTCCCGTTGTCCGTTTGGCGGTTAACGGCACATACCGCAGCAAAACACCCGCGTGAATCGTAAAATAATCCACCCCCTGCTCTGCCTGCTCGATCAGCGTATCACGGTAAATCTCCCACGTTAAATCCTCCGCTACGCCGTTTACCTTTTCAAGCGCCTGATAAATCGGAACAGTTCCCACAGGCACGGGGCAATTGCGGATAATCCATTCACGCGTCGTATGAATGTCTTTCCCGGTAGAAAGATCCATCATCGTATCCGCTCCCCAGCGAATGGCCCACGTCATTTTTTCCACTTCTTCTTCTATAGATGAGGTAACCGCTGAATTCCCGATATTCGCATTAATCTTCACATGAAAATTCCGGCCGATAATCATCGGTTCGCTTTCAGGATGATTAATATTTGAAGGAATGATCGCCCGGCCGCTTGCTACCTCATCTCTGACAAATTCGGGAGACACATGCTCGCGGATTGCGATAAACTCCATCTCAGGTGTAATGATCCCCTTTTTGGCATAATGCATTTGTGTGACATTTTGACCTGCTTTCGCCCGCAGCGGGTTCCGCTTTAGTCCTGGGTAGCTTACGTTTGGATTTACTTTTTTATAACCGTTATCTTCTGGTTTTATAGCTCGTCCTTCATATTGTTCAACATCGCTGCGCTCCGTGATCCATTTTTGGCGGAGCGGCTTTAGCCCTTCTTGAATATGAATGGTCACATCGGGGTCGGTATACGGTCCGCTTGTATCATAAACACGCACAGGCGCGTTTTCCTCTTCGCCGAACGCCCCTGTCGTCGGACTCAATGCGATTTCCCTCATCGGCACTTGGATGTCCGAAGAAGAACCCTCCACATACACTTTCTTGCTCCCCGAAAAACTCGACATAATGGAAATGTTGGCTTGCTGCACTGAATTGTTTTGCATCACTAATCTTCCCCTCTCTTCGTTTGAAAGGACAAAATCAAGCCCATAACCAGCACAAAAAACCGGATTCAAATGAATGAACCCGGTTAAAGTCAGAAAGAAACTTATTATTGCCCAGCACGACAATAATAAAAACAATTTCTCTACTTCCCCACGCTGGTACGAACCAGATCAGGTCCAAAGGGTTAAGAAGCTTACCTTCTCTCTCAGCCCGAAAACGGGCACCCCCAGTAACTATTGATTTCGGACTCATCTTAACATAAAACCAACCTAAAAAAAAGAGGAATATATAAAATATTCAGCTAATTCGCCCCAAATATTTAACCGGCAGCGGGGTTTCAAATATTTCATGTTCACCCCTCGTTACCCGATATGCCTTTGCACCCGGTCTTGAACTCACTGTCTGAAATAGCCGATTATTTATGAAATGAAGAGCCGCTCCATCGTCCGCCGCATAGCCCTCGCACAAGAATTCGTTACATATCAGCTGATGGTATATCGGTCTCCGATCCTTCTCACCGTCATAATGAGGACAAAAGCTTCCTTGCAAAAAACCTAAACTTTTCATACTTGTCAGCGGTCCGGCTGAATCCGTCACCCCTTCTGCAAACCAGCAGATCGCACCGGCACTTAATCCAGCTAGAACCACACCGTTCTTCCACGCCTCTCTGAGAATAAGATCCAGCTCCCACTCCTTCCATAGCACAAGCATATTCCGCGTATTCCCCCCCGCCAACATAAATCACGTCCTTTTCCATAACAAAAGAAGTTAAATCTGTTGACGGCGGCTTAAATAAGGATAAATGAGACGGCACACAATCCAGTGTTTGAAATGTATGATAAAACCGCTGAACATAGTTTTGGGAATCACCGCTTGCCGTCGGCAAAAAACAAATACGAGGCGTCTTCCGTGCCGATTGATTCATGATATATCGATCGAGGGACAAATTTTCCGGCTCCATCGAAAAACCGCCCCCTCCCATCGCAATAATCTGTTTCATCATCCCACTCCCCGACAAAATTTGTTATTCATTATAGCATGACACAAGGCTAAATATTTTTTTATCAGAAAGAGCTAGAACATAAAATTCCTAACGATGATTTATAGCCCGAATCAAACCTAACAGCAACCAAAACCAGCATAAAATAAAAATTGCGCAGTAACAGAACTCGCAAACCCAGAACTCAGAAAGTGTTGCATGAACAATTAGTTACAGTTGTTCATTTCATAGAGAACTGTAACAAAGTCATAAAAAAAGACGGTGTCTCATTTATGGGACACCGTCTCTTCCTTTTATTGCTCCACTCTTTGTAAAGCCTCGTTTACCGTTTCTTTTATAAATGCGTCTTCACCGCTTAATGAGTCTAAACTGAGATCACCATTTCTAAGCCTTTCGGAAATATTGTTTATATCCTCTTCTACCGTGATTTGCAGTTCACCAGCCAAAAACATTCTATGTAATTCATCAGCAACCAGACTTTCTTTATTCATTTCAACTCCGCTCCTTTGCTTTAAATTATTCTTAGTCTGTCCCTAGTACGGACGAATAATAGGAAAAAAGTACGAATCAAATGAATCTTTTTCCCTTCTTCTTACGTATATCTGTTGAGAAAAAGAAAAAGGGGAAGATCTAACATGTCATTTTTTAAGAAGCTTGCAGCAAGTGCCGGAATCGGTGCTGCAAAAGTAGATACAATTTTAGAGAGAGACGCCTATTATCCAGGAGAAGAAGTACGGGGATCTGTCCATGTCAAAGGCGGAAAAATCGCTCAGGACATCCGCTACATTGACTTACAGCTTAATACACGGTACGTCATTGTAAAAGACGATGAAGAGCACCGTAAATACGCTACAATCCATTCTTTTCGGGTCACTGGTTCATTTGCCATTCAGCCTGGAGAAGGGCATCAATTTCCGTTCACATTCACTCTGCCTCTAGATACGCCGATCACTGTAGGGAAAGTAGAGGTTGCCGTGGTGACAGACCTTGACATTCAAGGCGGTATCGATAAATCCGATCATGACCGCATTTTCGTTGAAGCGCACCCTTGGATTGAAAATGTCCTGGAAGCTATCGAAAACCTGGGCTTCCGCCTGAACGAAGCAGACTGCGAACAAGCGCCCTACTTCCAGCGCCGTCTTCCATTCGTTCAAGAATTTGAGTTCGTTCCGACTTCCGGATATTATCGTCAGATGCTTGATGAATTAGAGCTCATTTTCCTTTTAGACGAAGACGGTTTGGAAATCATTTTCGAAGTCGACCGCAGGGCAAGAGGACTGCGAGGATGGCTGGAAGAGATGTATAATGACGGAGAACAGCTCGTACGTGTCCGCTTCAGCCAATCAGAGCTTGAAGATGCAGAAGGTCTTGAAGAGGTGTTAGAAGAGATCATAGACCAATACGCTGAATAAATTATTAAAAAACAAAAACCCGTTTCTACATAAGAAACGGGTTTTTCAGTATACCGGTGGCCGGGGTCGAACCGGCACTCCAGAAGGAACACGATTTTGAGTCGTGCGCGTCTGCCAATTCCGCCACACCGGCAAGTTTTACGTCGTATCTAACCGACGAATATAAATATATCATGGATCTTATTAAGTGTCAACGTATTTCAAAAAAGTTTTTTTGAAAGATAATAATAAAAAAGTGTTAAGAGACTTGGCTAAACATAATGGTAAAGCAACTTTATGATCATGTATCAGAACTTCTGTTTATGATAAATCAAAGCAATAAAAAAATGATCTACACAAGTAGATCATTAATATGATTAGTTATAATGATAAAACAAAAACACCAATTCGACTTATCATGTAAGTAAAATTGGTGCCGAGGGCCGGACTTGAACCGGCACGGTAGTCACCTACCGCAGGATTTTAAGTCCTGTGTGTCTGCCAATTCCACCACCCCGGCAAAAGAAAGGCGACACCCGGATTTGAACCGGGGATAAAGGTTTTGCAGACCTCTGCCTTACCACTTGGCTATGCCGCCGTAATTGGAGCGGAAGACGGGATTCGAACCCGCGACCCCCACCTTGGCAAGGTGGTGTTCTACCACTGAACTACTTCCGCATCTTAAGGGACTTAATACATGATATGCAATTGATATAAAAAAGTGAGACTGGGCTAGCTGGATTCGAACCAACGCATGACGGAGTCAAAGTCCGTTGCCTTACCGCTTGGCTATAGCCCAATGATAATATGGGGCGATTGATGGGAATCGAACCCACGAGTGCCAGAGCCACAATCTGGTGCGTTAACCACTTCGCCACAACCGCCATAATCTCAAGATGTCATAAATTTGGCAGGGGCAGTAGGAATCGAACCCACACCGGAGGTTTTGGAGACCTCTGTTCTACCGTTAAACTATGCCCCTATAAAAATGGTGGAGGGGGGCAGATTCGAACTGCCGAACCCTGAGGGAGCGGATTTACAGTCCGCCGCGTTTAGCCACTTCGCTACCCCTCCACATTAAGTTTTGAAAAACAGTGCCGGCAAGAGGACTTGAACCCCCAACCTACTGATTACAAGTCAGTTGCTCTACCAATTGAGCTACACCGGCATAAGTGGTGGCTCGGGACGGAATCGAACCGCCGACACACGGATTTTCAGTCCGTTGCTCTACCAACTGAGCTACCGAGCCTTATTATTTAAATGGCGGTCCGGACGGGACTCGAACCCGCGACCTCCTGCGTGACAGGCAGGCATTCTAACCAACTGAACTACCGGACCATATTGAAATGAATTATTTTGGTTGCACCCTTCGGGCACTCCTTATTTCATTCGTATAATTTGGTTGCGGGGGCAGGATTTGAACCTGCGACCTTCGGGTTATGAGCCCGACGAGCTACCGAACTGCTCCACCCCGCGATGATAATGGTGGAGGATGACGGGCTCGAACCGCCGACCCTCTGCTTGTAAGGCAGATGCTCTCCCAGCTGAGCTAATCCTCCATCATATAATGACCCGTACGGGATTCGAACCCGTGTTACCGCCGTGAAAGGGCGGTGTCTTAACCGCTTGACCAACGGGCCCAGACTTTCAATTATAATTATGTATAAGTATCAGTGGCGGAGAGCAAGGGATTCGAACCCTTGAGACGGAGTTGACCGCCTACACGATTTCCAATCGTGCTCCTTCGACCACTCGGACAGCTCTCCAATGATGGCTCCGCAGGTAGGATTCGAACCTACGACCGATCGGTTAACAGCCGATAGCTCTACCACTGAGCTACTGCGGAATAAATCTGCCTGGCGATGGCCTACTCTCACAGGGGGAAACCCCCGACTACCATCGGCGCTGAAGAGCTTAACTTCCGTGTTCGGTATGGGAACGGGTGTGACCTCTTCGCCATCATCACCAGACAATTTCAGTGACATTTAATATTATACTATGTATTCTTGAGAAAATCAAGTGTTTTTTTAAAAAACTTATTCTCTCAAAACTAGGTAACAGATATGACATCATTCAAAATGTGGTTAAGTC